>NZ_NFJR01000038.1 GCF_002159975.1 Barnesiella sp. An22 | reverse complement strand
GCTCCCAATCCGGCAAGGCCCTTGGCCACGCCGGTCATCTGCGAACAGAGCGGCATCATGTCCGTGTACAGACTTTGCAGAATCTGGTGCAGATTGTCAAAATTCACAGCCAACAATACCATAAGCAATCCTCCTTGAAATTACCAGTAGCGTTCGTTGGGTGAACCGTACAGGGCCATCACGCGGTCAAGGTCATTCTGTTTCTTGGCTCGCAGGTACGACACGCCGATGTTCTTGTTGGTATAGTACTGCACCAGACTGCGGTATTGCAGCATGTCGGTATAGCAGCGGTCGATGATGTCCATACGCTCCTTGTCGTTCATCGAAAGGCCGTTCTCATTGACCACCGTCTTCAGGTCTGTCAGCAGATTGGCACTCTCCTCCAGCAGCTTCGTGTAGCCGAGGGCGATGGCACTCAGTTCCTCAGGGGTGAAATAAGGGTCACTGAGCATACGCTCATAACTGGTCACATAGATTTCCGTGATGTCACCGACCATCAGGATGGTCTGCTGCACCTTGCGGGCATCGCGTACCAGATTCTTGACCTTCCTAAGGCCGTCATAATACTCCTTGCCCTGCTGGTAAATCTTTACCGTCTCCTGAAAATTTTTGACCATATTGCTGGCCGTCGAGGACGTGTGGACAATATTCTTGGCGGCGTTGATGATGCCCTGGGCCAGATTCCCGGGGTCGGTCACTACCCATTGGGCGTGTGCCTTGCCTGCCGAAAGAAGGCAGATACAGCATAAGGCTGTCATAATTCTTTTTTTCATGTCGTTAATCTTTAATGGTTGATAAATCTTTTTTTCCGTAAGTTCAAAGCCCCATCTTTCGCCCTTTGGACGGCGGGTTACGGAGGATAGGCTTGTGTACCGGTCTCGGACGGTCTGCCTCTGCCACTTTTTCTTTCCCGTGTCTGAGGGAGGCGAAGAATTCGTCAGCATACGGTCTGCGGCTGGTAACCCGGACTAATCTGTCATCCAGTTCTTTGTAGGCTTTCTGTGCCTGACGGGATTGTTCTTCCGGGGCTGCGGTCTTGTCAATACCGTATTTGATCAGAAAATCCGGTTGCACATTGATAAGGTCGTTTGAAGCATCCGGTGACACGGCGATACGCCCCAATTTGTCAAGCTCCCGGTCAAGTCTCTCAAGATAGAAGTCCGGCAGACGGACTCCGGGGATATTCTCGACCGCCTTTTCAGCCGCCGCACACATCTCGGCTTCTATACGGGGAATGTTCATCCTGACATCAGGCTCAATGCAGCAGTCATCCCTGTCCATCAGATAGCTTTCGAGCCATTCATAGGTACTGCATTTGTCCTCAATGCCATAGCGCAGCTTGACGTAGGTCGATGGAAGCATGCTGTATGAGGCGAGTTCGCACAGTTCAGATACATCCCGGCTCTTTCTCTGGAAGTCCAATATTCCTATTGCGGATATTACTTCACTATGTGGCGGGCGTTCAATTCTATTCATCGGATATTTCGTACATCCCCAATCACGCATAACGGTGTACATTGCGAACAAGCCATGCACTGATGTGGCTTCCGATGGTGGGATATCCGTCAGTTGAAAGCCGTGTTTCGCCATAAATGGAGTATCCGTCAATACATCCATCATATTTACGGATTCCTTTTTCATCGTTGATATGGGAGAATCGAAGGGTTCGGATTTCGCTATCAGCAGGGCAATCTGTTCAATAGCTTTTTCCGAATGACTGTACTCCCGGATAAGCTTTGCAAGTTCCCCGTGATTGTACACACCGGCAAGAAGTTTGGCTTTTTGAGCAATCTCCTGCAATTCCCGGTAGTCCGGTTCCCGGAGGCGACCGACAATCCGATGTCTTATCCATTCGGTAAATTTCATGTCTTTCTTGATTTTTGAATGTTACTTACTGTTACGTTTACTCTCGGCCAGCTGCTTGATTGCCAGCTCGATATTGCCACCCAACTTCCGGGTAAGCCGCATCAGTTCCAGCTTTTCCGTCTCCTCGGTCGTATAGGTGTAGTATTCTTCGGGCGAGACTTCGGTGGCATAGACCGCCGACTGCGTTCCGCCGAGACCTATCCACACTTCCTTGTACTTGCGGGACGGGCTGTTGGCCATGTTGATGGAGAGAATCTGGGCACGTTCCT
>NZ_NFJR01000037.1 GCF_002159975.1 Barnesiella sp. An22 | reverse complement strand
AGGGGCTCCGAAACGGAGCCGAAAATATAAAAAGATGAGTTCGATCGGAAAAATTACCGGGACAGTCTGCCGATTGACTCATAATGACGGAATTAAACGACTGTCCCTACTTTAAAAGAGTGAGGTTCAGTCCGAATCCTTTTTATTAAACCTCGTTATACTTTCATACACAAAAGAGCTGATTGAACTTTTTAACTATTCATTATAATATACGCTTTTATTGCTATTTATGTCATTTTCTATAAGTTGGATGAATTTTTGTATATTTTTTTGATGTTCATCTACGGTCAAATGCGTTAAACTTGGAGTAGCATCTTGATGGATTACATTATTCCTAATTGCTATTAAAGAGTTCATAAGTCTAAGACATTTTTGAGTTTCTTCATTTATAATAAAAGATTCTAACCCATGTCTTTTAAATAACTCTTCAATTTCAGTCTGCCCGTGCTTCCCATAGTTGAATTTCGTAGAAGGAGAAATATTTTTAATCCCATCAATACTTTGTTCATTATTACCGTATAATGTAAGTAAAGAAGTTAATAGAGTATTTTTTTTGTTACGAGATCTTTCTTTTGAAATTAAATCAACGGCCCGATCAAAATACCTGTCTTTTAATTGATTAGGAATCGTTTTATTAGTATGCCCTTTCAGTGCCCTTAACGTGTGCTCTTCAAGAAATTCTTCAATAAAAACTTCAAGTTTAGTTGATAATAATACTATTGAAACCTTATTGAATAATTGATATTTGGAAATCGTTCCTATATTTTGGCTAGCATAATCCAACAAAACATCTATTTCACTTAAACTTATTCTAATATTATCTATGCTTTCCATGCTATTCTAATCTGGAAAAAACAATATTATTAACTTCCGAACACCATTGTGTTAAACGATATGTTATAACTTTAGAATCAGACGTACCTATCTTAAGGCTATTATTAAAGATATCATCTTTTAATATTAAGTCTAAAAAGCGACTATTTAGTTGCTCTTTATATCGTAGTAGATCACCTTTTGAATGCTGTGTAGAAGAAAGCATAAGAATGTCTATAATTGCCCTATTTATGGAATTTTCTTTACTTCCTTCTCTGTTGATTCTCCTAAAAGCATCCTCACCATAGACAGAAATAATTTTTTCAACTGTTTCATTGAAAAGCAGTTTCCAATTTTCAAGATTTTGAGTATTAGTATTATGATTCTTACTCATAAATTCATTTAAGAAAACCTTCATTCTCCCTTTATATCCAACAAGTTGTTTATCTTCAATATTCCATCCATGATATATAGCAAGGAATCTTAATATTAATTCTCTATCCGCCATACGTTTATGAGGGGCTTTAAGACCTAATAATGTCTGCCACTGTACATTATTTGTGAGCTCCTTCAATAATCTATTCAGATTACCTCTGTACAGACAGTTGCGAAGTTCTTGTTCGTTCAAATGAACAGAACCCGTATTTAACCTCATAAAAACATCATATTTGATTTCTTCATTGGAATCATGAGTTATCATAATTACACGTAATAATCCATTTTTCAAAAGTCTTAAGGCCTTAGGATTTAATGAATTGATATCGTGTTTGTTTAATTCTGAAAGAATTTCCAGACCGCTTAATTTGAATTTCCCTTCAAAAAAGCGTTTTAATGAATATAGTCGTTGTAATCCATCTATCACAGACCATGTGTCATCTTGTTCTTGAGATACATAGATTACAGGTATTGGTACATTTAATATAATAGACTCAATTAAAAGAGATGATTTTTTATTATCCCATACATAATTTCTTTGATAATCCGGATCTAACCGGATATCTTTATCTTCTATCATTCGTACAACATCAGCAACACTTTTATCATAAGCTTGAGTCGTTAATTTACGAACTTCTTGTGGCACCTCATATGGTATTTTTGAATCTTGATCAGAATCATCATCAAAAATCATATCTTTAACTACATCTTTTTGCGGCTTTAATGAAAAATCAAAATTCATATTAATTATCATTTAGAATTATACATATGCAAAGATATGCATATAATTAGATTCTACATAGTTGATAACCTAAAATTTATATCAGCCGCCCGTTCCCTCTGCCGTCCATAGAAGTTAGTACAGACTCTATATGAAAGCGAAAAGGTCAGGCGGCTGTGCCGTTTCGGGCAGAATCTTCCTCTTTCAGAGCGTATTCTGCCCGAAAACCTTTTCCCTTTCACGTCTGTACTATGGACGCCGACGGCAGCGGAAACAAGCGACTGACGGAAAAGTCAGAAGAAAAAGAAAAAAGATAAAACAGCATATAGATTGGTTCAAATAGACTCCAATTCGATATGCTGTTATTTTATCATTTAGGAAGGCTGTTTTTTAGAGATACAAATAAAATGGGCAGGCGGTAAACTGCGCTCCCTCCAGAAAAATCAAAATCCTCGCGTGTCCTTTGCGGGAACGTTTGGGATATTAACTCCTTTTGTATCTGTACGCCTCCTTGTAGCCTTTCATCAGTGTCTTTTCTATGTCGGAAGCCCGGTAGAGAATCTTGCCGCCTACCTG
>NZ_NFJR01000036.1 GCF_002159975.1 Barnesiella sp. An22 | reverse complement strand
AGTATGGGAACCTATGATTGATGGTCTTGAAGAGTTGAACGATACTACATTCGAACGAGAACCGGTAGTGGGGAAACACGGCCTCGTTTATTGAATCAGGCAACGGTAATCGAGGCGGTAGTCGTACAGCGTTTCAAGTATTTTGCCTCCTGGAATAAAACTTGGGAGGAGATGATTTTCAACACGGAAAAGGAAACTATTAAAAGTATGCAAGAGAGATGAAAACAATCTCTCCTCATGCTCCTGGACCCCGCATTGAGTGCGGGGTGACGGGGAGAGTCATTCCGCACCGTGATGCGGAATCCAGAAATACCCTGGCAGTGATTTCACATCTGGGTCGTTTTCTTGCTCGTGCCTCTTTTTAGAACGCACGGGTTGTACGTCCCTATGTTTCCCACAAGCGACTCACAACTGGACCCCGCATCGTTGTGCGGGGTGACACGCTGTTGCATTTTCATCTCTATTCGCTTGGATATGTGGAGGGAAATTCATACCTTGACGCATGAAAACAGGATGTTGAATTTCGGTATGTATTAAACCTGTGCTAATACTTATGAATAATAAGAAATTGAATAAGATATTACAGTACGTATTTATACTGTTTTCTTTGATAGTAATTGTTTATAGTGTTTTATTTATTATCAGCCAGGAAGTTAATATAAAGTATTATTTCGAAAATTCCTTACCCAACGGCAGTAATAATTCAATTCCTATTTGTCAAAAAGACTTTTTCTTAGAGGTGATATTATATGCTAAAGTTCTTCTTTTTTATGCTATATACGGGCTGTTTTTATCAATCTCTTGCATAAAGAAATCGTCATATCAAGACTCCAAATAGAATAGTGTAACCTTAAAATGATCCATTATGAAAAGATATATAGCCTTGCTTTTTCTATTTTGTCCGTTACTTGCCTTTTCTCAAATAATATGCGAAAAGGCCGACAGTATAAAGATTAAACATTTCTCTTTTGATGTTTATACGGCAGTTGACACCCCAAGGCGATTGTTTGACAGTCATTTTGAGAAAGGGAAAGGTTCTTATCCCTATTTCCTTAAAAAATTATCCTATTCAGAAATCCAACAACTCTGTCAGAATCTACTGCAATTAAATGCTCTTCCCGATTCTCTGATAAGAATAAGGCCGTATGATTGTATGAAAAAGACCGTAACAACAAAACAAGGGAATACCGTAGAATTGGATATAGATCCCCTTGATGTAAGGGGAAAAATTGAGATTTACTCGCAGGGTAACCTTTCAATAATTTGGTATGACGAAAGATTTGTGGATATGGGAAATAACAGATACTATATGTCAGATAATTTGAAGAGAATGTTGAACCGTTGGTTCGATTAATTGGGAAAGTGATGATGCAATATAAAATAAGAGGTGACGGAAATGCGACAGCATTATTTACATATTCCGACCTACAAAATATATTTTGTAGGAACTAAAGATAATCCGGTTGATCCCAAGTATATTACATATTAAATCCAATGCTATGAAATCCAAGTATGCAATTTTGACGGGTGTAATCTTCACCCTCTTATCGGCACCGTTATGGGGGCAGGCATCTAATGACGAGTCAAAGAGAGAAAGAGGGTACCTGCAGGTGCCGGAGCTTGTCTTTAAAGACTCTCTGTTCTTTCAACGTATAGACTCACTTGTTTTTAATTCGATTTGTTTCAACTTGCATAAGTTGGATAAAGGTAATTTTGAGGTATATTACATTGATTCGGAAGAGTCCCGGCTGAGATTTGATTTATATCCCGAATTTGAATTTCGCGGAGGTACAATAACCGGATATTTTGAATATAAAAATTTTTCTTTCGTTTGGTATGGAGTTATTCCCGATTCGCTATGCGAGGTATCAGACAGGAAACGGGAGTTCTCCTATTGGAAAGGAGAGAATGGCGATTCGGTTATCTCCGTGTATTTGGGTTACGTCGAGGGCTCGATACAATCTATGGGAATGGATTGCCCCGATTTGGATATGCAGCGTTCATTCTATGATGAGGACTAACAAAATTCTGTTTAACGGCTATGAAAAAGTGTATGATTTATGTGTTGCTGTCACTGATAGGTGTACCAACCATACAGGCCCAATTGCTGACCTATGAAGAGATAGTGAAAAAAATCACGGTCTATATGCCCGAAATGAATATAAAAGACTCGGTCTTTTTACAAGAGATAGACTCCAAGATTTTCAATTCGGGTTGCGCTTGCTTGGACTACGAAGGTGCCGATGTATTTAATGTTAAATCGAAAAAGCAAGACGATGGAAGCTATTATCTCATATTCTCGATATCTGCCTCTCCAAGAGCCAGGGAGGGGACGGGATATTTCGAATACAACGATTTCCTTTTTGTGTGGCATGGGGACCTTCCTCCATATCTATATGAACGAACGGGGAAAAAAAGAAAATTCACTTATCAACAATATGTCCCCATTATAAAACATGATTGGGGAGATTTCTATTTCAAATACTCTCGTGGAAAGATGGAGATAACCGGGCTGGGGTGCTGGTGATAGGGATAGTGTAACCTTAAAGTAATTCATTATGAAAAAGGCGATTTTAATATTCCCGATTCTGTTTTTGCTTTTACCCTTTTGGGGAAGGAGTGAAGATACTGAAAATACAATCGA
>NZ_NFJR01000035.1 GCF_002159975.1 Barnesiella sp. An22 | reverse complement strand
CCAGCCCGACGGGAACGGCTTTCGCCTTCCTCTCCCTTGAGGGACTTTCCGTCTCCTGACTGTCCGCTGTTCCCGTGCTGCCGCCCGAAGGCATATATTTGGCGGCAAGCTCATAGGACTTCTCCAGCAGGGCCACCTGCTCCTCGTAGCTCGGTCCGGCCGTCTGCGTTGCGGCAGCCTGGCGGAGCTGTTCCACCTCTGCTTTCAGCGCCTCCTTCTCCGGGTCTTCCTCCGGACTCTCGTAAAAGCTGCCAAGCGTGGCGTTGATGTCGTTGTAGGCCGAGGCGGAAGAGGCGAAGGCACCCGTCCTGCCGTTTCCTACGGAACGGTACGCACGGCTTTCATTTTCACTTCCAATTTCCTGTGCCGTTTCTGTTTCCGGGACATTCTCCTGTCTGTGTCCATCGGCCAGGGCGGAGAAGTCGGCCAGCGTACGCTTCTTCTCCTCCTGTCGGCGAACCATGTCCGCCTGCTCATAGGCAGCCATCTTGTCCGCCTCGATACCCGCACCCCTCGGGTCGGGAAGTTCGGCATTGAAGCCCATTTTCTTTTCCGCCTCCTGCCTGTCTTTCTCGGTCGGGGCGAAAATCAGCCACATACACCCGAGGAACAGCAGGAACATGCCGGTGAAAACCAGATATTTCCTGATTTTCTGCTTCTGGTTCAATTTTTCTGCATCCGTACTCATAACCTTACCTGTTGAACTGGTTAAAAAACTCTTCCATCTCACGGATTTTCACGTCGGAAAGGGTGTCTGCCGGCGCAAAGTCGGGAACCTCAAGCGGAGTAATCCTGATGATGTCTTGCCGGGCGTCCTCCCGCCCGATGTCATAAACCGCCCGGAAAATCATGTAGAAATTGACCAGCGCGAAAAGGGAAGCCATTACAATGACGGAGATTGCCCTCTGACGGGGTGTGAGCCTGTCACAAAGGCCGCGCAGCCTGCCCCCGATAAAATCCTTGATTTTTACATACATCTTTCTCATACATTCCTTGTTTTTATCTGTCATACATTCTGATATCCCTGTTCTCCAGCACGCGGAACCCTTCCAGGATGAACCCGTGCGGATTGTTGTCACTGCGGGTGGAGTTCCGCAGCCTGCCATGCGTGACAAGGTTGCGTTCCGTCACGCTCTTCTCACGAATGATGAAAAGGCGTGCGTATGTCATGACATCATACGGATAGGTGTTGAAGTCACACTTCACGCTGTCTATCTCGATACGCTGGCTGACATTGCCCGAAATGATTCTATTGTAGTAACCCTGTTCGGCCAGATCACCGTAATGGGAATAGGCGGAACGGTCACTCAGGAACATGGCACGCTGTACATTCCCCTCGATGGCACTCTTGTCAGGGGCCAGCGTGAAGAACAACTCGTGGAAGCGTCTGACATGCTCCCTTGCCTCTACGGGACGGTTCTGCTCCAGGTCCTGCGAGAGGGCGAGCATGAGCGACTTTCCCTCGTCCAGCACATAGATTTTCTGGCGCTGGGCTTCGGCAAAGCTGTACGCCTTCCACACGGAATAGCCCACAAGCAGGGTGCAGACGCCCAGATAGACGATTCCGAACAGGCGCAGATGCCGGAAGCTGGTCTCGATATTTTTCAGTGATTTGAATTCCATTGTCTTTTAGTTTTTTTGATTGTCATTACTTGATTACTTGAACAGTCTTCCGGTCACGTTGCCCACGGCGGCACCGGTGGCGCCTCCCACGATGGATCCGGCCTTGGAAGCCGTCTGGTTCACGTTCTTTCCGTAGTTTCCGGCACCTCCTCCGGCCTGTACGATCCAGTTCGCCACGGTCGGGATGGTGAAATACCCGATGATGCCGATGATAAGGAACGTGATGTACACGGCATTGGAACTGTCCGGAATGAAGTTGGGGTCGGCCAGTTGCTCGATGTCCTTCTGAAGCATCAGAGTCTGTATGCGGGCTAGCACACTGCTGAAAAGGTCAGAGACGGGCAGCCACAGATAGATGCTGATATAGCGGACAAACCACTGGCTGAGCGAAGCCTGGAAGCCGTCCCAGCACGCGATGGCAAAGGAGATGGGGCCGAAGATGGAAAGGACAATCAGGAAGAAGGTCCTGAGCGTGTCCACTACCAGTGCGGCGGCATTGAACATCAGTTCCAGCAGCTCGCGGAAAAAGTTCTGCACCGCCTTCTTCATGTTATACATGGCGCGGTCCACGTACATGCCGCACGCCTCGATAGCGTCCAGGGCTCCCAACTCGTCCAGTTTGTTGTCAAAAGCCTCCTTGTCCACCAGGTAGGCCGTCTCGGGATTCCTCCGCATCGCCTCAATCTCCAGCTTGTCCTTCTGCTCCCGATACTCGTTCATGTCGAAGGTCTGCGTCTCCAGAATCCTGTGCGTTCCGGTCACGACGGGTGACAGGATGCTGTTGAGCGTACCCAGTACGATGGTCGGGAAAAACATGATGCAGATACCCAGAGCAAACGGGCGCAGCAGGGGGAACACGTCAATGGGTTCGGCCCTGGCCAGCGACTGCCAGACACGGTACGCCACATAAAAGAGGGCTCCCAATCCGGCAAGGCCCTTGGCCACGCCGGTCATCTGCGAACAGAGCGGCATCATGTCCGTGTACAGACTTTGCAGAATCTGGTGCAGATTGTCAAAATTCACAGTCAACAATACCATAAGCAATTCTCCTTGAAATTACCAGTAGCGTTCATTGGGTGAACCGTACAGGGCCATCACGCGGTCAAGGTCATTCTGCTTCTTGGCTCGCAGGTACGACACGCCGATGTTCTTGTTGGTATAGTACTGCACCAGGCTGCGGTATTGCAGCATGTCGGTATAGCAACGGTCGATGATATCCATACGTTCCTTGTCGTTCATCGAAAGCCCGTTCTCATTGACCACCGTCTTCAGGTCGGTCAGCAGATTGGCACTCTCCTCCAGCAGCTTCGTGTAGCCGATGGAGATGGCACTCAGTTCTTCGGGGGTGAAGTAGGGGTCACTGAGCATACGTTCATAGCTGGTCACATAGATTTCCGTGATGTCGCCGACCATCAGAATGGTCTGCTGCACCTTTCGGGCATCACGTACCAGATTCTTCACTTTCCTCAGCCCGTCGTAATACTCTTTGCCCTGCTGGTAAATCTTGACTGTCTCCTGAAAATTGTTGAGCATGTTGCTGGCCGTCGATGAGGTGTGGACGATGTTCTTGGCGGCGTTGATGATACCCTGGGCCAGATTTCCGGGGTCGGTCACTACCCATTGGGCGTGGGCTTTGCCTGCCGAAAGGAGGCAGATACAGCATAGGGCTGTCAAAATTCTTTTCTTCATGTAGTTAATCGTTTAATGGTTGATAAATGATTTTACTAGTTCCTCTTGCTTTCGGCCAGCTGCTTGATTGCCAGCTCGATATTACCACCTAGCTTCCGGGTAAGTCGCATCAGTTCCAGTTTTTCCGTCTCCTCGGTCGTGTAGGTGTAGTACTCTTCTGGCGAGACCTCGGTGGCATAGACCGCCGACTGCGTTCCGCCGAGACCTATCCACACTTCCTTGTACTTGCGGGACGGGCTGTTGGCCATGTTGATGGAGAGAATCTGGGCACGTTCCT
>NZ_NFJR01000034.1 GCF_002159975.1 Barnesiella sp. An22 | reverse complement strand
GGGGCTCCGAAACGGAGCCGAAAATATAAAAAGATGAGTTCGATCGGAAAAATTACCGGGACAGTCTGCCGATTGACTCATAATGACGGAATTAAACGACTGTCCCTATTTTAAATAAGAGACCGGTCCAACTATTATTGGGCCGGACTCTGTTTTATTCATCAAAGTTTGTTGTTCCCTTGATTATTTGCATTTTATTGTAATGCAACTTGTTGGGCAAAAACTTTTCCATTGCAGCTGATTTTGAATATATATATTCCAGTTGCACTATTATTGCTTATTGTAAAACTATTTGTTTTATTCTGTGCAGAATATACAATTTTTCCATCGAGGCTTATTAGTTGTACGTTGTCAGCTGAATATCCGTCAATCATGGAAACGTGTACCTCATTTCCTGATACATTATAATGAAAATACTTGTCAGTTTCAAGCATGTCTACTTTGGAGGTCGGTTCGAAGCGCGCTGAAATAGTCTCATAGAAAGTATTTACTGTAATAGTGTAAATGCCTTGTTTGTCACTATCAACAATCCATTTGGTGTCGTTTCCGCCGATTCTGAAACTTGTTGATTCGAGTATTTTTTCATTTTCAGTATATGGGTGTAGACTGTATGGATCCCAAGTTCTTTGTCCAAGAATTTTGAATTCGTTGCTTCCGACATTTTCAGGACGTATTTTTAATTCACCTGTGAATACAAACTGGTCTGGATTGTTGGTATCCTTTGTAAAAGGGATGGCAGAGTCAACATTCCAGCCGCATTCGGTTGCACCTCCTACGATATACAACATTTCCGGTGATTTGTATATTTCTGCATTTACTTCTTTTGCAGCCAGGTCTATTTTTATTTTATAAGCAGGATCTGCAACCATGACGTTCCATCCAGGTTGTTTTGAGTCTGTTGTTGTTGTCAGAGTTGTTTTGCCTGTAATGTCCATTGCTTCTTCAGAAGGAATGATATATTCTGTTGTTTCGTCTGGTGTCGGGGTTGTCATTATTTTAAGTTCTCCTTGCTGTAGTTCGCCGTTGTAAGCGAAATTGGCTACTCCATAAATTTTTGATAATTTTACAGTTCCTTCTGGAATAGCTGTTCCAGTTATCCATAATTCTTCCGGTATTTCGACATTGGCCTTTTCAACTACCATGGTAAGTTTCTTCAAATCGACGGTAACTGTATAAAACCCGGATTCTGATAACATGAATTTATGGTCATTGCCGCTTTCATTATATACGAGGTTATGAGATTTGCCGAGTTCAATAGGCTCATTTTCTGTTGGAGCATTAAAAGATGGTTGCCAAGTTCCCAAAGTGTTGATGAATTTGAAGTCACTTGCTTTCAACGGACCTGTCCAAGTGAAAATGGCGTTTTCTTCAGTTGTGGAAACCGGTGTCATGTATTCTGCCTTATTATTATCCCATCCGTTAGGTGCTGCACCTCCAATAAGATAGACTTGGGTGTAATTTTGGGCCGCTACTTTTAAGAAAAGTAAGGCAAGGATAAGCATTAGTGATATACGTTTCATAGCGTTAATTTTTAATAGTTAGTAAATGTGTTTTTGATTAAAATTATAAAGTCTTAAAGAATAATTTTTTGTGTTTGAATATGATTATCGTAAGTCAGTTGAACAATGCATAATCCGTCTGAAGGTATTGTTGATAAATCAAGCAGGATATTTCGGGCGTCTTTGAAATGGTCTGACAATAGGTTTTTTCCCATAACATCGAATAGACTTACGTGTATATTATTGCAATTTTTGTCGAGAGAAACTTGCATTTGTCGGCTATCGCTTGAGTAGGAAATGACAGCTTGTTTGGATTCCTTTATGTCGTTAATAGAACTCATGCCGTGTGTTACAACTATTTTTGTTTCCTGATCACATGCAATTTTAGGAAGGTAAATTATGGCTGTACGTTTTGCGCTGTCATATTTCCAAGTACCAGGCTTTTCATCGTTTGCATAAGTATATGTAAGGCCGTTGACAACTACATTCTCAGGCTTATTGACGGCTAATAATTCAATATCGTAGCTACGTTCATTAAGCATTCCGTTGAAATATCCTTCGATAGGGTGAATTGTATATATACCCTCATTCCCATTTTTTTCTTGGGTAATAGGTGTAAAGGTAAATGCTCCGTTTTCATAATTGTCATTATCATTTTCATCCTCGTAATAGCGTAATTCACCTTTTGAACCCGGGATGAATTTTAATATCAATTTGTCAGGACGGCTTTTCAAATCCATTAATTCGGGGAAATATGGAATGATGGCACCTTCTTTAATATAGTGAGGTATGTCACTTTGTGTAAATGTACGGGTATAAGACTGGTTACCTTCTAAGATTTCACCAGAACAAACTTCATACCATTTACCTTCTGGTAACCATATCGTTTTACTTATAGTTCCGTCTGCATCTGCAGCTTTTACAATTGGAGCTGCTAAAATATCATTACCAAACATATATTCATCATCGTGCTTATATGCTTCGTTGTTTTCTGGCCATTCATAATATAATGGACGGCAGAGGGAAATACCTGTGTCGTAGGAAACGCGTGCTTGTGTATATATATAGGGTACCATTGCGTATCTAAGTTTTACCGCTTCGCGCATTAATGGATAGTTGGGATATTTCCACATTCGGCGTTCGACGTCCGGATTGTTTGAACTATGTGTACGGATTATTGGGGAAAAAACACCAAATTGGATCCAGCGTAAAAATAACTCGGGATTGTTTTCTCCGTTTTGATGGTGTCCGCCTATATCATGACTCCAGTATCCGTAACCGACGTTGGAAGCTGTAGATGTGAAGTATGTTTCAAATTTTAGAGTTTCGAATGATGTGTGGGAGTCTCCTGAGAAACCTATCTGATAACGATGACTGCCCAATCCTCCCCAACGGTGGAAAATTATCGGACGGGCTTGTCCTTTTGCTTTCATGTCATTGTAAAATACATGATTGCACCAAAATGTGTTACTGAGTTTTTCTTCGTTTTCTGCAAGCAGCCATTGTTGCCAGTCAAGCCACCAAAAGTCAACTCCTATATTTTCATGTGGGCGGATTATGTTTTTAAAAAAGGCTTTATAAAAATCTTCATTTTCCAAATTCCATCGAATAGTACCATCTTCATTGATGATGCTGTCGGCAGTCAAATCCATACCTCTTGATTGAAGGTCATTGTAAAGTGCCTGATAATTATCTTCATAAGGGGCTATTCCATAAGCTGGGTGAAGGTTCAATGTGACTTTAAGTTTCTTTTCGTGTAGCCAGTTTAACAATCCTTTAGGATCTGGGATCAAACGTGTGTTCCAACTCCATCCGGTCCATCCACCTTTTCCTCCGTCAAGTTCACTTCCTGAGTAGTGCCAATCCATGTCGATGACCATGACATCTTGCGGCAGGCCGTTTTCTTCCATTTCTAAAGTCAGATTCTTATAATCATCTGCACTATAGTCTTCATATTTTGAATACCAGTAACCGAATGCATACATTGGTGGCATAGGAATTTTTCCGGCTATGCGAGTGAAGTCATAAAGAGCTTTTTTGTAGTTGTGTCCATATCCCATGAAATACCAGTCCATTGCAGGCGGATCCTGACGTTGAGATACCCAGTCAACACCATCTTCACGCTTATCTAACATTAGGCTGATGCCTCCATCTGCTCGTTCAGCTGTCTCATCAATTACGTACCATCCCGAACGGGAAAGAAGTCCGTCTTCCATCTCCGCACGTTTGTTTTCTCCGTCGGCACCATCAAGCGTGCGCATTGTTCCCTTTAGGTTTAATGGGTCTTTTTTCCAAGGATACCAGACGACAGTCTGTCCATCCACCTCAAATGTAATTTTTAAATTTTTAGAGCTGGCTGGATTGAATGTGCCAGGAAAACTGTTTAAGCGATATTGTAATAATAGTTTTTCTGTTTTGATGTATAGGAATTCTTCGTCTTCCCATGTTTCATATTCTGGAACAGGTAAACGACGATTTATCACAGTAAATGAAGCACGGTCTTCAAAGATTTGTTTGTCACTCCATTCTATACGAATCATTTCAGGGGTTAGAATTGTAAAGCGCATATCCCCAGATCGGACAATAGCTTTTGGATCTGCTACAGGATTGTTCTCTGCTGCTAATATTTGCAGAAATGAAAGAATAAAAAATACACAGATAAGTAAAAGATTTTTCATGTTTTTAGTTTTTTGTTAGTGTTTAAAGTGATGTGTTTATGCAAATATAATTAGAGCAGAAAGGATTGTAAAACAAGAGTAGGAATAAAGTAGTAGAATTAAATGTTAATTACAAGATAAACAGTGAATTATGTTTTTAATTCATTATAAAAAAGTAGAGTTCGGTTGCGTATTTAGGGACTGTCGTGAAAAGAATAAAACTTTATAACGAATTGATTGCCAATGTAATATAAAATTTGTATCTTAGCTAAAGATAAAAAGAATACCTCCAATTGCCCTAGAAAAGCCAAATTTGGA
>NZ_NFJR01000033.1 GCF_002159975.1 Barnesiella sp. An22 | reverse complement strand
GGCGGACGTTCGAGACTAGCGAGCTGGGAAAAATCAGGAAGAGGCTGCCGCTTGGTGAGATGGCAGAGAACTTTGGACTGATAAGCAAGAGCATGAGAGCGAAGAAAGGGCGAAAAACATACTTCACCCCGGAGGGCAAGGTTGCGCTGATGTTCCTGAAGATGTACACAGGTCTGAGCAGCCCGAGGTTGATGGAGCATCTTAACGGAAACGTCCACTATCAGCTCTTCTGCGATGTGAGAATAGACCCGATGCATCCTCTGACGAACTACAAACTTCTGGACGACGTGTTTTCGGAACTGGCCCGCGGGCTGAAGATCCAACAGCAGCAGGAGATACTGGCAAGAGCCTGGGAACCGTACATGAAGGACCTGGACACGATGTATACGGATGCGACCTGTTACGAGAGCGAGATGCGCTATCCTAGGGACTGTCCATAATCAATGCCTGATGACGGAGGTGATTCAGAAGGATATGCCTCCGTTGACAGTTCCCTGGGACTCCCATCCTATGATCTCCACTCCGTCCATTCTGATCCCGTCCGAAGAAATCTCAAGCCGCACCGTCAGCATTTTGCCTCCTTCAAGCTGACTGAGCGCCTGACCGTCCCCGGTGGTGTCCGGAAGAGTGAACGTCTTTTTCATACCCTGGAAAGAGACCTCTACAGTGACATCGTCTTTCTGCTGCGGAATCAGCATATATGACACGGAATTCCCCTTCTTTTCCATGTATCTTGCCGGACGGGCAGCAGAGCCTGATTCAACTTCGCCCTTGCGCAGATCCACCGTGCATGAGGACATCGCATTGACGGATGTGGCTACCTGCGAAAGATCGGAATCGGAATAAGTGCCGTCAGACACATATTCTATGGCAAGCCTGTGGAAAGCATGAGAGAATTTCAGCTCCACCGCCGACGCCTGGTACGCCACCGGAACAGCCTTGGCAAGCAGAAGATCCGTCTCGCCGTCTGCCGGCATGTCAAAACGGAAACTGCCGTCTGAAACGGCATCCTGATCAGGATAACATCCTGAAAAATACACCGTACCGGAATTATCCGGAAGCTCCAAATCCGACCAGAAAAGTTCCGTTTCTCCCACCGTATAGATCTCGCTTATATCATCAAAGCCCTCTCCTGAAACCGTAAGCCGGAACATGTCTCCGCTTACGAAATTTCCGGAGCCGTCCTGTCCGAGCTGAGGCGACTTCACAATGGGGCCTACGGCAGTCCTTATGTCGATTTTTCCCGTCACTTCATCGCTGCCGCCGTCCCCGCCGGGAAGGACGGATCTGTCGCATGAGACGGCCGCCAGCAGAATCGCCGCAGCATATAGAAAAAATTTATAACTCTTCATAATCATCATAATATCTATGTCAAATAAAATGTCTGCAATCCTGCCGGGCACTGCCCGACATCATTTTTCAGCTTCAGTCGTCTGTGCGCACTTCCGGAAAGGCGTTCCGCCATACGTCACGCATAAGATCCATCGTAGTCACTCCGACTATCGCATACGATGTACCCTCCCCGATCAATATCTTGAATCCGCTGCCCTCATTATAGGTGATCTTCTTGCGGATCAGGCGATGCCTCTGGAACGGAGTGCTGCTGCCTGTGACCTGAAAATTATAATAGTCGTTGTTGTCGACATAATATACGGCCGAGATATATCCTTCATCATCGAATTCGACACCATAGAGAGCCATGACATGCGTCAGTCCGTGTGAGCGTATGAATCCGAGTCCGCGGTCATTCTCAAGGGCGTCTTTTATGAGCTCGTTGAACGTTTCCTTGCTGAAGCCCCCGAAAGAGTCGGCTATCTTCATTCCCTTGAAAACCTCCGTAAAATAGCCTCCGAAGGCATCGTCGTCGAAAGTGTCGTTTAGACCCAATCCGGGAGTGTGGTTGATGAACCAGTTGATGCCGTCCCTCGCATCCCCTCCGCGGTTACGGCTTGCCTCCCTGAAGAAATTGAATATCTCGCTTTTTTCAGTGCCAGAAAATTCAGATGAAGGGCGCGGATATTTCGGGCACACATCTCCATATTTACGGTCATACGCGGCAATATAGTCGCTGTTGATGTTCATCCACCAGTGGAGCATGCATGCCGAAGCGGCCGCCCAGCACATGTTGCTGTCATGATAGCCGGGACGGGAGTTGCTTTCGTCCGGATTGTCCTTGTCGCAGTCATACCAGCGGAAGCCCTCCTGCCAGTTCAGATAGGCTGTTTCAGGATCGCTGTCAAACTTGAACCATACTCCTGAAGGGAAGTTCCACGGATAAAATTTATCCGTATCTGTCAGCACTTTCACGGTCTCCTCATTGTAGTCAGGAGTTTCCGGCGTCTTGACTCCATATACCCAGCATATTTTCCCAGCATAGTCGGGATCAGGCTCCGGCTCTTCCCCGGGGCCGACGCCGCCCTGATTCAGACTCAGGTTCAGCACAGTCTCCTTTCCGCTCTCCAGAAAATCCCTGCCGCCGATTTCCGACGGCGCCTTGAAGGTCGAGGTCTTGCCGCCCGCAGTTATTTCCACCCATCCGTCGGAATAAGGGCCCAGACTGCCCGGGAAAAGTATTGCGGAAAACTTGCCCTGACTCCCTTCCGCTTTTCTGGCATCTATTCTCACCTTTTCACCGGACGGATCATTCAGACTTCCGCTATAGATTGAAAGCGACCCCTCGGTCTCATTGAGGACCTTTACTGAAAGGTCTTCGGGCAATGTACCGTCAGAGCCCGTAATGTTTATGACAAGCCTGTGCATGGCATGCCTGAAAGGGAATTCTATCCTATTGCCTGAAAGCGAGCCAAGATCAATGTCGAGATGGCTCCACAGAAGATCCGATTCCATGTAGCCGTCCCCGCTCTGGTCGGTCTGCACCTTATGGCGGTGCACGTTTGACCCGATGCCTTCAGCCTCCGATACAGGATAATATGCGGAAAGCCTGGCCGTGCCGGATCCCAGGTCGCTCTTCTTCAGCGCCGGAGTCCACCTGCCGTTCTCAAGAGTGAGAATGACATGCCTGGAAGGACTGCCGTATATATACAACCCGACCTTGTCCCCTTCCGTAAAAGTTCCGCTCCCGTCTTCATCCACATCCGCCTTCACTGATGGCATATCCTGCGTATCATCAACAAAACCGTTTTTGGTGAATGCCAGTTCAATGAATCCGTCATCCTGTACGGAAACAGGCTCCTCCGTCTTCATGCAGGCCGGCAAGAAAAGAAGAAAAGCAGCGGCTGCTGTAAACGCACGCATTGCGGAAGCCGCATTACCACACATAAACATTGTCATATAATTGGTCAAAAGACTGCAAATTTAACGTGAGTTCGATATAAAGATTGAAATTATCAGTTTGAAAATTAGGAACATAGCGATAAAAGCATTAAATTTATAGTGCTCAATTATAACATTTAAGCGACTACCACTATGTTCTCAGAGGCTAAAGTTACGGAGATTTTTTGTATGGCGGATGATTTTTGCAAGGAATTTGCCAAAACACAGGAAAAATATATGGTTGAAGACAAGAATCATAAGCATCGGAATAAGCCGAACCGGATGAGTGATGCGGAAATCATGGTCATCCTAGTCCTGTTCCACTCGGGAGGCTTCAGATGTTTCAAGCATTACTACAAAGAATATGTATGCAAACATCTGACGCATCTCTTTCCCAGACGTGTGTCCTATAACCGTTTTGTAGAACTGGAAAAGGAAGTCCTGCTGCAGCTGACCATTTTCATCAAGGAAGTCCTGTTGGGTACTTGTACCGGTATCAGCTTTGTGGATTCCACACCGCTGCGTGTATGCCGAAACCAACGCATATTGATTCACAAGACTTTTAAGGGTCTCGCCGAACGTGGAAAATGCTCCATGGGATGGTTCTTCGGGTTTAAGCTTCACCTGATCATCAACGATAAGGGTGAAATTCTCAATTTCATGTTTACTCCGGGAAATGTGGATGACCGTGAACCGCTGAAACAGACAAAGTTCCTGAAGAACATCAAGGGCAAACTGTGTGCGGACAAGGGGTATATCGGGCAAACCTTGTTCGAGAACCTATTTCTTAACGGCATACAGTTGATAACCAAAGTGAAGAACAACATGAAGAACTCCCTGATGAGCATAGCGGACAAAATCCTGCTGAGAAAACGTGCTTTGATTGAAACAGTCAATGACGAGTTAAAGAACATCGCCCAGATTGAACACTCCAGACACCGTTCCTTCAATAACTTTATTGCCAACTCGCTCTCTGCCATAGCTGCATACTGCTTCTTTGAAAAGAAGCCCGCCATTGACGTACGTTTTGTCAAAGACGGACAACTCACGATGTTTTTAATTTATATCGAACTCACGTAAATTTACAGATTTTCGCAGAAAAATGCAAAAAAAATCAGCCGGGGGCTTTTGGCAGAGTCATGTCCGCCTACGTGAACTCCTTGTTTGTCATAGTTAGGGACTGTCGTAAAAAGAATAAAACTTTATAACGAATTGATTGCCAATGTAATATAAAATTTGTATCTTAGCTAAAGATAAAAAGAATACCTCCAATTGCCCTAGAA
>NZ_NFJR01000032.1 GCF_002159975.1 Barnesiella sp. An22 | reverse complement strand
CCCGCAAGGGTGAAGATGTCGCCTCCATGCCCGGTGCCGAAGTCATGCCATACGCCCTTACGGGTGTTCACATGGAACGAAGGTGTCCTTTCCTCACGGCACGGGGAGAGATACCAGCATTCGTCGCCATGCCGTCTGACCGGCTCCTGTCCCAGACGGGACAGGAATTCCTCAATGGGAATGCCTCTGATCATCTCTATATCCATAGGCGTCTAATTGAAGATGAAACGGACTCCAAGCCCGAACTGTGTCGTGAATTTTCCCAGAGAACTGCCCCAAAGCACACGTTCGCGCACATGGGCAAGCAGCACGATACGGTCCGTCACATAGCTTTCCAGCTCCAGCGTCAGGGCTCCGCCATAGACAAAGGCATCCCTGTCAAGAAGCATGGAACCGTCATACAGAACCTTCTCTCCCCAGTTCAACGTCTCATATCCCACCAGGGCGGAACCGCCGACAGAGAGGAAGAATATCTTCGCCGGGTCGGACAGGAACTTCAGGTAATAACCGCCCTCGGCCGTAAACTGGGCCCGTGGAACGGAAGTCCCGCGATAGCCGTAGTTCTTCAGCAGGTATTCCACGCCAGCCACCCAATGGTTGGCCCTTTTCGTATAGCCCGACACGGCAAACCCCGTGTACCAGTCAACCGGAGATTGCAGGCTTCCGGCAAAGCCTCCCCTGAGTTCCACGCCCTTCATTCCGGGAAGGTAACGCTGGGCGTATGCCTGCCCCGATGACAGGGCAAGCGATACGCATACGGCAAAAAGAAACAGATACTTCTTCATGGTCATTTCACTTTAAGTTCATTGATCACCCTCGCTCTCACGATGTCCTCACTCTCCACGGTGAAGGTCTGGTGACGGCCTCCGCTCTTCTCGTGCATCTCCACCACCAGCATCTTGTCGGCGGGAATGGTGAACTTGTCAAAGACAAAGACGGTACGCTCGTCCTTCTTTCCGGCGACAGCCGTGGCATAGTTGTAGGCACGCAACGGAAATATCACCTGCTCCTGGATGGCCGTGCGCTTGAGTACCTTCTTGTCCACGATCTTGAACGTCACGAAATCCACCTCATAAGGTACGTTCGACGTGTTCTTCACCTGGGTATGGAAATAGAGCAGCCCGTTGTGGGTATAGAGTCCGCGCAGCAGGTACTGGATGCCGAACGCCTTGCTTCCGATATGCTTGATGTGGCGTCTGTTATCCTTGTGGATGGCCTTGGAAATAAGGTGTACCAGCTTGGGCGACTCGCTGCCGAGTTCCTTCAGGTAGATGTCAAGGGCATTGTTCGGGCGGTTCACCTCGCTGCCATCATTAATAAAATCGGCCATCTCGATGTTGAGCAGCAGAGGCTCGTCGGCATACTTCACATTGAAGGTGTAGAAACTTCCGCTTTCGGTAATCACCGACATGTTGGTCTCCTCACGGAAATTCTTTCTGGTAGCCTTTACCCTGATTACATTCTCTGAACCGTCCGCCTTGCCCGCAATCAGATTCGGAGAACCGAGATCCACGTAGCGGACAGCCGAGGGAAAGATGATATGGGTCGTCTTGTCATACGTCACTTCCAGACCGTAAGGCGGAATCATCCGGTCAAAGGTGAGCTTTCTGGACAGCCCGTGATAGAGGTCGCCGTCCTCCTGCTGCGGATAGATATCCGCTTTCAGGGTCAAATCATTTACGGCCGTGGTATCAGCCGACTGTGCATGTGCACTTGCAACGCCGCCTGCGAGGGCAAGCATCAAAAGAATCTTTTTCATGTCTTTACTGTTTTAATGGGTTATTGATTGTTGTTCTGATAAAGCATCAGTTCGTAGCCTGATTTGAGATGCACCTTCTCCTCGCGCATCTTCTTGGAGATGTACTGCGACACGCCCTGTATGGCCCCCCGTCCAAGCTCGGAGAGAAGCTGGTCGCCTGCCGACTGGTTGGTGATGGAGATGGTCGTGCCGAGATTCTGTCCCATGTTGGCGGCCACTTCCCTTACCGCATTCGCCTCCGTCGAACCGGGAATGAATATCCCGTCCTGTCCGTCACTGTCCAGCACGGTCAGTTCCACGGGAATGACATTGCCGTCATATTCGACCTGCAGGATTTCAATGCCAAGCCGCTCGCCCTGGATACGTCCCTCACCGGTCAGCAGGGTATTGCGGGGAAGCACATATCTTCCCACACGCATGGCCTCCAGCAGCCTGAGACGCACGCTTTGTCCGCTGATAATGGTCTGGTCGCCATGCACGCAGGCCCGTATGGTATTCCTCGCCATCTGTGTCCCGGCACTGCCCACAGCCGTATGGGAGCCGATATCAGCACCGGAAAGCAGTCTCGCGAACTGTACCGAATCGGTAAGAGGCTGAGGAAGGGACGACACGACCGGAGAGGACACCAGCCCGACGGGAACGGCTTTCGCCTTCCTCTCCCTTGAGGGACTTTCCGTCTCCTGACTGTCCGCTGTTCCCGTGCTGCCGCCCGAAGGCATATATTTGGCGGCAAGTTCATAGGACTTCTCCAGCAGAGCCACCTGTTCCTCGTAGCTCGGTCCGGCCGTCTGCGCTGCGGCAGCCTGTCTGAGCTGTTCCACCTCTGCTTTCAGGGCTTCCTTTTCCGGGTCTTCCTCAGGACTCTCGTAAAAACTGCCGAGAGTGGCGTTGATGTCGTTGTAAGCCGAGGCTGAAGAGGCGAAGGCTCCCGTCCTGCCGTTTCCTCCTGAATGGTACGCACGGCTTTCATTTTCACTTGCAATGTCCTGCGCCGGTTCTGTTTCCGGGACATTATCCTGTCTGTGTCCATCGGTCAGGGCGGAGAAGTCGGCCAGCGTACGCTTCTTCTCCTCCTGCCGGCGAACCATGTCCGCCTGCTCATAGGCAGCCATCTTGTCCGCCTCGATACCCGTACCCCTCGGGTCGGGAAGTTCGGCATTGAAGCCCGTCTTCCTTTCCGCCTCCTGCCTGTCTTTCTCGGACGGGGCGAAAATCAGCCATATACACCCGAGGAACAGGAGGAACATACCGGTGAAAACCAGATATTTCCTGATTTTCTGCTTCTGTTTCAATTTTTCTGCATCCGTACTCATAACCTTACCTGTTGAACTGGTTAAAAAACTCTTCCATCTCACGGATTTTCACGTCGGAAAGGGTATCCGCCGGCACAAAGTCGGGAACCTCAAGCGGAGTAATCCTGATGACGTCCTGCCGGGAGTCCTCCCGCCCGATGTCATAAACCGCCCGGAAAATCATGTAGAAATTGACCAGCGCGAAAAGGGAAGCCATCACGATGACGGCGATTGACCTCTGACGGGGTGTGAGCCTGTCACAAAGGCCGCGCAGCCTGCCCCCGATAAAATCCTTGATTTTTACATACATCTTTCTCATACATACCTTGTTTTTATCTGTCATACATTCTGATATCCCTGTTCTCCAGCACGCGGAACCCTTCCAGGATGAACCCGTGCGGATTGTTGTCACTGCGGGTGGAGTTCCGCAGCCTGCCATGCGTGACAAGGCTGCGTTCCGTCACGCTCTTCTCACGGATGATGAAAAGGCGTGCGTATGTCATGACATCATACGGATAGGTGTTGAAGTCGCACTTCACGCTGTCTATCTCGATACGCTGGCTGACATTGCCCGAAATGATTCTATTGTAGTAGCCCTGTTCGGCCAGATCACCGTAATGGGAATAGGCGGAACGGTCGCTCAGGAACATGGCACGCTGCACATTCCCCTCGATGGCACTCTTATCGGGAGCCAGCGTGAAGAACAGCTCGTGGAAGCGTCTGACATGCTCCCTTGCCTCTACGGGGCGGTTCTGCTCCAGGTCCTGCGAGAGGGCGAGCATGAGCGACTTTCCCTCGTCCAGCACATAGATTTTCTGGCGCTGGGCTTCGGCAAAGCTGTACGCCTTCCACACGGAATAGCCCACAAGCAGGGTGCAGACGCCCAGATAGACGATTCCGAACAGGCGCAGATGCCGGAAGCTGGTCTCGATATTTTTCAGTGATTGGAATTCCATTGTCTTTCAGTTTTTTTGATTGTCATTACTTGATTACTTGAACAGTCTTCCGGTCACGTTGCCCACGGCGGCACCGGTGGCGCCTCCCACGATGGACCCGGCCTTGGAAGCCGTCTGGTTCACGTTCTTTCCGTAGTTCCCGGCACCTCCTCCGGCCTGCACGATCCAGTTCGCCACGGTCGGGATGGTGAAATACCCGATGATGCCGATGATAAGGAACGTGATATACACGGCATTGGAACTGTCCGGAATGAAGTTGGGGTCAGACAGCTGCTCGATGTCCTTCTGAAGCATCAGAGTCTGTATGCGGGCCAGCACACTGCTGAAAAGGTCAGAGACGGGCAGCCACAGATAGATGCTGATATAGCGGACAAACCACTGGCTGAGCGAAGCCTGGAAACCGTCCCAGCACGAAATGGCAAAGGAGATGGGCCCGAGTATGGAAAGGACAATCAGGAAGAAGGTCCTGAGCGTATCCACCACCAGTGCAGCGGCATTGAACATCAGTTCCAGCAGCTCGCTGAAAAAGTTCTGCACCGCCTTCTTCATGTTGTACATGGCACGGTCCACGTACATGCCGCACGCCTCGATGGCGTCCAGGGCTCCCAACTCGTCCAGCTTGTTGTCAAAAGCCTCCTTGTCCACCAGGTAGGCCATCTCGGGATTCCTCCGCATCGCCTCAATCTCCAGCTTGTCCTTCTGCTCCCGGTACTCGTTCATGTCGAAGGTCTGCGTCTCCAGAATCCTGTGCGTTCCGGTCACGACGGGTGACAGGATGCTGTTGAGCGTACCCAGCACGATGGTCGGGAAAAACATGATGCAGATACCCAGAGCAAACGGGCGCAGCAGGGGGAACACGTCAATGGGTTCGGCCCTGGCCAGCGACTGCCAGACACGGTACGCCA
>NZ_NFJR01000031.1 GCF_002159975.1 Barnesiella sp. An22 | reverse complement strand
ATTTGGGCTGGATGTTGCCTTTGTGTGCCGAGAGGAACAAGGTGTCGATTCGGGGTTACTTGGCTTATCACGGAAGGCGGATTGAAGAGCGAGAGTATGAACGTGCCAACAGGCTTATTTGCGATGCGCTGTCTGGGGAGAAATCGGTGCGGAAGGAGATTCTTTTGGCTCGGTTGGCCGAGTGCGGTCTTGAAGATGATGCTCACACGATGTCGATTTATCTGCGCAGAGCCGAGGCGGATGGCATTATTTGCAGCGGAGAGCTGGATCGTCGGCAGAACACGTATGCCTTGGTCGAGGAGCGGATACCCCGATTGCGTGAGCTGCGGCGTGACGAAGCGATTGCCGAGTTGGCCCGCAGGTATTTCCGAAGTCATTCGCCTGCTACACTCGAGGACTTTGTATGGTGGTCCAATCTGGGCGTGGGCGAGTGTCGGGCAGCCATCGAGTCGGTTTGCAGCGAGTTGATTTCCGAGTCGTATGCCGGGGAGACTTATTTTATACATCGCGATTGCCGGGTGAGGGGATACCGTCGGCAGACGATTCTGTTGCCGTCGTATGATGAATATCTGATTGGTTACAAAAGTCGGCACCATGCTTTTGAAGAGGAGTTCCGCCATCGGATACATAGTAGTAACGGCTTGTTCTATCCGGTGATTCTTCACGATGGGCAGGTGGTGGGTAACTGGCACCCCACGAGGGAGCCCTCTTTTTTCAGGAACGAGATGCAGCCCGATGTGGCCGATGCCTTTCTACGCTATCGGCAATTCTGGGATAGCGATAGATAAGGCTGTATTTAATAAGTCAAAGATAGTGCAAGGAGAGGGCAAAACAAACAAGTTTACTTGTGTTTTTTGCTGAGCCGCAGCCTATCTTCTTGAAAGATACAAATTTGAAAGCGAATTACAACGCCGCGAAAATTTGTGTGATGGGCTTGCGAATGCCGAAAATTTTCACTATTTTCGAAGAAAAGGAGGGAATATGTCTATATTGATTGCCTTTGGATTTGTGCTTTTGTTCGTGATAATTATGGTCCTTGGAGCACTCACGGCGGTTAGCGTTGTATTCTGGTACATATATTGGATTGTGGGGGCAGCTTTCGTGATAACGGCGATAGTTGCTCTTTGTACCCGTTTCATTCGTTTTATCAAAAGGAAATATCGTCACTCGTAAGTCGATTATCGGAATAGCCTTCTTGTCGGAGCCTTGGGGAATCCTCCCCTCGAGGCTCTTTTTGTGTCTTTTATTGGGTCGCCTAGAGTGCCCATATTCGTGAAAAATATGAACGAATATGAGCAACTACGGAACATCTGCCTCTATCGTCTTGGAGGTAAATGGCAAGAATGCAGAGGAGCGGTTGAAGGCTCTCCGGCAACGGGCCGAGGACCTCGATAATGCCCTGGCCCGGGCCCGCAACAGTGGCGACAAAATAGAGATGAACAAGCTCCAGAAGGAGTTGAAGAAGGCAAACACCGAAATTAGAGGATGCCGCCGCCGAAGATGAGCCGCAGCAGGCCTACGATGATGGAGACGATGCAGAGGGTCTTGCCGGTGTCGGACTTGAGGATGGCACAGATAATGAGGAAGATGATGGACACGGGTATGGTGATCCAGTTGAGTATCCCCAGCAGGGGGATGAAGGCGACCAGGGTGATGAGCAGGGCTATGATGCCTAAGAATGTTCCCATTGTAAAAGTTGGTTTTTAAGGTGTAACAAATCGAGGGGCGCAAGGGTTGACCCGTGTGGGGTCAATCCATGCGGCTCTTGTAGTCGTTGTAGTCGTATTCGCGCCACATCTCTACGGTACCGTCGCTCCTGAGGCAGGCGATAGAGGGGTGGGGTATGCCGTTGAACATGGTGGTTTTGACGGTGGTGTAGTGTATCATGTCTTCGAAGATGATGCGCTCGCCCACAGTGAGCTCGTGGTCGAAGTACCAGTCGCCCATGTAGTCGCCGCTCAGGCACGAGTTGCCGCCCATGCGGTAGGCGTGCAGGCCGGGGGCCGGAGTGGTGACGGCGCCGCGGATGGCGGGTTGGTAGGGCATCTCGAGACAGTCGGGCATGTGGCAGGCAAAGGATACGTCGAGTATGGCGGTGCGTATGCCGTGGTTCTCGACGATGTCGACCACGGTCGATACCAGCGGGCCCGTCTGCCAGCCGAATGCGCTGCCGGGCTCGAGTATGATCTCGAGGTTGGGGTGGCGTTGCTTGAAGTCGCGCAGGAGTCGTACCAGGTGGTCGGTGTCGTAGCCCTGGCGGGTCATCAGGTGACCGCCGCCCATGTTGAGCCATTTGACTTGCGGCAGCAGGTGGCCGAATCGCTCTTCGACCCGCACGAGGGTCTTCTCGAGGTCGTAGGAGGTCGACTCGCACAGCGTGTGGAAGTGCAGCCCCTCGACGCCTTGCGGCAGGTGCGCCAGCTTGTCGGCCGTGATGCCCAGCCGCGAACCGGGGGCACAGGGGTTGTAGAGGTCGGTCTCGACCTCGGAGTATTCGGGGTTGATGCGCAGTCCGCACGACACGCGGTTGCCGTCGGCCACGACCTGGGGGTAGAAGTGCTCGAATTGGCTCAGCGAGTTGAAGGTGATGTGGCTGCTGTACCGCAGGATGGCGGGGAAATCGCGCTCGGTGTAGGCTGGCGAATAGGTGTGGGCGGGGCTGCCCATCTCTTCGAAGGCGAGCCGGGCCTCGTGTATGGAGCTGGCGGTGGAGCAGGGGATGTATTCCCGGATGATGGGGAACGACTTCCACAGGGCGTAGGCCTTGAATGCCAGTATGATGTTGACCCCGGCGGCCTCCTTGACCGAGCGGATGAGTTGCAGGTTGCGGCGCAGGCGTGCCTCCTCGAGTACGTAGCAGGGCGATGGTATTTGCGATAGCATGTCGTTGTGCATGGCGGGTATCGGTTTGAGTGGTTTATGGTTTTATAAAATGGTGAATTTGGCAAATTTGAGCAGCAGTTGTTTGCGGCCTACGTTGTCAAACTCGACGGTAATCTTGCTGTTGTCGCCCGTGCCTTCGATGGCCGACACGGTGCCGTTGCCGAACCGGGCGTGGCAGATGCGGCTGCCTACAGCAACGGTGCCGGCTGCCGTCGTGGTAGAGGCTTGCGATGCCGACGGGGTTGTTCCCGAGGGTCGTGACTCGATGCGGGTGAGCCGCTTGGCCGGGGCCGGAGCCGTGAAGGGGCGGGGTGCCGGGGTGCGGTTGTCGTCGCTCTCGTCGCGACGGAAGGGCTTGCGGCCCCATTCGCCACCGAACGAGCTGCGCCACGGGACTTTCTCCTCGCGAGGCTCTTCGAGCCGCTCCTGGGCAGGCAGGTCGACATATCGGGGGTCGAGCTCCTTGATGAACCGGCTGGGGGGCGACGATACCGTCTGGCCGTTGCGGTAGCGGGTGAGGGCGTAGGTGAGGGTGCAGTTCTCTTCGGCCCGGGTAATGGCCACGTAGAGCAACCGGCGCTCCTCCTCGATTTCGCGCTCGCTACCCTGACACATGGACGAGGGGAAGAGGTTTTCTTCGACCCCTACGATGAATACCTGCTTGAACTCCAGTCCCTTCGAGGCGTGTACGGTCATCAGCGTCACCTTGTCCTGCTCGGCTTCGTCGCCGTTGTCCTGGTCGGAAGCCAGCGATATTTCGGCCAGGAAGTCCGAGAGGGTGGTCTCCGTTTCGCCCGCCTCCTGCCGCAGGGTGCAGAATTCCATGACACCGTTCAGCAGCTCTTCGATATTCTCCTGCCGGCTGATGTTTTCGGGGGTACGTTCGGCGGTGATGTCGCGCAGAATGCCCGATTGCTGGACGATGGTCTCGGCCAGCTCGGCCGTGTTCTGGCGGGTGGCCGCCTGGCGGAAGCTCTCGATGAGATCTTTGAAGCCCTTCAGTTTGTTCAGCGTTCCGTTGTTGACCTCGAGGTGGTGGTTCAGCGGGTCGGAAATCACGCTCCACAGGCTGTCGCCGCTCTCATGTGCCCGGTCTATGAGCTTGGCAAGCGTGGTGTTGCCGATGCCTCGGGCGGGGTAGTTGATGACCCGCTTGAGGGCCTCCTCGTCGTCGGGGTTGATGGTGAGGCGGAAGTAGGCGATGGCATCCTTGATCTCCTTGCGCTGGTAGAACGAGGTGCCCCCGTAGATGCGGTAGGGGATGTTGCGCTTGCGCAGCGCCTCTTCCAGCGTACGCGACTGGGCATTGGTGCGGTAGAGTATGGCAAAGTCGTTGTAGTGGCAGTGGGTGGTGAGGCGCAGCTCGGCGATGCGGTTCGAGACGATGAACCCCTCCTCGAAATCGGAGTAGGCACTGATTACCTTCACCTTGTTGCCCACCTCCTTTTGCGAGAATACCTGCTTGGGTATCTGCTCCTTGTTCTTGGCAATGAGGCTGTTGGCCGTGTTCACGATGTTCTGGGTAGAGCGGTAGTTGCGTTCGAGCTTGAATATCTTCAGGCCCGGGTACTCCTTGCTCAGCCCCAGAATGTTGTGGATGTTAGCTCCCCGGAAGGAGTAGATGCTCTGGGCATCGTCGCCCACCACGCAGATGCGGTTGTGCCCTTTGCTCAACTGACTCACGATGAGGTGCTGGGCAAAGTTGGTATCCTGGTACTCGTCGACCAGAATGTAGGCGAAGAGGTCGCGGTAGTGCTGCAGCACGTCGGGATGGTCGCGGAACAGGATATTGGTGTTGAGCAGCAGGTCGTCGAAGTCCATCGCCCCCGATACAAAGCAGCGGTGGCGGTAGATGCGGTAAATCTCGCAGATGAGCGGCCGCTTCGAGCGGGTGTCCATCTCGATGAGTTCGCGGTTCTTGGCATAGACTTGCGGCTCGATAAGGGCATTTTTGGCATTCGAGATAATCGATTGCACGGTCGACGGTTTATAGACCTTGTCGTCGAGCTGCATCTCGCGGATAATGCTCTTGATGAGCGAGAGCGAGTCGGCGGCATCGTATACGGTGAAATCGTGGCGATAGCCCAGCCGGTCGGCATTGGCCCGCAGGATGCGCGAGAAGATCGAGTGGAACGTGCCGGCCCACAACCGCGAGGCCGTGGCCATACCCACCACCGAAGCGATGCGCTCTTTCATCTCGTTGGCCGCCTTGTTGGTAAAGGTGAGCGCCAGCAGACGATAGGGGGGATACCCCATCTGCAGGAGGTGAGCTATTTTGTAGGTAAGCACCCGAGTCTTTCCTGACCCGGCACCGGCAATCACCAGTTCGGGCCCCTCGGTATAGAGTACGGCTTCGCGTTGCTGCTCGTTGAGTTCGTTCAAAAAATCTTCTTCCACTTGTCCCTTGTTATAAATGCAAATGCAAAGATACAAATTTGGGAGCGAATCGCAATCATTACGGAGCGGTCGTCGCAGTCTCTTTGTCAAGTTATAAAGATGTGCATGGCGGTGGATAGAAATATACTTTTCAAATGAAGATTGTGCCTGGTAGAAGTCATACCGCACTCCGATGCGGTATCCAGTTTTTTACAAGCTGAACTATCGTTCCAAAATATTATTCTGCTTTCACCCGTTGGCGGAATTAAATTAGCGCATATTTAACTCTACCAATGGGTCTCTCATTTTTATAGTTAATATATTGCAGGATTGTAAGTGCGCTAATCTTCCCGACAATCCGGGCAAACAATCCGTCTGTATCTTTCGCATAATTCCTTATAATCATAAACTGGTCACACAATTGCGAGAATAGAGTCTCGATTCTTTTTCTCGCTTTGGCAAAAGCTGGAAATGTAGGTTTCCATTCTTTCTGGTTAGTTCTGTATGGTACTTCCAGTCTGATATTGGCAGTTTCAAACAGATCCAATTGTACCTGAGCACTTATATATCCTCTGTCCCCTATGACAGTACAATTACTATAGTCCACTTTTACATCCTTCAGGTAATGAATGTCATGTACACTTGCCTTTGTGAGGTCAAAGGAATGGATGACTCCACTTAATCCACAGACTGCATGGAGTTTATATCCGTAATAATACACTCTTTGTGATGCACAGTATCCGATTGACGGTGCTTTCTCAAAATTCTTCTTTCCCATACAACAACGCCTGAAACGGGAAAAACGACATACTTCTATCGGTTTAGAGTCAATGCAGAAACAATCTTCTCCTCCATCAATTTCCGCTGCCATTCTTTCCCGGATTGTATTGCATAGGGAGGAAGTGATTTTACGTCTGTCATTGTATTGTCTGCGTGATATAAGATTGGGAATTTCAATCTTATATTCCTGTAGCTTTGCAAACAACAATGGCTTACTGTCAATACCAACAGTTTCTGATGTCATATTCAATGCCATTATTTCAAGGTCTGAGAATCCAGGGACTACTCC
>NZ_NFJR01000030.1 GCF_002159975.1 Barnesiella sp. An22 | reverse complement strand
CTTCAGGCGAGTGGCAAGTTTGTTTTGGGATGCCCGAATCATTTCGGGCTGCCCAAAACACAACTTGCTATGTTCGCTTGAACATGAATTTGCCTGAAGTCAAATTGAGGTTTGACCTTCAGCCTCATTCTTCGGCTTCGGGATAGCTCCATCCGGCATCCATTCCGTTGTTGGTGGCAAAGTTATGGCGGTATATCTACCTATAAAACAGTATGTTATATGAAACAAGATGTCATTTGATGACACGAGTCGTCACCTCACCCGAAACATAGTGCCGGTATGAAAATTTTCCTTTTTATTTGCGGCATGAACGACAGAATATGTGCGGTAAAGAGTGTCTGAAGGACCTGCTGACTGACTGTCTGGATGAGAGAATGTATGACTGGAATGATACACGAATGGAGTACTGCACACAGGCAGTAAGGAATGTCTGACAGACAGACTTGTGATGTGCAGTAATGACCGTCGGACTGAATGGATCAGATACCGTATTACGGCATATATCCAGTCATTCCTTACTTACCGGAATACTGAATCCGATTAATGTTTAACTATAAAAAAGAAAGAAAAATGAAAAAAGACACAGTTTTAGTTGCCGTTTGCAACCAGAAAGGCGGAGTGGGTAAATCGACCATGACGATTATGCTTGCCGGGTATTATCATTACCTGAAAGGACTGAATGTAGCTGTCATCGACTGCGATTATCCGCAGTACAGCTTGGTACGCATGAAAGAAAGGGATATGCGTACTGTTGAAAACAGTGATTATTTCAAACAACTGTTGAAATCCCAGTACGAACGTATCCGGAAGAAAGCCTATACGATTGTCGGCTCAAAAGCGGAAAATGCCCGTGATGCCGCGGAGAAACTTATGAATAATGGGAATTACGATTTGATTATCGTGGACTTGCCCGGAACAGTGAATTCTTCCGGCGTAATCAACACCATCGTGAACATGGACTATGTGATAACCCCGATTATTCCTGACCGTATTGTAATGCAAAGCAGTCTTTCGTTCTCAACTATCGTATGGGACTATGCCAAGACAAGCAAGGAAGCTCCCTTGCGAGAATTCCTCTTTTTCTGGACCCGTAAAGATGCCCGCGCTTCCACGGAAGTTTTCGACGCTTACAATATCATCATGCAAAAATTGGAATTTACGGTATTGGATACCATCATCCCAGAAACCAACCGCTACAACAAGGAACTATCCTTGACAACCCGAAACTTCTTTCGTTGTACCTTGTTTCCTCCTCCAGCCAAATCGTTGAAGGGTAGCGGGCTGACAGAATTGGCGGAAGAACTATTGGTCAAATTCAAAAAATAAATACTATGGCAAAAAAACAAGTAACCGTGAACGAAGAGATGATCAGAGGCATTATGGCCGGGGATATACCCAATTATGGGAAAGACATATCCGTGGATGATGTAATAACCACTGATGAATCCGATGGGAATGAGTGCGAAGCGGACAATCCGGGACCTGTAACTGTTGAGAAAAGTACAGGCAAACCAAAAAAACGAAAGGACGTCACGGATTCGTACCGCAAAGAGTTCCTTTCGGGAGGAAATGTTCTGCAAAGGCAGCAGGCTTATATCGGTATCGACAATTATCGGCTTATACAGAAATTCTTATCGGTTGTAGCCCCCAAAATCAGTATGTCGAAATTCATTGACAATGTACTGACCGCTCATTTCGAGCAATATAAGGAGGAAATAGACGGCCTCTATTATAATCAAATCAATAATGAACCTTTATATAAAAAATAATTATGGGAGACTTTTTTGACACTATGACTATTGTAGTCGTTATTATCATGGTATTTATTGTATTAGTGATAGCCATTCATGCTTCTGCAAGGCTTATACAAATGACTTTCGGCAGAAAGTCCGGTTTGAAACAAAAGGATACAGCCAAATCAAATGAGGCTGTGAAAAATGCAGAACCGGTAAACCTTCCTGAACAAAAGAAAGAATCGCCCGGCATTGATGAGCGATGTGCCATTTACAAAGAAAAATACCTTACTTGTAAACCGTTGGCAAAGCGGGCACAAGTCTGTATCGAGCAGGAGAATGCCTGTATAATCAAATACATGCTTTTGGTCATAGACCCCAAAGCTACCATGTCCGGCTACATCAATAATATTGTGGACGAGCATCTGAAAAAATATTCACCTGAGATTATAAAATTGTACGAAGAAAAGAAAGCTGATTATGGAAATTAAAATTTATTTCGCAGTCAAAGTCCTGTGCGCTATCTTCATATTATACAGATTGTGGATATTCATTTTCAGCCAGCAAGTGTATGACACATGGGAGAAAGTGTACCGTATGATGCGTATAGCCCGTATCAAGTTATGGAAATATCGTAAAGAATATCGGATATACAGGGAAAAGAAAGCCGAAAAAGCCAGGAAAAAGGCAAGGCGTAAGAAAAATGTGCCGGAAACAAAAGTGGTACAGGAGAAGCCTGTAACTGTAGAACGGCCTTCTCAGGTTGACGATAATGACGTGATTGGCAAGACCAGAATCGTCTATCTGGAAGACCCTGATGTGGCAAGAAAAAAGCCAACACATTCCGAACCATTGGTTAGGGAACCTATAGAAGAAGATGAAGAAATCAATCCCGAGGATGTGGTACAGGAAAACAAAGGATTGACCAAGGAGGAAAAGGAAGAACTTATGGCTCCGGTGGGTGCGGAACCTGATCCTGATTTCAACACGGCAATGACATTCGAGGAAATGAATAATGTTGTGGAAGTGTTGACTTCCGCTACCCGTGATGAACAGAAGGCTTTTCGTGCGAGCATGACAATTTATCACAAGTTATCCGGTACGGAAATATTGAATCTTCTTGAAAACGAAATCGGATGCCAGCATAAAATCGGGCATCTGCTCAACGAATATCTGGATGAAGCCGGAAAACCGCTTTTAAGACGAAGGGGTACTCCGAAGAAAAAAGAAGTTTTCGATATAGGTAAATTCGTTTAATTGTTTCTTTTGTTGCCATATTTTTGGGGGCATGTCGATGTGATATCGGCGTGCCTTCTTCATTTTCAGAAAACAACGTCGGATAAAATACAAATAGTCATATCCTTATCATAATGGCAAGATTCGTACCTTTGCAAAAAATGAATGATTATGGCAGTAACAAAAGCAATATTGGAAAAATGGATGGCTGCCCAGAAGCGTCACCGTCTGTCGGACAGGCATGTGCAGATGGCACGTGAACTTGGTCTGAATCCTGACAAACTCGGGAAGATTGATAACCACAGACAGGAGCCGTGGAAAGTTCCGCTTCCGCAGTTCATAGAGGATATCTACTTCAAGAGGTTCAAGCGTGAGCAGCCTGAAACTGTCAGGCCGCTGAAACAGATTCTGAAGGAAATGGAATTCAAAAAGAAGCTGCAAAAAGAGAAAAAGGAGGAACGGAGGAAACAGCGTGTCTTCTCTTCCGATTCAGCAGCAGAGTAAACTGCGTTCACATGACATGAAGCGAAGTCTGAAAGCCGCCCGGTTTTCAGACTTTGCTTTTTTGATTCTGACAAGTTGCAGCGTTCTCATTTTTTCATGGAGAGTGCCCGTTTTTATATTCTCCTTTTTTCAATCGGCTGCCAAAAATTCTTTTTCATATCGCTTGGAAATCCCTTTCCGATGTAACGTAATGACACCCGATGTCACGCATCGTCAGTGTTGTAAATCAATGAATTAAGCGTTATATATTCGTGGTCGAAATCATTTTTTGTCTCACCAATTAAAAGTTTCGACACATGAAAAAAAGATTCTTTTTTGCAGCCATGATGCTGCTTGCAACGACAGGGGCTTTCGCCCAGGGTAACGGTATCGGCGGTATCACTGAAGCCACCAACATGGTCACTTCCTATTTCGATCCGGGAACCAAACTGATTTATGCCATCGGAGCCGTGGTCGGCCTTATCGGAGGCGTGAAGGTCTATTCCAAGTTTTCCTCGGGAGATCCCGACACCTCCAAGACGGCAGCCAGCTGGTTCGGCGCCTGTATCTTTTTAATCGTAGCCGCCACAATCTTACGCTCATTCTTCCTCTGATTATGGCGGAGTATCCTATCAACAAGGGAATCGGCCGCAGCCCTGAGTTCAAGGGGCTGAAAAGCCAGTACCTGTTCATCTTCGCCGGCGGACTGCTCGCCCTGTTCGTCCTGTTTGTCATCATGTACATGGCAGGTATCGACCAGTGGGTATGTATCGGTTTCGGTGTCATCTGCGCTTCGGTGCTTGTCTGGGTGACTTTCCGCCTGAATGCGAAATACGGTGAATGGGGACTGATGAAATTGCAGGCGCTGCGCCGCCATCCCCGCTACATCATCAGCCGGAAAGGTTTTCTCCGGTTGATTTGTCCAACTCCGAAAAAACGTAATGTATGAGAAATGTAATGAAAGCCGCCACGTTGGAAAGCCGGTTTCCGCTGATGGCCGTCGAGCACGGGTGCATCATCAGCAAGGATGCCGACATTACCGTGGCCTACAGGGTGGAGCTGCCGGAAGTGTTCACGTTGACACGCGCCGAATACGAGGCCCTTCATTCCACATGGGCGAAGGCTGTCCGGGTTCTGCCGAACTACAGCATTGTCCACAAGCAGGACATCTTCATCGAGGAGAGCTACAGGCCCGACATCTGCCGGGATGACCTGAGTTTCCTCAGCCGCAGTTTTGAAAGACATTTCAATGAGCGGCCGTACCTGAACCATACCTGCTATCTGTTCCTGACCAAGACCACGAAGGAGCACAGCCGCACGACCAGCAGCTTCAATGCCCTCACGCGTGGGTTCATCATCCCCAAGGAGATGCAGGACAAGGATACCGTCGCACGGTTCCTGGAATGCTGCGGGCAGTTCGAGCGTATCGTGAACGACAGCGGCCTGGTCCGCATGGTCAGGCTGACGGACGAAGAGATTATCGGTACGGAAACCTCCGCGGGCATTATCGAAAAGTATTTCTCGCTCTCGCAGGAGGAGACGACCAGTCTGCAGGACATCACCCTCGGAGCCGGGGAAATGAAGGTCGGAGACAATGTGCTCTGTCTGCATACCCTCTCCGAGACGGAGGATTTGCCGTCATCCGTGGGTACGGACAGCCGTTATGAACGGCTGTCCACGGACCGCAGCGACTGCCGCCTGTCCTTTGCCGCACCGATAGGGATACTGCTCACGTGCAACCATATCGTGAACCAGTATCTCTTCATAGACGATTCGGCGGAGAACCTGAGGAAGTTCGAGCAGACTGCCCGTAACATGCACTCGCTGTCCCGTTACAGCCGTTCCAACCAAATCAACCGTGAATGGATTGAGGAGTACCTGAACGAGGCACACAGCAAGGGGCTCACTTCCATCCGTGCGCATTGCAATGTCTTTGCATGGAGCGACGACCGCGAGAAGTTGAAGCGTATCAAGAATGATGTGGGCAGCCAGATTGCCCTGATGGAGGCCAAGCCCCGTCACAATACCGTCGATGTACCTACACTCTTCTGGGCGGCCATTCCCGGTAATGCCGGTGATTTTCCGTCTGAGGAAAGTTTCTACACCTTCATCGAGCAGGCCCTGTGCCTGTTCATCGGGGAAACGTCCTACAAGGATTCGCTCTCGCCGTTCGGCATCCGCATAGTGGACCGTCTGACCGGAAAGCCTGTCCATCTGGATATTTCCGACCTGCCGATGAAGAACGGTACGATTACCAACCGCAACAAGTTCATCCTCGGACCTTCGGGCAGCGGAAAGTCATTTTTCACCAACCACATGGTGCGCCAGTATTACGAACAGGGAGCGCATGTGCTGCTGGTGGACACGGGAAATTCCTATCAGGGACTGTGCAGCCTTATCCATGCCCGCACACATGGCGAGGACGGCATCTATTTCACCTATGAGGAGAGCGATCCGATAGCCTTCAATCCTTTCTACGTGGAGGACGGTACTTTTGATATCGAAAAAAAGGAGTCCATCAAGACGCTTATCCTTACCCTGTGGAAACGTGACGACGAGCCGCCGACACGTGCCGAGGAGGTAGCGCTCTCCAACGCGGTCAATCTCTTTCTGGAGAAGATCCGCACGGACAGTACCGTGGTTCCGTCCTTCAACACCTTCTATGAGTTCATCCGCGACGAGTATCAGGAAATCCTGAAGACCAAGCGTACACGGGAGAAGGATTTTGACGTGTGGGGCTTCCTGAATGTACTGGAACCTTATTACAAGGGTGGCGAGTATGACTTCCTGTTGAATTCCGACAGACAGCTTGATTTGCTTGGCAAACGGTTTATTGTTTTCGAGCTGGACAATATCCGTGACAACAAGGTGCTGCTTCCGATTGTCACCATCATCATCATGGAAACTTTCATCAGCAAGATGCGAAAGCTGAAAGGTATCCGAAAGATGATACTCATTGAGGAATGTTGGAAGGCATTGGCATCCGCCAATATGAGCAACTATATCCGCTACCTTTTCAAGACCGTCCGAAAGTTTTTCGGAGAGGCTGTTGTCGTTACCCAAGAAGTGGAAGACATCATATCGTCACCCATTGTCAAGGGAACCATCATCAACAACAGTGACTGCAAGATCTTGTTGGACCAGCGGAAGTATGTCAACAAGTTCGATGAAATCCAGTCCCTGCTGGGCCTGACCGACA
>NZ_NFJR01000003.1 GCF_002159975.1 Barnesiella sp. An22 | reverse complement strand
AATTCTGTAGAAAGCATCGGTGGCTATGCTTTCTCTGATTGTAGTGGACTCACCTCCATTATTATCCCTAATTCTGTCACAAGCATCGGCGAAGCTGCTTTCGAACTCTGCACGAGTCTCTCCTCTATCACTATTGGCAATTCTGTCACAAGTATCGGAGATAACGCTTTCGATGGTTGCACGAACCTTACCTCCGTCACTATTGGCAATTCTGTTACAAGTATCGGAGATTACGCTTTCGAGGATTGCACTGGACTCACCTTCGTCACTATCCCCAATTCTGTAAAAAGTATCGGCGATTGCGCTTTCTTAAGATGCACGAGTCTCTTCTCCATTACTATCCCCAATTCTGTCACAAGCATTGGCGGTTCCGCTTTCAATGATTGCACGAGCCTTTCTTACGTCACTATTGGTAATTCTGTAAAAAGCATCGGATATAGAGCTTTCTATGATTGCACGAGCCTCTCTTCCATTACTATTCCTAATTCTGTCACAAGCATTGGCAGTTACGCTTTCGCTGGATGTAGTGGCCTCACCGAATTACTAATACCAGGTTCTGTTACATCTATTGAAAATGGTTTTGTCTATGGTTGCGATAGCCTTGCCAAATTATTTATGTTCCCCGAAACTGATTTTAGAGATTGCTTAGATGGGTGGCAAGGGGACCTGTACGTGCAAGAGTTGACGATGGAGCAACAGGATATATTTGACAACCCTACAGATAGTATATATTCGCTTGCTGATTATTATATTGAAACACGGAGTGAACTCACTAATGGCACATTCAAAGTCTCTCTTACACCTCGATATGAGAACGTGACTATAAATTATGTGCAGTATAAAAGTTCCAAAGACGGTAATTATCAGGAGCTCCTGCAAGGTGCCGATGGTTATTATTATTTTGAAACTACACCCGAATGGCCGGAATATGATTTGAGTATAGGGGTAAGCATAGGCGACCACTCCGACCAAAAATTGTCGAAGAAGCTGGGAGAAATAGTCCCTAATCCCACATATACATTCCTAAATCGAACTCAAACCACTTTTCAATTTCGAGTTGAATCTATAAAACCTTCTTGGTGTACAGAGTACGGAATGTGCATCTGTGATTGGTGGTGGGGGAATAGTATAGACTCTTATTATCCGGTAGATGAAGAGGGGGTGGTTACAATTACCGGACTGATTCCGGAATTGTCCTATTATATCAGGGCCTATGCAATATATGGGGATACTATACTATATTCTACCGAACAGCATGCTGAATCATTTGAAACCTTGGATGTATCTCCCTCGATAAGTGTTATTTCGCGGACGCCTACGACCATTACCGTAAAAGGGGATAGCGGCCATGGCGACGCAACACTCATAGAGAGCGGGTTCACCAAAACCTCAGGATCGAAAGAATTTATAAGCGGCGATGAGATGAAATGGACCAATTTGTCTCCCGACAGAACATACACCTTTTATTATGCCACCCACACCGAAGAGGGAGGATATGATCGCACAACCTTGGAGGTAGCGACGTTGCATCCCAGTCTGACCACCGAGAGTGCGCAACCCACATCGACCACGAGTGTTCGACTGATGGCAACGACCAACCTCGATGATGAGGAGATGCGTGCGGGATTTCAATGGAGACGCTATGATGCTCCTGACGAGATGCCCTCAAACGAGGTGAGTTGCCCCGTCGTGGAGGGTAATCTCGTGGGGTCGCTGCGCAATGTCAATCCCGAGGTTTACTATAAGTATCGCCCTTTCCTCAAGATCAATGACACCTATTACTATGGCGACTGGGCGGTATTCTTTACCGGCGATGCGGCGGTATACTTCGAGCCCGAGGTGCGCACCTACGATGCCCTGTCGGTTACCGCCAACGGTGCGACTCTCAACGGATATGCGTTGGAAGGCTCCGATGCCATTTCGAGCCAGGGCTTCGAGTATTGGGCTACAACGCCTCTCACCAAGGCTTCGACGAATGGCGGAGTACAAAAGGTAACTGTCTCGGGGATAAGGATGCAGACCACACTCACCGACCTTGAGCCGGGCACGACCTACAGCTTCCGGGCCTTTGCCACGACAGCGAGCGGCACAGTCTATGGCGAGGAGAAACAGTTCACTACCGAACCGGTGGTAGCTGTCGAAGAGATTAAGGGTAGCAACGGTCTGGAAATGGATGTCAAGTTGCGCAGCAACCCCGTGACACGAGGCACGGCCTGGGTACAGGTGAGCGGCACAACCGCTGCGGCCGTACAATATCGCGTGGTGTCGATAACCGGACAAACCATGAGCGCCGGTACACTGACGTGTGGCGAGTGGCAATCCATAGATGCCAGTTTCCCTGCCGGCATGTATCTGCTTATGGTCAATGATGGCACGAAGTCGCGCACGGTGAAATTTATCGTGAAGTAACCGACTCTTCTTCAAGTGCTTGAAGGTGTGTCTAAATAGGTATAACCTCAGTCCTGAGACCTGTTGAATGGATAAAACAAAGCCCTGGCTTGCACAAGTCGGGGCTTTGTCATGTTATAATAATGATAAACATATAAATAGATGATTTACGGTCTACCGGTTCCGCGTCGCAGCGCGGGGTGACGTACTGGTCATACCGCACCTCGATGCGGTATCCACCCGGTATGCTGTGCGACGGGTTGAGATTGAGCGTGTTGCCGATCGTCCTCGACGTACAAACCGGGGGCGAAAGTAGGAAATCCGGAAAAAGTCAGTATATTTGTCCTCCCTGAACATCTGAAAAAAGAGATTGATATGGAGATAAAAAACGCCAAGTTTGTGGTGAGCAGCAGTCGGGTGCAGGATTGCCCGTCGCATCGGTTGCCCGAGTATGCCTTTATCGGACGCTCCAACGTGGGGAAGTCGTCGCTCATCAACATGCTCACCCGGCAGAAGGGGTTGGCCATGACCTCGGCCACGCCGGGAAAGACGATGCTCATCAACCACTTTCTCATCGACAACAGCTGGTATCTGGTCGACCTGCCCGGCTACGGCTATGCCCGCCGGGGCAAGGAGAGCCGCGAGGCACTGCGCAAGATGATCGAGGGGTATGCCCTCCATCGTCAGGAGCTCACCTGCCTGTTTGTGCTGCTCGACTGTCGTCACAAGCCGCAACAGATAGACCTCGACTTCATACACTGGTTGGGCGAGAACGGCGTGCCTTTTGCCATCGTCTTTACCAAGACCGACAAGGTGGGGCCCGTGGCCCTCAAGTCGGGCATCGAGCACTACAAACAGGTGCTGCTCGAGACGTGGGAGGAGTTGCCGCCCATCTTTGCTACCTCGTCGGAGCGGGGGAGCGGGCGCGACGAACTGCTCGACTATATCGACCAGGTGAACCGGAGCCTGAAGGAGGCGGCCGATGCCGATTGAAATCGGAGGCGGGCGGCTCTTTTTCGGCGGGAGTTCTTTTGTTTCTCCCGATTTGATTCGTATCTTTGTATACCCAAGAGGGAAGATGCACCCTTGAGGCGGTCTGTCGGGAACCCGGCACCGCGTGTTTGAGCTTTTTAATAGAGAAGATATGTGTGAGAAAGATACCTTTATGCGCGAGGCCATAGAGCTTTCGCTCGACAATATCGACCACGGCGGCGGTCCCTTCGGTGCCGTAATCGTGAAGGATGGCCGGATAATCGCCCGGGGTGCCAATCGGGTGACGGCCTCGAACGACCCCACGGCTCATGCCGAGGTGAATGCCATTCGCGAGGCGGCTCGCGTGCTGGGTACCTTCGACCTGAGCGGGTGCGAGATATACACCTCGTGCGAGCCCTGCCCCATGTGTCTGGGGGCCATCTATTGGGCGCACCTCGACAAGGTCTATTACGGCAACACCAAGGCCGATGCCAAGGCTATCGGGTTCGACGACTCGTTTATTTACGACGAGTTGGCTCTGCCGATGGATGAGCGGCACTTGAAGGCCATCCCCCTCATGCACGACGAGGCCATCAAGGCTTTCGAGAAGTGGGAGAACAAAAGCGACAAAATAGAATATTAACCGATATAACGAACCACCGGGGGTGCGCAGCACCTCCTTTTTTTGAATAGAAACGTATGGCAAACTGGTTTGAATGCAGAGTCAAATATGACAAGATGCTGGAAAACGGCATGCAGAAGAAAGTAACGGAACCCTATCTGGTCGATGCCCTCTCCTTTACCGAGGCCGAGGCGCGCATCATCGAAGAGGTGTCGCCCTTTATCTCGGGCGAGTTTTCGGTGTCGGCCGTGAAGCGGGCCAACTTCAGCGAGCTCTTCTTCGACGAGACGGGCGACCGCTGGTACAAGTGTAAAATCAATTTCATCACCCTCGACGAGAAGAGCGGCATGGAGAAACGCACCGCATCGTACATGCTGGTGCAGGCTGCCGACTTTGAGACCGCACTCAAGAATCTGAATGCCGGCATGAAGGGCACCATGGCCGACTGGGTAATCGTGTCGATTGCCGAGACCCCGCTCATGGATGTCTATCCGTTTAATCCCGAAGGCAAGACGCAGGAGGAGGACCGACCGAAAGAGTGATGAACGAAATCGCGCAACATATAGCCAACATACGACAGGAGCTGCCGGCGGGTACCCGCCTGGTGGCCGTGTCGAAGTTTCACCCCGCCGAGGCCCTGATGGAGGCCTACGAGTCGGGACAACGCATCTTTGGCGAGAGCCGGGTGCAGGAGCTCGTGGGCAAGTACGAGGCGCTGCCCAAGGATATCGAGTGGCACTTCATAGGCCACCTGCAAACCAACAAGGTGAAATATATCGTCCCCTTCATCTCCCTCATTCACAGTGTCGACAGCGAGAAGCTGCTGGGTGTGATCGACAGCGAGGCAACCAAGTGCGGCCGGGTGGTCGATTGTCTGCTCGAGATACATGTGGCCCGCGAGGAGAGCAAGTATGGATTCACCCCCGAGTCGTGCCGCGAGTGGCTGAGCGGGAAGCCCCTGGAGCGGTATCCGCATGTGCGGGTGTGCGGTCTCATGGGTATGGCCACGCTCACCGACGACGAGACCGAGGTAGACCGGGAGTTCGGCGAGCTGAAGAGTCTGTTTGACGAACTGAGGGCCTCGGGTACGGTCGACGCTGCAGCCTTTACCGAGCTGTCGATGGGTATGTCGCACGACTACCGGCTGGCTCTGCGGCATGGCAGTACGCTGGTGCGCATAGGTACTTCGATATTCGGCGAGCGGGTCTATTGAGCAGGCCCGCTCGTCTGCTTGAAAGAGTGTTTGACCATGAAATTTATGTTTAAGAACATATATTTGTTGTGTTCGTAGCTGAATAATAAGCATTACTTTTGTCCTTAATTTTAAGTTTTCCAGAAAAACAGAAGGCCGAAAAAGAATTCACGTGAATAGACACACACATATATCAATAGAGACATTTATATTATTCTAAATACATTAAAATTAAAATCTTATAAAATGAGTACAGATCAGAAAAACAAGGGGAAAATTATTGCCATTATCGCAATGATGTTCCTGTTTGCAATGATTGCTTTCGTCACCAATCTGGCGGCACCGTTCGGACTTATCTGGGGTAACCAGTATTCGTGGGCCGGCATGATGGGTAACATGATGAACTTTTTGGCCTATCTGTTTATGGGTGTACCTGCGGGTACGATGCTGGTGAAAATCGGCTACAAGAAAACAGCTCTTACGGCTATGGCCGTAGGTTTCGTGGGCCTCTTTATTCAGTATTTGTCGAGTGTTGTGGGTGCCGATACGGCTCTCTTCTCCGTAGGGGGACAAGAGGTGTATCTGAACCTGATTATCTATCTGTTGGGTGCCTTCATCTGCGGTTTCTGCGTATGTATGCTCAACACCGTGGTAAACCCCATGCTGAACCTGCTCGGTGGTGGCGGTAACAAAGGTAACCAGTTGATTCAAACCGGTGGTACCCTCAACTCGCTGGCCGCTACGCTTACCCCGCTCTTCGTGGGTGTGCTCATCGGTTCGGTAACCGACAAGACCGCCATGAGCGACGTGACTCCGCTGCTCTTCATCGCCATGGCCGTGTTTGCCGTTTCGTTCATTATCATCTCGGCGATTGCCATCCCTGAACCTCACCTGGCCAAGAAGGGTGAGCCCCAAGAGAAATTCGAGCATAGCCCGCTGGCCTTCCGTCACACGTTGCTGGGTGTGATTGCCATCTTCCTCTATGTAGGTATCGAGGTAGGTATCCCCGCTCAGTTGAACTTCTTCATGGCCGATACGAGTGCCAAGGGTGCCGGTATTCTGGTGAACGGGGCCGCCATCGGTGGTGCCATCGTGGCCATCTACTGGTTGCTGATGCTGGTAGGCCGTTTCTTGAGTAGCTTGATCAGCGGCAAGGTTTCGACCCGCGCTCAGTTGATAGCCGTTTCGTCGGTAGCCATTGTCCTCACGTTGATTGCCATCTTCACGCCTAAAACCGTAGGTTTCGATGTACCGAAGTTTGTATACGACCCGGCCAAAAAGACCGTCGAGCTTCTGGAGAATGCCGGTATCCCGGCTGCCGAGGCCGAGGCTTTCGTGGCCAATCCCTCTGCCGAATTCCTGGAGCAAAATGCCGCAGCCTTGGCTACGGAGAAGATGACTCCCGAGTCGGTGATGAAATCGCTCGAAACGCCCAAGGTTCCCCTGAGTGCCCTCTTCCTGGTACTCTGCGGTCTGTGCACCTCGGTGATGTGGGGTGGTATCTTCAACCTCGCAGTCGAAGGTCTGGGCAAATACACGGCCAAGGCTTCGGGTATCTTCATGGCCATGGTAGTGGGTGGCGGTGTGATGCCGTTTATCCAGAACATGCTCTCGGGCAGCTTCGGCTACCTGGCCAGCTACTGGCTGGTAATTGCCATGTTGGCATACCTGCTGTACTATGGCCTGATCGGTTGCAAGAATGTCAATACCGATATTCCTACCGAAGATTGATCGACTATTTGTCTATCGCATAAATATATAGATAAAAGAGAGTGGGGCCGGAGCCTCGCTCTCTTTTTCTTTTTGAGAACTTTTGTCTGTTTTTGTAGGTTTATACTCGCGAATTGTATTATTTTTGTAAAAAAAATTCCATGAACGATACGAGCTTGTTGAACAGAGCGGCTGACAATATAAGAGTATTGACGGCAGCAATGGTTGAAAAGGCCAAATCGGGACACCCCGGCGGAGCCATGGGTGGTGCCGATTTTACCAATGTGTTGTATTCCGAGTTTCTGGTGTATGATCCTGAGGATCCGCAATGGATCAATCGGGACCGTTTCTTCCTGGATCCCGGGCACATGTCCCCTATGTTGTACAGCGTGCTGGCGATGGCGGGTTTCTATACGATGGACGATTTGAAATCGTTCCGCCAGTGGGGCAGCATTACGCCGGGGCACCCCGAAGTCGATGTGAAACATGGTATCGAAAATACCTCGGGTCCGCTGGGGCAGGGGCACACGATGGCTGTGGGCGCAGCGATTGCCGAGCGCTTCATGGCTGCTCGTTTCGGCGAGTGGTGCAGCCATAAGATCTATGCGTTCATCTCCGACGGTGGTATACAGGAAGAGATTTCGCAGGGAGCCGGTCGTGTAGCCGGGTTCCTGGGGTTGCACAACCTGATTATGTTTTTCGACAGCAACGACGTGCAGCTCTCGACCGATACCGATGCGGTGACCGACGAAGATACGGCTGCCAAATATCGGGCGTGGAACTGGAATGTCATCGAGATAGACGGGTGCGACCCTGCGGCCATTCGCGATGCCTTGGCTCTGGCCAACCGCGAGACCGAACGCCCCACGCTCATCATTGGCAAGACCATCATGGGCCGTGGCTGCGTGACGGCTACAGGCGAGAAGTTCGAAGGTAAATATTCTACGCACGGGCAACCCTTGAGCAAATCGGGCGCTTCGTACGAAAAGACGGTTGAAAATTTGGGCGGAAACGTAGAGAATCCGTTCGTGATATTCCCCGAGGTGGTTGACCTGTATGCCCGTCGGGCCGAGGAGCTGAAAAAGATTGTCGCCGAGCGCAAGGCCGTGCAGGCTGCCTGGGAGAAGGAGAATCCCGAACTGGCTGCCGAGCTGCACGACTTCTATGCCGGCAAATTGCCCGAACTCGATTTCGCTTCGATTGAGTACAAGCCCAATGTGGCTACCCGTACGGCTTCGGCCAACGTGCTTTCGTATCTGGGCGAGCGGGTGAAAAATATGGTGGTTTCGTCGGCCGACCTGGCCAACTCGGACAAGACCGAGGCCTTCTTGAAAAAGACCGGTGCTTTCTCGAAAGGAAATTTCAAAGGTGCCTTCCTGCACGCCGGTGTAGCCGAGCTCACCATGGCTTCGATTATGAACGGCATTTTGCTGCACGGCGGCATGCAGGCCGCTTGCGGTACCTTCTTTGTATTCTCGGACTATATGAAACCTGCCGTGCGCATGGCTGCCTTGATGGAGCTGCCGGTGAAGTATGTGTGGACACACGACGCATTCCGGGTGGGCGAAGATGGTCCTACTCACGAGCCCGTAGAGCAAGAGGCACAAATCCGGCTTTTGGAACAGCTGAAAAACCACAGCGGAAAGAACAGCGTATTGGTGTTGCGCCCGGCCGACAGTGCCGAGACGTTGGTCGCCTGGAAGCTGGCGATGGAGAACAACGATACGCCTACGGCCTTGATTCTGTCGCGGCAGGATGTGCCCGACCTGCCTTCGGCTACGGGCAACCGTTATGCCGATGCCTTGCAGGCCGAGAAGGGCGCCTATGTGTTGATGCGCGACGAGAACCCCGATGTGGTGCTGGTTGCCAACGGTTCAGAGGTGTCGACTCTGGTCGGTGCGAGCGAGATACTGCACGGTCAGGGAGTAAAAGTACAAATCGTATCGGTGCCCTCGATCGGGCTCTTCCTCGACCAGCCGCAGTCGTATCGCGAGGCTGTAATCCCTGCCGGCTTGCCCGTATTCGGGTTGACGGCCGGTTTGCCCTCGACGCTGTTGCCGGTTGTGGGTACAGGTGGTAAGATTTACGGGCTGGACCGCTTCGGTTATTCGGCTCCCTATAAGGTGCTCGACGAGAAATTGGGCTTTACACCCGATCATATTGCGCACGAAATAGCTTCATACATTGGTAAATAAAGGTTGAAACTATTGCCATATTTGACCGAAATCGCTTCTCTGGAATACGGAGAAGCGATTTTCTTGTAAATTTAAATAAAAATTGTTTGCTGAGTAAAAAAAAACGTGTACCTTTATCCGAAAATTTAGTTGGGTCTATGACGCAATCTGCTCTATTCCTTGAAAGAAGAGGGTCGGATTGCCGATATTAAAGTAGTTTTAATTAAAAAAAGGAAAAAGTATGAAGAAGACTGTATTTGCGGTTTTGCTTATGGCTACTGGAGTAGCAACGCCGGCAATGCTTGCAGCAGCTCCCCAGGAGGAAGCTAAAACAGAATCTTCCAAAGAGATTGTCTTGAATAGCTTTAAGGACAATTGGATGATTTCGCTTGAGGGCGGAGCCGATTTTAGCTTGGGACGTTTTGATAGTAATGCCTCTTTTGGCAAACGTATCGCCCCTGTGTTTGGACTGAATGTTGAGAAATGGTTCTCACCGGTTATCGGCTTGCGTTTGGGCGCCGATTATTACGGAATCAAAGGTGCCGCTTTGTGGGGGCATGGGGTTAGCAATGAAATGCTCGACAACACCTATTATAAACAATCGTATGGCCTTATTGTTCCCGGTCTCGATGTGATGGGTGACTTGGCGAGTCTGTTCTGTGGTTATCGCGAACGCGTTTATTCGCCTATCCTGTACGTCGGTATGAGTGTCCCTGTAGGCATATCGGGCGAAGGTGATATTCCCAGTTGGGCCAACATGGGTATGCGTGGTGGTTTGCTCAACCGCTTCCGCTTGAGCGATGCTTGGGCCATCAACCTCGATTTGCGTTTCGACGTATTGGAAACGACCGTTTCTAATGAAGGAAATCACGGCAAAGCGTTTTCGGCTTTGGTAGGTGTAACCTACAAATTCAAAGATCGTGGATGGAAGTCGCCCGAGATTCCTGTTGTAGCACCGGTTGTAGGCAAATATAGCGATGCCGAAGGCGATGCTCTGGTAGCTCAGTTGCGCGATGCCAACCGCAAGATTGCCAACCTCGAGCAACAATTGGCCGAGTGCAAGAATCGTCCGGCCGAGAAAGTGGTTGAAGAACCTGCTCCCGTAGTTACGGTTTACTACAACATCAACAGCTCGGAACTGCAATCGAAAGACCGCGTAGTGTTGAGAGCCGTAGCGAAAGCCATCAAGGCTAACGAAGGCAAGAAATATGTCATCACCGGTTATGCCGACAGCGAAACGGGTACGGCTGCCTTCAATGCCAAACTGCGCAAGGCTCGTGCCGAAAGAGTTTACGATGCTTTGGTTTCTTACGGTGTAAATCCCGACCAACTGGAGCAAAAGACCAGCGATGCCAAACTCGATCGCTTCGGTTCTTATATCCTCGACCGTGCCGCTACTATTTCGCCGGCTGAGTAATTACTGCACAAGAGAACAAAACACAATAGGGGGAGAGGTTGCTGAATGGCAGCCTCTCTCTTTTTTTGTTTCTCCTTGAGAGAGGCTCTCCCGGTTGAATGGAGTGTCTCGCAAAGCCCCGTCGGGTGGGAGAAGGGGATGAAAATCGAGAGAACAGAGAGAGTTGAAAGAATGTTAAAATCGGATGTAAACTCCACAATCTCACTATAAATTGCAAAGTCGGCTTGCCAAAATAGTCGGGTTTTATTATCTTTGCCCCCTGTTTAAGAGAGAAGCCGTGGAATCGTTTTATAGAACACACAAGTATCTCGTTGAGCATGTCGAGTCGCCGGTCAAACGCGACTTGATGTATCAAATCAACAAAAACAGCCGTCTGGTAGGCATCAAGGGCAGTCGGGGAGTGGGCAAGACCACCTTTCTGTTGCAGTATGCCAAGGAAAATTACGGCTTGGACCGGTCGTGCCTGTATATCAATCTCAATAACCTATACTTTACGGAGCATACGTTGAGGGAGTTTGCCGAGCGCTTTTACAGTCAGGGCGGCCGGGTGCTGCTCATCGACCAGGTGTTCAAGTATCCCGGATGGTCCGAAGAGCTGAAATACTGCTACGATACTTTCCCCGAGTTGAAGATTATCTTCTCCGGTTCGTCGGTGATGCGGTTGAAAGAGGAGAATCCCGTGCTGGCCGGCCTGGTCGACTCGTACAACCTGCGGGGCTTCTCGTTCAGAGAGTATCTGAATCTGATGGCTTCGACCCGGTTCCCCGCCTACACGCTCGACGACATCATGGCCCATCACAAGACGATAGCTCAAGAGATTTGCAGTCAGGTCAATCCGCTCGATTACTTCCCCGGCTATCTGCACCACGGTTACTATCCGTTCTTCCTCGATAAGACCAACTTCTCGGAAAATCTGGTGAAGAACATCAACATGATTATGGAGGTCGATATACTCCTGATCAAGCAGATAGAGTTGTCGTATCTGCCCAAGGTGCGGCGGCTCATGTACCTGCTCTCGGTACAGTCGCCGGCACCCACCAATGTGAGCCAGTTGAGCAAGGACATACAGATTTCGCGGGCCACGGTGATGAACTACATCAAGAGCCTGAAGGATGCCCGCCTCATCAACATGCTCTATCGCGATGGCGAAGAGTTCCCCAAGAAGCCGGCCATGGTCTATATGCACAATACCAACATCATATACTCCAACCGCTCGGTCGAGGCCGACGATCAGGCTGTGCGCGAGACCTTTTTCTACAATACGTTGCACAAGGATCACCGGTTGAACATGGGCAGCAAGAACGCTCAGTTCCTGGTCAATCGCGAGCAGTTGTTCCGTGTTCAGGGCAATGTGCCCCGCAGCCGCATCAATCCCAATTTCTATTATGCCATAGACAATATGAAGATTGGAAGCGAAAACTTGATACCTTTGTGGCTGTTTGGGTTTGTATATTGATATAGAGATGAAAAAACAATACTAATTACTTAATAACAGTAAAGATGAGTAAACAGAAAAAATTCTTAACTTGTGATGGTAACCAAGCCGCTGCACATATCTCGTATATGTTTTCCGAGGTGGCTGCCATCTATCCTATCACTCCCTCTTCGACGATGGCCGAGTATGTAGACGAATGGGCTGCTGCCGGTCGTAAAAACATCTTCGGCGAGACGGTTCTCGTACAAGAGATGCAGTCGGAGGGCGGTGCTGCCGGAGCCGTTCACGGTTCGTTGCAGGCCGGTGCCTTGACGACTACCTACACGGCATCGCAAGGTCTTTTGCTGATGATCCCCAACATGTACAAGATTGCGGGTGAGTTGCTCCCCTGCGTGTTCCATGTATCGGCTCGTACATTGGCCTCTCACTCACTCTCTATTTTCGGTGACCACCAGGATGTGATGTCGACTCGTCAGACCGGTTTCGCCATGTTGTGCGAAGGTTCGGTTCAAGAGGTGATGGACCTGGCCGGTGTCGCTCACTTGTCTACGATTCGTTCGCGTGTACCGTTTATCAACTTCTTCGACGGTTTCCGTACTTCGCACGAGATTCAGAAAATCGAAGCTCTCGACAACGAAGACCTGGCTCCGCTCATCGACCAAGAGGCTTTGGCCGAGTTCCGCGCCCGCGCTTTGAACCCCGAGAAACCGGTTATGCGCGGTATGGCCGAGAACCCCGATACCTTCTTCCAGCATCGTGAGGCTTCCAACAAATATTACGAGGCTGTACCGGCTATCGTAGAGGACTACATGCAGAAAATCAACGAAATCACGGGCCGTGACTACCACCTGTTCAACTACTACGGTGCCGAGGATGCCGACCGCGTAATCATCGCCATGGGTTCGGTAACCGAGGCTGCCCGCGAAGCTATCGACTACCTCATGGCCAAGGGCGAGAAGGTAGGTTTGGTAGCCGTTCACCTGTATCGTCCCTTCTCGGCCGAGCACTTCCTGGCTGCTGTGCCCAAGACGGCAAAACGCATTGCCGTACTCGACCGTACCAAAGAGCCCGGTTCGAACGGTGAGCCCCTCTACCTCGATGTAAGAGACGTATTCTACGGCAAGGCCGATGCCCCGCTGATCGTAGGCGGCCGCTACGGTTTGGCTTCGAAAGATACTACCCCGACTCAAATCCTGTCGGTTTACGAAAACCTCGCATTGCCCGAGCCTAAAGATCACTTCACCATCGGTATCGTCGACGACGTTACCTTTACCTCGCTGCCCCCGAAAGAGGAGCTGGCTCTCGGTGGCGAAGGCATGTTCGAGGCCAAGTTCTACGGTTTGGGTGCCGACGGTACGGTAGGTGCCAACAAGAACTCGGTAAAAATCATCGGCGACAACACCGACAAATATTGCCAGGCTTACTTCTCCTACGACTCGAAGAAGTCGGGTGGTTTCACCTGCTCGCACCTGCGTTTCGGCGATACCCCCATCCGCTCGACCTACCTGGTAAATACGCCTAACTTCGTGGCTTGCCACGTTCAGGCCTACCTGCACATGTACGATGTATTGCGCGGTATCCGTCCCAACGGTACCTTCCTGCTCAATACCATCTGGACGGCCGACGAACTGGTAAAACACCTGCCCAACAACGTAAAACGTACGTTGGCTCAGAAGAACATCTCGTTCTATACCATCAACGCTACGAAGATTGCTCAGGAAATCGGGTTGGGCAACCGCACCAACACCATCCTGCAATCGGCCTTCTTCCGTATCACCGAGGTTATCCCGGTCGACCTGGCTATCGAGCAGATGAAGAAATTCATCGTGAAGTCGTATGGCAAGAAGGGTGAAGATGTAGTCAACAAGAACTACGCTGCCGTAGACCGTGGTGGTGAATACGAAAAAGTTGCCGTTGATCCCGCATGGGCCAACCTTCCCGACGACGAGGCCGTTGAAAGCAAGGCTCCCGAATTTGTAGAGAAGGTGGTGAAAGTCATCAACGCACAAGCCGGTGACGACCTGCCCGTTTCGGCCTTCTCGGGTATCGAGGACGGTACTTGGCCTGCCGGCACCGCCAAATACGAAAAACGCGGTGTATCTACTTTCGTTCCCGTATGGAACAACGCCAACTGTATCCAATGTAACAAGTGTGCCTACGTTTGTCCTCACGCTTCGATTCGTCCGTTCGTTCTCGATGCAGACGAGCTCGCTGCTTCGCCTTTCAAAGAGGGTGAGACGCTCGAGATGAAGGTACCTGCCACGATGAAGGGCATGCACTTCCGCATGCAGGTCGATGTGCTCGACTGTCTGGGTTGCGGCAACTGTGTCGATGTATGTCCGGGCAACAAGAACGGCAAGGCTCTCTCGATGGCCGATCTGGAAAGCCAGTTGAGCGAAGCTCCCCGCTGGGAATATTGTGCCGACCACGTGAAGAGCAAACAACACCTGGTAGACATCAAGTCGAATGTGAAGAACTCGCAGTTCGCTACGCCGTTGTTCGAATTCTCGGGCGCTTGCTCGGGTTGCGGCGAGACTCCGTATGTGAAACTCATTTCGCAACTCTTCGGCGACCGTGAGATGGTATCCAACGCCACGGGTTGCTCGTCGATCTATTCGGGTTCGATTCCTTCGACTCCCTATACCACCAACGAAAAAGGTAAAGGTGTAGCTTGGGCCAACTCGTTGTTCGAAGACTTCTGCGAGTTCGGTCTGGGTATGACGCTCGCCGTAGAGAAGATGCGCGACCGTCTGGCCAAACTCATGAACCAGGCTATCGAAAGCGACAGCTGTCCGGCCGAGACCAAAGAGCTCTTTGCCGACTGGATTGCCAACCGTGAGGATACCGACCGCACCGTCGAGCTCGAGGCCAAAATCACGCCCATCGTGAAGGCTAACGCCGACAAGTGCGAAATCTGCAAGGAGATTGCATCGCTCAGCCAGTACCTCATCAAGAAATCGCAATGGATTATCGGTGGCGACGGTGCTTCGTACGACATCGGTTTCGGTGGTCTCGACCACGTATTGGCTTCGGGCAAGAATGTCAACGTGCTGGTACTCGATACCGAGGTTTACTCCAACACCGGCGGTCAGGCTTCGAAAGCTACCCCTGTCGGCGCCATCGCCAAATTTGCCGCAGCCGGCAAACGCGTACGTAAGAAAGACCTCGGCCTTATCGCCTCGACCTACGGCTATGTATACTGTGCTCAGGTAGCCATGGGTGCCGACCAGGCTCAAACCTTGAAGGCTATCCGCGAAGCCGAGGCTTACAACGGTCCTTCGATTATCATCGCTTACGCTCCCTGTATCAACCACGGTCTGAAGGCCGGTATGGGTAAATCGCAGGCCGAAGAGGCTGCTGCCGTAGCTTGCGGTTACTGGCACCTGTGGCGTTACAACCCCGAGTTGGAAGCCGAGGGCAAGAACCCCTTCACGCTCGACAGCAAAGAGCCCGACTGGTCGAAGTTCCAAGACTTCCTCAAAGGCGAGGTTCGTTTCGCTTCGGTGATGAAACAATATCCCAACGAGGCTGCCGAACTGTTCAAAGCTGCCGAAGACAACGCAAGATGGCGTTACAACAACTACCGTCGTCTGGCCAAACAGCAATGGGGTGTTGAACAGGAAGACTAAAAACACAAGACGCGTTTAGTCGCACCATAAAAACCGGGAGGTCCGGGGCCTGTAAAGGTCTCGGACCTCTTTTTTTAAGACTTTTTCGTTTATAAATCGAGGCGCATGCGGGTAGATGCCTAATGGGTGTCGTCTCGAAAATTCCGGTCTATAAAATAAAGATATTTATTTATCGGGGCTCTTTATCCTGGTCGTGTATCTGTAACGGGGCGATATGTGATGAGGCAGGGGCATTGTATCGATAGGGTGTTTAGAGGCTTTGTGTATGAATAGTGTTATGTCTGAGGACTGAGGTACGGGGAGATGCAATACATTTCATGAATATGTTGTAACTGCAACGGCGACATCGTCAGATATACCTCTACACTCGACGGCTATGACAAGGACCGCATTCTGCACACGGTTCCCAACCACGCTACCGAAAGACAAAACGTATCGCTCTTCCTCAGCTACGACGAAGGTGAAACCTGGCCCGTGAAGAAGACGCTTTGCGCTACCGGTTCGGCCTACTCGTCAATCGCTATTCTCGAGGATGGTACGATAGGTGTATATGTCGAAGAGAACTACAACACGACAGATTACAGCACCTATTTCCTGAATGTTTCGCTCGACTGGCTCACCGACAACGCCGATACCTATACCGAACCTTCGGGTATGGAAGCTGTCGCTACTCCCGTATTCTCGCTGGAGAGTGGATACTATACCGAGGAACAAACCCTCACGATTACGACCGAGACCGAAGATGCTCAAATCTACTATACGCTCGACGATACGACTCCGACTACCGAATCGACCCTCTATGAAGGCCCGATTACGTTGAACGAGACGGTTACCGTCAAAGCCATTGCCGTGAAAGAGGGCATGTCGAACAGTGTGATGGCTTCGGCCACCTACACCTTCCTCTCCGGATGGGAGCAACCTACCGGTACGATACATTCTACCGAAGATCGTTATGTAACTTCGGCCACCACGACCGATGCCGTTGAAAATCTCGATTACACCCAGTCGAGCAAACCCTCGACCGTATTTATCGACACGCAGGCTCCCTTTACGGTAGAGGCCGGTCAGACCTTCTCGCTGCGTGTACAATGTACCACAGCCATGATCTGGTGCCACGCCGTACTCTTTGCCGATTGGAATCGCGACTACGACTTCAATGACGAGGGTGAGATGATTACCAAGGTAGGTATTGACTCGTACGAAGATACCAACGCTACTTTGTCGGACAATGGTAACACGATGCTGAAAGACTTTACAGTCAACATCACGGTACCGGCCGATGCCAAGATTGCCGAAACCCGCTTGAGAATCCAGTTCTCCGATGCCTGGCACAACAAGTCGGCCCACGAGCACACGGCTATGGATGCTATCGACAAGGGTGGTTGCTACGACTTCGTGATGAATATCGTGGAGCCTGCTCCCGTAGACTTGGCCGTGTTGACTCTCAACTCGCCCGCCAACGGTACCATCGAGGTTCGCTATGCCGGTGAAGATGCTTTGCTCAACAACAACGACGAGATAATCGTGGGTGAACAAGTAGAGATTACCTTGATTCCCGACGAGAATTACCAGGTAGCCAGCCTCATGGTAAACTCGGTCGATAGAACGGCCGACGTGGTGGACAACAAACTCACCGTTGATGTACCGGCCGAAAGCCTCGATATTGAAGCTGAGTTCGAAGATATTCCTTCGGCAATCGATGGCAATCGGGCTGCCCAAATGACGGTTTATCCCACGATGTTTACGAGTGAGATCAACCTCAACTCGACAGCCGCCGGCGAAGCCTGTGTATACGATTTGGCCGGTCGTTTGCTGAAACGTGTAGCCGTGAGCGAAGGTGAAAACAGAATAGAAGCCAATACGCTTCCTGCCGGTAGCATGATTCTGGTTGTGACTACCGACGAGGGTTCGAAGAGCTTCCGTGTAGTGAAAAAGTAAGAAGAAGTGATGTGCTGCTGTTTCCCGTTTGACGGGAAGCGGAGATAAAACGGGAGGTTTGCCGGATTCGGCAGACCTCTCGTTTTTGTGTGGAAGAGGGTAGAAAAAAGAGAGAGAACCGTGTCGTGGTGGCTGAGCGCGGTTCTCTCTCTTATGATTTTATACGGACACTCATGGTGCGAGGTGACCATTTGGGTACCTCGTTCGATGAGGTGGAATGTTTGGGTTAGAAGTCCTCTTTATCGGTCGAGTCGAGCAACAGGTCTTTCAATCGGGAGCGGTCGAGGATGACAATCTCTTTGGCCGTGTAGTCGATGATGCCGCTCTCTTTCAGACAGTCGAGTGTCGAAAGGAATACCGACCGCTGTACCCCGAAGAAGGCATAGAGGTCTTTTTGCTTGCAGATGATGTGGATGTCGCTCGATTTTTGTTGCGTAAGGCTCAGCACCCAGAATGCCAACCGTTCTTTCAAGTCGTTCGACGAGAGGGCGGTGAAGCTTTCGAGAGCCTTTTGCGAGCGTCGCGACAGAATGTTGAGCAGGTTGATGAGGAATATAGGTTCTTCTTGCAACATTTGTACGACCGAACTCTTCTCGATTTGCATGATTCCTACGGTGCCTTCGGCATACAGGTTGGCCGGGAAATAGGTATCGCGGCCGAACAGATGTTCGGGGGCTATGACATTAGGCGCCTGTATTTTTTCGGTAATTTTCATCTTCTCGTTTTGCGTAATCAGTTCCGACCTGATTTCGCCCGAAATGAGAAATTTCAGATGATTACATTCTTCACCACTTGTGACGATTTTCTCGCCATTGGGATATTTGAGGAAATGGAATTTCATTTTCTCGATCAACTCCGATATTTTATTCCGGCTTACTCCTTGGAAAATAGGGAGTTGTAATAAAACATCATACATGCTGTCCATATAGTGTCTCAATTAGGATTCTCAAAACTAACAAATTTTTTTCACTATGTTTCGTTTGAAATGCTAAAACATCTTCTTTGTTTAGAAAGTATTGATTTCTTTTTTTTTCATTAACTTTGCGGCGGCCACGAAGGTCTGTTCGGAGTGATACCGACGGGTGTATAGCCCTTTGCACAGCCGGTTTTGAATTGTTGTCACACACGCCTAAACTATATGGAATATGGATATACTGTCGTTTAAATTTCAGGATTTCCTGAGTGCTTTTATTATTTTGTTTGCGGTAATCGATATTACGGGGCTTACCCCGATTATTATCGACATGAAGCAAAAGGGTCATAACATTGTGGCGTGGAAGGCTGCCGTCTATTCGCTCGTCACCTTCCTGGCCTTCCTCTTTATGGGAAATATGATTCTCGAGTTGTTCCAGGTCGACATTTCGTCGTTTGCCATCGCTGGTGCCCTGGTCATTTTCGTCATGGCTATCGAGATGCTGTTGGGTATTGAAATTTTCAGAAACGACGGCCCCGAGGGTGCCGCCTCGATTGTACCCATCGTATTCCCGCTCATTGCCGGAGCCGGTTCGTTCACCACGCTGCTCTCGCTGCGGGCACTCTATGGCCTGGGCAGTATATTGGCGGCTTTGGTGCTCAACATCATTGTCATCTACATCGTGATACGCAACGTGCACATCTTGGAACGAGTGCTGGGCAAGACCGGTGTATATGTGCTGCGCAAGTTCTTCGGTATCATTCTGCTGGCCCTCTCGGTGCGCATGTTCTTGCAGAATCTGGCCGTAGCGCTCGAGTCGTTCTCGTAGTAGTAACTTTTTTATAGCGATATATCGTCGAGGCGGAGTACCCGATTGGGGTGCTCCGCCTCGCTGCTGTTATATAAATTGTTGACTCTGTGGGTCGGTATGTAAAAAAAGGAAAGGAAAAACAGCTCGAGTATTATATTTTTTATTTTCTTTGCATTTATAAACGATGGGCTGAAATCAAAAGGAGGACTTTGGGACTGCTTATTTACTTCGCTATATTTTGGAGACAGGGACAAACTTTAATCGAAATATATATGAAAAGAATTCTTACATTATTGGTATTGAGTTGCTTGGCTGTGGGAATCGTAGGGGCTACCGAACAGCCGTTGAAGCGGCTCTCGCCCGTACAGCTGGCTCAGATGCGGCTGAAGGGTTTGAACGAGGCTTCTGCTCCGAACCGTTCGCAGGCCCTCCCCGGACAGAAGTCTGTACAGGCAAAGTTGTCGAAGGGAGAGTCGGTTATGTCGCTCTCCGGCAAGCGACTCTCGAAGGTGACGATTCCGTCGTGGTCGGTTCCCGTTCAGGTTACAGGGCGCGACTGGTCTCGGCTGCAGTCCGGTCGGGAGCAGGTTATGGCCCGGCGGCAACAGGCCCAGACTACGACCTGGATCGATGAGGGAAACTACGATATATCGTGGTTTGATGGTTCGGTCAGACTGTATCGGCTGACCACTCCCGAGCAGTTGGCCGGTTTGGCCTATAGGCTCTCTTCGGGTTATTCTTTTGGGAATGTAACCATACGATTGGAGGCCGATTTGGATATGTCGGCCCACGAGTGGATACCGATTGGCACCTCTCAAATCTCGTTTAGAGGTACATTTGACGGTGGCGGGCATACGATTTCGGGCCTGCATGTGACCGGTCAGGAGTATGCCGGACTCTTCGGGTATGTGCGAGGGGGCGAGATACGCAATGTGATGTTGGCCTCCGATTGTCAGATAAGCGGCAATATCGCCGGTTCCATAATTGGTTCGATAGACGACGAGGGAGTGATAGAGAATTGCTACTCCGAAGCTACTGTTTCGGGCCATACGGTAGGCGGACTGGTCGGGGCCTGCAATGGTACGCGGGTTCGCCTGTGTGTATTCAATGGCCGGGTTTCGAAGTTCCTCCCCGAGAAATGGTCGGGTAATTATCTTGGATATGCACCCAGTGGATCCGACAGCTCGGTTTCGCAAGGTTTTCAGATAGGATTTGTACCGCGTACCGATTATCCCGACAGCCTGGATATTTCGTTTGCCGGGGTACAAGCTTTGTCGTATCAGTTTGGCGGAAAGGTCGGGAGCGATGGCCTGCTGCACATTCCATTGGGCCAGTATGTAGGCTCGAGCGATACCTGGAAGCTCTATTTGTGTGCTTTGGAGGAAACTACGGCCTTTGTCGAGGGTGAATTTTTGGGAACGCTCTCCGACGATAGAAGGACGGTGACCCTGACCACATCGCAGGGCAATACGTTTGCTGTTTTGATGACCGAAGACGGTGAGTCTTTATATCTTTGTGAAAGTCTGGTGATGCCCCTCTCGGCCCGGTTACTGAGCGATGACGTGAGTGGAGCGCTTGTCGGTAGCGGCGGATATGACTGGGCGTATTGCTACTACTCCGAAAACAGTGTAACCAATGCCAATCAGGTAGTGGGTACGGCACTTACCGATGAGGAGATGCAATCGTCGCAGTTGGTCGACGACCTGAATGAGTATGTGCGTGAGGTGGCTCCGACACAAGCCGAGAAGAGTATGAACATGTGGACATCGGGGGCTTCAGGCCCTGCCTTGAGTACCGAGGTTTGTCCTACCTCCTCGTGGTGGGACGAGGGCAATTACGATACCTCGTGGTACGACAATACGAAAACCGAGTTTACCCTCTCGACTCCGGCACAGTTGGCGGGCTTGTCCTATTTGGTCTATCACATAGGCCTTGCGAATGGTGTAACGGTTCGTTTGGGAGCCGATATAGACTTGTCGGCCTATCGGTGGATACCGATTGGCAATAAAACCCAGGATGGGGCTCGCTCTTTCGTGGGACTGTTCGACGGCTGTGGCCATACCATCTCGGGAATGCGGGTCGACGGCGCTGCTTATGCCGGGTTGTTTGGATATGCCGAGGGTGCCGATATCTGTAACCTTATGCTCTCCTCTACGTGTATGGTATCGGGCTTGACGGCCGGTTCGATAGCGGGCTTGATAAGCACAGGTTCGATTACGAATTGTCGCTCCGATGCTACGGTATATGGCAATACGGCCGGCGGTTTGGCAGGCAACTGCATGAATGCCATGCTGTTGTCGTCGATATTTAATGGCCGGGTAGCCGCACAAGGTGCCGACAGTGAATGGGTGGGCACGTATCACGCCTCGGCTTTGTCGCCTTTCCAGGGAGAAGAGGATCTTGAAATTCCGTTAGACGTGACGATTTCGCCTTCGATTGATTCGGCCGATGAATATATCTTGTCTATCTACTCTACTCGTGCCGAGATGAGCTATTCGATGACCGGGAATCTGGAAAGCGATGGAAAGCTGCACATTCCCCTGGGACAGATGGTAGGAATGTATTCCAACCGCTATTCGTTGACCTTGGAAAATGAGACGGGTGCAAGTGGTGAACTGGTGGTAACGCTTTCGACGGATGGGAATGCAATTACTTTCACGGACGAAAATTTAGTGATACTCATCTCTGCTTATGAAAATGGAGAATCTGTGGGGTATCTGGATGGGTGGCGATTGCCGATTACTGCCGACAGAGTGGCTGAGGCTCCCCGGTTTGGCGGTTTAGCCGGTACTTTTGAAAACGAATTTGTAGAACATGGCTACTACCGGGCCGGTTGCTTGCCCGAGGAAGTGAGCGATAACGAGTATGCCCTCTCGCAAGGGGAGTTGCTCTCTCAGGCTCAGGTGGCCACGATGAACGAGGCGGTCATGACCATTTTGGAGAAAGACCCGTGGGTCGAATCGTTGTCGCAGTGGCGCCAGGGTGCAAATGGCCCCGAGTTGAGTACCGAGCAACAGCAGGCTACCGGCTGGTGGATCTCGGAAGGGAACTACGACATCTCGTGGTACGACGAGTCGCAAACCGAGTTTACCCTCTCGACTCCGGCACAGTTGGCCGGCCTCTCTTATCTGGTTTATCACTCTTATGATTTCACCGGTAAAACAGTGAAGCTGGCCAACGATATAGACTTGAGCGGTCATCGTTGGGTGCCCATCGGTTACAATTACCGAATCTTCCGGGGTAACATCGATGGCAATGGCCATACGATTCATCACATGGATGTAGAGGTAGAGTCTTATTCTTGCGGTCGGGTAAGAAGTGCTGTACTGATTGGATTTATAGGGTGTACTTCTGGCGAAGTCAGGAATATTACCTTGGCCGATGACTGCTCGGTGCGCGTGAAGATAGTCGCTGCGTTGCAGGGAATGGTAGGTGCGGTCTCCGGTGTATTTGACGGAGCAAGTGTGAATAACTGTCACAGCCAGGCCTCAATAGAGGTAAGCCATGAGGGTTATACCGAGTCGTTCATAGGTGGACTGGTGGGATTCGACATATCCTACAAACCCATTTACAATTCATCGAGCAGTGGCCGTATCGTTGCCGTGTCTGATCATGCAACTATCTGGGTTTCGGGCCTGGCAGGCGTAAATGCCCGTATTATAAATTGTTTCCATGTAGGTGACGTATCGGGAACCGGCCCCGATGTGCATGTGGGTGGAATTTGTGCTTCCTATTCCAATCAGACGAATGTATATCATGCAGGCAAATTGTCGGCCACGGGTATAGAGGTGGATGGCAATCCGGCTATTGTAGAGATTTCGCCTCTGGGTAATCCGACAGAGTTCTCTTTGGAAAACGGGTACTACGATGTGACGTGCATGGCCGATACGACCGGCTTGAATATCAAAGGTGTGGCCATGCAACCCGACGAAATGAAGCGTGACGAATTTGCCGGACTGCTCACCGCCAATGCTACGTCTGTGATGGATAGCGATCCCTATTCGCCCACTCTTTCCGCCTGGGAAATCCGGGCCGGTGAGAACAACGGCTATCCCGTATTGGGCGGGAATATCGAGGTAGGTGGCTGGTGGACCTCGGAAGGGAACTACGATGCTTCGTGGTACGACGAGTCGCAAACCGAGTTTACCCTCTCGACCCCGGCACAGTTGGCCGGTTTGGCCTATCTGGTCAAGACAGGCACTACCTTCGAAGGGAAGATGGTGACACTGGCCGGCAATATCGATTTGGACGGTCTCAAGTGGGAGCCGATAGGTTCGGTAGACGTGGCCTTCCGTGGTACCTTCGACGGCGGCGGTTACGAGATTCACAATCTGCACAGCGAGGTAATCTCGGCCTATACCGCCGTTGCTGGGCTCTTCGGGCAGATTGCGCAAGCTCACATCTCCCATGTGGTACTGGCCGACGACTGTATCGTAAAGAGTTCGACCTATGGCGGTGGTATTGCCGCGTATGCCTACAACTCGACAATCGATGCGTGCATCAACCGGGCTTCGGTCGAACTCGAGGCTCCCTATGGTTATGTGGGTGGCATTGTGGGTTATGCGACTGGTTCGGTCGTTGACCAGTGTGAAAACAGGGGCCCGGTAGCAGGCCAGGTGCAGATAACGGGCAACTATTCGGTCTATATGGCCTTCACGGGAGGTATAGGAGGATATTTGGACAGTTCGACGATTCTGAATTGTGCCAATAGCGCTGATGTAACAGTCGAGGGTTCAACGCACGACTACTCTTCAGCCGGAGGTATTCTGGGTTATTCCAGTCAAGAATCGAGTGTAATAAACTGTTACAATACCGGGCGAATATCTGCTGATGAGTTGGCGTACGTGGGTGGTATATCGGGTCACTGGATTATAGCGGTTCGGGTAGCCAACTGTTACAATGTGGGTGCTGTGTCGACGACGGGTGGAATCGTTGCCCCGATTGCTCCGCAAGATGCCAACGTAGAGAATAGCTACTATGAGTCGGGGTGTGTGGTTGCCGGCGATTATCTGGGCCGTGCATTGAGTGCCGACGAAATGAAGACCCGCACGTTTGCCGCCGGCTTGAACAACTGGACCCGCGCATACAATGCGACCAATACCGAGCATAAGGCCTTCTACTGGATGGTCGATGCCGCACAAAACGAGGGCTATCCCGTGCTGACCGAGGAGGACCCCGGCTATTCGGCAATCGAGTCGACGATGTCGGCCCAGGTACGCATCTATCCTACGGTAGTAGACCATCAGCTCTATGTGAGCGGGGCCGAGCAGACAATCTATCTCTACGATTTGTCGGGCCACACGGTCTCGATTGTCGAGCCTGCCGAAGGATTGACCGTCGTAGAGATGTCGCAGTTGACTCAGGGGCTCTACCTGGTGCGCTGTGGCGATCGGGTAGAACGAATCATCAAGCGATAAATCAGAAAAGGTTCCGGTTTCGGCCGGAACCTTTTTGATTTTATAATCGTTCTAAGGCATTGATATATTGTCGTTTGTGAAGGTATGTTTAAGAACATGCCTTTTTCGCTGAGAAAATGTTTGCATTTTATTTCGGTTTATGTTAAATTCGAAACAAATATGAATGGCATGTTTCGGGATCTTTGGAATAGGGCAAGGGGTAAATGATTTGCAATAGAACGAAGAGTCCGAAAAAATTATGAAAAAGACACAAGTAAGAGAAATTTAATTGAGATATGAGTTATCTGAAATTTGACAAGAACCTGATGATAAACCTCGAGTGGTCGCTGCCCAAGGAGATGCTGCGTACCAACAAGTCGGGCGCGTATCATTGTACGACTATCGTCGATTGCAACACCCGCAAGCAACACGGGTTGTTGGTAATTCCTATCCCCGAGCTGGATAAGGACAATCACGTGATGTTGTCGTCGCTGGACGAGACAGTGATTCAGCACGGCGCTGCGTTTAACTTGGGTTTGCACAAGTACAAGGGCGACTGTTTCAGCCCGAACGGACACAAGTACATTCGAGAGTTTAATTGCGAGTCGGTGCCCCAGACGATGTATCGGGTGGGCGGTGTGATTCTGACGAAAGAAAAAGTGTTTATCTCGCACGAGAACCGTATCCTTATCAAGTATACGCTCGTCGATGCTCACTCCCCGACGATTCTGCAATTCCGTCCGTTTCTTGCCTTCCGCAATGCCAACGATCTGTGCGTGGAAAACTATGCGCTCGACCAGCGTTACGAAGAGGCGGCCAACGGCATAAGCTGCTGTCTGTACCAGGGCTATCCCCGGTTGTACATGCAGTTCAACAAGGCCCCCAAGTTTGTATTTGACCCCCATTGGTACAAGGGCATCGAGTATATCAAAGACCAGGAGCGAGGCTATCCCTATCAGGAGGACCTCTATGTGCCGGGCTACTTCGAGATACCTATCAAGAAGGGCGAAAGCATCATCTTCTCGGCGGGAACCGTCGAGGCCAAACCCCGCTCGTTGGCTCACACTTACGAAGTAGAGTTGGCCAATCGCCACATGTGTCGCTCGAGTTTCTACAACTGCCTGAAAAACTCGGCTCAGCAGTTCTACTTCAAGCAGAAGAAGGGGCACTATCTGTTGGCCGGTTATCCCTGGTTCAGGGTACGGGCCCGCGACCAGTTTATTGCCCTGCCGGGGTGTACGCTGGCCATTGGCGACGACCAGACGTTTGAAGACGTGATGGCTTCGGCCGAGAAGGCCCTGCGTCACTTTATGACTACCGGCGAACTCGACGAAAACATCGGCGAACTCGACCTGCCCGATATTCCGCTGTGGGCTACCTGGACTATCTATCAGTATGCCAAGGAGAAGGGTATGGAGACTTGTCGCGAGAAGTATGGCCGTTTCCTGTGCGATATTCTCGACTACATTGTCAAAGGCAAGCATCCCAACCTTTTCCTGCACGACAACGGGCTGCTCTACTCCAATGGCAAAGACCGGGTAATCTCGTGGATGAATGCCGTGGTTGACGGTCGCCCCGTGAACCCGCGCAGCGGTTATTTGGTAGAGTTCAATGCGTTGTGGTACAATGCTTTGAAGTTTGCTGCCGCCCTTTTTGCCGAAGATATGGAATTGGCTTCGAGGGTAGAACAGTGGAATGCCATTGCCGATAAGGCGGGCGAGACGTTTGTAGCTACCTTCCTGAACGATTATGGTTACCTGATCGACTATGTCGACGGCTCGATGTCAGACTGGAGTGTACGGCCCAACATGCTCATAGCATTGGGGCTCGACTACTCGCCGCTCGACAAGCGTCAGCGCAAGCGGGCTCTCGAGGTGGTTACGCGCGAGTTGCTTACCCCCAAGGGTATCCGCACGCTCAGCCCCAAGAGCTACGGCTATAACCCCACCTATGTAGGTTCGCAGACCGAGCGGGAGTATGCCTATCACCAGGGGCCCGCACGTCCGTGGCTGATGGGCGCCTATGCCGAGGCCTATCTGAAGGTGTTCGGCATCAGTGGTGTCTCGTTCCTGGAGCGGATGCTCATCGGGTTTGAAGACGAGATGTCGCAAACCTGTATCGGGTCCATCTCCGAGCTGTTCGACGGCAACCCGCCCTTCGCCGGTCGTGGAGCCATCAGCTATGCCGCCAACGTCGGTGAAATATTGAGAGTGTTGAAATTATTGAAGAAGTATAACATGTAAAGCCTAATTCCTATATCTATGAAAGCGCTAATGTTTGGTTGGGAATTTCCCCCTCATATTCTGGGAGGTTTGGGCACGGCCAGTTATGGCCTGACCAAAGGCATGGCCGAGTGTGGCGATATTGAAATCACCTTTGTCATACCTAAACCCTACGGAGATGAGGATAAAACTTTTGCTCATATAATCGGGGCCGCCAATACCCCTGTCGCCTGGCGCGATGTAAGTTGGGATTACGTGCAGCAACGCTACGGCTACTGCATGGACCCGCAGGAGTATTTCGACCTTCGCAGTCATATCTATGCAGATTTCAATTATCTGAAGACCAATGACCTGGGTTGTATCGAGTTTTCGGGGCGCTATCCCGACAACCTCATGGAAGAGATCAACAACTATTCTATCGTAGCCGGTGTGATTGCCCGCACCGAGCAGTTCGACATCATTCACTCGCACGACTGGCTCACCTATCCTGCCGGCATTCATGCCAAGCAGGTGAGCGGCAAGCCGTTGGTGATTCATGTGCATGCGACCGACTTCGACCGCAGCCGGGGTAATGTGAACCCTACGGTCTACAACATCGAGCGCGACGGTATGTTGCATGCCGACCACATCATCACGGTGAGCAACCTCACGCGCCAGACGGTTATCGACAAGTATCACATCGACCCGGCCAAGGTGACTACGGTACATAATGCCGTGGAGCCGTTGAGCGACGAAATCAAGTCGATAGAGGTGCCGCACAATCCGAAGGAAAAGGTGGTTACCTTCCTGGGCCGCATCACCATGCAGAAAGGACCCGAATACTTTGTCGAGGCGGCTGCCCGGGTATTGCGCAAGACCAACAACGTGCGGTTTGTAATGGCTGGTAGCGGCGACATGATGAACAAGATGATTATGTTGTCGGCACAACGCAACATATCGGACCGCTTCCACTTCACCGGATTCTTGCGGGGACGTCAGGTCTACGAGATGTTGAAGGCCAGCGACGTGTATGTGATGCCGTCGGTATCGGAGCCGTTCGGTATCTCGCCGCTCGAGGCCATGCAGGTGGGCGTGCCTTCGATCATTTCGAAACAGTCGGGCTGTGCCGAGATTTTGACCAATGTCATCAAAATCGACTATTGGGACATCGACGCTATGGCCGACGCTATCTATTCGATCATCACCTATCCCGCCATCTATAAACAGTTGCGCGAAGAGGGCGAGCGTGAAGTAAACGAGATTAAGTGGAAGTATGCCGGCCAGAAGGTACTCGACATCTACCACAATGTGCTGCGCAATTATAAATAAATGAAAAAACACAACCTTATATGAAAACAATTTGTTTCTATTTTCAAATTCATCAACCGTTTCGATTGAAACGCTATCGTTTCTTTGACATAGGTAACGACCACTACTACTACGACGACTTTGCCAACGACGATATTATCACCCGCATTGCTCAACGGTCGTATCTGCCGGCCAATGCCACGCTGCTCGAGATGATCAAGAATGCCAACGGCAAGTTCAAGGTGGCTTTCTCGATATCGGGTGTAGCTCTCGAGCAACTCGAGATTTATGTGCCCGAGTTTATCGACAGCATGAAGGAGTTGGTCAAGACCGATTGCGTGGAGATTCTCTCGGAGACATACGCCCACTCGCTTGCTTCGTTGGCCGATCCCGAGGAGTTCAAGATTCAGGTAAAACACCACGACGAGAAAATCGAGCAACTCTTTGGCGTGAAACCCAAGGTATTCCGCAATACCGAGTTGATATTCTCCGACGATATAGCTTCGATGATTGCCTCGATGGGCTTCAAGGGGGTTATCACCGAAGGGGCCAAGCACATCCTGGGTTGGAAGAGTCCCAACTACCTTTACTGCTCGGCTGCGGCTCCCAAACTGAAAATGTTGCTGAAGAACTACAAGATGAGCGACGACATTTCGTTCCGCTTCTCCAACTACGAGTGGAGTGACTATCCTCTCACGGCCGACAAGTTTATCTCGTGGATCAAGAATACCCCGGCCGAGGAGCCTATCGTCAACCTCTTTATGAACTACGAGACGCTGGGCGAGCTGCAACCGCGCGAGTCGGGCATCTTCGAGTTTATGAAGGCTTTGCCTCGCTTTGCCGAGCAAGAGGGGATAGGTTTCTGCACGCCTACCGAAGCCATCAGCAAACTCAAACCGGTCGACGCACTGTCGGTACCTTATCCCATGTCGTGGGCCGACGAGGCTCGCGATACCAGTGCCTGGTTGGGTAACACGTTGCAGAACGAGGCCTTCCGCAAACTCTATTCGGTAGCCGAGCGGGTGCGCCTGTGCGACGACCGCCGCCTGAAACAAGACTGGAACTATCTGCAGGCCAGCGACCACTTCTACTACATGTGCACGAAGTATCTCTCCGACGGTGCCGTGCACAGCCATTACAGCCCCTACGACAGTCCTTACGAGGCATTCACCAACTACATGAATGTGTTGAGCGACTTTATCGTACGCGTCGAGGCCCAGTATCCCGAGTCGATTGAAAACGAGGAGTTGAACGCCTTGTTGACAACCATCAAGAACCAGGCTGCCGAGATTGAGATGTTGCAGAAAGAGTTGAAGTCGGCACGCACCGAGCGCCACTCCAAACGAGCCGAGGCCAAGAAGGAGAAAGAGGCTAAGGCCGAGACTCCCAAGAAGACTGCCGAGAAGCAAGAGTGATGGGGGTGGTGCCGCCGAGGTTCTCTCCTCGGAGTGCAACGGACATCTGCCAGGGCGAATCAGATCCTTTTAGACAAAATTAGGCGAAACAATTTCGCCGATTCACTCACAATCCGTATATTCGTACCACGCCGTCCCCAATCGGGCGGCGTGGTAAAATTTTTAGCAATATGAAACATTTCCCAGAGTCTGAATTTATTATCAATGCCGATGGCAGTGCGTTCCATCTGCATTTGCTCCCCGAGCAGTTGAGAGACAAGGTAATCCTGGTCGGTGACCCCGGTCGGGTCAATCTGGTCGCTTCGTTTTTCGACACCCGCGATTTCGAGGTTTCGAGCCGGGAGTTTCATACCATAGGCGGTACCTATAAGGGGAAACCGCTGATGTGCCTCTCGCACGGCATCGGTACCGACAATATCGACATCGTGGTCAACGAACTCGATGCCCTGGCCAATATCGACTTTACGACGCGTTACGAAAAGCCCCAGTTCCGCCAGTTGACCCTTGTGCGGGTGGGAACCTCGGGCGGGTTGCAACCCCATGTGCCCATAGGTACGCCGGTCATTGCCGAGAAGTCTATCGGCTTCGACGGTGTGCTCAACTTCTACGCCCGTCGCAACGAGGTGTGCGACCTCGAGTTTGAGAAGGCCTTTTGCGAGTCGGTCAAGTGGAATCCGCTGTGGGCCGCTCCCTATGTAGTCGACAGCGACCCCGAGCTGGTGGCCCGTATCGGGGGTGACGATATGGTGCGTGGCGTGACCATATCGGCCAACGGTTTCTATGGGCCGCAGGGCCGTGAGTTGCGTCTGCCTCTGGCCGACCCCGAGCTGAACAAGAAAATCGAGGCCTTCAAGTATGGTCGCTACGTGGTGACCAACTACGAGATGGAGAGTTCGGCTCTGGCCGGATTGTCGAAGTTGATGGGGCACAAGGCCATGACCGTGTGCAGCATCATTGCCAATCGGGTGGCCCATCACGCCAACCCCAACTACAAGACGGCCGTCTCGGATCTTATCCAGACCGTTCTGGAACGCATATAGAACCTTTCCCGGGATAAAAGAAAGGCAGGGCCGCGGCTGTATTCGACAGCTGCGGCCCTGTGGCTTAATAGGAGGAAGCAAGAGGGGGCGGGTGAGGGTGAGGCGAGAAAAAATGTCCGTTCATCAACCTTGGACTTGTAAAAAAGTGTTATCTTTGAGGCGTAGAAACTGAATATACGTAAATACAGGACTGAATAGATAAACTCTTATCGTATAATAGCAATGAAAACATTAAGGAAACTGACAGGCGCATTGCTGTGCCTGAGTGCGCTGCTTTCTTTCACATCGTGCGGCGAATTGATGGAGGAACTTTTTGGAGATGGAGAGGACGACCCCATTCAGAGTAATTTCTCGACGGCTCTCGCCGGGAAGTGGAGGGTCGTAGCTGCCGGGGATATTGAAAATGTACCGGAAGAGATGGCTCATGTGAGAGAAGGGGGTGAAGTGCCCTGTTCGCTCGAGTGGGTCGAATTTTCCAACGGTCAGGCGCATTTCCACTTTTCACAGCCGGTAACCCTCGATTACCTCGTCTTTGGCGGGAGTGAGAGACCCTCGACAACCATGACCGATTATACTTGTACGTGTGAACTCGACGGGAGTGGTTTCCATAATTTCGTCTTCGGGTTCAGATACGACAGCGATCGGGACAGCTATGTCGAGACCTATACCGAGTATGATATGGGCGATACCGGAGAGATATTCTACTCGTCGGTGCGTCAGTGGGCCTATGGCAAGGACGAGGACTATGCCACCACGCTTGTGCTCTATGGCACCAATGCCGAGTGTGTCGACTTTGGCTATGAGATGAAGCGTTACGACGACTGATTGTACAAGCTATGAGTTTGTGAGTTTAATAAAAAGAAGAATATGAGACTGAAAGATAGTATATTGCGGATGCTGCTGGTCTCCCTGACGGTAGTCTCTCTGACCTCGTGCAGCGAGTTGATGGACGACCTTTTCGGGGGCGACGACGAACCCATACAAGGGAATTATACCACGGCTCTGGCCGGTAAGTGGCGGGTAGTAAAAGCCGGTTATGTCGAGAACCCGTCGGGCGAGATGGCCTATGTGGGTGAAGAACTGCCCTGTTCGATTGAGTGGATTGAGTTTTCCAACGGCCAGGCACATTTCCATTTCTCGAGTGAGGTGGTTTTGAACCGTCAAAGTCTGGGTGGGGGCACCCTCCCGTCGGAGATGATTACCGATTATACTTGCCCGTGCGACCTCGATGGCGACGGCTTCGTCGGCTTCGTGTTTGGTTTTGAGTCGGAAGAAGGCAGCGCTTATCACGAGTTCTACAAAGAGTGGGTCGATCTTAGTGGCGATGGCGAGATGTTCCACTATCGGGCCAATTTGTGGGCCTATGGTCGGGACGAGGATTATGCCACTACGCTGATTCTTTATAGCGACAATTATAGCTCGCTCGACTATGGCTATGAAATGGAGCGCTATGACGATTGAGTGGGCCGGCACCTTCGGTAAGGATACAAAAAAAGCGATTCGTTTTCGAATCGCTTTTCTTTTTGCTGTGTAGCGTAAAGAATTACTTTCTGATACCCAGCTCTTTTTGTGCGATGATGGCACGGTAGCGGTTGATGTCGACCTTGATGAGGTAGTCGAGCAAACGACGACGTTTACCAACCAACATTTTAAGAGCTCGTTCAGTGCTATGATCTTTGTGATTTGACTTCAAGTGCTCAGTCAAATGGGCTATACGGTAGGAAAATAATGCAATCTGCGCTTCGGGTGAGCCAGTATCAGTATTGGACTTTCCGTATTTCCCAAAGATCTCTTTCTTTTTCTCAGAATCTAAGTACATTTCTTTGAGTTTTGTTGTTAATAAATTATTGAGCGCACAAAGGTAGTTATTTGTTTTTGAGTATACAAACATTTGGCTGTTCTTTTTTTGAAAGGTGGTCCATCCGGGTGGTTGTGCAGGGATAGTGAGGTGTATCTGAGGCGTGAAGAGTGGGGTAAGTCATTACTAAAAGTAATAGAGTGATGTATCATTTCAAAAAAATATAGTAACTTTGCACCTTGAAACGTAGAGGCAAGCGCATGCGCAACTCGCGTGGCGGTTGGGTCTCTCTACTTGGTTAAAATAGGTTATATGCAGAAAATCAGAAACATTGCGATTATCGCTCACGTCGACCACGGCAAGACGACGCTGGTAGACAAAATGCTTTTGGCCGGACATCTTTTTCGCGAGAACCAGAACTCCGGAGAGTTGATATTGGATAACAATGATTTGGAGCGTGAACGAGGTATCACGATTCTCTCCAAGAATGTTTCTATTCGTTACAAGGATTACAAAATCAATATTATAGATACTCCGGGGCACGCCGATTTCGGTGGCGAGGTGGAGCGTGTGCTCAACATGGCCGACGGCTGTCTGCTGCTGGTCGATGCCTTCGAGGGCCCGATGCCCCAGACCCGGTTTGTCTTGCAGAAGGCTATCGAGATAGGGCTGAAGCCGATTGTGGTTATCAACAAGGTCGACAAGCCCAACTGTCGCCCCGACGAGGTGCAGGAGATGGTCTTCGACCTGATGTGCAGCCTCGATGCAACCGAAGACCAGCTCGACTTCCCCACCATATACGGTTCGGCCAAGCAGGGGTGGTTCTCGACCGACTGGCGTAAACCTACCGACAACATTACGGCGCTGCTCGATGCCATTATCGAATACATCCCCGAACCTCAGTATCTCGAGGGTACTCCCCAGATGCTTATCACCTCGCTCGACTACTCGTCGTATGTAGGCCGTATCGCCGTGGGCCGTGTGCACCGGGGCGTGTTGAAAGAGGGCATGGAGGTTTCGTTGTGCAAGAAAGACGGTTCGACCGTAAAGCAACGCATCAAGGAGCTCGACGTGTTCGAGGGTATGGGCCGTACCAAGGTGCAGTCGGTAGCTTCGGGCGACATTTGTGCCCTCGTGGGTATCGAGAATTTCGAGATTGGCGACACCATTGCCGATGCTGCCGAGCCCGAGCCTCTGCCGCGTATCGCCATCGACGAGCCTACGATGTCGATGCTGTTCACCATCAACGACTCGCCCTTCTTTGGTAAGGATGGTAAGTATGTGACTTCGCGCCACATTGCCGACCGTCTGAAACGCGAGCTCGACAAGAACCTGGCCCTGCGTGTAGAGCGTGGCGACAGCGACGATGCCTGGACGGTCTATGGCCGTGGCGTGCTGCACTTGTCGGTCCTGATCGAGACCATGCGTCGCGAGGGCTACGAGTTGCAGGTAGGTCAGCCGCAGGTTATCATCAAGGAGATCGACGGGCAGAAGTGCGAGCCCATCGAGCTGCTCACCATCAACCTGCCCGAGGAGTATGCCAGCAAGATTATCGATATGGTTACCCGCCGCAAGGGCGAGATGGTGTCGATGACGACCCAGAACGACCGCATCCACATCGAGTTCCAGATACCTTCGCGCGGTATCATTGGTCTGCGTACCAATGTGCTGACGGCTTCGGCCGGCGAGGCCATCATGGCGCACCGGTTCCTCGAATATCAACCCTGGAAGGGGAATATCGAGCGCCGTACCAACGGCTCGCTCATCGCCATGGAGTCGGGCACGGCCTATGCCTATGCCATCGACAAGCTGCAAGATCGCGGCCGCTTCTTCATCTTCCCGCAAGAGGAGGTCTATGCCGGTCAGGTAGTGGGCGAGAATGCCAAGGAGAACGATATTGTGGTGAATGTGACCAAGTCGAAGAAGCTGACCAACATGCGTGCGTCGGGTGCCGACGACAAGGCCCGTATCGTGCCGCCGGTTATCTTCAGCCTCGAGGAGGCCCTCGAATACATCAAGGAAGATGAGTATGTAGAGGTGACGCCTCACCACCTGCGTCTGCGTAAGATTATTCTCGACGAGACCGAGCGCAAGCGGGCCAACCGTTCGTAAGAGCCATAAAACTTTGTATGATATAGCGGGGTGCGGATTTGTTTCGCATCCCGTTTTTTTTGGGGGGTGGGGCGGGGCTTTCTGCAGAAAATTGCGTATCTTCACGCATCTTTCGGGGCGGCGATATGGACGCTGCCTGTTTCTGTCGTATGGAAAAGAGACGAGCCAAAAACAACAGGACCCTGACCGTCGAACCCGACGAGGTGGAGCGGTTGCGCCCGCTCATCACCCCGGCCGGGCGGGTGACGGCGGATTTCGACTTCGACAACCGCATCATCCAAGGCGACCTGCTGGCCGTGCTCGACCGTATCCCCGACCGTGTGGCCGACCTCATTATCGTAGACCCGCCCTATAATCTGTCGAAAAACTTTCACGGTATGAGCTTTCAGGCCCGTTCGCACGAGGCTTATCTGGATTATCTGCGCAGCTGGTTCCACCGGGTGTGCGAGAAGCTGAAGTCCACCGGGTCGCTCTACCTGTGCGGCGACTGGCGTTGTACGGCGGCCTTACAGACGGTGATGGACGAGGAGCTTACGGTGCTCAACCGCATCACCTGGCAGCGCGAGAAGGGCAAAGGGGCCCTGCACAACTGGAAGAATGCGATGGAGGATATTTGGTTCGGCGTGAAGGATGCCCGGCACTACTATTTCGATGTGGAGGCGGTCAAGCAGAAGCGGCGGGTGATAGCCCCCTATCGGCAGGACGGCAAGCCCAAGGACTGGCAGGAGACGAGTGCCGGAAACTTCCGCCTCACCTGCCCCTCGAACTTCTGGGACGATATCAGCATCCCCTTCTGGTCGATGCCCGAGAATACCGACCATCCCACCCAGAAACCCGAGAAACTCTATGCCAAGCTCATTCTGGCCTCGTCGCGCGAGGGCGACCTCGTGTTCGACCCCTTCCTGGGGAGCGGCACCTCGGCCGTGGTGGCCAGGAAGCTGAATCGCCGTTACCTGGGGGTGGAGGTGAACGAGGAGTATTGCCTGTGGGCGGCCAAGCGGTTGTGTCTGGCCGAGAGCGACCCGTCGATACAGGGTTATGCCGACGGGGTATTCTGGGAGCGCAATACGCTGGCCGTGCAGAAGTCGCGCCCGGCGACACCGCACGACAAAGATTGAACTGCCTTGCATCGGGGCAGTTCGGTTACCTGACTTTTATTTGCAGATATTGGTAAGACGATTTCGATTGCAGCCGGCGGATGGGAACCGTGGGGTACGAGTCTCTTGCATCGGGCCCGTTCGCAGTGTTTTCGTATCAGTCGATAGACTCCTGTACCAACATGCGCTCCAGGTCTTTACCCGAAATCTTGGTGGTGATTTTGCCATTGTGGGCAAGCGAAATGTTGCCCGTCTCTTCCGACACGACAATGGCCAGCGCGTCGGTCACCTCGGTGATGCCCAGTGCCGAGCGGTGGCGAAGCCCCATCGACTTGGGAATCTTGTTGTTGTGCGATACCGGCAGAATGCAGGCCGCTGCGGCCAGGCGGTTGTCGGCGATGATGAGGGCACCGTCGTGCAGGGGGCTGTTCTTGAAAAAGATGTTTTCGATGAGGCGGGCGTTCACGTTGGCATTGATGGTGTCGCCGGTGTTTTTGTAGTTGTCGAGCGACACCCCTTGTTCGATGACGATGAGGGCGCCGGTCTTGGTCTTGGCCATGTTCATGCAGGCATACACGACGGGGATGATATAGGGCTTTTCGCCCTGGTCCTTGTGCTTGAGGAAGAAGTTGAAAAAGAATCGCCACCGCTTGTGCGAGCCCAGCTGCACGAGGAATCGCTTGATTTCGTCCTGAAACAGAATGACGAGGATGAGCAGGCCCACGCTCATGAACTTGTCCATAATCGAGCCGATGAGCCGCATGTCGAGTATCTGCTTCACCACAATCCACACGCCCACGAAGGCCAGTACACCGGTAAAGATGCTTATCGTGCCCGACTCCTTCATCATCTTGTAGAGGGTGTAGAGCAGCAGGGCTACGATGAGTATGTCGATAATATCTTTTATGCCGAATGAAAACATGTTAATCTCCAGATTGTAAGGTTTTTGAAACTATTTTTACCGTCTCTGCGGCCTCTTTCACGTCGTGTACCCGCAGGATATGGGCGCCCCCCAGCAGGGCCAGCGTGTTGAGTACCGAGGTGCCGTTCAGACTCTCGTCGGGCGATGTGCCCAGCAGTTTGTATATCATCGACTTGCGCGATATGCCCACCAGCAGCGGGCGGCCCATGCGGGCAAACTCGTCGAGCCGGTTCATCAGGCGGTAGTTGTCGTCGAGGGTCTTGCTGAACCCGAATCCCGGGTCGATGATGATGTCGTTCACGCCGAGGCTCTCGAGCCGGGCGATGCGCTCGGCAAAGTAGTAGAGCATCTCGGCGATGAGGTGGTCGTAGTGGGTCTGTTGCATCATCGTCTGCGGCGTGCCCTTCATGTGCATGAGGATGTAGGGCACCTTGAGGTCGGCCACGGTTTCGAACATGCGGGGGTCGAGCTCGCCGCCCGAGATGTCGTTGACCATCTGCACCCCGTATTCCCGCACGCAGCGTGAGGCAACGTCGGCCCGGAAGGTGTCGACCGATACGTGAGCCTGCGGGTAGAGCTTGCGTATGATTTCGAGCCCCGAAGCGAGGCGGCGCATCTCTTCGTCGGGGGCGATGTCGTCGGCTTGAGGCCGCGACGAGTAGGCCCCGATGTCAATGATGTCGGCCCCTTCGTCGACAATCTGGTGCACCCGTGCCTCAATTTGTTCGGGAGCGGGGGTGCGGCTCCCGGCGTAGAACGAGTCGGGGGTGACGTTGAGTATACCCATGACCAGAGGTCTCGAGAGGGAGACCAGTTCTCCTCCCAGATTCAGCGATAGCGGTTTGTTTGGTACGTTGCGAAATATCATATAGACAATCTCTTGCAGGTGTCGGGTTTCGGTCCCGGCCGGTTTGTGGCACCGGCCTGTCGAGGGTGCCGATTAACTAAGCGAAGATAACGCTTTTTGTTGAATGGCACGGCATGATTGGACGAAAAACTTCGTCCGGCTGGCTACTCTTCGCGCGGAACCGCATCCAGCTTTTTGGGCGGGCCGGGTTTCGGGTCGGTCGTAACGGGTGCATCGGTAGCATCGACCTGGCTCTGGCGCAGGCTGTCGAGCACGTTCAAGTCATTCCGGAATGCCTCTACCTGTACCGGTGTGTCGGGAACTTTGTGCAGAAACAGGTATGACTTGGCCATGCGGGCGACGGCAAGCACGGCCAGCATGCCTGTCAGCCACAGGGCGGCTCGTCGTTCGCCCCTCGAGAGTTTGAAGAAGCTGTCGCGTCTGAGTGCCATTTACAGAATGCCGAATCCCGACAGGAAGATAAGTATGATAATGACAGGCGCAATGTATTTGATCGAGAAGAAGATGGCATTGAACAGCGGCTCGTGCAACTTGTTGCGGTTGGTGAGCTCCTCGCGCGAGATGTTGCGCTTCAGTACCCAGCCGATGAAGATGCTGATGAGCAGTCCGCTCACGGGCAGCAGGATGATGGCCGAGAAGTAGTCGAAGGCATCGAAGATGGTCTTCCCGAAAATCCGGATGTGGCTCCACGACCCGATGGAGAGCGAGCAGACGGTGCTCAGCAGGGCGATGACGAGTATCATTATCCGGGTAGCTTTCTTACGGCTCATGTGCATGTAGTTGATGAGGAAAGCGACTGCCACCTCGAAGAGCGAAACCGTAGAGGTGAGCGCCGCCACCGTGAGCAGCAGGAAGAAGAGCACCGACCACAGCGCCGATACCGGCATCTGGTTGAAGACATTGGGCAGGGTGACAAACACGAGGTCGGGGCCGGCCACGGGGTCGAGACCGCAGGAGAATACGGCAGGGAAGATGATGACCCCGGCCAGAATAGCCACTGTGGTGTCGAGTACGGCTACCGTCGAGGCGGTCTTTATCAGATGAGTCTTGGAGGTGAAGTAGGAGGAGTAGGTGACCAGAATGCCCATGCCCAGACTCAGCGAGAAGAAGGCTTGCCCCATGGCCCGGATGATGACTTGCGGCGTGATTTTGGAGAAGTCGGGGTGGAGGAAGAAGGCGAGCCCTTCGCTCGAGCCCGGCAGGGTGAGCGACCGTACGCAGAAGACGAGGAGAATGACGAAGAGCAGCGGCATGAGTATGTTCGACATCTTTTCGATGCCCTTCTGTACCCCTCGCGACAGAATCACGTAGTTGATTATCAAGAACAGATAGGTCCACAGCAGCGGGCGGAAATCGCTCTGGATAAAGGCATTCTGTTCGGCTTTGAACTCGGCGGCCGTTTTCCCGGCCAGGTCGTTGCCGAGGGCGCGGAAGAGGTACTCGAGGGTCCACCCCGAGATGACTATGTAGTAGCCCAGAATGAGGACTGAGGCCAATATGCCCATGTAGCCGATGTAGTGCCAGCGGCTGCCCGGTGCCAGTTTGCGGAAGGCGTCGACCGTGTCGCTCTTGGAGCGCCGGCCTATGATGAACTCGGCACACATGACCGGTATGCCCAGTATCAGTACACACAGAATATAAACCATCAGGAAGGCTCCGCCGCCGTTCATACCGGCTTCGTAGGGGAATCGCCAGATGTTTCCCAATCCTACCGCCGAGCCCACTGTGGTGGCGATAATACCCAGTTTTGTTGCAAATTTTGCTTGTTCTCCCATCGTTATGACATTTTCGGAATATGATTGCAAAAATATAAATTTTTAATCTATTCGACTGCAAAAGTAATGATAAAAAGGAGATTTGACGATTTTGGTATAAAAGTGTAGTCTTCGAGGCTGCACCGAGTCGCATGGCTTTGAGGCAGATAAGCCGCAACGGAGGTATTTGGTTTTACCGGGAGCAAGTGTTAACTTTGTTGCCGCGCCGGCTACTTCGGCCCGAGGGTTTGAGATATTCCCGGCTCACAGGTGTTATATGGAAAAACGAAAAACGAGATCTATGCAACTATTCAAGCGCGGGGCTTTTGTCCCCACAATCGTCGTGTTGGTGGCCATTACCTATCTGTCGTTGGCTCAAGACCCGGTGCATACCCAGGGGCTGCACCTCTTCGAGGGGGCCGACAAGGTAGTGCATGGCTGCATGTATCTGGCTTTGGTCGTGGTGGGTAGCTACGATTTGTATCGGGTGGGGCGCCCGTCGGTACGAGGTCGTCTCGGGTGGATGGTTGTGGCCGTCATGTGGGGTGGTGTGATGGAGCTGTTGCAAGGGGCGATGGGGCTGGGCCGTAGTGCCGACTGGCTCGACTTTGCCGCCAACAGTTGCGGAGCCCTGCTGGGATTTCTGTTGAGTCTCTATGTGTTGCCTCGTCTCTGGACGCGGTGGCACTCCCGCCGCTAATCCATGTCGGCAATCATGTCGGCAAGTTCGTTGCGCAAGGCTTTGAGTCGCTCGACCACCTGCTGGGTGCGGGTCACGCTTTCGCGTTTGTTTTTGAGGATTTGCCTGGCCCCTTCGATTTTCAGCTTGCGCTCCTTGAGCAGGTAGTGGATGAGTTTGATCTCCTCGATGTCTTTTTGCGAATAGTATCGGGTGCCCTTGGGTGAGCGTTTGGGCTTGATGGTCTTGAACTCCGACTCCCAGAAACGGAGGAGCGAGGGGTTCACATCGAGCATTTCGGAAACCTCGCCGATGGTGTAGTAGAGCTTTTGTTTTTCGGGATCTGTCTCTTTCATGCGATAGCGTATTAGGTTAGTCCATGACACGGCCCTGATTTTCGGCCAGTTGAATCATGCGGTCGTAGTCTTCGGGCGATAGGTCGAAGAAATAGTAGTTGATGGGGTTCTGAGCCTTCCCCTTATACAATACCTCGTAGTGGAGGTGAGGCCCGGTCGATTTGCCGGTGTTGCCCACCTCGGCAATCTCTTCGCCGCGAACGACCGTTTGACCTTGTCGTACCAGAATCTTGTTCAGGTGGGCGTAGCGGGTCTTGTAGTCGTAGCCGTGGTCGATGACGACCGTATTGCCATAGCCCTGTTGCCAGCCGGTCTCGATCACCTTGCCGTTGCCGGTGGCGTAGACGGGGGTTCCTATGTTGGCCGAGAAGTCCATGCCTTCGTGAAACTTGGTGGTCTTGTATACCGGGTCGACCCGATAGCCGTAGCCCGAGGCGGTGCGCTTGAGGTCTTTGTTGGCTACCGGCTGTATGGCGGGCAGGTGCTTGATGCGCTCCTCCTGTCCCTGAGCCAGCTTCACGAGTTCGTTCATCGAGTTGCATTGCACATAGACCTGGCGGGTGAGGTTGTCGACCTTCTGGCTGGTCGATACAACCAGCTGGGCATCGCTCATCTTCAGCAGGTCGGCATACCGGCTGGGGTTGTAGATGCCGTTGTCGCGCACCTCGGCATTCACGGGCTCGGCTTGCAGCACCACGCGGTACATGTTGTCGTCGCGCTGTTGCAGGTCGCTCATCACGGCCAGTGCCGCATCTACCCGTTTGGAGAGGAGTTTGTATTGAGTCTTCATCTGCTCGTTTTCGAGCTTGAGAATCTCCTCTTTGGGCGAGCCCAGCCAAAAGTAGAGGCCGGCCACGAGTGCGATACTGATGACTCCCCCGACGAGCAGGTGGCGCAGCACCACGGCGATACGTTGGCGCAGGGAGGGGTACACCCGTTCGTAGGTCAGTGTCTTGGGGTTGTATATGTAGAAAACCTTTTTACTCATGGATATAACTAACAGGCCGGTCCTATCGGCACCCGTCGGGGTAAATCGTCAAAAAAAAGATGTTGTTGAACATTTTTTTATCTGCACATGGTCACAAAAATAATAAATTGAGCTATTTTTGCAAATTGTTTTTGGTAATATTAAGATACCAGACAGGCGATTTCGGCTTCGGTAACGGAGCGGGAGCGTCGTAAGAACTTAATTTAATTAGATTGTTATGCTTACAGCAAAAGAGATTCGTGAATCGTTTAAGGATTTTTTTAGGGAACGAGGCCACCAGATTGTGCCGTCGGCTCCTATGGTCATTAAAGACGACCCTACATTGATGTTTACCAATGCGGGCATGAACCAGTTCAAGGATATTATCCTGGGCAATGTTCCTGCCAAATACAAGAGAGTCGCGGATTCACAGAAGTGCCTGCGCGTGAGCGGCAAGCACAACGATTTGGAAGAGGTGGGTCTCGATACCTATCACCATACCATGTTCGAGATGCTGGGCAACTGGTCGTTTGGCGACTACTTCAAGAAAGAGGCCATCAACTGGGCCTGGGAATATCTGGTCGATGTGCTCAAAATCGATCCCGACCGCTTGTATGCTACGGTGTTCGAGGGCTATGCTCCCGAAGGGCTCGAGCGCGACAACGAGGCTGCCTCGTACTGGGAGGCTCATCTGCCCAAGGAGCACATTATCAACGGTAACCGTCACGACAACTTCTGGGAAATGGGTGATACGGGTCCCTGCGGTCCCTGCTCCGAAATTCATATCGACCTGCGTAGCGATGCCGAGCGGGCCGAGGTCGATGGCCTCACGCTCGTGAACCAGAGCCACCCGCAGGTAATCGAGATCTGGAACCTCGTGTTCATGCAATACAACCGCAAGGCCGACGGTTCGCTCGAGCCGCTGCCTGCCCGGGTAATCGATACGGGTATGGGTTTCGAACGCCTTTGTATGGCTTTGCAGGGCAAGACCTCGAACTACGATACCGACGTGTTCCAGCCCATCATCAAGGAGATTGGCCGCCTCTGCGGCAAGACCTACGGCGAAGACCCCAAGGTCGACATCGCCATGCGTGTGATTGCCGACCACATCCGCACCATCGCCTTCTCGATTACCGACGGACAGTTGCCTTCGAATGCCAAGGCCGGCTATGTAATCCGCCGTATCTTGCGCCGGGCCGTGCGTTACGGTTACACCTTCCTGGGTCAGAAACAGGCCTTCCTCTACAAGCTGCTCGATATTCTCATCGAGACGATGGGCGATGCCTATCCCGAGCTGAAGGAGCAGAAGGTGCTCATCGGCAAGGTAATCAAGGAGGAGGAAGATGCCTTCTTGCGTACGCTCGAGACCGGTATCAAGCTGCTCGACAAGGTGGTAGCCGATGCCAAGGCTGCCGGCAAGAACGAGATAAGCGGGGTAGATGCCTTTACCCTCTACGATACCTACGGATTCCCCATCGACCTGACCGAGCTCATCCTCAAGGAGAAGGGCATGGGGGTAGACCTCGACGGATTCAACGCCCAGATGCAGCAGCAGAAAGAGCGAGCCCGCAATGCCGCTGCCGTAGAGACGAGCGACTGGGTAGTGCTGCGCGAGGGCGAGCCCGAGTTTGTGGGCTACGACATGCTGGAGTGCGACTGCCGCATCCTGCGCTACCGTAAGGTAAAACAGAAAAACAAGGAATATTACCAGATTGTGCTCGACCGCACCCCCTTCTATGCCGAGATGGGTGGCCAGGTAGGCGATACCGGCAAACTGATTTCGGCCAACGAGACGGTAGAGATTCTGCAGACGAAACGGGAAAACAACCTGGGTATACACATTACCGAGCACATGCCCGAGGAGGTGACGGCTCAGTTCCATGCCGTTGTCGACAAGGAGGCCCGCCAGGCTACGGCCTGCAACCACACGGCCACCCACTTGCTGCACGAGGCCCTGCGCGAGGTGCTGGGTACGCATGTCGAGCAAAAAGGTTCGTATGTATCGCCCCAGTCGCTGCGCTTCGACTTCTCGCACTTCAAGAAGGTGACCGACGAAGAGTTGCGTCAGGTAGAGATTTTGGCCAACCGCAAGGTGCGCGAAGCCATTCCGCTGGACGAGCGTCGCAACGTGCCCATTGCCGAGGCCAAGGCCATGGGAGCCATGGCTCTCTTCGGCGAGAAGTACGGCGAAGAGGTGCGGGTAATCCGTTTCGGGTCGTCGGTTGAGCTGTGTGGCGGTACCCACGTGGCCAATACCGGTAACATCGGTATGATCAAGATTGTGACCGAGAGTTCGATTGCGGCCGGTATCCGCCGTATCGAGGCCATCACGGGAGCCCGTGTAGAGGAGACAATCTACTCGTTGCAGGATTCGCTCAAGGAGATAGCGACTCTCTTCAACAATGCTCCCAACCTGATACAGGCTATCCACAAGGCTATCGATGAGAATACCGAGCTGCGCAAGCAGGCCGAGGAGTATGTGAAGGAGAAAATGGCAGATATGAAGGAGCGCATGCTCAAGACGGCCGAGAATGTCAACGGTATGAAGCTGATTCGTTTCATCGGGCCTATGCCTGCCGATGTCGTGAAGGGCATCGCCTTCATGCTGCGCAACGAGGTGGCCGAGGGATTGGCTTTTGTAGCTGCTACCAAGGACAACGACAAACCGTTGTTGACGGTGATGTTTAGCAACGACGTGGTGGCCGATGGCAAGAATGCGTCGGCTATCGTGCGCGAAGCTGCCAAACTGATACAGGGTGGCGGTGGCGGACAGCCTTACTTCGCACAGGCCGGCGGTAAGAATGCCGAGCACCTGTCCGATGCGTTGGAAAAGATGGTTTCGCTGGTTGTGGGTTAATGCCCCGCAACCTGCGATTCGCGATATAAAAAAACTCCGGTTCTCGAAAGGACCGGAGTTTTTTTATGCAGTGATTTATTTCTGCCGATTACAGCAGCATGGCAGCTCTCACCTCTTTGGCCTTCTCTTCGCCGGCAATTTGGGCGATGATGGCAGTGGCAAAGGGGATGGCAGCAGCCGGGCCCTTGCCCGTGATGATGTTGCGGTCGATGGTTACGAGTTCGCCGGTGACGGTGGCACCCGTAAGGAATTGTTCGAAACCGGGGTAGCAGGTGGCTTTGTAGCCGTTGAGCAGTCCGGCCTGACCCAATACCGAGGGGGCTGCACAGATGGCGGCAATGTGTTTGTTGGCGGCAGCCTGGCGTTGCAGCAGCGACACGAGGGGCTTGCATTCGCTCAAGTGTTTGGTGCCGGGCATTCCACCGGGCAGGACAAGCCATTCTACATCATCGGCCGACAGCTCTACCCAGGTACAGTCGGCGGTTACGGTAACTCCATGCGATCCCTCGACTTGAAGATTGCGCGAGATGGAAACCGTGGTGATGTCGATTCCGGCACGACGCAGCATGTCTACAACCGTGAGGGCTTCCATTTCTTCAAATCCTGTAGCGAGAAATAAATAAACAGTTTTCATTATTTCGATTTTTTTTATTGTCAATATAGGTTTATAGAGGCTCACAAGACCCTGTCGGCCATCCCGTCGGTAGGTATGGCCGATGCTGTGGGGCAAACAAGCCCCGGCTTTCGAGGGCCGGGTTCGTGCTGTGAGAGGTGCGGCTTAAAGCGTTCCGGCTTCGGCCTGCTGAATCATCTGCTGGCTGGCGTAGAGGTATACTTCTACCCGGCGGTTCTCCTGGCGGCCGGCAGCGGTCGAGTTGTCGGCAACGGGGTTAGCCTCGCCCATGCCCTCGACGGTCTTGATTTGTATCGACGACACACCGCAACCCAGCAGGTAGCTGGCTACGCTCTGTGCGCGCTCTTGCGACAGGTTCAGGTTCTTCTGGTAGCTTTGCTCGGCCGTCGAGTTTTTCCAGCCCTGATTGTCGGTATATCCATAGATGGCGACATCCATGTCGCGGTTCTGGTTCAGCACGTTGTTGGCAAACTTGCTCAGAGCGGCTTTGGCCGATGCGCTGAGGGTAGAGCTGCTCGTCGAGAAGAGGATGCCCGAGTCGAAGGTTACCTTTACAGCCTGCAGACCGTTATTGTCGGTTACCTGCTCGACCTGTGCGCCTTCTACCTGTTTGGCTTGTTCGGCAGCCTTATCCATTTTTTTACCGATGAGGGCTCCGGCGGTCGTACCTACGGCAGCACCTACGGCGGCACCGATGGCAGCACCTTTGCCTTTTCCGAAGATGGCACCCAATCCGGCACCTACAGCAGCACCGCTACCGCCTCCGATGAGGGCTCCTTTGCCGGTATTTGACATGTTACAACCTGTAAACAGCATACCGGCTATCAGAATACAAGACAGAACTTTAATAGATTTCATATCATTTGGGTTTTAGAATTTGCTTCACAAAAGTAAGAAAAAAAACGATATGGTATTTGATAATAATTATAATAAATGAGGGAGAAAATTGTTTGCTCTCGGCAGATTTTGGGAAATTTGTTTATCCTTGCCCGGCGAACGGGTGGCTTGTCTGCCCTTCGGACTGACCGAAACGGTTGTGTATGTGCCGATTCCAATATCGGATGGTGGTGATTCCATCCTGGATTTCTCCCTGTTGTGCAGCGATGCAAATGTGGTCGAATGGCTGCGATGTGACCAAGTGTATAGTATGAATCAATTTAAATAAAAACGAATAAGAAAATTCAGATTCCCTTATTTCATGGTGCTCGTTTGTGCCCTTTGTTGGGTATCGTCGGCTCAAGGAGCCTCGTATCGGTGGTATATGGATACCGATACCGGCAAGAGTGTGGCAATGGACGAGGTAGAGTATTTGCTGCGAAGCGACAACTCGACCGACTTCTCGGTCGTGGTCAAGAACGGCGACTATTATCGAGGACAGTCGCAACATGTCCAAGGAGAATTTCAACGAGATGATGAAACGGGCCTTCACCGAGAACAAGGCAATCGGGTTTACGGCCTATAAATTTACCACCGGAGGAGAGAGTCTGCATGCCATGACCATCTGGGGTGCCGAGTTCGACGAGGAGGGATATGTGTCGCACATCTACTATTGCGACAACAACCTGGTCGATCAGGATGCCAACGGGGCCGCCATTATCCGACTTGGTATTACCTATGATGAGAATCCGGCAATCCCTTCCATGGGCGACGTGGCTTATACCATTCAATTGCCTAAACCTTTTGGCGGGTCGCGGAGAACGTCTCTTATCACGGCGCTTGTTCTGGTCGACTTGCGCCAGGATATCTGGAAGCAGGCTTTTGGTGATGTAGAGTAATGAACATCCGCCGGGATAACAGCGGTATCGCATACAGGGCGGGGGCTCCTCTCGATGAGGCAGTCCCCGCCTTCTTTTATCGGTTGCCCTGCCTGTAGCTTGCGGAGAGAGAGAAATGGTGGTTTCGGGTTGTTGAATTTTGTCGGAGCATTATCTATTCGGACTTTTTTTCTATCTTTGTATAGCATATATGTATAACCAGCATAGACGGATAGATGAATACGATAGGAAATCTTTTCACGCTCACCTCGTTCGGCGAGTCGCACGGCCCGGCCATCGGGGGCGTTGTCGACGGTATGCCTGCCGGTATATCGGTCGATATGGATTTTATACAGCATGAGCTCGACCGGCGTCGTCCGGGACAGTCGGCTCTGGTGACTCCCCGCCGGGAGAGCGACCGGGTCGAATTCCTGTCGGGAATCTTCGAGGGAAAGACCACCGGTGCCCCTATCGGGTTTGTGGTGTGGAACGAGAATCAGCACTCCTCCGACTATGACAACATGCGGGAGCTCTTCCGCCCCTCGCATGCCGATTATACCTATACCCGCAAGTATGGGGTGCGCGACCACCGGGGCGGAGGCCGCTCGTCGGCCCGCGAGACGATAGCCCGCTGTGTGGCCGGGGCTCTGGCCAAGTTGGTGCTCAAGCAGTTGGGTATCGAGTTGTGGGCCTATACCTCGCAGGTGGGCGAGTTGGCGCTGTCTGGCGACTATCGCGATTACGACCCGGCCGAGATTGAGCGGAATGCCGTGCGTTGCCCCGATGCCGGGATGGCTCGGCAGATGGAGCAGCTGATTGCCGAGGTGAAGTCGCAGGGCGATACCGTGGGCGGAGTCATCACCGGGGTTATCCGTCATGTGCCCGTGGGGCTGGGCGAGCCGGTTTTCAACAAGCTGCACGCTGCTCTGGGCAGTGCCATGCTCAGCATCAATGCCGCCAAGGGGTTTGAGTATGGCATGGGTTTCGCCGGGGCGAAATGCCGGGGTTCGCAGGTGAACGACGTGTTCGAGTCGCACGACGGCCACATCGCCACACGCACCAATTACTCGGGGGGTATCCAGGGGGGTATCTCCAACGGCGAGGATATTTACTTCAGGGTGGCATTCAAGCCGGTGGCTACCTTGTTGCGCGACATCGAGACGGTCGACGTGCAGGGAACCCCCACGGTGTTGAAGGCCAAGGGGCGTCACGACCCTTGCGTGCTGCCGCGGGCCGTGCCCGTGGTCGAGGCCATGGCGGCCATGGTGATGCTCGATTACTATCTGTTGGCACAAAGTCATAAACTATAAAAACATAACCGATATGGATACACGAAAGTATATAGCCGATCATCGCGATCGCTTCTTCGACGAGCTGTTTTCGTTGTTGCGCATCCCTTCGATAAGCGCTTTGCCCGAACATAAGGACGACATGCTGCGCTGCGCCGAGCGGTGGCGCGAGTTGCTGCTCGAAGCCGGTGCCGACCGGGCCGAGGTGATGCCTACGTCGGCCTCGCCGGTGGTCTTTGCCGAGAAGTTGGTCGACCCGTCTTATCCCACGGTGCTGGTCTATGCCCACTACGACGTGATGCCCGTCGAGCCGCTGGAGTTGTGGCACACCGAGCCTTTCGAGCCGGTCATCAAGGAGGGGCGCCTGTGGGGCCGTGGTGCCGACGACGACAAGGGGCAGGGCTTCATTCAGCTGAAGGCCTTCGAGATTGCCGTGCGCGAAGGGTTGCTGTGCTGCAACGTGAAGTTCCTGATCGAGGGTGGCGAAGAGATTGGCTCGCCCGGTGTCGAGGAGTTTTGCAAAACGCACCTCGACCTGTTGCGGTGCGACGTGATTCTGGTCTCCGACACCAGTATGGTGGGGCTCGAAACGCCGTCGATTACGACGGGGTTGCGCGGTCTGGCCTATTGGGAAATCGAGGTGACCGGTCCCAACCGCGACCTGCATTCGGGTATCTTCGGCGGTACGGTGGCCAACCCCATCAACGAGCTGTGCAAGATGCTGGCCGGGGTGGTCGACGGCAACGGACGTATCGTTATCCCGCACTTCTACGACGATGTAGAGAATGTCTCGGCCGAAGAGCGGGCCATGCTGGGTGCCGTGCCTTACGACGAGACGAAATACAAGCAGGCCATCGATGTCGACGAGCTGGCCGGTGAGGTTGGATTCTCTCCGCTGGAGCGTACGGCCATTCGCCCCACGTTCGACATTTGCGGCATCTGGGGCGGCTATACGGGCGAGGGTGCCAAGACGGTGCTCCCCTCGAAAGCCTATGCCAAGGTGTCGTGCCGCCTGGTACCCCACCAGAACCACGAGAAGATTTCGCAGATGTTTATCGACTATATCGAGTCGGTGGCTCCCCGCAGCGTGAAGGTGAAGGTTACTCCCATGCACGGTGGCGAGAGCTATGTATGTCCCATCGACCTGCCGGCCTACAAGGCTGCCGAGCAGGGCTATACGCTGGCTTTCGGCAAACAGCCGCTGGCCGTGCGTCGCGGAGGCAGTATCCCCATTATCGCCACCTTCGAGAAGGTGCTGGGCGTGAAATCGGTCTTGATGGGCTTCGGCCTGGAGTCGGACGCCACCCACTCGCCCAACGAGAACTTCCTCATGGAGATGTACGAGAAGGGTATCGTGGCCGTGACCGAGTTTTATAACCGTTTCGGGCATTGAGGATGATGGAGCGGAAGCGCTATCGCGATTTTGCCGATTTCCTGGGCTCTCGCTTCGACGGCAAGGTGCAGAAAATCTCGTTGCATGCCGGCTTTACCTGCCCCAACCGCGACGGCACTATCGGGGTAGGGGGGTGCACCTATTGCAACAACCAGACTTTCAGCCCCGACTATTGCCATACGGGCAAGAGCATTACCTGCCAGATCGACGAGGGTATCGCCTTTTTTGCCCGTAAATATCCCGATATGCGCTATCTGGCCTATTTCCAGGCCTATACCAATACGTATGGAGAACTTGAGGAGCTGAAACGCAAGTACGAGGAGGCGCTGGCTCACCCCGGTGTGGTGGGCATTATCATCGGTACGCGCCCCGACTGCATGCCCGACGACCTGCTCGCCTATCTGGCCGAGCTGTCGCACCGCACCTTCGTGCTGGTGGAGTATGGGGTGGAGAGTACCTGCGACGAGACCCTGCGACGCATCAACCGCGGACACGACTTTGCCGCCTCGGCCGATGCCATTCGTCGCACTGCGGCTGCCGGGGTGCTTGTGGGTGCCCACCTGATATTGGGATTGCCGGGCGAGACCCGGGCACAGATGCTCGACCATGCCCGCCGCATGTCGCAGTTGCCTCTCGATACCCTCAAGCTGCATCAGTTGCAGCTCATCAGGCACACCCGCATGGCTCGCGAGTATGAGGAGCGGCCGCAGGATTTCCACCTCTATGCGGTCGACGAGTACATAGACCTGGCTATCGACTTTGCCGAACGGCTGTCGCCCCGCATCGCCATCGAGCGGTTTGTGTCGCAGTCGCCTGCCTCGCTGCTCATTGCCCCCAACTGGGGACTTAAGAACCACGAGTTTACCGCCCGTCTGTTGCGTCGCATGCGCGAACGCGATACCTGGCAGGGACGCCTGTGCGAGGAGGGTGTGTGAATAGCCGCGAGATTAAAACCGGGTCAGGAATTTGACCAGGTCCTCTTTTTCGGAGAGTCCCAGCTTTTTGCGCAACCGGTTTCGGCCCGATTCGATGCTGCGCACCTCCTTGAAGGTGATGGCGGCAATCTCCTTGGTCGAGAGGCCCAGCCTCAGCAGGGCACAGAGGTGCTGGTCGTTGGTGGTCAAGTCGGGGTATTGAGCCGACAGCTTTTGGAAGAACGAGTCTTGTACGTTTTCAAATCGGTAGCGGAACTCCTCCCAGCTGCTTTGGGTGTTGTATTGATTGATTTTCGAGATAATCTCTTTGATGTGTTTCCGTTTTTCGGTCTCCTTGACATTGATTTCGAGTAGGAGTCTCTTCATCTCTTCGTTTAGTTTCTCGATGTAGTTTTCGTTCTGTACCGATTGAATCGAGAGCGAGGTCAGCTCTTTTTTCAGTTGCATCAACTGTTCGTCCTGGATGGCAATCTGCTCTTCCAACTGCTCCTTTTCGCCCTCTTTCTGTTGCAATTCGCTCTTGAACTGTTGGTGAGTCTTTTGTATCGAAGCCTCTTTGTCGGCTCGTTTGTGTGCCAAGTTGGTTCGGTAACGGAGCAGAACGACCACCATCACGGCGATAATGATTCCCAACAGCGTGTAGACGATAATATTTCTTTCTCGCGCCTGCTCGGCCGCCATTGCCTCTTGCCGGTTGCGCTCCTGCCCGGCCAGATACATCTCTTCAATATCGGTAACCTGGTGTCGGTTCTCGATGTCGGACAGGGAATCTTTGATCGATACGGCCCGGGCCAGGTTGCGGTAGGCGTTGGCATATTCGTTTTTCTCGGCATAGATTTTGGCAAACAGGTTCAGCAGGGGAACCAGTTCCTTGTCGTTGTGGCAGAGGTCGGCTTGTTGTTTCGCCTTTTGCAGGGCCTCCAGTGCCGCGTCGGTGCGGTTGAGCTGCAGGTATATTTGAGCCAGCAGCCGGTAGGTATAGATGAGAAAGGGACTTTGCCCCTTTTGAAGCTGGTATTTCTCCACCTCTTGTATGATTTTCAGAGCCAGCAGCGGTTCGTTGCGATTGAGATAGATCGAGGCAATGCTCTGTTGCATGAGCATAATCATGTCTTTGTCCTTCTCGGCATCGAGCTGGTGTATGGCCAGGAAGGCGTATTCCAGGGCCTTGTCGTGATTTTGCTGTTTGGCGTAGGTGATAGCCAGGTTGTTGTAGTTGACAAACAGTTTCTGCTTGTCTTTATGAGCCTCGTTGAGTTGTATCGCCTTGTTGAAAAAGGTATCGGCTTGAGCATACTCTTTTTGATGCTGAAACGTGCTGCCCAGGTTGTTGTAGATGATGGCCGTCATATCGTCCATGCGATACTTTTTGGTCTCTTCGAGGGTGTTGAAGTAGATGTTGATGGCCGGGGTCGACATGCCCAACGACTGATAGGCCGAAGCCTGGATAAGAGCCAGATTGACGATGGCCTTCTCCTTGTCGAGCCCGTCGGAAAAGTTCTCCTGCAGGAAGCGCCGGGCCAGTTTGGTGTATTCGATGGTGGGGTTGTAAAGTCGGCTCTCACTGAGCTTGACCGCCATGTCGTACAGGGTGGCTATCGCAGTCGAGTCGGGGAGCGATGCCGTTTGCAACAGGTGTGTTGTTGAGTCGATATAGGCTTGGTTCTGAGAGGCATGACTCTTGTCTTTGAGGTTTCCGGCTGTATATATTTGTTGGGTCTCTTGGAGAAACTGTTTCAGGTTGGATGAGTAGTTTCGAGCCAGGCAGTAGTTGGAGGCAAGACCTATGAATAGGACTCCGCATAAGACAATTTTCAGAAAAAGACGGTTTCGACAAGGCTCTCTCATGACCATAGCACTTTGAATGTGTATGACAAAGATACGAAATATTTATAATTTATTATTTTACTCGGGGTGTGAAAAATAGATTTTTACCTCTCTCGGGGCTGACAATAATTTTTCTTACTTGAAAATGCTATTTTAAAAGGATTGCTAAACAATTGGTTTATATCTATATACGGGCTAATGCCGTAGTGTTTTCTACGTTTGGTCCCGGATTGCAGTAGTTGGCTGGGGGAACAAAACTTTACGGTCTGTGAGATTTTGTTTTCATTTGTAAAGAGCTAACGAATCGGTATGATTACGTTTTGTATATCCCCGTATATATGATGTAGGCAATAAGAATTTGTTTTTTTAAATGGTTGTTTTTATGAAAAAGAGTTTACTGATTGTTTTACTTGTGCTATTGAATGTAAACCTTGGGTTTGCCGAATTGCACGAGACTTTCGATGGTGGAACATTCCCTCCAGAGGGTTGGACAACGACTTGCATACCGAGTACGCTGAACGATTATCCTCGATGGAGTTCGACCGCAGATATCGATCCGTTTGTATTGGGATACACCACCGGCGGCTATGCAGCCTGTTCCAAATCGGGAGGTTTCGGCGAAGGACTGGAGACCGACTCGTGGCTGGTGACCCCTCAAGTCGAAATCAAAGCGGGAGAGTATTTGCACTTCATGTTGGGTGCCAATTGGGCATCCGGTATTGAGTCCGAAGAGCGGGCGTTTGAGGTGCTTGTTTCCCAGTCCGATACGGCAAGAGTCAATTTTACCGATACCCTGATGTGCATCTCGCCGCAGAATTTATTGCCGTGGGGCGCCTATGTGTTCGACCTGTCGAAGTATGCCGGCAAGTCTATCTATGTGGCATTCCATGAAAGAGGTCACGGAGGATACTCTTTTGTTTCCAATTTGACCTATGTAGACGATGTGAACATCGATGGAAATCCGGGTGCCGACATGGCTATCTACGTGGTAGAGGGGTTGGGCACATCCTGCGATACGGAACACCCTGTCCAAGTCGAAGTTGTCAATACCGGTTTGTCGGTCACCTCGTATCGGCTGAACTATCGGGTAGGCGATGGCGACGTGGTTTCGGAGGTAGTGACGGAGCCGTTGCTTTCCGGCGAACATAAAACGTATCTCTTTGCCCTGAAAGCTCTGTGTGTAGAAAATGAGACGAGTGTGATAACGGCTTGGGTCGATGGTGTTTCGAACGACTTGAATGTCGAGAACGATACCCTTTCGACCGAGATTGAGGTGAGACCGTCGATTGAGTACCCGTATGAGATGAATACCGAGAATGCCACGACCGATTTCTCGAGTTCCAGTACACCCTCCATGCGATCGGCCTATTGGGCATACAGTGTCGAGAACGAAGGTTGGGTTTCGGTACCGTATAAAGGCAACACGGCGTTGTTGAGAAGCAACTGTATCTCGCTGCCGGCCGGGAGTGTGCGGGTCGAATTTGAATACATGTCGAGTCTCGACTTTACCATGTCGGTCAAGACCGGCTATTTCGTAAAGAAAGAGTATGTCGAGGTGGGTGTATCGGACAAGTTGCCGGCATCGGAAACCGAATTTGCCAAAGCGGCGATTGTCTGCTCGATCGAAGAGGCCGGATTGGTTTCGCTGGCTTTGCAGGCCAACACCGAGGCTCAGGTTGTCGTGAAGAATATCCAGATAAAAGACCCCTACGAAGATATTATCGCCGAGCGCATCACCTCGCCCAAGCTGTCGGCCAAGCTGGTCAACAACCAGGTGACGGTTGCGGCCCGGTTCAAGAATGGCGGCAAGATGGCACAAAGCCATATCCCGGTCTATTTCCAGGTCGACAACGGTGAAATCGTATCGGGCGAGATCGACCAGTTGGCTGCCAACGAAAGCAAGGAGTATGTATTTGAAACTACGTGCGACTGGAGCACCCCGGGCGAGAAGGTGGTGAAAGTATGGTCGGCCATGGCTGCCGATGGTGACTTGACGAATGATACCGTCTCTACCCGCGTGGAGGTATATACGGCGCGCCCCTTCCCGCACGATATGGGATTCAACGACGACTCGTCCGACGTGATTTACTGGTCGTCGTATAATCCCGACCAGGACGGGGTTTACTGGGAACCCGTATTGAATGCCACGAAAGGTTTGCCCAAAGAGGGGAGCGGTATAGGTTACATCGATTCTTTTGCAGGCATCACGCACAACGACTGGTACATCAGTCCGGCCATTGCGATGCCGCAGGGAAAAGCCCGCATTTCGTTCTACTATGCAACCGTCTACACGACGGGCGAAAGCTCACTGAAGGTCTATATGGGACGCAGCGACGACCCCGACGAGATGACCACGCTCTTGTGCTCGTATCCGCTGGATGTGGCCGGGCAATATCATTACGGGTATGCCAGTTTCGATATACCCGAGGCCGGCAATTACTATTTCGCTTTCTACAACGAAGGTACGGGCCGCAATGTGATTCTCGACGATGTGCGCATCGATGCGGCCGAGGATATAGCCATGACCTCGGTTTCGCTCGACTGCCAGAGCGGGTTCAACTTGAGCGAGGCAGCCGTGACCATGCGCTTCGTCAATGCGGGTGTTTCGCCTCAGGAGAACGTGAAGGTCTCGTATACGGTCAATAACAGCGAGACCTCCGTGTCGGAACTGTTTGCCGGTCCGTTGGCTCCGGGCGACACGGCCACCTATACCTTTACCCAAAAGGCCGATATTTCGGCCAAGGGAAGCTACGTCTTTACCTGCTCGGCGAAGAGTTCGGCCGATACCGACAGCTACAACGATGCTCTGCCGAGTGCTACCTTGCAGAATTGGCCCAATGCTACCCTGCCGTACAAGGAGGATTTCGAAGATACCGCAACCGACCAGTACTGGAGCCTGCATTCGTCTACGTCGGCCACTCTGGTGATTGCTCATTCCCAGTGGGGCTCGGGTTCGGCCTACGATGGAATGGGATTGCTGGGATGCACCGATCAGATGAGTGCCGATGTCGATGCCTGGGCCCGGTCGCAGTGCATAGAGATACCGGCCGGCGAATATGAGTTCTCGATGTTCTATCGTACGATGTTGAATCAACCCTCGTCGCCGGATAGCCCTCTGTCTTATGTACAGAGATTCAGAGTCTATTTGACGACCGACCCCGACGACATGTCTCAGGCCACGCTGTTGTATGACAACGACAGCGTAATCGTGAAAGACAAGTATTATGCCAAGCTGCTGGTACCGGTGACGGTGGCTGCCGACGGTAACTATTATATCGTCATCAACTGCTATTCGCCCAAGGGTAACGGTTGTCTCTACCTCGACGATATTGAACTGAAGCCCGCCACGGGGGCCCAGACGACTCTCCCGTACAGCTCGGACTTCCTGACACACGAAGACGAGTGGTACCACTACAGCCCGGCTTCCAACATCGAGCAGTGGTCGGCCCAGACCGAGGGCGACGAGACCTTCATGGAGTCGATGTATATCTGGTACGACTACGACGTGGAGTCGAATGCGCTGCCGGGTCTGCTGGTGGCTCCCTCGGTGGCCTTGTCGGCCGGCGATTCGGTGAAGGTGACGATGGATTACATGATTATGATCGACGACCCCTCGAGCAACCACGGGCAGAACCTGAAGATCTACATGGCCGACAAAGATACCCCCGACTCCTATACCACGCTGGTGGCTGAGGGCGATGTGATAGACGAACGCAGCGAGGTATCGGGTACGGTTTGCATTCCTCACGACGGCATCTACTACTTTGGTGTGAAGGCCGATTGCCCGCCGGAGTTCTCGGCTACCCTGATGCGCATCTACGCCTTCGATATGGAGCGCACTCATACCGTATCGGGTGTGGAGGATGTGAACAACGATGCAGCCTCGTTCTTCTTCGATGGCGAGCGGCTTCACATCGTGGGCGACTATACGGAGGTGGCGCTCTACGACTGTCGGGGTGTTGCGATGGGTACCTATCGCGACGAGTCGATTATCGATTTGAGCAGCCTTTCGTCCGGAGTCTATATTGTCCGACTGCTTACCGGCAACCGGGTAATTTCGGGAAAGATACTTGTTCCATAATTTCAGATAACTAAGCAAGAGAGGGGGATACTCTCACAGGCATGCCCCTCTCGTATTTAATTGGATTTTCGCATGAATAAGTTTTGTTTTGCAGGGCTCGCCATGGCGTTGAGCCTGGGAGTTTCGGCACAACCGATGTATGAGTTGCCCCGGATAAACACGTTGCTCCGGGAGCGTCCGTTGGATTCGAAAGTCATCTGTTATTCGACGGCGGGTGCCACCCTGCCGTATACCGAGAATTTCGACACCCCCGATGTGTCGACCGTTTTGCCCGCGGGCTGGAGCGTATCCGACGCGAGTGCTACCGCGGCGTTCACCATACAGGTAAATGCGTTGAGCGGAATTACGGCACACTCGGGCAAGTATTATCTGGTTTCGGGTCCCGACAGTCGCGGGAATGCCCGGGATGCCTGGGCCTTTTCGCCGGCCTTGAGTCTGGAGGCGGGCAAGCCGTATTATATTGCCTTGTATTGTTTTGCCCCCGGTTACCAAGGTGTGGCCGACCAGTTTGAGATTACGGTGGGCTCCGAGGCTTCGGCAGCCGCGCAGACGCAGCGCCTGCTCGACCGCACCGGCGAGCAGGCCGAGATATGTACCGAGTGGACCAAGGTAGAAGGGGTATTTACCCCCGAGACGGCGGGCGAGTATTACTTTGCCATACACCATTGTACCCCGGCCGGGACGCAGGGCAATGCGGTCGGCTTCGATGACTTTACGGTATCGAGTGAACCTCTCGTGGAGTTGCCGTCGGTCGAGGCCTACTATACGGGCGGCCTCTGGTCGTTTACGGCCGATACGGTCTATGTGGGCGATTCGGAGCCGTTGAACTACGGGGCTACCGGGCAGAACGTCGATTCGTACAGCTGGGAGTTCGGTACCGATGCCACTCCCGCGTCGGTACAGGCAGCCTCGGCCTCGGTCGTGTATGTCACCGATGGGGTGAAACAGGGTGTAGTGACAGCCACCAATGAGAACGGGACGGCCAGCGATACGCTGGAGACCGGGGTCGTGCACCTGTCGCCTGCCGTGATGGACTATGTGTGCAACCGTCGGAAATCGGACGAGCTGATGACCTATCAGGTGAGCGAGTATGGTTTCATGCTGGGCTTGAACTCGAATTACACGACGATTGCCGAGAAGTTTACCCTCCCCGACAATGCCCGGGGCGAGGTCGACGAGGTGGTCATCTATACCTACCTCTATGCTCTGGATGCCGCGAACCAGGAGAAGAGTTTGATTTTGAGTATCTATGACGAGGGTCCCGACGGTCTGCCGGGCGAAGCTGTCGCTTCGTTCTCGGGGCGCCTGGGCGAACTCTTCGGGAGTGAAAACTCGGTGGGCCAGTTCTGTACGGCATTCTTCCCGGCCGTAGAGGTGACGGGCAGTTTCTTCGTGGTGCTGGAATTCCCCGAGATTACACCCGATGCCGACAATATGCTCGGGTTGGTTTCGACGAAGAGCCGTACCCAAGACGACTGCACGGCTTATGCCAACTATCAGGGCCGCTGGTATGCGATGAACAGCCTCTATGGCGGCGCCAATCTGTCGTCGATGATTTCGCCCCGCTATCGGTTTGTAGCGGTTTCGGCGGTTCAGAATGTCGCAAACGACTCGGCCCTCTCGCTGAGTATGACGGGCGAGACACTGTATATACGGGGAACCGTTGCCGGTGACCTCTATCGCGTGTTCGACCTGTCGGGCCGTATGGTGGCCACCGGTGCTACGGATGAGGCCGAAACGGTCGTATCGCTGTCGGGCCTTTCGAGTGGCGTCTATGTGGTTTGTGTTGGCGGTAGGCCTGTGGGGAAGATGGTGAGATAGTATTTTTTTGACGACCAGTTGCTGTCCTGGAGAGCAGGAGGACAACCGGTCAAATTTCATAACGTGTGGGCCCTGTCGGAGCTGTAAAGGCAACCGATAGGGCTTACACGTGTATACAGGGTAGGGACTCCCGACCAGGCGGGAGGTCTTGTGTTACTGGTGGTTTTGCAACCGTTGGCGAGCCATCTGCTCATACTCGGTGCCGGGGCGTCCGTAGTTGCAGTAGGGGTAGATGCTGATACCGCCGCGGGGGGTGAAGAAGCCGGTTACCTCGATGTATTTGGGCTCCATGAGGCGGATGAGGTCTTTCATGATGATGTTGACGCAATCTTCGTGAAAGGCTCCGTGGTTGCGGAAACTGAAGAGGTAGAGCTTGAGGCTCTTGCTCTCGACCATACGCTCGCCGGGAATGTAGTCGATCTGTATGGTGGCGAAGTCGGGCTGTCCGGTGATGGGACAGAGGCTGGTAAACTCGGGGCAGTTGAAGCGCACCCAGTAGTCGTTTTCGGGGTGTTTGTTGGTGAAGGTTTCCAACACCTCGGGGGCATAGTCTTGCCGATAGGTAGTCTTATGCCCCAGCAAAGTAAGTTGAGGTTCTTTCGATTCCATAAGATTGAATTATTGTAAATCTTTTATCTTGAAGATGTTGTACGATACCTGACGGTCGTACACGTCGCTGCCGTCGATGCGCTTGACCAGGCGCACCACCCGTACGGTCACGGGCAGGATGATGATTTCGTAGGCGGTCTTGAGGCAGGCCTGGGTGACGATGAGCACGGCCAGCTCCTTGACCGGGACTACCCCGCCGAAGGCGATGGGGAAGAAGAGCAGCGAGTCGGCACTCTCGCCTACGACGGTCGAGGCGATGGCCCGCAGCGAGAAGTGTTTGCCTCCGCTCGAGATTTTCATCCTGCTCATCACATAGGCGTTGAGGAACGAGCCGGCCAGGAATGCGATGAAGCTGGCCAGCAGGATGCGCTGGGTGGACGAGAAGGTGGCCACGAAGGCATCCTGGCCTTCCCAGAAGGGGGCGGCGGGCAGGACGATGGCCAGCTGGATGAAGATGACCGCCAGCAGATTCATGAGGAAGCCCATCCAGATGATGAGCCGCGCCTTGCGGTAACCCCACACCTCGGCGATGCAGTCGTTGATGATGTAGGAGATGGGGAAGACGATGAGTCCGGCGGTTGCGGTGATGCCTCCGAGCGAAACCATTTTCACCTCGAGCAGGTTGGAGCAGATGAGGCACACACAAAATACGATGCCCATCACGAGAAAGGGCAGAGATACGGTACGGTTCATAGGTCTTGTTTTTTACGTGGTGTTCAAGCACACGGGAGGCGCACGCAGGTCCGCCTCACAGGTTCTGCAAAAATTTCGGCTGCAAAGGTACGACTTTTTTGCACATTCGCAAACCGGTTTGTCGGGAGGGGTAGCGAGGATGTGTTGTCGGTCGGGTGCCCCCCGGATACGACACGAGGGGCGAATCCCGGTGTGAGGCCGCGGTTCACCCCTCGGTTGTGGGTATGGCGATTGTGAGTCGGTTACTCTTCGGGTTTGGGCTCTTCGTGTTTGTGTACCAGTACTTTGTCGATGCGTGCCCCGTCCATGTCGACAATCTCGAACGAGAAGCAGAGCCACTCGATTTTTTCGCCCTCGGTGGGGATGTGCTGGAGCAGGTCGAGGATGAGGCCGCTCAGGGTGTTGTAGTTGAACTCCTGGTAGCGGTCGGTCATGTCGTAGTGGTCGAGGAAGTCGTAGAACGAGCACTGTCCGTCGATAAGGCACGAGCCGTCTTCGCGGGTGACGATGTCGGCCGAAGGTCCGGCCGAGGCCGAGCCCACCAGGGCCCCCAGAATGTCGCTGATGGTGACGATACCCTCGATGCTGCCGAACTCGTCGGTCACCAGACCGTAACGGTGGTTCTCGTTGCGCAGCCGTTCCATGGCAGTATATACGCTCATGTTCTCGGGCAAGAAGTAGGGAGTCTCGGCCGCCTCCCTGATGTTGAAGGTGGGGTCGTCGATTTTGGCAAAGAGTTCCTTCAGCGACACGATGCCGATGATGTCGTCGAGGCTGTCCTCACAGAGGGGGTAGACGGCGTGCAGGTCGTGGATGATTTTCGACTTGAGGGTGGCGTTGTCGTCCTGTATGTCGAGGCAGACGAGGTCGCTGCGGTGGGTCATGATCGACGAGATGTTACGGTCGCCCAGGTTGAATACCCGTTCGACAATATCCTGCTCGACCTCCTGCACGCTGCCGTCCTCGGTACCTTCGCGCACGATGGCTTTGATTTCGTCTTCGGTGATAGCCTCCTTCTGTGACGAGAGACCCAGAAACTTGCATACCCCTGCCGTACTCTTGGTGAGTACCCATACGAAAGGAGCGGCAATGAGCGAGAGCCACGACATGGGTCGCGATACGATTTTGGCAACCCGCTCGGCTGCAACCATACCGATGCGCTTGGGCACCAGCTCGCCGATGATGAGGGTGAGGTAGGTAACGGCTATGACGATAATCGCTTTGGAGACAACCAGCGCATAGGGGGCCAGCACCGGGCTTTGAGCCAATACGCCGGCCAGGTCTTGGGCCAGAGCATCGCCCGAGTAGAGACCGGTGAGGATACCGATGAGGGTGATGCCTATTTGTACGGTGGAGAGGAATCGGTCGGGGTCTTGCGAGAGTTTCAGGGCCGACTGTGCGGCCTTGCTCCCCTTTTTGGCACTGTTTTCGAGTTTGACTTTTCGGGCCGAAACCAAGGCGATTTCGGACATAGAGAGCACTCCGTTACAAAGAATGAGGAGTACTATGATAAAGATTTCCATGTGAGAATTAAAAAATTACAGGTCGAAGATACAAAATATATATGGGAATGCGGCAGGAATATGAGGGTAGGAATTTATTTTTAATTTTATTTAGTTAAATTGGCTATTTCTGTCTCCCTGTTGATTCTCCGAAGGCAGCTTCGCAGCGGTTGCCGCAACCTCTGATGAGTGAAAAACAGCAGATTCGAAAGAATTAAATGGTAAACGATGAAGCGAAAATGAAAAATAAGTGCGATATTTGCACCACTAAACCGGAGAGGCTCCCTCAAGAAGTGTTTATTTGAGAAAAAAAGAGGCTTTTGCTTTTTTAGATGGGCAAAAAGCTATATATTTGCAGTCCAAAAAATTAAAAACAATATATTAGTACATAATTATAATTTATACAAAAATGACAAAGGCTGACATCGTAAACGAAATTTCTAAAAACACAGGTATCGAAAAAGCTGTGGTTCTTGAAACCGTTGAAAAATTTATGGAAACCGTAAAAGGTTCTTTGGCAAAGGGTGAAAACGTATATCTGAGAGGCTTCGGCAGCTTCATCGTAAAGAAAAGAGCCCAAAAGACAGCTCGCAATATTTCCAAAAATACGACGATTATCATCCCGGCTCACAACATCCCCGCTTTCAAGCCTGCTAAAACATTCATGGGCGAGGTAAAATAAAGCACGACACAAACACAATTAAATACTAATCTTTAAAACATATCGTTATGCCGAGTGGAAAGAAAAGAAAAGGCCACAAGATGGCTACTCACAAACGCAAAAAAAGATTGAGAAAAAACAGACATAAGAAGAAATAATGTCTGTCTGCTCTCAATGAATGACAGCACATAAAGAACAAATTTGATGCGTTTCGTTTCGAGGAGGCATTGGATTTGTTCTTTCTGCTTTATCGGCCCCGTTCGTCGTATGTGCGAAAGGGGCTTGTTGAAATTTTTTGGGCGGAAAGACCGGGCGGTTTGCAGTCTGCCGGTACCCCCGCCGAACTAACAGTAATCTATAAATCACAAATTATGACCAGCGAACTTGTAGTAGATGTACAACCCAAAGAGATTTCTATTGCACTGCTCGAGAACAAACGGTTGGTCGAGCTCCAGAAGGAGGCTCGGAACATATCGTTTTCGGTGGGCGACATCTATTTGGGTCGGGTCAAGAAGCTGATGCCGGGACTCAACGCTGCGTTTGTCGATGTAGGTTACGAAAAGGATGCTTTCCTGCACTATCTCGATTTGGGTACTCAATTCAACTCGAGTGCCAAGTTCTTGAAACAGTCGCTTGCCGACCGCAAGCGGGTGTTGTCGCTCCCCAAGTTCAATCTGCTGCCCGATATTGAAAAGGACGGCACGATAAACGATGCCTTGAAGGTGGGCCAGGAGGTTCTGGTACAGATTGCCAAGGAACCTATTTCGTCGAAGGGCCCGCGATTGACGGCCGAAATCTCCTTTGCGGGCCGCTTTCTGGTGCTGATTCCTTTCTCGGACAAGGTTTCGGTATCGCAAAAAATCAAGTCGAACGAGGAGAAGCTGCGCCTGCGCCAGTTGATACAGAGCATCAAGCCCCGCAACTTCGGGGTGATTGTGCGCACGGTGGCCGAGGGCAAACGGGTGGCCGAGTTGAACAACGAGCTCAAGACTCTGGTGAAGTGTTGGGAAGATATGCTGGTGAAGTTGCAGAAGGCGCAACTCCCCTCGCTCGTCTACGAAGAGACCGGGCGTACCGTGGGGCTGCTGCGCGATATTTTCAGCCCTTCGTTCGAGAATATCTATGTGAATGACAAGGAGACCTACAAGCAGATTCACAACTATGTGAGTCTCATCGCTCCCGAACGCAAGGATATTGTCAAACTCTACGAGGGCGAATTACCGATTTTCGACAACTTTGCCATTACGAAACAAATTAAATCTTCGTTAGGAAAGACCGTATCTTTCAAAAGCGGAGCGTATGTAATCATCGAGCATACCGAGGCGTTGCACGTAATCGACGTGAACAGCGGCAACCGCTCCAAAGCCTCCTCCGACCAGGAGAGCAATGCCCTCGATGTAAACATGAACGCTGCCGAAGAAATTGCCCGGCAACTGCGGTTGCGCGATATGGGCGGAATTATCGTGATCGATTATATCGATATGGACGAGGCCGAGAATCGTCAGAAACTGTATGATCGCATGCGCGAACTGATGGCCAACGACCGTGCCCGTCACAATATCTTGCCCTTGAGCAAGTTCGGGTTGATGCAGATTACCCGCCAGCGGGTACGTCCGGCCCTCGATATCATTACCAGCGAAGATTGTCCGACTTGCCACGGCAAAGGCACTATTCCTCCCTCCTTGCTCTTTACCGATTTGTTGGAGTCGAAAATCCATTATTTGGTGTACAAGTTGAAAATCAGAAAATTCACTTTACACGTGCATCCTTTCGTAGCTGCTTACATCAATCAGGGAGTCTTCTCGCTGAAGATGAAATGGCGCTGCAAATATACCTTCCAGATGAAGGTGATACCCAATCAGTCGCTCGCTTATCTCGAATATAAGTTCTTCGATGCCGAGAAAAACGAGATTGACCTGAAAGAAGAGATTGAAATCAAGAAATGAGAGACCCGTTCGGGTCTCCCGGTTGTGAGAGGGCTCGCCTGACGGCGGGCTCTCTTTTTTTTGTGCGGGAGGCAGGGCGGTTGGTTCTCTTGTTTGGGAGGGGCTATCTGTGCCGCGTAGGTGGATTTGGGCGGATATAAAGACAGCCCCGCAGGGGTGCTGCAGGGCCGTCGGGGGAAGGAGGGCCGGGGGAGTAGACGAACGGTCTCGTCTATTCCCGGTAATAAATGCGTTTGACACGGGTCGATACCGAGGTGAGTATCTCGTAGGGGATGGTTCCCAAGGTCTCGGCAATCTCGTCGACGGGCAACTGTTCGCCGAATATCTCTACTCGGTCGCCGGGCTGGCAGTCGATGTCGGTCACGTCGATCATGCACACATCCATGCAGATGTTGCCCACGATGGGGGCCCGTTTGCCGTTCACCACCACGCACCCTTTGCCGTTGCTCAGGTGACGGTCCAGTCCGTCGGCATAGCCGATGGGAATGGCGGCGATGCGTGAGTCGCGGGAGAGCACGCCTTTGCGGCCGTAGCCCACGGTTTCGCCGGCAGGCAGCGACTTGATTTGCAGAATGGTGGTCTTCAGGGTGCTCACGGTCTCCAGTCCGCAGGGCTCTGCAATGGGCGACACGCCGTAGAGGCCGATGCCCAGGCGCACCATGTCCATCTGGTACTCGGGGAACCGCAGGATACCGGCCGTGTTGAGTATGTGGCGCAGTATCTTGTGTTTGGAGTGCTGTTGCAGGTAGTCGGCACAGCGGGTGAAGGTGTCGATCTGCTGGTGCGAGAACTCGTCGAAGCGGGGTTCGTCGCTGCCGGCAAAGTGCGAGAATACCGAGCGGGCCAGCACTACGGTCTGGTCGTTGAGAATCTCGACTACGCGGGGCATGTCTTTCTCTTCGAAGCCGAGACGGTGCATGCCCGAGTCTATTTTGATGTGCACGGGATAGCCGGCCAGGCCCAGCTTTTCGCCCTCGGCAATGATGGCCTTCAGCAGTTCGAAGCTGTAAATCTCGGGCTCGAGGTAGTAGCTGAAGAGGGTTCGGAAGCTGCTCATCTCGGGGTTCATCACCAGAATAGGCATGGTGATGCCCGCCTTGCGCAGCTCGGCCCCTTCGTCGGCCACGGCCACGGCCAGGAAGTCGGCCCCGCGGTCTTGCAGGGTCTTGGCCAGTTCGTAGGAGCCGGCCCCGTAGCCGAAGGCTTTGACCATGCAGATAACCTTGGTCTCGGGGCGTAACTTCGATTTGAACAGGTTGTAGTTGTGTACGATGGCGTCGAGGTTCACCTCGAGAATGGTCTCGTGCTGTTTCAGCTCGAGGGTTTCGGAGATGAGTTCGAAGTGGAACTCACGGGCCCCCTTAATCAATATCAGCTCGTTGTGGAAGTCGGCCGGGTCGAGTTGCGCGAGGAAACTCTCGGTCGAGGGGTAGAACTCCTTCTTGAGGTTGAAGAGGTAGGCGTTATCCGAGATGACAGGGCCGATGCCGATGAGCCGCTCGATGCCCTTGTGCAGGACGATGTCGGCCACCTTGCGGTAGAGGCTGGCGGGGGGTAGCCCCGTCTGGTAGATGTCGGAGAGGATGAGGGTGCGGCGCATGCCCTTGGCGGCGGCGCGGCGGTTCTGGAAATCGAGGGCGATGGTGAGCGAGTTGATGTCGGAGTTGTAGCTGTCGTTGATGATGAGACAGTTGTTTATCCCCTCTTTCACCTCCATACGCATGGCCACCGGGGTAAGCCGGGCCATGCGCTCGGCAATGACTTCGGGCGGCCGGTTGAAGTAGAGCATCACGGCCAGGCAGTGTATGGCATTCTCGATCGAGGCATCCTCGACAAACGGTATCGTGAAGCTGCAATGGTATTGCAGGTAGGTATATTCGATTCGGGTCGAGTCGCTGCCCTTGGTAATCTTCGAGATGTAGAGCGGTTTGTCGCGGTCTTTGCGCGACCAGGCTATTTCGCGGCATCCGAAGCAGAGCTTCTCGACGCACTCGCCGATGAGCTCGTTGTCGCCGTCGTAGATGATGCAGTCGCAGGCTTTCAGCAGGATGAGCTTCTCGAGGCATTTCTGCTGTATGGTCTGGAACCCCTCCTGGTGAGCCTCGCCGATGTTGGTGATGAGACCCAGTGTGGGCTTGATAATCTCCTCGAGGTGTACCATTTCGTCGGGTTGGGAGATACCGGCCTCGAAGATAGCCATCTCGGTCTTGGGACCGATTTGCCATACCGAGAGGGGAACACCGATTTGCGAGTTGTAGCTGCGGGGCGAGCGCACGGTATTGTAGTCGGGCTGGAGCAGTTGGTAGAGCCACTCCTTGACCGTGGTCTTGCCGTTACTGCCCGTGACGCCTATCACCGGTATCTGGAAGTGGCGGCGGTGTGCGGCAGCCAGTTGTTGCAGGGCGTCGAGCGTGTCCTTTACGACGATGAAGTTGGCATCGTCCATCTCCTCTTCGCCGGGAATGGAATGTTCGACTACAAAGTCGCGAACTCCTTTGCGATAGAGGTCCTTGATGTAGCGATGGCCGTCGTTACGTTCGGTCACGAGGGCGAAGAAGAGGGTCTCTTCGGGGAAAGTGAGCGACCGGCTGTCGGTGAGCAGGGCGGTGATGATATGATCCCGATAGTCCCGTTTCTGGGCTTTGACGATTGTGGCTATTTCGGTAGTCGTGTAGTTCATATCTGTTTGATTCTTGTTTTTAATTCTTCGATTTCATGGGAGACGTCGATGTAGGGATAGGCTTGATGGAAGCGTATGACCCGGTCGAGCGTCTTTTGCAGGAACGTGCGGTAGCCCTCGGTGTCGCCGGTGAGGGGGCGGTGGGCCAGAGCGGTGTATATCTTGTACCATTGCGTGGCTATCTCGCGGCTCTCGGGGGTGAGGTACGACTCGGTGAGCACCTCGCTGATGTAGGCGATGGCCGAGGCCGAGGGGTGCGTCATGTCGGTGTCGTAGAAGCGGTAGTCGCGCAGGTCGTCCATGAGGATTTCGTAGGAGGGGAAGTAGTCGCAAATGCGGCTCTCGCGTTGCAACCGGTCGATGGCCAGCAGCAGGGTGGCCTTGCTCAGCTGGTTGCCGTGTGCCCCGTCGCTGAGGTGGCGTATGGGACTCACCGTGAAGAGCAGGCGGCATTGAGGCAGGGAGCTCTCGATGTAGCGCACGATGGGGAGCCAGCGGGCCACGATGTCGTCGACCGCGAGGAGTTCGCGCGTGAAGGTCGAGGCCGGTTGCTTGTGGCAGTTGGCCACTACCTGGCCGGTTGCGTTGAGCCGGTAGACGTAGGCGCTGCCCCAGGTAACGACGATGCGGTCGGTTGCCGGCAAACGGTCGTGTGCCGCAGCCAGGCGGCGGTTGATGTGTGCCAGTGCGCTGTCGCGGTCGGGGCTCGAGAAGCGGGAGTGGTGGTCGTAGCTGTGCCACAACCCGCCGGAGAGGAACAGGTCGTCGGCTGTGAAGGGTGCGCCCGAGACCATGCGCTCCCAGTTGCGGACAATAGACTCGGGATTGTACAGTGTGCCGAACGGGTTGATGTCGACATCGAATTTGCGCTGTTGCAACCACGCACCCATATTCTCGACAAAGCACGAACCCAGCAGCAACAGGTGTTGCCTGTGGTCCAGATAGCCGAGGTGTCGCGGCGGGTCGATGACGGTTCTGAAATTCATAACTCTCGCTCGATTTTTAATTTCAAAAATAGTTATTTTCTTACCGATATACACACTGTTTTAACATCTGAAAAAATAAAAAAATATAACATGATGGTAAAATAACCACATTATTCTTGTAAAAATACCAAAATTGAATTATATTTGCACTACCTGTTTTGCCGGGTGCGTGTGAAGCGCCCCCGTTTGTAGCTCTTCCTGCAATATAAGAGAGTATGGAATTATATTACAAGGAAGAACGAGATCGCGATTTGTACCGGGCCTACAATGCCGCCCTCAAGTCGCTGGGAAAAGCCGCCCTGGATACCCCTCGCGAGAAGGTAATCCGCCGGGTGGTCTATTCGGTAGCCCCCCGATTCTACATCAGTTACGAAGAGGCTCGCCGCAATGTGAAGCGCATCTTCAGCGGGCAGTCGCCTCGTTGTGCCTCGGCTGTCCGCATTGCGATGTACAACGACTTGGCCAACCTGCTGGCCAGCTACCTGCGCCGTCGGCCCCGGGCTACGTTCAACGAAGCGCTCTGCGCGGTGTTGGCCGAGAAGCCTGCACCCCGTTTCTATCTGTCGGAGCGGTCGGCCCTGCTTATCATTTACCGCATGCAGAGGGGAGGTGCCTCATGAGGCGCCTGGTCCGTTGCGTGTGCCTGCTGATTTTGCTGGCCGAGGCTTCCGGGTGCAAGAGTGTCCGGCAAAGCACGGCGTCGCAGCAGGCGCAGTGGGAGGGCGAGGTCGAGCGTGAGCTGACGGCCGTGGTCGACTCGGTGCTTCGCTACGAACTGGAGGGGAGCACCCGGTGGGAGTGGACGCAACTCGACTGTTCGCTCGATACCGTGCGTCCCGACGCAACTGCCCCTCGCTTGCGGGTGACCCGCCTCACCCGCACGGCCTCGGTAGCGGCCCGTCGTGAGTGTGCGGTGGGCGACTCGCTGGCCGTGCGGTCGAAGGGGCAGGTGCAGGGGCGGAGCGAGCAGTCTGCGCATGACACGCGCCAAACCCGCACCCCGGGCCTGTCGCTTCTGGGGCTGGTCGGGGCAATCGTTGTAGTTCTATCGATTATTTACATCATAATAAAAAGGAGATGAGAGAGATGAAAGATGAGAAAAAAGTGTGGGAGACGGTACTGTTTTCGTTTTCCGGAGATGAGATTTTGCGTGAGCTGACAGCCGAGAGTTCGTATGTGGCCAAGAGTCTGGTCGGCACTGCCGAGTTGCAACCGGGGTGGAGTCGCTCGATTGTTGTGACCGAGGACGACCGGCTGTTTCTCGACCGCTGGCTTTCCGATGCCCGTGACGCGATGACGCGCTCCCTGTCGGCCTACCTGTCGGGCGAGTTTGCCTCGACCGACAACCGGGTGGTTTTTGCCATCGTGTTGCCCGAGCATCGGGCGCAGGGGCTCGACGAGTCCATTTGCCACCAGCTCGAGCGGGCCATCGTGCACCATGTGCTGGCGCAATGGTTTGCCACCAAGCTGCCCGACGAGAGTGCCCGCCGGCAGTTGCAGTACGAGGGTGCCCTGTCGGCCGTCAAGAGCGACATCGGGCTGGCCCGCAACCGCCGCCCGCATCGCCCGACGAACTATTTTTGAAACTTCGGGCTTGAGGTTGTTGGCGGGCAGGGAGGGATGATGTATCTTTGTGCACTGATTTTAATCTGGATAGAGCGATGATTTGCAAAAACTGCGGAACCGAGTTCGAAGGAAACTACTGCAACCAGTGCGGGCAGAAGGCCACGGTGGGACGATTGACCTGGAAGAGTGTGTGGGATAACCTGTTGCACGGTATTTTCCATGTCGACAATACTTTTGTCAAGACCACGCGCATGTTGATTGTCCACCCCGACCGGCTGCTGAGCGACTACTTCGAGGGGCGTCGCAAGGGATATATGGCTCCCATCCCGCTGCTGGCGGTGTGGTGTGTGATTCTGCTCTTTTTCGGACACATCAAGGGGTTGCCCGGGAGCATCTCGACCCTTGAGACGTCGGCCATGCACAACTGGATCGTCGAGCATTATACCCTGCTCACCATCGCTACGGTGCCGTTCATGGTGTTGGCTGTGAAGATAGCCTTCCGCAAGGCCGGCTCGGCGAGGTACAACTGGGTAGAGTATCTGCTGGGTTGCTGCTACCTGTCGGTGCTGTACATTCTGCTTTCGCTGGTGTTGATACCGGTCGGGTGGGTGTTGGATGCTTCGTATTATCTGGCCTATCAGTGGGGCAGTATGGTGCTCAGTCTGATTCCTACCTATTGGGCCGCCTATTCGCTCTTCCCCGACAAGTTCTGGATAACCCTGAGGCGCACCCTGTGGGCCGCGGTGCTTTATCTGCTGTTTTTTACGGTAATCGGCGTCGCTCTCATTTACCCGTTTGTGGATTAGGCAGCGAGGCGCGATAGAGATACAACGAGGGGGAGACCGGCCGGTTGGCGGGTTCTCCCCCTCGTGTTAGGGTTGGATGCGGGTGCCGGTTAGTGGCAGCCGTCGCAGCAATCGCCGCAGCCGTCGCCGCAACCTCCGTGGTCGTGACCGCAACCGCAGCCACAGCTGTGGCGGGGGTGCAGCTCCTCGTCGGTGGCGTCGCGTACCAGTTTCACTACACCTACGTAGTGCAGGTTTTCGCCGGCCAGCGGGTGGTTGAAGTCCATGAGCACCTTGTCGTCCGAGACCTTCAGTACCGAGCCGTTGATGCGGTAGCCTTCGGCAGTCATCATGGGCACGGTGTTGCCCTCGAATACGGTCTGGTCGTCGAACTTGCCGTCGACCATGAAAATCTCTTTGTCGAGCTCGATTACATGCTCTTCGTTACGCTCGCCGAAAGCCTCGTCGCTGGTGAGCACGAAGTCGAACTTGTCGCCCTCTTTCAGGCCGTCGAGCCGTTTGAGCATGGCCGGGAGGATATTTTGGTCCACACCGTAAACGAACTGGTCGGGCATTTCGTCGGTGGCACGCATCATCAAAGTCTCTTCAGGTTCGCCTGCGCCTGCATAGAGGTCGTAGGTGAGAACCACAAATTTACCGGGTTTAATTTCCATAAGGTTTTGTATCGATTAAATGGTTAGATATTTGTCGGTTGGGAATCCAGATAACCACTCGCGGGCCTACCGGTCGTAGAACTTGCGGTTATACTCCTTGAGCAGTTTCTTGACGTTGAAGTAGAAGCCCTCGATTTTGAGGGGGTTGCTCTCGATGGAGATGTAGTCGAAGTAGGGCTCGACAAAGATAAATTCGGTGGCGGTGAATCCCTGCCGGTTGACGATGTTGTACTCGTCGGTAGGGCTTATCACGAACCAGGCCGTTTCGGGAGCCTTGCCGTCGCCGGTCGAGAGGATGGCATTGATAATGCCTTTGAGCCTATATTCCCACAGGTCGGCCTCTCGGTTCTTGCCGTTCTGGCGCAGACCGTAGACGAGGAAGTTGATTTGCCGCAGGTCGAAGGGGACATCGGCCAGAATCTTGCGGGCATACTTGATGAGCGAGTCGCACTCCGACTCGGTGTGTACCGTTTGCAGATACATCTGCTCGATGTGGTTGGGCACCTCGATGGTGTGGTAGGGGTTGTAATCCTCCTGGCTGGCATATCCCAGGTAGAGGTGGCGAAACTCCTGTAAAGTCATGGTGGTGTCGTTGCTGAAGTATTTTTTCAGCAGGTCGGGGTAGTAGTAGGGCGACCGACTGTCGCGCACGGCCTCTTCGATTTTCTCCATATCGGGGATTTCGTACGGGTGTGTCTCGGCCGCGCTGAGCGGCAGAACGCTCAACCCGAGCAGGTATATGAGTATGGCGTAAAAATGTTTCATCGTTTACGATTTATTAGCTGGTGGGCCGTAGCCCCTTCGCCCGGCCCGGGCGATATATGTTTTGTCTATCAGAGTGAGGCATCGGGCTCATTCTGATAGACAAAGATAACCTTTTCTTTCGACAATAGGTCGATTTTTTACCGTAAAAGATGATAAAACATTTTACAGCCTGTACCACTCCCCGCGTGTGCAGGGGCTGAATCAGCCCTGTTTGCCGGCGTGCTTCAAGATCTTGGCATCGAGGTAGAATACAATCTCCTCGGCGATATTGTTGCAGTGGTCGCCTATGCGCTCGAGCCGGCGGATGATGCTGATGAGGTTGAGGCACTCGATGGCCCGCTCGGGGAACTGTTGCAGATACTCGGCAATGATGGGCACGGCGGCGTGGTTGAGCTCGTCGACCCGGTTGTCTTTGTTGAAGACGGCGATGGCTTCGGACGACTTCTCCTCGATGAGGGCGTTTTCGGCCTGGGTCATCATGGCCTTCACGATGTCGAGCATCTCTTTGATGCCGGTCTTTTCGAAGAGTTCCGACTCGATGTTTACCTCGGGGTAGTCGATGACGAAGCGGGCAATGCCGTCGCAGAAGTCGGCAATGCGTTCCAGATTGTTGCTGGTCTTCATCATGGCCAGCGTGAAGCGCAGGTCGAGTGCTACGGGGTTGTAGAGGCCGATGATGTCTTCACAGTCGCTGTCGATTTTCAGCTCGAAGGCATTGACTCTCTTCTCGCGATAAGTGACCTCGTGGGCCAGCTCCTTGTCCATGGAGAGCAGGGCTTCGCCGGCACGGTTGAGTTGCGAGTTTACCAAGTCCCACATTTCGAGAACCTCTTTTTTCAGGTCGTCGAGTTCTTTTTCGATGTATATCATGATGGTAGTATATTAGACGTAAGTGTTGATAATCTGTTTAATGGAACAAAGAAAAGCGGTTGTTGTTTCCTCCTCGTTACATCGGTTTTACAAATATATGACAAAACGGAGCAAATAGAAAACGGCTGTCCGGAAAAGAGACAGCCGTTTTTCATATGGCGAAAAAGGGTTGCCTTTACTCGTAGTCGTCGTACACCGGTTTCTCCAACCCCGGGATGGCTACCAGCTTCATGTCGAAGACCAGCGTCGAGTAGGGGAGAATCAGCGACGACATGTATTGCGAACCGTAGCCCAGTGTCTGGGGGATGATTACCCGGCAACTGTCGCCCACCTTCATCTGTTCGAGCGCGATAATCCATCCCTTGATGTTCTGGTTTACGCGGGTGCGGTAGATGCTGTCGGTCTGCTGGTACGACGAGTCGAAGGGAGTGCCGTTGTAGAGCATGCCCTTGTAGATGACGTCGACCGTGCTGGTCTGGTAGGGCGACTGGGCGTCGCGGTTGAGGCTCGTGTCGTTGTAGTATTTCATCAGCACGTAGATGCTGCGGTCCCAACTGGGCACCACCTTGGTGTAGACGGGGTTTCCGGCTTCATCCTTGGCCCCGAGCTGTTCGATGAACCAGGCGTCGTTGTTGTTGCGCCACGTTTCATACTGGGTCCAATAGTCCTCGGTCTCCTTACACGAGATAATTCCCACAAGGAGAGCGAGTAATAGAAAAACAGGTAACTTCTTCATAATGAATATTTAGAGCTATTGATTAAAATTCTACGACAGGTGCCTGGGCTGCACTCTCTTCGGCCTTGAACTGCGGCTTGGGGTCGAACCCGAAGAGCTTGGCGGTGATGAGTGCGGGGAATTTGCGAATCTTCTGGTTGTAGGCGTTCACGGCATCGGTGTAGCGCGACCGCTCGGTGGCGATGCGGTTTTCGGTGCCTTCGAGCTGGGCCTGCAGTTCCAGGAAGTTCTGGTTGGCCTTCAGGTCGGGATAGTTCTCGGTGATGGCCAGCAGTTTACCCAATGCACTGGACAACTCGCCTTGAGCGGCCTGGTATTTTTGCAGGTTCTCTTCGGTGAGGTTGGCCGGGTCGACGGTGACTTGCGTCGCTTTGGCGCGGGCAGCAATCACGGCTTCGAGCGTTTCGCTTTCGTGAGAGGCATATCCCTTGACGGTGTTGACGAGGTTGGGCACCAAGTCGGCACGTCGTTGATACTGGTTCTCTACTTTCGCCCATTGCGCGTTTATGTTTTCGTCGGCTTCGACTATGCTGTTGTAGCTGCACGACGAGAACGAGGCAACGATGACGATGGCAAAAATGGCTCGAATGAAATTTCTCATATTCAACAATTTTATAGTTTATTCTGCTACTTTTTTCAATAACGATTTCATGCTCACCTGTTCGCCGATGAGGCTCTGCAGCTGGTCGATGGCCACACGTTGTTGCTCCATGGTGTCGCGGAAACGTACGGTCACGGTGTTGTCTTCGAGAGTCTGGTGGTCGACGGTGATGCAGAAGGGAGTACCGATGGCATCCTGACGACGGTAGCGCTTACCGATCGAGTCCTTCTCGTCGTACTGGCACTTGAAGTCGAAGCGCAGCGAGTTGATGATTTCGCGGGCCTTGTCGGGCAGACCGTCCTTGCGGACCAGCGGCATCACGGCAGCTTTCACGGGAGCCAGCGGGGCCGGCAGGCGCAGCACTACGCGGCTGTCGCCACCCTCGAGCTGCTCCTCGCAGTAGGCGGCGGCCATCACACTCAGGAACATGCGGTCTACGCCAATCGAGGTCTCGATGACGTAGGGGGTGTACGATTCGCCCAGTTCGGGGTCGAAATATTGAATCTTCTTGCCCGAGAACTTCTCGTGGTTGCTCAGGTCGAAGTTGGTGCGCGAGTGGATACCCTCTACCTCCTTGAACCCGAACGGCATCTCAAACTCGATGTCGGTAGCGGCGTTGGCATAGTGGGCCAGCTTCTCGTGGTCGTGGAAGCGGTATTTCTGGTCGCCCAGGCCCAGAGCCTTGTGCCATTTCAGACGGGTCTGTTTCCATTGCTCGAACCACTTGAGCTCTTCGCCGGGACGTACGAAGAACTGCATCTCCATCTGTTCGAACTCGCGCATGCGGAAGATGAACTGGCGGGCTACGATTTCGTTACGGAAAGCTTTGCCTATCTGGGCAATACCGAAGGGGATGCGCATGCGGCCCGTCTTTTGTACGTTCAGGAAGTTGACGAAGATACCCTGAGCCGTCTCGGGACGCAGGTAGACCTTCATCGAACCGTCGGCTGTCGAGCCCATCTCGGTCGAGAACATCAGGTTGAACTGGCGTACCTCGGTCCAGTTTTTCGTGCCGCTGATGGGGCACACAATATCGTAGTCGAGGATGATTTGACGCAGTTCGTTCAAGTCGACGTCGTTCATCGCCTTGGCATAGCGGGCGTGCAGCTCGTCGCGTTTGGCTTTGTGCTCGAGCACGCGGGGATTGGTCTCTCTGAAGAGCTTCTCGTCGAATGAGTCGCCAAACCGTTTGGCAGCCTTCTCGACCTCTTTCTCGATTTTCTCGTCCATCTTGGCGATGCAATCTTCGATGAGGACGTCGGCGCGATAACGCTTCTTGGAATCCTTGTTGTCAATCAGAGGGTCGTTGAAGGCATCGACGTGACCCGAGGCCTTCCAGATGGTGGGGTGCATGAAGATGGCGGAGTCGATGCCCACGATGTTTTCGTGCAACAGCACCATGCTGTCCCACCAGTATTTCTTTATGTTGTTTTTCAGTTCTACTCCCATTTGACCGTAGTCATACACGGCGGCCAGACCGTCGTATATTTCGCTCGAGGGGAATACGAAACCATACTCTTTACAGTGTGATACCAATTTTTTGAAAACGTCTTCTTGTGCCATTTCTTTGTAGGTTTATTGCTTGCTTTTCGTGTTATCTTTGCATTTTTTGGCTCGATTTATCGCTTAATCGGGCTATTTTAGAGCACAAAGTAAATGATTTTTTTCGATTAAATTTGTATTTTTGCAGGGGAATGTAGCAATACATTTCTTTAAAAAATAAAAAGGGCATGCACTTGAGCATGCGCTTTCCCCGTTTCAAAATCCAAAATTTGCCCATGAGCGACGATATAACCACACCGCAGGAAGAAGATATGCCCCAAGTACCCGCTGGCGAAAACGAAGATTCGACAGCGTCGCACTCGACTTACAAAGTACCTACACCGGACAAGCCCGATACCAAATTCCAACTCTCGGGCATGTTTCAGAACTGGTTCCTCGATTATGCCTCGTACGTCATTCTCGAGCGGGCCATTCCGCACCTGTCCGATGGTCTGAAGCCGGTACAGCGGCGTATCCTCCACTCCATGAAACTGCTCGACGACGGGCGTTTCAACAAGGTGGCCAATATCGTGGGCCATACCATGCAGTTCCACCCCCACGGCGATGCCTCTATCGGCGATGCGCTGGTGCAATTGGGGCAGAAGGATCTGCTTGTCGAGTGCCAGGGAAACTGGGGTAATATCCTCACGGGCGACTCGGCCGCAGCTCCCCGTTACATCGAGGCGCGCCTTTCGAAGTTTGCCCTCGACGTGGTGTTCAATCCCAAGACGACCGAGTGGAAACTCTCGTACGACGGCCGCAAGAAGGAGCCGGTGACACTGCCGGTGAAATTCCCCTTGCTGCTGGCCCAGGGGGCCGAGGGTATTGCCGTAGGTTTGTCGTCGAAGATTCTGCCTCACAACTTCAACGAGATTCTGGAGGCGGCCGTGGCCTATCTGCGGGGCGAGGAGTTCCATCTCTACCCCGATTTTCAGACCGGCGGCTACATCGATGTGACCAAATACAACGACGGCGAGCGGGGTGGCAGCGTGAAGGTGCGCGCCAAAATCGAGAAAATCGACAACCGCACCCTCTCGATTGTCGAGATTCCGTACAGCAAAACCACCTCGTCGCTCATCGATTCGATACTCAAGGCGCAGGAGAAGGGCAAAATCAAAATCCGCAAGGTCGACGACAACACGGCGCAGCACGCCGAGATTCTGGTACACCTCATTCCCGGCACCTCGTCCGATAAGGCCATCGATGCCCTCTACGCCTTCACCGACTGCGAGGTGAGCATCTCGCCCAACTGCTGCGTCATCAACGACGACAAGCCGCACTTCATGAGCGTGAGCGACCTGCTGCGCATCAGTGTCGAGAATACCAAGGAGCTGTTGCACCAGGAGCTGCTCATCCAGAAGGGCGAGGCGCAGGAGGTGCTGCACTTTGCTTCGCTCGAAAAGATATTTATCGAAAACCGCATATACAAGGACCGCGAGTTCGAAGAGAGCCGCACGATGGACGAGGCCATTGCCCACGTCGACCACCGGCTCGAACCCTTCAAACCCTCGTTTATCCGCGAGGTGACGCGCGACGATATTCTCCGCCTGATGGAGATCAAGATGGCGCGTATCCTCAAATTCAACTCCGACAAGGCCGACGAGCTCATTGCCGCCAAGCGTGAGCAGATAGCCAGCATCGACTACGACATCGAGCATCTGGTCGACTACACCATCAAGTGGTACGACTCGTTGCGCGAGAAGTATGGCAGTCGCTATCCGCGTCTCACTCAGGTGCGCAGCTTCGATACCATCGAGGCGACCAAGGTAGCCGAGGCCAACGAGAAGCTCTACATCAATCGCGAGGAGGGTTTCATAGGTACTTCGCTGAAGAAGGACGAGTTTGTGTGCAACTGCTCCGACATCGACGACATCATCCTCTTCTACCGCGACGGCAAGTACAAGGTGGTGAAGGTGAGCGAAAAGATGTTTGTGGGCAAGAATCTGCTGCATATCGCCGTCTTCAAGAAGAACGACAACCGCACCATCTACAACGTGGTCTACCGCGATGGCAAGGCGGGGCTCCACTACATGAAGCGGTTTGCCGTGACGGGCGTGACGCGCGACAAGGAGTATGACCTCACGCAGGGCAAGCCCGGGTCGCGGGTCGTGTGGTTCTCGGCCAATCCCAACGGCGAGGCCGAAGTGCTGCGGGTTACCTTCGTGCCCAAGCCTCGCATGAAGACCCTCTTTGTCGACCGCGATTTCAGCGAAATCGCCATCAAGGGGCGCCAGTCGATGGGCAATATCCTGACCAAAAACGAGATTCACCGCATCTCGCTCAAGGAGCGGGGCGGTTCTACGCTGGGCGGCCGCAAGGTGTGGTTCGACCGCGACGTGCTGCGCCTCAACTACGACGGCCGGGGCGAATACCTGGGCGAGTTCCACGGCGACGACCAGGTGCTGGTGGTGCTGGACAACGGCGAGTATTGCACCACTACCTCCGACGCTACCAACCACTACGACTCCAATATCCTGCGCATCGAGAAGTTCGAGCCCGACAAGGTGTGGACCGTGGCGCTCTTCGACGCTTCGCAGGGGTATCCCTACCTCAAGCGCTTTGTTTTCGAGCCGAGCAGCCGCAAGCAGAGTTTCCTGGGCGACAATCCCGCCTCGCGTCTGTTGCTGATGACCGATACCGCCTATCCGCGTATCGAGGTGACCTTCGGCGAGGGCGATGCCTTCCGCGAGCCGCTGGTGGTTGAGGCTACCGACTTCATTGCCGTGAAGGGTTTCAAGGCCAAGGGCAAGCGGCTCACCACCTATGCGGTGGCCGAGATTCGCGAACTGGAACCGTTGCGTCGCGAGGAGGATGAGACGGCCGAGGGTGAAATCCCGACCGACGAAACCAACCCCGAAAATCGGGTAGATACTCCGGAGGATAATCCCTCGGGACAAATGTCACTGTTTTGATTATGACAACACGTAAGTCACTTTTGTGCGCTCTGTTGGGGGCCGCGCTTTTATTCCCGGGTTGCCTGCGGGCCGGGGAACCGGTCTCGGAACCGTTGCAGGAAAAGCTGCAAGAGGAAGAGCCGTTGCGCCCCGTAGCGACTGCCGTTACCTTCGAAATCGGGCGGCAGAGCGCGCTCGATACCTATCTGTCGCCTATCCGTTATCGGGGGCTCGACGTGGCGTTGGGTTACGAACGGCTGCGGGCGGCGAGTTTCGCTCCCGAAAAATGGTTTACCCGTCACAATGTGCTGGCCAATTTTGCCACGATGACCAACGAGTCGGGCAGTGGTTCCATGCTCTCGTTCTACCTCGACTATTCGTTTGCCATGTTGCGTCGCTGGCAACTGCTCGACGGCCTGTGGCTGGCCGGTGGCGGTGAGGCGGCCCTCACGCTGGGCGGGCTCTACAACCAGCGCAACTCCAACAATCCGGCTACGGCCAAGGCCGCTATCGACCTGGGCGCCACGGCTATGGCTTCGTATCACCTGCGGGTGGGGCGGCTGCCGCTCACCTTCCGCTATCAGGTGTCGCTGCCGGTGGTGGGTGCCTACTTCTCGCCGGCCTTCGGTCAATCCTACTACGAGATGTTCTACATAGGCAATACCGGCGGTATTGTCCAGTTCGGGGCGTGGCACAACCGGGTAGACCTGCGCAACTACCTCTCGGTAGACCTTCACCTGGGCAAGATGGCTCTGCGGTTGGGATACCGGCAGTTGATGCGCACGACCCACGTCAACCACATCGACACCCAGGTGCTCAACCACATGTTCGTGTTGGGTATCTCGGGCGAGATATTCCGTTCGGCCCCTCCGGCCCGTCGGGTAGTGTCGCTCTATTATTAAAAGGAAAATAGGTTATGAAACGTAAACACATATCGGTAAAAACAGGATTGCTGCTGTCGATTCTCTCGCTCCTTCTGCTCTCGTCGTGCCACAAGGTCGAGGTTTTCGAAGACGACCCCTACGGCAACTTCGATGCGCTGTGGACCATTCTCGACGAGCGGTACTGTTTCTTCGAATATAAGGATATAGACTGGAGCCAGGTGGGCATGAAATACCGCAAGAAACTGACCGAGCGGATGACCTCGGAAGAGCTCTTCGACGTGTGCGGCGACATGCTCATGGAGTTGAAAGACGGCCATGTGAATCTGGTTTCGGCCCACAATACGTCGCGCTATTGGGATTGGCTGAACAACTCGCCCGAGAACTATCAGGAGCGGCTCGTCGACGAGTATTACCTCAACTTCGACTACCGTTATACGAGCGGTATCAAATACAAGATTCTGCCCCAGAACGTGGGGTACATGTACTACGGCAGCTTCTCGAGTGCTATCGGCGAGGGTAACCTCGACCAGATACTGGCCTATCTGGCCACTTCGACGGGACTGATTATCGATGTGCGCAGCAACGGTGGCGGTTCGCTGTCGAATGTCGAGACTCTCGTCTCGCGCTTCATCAATCAGGAGACGCTTGTGGGCTATATCTCGCACAAGACTGGGCCCGGGCATCAGGATTTCTCGGAACTCTATCCCATCAAATACAAACCTTCGAACCGCATCCGGTACCAAAAGCCGGTGGTGATACTGGCCAACCGGGGTACATTCAGTGCGGCCAACAACTTCGTGTCGGTGATGAAGGCGTTGCCCAATGTCGTAGTCATGGGCGATATTACCGGCGGCGGCAGCGGGTTGCCCTTTTCGTCGGAGCTGCCCAACGGCTGGAGCATCCGCTTCTCGGCCTCGCCCATATACGACGTGAATCGCGAGCACACCGAGTTTGGAGTGGCTCCTACCGAAGGCTTCAAGATGGACATGGATCTGGAACAGGCCTCCCAGGGGCACGACTCCATTCTCGACCGGGCCATCGCCTATATCGCTACGGGTGGAGCGTGAGGGGCGGTGCACCCTTGCTGCGGGTAAACTTTGTAACCCGATTCATTGTATAATAGGTAAACTTCTTGTATATTTGTGCCGTCGTTTGCGGACGTGGCGTAATTGGTAGCCGCGCTAGACTTAGGATCTAGTGTCTTGCGACGTGTGGGTTCGAGTCCCGTCGTCCGCACCAGAGAGGAAGGGGAGAGTTGAGATACCCCTTGTATGTTATAGGAGGATGACCCTTTAAAGTCTTTGACTTTTGGGTCACCCTCTTTTTTTATGGGGTGTGTAGGTCTATGCGATGAGGTGCATGTGCCGGGATATACCGGTGGGCGACAAGGGGAACTGCATCTTCTTGCAGCATGTGGTATCGGGAACAGAATGATACGACCGGTGTATCACCCGGTGAGGGCATCTGGCCGCTTCGGGTCAGAGGGGGGTATTTGTGCAGGGATAAATGTCGTTGGGGCAGGTACAAAAAAAAAATTGATTGTCTCACGACAACCAATCTTTGTTAACCTTAAATCTAATACCATGAAAAACACAGTGCAAATATAGTGCTTTTATATGTTGTACAACATGTTTTTGGCGAAAAAGTTTCTCTGTTTAACTCTTTTTTAAAGATAAGAGCTCTGTTTTAAAAGAAAGAAAGAGAAATGCTCCCGATTTTGGGGTCGGGAACATTTCTCTTAACATTTTCGTGGAGTTATTGGATGTCGATGCTGTTGAGCAAATCGACCTTGCCTTCGTTCACCAGTTTGAGGATGAGTTCGCCAAACAGTGTATTTTGCCAGGCGAACCAGGGACGGGTGAAGTTGTTGGGGTCGTCTTTGTGGAACGACTCGTGCATGAATCCCGTACCGGCGTCGGTCTTCATCAGCATCTCGATGCAGGCTTTGATTTCCTGGTCGTCCTGGCTGGTAAAGGCCTTCATCATGATACTCATGGGCCATACCATGTCGTAGCCGATGTGGGGACCGCCGATGCCTTCGCCGGCCTTACCTTTGAAGAAGTAGGGGTTGTCTTCGCTCCAGACGAAGCGGCGGGTGTTCTGGTAGATGGGGTCGTCTGCGTCTACATCGCCCAGGTAAGGCATGGCCAGCAGGCTGGGCACGTTGGCGTCGTCCATGAGCAGCTGGTTGCCGAAACCGTCGACTTCGAAGGCGTAGATTTTACCATATTTCGGGTGGTTGTACACGGCATATTTCTGCAGAGCGGTCTCTACCTCCTGAGCCAGGTCGGTGCACTCCCGGGCCAGCGCTTCGTTGTGGTTGACGGTGCGCAGAATCTCGGCCGACTTCCGCAGCGAGGTGACGGCGAAGAAGTTGGAGGGGATGAGGAACTGGAAGGTGGTGGCGTCGTCCGACGGGCGGAAGGCCGAGCAGATGAGCCCCACGGGTTTCACGGGGTTGCCCAGACCCATGTTGGTCATCGTGTCGAGAGCCCGCTCGGTGCGGCGCATGAACTTATAGGGGCCCACGCCTTCTTTGCGTTGTTGCTCCTTGAAGGTGCGCAGGATGTGGGTGATGGCGTTGATCCACTCGTCGCCGAAGACCGAGGCATCGCCCGTCACCTTCCAGTAGTGGTAGGCGAGGCGGATGGGGTAGCAGAGCGAGTCGATTTCCCATTTGCGCTCGTGCAGTTCGGGTTTCATGTCGGTGAGGTCGCTCATCCATTCGCCGCCGGTGGGGCCCATGTTGAAGGCGTTGGCATAGGGGTCGATGTTGATGCACTTGAACTGGCGGTTGATGACGCCGGCCAGCATCTTCTTCAACTGCGGGTCTTCGTTGGCCAGCTGTACGTAGGGCCATACCTGGGCACCCGAGTCGCGCAGCCACATGGCGTGGATGTCGCCGGTGTATACAAAGGTGTCGTCGTTGCCGTCGAAGTGTACGGTGGTGTCGAGCGTGTTGGGGAAACAGTTCTCGAACATCCAGGCGAGGCGGGCGTTGGTGAGCAGGGCATTCACCCGTTTGATCTGTTTCTCTACGGCACTTGACACGAACAGACGCTCTTGCGGGCGCTGGCTGGTGTACTGCACGCGGGTGTTGTCCTGACGGGCAACAGCCACGGGAGCGGTGGCTGCCTGGGTGTAGGATACCCCGCAACCGAGGGCTACGCACAAGCAGCTTATTTTTGCGATAGTTTTCATAAAAAATAGGTTAGTGAAAATAATGATTAGTAAATAGAGATTTCGTTTAATGACGGCCCGGTGTCTCGAGCACCACCATCACGGGGAAGTGGTCGGAGGGGGTGCGGGCCTGATAGGCCTCGATGTCGATCTCCTCGGGGTAGTCCTCGACCTGAGCCTTGCCGCTGTCGTGGCGGATGGTGCGGTAGCTGTCGGTGAGTACACCGTACTTCTGCACCTGGAAATCGGGCGACACGAACACGTGGTCGATTCGGCTGCGGGTGTAACTATTGGGGGCAAAGCCGTTGAAGGTGCCGTTGAGGGCATAGCGCAGCCGAGCCGCCTCGAAGGCGTCGCGCAGGGCACCGCTTTCGGTGAGAGCCCGGTAGGAGCGGTGGGTCTGGTCTACGTTGAAATCGCCGGTGAGAATGACAGGCAGCCCCTGGCCCAGCGTCCTCATTTTCTGTTGCACGAGGTAGGCGCTCTCGACGCGGGCCTCCTTGCCGATGTGGTCCATGTGCAGGTTGAAGAAGAGGAACTCGAGCGAGCTCTCCTTATCCTTGAAGTGACCCCACGTGCAGATACGGGGCAGGACGGCATCCCAGCCCACACTGGGGGTGTCGGGCGTCTGGGAGAGCCAGAAGTCGCCGTGGTCGAGCAGCTCGAAACGGCTGGTGCGGTAGAAGATGGCGGCATGTTCGCCCTGCTCTCCACCGTCGTCACGGCCCACACCTATGTAGTCGAAGCCCGGCAGGCGGTTCTTCAGCGTATCGAGCTGATGCTTGAGCCCCTCTTGCGTGCCGAAGAGGTCGAAGTCGTGGAACCGGATGAGGTCGGCCATGACTACACAGCGCTGGCCCCAGCCGTCGCCCTGAGCTGAGTCGCCGGCGTTGGCATTTCTCAGGTTGTAGGAGGCCACGGTAAACGTGCAGCTCCTTTTGGGCTGGCAGCCGTAAAGGCCCAGCGCCAGAACGAGAACCGACACGATTCCCGTCCACTTGACAATACGGTTTGGCATAATGTGAATATTGGTGTTCAAATATACGACATTTTACTCATTCTCCAAAGAGAAGGAATAGGGGGCATCGGCCGGATTGGTTCCCCGCTTGCGATTGGGCTTCGAGTCCATGACGAACTGCACCCGTCCGCCCTGGCTGAGGGTCTCGTGGGTGAGGTAGTTGTGGTCGTAGCCCTTGCCGTTTACCTTCATGGAGCGGATGTAGGGCGTCTCGGCGCTGTTGCCCGGGGCCTCGATGGTGAGGGTTTTGCCGTTCTCGAGATGCAGGAGAGCCTTCTTGAAGAGGGGTGTGCCCAGCACATACTGGTCGGTGCCGGGGCAAACCGGGTAGAACCCGAGGGCCGAGAAGATGTACCAGGCCGAGGTCTGGCCGTTGTCCTCGTCGCCGCAATAGCCGTCGGGGGTAGCGGCATAGAGCTTGTGCATGATTTCGCGGATGCGGCTCTGGGCTTTCCACGGTTGGCCCGAGTAGTTATAGAGGTAGACCATGTGCTGGATGGGCTGGTTGCCGTGGGCATACTGGCCCATGTTCATCACCTGCATCTCGCGCATCTCGTGAATCATGTCGCGGCTCTCCATACCCAGGTAGCTGGGCATGACGAATACCGAGTCCATCATGTGGTTGAAGACGGAGGCACCGCCCATCAGGTCGATGAGCCCTTGCGGGTCGTGGAACACGCAGAAGCTCCAGTGCCAGCTGTTCCCCTCGCAGAAGTCGCCGCTCCAGTCGGTTGCCTGGAACTGGGGGTTGAAGTTGCCCTGGTCGTCACGGCCCACCATGAGCCGTTCCTGCGGGTTGTATACCTGGCGGTAGTTGAGGCTGCGCTGTTTGTAGATGTCGATTTCGCTGTCGGGTTTGCCCAGCCGTTTGCCCAAGGTGTAGATGCACCAGTCGTTGTAGGCATACTCCAGCGTGCGGGCCACGCTCTGCCCCACGCCTATGTTGCTGGGCACATAGCCCAGGCGGTTGTAGGCCTCGAAGGCCACGCGGCCCGACGCCGTCCCCTCGAGGTGGGCGTTGGCTCCGTGTTTCAGGGCCTCCCACAGTTTCTCAATATCGTATCCGCGTATGCCCTTGACGTAGGCGTCGGCTACAATCGAGGCCGAGTTGTTGCCAATCATGCAGTCGCGGTGGCCCGGGCTGGCCCATTCGGGCAGGAATCCGCTCTCGCGGTAGGCGTTGACCAACCCCTCCTGCATCTTGTGGTTCATCGAGGGGTATACGAGGTTGAGCAGCGGGAAGAGCGAGCGGAAGGTGTCCCAGAAACCGGTGTCGGTAAACATGTAGCCGGGCAATACCTGGCCGTTGTAGGGGCTGTAGTGGACGGCCCGGCCCACGGCGTCGATTTCGTAGAAGGTGCGGGGGAAGAGTACCGAGCGGTAGAGGCAGGAGTAGAAGGTGCGCAGGTCGTCGATGCGGGTGTCGTCGATTTCGATGCGCGACAGCACCTGGTTCCACCGTTTCTTACCCAGCTTGACCATGCGGTCGAAGTTGCCGTCGCCCAGCTCCTTCAGGTTCAGTTCGGCCTGCTCGGGGCTGATGAACGACGAGGCCACCCGGGCGTGCACCTGTTCGCCCCGGCGGGTCGAGAATCCCACGATGGCTCCGGCGTGGTTGCCCCGGGCCTCGTTTTGGTTGGTCTTGATGGCGTTGTCGAGAGCCACGGCCGTGAACTTGAACGGCTTGTCGAAGACGATGACAAAGTAGTTTTTGAAATTCTCGGGAACACCGCCCGAGTTGCGGGTCGAGTAGCCTATGATTTTGTTCTCCTCGGGAATGATTTTCACGGCCGAACCCCGGTCGAAGGCATCGACAACGACGTACGAGTTGGCCTCCTCGGGGAAGGTGAAGCGGAAGAGAGCCGCCCGGTCGGTCACCGTCATCTCGGTAGTTACGTCGTGGTCGGCCAGATAGACGCTGTAATAGTAGGGTTTGGCCACCTCGGCCTTGTGCGAGAACCAGCTGGCCCGCTGGTTCTGGTCGAAGACCACGCCGCCGGTCACCGGCATGATGGAGAATTGTCCGTAGTCGTTCATCCAGGGGCTGGGCTGGTGAGTCTGTTTGAAGCCCTTTATCTTGTCGGCCGTGTAGGTGTAGGTCCAGCCGTCGCCCATATCGCCGGTTTGGGGGGTCCAGAAGTTCATGCCCCACGGCATGGCAATGGCCGGGTAGGTGTTGCCGGTAGAGAGTTCGTATTTCGATTGGGTACCCACGAGCGGGTTCACATAGTCGACGGGCGAAAACTTGGCAAATAGCGGAAGCCCGCAGAAGATAGCACTGATAAAAAACAATTTACGATAGATCGAATGTCGCTTCATGGCGTGATAATTGTGTGTATGTTTTCAAATAAATAAGCAAAGTGTACGATATGGTTACCCGTTGGGTGGCCGTCCCCTTGGCAGGCAACCGCAAACGAGTGTTCAAAGATAATGAAAGAGACGAACCGAGGCAAATGAAAACGGTGATTTCTGTTTGTTTCAGTTTTTTCCTTTCACTATCTTTGTTCCACGAAAACAGGAGTCGGCTCAGGATAAAAAATATTTGAAACAGAGTTTCGATATTTTATTCTCCGCTCGCCTTTCACTATCTTTTCATAAGATAGGATTCGGCTCGGCATAGTCAAATGTTGAAAACTTTGTTTTCCATTTGCCTCTGCTCTCGCCTTTCACTATCTTTGCACCAGCATTATGGGCAGAATACTTTCAATAGATTATGGCAAGAAACGCACGGGTATCGCGGTGACCGACCCGCTGCAGATTATCGCCAACGGTTTGACTACCGTCGCTTCGTCGCAACTCATCGAGTTCCTCACGCAATACATGCAGCGCGAGGAGGTCGAGCGGGTGGTCGTGGGGCTGCCGCGGCAGATGAACAACGAGCCGTCGGAGAGCATGCGCTACATCACCCCCTTTGTCAACCGGTTCAAGAAACTGTTCCCGCAGGTGCCTGTCGAGTTTTTCGACGAGCGGTTCACCTCGGTGCTGGCTCATCGGGCCATGCTCGACGGCGGTCTGCCCAAGATGGCCCGCCGCAACAAGGAGCTTGTCGACGAGATAAGCGCTACGATTATCCTCAGAGATTATTTGGAAAGTAAAAAACAATAAGATATGGTATTACCTGTTTACCTGTACGGACACCCCGTCATTCGTAAGGAGACCGAAGAGATCGATGCTTCTTACCCCCAGCTCAAGGAGCTGATTGCCAACATGTATGAAACGATGTATGCCACCGAGGGTATCGGGTTGGCAGCTCCGCAGATAGGTCTGTCGATACGGCTCATCGTCATCGATGCCAGCCCCATGGCCGAATACTTCCCCGACTGCGAGGGCAAGAAGCTGACCCTCATCAATCCCGTGCTCGAGGTGCTCGAGGATGGTCCCAAGCAGACCCGCGAGGAGGGTTGCCTCAGCCTGCCCGGCATTCACGAGCCGGTGCCCCGCATCGAGAAGATTCACCTCAAGTGGCTCGACGAGGATTTTGTGGCTCACGACGAGGTGATCGAGGGCTATCTCTCGCGTGTGGTACAGCACGAGTATGACCACCTGGAGGGCAAGGTCTTCATCGACCGCATCTCGCCCATACGCAAGCAGCTCATCAAGTCGAAGCTGGTCAACATCATCAAGGGACGCGTACGTTGCGACTATCGGGTGAAAGCGGCACCCGTCAAAAAATAAAACTCATTTCAAAATCTTCTTATCTGCTTTTATATGGCCGACGACAAGAAAGTTATATTCTCGATGGTGGGCGTGAGCAAAATGTTCCCGCCCCACAAACAAGTATTGAAAGACATTTATCTCTCGTTTTTCTACGGGGCCAAGATCGGTATTATCGGTCTCAACGGCTCGGGAAAATCGACCCTGCTGAAAATCATCGCCGGGGTGGAGAAGTCGTACCAGGGCGAAGTGGTATTCTCGCCGGGCTACTCGGTGGGTTACCTCGAGCAGGAGCCCAAGCTCGACCCCGAAAAGACGGTGAAGGAGGTGGTGCAGGAGGGCGTGCAGCCTATCCTCGACCTGCTGGCCGAGTATGAAAAGGTGAACGAGTCGTTTGGCGACCCCGAAGTGCTCGAGGATCCCGACAAGATGGATGCCCTCATGGCTCGCCAGGCCGAACTGCAAGACCATATCGACGCCTCGGATGCCTGGAATATCGACAACAAGCTGGAGCAGGCGATGGATGCTTTGCGCTGTCCGCCCGAAGACCAGCTTGTGAAATACCTCTCGGGGGGTGAACGCCGCCGGGTGGCCCTCTGCCGCCTGCTGTTGCAACAGCCCGACATCCTGCTGCTCGACGAGCCTACCAACCACCTCGACGCCGAGTCGATCGACTGGCTCGAACAGCACCTGCACCAGTATCCCGGTACGGTTATCGCCATCACGCACGACCGTTACTTCCTCGACCATGTGGCCGGCTGGATTCTCGAACTCGACCGCGGCGAGGGTATCCCCTGGCAGGGCAACTATACCTCGTGGCTCGAGCAGAAGACCAAACGCATGGAGATGGAGGAGAAGCAGGCCAGCAAACGTCGCAAGACCCTCGAGCGCGAACTGGAGTGGGTGCGCATGGCTCCCAAGGCCCGCCAGTCGAAGGGTAAGGCTCGTCTGAACTCCTACGACAAACTGTTGAACGAGGACCAGAAGGAGCGCGAAGAGAAGCTCGAAATCTTTATCCCCAACGGTCCCCGTCTGGGCAACAAGGTGATCGAGGCTCACGGTGTGGCCAAGGCTTACGGCGACAAGCTGCTCTTCGACAACCTCGACTTTGTGCTGCCGCCCAACGGCATCGTGGGGGTAATCGGTCCCAACGGAGCCGGCAAGACCACCCTCTTCAAGCTCATTATGGGGCAGGAGCAGTGCGACAAGGGTTCGTTCGAGGTGGGCGAGACGGTGAAGATTGCCTACGTAGACCAGACCCACAAGGACATCGACCCCGCCAAGACCGTCTATCAGGTAGTGTCGGGCGGTCTCGACACCTTCCGCATGGGAGGTCGCGACATGAATGCGCGGGCTTATCTGTCGCGATTCAACTTCACGGGAGCCGACCAGGAGAAACTCATCGGGGTGCTCTCGGGTGGCGAGCGTAACCGCCTGCACCTGGCCATGGCGCTCAAGGAGGAGGGCAACGTGCTGCTGCTCGACGAGCCTACCAACGACATCGACGTGAACACGCTGCGGGCACTCGAGGAGGGTCTCGAGAATTTTGCCGGCTGTGCCGTCGTCATCTCGCACGACCGTTGGTTCCTCGACCGCATCTGTACCCACATACTCGCCTTTGAGGGCGATTCGAAGGTATTCTTCTTCGAGGGTTCCTATTCCGAGTACGAAGAGAACAAGAAGAAACGCCTGGGCGATGTGGAGCCCCACCGGGTGCGCTATCGCAAGTTTATGGCATAAATATACGTTTTATATACCGCATAAAGTCACGGCGGGCCGCAAGGTTCGCCGTGACTGTTTTTGGGGGGAGGGGAGGATTTGAGGGGACCGATGGCTGCCTTCACCCTGTGGAGACAGCTCTTTCCGGCCGGCCTTTTCGGGTGGCTGTTCAATCTTTTTTTCACCCGATACGGCCCCGAAAGTCTCATATTATTTAGTCTTATTGTATATTTCTTTTGACTTAATGCAGTTTTTTTACAAAAATTATTTGCAATTCGATAATTTTTTGTAGATTTAGGCATCGAAAAGAATAGTAATAATCATCTAAACATTTTAATTTGAAATATTGAAATCTAAATCTCTATACTATGAACCTAATCCTCAGCTAGATATTTCCCCTTTATTTTAAACCCACCTTAAATTGTTGAATTATGCGAAAATCTATTCTGAAAATGTTCTCCGTGGCTGTCTGCCTGTCAATCGGATTTTTTGTAAATGCGTCCGACTTCTCGACCGATGGTGTATATTACAATGTGCTTTCGGCCGACGACCTTACGGTAGAAGTGGCCCCGGGCCCGATTCCGGCCTATTCCGGAACTGTGCGAATCCCCGAAGAGGTTACTTTCGAGGGTAAAACGTATACGGTAACGGGAGTTGGGGCAACGGCATTCCAAGATTGTGAATCGTTGCTTGGTGTCATCCTTCCCGAGTCGGTTACCGCGATTGGCGAGTCGGCCTTTTCGGGGTGTACCAATATGGTCTCTCTGGACATTCCGGCAGCCGTCTCCTCGATAGGTCCATCGGCCTTTTATAGCTGCCGGGCGTTGGAAGAGGTTGTTTTGCCCACGGGTATCGAAGTGCTTAGCACCTCGATGTTTGCCAGTTGCAGTAGCCTGACGAAGGTGACCGTGCCGTCGACGGTATCGAAAATCGAAGACTCGGTGTTCGAATTTTGCGGCAACCTGTCGGATGTAACCGTACCCGACGGGGTCTCTTTGATTGGTAATTATGCCTTCTCGGGCTGTAGTTCGCTCACCGAGCTGGTGTTCCCGGCCAGTGTCGACTCGATAGGCGAGTATGCCTTGTGGGATTGCAGTGGCCTCACCACCTTTCGCATCCCCGATGGCATTGCCCACATTGCCCCCTCTACCTTCAGCGGATGTAGCGGTTTGGAAGAAATCGAATTTCCGACTTCGATCAGAACCATTGGCAATTCGGCCTTCTACGATTGCACCGGTTTGAAGTCGATTGTGCTCCCTGAAAACCTTACCTCGATAGGCGACGAAGTCTTTTATTATTGCACGGGTTTGGAGTCGGTCGAGATGGGCGAGTCGGTTACCTCGATTGGCGAGTGGGCCTTTTACGAGTGCCGGAGTCTGAAATCCATACAGTTGTCCGATAAGGTGACGGCGATAGGCAACTGGGCTTTTGCCGGTTGCATCGCTTTGACCGAAGTTGACCTGCCCGACCAGCTGACCAGCCTGGAGCATCACACCTTTTACGGTTGTACCCGGCTGAGTTCCATCAATTTGCCTGCTCATATAAAGTCACTGGAGTATTCGTCGCTCGAGAATTGTTCGGCTTTGGCCGGCATCGACCTGCCCGAGGGGCTGGAGACCATCAGCTACAACGTGTTTGTGGGGTGTTCCAAGCTGGAGTCGATAACGATTCCCTCTACGGTTACCTCTATCGGTGCGTCGGCCTTTGCCAACTGTACGAAGTTGGAGTCGATTGTAATTCCCAAGGGAGTAAGTTCGCTGGGTTATTCGGTATTCAACGGTTGCAGCGCTCTGAAATCGGTCGACATTCAGGCACCGCTTACGGCAATCGAGTCGTATATGTTTGTCGATTGCAGCGCTTTGACCTCGCTGCAAATTCCGGAAACCGTTCAGTCGATAGGTGCGCACGCCTTTGAAGGATGCAGCAGCCTCGTAAGCGTGAATATCCCCGAGGGAGTAACCGAAATTTCATCCGAACTCTTCAAGGGTTGTGTGGCCCTTACCTCGATAAAACTGCCTTCGACGGTGAAGGTAATCAGCGACGGAGCCTTCGACGGGTGTACCGGACTGACCATGGCCGAGTTGCCGGAGGGTACGACCATGGTAGGCTTTTCGGTATTCTACGAGTGCACGGGCTTGCGCACGGTTAAGTTGCCCTCGACGATAACGGCGATCGGTTTCGAGGCGTTTGCCGGTTGTCCGTCCATCACATCGGTGGTATCGCTGAGTACCACAGCTCCGGTGTTGAGCGAGTCGGCCTTCGACGAAACCGTTTACAACACCGCCGAGCTGCTTGTGCCCGATGGCTCGGTAGACTCCTACAAGACAAGCGATGGCTGGAAACTGTTCAAGAATATACAGGTAAACAATCCCTCGGGTATCGACAATTGCGCCGATGCTGCCCTGCAGGTGGTAGTCGATGGCAACCGCATTCGCATAGAGGGCGCTGCCGACAACCTGCCGGTCGAGGTGTACAGTTTGGGTGGCCAGTTGGTATATCGGGGTGAAGCCTCGAATATCGAACTCCCGGGTTCTGGCATGTATCTGGTAAAAGTAGCACGGCAGACTGTCAAAGTGGTTTTGTAGATAATTTTTGTTGAATAGGGCGAGAGGGCTGTATCCTATGTTGAGGGTACGGCCCTCTTGGTTATATTGGGCGCCTGTGTGGGGAATGGCTTCATTCCCCGTTTTGCGGCCTTCCCGGGACGGTTTGTCGTGACAATCGAGCCAGTTGTCTAAACTATTTTCAAAAGCCGTATGCTCGTTATTTCTTTGTAGCGAAGGAAAAGGAAAACCAAGATGAACAGTCGATTGAAAACAGGAGCTTTACTCGTCGTGCTGTCGACCCTTTGGATGGCAGTCTGGGCCGATGCCCCGCTCAAATCGTACAAGGATATACCTTCGCCCGAGCGGAATGCCCGCCTCATCACCGAGGCCATGCAGAGCCGGTTGGGGCTTACCGAAAAGCAGTACAAGAAGGTGTACAAGATTCAGCTTGTCGAACAGAAGACCATATTCAAATACAAGCCAACTCCACAGAGGGGTATAGAAAAAGATTTAGGGGAAATGCCGCTCCAGGGCCATCGTATGGAAGGCGGCCGACCGCACAGAGGTGGCGGTTTTGAAGGTATGGGAGGCGGTCGGCCTCCCATGCCTCCTCGAGAAATGGATTGGGGTGACGACCGTCCCGACCCCGAAAAGATAGCCAAGAACCTGACGAAAGCGGCTCAGAAGCGCGACAAGAAGCTGAAGAAGGTGCTCGACAAGGGTCAGTATGAGCAGTGGCTCAGGCTCGAAGATGAGGTGATGGCTCCCTTCCGGTTCAAACCCGAACCAGACCGACCGGGCAGGCCAGGCCCAAAAAATGTAGAAACTCTCTTTCGATAAAAGATAAAATAGGTGTTTTAGGTATTCAACGCAATGTCTCCCGGGTGACATCAGTCTTGCACCTCGGGCAATTTTTGTTTTAAAGTGGAGATTTTTTTCCCTGATACCGATTACAGAATCACCTCGCTTTTATCTTTTTATCGTATGATATTTTTATATCTTTGTAAACTGATATAACGGATTAACATGAATGATTAACTTCGACGAATATATACGCCAAGGCGATCCGCAAAAGCGTGAGAAAGGTTATGCGTGGCAGACGGCCATCGGCTTGCAGGCTGTCGATGGACTTAAACCATCCGACTATCTGATTGAAACGGCTCGTAAGGATATTGAGGGCGAAATATCTATCGATGAGGCGGAACAACTTATAAAGAGTTATTATCTGTCGAAAGAAGCACGTACACCAGAAGAGGCGGATATGCATGAGGCGGATATGGTATCGACCAATATTCGTCGACTGCTTACCGAGAAAACATTTGCCTTTACGTTTGTCGGGCTAACATCGATTCATCGTCGTATATTCGATGGCGTATTCAAATTTGCCGGTCAGATACGCGATTACAACATCACGAAAAAGGAGTGGGTGCTTCGAGGGGATACGGTGCTCTATGTTTCTGCCTTGGATATCCGTAAGGCTGTCGAATATGACTTGGAGCAGGAACGGCAATTTGACTATTCCAAAGTGGAGAGGAACGGTCTGGTGAGCCATATAGCCCAATTCGTATCGGGACTGTGGCAGATTCATCCGTTTGGAGAAGGAAATACGCGGACAACTGCCGTTTTTACAATTCTCTATCTCCGTTCTATGGGCTTCGATGTAACGAACGACTTGTTTGCCAACCATTCGTGGTACTTCCGTAATGCACTGGTACGGGCCAACTACCAAAACGTACAGAAAGGCATTATGCGTAATTCGGAATACCTGGAACGATTCTTCCGTAATTTGTTATTGGGCGAAAACAACGAGTTACGGAACAGGTATATGGTAGTCAATGCCCCTGAAGAACTGGCAGCAGAACAAGTGCAGCCTATGAACCGAACAAGTACCGAACAACCTACCGTACAAGTATCCGAACAAGTTCGTACTTTATTGCTTGCCTTGTCAAACGAGCAATTGTCTTTGAAGAGTCTGATGGAGAAAATCGGCCTAAAGCATCGCCCGTCGTTTTTGGAAAACTACATGGCTCCTGCTTTAGAAGCCGGTATTCTCAAGTCTCTGTATCCAGACAGGCCACATCATCCTCGACAGAAATATTTGTTGACGGCCAAAGGACTTGCTTTATATCATGAAATGAAGTCAAAGCAATAATCCTGATGGCTGCTCCTGTCGTGTATATTTCCTCTTGTTGAGTTTGTTAAACCAGAAGGCACTTTCGTCTTTTCCTCTTACTTCGCCCCCATCTTGCCGCCCTTGAGCCCTTTGCCCAGGTTGAAGATGTTCTGGTCGTAGCTGACGGTCTTCATAGCCGACTCGCGCTTGCGTTTGAGGGCGAGGTCGACCAGACGGTCCATGAGTTGGTCGAAGGGGATGCCCGATGCCTCCCACAGGTAGAACGAGAGGGAGCCGGGGATGGTGTTGATTTCGTTCACGTAGATGTTGCCGCTCTTGCCGTCGATCATAAAGTCGACGCGGGCCACGCCGTGGCACGAGAGCACTCGGAAGGTTTCGCCGGCCAGGAACTGCACGCGGGCGGTCTCCTCGGGGGTGAGGTCGGCCGGGATGCGTTTCTGGGTAGCCTGCATGCCTTTGTTCGACTTGCCGCCGCCCATGTACTTGTCTTCATAGGTGAGGATGTCTCCGCTCTTGATGGGCTCTTCGCATACCGAGGTGCGGTAGTCGTCGCAGTCGCCCAGTACCGAGCAGTTGATCTCTTTCAGCTCCTCGACCATATCTTCGATGACGATGCGGGTCGAGTATTTCTCGGCCACGTCGATTTTGGCGATGAGCTCCTCGCGGTTGTCGGCATGCGAGATACCCACGCTCGAGCCCAGGTTGGCCGGTTTCACGATGACGGGGTAGCCGAGTTTCGATTCAATCTCTGCGATGAGTTGGTCGCGCTGGGCAAACCACTGCTTGTCGGTGAACCACACGTAATCGACGATGGGGATTCCGCTCTGCTGCATAATCATCTTCATGGTGATTTTGTCCATGCCGTTGGCCGAGGCCAGCGTATTGCAACCGGCATAGGGGATGCCTATCGACTCGAGCACTCCCTCGAAGATGCCGTCCTCGCCGTTGCTGCCGTGCAGCACGGGCACCACGACGTCGAGTTTGGCCCAGATGTCGCTCCCGAAGAGGGGTTTCTTCTTGCGGTAGACGTTGTAGTCGCCGTATTCGGGAATCATGTATACCTCGGTACACATCTTTTGCAGGGCGGCCATGTCGCGGTAGTTCTTCACCGTGAGCAGGGCGTCGCCGCTGAACCAGCGGCCCTGTTTGGTTATGTATATGGGGACGATTTCGTACTTCTCCTTGTTAAAGGCATTGATGGCCTGCAGGGCCGAGATGACGGAGATTTCGTGCTCGGTCGAGCGGCCTCCGAAAAAAACACCAACGGTAGTTTTCATAATCTTTCTGTGCTAACGATATGTTTTGTTGTGTTGTGAATAATCGGGTTTACTTGAAGGTGTCGGGCAGGTCGTTCTCGTAGAGGACGGTGTCGCCGGCTTCGGCTACCTGGGCGAGGCGGGCCTGTGCTTCGGCAAAGGAGTCGGCCACGAAGAGCTTCTCTTCGGGGAAGTTCTCGGCCTGCAATCCGGCCAGAATGGCGTCGCGGTTGTAGCGGCCCACCACCATCACGTAGTCGCAGGCGGTGGCGAGCTGGCGGCCCAGCGTGCGGTTGTATTCGACCTGTTTGTCGCCCAGCTCGATCATGCCCGGGGTGATAGCGATGCGCTTGCCCTGGGTCATGCGGCGCAGCACGTCGAGTGCCATGCGGGCGCCGTCGGGGTTGGAGTTGAAGGCGTCGTCGATAATCGAGATTCCGCCCGGCGTACGTTTCATGTTCAGGCGGTGTTCCACCTGCTCGATGCGGCTCACGCCGTATTGTATCGACTGCACGGGCACTTGCAGGTGCCGGGCCACGATGACGGCGGCCATGAGGTTCGACAGGTTGCACTCGCCGATGAGTTTCGTGCTCAGTTCGATGCGCTCGCCGCCGCCCACCACGGTGAATCGGGTGGCGTCGCTGTCGTAGCGGATGTTCTCGATGTGGTAGTCGGCACCGGTGTCGGCGATGGTGTAGCGTTTCACCGGCACGTTGTTGACGGGGCGGTTGGCGATGTAGGGGAAGTCGTTGTTGACCACGGCAAAGCCCGAGGCGGGCAGGGCGTCGACCAGCTCGAACTTGGTGCGCTGCACATTCTCGATGCTCTTGAACGACTCGAGGTGCTGCTCGCCCACGGCGGTGATGATGCCTATCTGCGGATTCACCAGGTCGCAAATCTCCTTGATGTCGCCTATCTGCTTGGCACCCATCTCGCAGATGAATACGTTGTGGTAGGGCTTCATCTGCTCGCGCACGGTACGTATCACGCCCATGGGGGTGTTGAAGCTGCCGGGGGTCATCAGCACGTTGTACCGCTCGCACAGGATGCGGTAGAGGTAGTGCTTGGTGCTGGTCTTGCCGTAGCTACCGGTAATGCCGATGATGGTGAGGCCGGGCATCTGGGCCAGTATTTGCTTGACCTCGTTGTAATATTTGCGGTTGATCTGTTTCTCGACGGGTTGCATCAGCCAGTTGGCAATCATCATCAGGTAGGGGGCCAGGATGGCCAGAGCCAGCAGGGCGCGGCTGCCGTTGTCGAGCGTGGTCGTGGCGGCAGCAAGGCCGGCAATGACGAGGGTCAGCAGCAGGGCGGCCACATAGAGGCGGGTGGCCCGGCGGGTGAATACCAACGGCTTTTTGTACTTGGCCTTCAGGTGGTTCACGCTCTTGTAGAGGGCGACCGTGATGGCGACAATCTGCACGAAGAGCGGCAGAAAGTTGGTCGAGAGCAGCAGGAGCAGAAACAGGTCGACGAGCCGCGATACCGAGGCGAACGATTCGCCTTTGAGCCAACGGTTGTAGCGGTCGTTGCGGTAGGTGTTCTGCTGCATCATCTGCAACTGGAATTTCACTTCGGTTGCGGTGTAGAAGAGCAGGGCCAGGAAGGTGATGATGGAGAGTATCTGAGTCATGATTCTTGTTTTATATCGGGCTGTAAAAAGTTTTGTACCACGGCATTAAACTCGTAGGGCTTGTCGAGGAAGCTGTAATGTCCGGCATCGTCGAAGGCCACGAGCCCGGCATCGGGGATGAGGCGCTCCATGGTGCGGGCGTCGCGCAGGGGGGTGGCGGTATCGTTCTTGCCCCAGATGAGGAGCACGGGGCACTGGATGCGGGGCATCACCGCCTTGAGGTCTTCGTTCACCACCTTGACCAGAATGTTGCGCATGGTGCCGGTGAGGGCGTTGTAGTCGGCCGACCCCGATTTGCGGCGATAGGCCTCGATGGTTTCGTCGGCCCGTTTGCGGCCCACGACGAGGGGGAGCAGCCGTTTCCACAGTTTGAACGAATAGACCTTCACGTAGTATTTGAGCGGACGGCGGGGTTTCACGCCGGCGGCATCGACCAGAATCACCTTGCGGGTGGCGTTGCGCGAGGCAAAGAGTATCGACACCCGGCCGCCGAACGAGTGGCCGATGAGGATGGGGCGTTCGATGCCTTCGGCCCGGGCAAAAGCCTCGACCAGGCGGGTATACTCCTCTACGCCCCACACGGCCGGCGGCGTGCTGCTGCCGCCGAATCCCGGGAAGTCGAGGTTATAGACCTTGAAGTGAGGCGTCAACAGCCGTTCGATCGAGGCCACGGTGGTGTGGTTGCACCCCCAGCCGTGCATCAGTATCACGGGCAGGCCTTCGCCTTCGACGTTGTATTGCAGCGTCACTCCACACAAATTTTTTGTTTGCAGCATTTTTTTGCGCTTGATGATTTTACCCGCAAAGATAAGTTATTTATGGCTATCGGCGTATAACATTCTTGGCAAATTATACCCGATTTTCTGGGTAAAAATCTTACATTTGTGTAGAATTAAAAACCTCACTGTTACATGGAATCTCCCCAGGAAAAGATAGCTCGCCTGCGCAAGGAGCTCGACGAGCACAACTATAACTACTATGTGTTGAATGCCCCGACCATCGACGACCGCACCTTCGACGAGATGATGCACGAGTTGCAGCAGATCGAGGAGGCCTACCCCCAGTATTTCGACCCCAACTCGCCCACGCAGCGGGTGGGCAACGACATCAACCGGGCCTTTACGCAGGTCGAGCACCGCTACCCCATGCTGTCGTTGGGCAACACCTATTCGATCGAAGAGGTGTCCGCCTTCTACGACCGGGTGCGCACGGGGCTGATGGGCGAGGAGTTCGAACTGGTGGGCGAACTGAAGTTCGACGGTACCTCCATCTCGCTCATCTACGAGCATGGCCGGCTGGTGCAGGCGGTGACGCGGGGCGACGGCACGCGGGGCGACGATGTGACTGAGAATGTGAAGACCATACGCAGCATTCCCCTGCAACTGCGGGGCAACGACTATCCCGACTCGTTCGAAATCAGGGGCGAGATACTCATGCCCTGGGCCGTATTCGAGGCGCTGAACAAGGAGCGTGAGGAGCAGGAAGAGCCCCTCTTTGCCAACCCCCGCAACGCGGCAGCCGGTACCCTCAAGTCGCAAAACTCGGCCGTGGTGGCCGCCCGGGGGCTCGATGCCTACCTCTACTATCTGCTGGGCGACAATCTGCCGGCCGATACCCACTACGAAAATCTGCAGCGGGCCCGCGCCTGGGGCTTCAAGATTTCCGACGCCATGCGCATTCTCCACTCGGTCGACGAGATGAAGGAGTATATCAACTATTGGGACACTGAGCGCAAGCATCTGCCGGTGGCTACCGACGGCATGGTGTTCAAGGTCAACTCGCTGCGCCAGCAGAAGAACCTGGGCTACACGGCCAAGTCGCCCCGGTGGGCCATTGCCTACAAGTTCCAGGCCGAGCAGGCGCTCACGCGGCTCAACTCGGTGTCGTTCCAGGTGGGGCGCACGGGCACGGTTACCCCGGTGGCCAATCTTGACCCGGTGTTGCTTTCGGGTACCATTGTCAAGCGGGCCACGCTGCACAACGAAGATATAATCAACGCCCTCGACCTGCACATAGGCGATATGGTCTATGTCGAGAAGGGAGGTGAAATCATACCCAAGATTACGGCCGTCGATACCTCGGCCCGCGTGCTGGTGGGCGAGAAGGTGCGCTTCATACGCAACTGCCCCGAGTGCGGCACGCCGCTGAAACGCATCGAGGGCGAGGCCGCCTGGGTCTGCCCCAACGAGAAGGGGTGCCCGCCGCAAATCAAGGGCCGTATCGAGCACTACATCAGCCGCCGGGCAATGAATATCGACGGCATCGGCAGCGAGACGGTGAACCAGTTCTACAACGCCGGGCTGGTGAAAGACGTGGCCGACCTCTATACCCTGCAAGCCCCGGCGATAGCCGAGCTCGAACGTATGGGCGAACGCTCGGCCCAGAACATCGTCGATGCCGTGCGGCAGTCGTGCGAGGTGCCCTTCGAGCGGGTGCTCTTTGCCCTGGGCATACGCTATGTGGGCGAGACCGTAGCCAAGAAGTTGGCCTTGGCCCTGCACTCGATTGACCGGCTGCGCGAGGCTACGGTCGAGGAGCTTACCCAGATAGGCGACATCGGCGAACGCATCGCCCAGAGCGTGGTGGCCTACTTTGCCGATGCCGACAACCTGCGGCTCATCGAGCGGCTGCGCGGCTATGGCGTGCAGATGCAGATTACCGAGGAGCGGCTCTCGGAGCGGACCGACAAGCTGGCCGGTGCCACGATTGTCATCAGCGGTACCTTTGCCCACCACTCGCGCGACGAGTACAAGGCGATGATCGAGCAGCACGGCGGGGTGAATACCGGCTCGGTATCGGGCAAGACCACCTATCTGCTGGCCGGTGCGAACATGGGTCCGGCCAAGCTCGAGAAGGCCCGCAAGCTGGGGGTGCGCATCTTGTCGGAAGATGAATTTTTGGAGATGATTCGATAAACAGCGTGTGATATGTGTCTTTCGTGGATTACTGGATGGCGAGTGAGGCGCAGGTTGCAGCAACCTGCGCCCGAGAGGTTTCGGGCCTTCGACGAGGCCGATAGGCTGGTCATGTTGGCACTGGGGCGCGATATACCGTCGCTACGGCCCGTGCTGGCCGAACTGGCGGCCGCCGGCAAAAAGATAACATTGGTGGTCGATGCGCGCAGCAAAAGCGAGCTTCCCGCCTCCATACCGGGGTGCGACCCCGTGTTGTCCCTGCGCAGTTCGTGGTTGTGGCGTAGGCCCACCCGGCAGTTCCTCGAGAACTTCGACCGGCACGACGGCGAGGTGCTCATCGACGTGTCTACCGCCCGGTCGCTGCCGCTGCTTTGCCTGGCCGTGCACTCGCGGGCGACCTTCAAGATAGGGGTGCCCAAGGAGGAGGCCAACCCCTTCCACCTGCAGATACTGGTACCCGCTCATCACCCTGGGAAAGAGGCCGATGGCGATGCTCCGGCTTCGGGGAAAAGAGGCCTCGATGCAGGCGAATTGTTGAAGAATGCGCTTTTTTATTGGAAGAAAATTGGCGTAAAAGAGAATAATCTGTAATTTTGGAAGCGAAAATAAATAGAGGGTAGAAATATGGCAAGAATCAATTTAAGCGGAATGGGTGTGGCACTTATCACGCCGTTCAAAGAAGACGAGAGTATCGACTTCGAGGCCCTTTCCCGACTGATTGAACATCTGATACAAAACGGCACCGACTATCTGGTTGTTTTAGGTACTACTGCCGAGACTCCCACACTCACCGAGGAGGAGAAGGCAGCCATCAAGAGTTTTGTCGTAGAGCGGGTAAAGGGTCGCATCCCCCTGGTTCTGGGGTTGGGCGGCAACAACACGCGCGGCATTGTGGAGCATTTGAAGCACGACGACTTCACGGGCTACGACGCCATCCTGTCGGTTGTACCTTACTATAACAAACCTTCGCAAGAGGGCATCTATCAACATTACAGCGCTATCGCGCAAGCCTCGCGGCTGCCGGTCATCCTGTACAACGTGCCGGGTCGTACGGGTGTGAACATGAGTGCCGAGACCACGCTGCGGCTGGCCAAGGAGTATCCCAACATCGTGGCCATCAAGGAGGCGTCGGGCAACATCACCCAGATGGACGACATCATCAAGAACAAGCCCGCCGACTTCATGGTCATCTCGGGCGACGACGGCATCACCTTCCCGCTGCTCACGCTGGGGGCTGTTGGGGTCATCTCGGTTATCGGCAACGCCTTTCCCAAGGAGTTCAGCAAGATGGTGCGCCTGGCGCTCAACGGCGATTTCAAGAACGCCCTGCCCATACACCACCGCTTCACCGAGCTCTTCAGCCTGCTCTTCGTCGACGGCAACCCCGCCGGTGTGAAGTGTCTGCTCAACGCCATGGGCTACATCGAGAACAAACTGCGCCTGCCGCTCGTGCCTACGCGCATCACCACCTACGAGAAGATACGCGCCGTGCTGCAAAGCCTGCACTACATTCCTTAAAACCTCAAAGAACGGTACCCGTGAAATAAAAGGGAGAAGGTGCGGTATATCGGGGCCATACCGCTATTTGACCCTATGTCTGTATGCCCCTGTCGGGAGATTCTTCCCCAGAGAAAATCGGGCAATATTGTCGTTAAGCCATAAGCCCCCAGATGCGGGGTAAAAAAGAAATGCAAGGTCAGATTCTTTGGCCCGTTAAAAACCCTGCATTACGTGTAGAATGCTGCAAACGGTTGTGCCGTATAAATCGCCTGCCCTCCCGTAAGTACAATAGCAAAAATTAAAGTGTCTGTATAGACGCAAGCCCGTTACCGTCAGAGCATCATCTCATCTACAATAGTAGAAATTAAAGTGTCTGTATAGACTGAGACCTACAAATATGTGGACGTTATATCTACAATAGTAGAAATTAAAGTGTCTGTATAGACTGTAAGCATACCCGTAAAGCAGGAGCTTGATCTACAATAGTAGAAATTAAAGTGTCTGTATAGACGTAGTGATGGTTGTTTTTTCCATATTGATCTACAATAGTAGAAATTAAAGTGTCTGTATAGACGAAAAAGCGAAAAAGCAAAATGACAGCATCTACAATAGTAGAAATTAAAGTGTCTGTATAGACGAAAAACCTGTGCGAAAAAGAGTATATAAATCTACAATAGTAGAAATTAAAGTGTCTGTATAGACCATTTAGGTGCCGGTACAGTCGGTCTTATCTACAATAGTAGAAATTAAAGTGTCTGTATAGACACCGCATCGCCGTAAGTGACGGTTCATAATCTACAATAGTAGAAATTAAAGTGTCTGTATAGACTCATGAGTGCAAAACAAATTCCCAACATTATCTACAATAGTAGAAATTAAAGTGTCTGTATAGACTTTCTTTTTGTGTCACCCTAGTTCCGTATCTACAATAGTAGAAATTAAAGTGTCTGTATAGACAACGCCAAATATCGTTAATAAAACAACAATATCTACAATAGTAGAAATTAAAGTGTCTGTATAGACGTCGGTATGGCTTGCCGCAGGTTGAGATCTACAATAGTAGAAATTAAAGTGTCTGTATAGACAATGGAATGTAGAGAAGCCGCTTATCTCTAATCTACAATAGTAGAAATTAAAGTGTCTGTATAGACTCTATTCCATACAAATATCGGGTTTATTTTTTAATAATCAAAGTATTATCATAAAATTTTTTGGGGTTATTTTATCCCCCCTCTTTCTCTATGTGTTTGTTTTTAGGGGCTTATAATGCAGATAAACAGGCGTTTATGGGGTTCGATAGCGAAAATGGTGAAACGAACACTTGTCAATGGCGTCATAAAGCGATTAAAAAAAGACGATATCGGTATCGCGGTGAATGGCGTGTCCATATTTTATCAGGTTTTTATTGTCGACTTCGAAAAGGATTACACTGTCTGCCGGAGAGAAATGTTTGGCATAGGCATTTATTTTTATTTTTATGTTGTCGAGAACTCGTCGGGTGTTAACAACCTCGTATACAGAATACTGTAAACGTATGGCACCGTTTTTGGTTAGCATTCTTTGAAATCGGCTTCGGAGTAAATCGTCGGCCAAATCGTAACTTATTATTATCATTTTTCAAAATCAAATATTGGATATTCTTTTTGAGATTTTTTTTGCATAAAGCAGCGGTAATAGGCCTGTATATAAGAGAAAATCTCTTTTTTGTATCCTATAAGCGCTTTATAAAAAACATTATAGTATTTTGCGCAGCAGTCCAATTTTAGATGGTACTCCGATTTTCGATAAATAAAATCGGATTTTACAAATTGTTTGTGATTAAACGCTAATAGGACAGCGTGGTCGATGATACATCGGAATGGCTCTATTAAGTCGCATATAAGTGATTTTCGTTTAAACCAAGCCCTATGGTATACGCCTATGTATAAATCGAATCCAAACATTCGCACAAAACACTCCATGTAATTGAATAAAATGGTATAGCCGATGTCCAGTGTTACATTGATGATGTCTTGTTTGGTTCGCGGCATACGGCTTTTCCAGCCGAGGTCTTGATAGTATGCGCTGAAATAGTTTTTGGAAATAAAACCTTCAAGGCCCAATAGTTGGTTGTATTCGGTAATGTCGTCGATGGTGTTTAATGCCAATCGGCACGAGTCTATTGCCGAGGTGGTCGATGTATCTTTTTTTCGGGTCTTTTTTAAGGCGATTTGTTGGTTGTGGATTTTGTTTTTTATGATGGTTTTGGCTATCGATAAATCGTTGTTGGCGTATTCATATTGCTTTTGACGTAAAAGATAGTTTGCTTCGGCCGAATTGGCCCAGTAAAAAACCGGTCTCAAATTGGGTTTGAGTACCACCAATGCGACATTGAATTTTTTACATTTCTCTATCAGGGGGGTGGTTATTGTGATATGACCTATTATGAACAGGGCTAACAGTTTTTGGAATGGAATTTTGGTGAGTGTGCGGTATACGTCATCTTGTTTCTCTTCCAATAAAAGCTCGCCATTGGATACACGCATATTGCGATTGTGTTCGATACAATTTATTACAAAGATGGTACGGGTTTCTATGTCTTTACTCGTATACATGGCCTAAGTTGGTTTTGTCGCAGAGACTGCAATAGATGCAATGTCGGCATTTGTTGGGATTTACGGTAATCGGTTGTGAGGGATTGAACCTTCGAAATGAGGCTATAAAATATTCCAATTCTTTTCGTTCTTGTTCATTGGGAAGGCTTATAGGATAGGTTTTGTGAGTAGAGCTTTCGTAAAAAGCCAGTCTTTTCACATCATAGCCCATCTCTTTCATACAGAAATACTGCGCCCATAATTGATATAATTGTCCTCGAAATATCTGTTTCAGAATGTATTTCCGCTCGATTAAGGTTTGGGTCGAGGCTCTGTAAATATCTATCTTTCCATAGATTTGCAGAGTCTCACTCCATACGGTTATTGCTACCATGTCGCGGTTTTGTGCCGAGGCTTTTGGGGCGTCTATGGTTTCGTGAGCAATTTTCCCTTTTACTTGTGGGGAGGCATGATACAGACTTTCGTCCGACTCCATATATACATTGTGTAGATATATGGAGTACGGACAGAAAATAAAGTCATTCAACTGCGAGATGGCAATAGGCTCATTCATAGGTCGTCGTTTCGTCCAAGCCTTGTGCAAACCGCAGCCATTCTTTGTTGGAGAGGGTTAGGGATATGGGGTCGTTTTCGGGAGTCGCTTGTATGCGTCGGGCAAGCATGAGCCCTTTGCGGGCGATGTTGTATGCCCCGTTGGCATCGGCATTGGCCGGCAGGGAGCTGTCGCAGGTGCGGCTGTCGAAAAATGTCCCGTAATGGTTTTCTACGGGCGACACCATGTAGTCGATGTTGGTGCCTGTCACGCTATTTCGCAACTGAATCATCAGCTTGAAGAGTTCGAACAGTTCGGAGAAGAACTTTTTCTCCGACTGGTTGCAGATAGCTTCTTTCAAGTTGGAGGTTATCTCGATGCCCCACGCTTCGAAAAGGTCTCGGAAAGCTTGGGTGAGGTCAATCTCTTCGTTGTCCCATTGGTTGTTTTTGGCGGGGTTCCGGAATGTTCGCACACGGTTCCCGTGAGAGCTCAGGCACCACGATGAGCGAGTTCCCTCGGCCTTTTTATGGAAATTGTTGTAGTCGAATGTCCACTCAAAAGTCCCTTTGTCGGCGCGGTAACGAATCGAGTCGAATTTGCCGAAGAAGGCCCGGCTCTTGTCTACGTTTTCATAGCGGGTATCAAACAGATTGACAAAACCGGTTGTCGGGTCTATCTTGCTGGTGTTCCAGGCCGGGATATAGAAGAGGAAGCCGCTTTGTTTTCCCATTTTTTTGAAACTTTCGAATTTGTTGGTCAGTTGGTAGGCATGAAGCAGTCCGCCCGGTTGGTCGGCTTCGGCTGTTTTGAATACCAGATAGTTGAGCTTGTCAATCAACATCTTTTCAAATTTTTGGTAGACTTGTTTTTCTACCTTCTGTCGGCTGCGTTTGAAGCCGGCATTCAAGTCTTCGAGAACCACGATGGCCTTGTATTTTATCATCAGTTCCGAGACCTTGTGAACGACCTGGCTCAAATACCCTTCTTTGAGCTCCTTGATGTTTTCGATGCTTTGCCAGCTTTGTCGGGCCTTTTGTCGTTCATCTTCTTTCTTTTGCAGCAGGGCATGATAGTCGGTTCTATATTGATGTCCCTGATATTGAGTGACAATCTCGTTCAGGGAGAATTGTTCGCAAATGCGCCCTTGGCTGTCGATTACCACGAGGTAGAGCAGATGCCGTTCCCCGCGGTCTATCCCGATGATGTGCAGGTCGTCGGCTGTGCGTATATAGTCGGTTACCGAGGGGTTGATGTTGGAGGTGCCGGTTGCTTTGAAATTGATTGTGATGGGAACATGAAACTGAAATTGGTCGACCGTATACCGTTTGTTTTTGATTAGGTCGTAGGGGAAACAACTCTCTTCTGTGGGGGCTTGTTTTTTCTTGATGGGTAATCCGGCCGGGTGCTCGGGATGCCGGGCCGAGAGGCTGGCTTTGCGGAAGAATATTTCGGCTTGCCCGTTGAGTTTGTAGACAACATTCATCAGGTTACGTTCGTCGAAGAGCATTTCCCAGTACAACGTGTGCATGTTGGGCTTCCCTTTGCTGTATGTCGAGAAATCTTTGTTGTATATCTGGAACAGAAATATTTTACCGTCGCGCACCAGTTCGTCGATGTATTCGCACGCTACGGGTACGAATGAGAGTTTGTAACCTTGTGTTTCGATTTCGCGGTAGAAGCCGCTCATGTCGGTATAAGAGGAGGTGTCGGAGAATTTGAAATGGAAATTGCGCCACTCCTCGTGCTTCTCGATCGAGTCTTTGAAGAAATCGATGAGGGCATGGCAGTCGTGCAGGTTGAAATTCTCGCCTTTCTTGTGAGTGCCTTGTTGGTAACGGGCCAATAGTTCTTCGCTGGGATTGAATTCGTCGATTCGCGATTTGGAGAAGAAAACTTTGGGCAGCATTTTGTTGGCTCCGGGCAGTAGTTTATACTCCATCTTTTCATAGCAGTCGCCTCGTTCTGTCCCCGGGTATTGGGAGAAGACCCGACGGTGATTCCGGTGCATGATGGCCAGGTAGTACCGGCCGTTACGCCGCAGGATAACCGAGGTGTTGTCGACCTCCTTGTTCAGATCCCAGCCGTTGAGCAGTGTGGGATTCTGAAAGTTGAGTTTGATTTTTTCTTCGGAGTAGGGTTTGCGGGTAAGGTAGTTACGCACCATGTTGTACAAGGGAGTAATGGTGTCGAGTTCGTTCCAAAATTCGGTGAAATCGCCATAGAAGCGTTCGTCTTTTTCGGCCTCTTCGCCCGTGTCGAGCAGAGGCTTGATAAACAGTTGCAGCCCTTTGAGCGCATCGAGTAGTTTCTTGATGCGTGCCACGGCTTCGGCATCTTGGGCCAGGGGGACATCTGTTGCATGGAGGCGATTCTGCATCTCCCGGAAATCGGTATAGGCATTGGCTATGCGGGCAAACCAGTTTTCTTGCTGCGAGGTTTCGGTCTCGACAGCCCCCAGGCTCTCGAAATAACTTTCGATCGAGGGCGATTCTTTGCCGGTTTCGGTCAGACAACCGTTCAGAAAGGCAATCGAGAAGCCGGGATAAGCTTTGAAGGCTTTTTCGATGCGGCTTTGGTATGCTTCGTATGTTTCGCGCCGCTTTTGAGGATTGGCTCTTTCGAGGTGGCGCTTGATGGCTTCGGGCAGTATGCTCCAGCTGCCATAGTGCCGTTGCGATATTTCGGTCAGAAGCGAGTCGTTGCGAATAAAGATTTTTTCGGTGTCGTAGGTATGCAGGTTTTCGAGCAGATATTTCAGAGACCCATCTTTCAGGGTATAGGTCGAGAGGTGATTGTAGCATTGCTCGATAGCCGAGAGCAGTTGGCTGTTGTCGTCGAATTGCCGGGGGAGCCACGATATGGCCTCGCGATCGGTCAATATCTGCTTGAAAAGCATCTTGAATTTGGGCAGCTTTTCTTGTTTGTGTCGCTGATTGTACAGGTTGATATACTCGTTGAGGCCTTTGATTTTTTCGCCGGTTTCGGTGGCTTTTCCTCCGATTAAAGCGTTATATACGTCGATATGTTTTTGGGTGAGTAACAGATTGAAATAGTCGAGGGAGAAGATATCGTGGAGCCGCTCTACTTGCAGGTATTCTTCGAAATTGTGGTACAGTTCGTCGAAACAAGAGGCCAATTCGCTGGCTGCAATCCGGTCGAACACTTTCATGTTGTCGACGAATTTGGGAAGGTTCTCGTTGATTAACCGATAGGCGATAGCCGTAGATTTCTCGTCCGGCGAATACATGTTTTGGCGGTTCTCGTGGAACCCGGTAAAGTAGACGGTAAAGTTTTGAAATTCAGAAATCAGACTCGTTTTCTCGGCAGCGTCTTCCCCGTCCCGGACGAATTGGATAAGGTCTTCCTGTATCAACTCTTTTTTATCGATGCGGGAAAAATGTTTGTCTTTGGTGAGACTGTCGGCAATCTGTTTGCGCAGAGCGTCCTGTATTTTTTTGAAAGTTTTCTTCTGTTGCTCGCTTTTTGCCCCGATTTGATAGTAGAAAAAAAACTCTTCGAGCGAGTTGTGTTTCCCTATGCTTTCGGTTTGCAAGCAGGTGTCGGAGAGAACGCGGTCGATAAATGCTTTGTGGTATTCGTCGATGATGGCTTTTACTTTTACGTAGCTTTCGGCCCGGTGCCGGTCTTCGTCGAGTATCCCGCTGGCTTCGATGTTCTTCAAGGTGTTACCTATGGGTATCAGTTTGAACCGTAGCGTTTTTGAGAGAGGGAATAAATTTGTAAAATCAGATAATGTTTTCATGGCTATTTCTGTTAAAATGAATAATCTCAAAGATAATAAAATGGCATTAAAATAGGGCTCGGAAGATGAAAAAATACAATGCCCCGGTTGAGCCATTGTATTGAGTCGTGACGTTGTAGCTGCTTGGACTCTCTGGTGAAGCTGTCGTTCGAAATTTTCTGTACAAATCCCTTCCCGTTTATTTGGGCTGCTGGCGGCGATTGGGTATTTTTGTAGGGAGAAAAGCGAGGAATAGCGATGAATCACCCCGAGAGAGAAGCGTATGAATTTGACCCGTTGCGCCGCATCGGAGCCGAAGTGATAGCGGTAGGCGAGGAGGGGCTGCGGGTGCGCCTCGACGAGCCGGATCTGCCGGCCGAGATGCGGGTGCTTGTGCACCGGGCCGGGGTGAACGGCGAGTTTGACGAGACGTTGCGTCTGGTCGAGCCGGGCTCGCGGTTGAATCTGGTCGATGTGGCGGTGGTCGACGATGCGCTGCTGCCGCACTATCTGGTTTTGGAGCCCGACTACCTGGTCGATGTGAGTGCTCTGGCCGAGTGTGTGCAGGAGTATGGGGCGGGGTGGCAACGCTACTTCTGGAACCGTATCCGGCCCAAGGCGGTGACCGACTCGATACTGCTGGGTAACTCGGTGAACCTGATGTTCGACGAGCTGGTGACGGCCGACGATTGCCGGGCGGTTACCTTCGAGTTGCTGATGCCCAAGTTGTTCGCCCGCTATCCTACCGAATTTGCCGCTACCCAGTCGATAGACCGCTCGTTTTTCCAGACCCTTCGCCAGCAGTTCGACACGTTGCAGCTACTCATGGAGCATGTGTTGCCGGCCCAGTCGATAGACCGCCGGCGGGCCATGGTCGAGCCTGCATTTGTGTGCGAGGCGCTGGGGTTGCAGGGGCGTCTCGACTTTCTGCAGCGCGAGGGCGGGCTGTGCGGCATCGAGTTGAAGGCGGGGCGTCCGCCCTTCCCCGAGGAGAACTGTACGAAGATAGCCCCGCCGCACCGGGCCCAGTCGGTGCTCTACCAGTTGATGATGCAGAGTGTGCTGGGGGTGCGCCTCGACGAGCAGCGGTTCTTCCTGCTCTATGCCCGCAGCCGTTACCCCGACGGGCTGTTGCGGCCGGTGGTAGCGACGCCCGACGAGCTGCGCACCCTCGTCAATCTGCGTAACAGGATAGTGGCGGCCGAGCGCGATGTGGCCCGTTACGGGGCCTCGCAGGCCGAGTGGCTCACCAGCCAGTTGAGTGTGGAGAATCTGATTCCCTGGCCCAGCCGGTTTACCGACCGCTATATCCGTCCCGAAATCCAGCAGGGGCGTGCCCGCCTCGAGCGCCGGCCCGACAATCTGCTGGCCCTGAGTTATTTCTACCGGTTCTATGCCTTTGTGGCGCGCGAGCACTACCTGTCGAAAGTGGGGTATGCCTCGGGTTCGGGCATCTCGGGGGCTGCCTCGCTGTGGCGCATGTCGCGCAGCGAGAAGGAGCAGGAGGGGTATATGTTCACCGGGTTGAGGCTGGTGCGCAACGATGCGGCGGCCGAGACTCCCGAGGTGGAGTTTGCTCTCTCGGGCGAGCGGTTGCTGCCCGATTTCAGGGAGGGCGATATCGTACTTTTTTACCGATGTGACCGTGAGGCCGACCAGGTGTCGACTTGCCAGATATTCAAGGCGACCGTGGCCACGCTTTCGCCCGAACGCATCGTGCTGCGGCTGCGCGACAGCCAGCTCTTTGCCGGGGCTCTGCCGGCCGAGTCGCTCTATGCCATCGAGCACGACTATGTCGACTCCTCGTTTACCACCCAGTACAAGGGTCTCTACACGCTGTTGGGGGCCTCGCCGCACCGGCGCGGGCTGCTCACGGGCGATGCTGACGAACAGCCGCAGCGCAACGGGTTGCGCCGGCTGACCTACGACTACGACAATCCGCACCTGGCACGCATCCTCACCCGGGCGATGCAGGCCGACGACTACTTTCTGCTGGTGGGGCCGCCGGGCACGGGCAAGACCTCGATGGCCCTGCGCCACATGGTGCGGGAGTTCATGGCCATATCCGACTGTCAGATATTACTGATGGCCTATACCAACCGGGCGGTCGACGAGATTTGCGACAAACTCGACTCGATTGCCGAGGTGGACGACTACATACGGGTGGGGCAGACCCTCTCGTGCGATGTGGCTTATCGGTCGCACCTCTTGTCGGAGCGCATGAAGTTGTGCCGGAACCGCGAGGAGGTGAGCCGTACCATCGGCGAATGCCGCATCTTCGTGGCCACGCTGTCGTCGCTCTCGAGCAAGACCGAGCTCTTCAGCCTCAAGCGGTTCGATGTGGCCATCGTCGACGAGGCTTCGCAGATACTCGAACCCCAGCTTGTGGGGGTGCTCTCGGCCGCTACGCCTACGGGGCGCGATGCCATAGGCAAGTTTATTCTCATCGGCGACCACAAGCAGCTGCCCGCTATCGTGGTGGAGCCGCCCGAGGAGTCGGCCATCACCGACAGCCGTCTGCGGGCCGCCGGCTTCACCGATTGCCGGGTGTCGCTCTTCGAACGCCTCTACCGCTCGTTGCCCGAGGGGTCGCCCTTTGCCGACATGCTCGATTGCCAATGGCGCATGCACCCCGACATAGCCGCCTTTGCCAACCGCTATTTCTATCACGGCCTGCTGCACAACGGCACGGCCGACCATCAGGTTTCGCCGCTGCCGTTTACCCGCAGGGGCGACGATGAGTGGGAGCAGCTCGTGGCCACGCGGCGATTGGCTTTCCTGCCCACCGCTACGGTGTATGCCGGCAAGAAATACAACGACGAGGAGGCCCGCAAGGTGGCCCAAATCGTGCATGCCCTCTATCGGCTATATGGCCGCAACGGACTCGAGTTCGGTCGCCAGTCGGTCGGTATCATCACCCCGTACCGGCACCAGATAGCCCGCATCCGTCAGGAGCTCGACCGGTTGCAGGTGGCGGCATTCGACGCGATACGCATCGATACGGTCGAGCGGTTCCAGGGGTCGCAGAGCGATTGCATCGTCTACTCGTTTTCGGTGAACGACGAGCGGCAGCTCGAGTGGCTGCCCAGCTATACCGAGGAGGCGGGCCAGCTCATCGACCGTAAGTTGAATGTGGCCCTCACCCGGGCTCGGTGTCAACTCTTCGTGCTGGGCAACAGCGCGTTGCTGGCCCGCAATCCGCTATACCGGCAATTGGTGGAGTTTCTGGAACAAGAGCCCGATTAGACAGAAAACAGGATTCTCACCCCGAAGCGGGGGGAGACAGCGATAAAAAAAACAGCCCGACGGACGCATGGTCTGCCGGGCTGCTTTATGAGGTGGTGAGTTTTTTCGGGGTTAAAAACTGATACCTATCGAGCAGGCCAGACCCGAAAGAGTCTTCGACTTCATGCGGTATTCCTGGTCGTCAAACGGTTTCATCTTCTTGCCCAGATAGCCCAGGTTGATGAATACGTAGTTTTGATACCCGAACTTGTAGGCTACCTCTACACCGGCGCCGAATCCGTAGTCGATGCCGGTCAGGTCGGAGCCGAGATAGAGACCGCCCAGCACCTTGGCGTAGGGTACGAGGTAGATGGGGCCGCACTTGACGGGCAGTTGTCCGCCCAGGTTGAAATCGATGTCGAATACATTCTGGGTACCGGGTTTGATCACTTCGTTCAAATCTTCCCACTCCGTCTTCTCGGTGTTGATTTTCAGGAGCGACCCCGTAATCTCGTAGGTCACGAAGGTGAGTATGGTACGCTTGAAGGCCAGGCTGTACGACAGGTCGAATGCGTTGTTAAGCGGGGAGATGAGGCCCAGATAGACCGACGTGCCGAAGCCGTAGCTCTTGGAGATGCCGTTGGGCTCGATGTTGCTGGCCTTCACATTCTCGGCATCGACCAGCCGCCAGCGCCCCTGCTCCATCATCCATTGGGTGGAGATGCTTTTGTTGCCTGCGGTGTAGACCACCTCGGCCTTCCGGGTGAGTGTATCGAGGCTGGCTACCGTAGAGAAGGTATAATTCTTGCCCGAGAACTGGCGGCAGATGATGTCGGCCAATCCGATGCGGATACCCTCGAGCGGACTCCCTTGCTCGAAGCACGATTCCATGGCGTCGGTTGCCGGATCGGAGGCGGCGATGACCAGGTCGTAGAAGGTGTCGGCCGAGATATTCGACACGTATTGGTACGAAACGAAGGGCATCATGGCCTGGTAGGACGACTGGGCGGCCTGGAGCATCCCGGTGGCTCGCTTCGACACTTCGTCGCGGGTGAGCAGGAGCTGGGTATTGCTCGGGTAGTTTTGCAGCAGGTCGTCGATGGCGCGTGCCGGGATGGCGAAGTTGGTGTTTTCGCGGCCGGCGGCTTTCCAGGTGTTGATACCAATCACGGCGTAACCGGTGGCAGCCTGTTCGTCACGGATGAGCAGCGGACCGCCCGAGCTACCGGCATCGACCTGCGCCGTGTGTTGTATCAAGGGGAGCTCTTTGCTGTTGGTCAACGACTTGATGAGGGCATTGGCATTCGACACGATGCCTTGTCCGAACTGCCACGAGGGGCGGTCTTCCAAGGCCGGGAAGCCGGCCGTGAATACGGTTGTGCCGTCGGTTATGCTCTGGTCGGTAGTCTCGAGGGCAGGCACGTTGGCTCCTTCGGGTAGGGCGATAAAGGCCAGGTCGAAGTCGTCGTGTACGCCTACTACCGGGCACGCGTCGAATCGCTTGGTGCTGTTGTCGGGCAGTGAAAACTCGATGTCGACCCGGTCGGCCTGTTCCACCACGTGGCGGTTAGTGATGATGTACAACCGGTTGTTGTGTTTGTCGCGGTAGGCAAAACCGGTACCGAACGAGCCCTTCCCGTAGTTCTGGAGTACGTCGGCTGCCGCATGGAACCCGTCGCCGCGAAGCGATTTGCTGAAGTCGGCCAGGAAGGTTTGTGTGGTTTCACTGAGTTTGGGGCGTACGATGGCCACCGTTTCGCGCAGGTTTTGAGCCGATGCGGCAAATGCCAAAATCAACGACAAAAAAGTCAAAAACTGTTTTTTCATAGAAGTGTGTTCTTGATGGTGGTAAGAAAATTTTTACAAAGATATGAATTTCTGGCTGATAAAAAAGACTTTATCCCGATAGATTGTGTTTTTATAATATTAAGTCTGGGCTAAAGATGAAAGTGGGCATGTGGTAAAAAATCTGAAAAAGGAGGAAAGCACGACGGCTTGTCTCCGAAATGAGACAAGCCGTCGTGCTCTATGTAGTTTAATATGTGGCTGTTGACTGTATGAATGGGGCCTATTTCGCCTCTCGCTGTATGGTCATCTGGCACGCCTGGCAGTCGAAGTGCAGGGCCAGTCGTTCGCCCTTGTAGAGCAGGGTGAGCGGTTCGGGCAACTCCTTGCCGGCGGGAGTCTTCCTGCAATATCCCAGCATGTAGCGGATGCAGTGGCGCGTGAACATGAGGGGTACCCCTTCGACGGGTTTCGTCTCGAAAGCGGGTGCTATGCTCGTGACGCCGTGGTCGCGGTAGAACTGCTCGGCCAGGTGGTTCGACACGTTGCCCAGGTAGTTGATGGCGTTTTGCGGGAATCGGGCCGTGAGCTCCTCGGGCCGACGGCGTTCGGGTCGGCAGGCGATGCGGCGGGCGCGGTCGAGCCATTCGACGCCCCGTTGCCGCAGTTTCGACAGGGTAGAGGCGGGGATGAAGAGGCTCTCGTCGAGGGCGATGTCGATGCGTGTGGCAGTGTAGACGGAGGTGCCCAGTTTGCCCAGTTGTTTCTGTTGCGTCTCCTGCTGCGGGGTGCGGGCCGGCTGGTGCTGTGCCTCTTCGCGCACGGTCACCGAGAGGCCGTTCTCGTCGGTGAGGGTGAGGGCAAAACCGTCGGGCACGGTATAGAGTCGCATGGTTACCCCGATGCGGCGGTCGGCCGTGGGGCGGGCAAGCTGTTTCTCAAACTCGAAATCGAGGTTGCGATAGAGCACCGTGCGGGGGGCGATGTCGATGCGCGAGGCGGGGTAGATGCGGTTCCCTTCGGCCCGGTTGACCCGTACCCCTTCGAACTCGCCCCGGCTGTTGACGAAGCAGAGCCCGTCGCCGTTGTGCAGCGAGGTGGTCCCGGCCACGACAAACGAGTTGCGGTCGGTCTGTTTTACCTGGCCTACACGTTCGCCCAGCGACTTGGGGGTGTCGGGCGAGGCAATGGGGGCGGCGGTGCGTCCGTCGAGAAAGTAGTGGGTAAAGCCCCGGTTGAAACTCTTTTCGAGCCGGGGGGTAAAGTCGATAATCGAGCTGCCGGTCGAGGAGCGGCGGTACTCGGGCCGCCGCTCGAAGATGCGGTCGAGCGTCTGCCGGTAGTAGGCGGTGCAGTTTTTCACGTAGGCCATCTCCTTGAGCCTCCCCTCGATTTTGAGCGAGGTGACGCCGGCATCGAGCAACTCTTCGAGGCGGTCGCTCTGGTTGAGGTCGCGCAGCGAGAGCAGGTGCTTGTCGCGGGCTACGATGCGGCCGCGGCCGTCGACGAGCGTGTAGGGCAACCGGCAATACTGGGCACACTCGCCCCGATTGGCACTGCGGCCGCACAGGGCCTGGCTCAGGTAGCACTGCCCGCTGTAACTTACACAGAGGGCCCCGTGCACAAATACCTCGAGCGGAACCTGCACCGTAGCGCTGATGGCTCGTATCTCGTCGAGCGAGAGCTCCCGGGCCAAAACCACCTGCGAGAATCCGCACCGTTCGAGAAACTGCACCTTCTCGGGGGTACGGTTGTCGGTCTGCGTGCTGGCATGCAGGGCAATGGGCGGAATGTCGAGCCGGGTGATGCCCATGTCCTGCACGATGAGGGCATCGACCCCGATGTGGTAGAGCTGGCGGATGAGCCGCTCGGCCTCGGCCAGTTCGCGGTCGTAGAGCAAGGTGTTGAAAGTGATGTAGATGCGGGCATCGAAACGGTGGGCAAAGTCGACGAGCCCGGCCAGGTCGTCGAGGCTGTTGCCGGCCGCGGCCCGGGCACCGAACCGGGGTGCACCTATGTAGACGGCATCGGCCCCGTGGAGGATGGCCTCTTTCCCTATCTCTGCATTTTTGGCGGGAGCCAACAGTTCTATGCGGCGAGCGTTTGTCATCGAATATCGTTCAGATTATAAGGAGTTTGTTGATATACAAAGTAGTTGAGCCAGTTGGTAAAGAGCAGATTGGCGTGTCCCCGCCAGGTGACCACGGGCGGGTTGTCGGGGTTGTCGCCGGGGTAGTAGTTGCGGGGCAGGGCGATGTCGAGCCCCTTGGCCCGGTCGCGCCGGTACTCGATGTCGAGCGTGAGGGCCGAGTATTCGGAGTGGCCCGTGATGAAGAACTCGCGACAGCCGCGTGCCATGACCATGTAGACCCCCGCCTCTTCCGACTCGGAGAGGATGGTGAGCTCGGGGTTCCGCTCGATGTCGCTGCGGCGCACCTCGGAGTAGCGGCTGTGAGGCACCTCGAAGCGGTCGTCGAAGCCGCGGAAGATGGGATTCTTCTCGTCGTGTTTGTGGTGGGTGAACACGCCGAACAGCTTGTGGGGCAGTGCATGCTTGGGTATGCCGTAGAAGTGGTAGAGCCCCGCCAGCGCCGCCCAGCAGATGTAGAGTGTGGAGGTGACGTGGGTACGGGCCCAGTCGAAAATCTCGGTCAGCTGGTCCCAGTAGTCAACCTTCTCGAAGTCGAGCCGTTCGACCGGTGCGCCGGTGATGATCATGCCGTCGTAGTTGTGGGTGCGTATCTCGCTGAAATCCTTGTAAAAGGTGTCGATATGCTCGACGGGGGTGTTGTGCGAGATGTGGCCCGAGACGTTCATCAGGTCGAGCTCGATTTGCAGCGGGGTGTTCGAGATGAGCCGCAGCAGGTCGGTCTCGGTGACGATCTTCAACGGCATCAGGTTGAGAATGAGTAGCCTGAGCGGGCGAATGTCCTGCGTGGAGGCACGCAGGTCGTCCATGACGAAAATGTTTTCGGCTTTGAGTATCTCGACAGCCGGCAGCGATGCGGGAATCTTTACGGGCATGGTCTCTCCTTTCGGTTGGTTGGCAGCTTTTCTGTCAGTACAAAAGTATAAAAAAATGGCGGGCTGGTAAAATCTTTGCCGATTCGGGGATAAACTATTGAAATTTATTTTGTTAATAGTTGTATAGGTCGAGGGTTAATTGAGCGTGAAATATAAAATACATAAAAAAGCAACATATTTTTTATGTTGTACAACATGTTTTTCTCGGAAATGGTATTATCTTTGTCCTTGTAAAAAGAGTAAAGAATAAATCGTTCCCCACAACGGGTGGAGAACACAAAAGGCTGAATTATGATGAAAGAACAAATGACAGTAGAGATGCTTCGGTATCAGATAGCGAAGTATCGTGCCATGGGAAATGGCGCCATGTGCCAGGAGTTAACAGCCCTGTTGCAACAAAAACTGGCAACTGCGGTTGCCTGACTTTTAGAAAAGTTTGAGGCTCCCCGCCAGGGAGGGTCGTATGAAATACGACGAGAGCGAAAGACCGGGTTTCCCCGATTTTCCGCTCTCGTTTTTTTTATGTCGTTTCCGGCCGGGTTTAGCAGGTGTAGTCGACGCAGGCGCGGTCGGCCTTGTGACCGGCCAGCAAGCCGGCGGCAGCTACGTGAGCCGGGTGTTTGGCATAGGTCTCCACGTCGGCCATGCAGTCGACGGTAGCGGTGAGCACTACATCCCAGCTCTCGGCGGGATTTTCGTTGATACCCACTTCGATGCTGCGGAGCACGTCGATAACGGCGGGCAATTCGAGCAGGGCGTTTTTGAATCGGGTGGCCACCTCTTTGCGTTCCTCGGGTGTGCCGGTGAGTTTGAAAGTGACAATGTGTTTTACCATAACCGAATATCTTGTTTATAAGTTGTACAATCGTTCGCGGGCGGCCTGCACCTTTTCGTCGGTGATGTAGTCGTCGTAGTCCATCATCTTGTCGATGATGCCGCCGGGGGTGAGCTCGATGATGCGGTTGCAGACCGTCTGGATGAACTCGTGGTCGTGCGACGAGAGCAGCACGTTGCCCTTGAAGCTCTGCAACGTGTTGTTGAAGGCCTGTATCGACTCGAGGTCGAGGTGGTTGGTGGGCGAGTCGAGTATCATGGTGTTGGCATTCTTGAGCATCATGCGGGCAATCATGCAGCGCATCTTCTCACCGCCCGAGAGGACCGAAGCCTTCTTGAGCAGCTCTTCGCCCGAGAAGAGCATGCGGCCCAGAAAGCCTTTGAGGTAGAGCTCGCTGGTGTCTTCGGAGAACTGGGCCAGCCAGTCGATCAGATTCATGTCGGTGTTGAAAAACGAGCTGTTGTCGAGCGGCAGGTAGGCCGTGGTGATGGTCTGTCCCCACTCGTAGGTGCCGGCATCGGGTTTCATCTCGCCGTTGATAATCTCGAAGAGGGCAGTCATGGCACGCGGGTCGTGCGAGATGAAGGCCACCTTGTCGTCCTTCTCGATCGAGAAGTTCACATCCTTGAAGAGCAGCGTGCCCTCGATCGACTTTTCGAGCCCTTTCACCTCGAGAATCTTGTTGCCCGGCTCGCGCGAGGGGGTGAAGATGATGCCCGGGTAGCGGCGCGACGAGGGTTGAATCTCCTCGATGGTGAGTTTCTCGAGCATCTTCTTGCGGCTGGTGGTCTGTTTCGATTTGGCCACGTTGGCGCTGAATCGCTGGATAAACTCGAGCAGCTCCTTGCGCTTCTCTTCGGCCTTCTTGTTCTGTTGCTGTTGCTGACGCAGGGCCAACTGGCTCGACTCGTACCAGAAACTGTAGTTACCGGCAAAGAGTTGCACCTTGCCGAAGTCGATGTCGACCGTGTGGGTGCAGACCGAGTCGAGGAAGTGACGGTCGTGCGACACCACCAGCACGGTGTTCTCGAAGTTGGCGAGGTAGTTTTCGAGCCACATCACCGTCTCGAGGTCGAGGTCGTTGGTAGGCTCGTCGAGCAGCAGGTTGTCGGGGTGGCCGAAGAGTGCCTTGGCCAGCAGCACGCGCACCTTCTCCTTACCGCTCAAGTCCTTCATCAGCATGTAGTGCTTGTCTTCCTTGATGCCCAGGCCGCTCAGCAGGGTAGCGGCGTCGCTCTCGGCGTTCCACCCCTCGAGCTCGGCAAACTTCTCTTCAAGCTCGGCGGCGCGGATGCCGTCGGCATCGCTGAAGTCGGGTTTGGCATAGAGGGCATCCTTCTCCTGCATGATGTCCCACAGCACGGTGTGGCCCATCAGCACGGTATTGATGACGGTAAACTCGTCGAAAGCAAAGTGGTCCTGACTCAAGACCGAAAGTCGTTCGCCCGGCCCCAGGGTGACGGTGCCGTGCGTGGGCTCGAGCTGGTTGCTCAAGATGCGCATAAGGGTCGATTTCCCGGCGCCGTTGGCTCCGATAATGCCGTAGCAGTTGCCCGGGGTGAACTTCAAATTAACGTCTTGGAAAAGAACTCTTTTACCAAATTGAATACCTAAGTTGTTTACCGTAATCATCTTTTACCTGTTTTTCAGGGCGCAAAGGTAGCGCTTTTTTTCGAGATATAAATCATGTTCAAGCGAATAGCTCGAAATAGGGAAGAATAAATAAGAACAGATAGTGGTCGAATCGTATATAAATGATATATTTGTAAACCTCCGTTGGGGGAATGAAAAGAGTGTAAATCGAATTTTTTGAGGGCGTGCAAGCAGGTATGGAAATGAATAAATTGTCTGAGGCCAAATATGGTGAAGCCGTTCGAGCGATTAAAATTGCCATATTGCAGAGCCAATATCGGGCTGCCAAGCTCGTGAATAGGGAGCAGTTGGTTTTGTATTATGGTATTGGCCGTTATATTTCTCAAAATTCTCGTAAGGAATATTGGGGGACAGGGGCTATTGCATTTATCAGTAATAGATTGCAGATGGAGCTGCCTGGGCTCCGGGGCTTTTCGGAACGTAATTTGAAGAATATGCGCACGTTTTATGAAGAGTGGCAATCATTGGATTCTAAATCGGCAGTTGTAACTGCCGATTTACCAGAGGAAGGTTGTACAGAGGATGACAGTTCCGCAGAAATTCGGCAATTACAACTGCCGAACTTCAAAGATTTTCCGGTAGAGGAATTTTTCAAAATCGGTTTTACTCATCATATAGCCATCTTGTCGCAAGTTAAGTCCATTGAAGAGCGTTATTTCTACATAAAGCTAAGTGCTCGAGAATACCTGAGTGTCGATTCATTAAAACGGTTAATACGTGAGGATGTTTATCACAAGCAAGGTGCGTTGGCCAACAACTTTATGGAAAAGTTACCGACGGCCGAATTGGCTCGCAGGGCCGTAATGACGTTCAAAGATGAGTATCTGCTTGATTTTATCAATGTGGAAGAGCTCGGCGCTCGAGACATTGAGGATATAGATGAAAGAGTTGTAGAGAATAAGATTGTTCAGAATATCAAGAATTTCATTATGACCTTTGGTCGGGACTTTGCTTTTGTGGGAAATCAGTTTCAGGTCGAAGCGTTGGGCCATACGCATGTGATAGATTTGCTCTTTTTTAATCGGGAACTTTCGGCTTTGGTGGCTGTTGAACTGAAGACAGGGCCATTCAAAACGGCGTATCTCGGTCAGTTAAACATGTATTTGCGGGTATTGGACGATTTTGTGCGTAAGCCGAATGAAAATCCTTCGATAGGTATCGTGCTATGCAAAAGTGCCGATAAAGCGTATGCCGAATATGCGATTCGGGATTACGATAAGCCTATGGGAGTTGCTACCTATAAAACGGCATCGGATATGCCCGAACGGTTGAGAAAGGCTCTGCCCGATGTAGAGGATCTCAAAAAGTTGTTGTAAGAAATATGGCTTGATTGCATCGGGTGCGAGATTGCCCTTCCCGAGTTTGCGAAACCGGGGGAAAAGGCTACCTTTGCAGACAAATTGTGAGTGTTATGATGCGCATCGATATTATCACCGTATTGCCCGAGTTGTTGCAGAGCCCGTTGAACTACTCCATTCTGAAGCGGGCGCAAGATAAGAAACTGGTCGAGATTGTGGTCCACAACCTGCGGGACTATTCGCTCGACAAGCACCGCAAGGTCGACGACTATCCCTTTGGGGGCGAGGCCGGTATGGTGATGCAGATTGAGCCGGTGGACCGGGCCATCACCCAGTTGAAGAGCGAACGGGAGTACGACGAGGTGATTTTCACCACCCCCGACGGCGAACAGTTCGACCAGCCCATGGCCAACAGCCTTTCGATGGCGGGCAACCTCATTATTCTGTGCGGCCACTACAAGGGCATCGACTACCGCATACGCGAGCACTTCATCACCAAAGAGGTGTCGATAGGCGACTATGTGCTCACCGGCGGCGAGTTGGCGGCGGCCATCATGTGCGATGCCATCGTGCGGCTTATCCCCGGAGCCATCGGCGACGAGCAGTCGGCCCTCTCCGATTCGTTTCAGGACAACCTGCTGGCCCCGCCGGTCTATACGCGCCCGGCCGAGTACAAGGGGTGGCGTGTGCCCGATGTGCTGCTCTCGGGGCATCAGCGCAAAATCGATGAGTGGAAACACGAACAGTCGCTCGAGCGCACGCGTCGTCTGCGCCCCGACCTGTTAAAGTGACAGTTCCCGGCTGTGTAGTTCAATCTCGGTGAAGATAGTAGCCCGCGACGTGTGCGAGAGTATGTAGGTGGCGGGTGTCACCGTGGGTTCCTGGCGGGTAACCAGCCGGTGCAGCAGCTCTTTTTTCCGTTCCCCAACCAATGCAATGAGTATTTCGCGGGAGGCGAGTATCACCTCGCCGGTCTGCGTCACCCGGTATTGCCCGGTGACGGGTTGTTGCGATACGGCATAGAGGTCGTCCGAGCGCAGCAGGTCGGTGTCGTTGCCGAATATCGAGGCCACGTGTTCGTCTTCGCCGATGCCCAGCAGGGTGCAGTCGAACCGTGGTACCCCCTCGTGGTCGGGCAGAAGCCCGGCAATGAGGCGGGCATATCGTTCGGCCTCCCGGGCGGGAGGCTCCTCGCCCCGGATGCGGTGGATGTGTTCGGGCGGTATTCCTGTGGGGATGAAGAAGAGGTGGTTGGCCCAATAGAAATTGCTCACCTCGCTGTCGGGCGACACACACCGCTCGTCTACCCAAAAGAAGTGCACGTTTTTCCAGCGCACGGGGTCGTTGTAGCGGCTGCGCCACAACGCAAAGAGCTGCTGTGCCGTCTCGCCGCCCGAGAGGGCCAGGTAGAAGGGTTTGCGGGTGCGGGCCGCTACCGAGACGAGCAGAGCTTCGGTGAGGGCGATGAGCGATTTGGCGGCATCGGGGTAGAATTGTACGGGGGTCGAGTTCATGGGCGACGGGTATTACAAAGGGTACAGGCATTTTCTTCGAGCAGACAGGGATCGGGCAGGATGCGGTCGACCACCTCGCGGGGTATTTTGCAGCCGGCGGGGTAGGTGATGAGGCCTTCGTCTCCGTCGCGCTCCCAGCTCTCGAGCAGCGGAGCCAGGAAGTGCCAGCTCAGCTCCAGGGCATCGCTGCGCGAGTAGAGCAGCGAGTCGCCCCGCATGGCGTCGAGCAGCAGCCGTTCGTAGGCGCCGGGCAGGCGGGTCTCGATAAGCGACGAGTAGAAGAAGTCCATGCTCACCTGGCTCACCTCGAAGTTGGTGCCGGGTTGCTTCAGCCCGAACCGCAGGCGGATGCTCTCGTCGGGTTGCAGGGTGATGACCAGTTGGTTGCACGAGTTGCCGCAGCACTGCCCCGGGAAGAAGGTGCGGGGCGTGTTGCGGAAGTGGATGACCACCTCCGACCGCTTCTCGGCCAGCCGTTTGCCGGTGTAGATGTAGATGGGCACGTCGGCCCAGCGCCAGTTGTCGATGTAGAGCTTGAGGGCTGCGAAGGTCTCGGTGGTCGATTGCGGGTCGACACGGGGTTCGTCGCGGTAGGCGGGTACCTTTTGACCGTCGACGGTGCCGGTCGCATATTGCCCCCGCAGGGTGTGGCGGGCGATGTCGTCGGGCGAGAGCGGCCGCAGCGAACGGAACACCTTGGCTATTTCGTCGCGAATGGCCTCGGGCTCGAAGGTAGCGGGCGGCTCCATGGCGATGAAGGCCATGATTTGCAGCAGATGGCTCTGCACCATGTCGCGCAGGGCCCCGGCCGAATCGTAGTAGAGACCGCGTTGCTCTACCCCCAGCGTCTCGGTAGCCGTGATTTCGATGTGGTCGATGTAGTTGCGGTTCCACAGCGGTTCCCAAATGCTGTTGGCAAAGCGCAGCACCAGAATGTTCTGCACCGTCTCCTTTCCCAGAAAGTGGTCGATGCGGTAGATTTCGCGCTCGGGGAAGATGGCGCAGAGCAGCCGGTCGAGCGCGCGGGCCTCGGCCTCGTTGCTGCCGTAGGGCTTCTCGATGATGATGCGTCGCCACCCCTCGACCGACCGGTTTTGGTGCCGGGCCTCGATGGAGGAGGCGATTGTCGGATACATCACCGGCGGTGTGGCCAGATAGAAAAGCAGGTTGTCGTCGATGCCGGCGGCGTTGCGCAGTTGCTCAATCTCCCGGAACAGCGCTTCGTAGGCTTCGCCCCGGGTGGTGTCGCACACGATGTAGTAGACGCTGCGCAGGAAATCGGTCAGGTGCGGGTTGTCGATGGCATAGGTGGTGCGGTTTTGAATCATCGAGTCGAGGAGCGACTGGCGGAACTCCTCGGTATTCTGCCGGGTGCGGGCCACCCCCACGATGAGGAATTTCGCGGGGAGGAGTTTTCGCTCGAAAAGCTCGAAGAGGGCGGGGATGAGTTTGCGGTGAGTCAGGTCGCCCGAGGCGCCGAAAATCACCAGAATCTGACTGTCGGGTATTTTGTTCATAGCGGTTGTTTCGTTAATCGGGTTGGGTAGATTGGGGCGTGTGGGTCGGCTCGCGGCGGAGCCAGTCGGTGTGGAAAAGTACCCCCTCGGGGGCATCGACCCGTTCGTAGAGATGGGCCCCGAAGTAGTCGCGCTGGGCCTGTATGAGGTTGGCGGGCGACTTGGCACACCGCCAGCCGTCGAAGGCCGTAAGTGCTGCCGTCAGAGCCGGCAGGGCTACTCCGGCCGAGAGTGCCGCCCCCACCACTCGGCGCCAGGAGGGGAGGCAGAGGCTTATCTTCTCGCGGAAGTAGGGGTTGAAGAGCAGCGGTTCGTAGTGGCCGGCCTGCCGGTATACGGTGGCAATCTCGCGGAGAAAACGCGATTGGATGATGCACCCCTTGCGCCAGATGGTGGCCAGGGTCGAGAGGTTGAGGTGCCAGTCGTACTGCACGGAGGTCTGGTAGAGCAGGTCGAACCCCTGGGCATAGGCCATGATTTTGGCGGCGTAGAGGGCATGGTGCAGGTCGTCGACATCGAGGTCGAGGAGGGGAGACGGGTCGATGTCGGGGTAGAGCCTGTGTGCCCGGGTGCGCTCTTGCGCCCGGTCGGAGAGGAAGCGGGCAAAGACCGACTGGGTGGTGACGGAGAGCGGGGTGGCACTGTCGAGGGCCGCCTCGACGCTCCATTTGCCGGTGCCTTTCTGGCGGGCCCGGTCGGCAATGCGGTCTATCAGATAGCCGCCGTCTTCCTCCCGATAGCGCAGGATGGGGGCGGTAATGCCGATGAGGTAGCTCTCCAGCACCCCTCTGTTCCACGCTTCGAAGGTGTCGGCCATCGCCTCGTGGTCGTTTTTCAGTTTGATGCGCAGCAGCGAGTAGGTCTCGGCGATGAGTTGCATGTCGCCGTATTCGATGCCGTTGTGTACCGTCTTGACAAAGTGTCCCGAGCCGTCGGGGCCTGTCCAGGCACAGCAGGGGGTACCGTCGTCGAGTCGGGCAGCGATAGCCTGCAACAGCGGCAGCACCTCGCCGGCCACCGCTTCGTCGCCGCCCGGCATGATCGAGGGGCCGTGCAAGGCTCCCTCTTCGCCACCCGAGATGCCGCATCCTACCAGGTAGATACCCTTCTCGCGCAGCGTCTGTTGCCGACGTCGGGTGTCGCGATAGTCGGAGTTGCCGCCGTCGATGACGATGTCGCCCCGCGACAGCAGCGGGAGCAGGGCGGCGAGGGTCTCGTCGACCGGTTCGCCGGCCCGAATCATCAACAGAATTTTGCGCGGCCTCTCGAGCGACTCCACCAGCTCGGCCAGCGAATAGGTGGGGTAAAACCGTTTCGCCTCGCCCTGGCTGGCCAGAAAGCGGTCGACGACCTGCGGCGTGTGGGGGTGCAGCCGGTTGTAGAGCGACACCCGGTAGCCTTTCGACTCGAGGTTGATGGCCAGGTTCTCGCCCATGACGGCCAGTCCCACGAGACCTATATCCGATTTTTTCATATTTGACGTGTGGTTAAAATGATTGTCTATTAAACACTTCTCAAAATCTTTTGTTCAAGGAGAAAAGGGGCGCTTTTATCTCCCCGCCGGAGGGTGTGGTGTTGTAGGTCTCGCGCTTTTTATTTATCTTTGTACCACGAAGAGAGGATGCGGCTCGGCATAGTCAAAGTAAAAACTGCGATTCCCTTTGCTCTTGCTCTCGACTTTCACTATCATTTATCTTTGTTCCGTTTTTTCGAAAAGAGAGTTTTATGGTTATCAGTCCCGAAAATGTTTTGTTGGTAGGAGCCGTTTTGTTGTTCCTGAGTGTGCTTGTAGGTAAAACCGGTGCCCGGTTCGGAGTGCCTGCCCTGTTGCTGTTTCTGGGGGTGGGCATGTTGGCCGGCTCCGACGGGTTCGGCATCCACTTCGACAGTGCGCCGGCGGCCCAGTTTATCGGTACGGTGGCCCTGTGTATCATCCTGTTTTCGGGCGGTATGGATACCTCGTATCGCGAGATAAAACCGGTACTGGCCCCGGGTGTGACGCTGGCCACGCTGGGGGTGCTGATGACGACGGTCATCACGGGACTTTTCATCTATTCGCTCTCCGATTTCCTGCCCGGCGATTTTCAGCTGGGGCTGCTCGAGTCGATGTTGCTGGCGGCCGTGATGTCGTCGACCGACTCGGCTTCGGTCTTTTCGATTCTGCGGTCGAAGGGCATTTCGCTGAAAGAGCGGTTGCGTCCCACGCTCGAGTTGGAGAGCGGCAGTAACGACCCCATGGCCTATATGCTCACCCTGCTGCTTATCCAGATTATCGAAATCGGTACGGTCGACTGGGGCGATGCCATCCTGCTGCTGGTGCTGCAACTGGTCGTAGGGGCGGCATTGGGTTTCGCGCTGGGGTATGCCATCGTGTGGGTGATCAACCGCATCGACGTGCCCAACGAGTCGCTCTATCCCGTGTTGCTGCTGGCCTGTGTCTTCTTTGTCTTTGCCTTTACCAACCTGTTGCAGGGCAACGGTTATCTGGCTGTCTATATCGCCGGGTTGGTGGTGGGCAACCGCAAGTTGGTGCACAAGCGTAGTCTCACCACCTTTTTCGACGGTTTTACCTGGCTGTTCCAGATTGTGATGTTCCTCACGCTGGGGTTGCTGGTCAACCCCTCGGAGCTGCCCGCCGTGGCCGGTGTGAGTCTGCTGGTCGCCCTCTTTATGATAGTGGTTTCGCGTCCGCTCTCGGTCTTTGTGAGTCTGCTGCCTTTCCGCAAGTTCACGACCCGGGCCCGCGTCTATGTGTCGTGGGTGGGATTGCGGGGAGCCGTGCCCATCATCTTTGCCACCTATCCGCTCATGTCGGCCGAGATACCCAATGCCCGCATGATTTTCAACGTGGTCTTTTTCGTGACTATCGTCTCGCTGCTGGTGCAGGGCACCACCGTGAGTGCCATGGCCCGTTGGCTGGGACTGATTGGCAAGAGCGAGGAGAAGGAGATTTTCAACGTGGCGCTGCCCGATGAAATCAAGTCGGCCATGAGTGAGATAGAGCTGACCGAGGAGACGTTGGCGGGCGGCAACAAGCTGCTGAACCTCTCGCTGCCCGACAATACGCTGGTGGTGATGGTGAAGCGGGGCACGCAATATTTCGTACCTAAAGGGCATACTCAGCTCGAGCCGGGCGACCGGCTGCTGGTCATCTCGGACAACGACGAGGAGCTGCGCCGCAGCTACGAGAGCCTGGGCATCAGCCGCTATACCATGCGCAAGAACCGATAAATGCCGCGGCTTGTCTCGAGGATAACCGCGATAGGATAAACGACCGGCTCCGCCCCGGGGAGATTCCCCCGGAAGCGGAGCCGGCTGCTTTTGAAAGGTTGACAATGACAGACTTTGTTCGATTCGCTATCGGCTGCCTCCGGCCCACCACACCGGTTCGGTGGTGACGTAGTCGCCGTTGCCGTAGGCCTGGGCCACATGGTCGTTGCTCACCACGTCGCTGTTGCCGTAGGGGAGCCGCAGCGGGAAGGGCAGGGGATTGGCGAGCGGCAGGAGGTCACCCTCGCCCATGGCCAGGAGGCGCCGGTAGTCGTGGTAGGTCTCCAGCACCTCGCCCTCGTAGCAGGCCAGATACTTCTGGTTGATGATTTCGCCGAGGGGGTCGGCCTCGAAGCGGGGCAGGACGACGTTCTGGAAATAGTCGTCGGCCTCACTGGCCGAGAGACCCACCTGGGCAAAGGCGGCCACCACGGCGTTGTAGAGCGAGCCGATGGCATCGCCGGTCTGGCCCAGTCGGGTTTGCGCCTCGGCCTTGACAAACTGCAATTCGTGGTAGCTGAGCAGCAGGGTGGGGCGTGTAGGCGAGAGCAGACCCGATATGCCGTAGTAGCCCTGCCGTTGCTCGGGTGCGCCGTTGGGGGCGAACACCAGTTGGCCGGTACCGGGATAGGCTTTGAAGAAGAGGCTTTCGCGCGGGTCGTTCCGCTCGACGAGCTTCTGGTGCAGGCTCTCGCTGGCCCCGAAGTAGCGGCGGTTCAGGTAGAAGGCATAGAAGGGGTTGATCGACGAGCTGCCGTCGTAGGGGTAGGCCAGTTGTTCGTCGGATGAGACAAAGGAGCTGTCGGCATAGTCGATTACCTGGTCGTAGCGCGGTTCGCGGAAGGAGAGGCGGAGGGCATAGCGGGCCTTCAGACCGTAGGCCGCCTTGATCCAGAGTTCGGCCTGTCGGTCGGCATCGAGCGTGCCGTAGATGAGGTCTTGCGCTCCTACCGGAGTGAGGGTAGCCAGGTCCTCTTTCCGCAGGTTGTCGATAGCCTCGTTGAGCAGGTCGAAGACATCCTGGTAGATGGACTCCTGACTGTCGAGCTTCGGTTGGTAAACGGCACCGGGTTGCAGGGCTTCGCTCCAGGGAATATCGCCCATGAGGTCGGTGAGGGTAGCCAGGTTCAGCGCCGTGAGCACCTGAGCCATACCCAGCAGATGGTTCGAGCCTGCCTCGGCACCGCCGGCTGCGCAGCGTTCGCGGATAATCCTGAGGGCGAGCAGGTTGCGGTAGGTGGCATTCCAGGCGTTGTTGAAGGTAGCGGCCGAGTAGACCTCGGCGAGACGCATCTCGGCGTTGTACATCTGGTTGAAGATGCCCGCCTGCTGTTCCATGTAAACAGCCGTATAGAAGGCGAAGTCGCCCGAAACGACACTGACGGCCGAAGCCGTTTCGGCATCGGTGAGGAGGTAGCGGGCCGGCACCTCTTCGGGGTCGTTTTCGTTGCGGTTGAGGCGGTCCATCACGTCGTCGGTACAGGCGGTGAGCAGGCTGGCGGCGCAGAAGATATAGATGAGCTTTTTCATATCCATGTCGTGTTTGAAGGTTAGAAAGTTACAGTGAGTCCCCCTCCGTAGCTCGAGGTCTGGGGCAGGGAGAATCGCTCGAAGGTACCGCTCATGTTGTTGTTGCCCTGCGACGACTCGGGGTCGAGGTTGGGCATCTTGGCCCACAGCAGCACGTTGCGGGCAAAGGCAAAGAGCGAGATGTCGAATATTCCGACGCGGGGGAACTGGTATTTGACGGTGAGGTCGCGCAGTTTGAAGAACGAAGCGTCGTAGATGTACGACTCGTCGATGTTTCCCAGCACGTCGGCATAGAGGGTCTCGTAGGCTCCGGCATCGTCGGCTCCGCCCCGCACGATGTCGTTGGGGGTGCCGTCGGCCTTATAGCCGGGATAGACGAAGGGGGTGGTGCGGTCTTCGGTCTTCTTGCTGATGCCGTAGAGGTCCATCAGGCCGTTGGTGCCCGAATACATGTCGCCGCCGTGCCGCCATGAGAAGGTGGCCGAGAGCGAAAGCCGCTTGTAGCGGAACGAGGTGTTGATGCCCATCGTGAAATCGGGGGCGCACTGCCCGATGACCTGCGGGTTGCCCGAAGCCATGGGCATGCCGTAGGTAGCGCTGTTGGGGTCTTCGTCGACCAGGATGCGGCCCTGGCTGTCGCGCTTGAAGGCGGTACCGTAGATGACCGGGTAGTAGTCGCCCACACCGGCCCGGACCTGCGGCGTGACGAAGCCGCCGAGGAAGATGTTGGTCACACCAGGAGCCAGCTCGTCGACCCGGTTGCGGATGACGGTGAAGTTGACTCCCAGGTCCCAGGTGATGTCGGCCGTGGAGTAAATCTCGCCGTTCAGCTCTATCTCGTGGGCGTCGGTGTGTATCTTACCGCCGTTGGTCACGTATTGGGCGGCGCCGGTCGAACCGGCCAGCGGCACGGGGAATATCTGGTTCTTGATGTTCTGCCGCGAGAAGGTGTAGCTGGCGGCAAGCCGGTTGTGGAAGAGCCGCAGGTCGAATCCCGCTTCGAACGAGTTGGTGTTCTGTGGCGTCAGGTCGGGGTCGTACAGCTCGGCATAAGGCACATAAGCGGTAATGCCGTTGAGGGGGTAGAGTATGGGCGGATTGCTCCAGAAGCCGCCGGTATAGCTGGGGGTGACGTAGTAGTTGTTGTAGTAGCGGCCTGCCTGCCCTACCTGGGCAAACGAGCCCCGCACCTTGGCAAAGGTGAGGACGGGGTTTCCCCGCAGAGGTTCCAGTTCGGTGAGCACATAGGCTACCGACACCGAGGGGTAGAAGAAGGCGCGGTGGCCGCGGGGCATGGTCGACACCACATCTTCACGGCCGGTGACGTTGAGGTAGGCCTGGTCGCGCCACGAGAGGGTGGCGTTGCCGAAGAATCCCACCGTGCGGGCCCGCAGTACCGAGGTCGATGCGCTCTGTATCGCGGTGTTCTGTATCGTGGGGTTGCCGCCGAAGTTGAAGCTCTGGCCGTAGTCTTCGTAAAAGGCTTTGTTTTCCTGGTTGATTTCGTTGCCCACCATGGCCGTGAGGTGCCAGTCGTCGGTGATGTTCATCTCGTAGTTGACGGTAAAGAGCGAGTTGAAGATGACGTTGGTCACGCCGTTCGACTCGATGCTGCCGGCCTGCCCCTGTGAACCGTATTCGTAGATGTTTTTGTAGCACGAGGTGTAGGCGTCGATACCGATTTGCCAGCGGGTCGAGAGTTTTTTGTCGCTGCTCCAGTCAATCCGGGGGGTATACTCGACAAAGGTGTTGCCGAAGAAGCGGTGCGTGTTCTCGTTGAACGAGTTGTGCCGCGTGGCCCAGTAGGGGTTGTTGAAGGTGAGCGAGCGGTAGTTGATTTGGGTATAGGGGTCTTCGGGCAGCGCGTAGGGAATGCCCCGCAGGTTGTAGCTGGGCGGTGCGCCGTAGACGGCACCCAGCACGCCGCTGTTGGCGGTGGGGGCCTTGTCGATGTTGTTGCGCACGAAGTTGGCCGAGAAGCCGGTCTTCCACTCTTCGCTAAGGTTGACCTCGGCCATGCCCCGCACCGAGTAGCGGGTGAGGCCGGTCGAGGGAATCACGCCGTCCTGTTGGGCGGTGCCGATACCGAACGAGTAGTTACCCTTCTCGAACCGCTGGCTGATGTTGAGCGAGGTGTTGAAGGTGACCCCCGTGCGGAAGAAGTCGCCGATGTTGTCGTAGACGTCGGGGGCTACCCAGGGATTTTCGCCCGCCTGGGCCAGCTGGGGCACATAGTAGAGGCCTTGGGTCCCCGAGGTGTCGTAGTTGTTCAAGGCCGTGGCCACGTTGCCGCCATAGGTGGGGTCGTCGGGCAGAGCATCGATGCGGGGGCCCCAGCTCATCGACGAGGTGGGGTCGAACCGTTGGGCCTGCTGCGAGTCGCTGTAATAGCCCTGGGCCCACTGCTTCTGCACCTGCGGGCGGCGCGACAGCGTCTCGGCACTGAGGTTGGTGGTGAAGGTGACGTGAGGTCGCCCGATCGAGAGCCCGCGCCCGCTCTTGGTGGTGATGACCACCACACCGTTCGAGGCCCGGATGCCGTAGAGGGCGGCCGCCGCCTGCCCCTTGAGCACGTTGATGCTCTCGATGTCGTTGGGGTCGATGTCGATGGAGCGGTCGGCAATATCGGTGCCGCTCACGCTCTGGCCGGTCGAGAAGTCGGGGGTCGACTGGATGGGCATTCCGTCGACCACATAGAGCGGGGTGTTGTTGCCGGTAAAGGAGCGGGCTCCCCGGATGACCACTTGCGACGAGGCCCCCGGCATACCGCTCGAGGGTACAATCTCCACGCCCGACAGTTTGCCCTGCATGGCGTCGGAGAGGCCGGTGGTACCCGCCTTGTTCAGTTCGTTGCCTTTCAGGTCCTGGGCGGCATAGCCCAGCCCCTTGCGGTCGCGCTTCATACCCAGGGCGGTGACTACCACCTCGTCGATTTTGTGGTCGGCATTCTCGAGTACGATCTCCATGCGGTCGGCAATGGGAACCTGCCGGGTAGCCATGCCCACGTACGAGACGGTCACCTCGCGGGCCGAGTCGGGAACCCGGAGGGTAAAGTTGCCGTCGAGGTCGGTACTGGTGCCTATCGAGGTACCCGGTACGAGTATGGTGGCCCCGATGATGGGTTCGTTGTCGTCGGCAAAGATAACCTGGCCGGTGATGGTACGCTCTTGTGCCCCGACGACGGAAACCGCACAGGCCAGCAGCGCCAGAAATAGACTTAGTTTTTTCATAATCGTTCTCTTTTTTCGGGTTAAAGAGTATGTTTTTTTGAGAAAGGATAACGAGCGCGCCTCCCCTTTTGTTCGATATTCGTAGGCGATAACCTTGTTAAAAGAGAGTCCTATAAAAAGATTTGGCTCTTGATGAAAAACTTTCGCCGATTATGCAAGGCAAAACCTATATATTTTTGTATTTTTGTGGCAAATTTATATGGTGTAATGCTTTATGCTTGAAAATAAGAAAATTAAAACAGCTCTTGTCTCGGTTTTTCATAAAGATGGCTTAGACGAAATTTTGAAACTCTTACATGCCGAAGGAGTAGAATTTATCTCGACCGGCGGCACGCAGTCGTTTATCGAATCGCTGGGAATCCCTTGCGGTGCAGTCGAGGACCTGACCGGTTATCCCTCTATTCTGGGCGGCCGGGTAAAGACCCTTCACCCCAAAGTGTTCGGCGGAATCCTCAACCGTCGGGAGAATGAAACCGACCAACAGCAAATCGCTCAATACGAAATACCTTCGATCGATCTGGTAATCGTCGACCTCTATCCGTTTGAAGAGACGGTAGCTTCGGGTGCCGACGAGAGCGCCATCATCGAGAAGATAGATATAGGCGGTATCTCGCTCATCCGGGCCGCTGCCAAGAATTACAAGGATGTAGTCATCGTGGCTTCGAAAGCCCAATATGCCCCGCTGCTCTCGCTGCTGAAAGAGAAGGGTGCCAACACCTCGCTCGAAGACCGCCGCTGGTTTGCCAAAGAGGCATTCGCTGTGTCGTCGGGCTACGACAGCGCCATCTTCAACTACTTCGACGGTGGCGAAGGCTCGGCCTTCCGCTATGCCGGCAACCACGCCAAGGTGCTGCGCTACGGCGAGAATCCCCACCAGAAGGGTGTATTCTATGGCAACTTCGACGAGATGTTCGAGCAACTCCACGGCAAGGAGATTTCGTACAACAACCTGCTCGACATCGATGCAGCCGTTTCGCTGATTTCGGAATTTGACGAGACCACCTTCGCTATTCTGAAACACAACAACGCCTGCGGTCTGGCCTCGCGCGACACGCTGCTCGAGGCTTGGAAAGATGCCCTGGCCGGCGACCCCGTATCGGCTTTCGGCGGTGTGCTCATCACCAACCGTCCGGTCGACAAGGCTACGGCCGAGGAGATGCACAAAATCTTCTTCGAGGTGTGCATCGCTCCGGCTTACGACCCCGAGGCCCTCGCCATTCTGGAGCAGAAGAAAAACCGCATCGTGCTCGTGCAGAAACCCTTCCAGGCTCCTGCCCGTCAGTTCCGCTCGCTGCTCAACGGCGTGCTGGTACAAGACCGCGACCTCTATCGCGAGAACCCCGAGGAGCTGCGCCAGGTAACCGACAAGTCGGTAACTCCTGCCGAAGTCGAAGACTTGCTGTTTGCCAACAAGATTGTAAAACATAGCAAATCGAACGCCATCGTACTGGCCAAGAACCGTCAGCTCTGCGCCAGCGGTATCGGTCAGACCTCGCGTGTCGACGCCCTGCGTCAGGCCATCGAGAAGGCCCGTTCGTTCCACTTCGATTTGCAGGGAGCCGTGATGGCATCCGATGCCTTCTTCCCCTTTGCCGACTGTGTGGAGATAGCCCACGAGGCCGGGGTAAATGCCGTGATACAACCGGGCGGTTCGATTCGCGACAACGAGTCGGTCGACTATTGCAACAAGAACGGCATGGCTATGGTGATGACCGGCATACGGCACTTCAAACACTAATATTAAACATTAAAAAAGAATAGTCAATATGGGATTGTTTTCTTTCACGCAGGAGATAGCCATCGACTTGGGTACGGCCAATACGGTGATTATCCACAACGACAAGATTGTGGTCGATGAGCCGTCGGTGGTTGCGTTGGACAAGCGTACCGACAAGCTGCTGGCAGTCGGGGAAAAAGCTCGTTTGATGTATGAAAAGACTCATGAGAACATACGCACGATACGCCCCTTGCGCGACGGTGTGATTGCCGACTTCTACGCTGCCGAGCAGATGATTCGCGGCATGGTGAAGATGGTAAGCTCGAAGAGCCACTGGTTTTCGCCCTCGCTGCGTATGGTGATAGGTATCCCTTCGGGTAGTACCGAAGTCGAGATTCGTGCCGTGCGCGACTCGTCGGAGCATGCCGGCGGCCGCGACGTCTACATGATTTACGAGCCTATGGCTGCCGCCATCGGTATCGGTCTCGACGTGTTGGCTCCCGAGGGCAACATGATTGTAGATATAGGTGGCGGTACGACCGAAATCGCCGTGATTTCGCTGGGCGGTATCGTGTCGAACAACTCGATACGGGTAGCCGGCGACGACCTGACGAGCGATATTCAGGAGTACATGGGTCGCCAGCACAATGTGAAGGTGGGCGAGCGTACGGCCGAGATGATCAAGATCAACGTCGGTTCGGCTCTGACCGAGCTCGACAATCCCCCCGAAGATTACGTGGTGCACGGTCCCAACCGCATGACGGCCCTGCCGATGGAGGTACCCGTTTCGTATCAGGAGATTGCCCACTGTATCGAAAAGTCGATTTCGAAAATCGAGGCTGCCGTACTCAACGCCCTCGAGCATACCCCCCCCGAACTCTATGCCGACATCGTGCGCAACGGTATCTGGCTGGCCGGTGGCGGTGCCCTGCTGAGAGGCTTGGACAAACGGTTGACCGACAAGATAGGTATCCCCTTCCGCATTGCCGACGATCCCCTGCATGCTGTGGCCAAAGGCACGGGCGTGGCTTTGAAGAACATAGACCAGTTCTCGTTCCTCATCCGATAAGAGCGGACGACGAGAGGGCCGGGGTGTCCCGGCCGGGAATGACAGTATAGAGACGAGTTACAGAGGCCGAAAAAGCCTTTGTAACTCGTTGTTGGTAGACAAACGAGGAAACAATGCGCAATTTGATCGATTTTTTGTGGCGACATAGCTCATGGATTGTTTTTGCATTCTATGTGGTGCTCAGTTGCGTCTTGTTGTTCGGGCGCAATCCCTATCAGCGCAGTGTCTACTTCTCGTCGGCCAACCGGGTGGCGGTGGTGGTCTACGACTTGCAGTCGGAGGTCACCTCGTATCTGGGCTTGCGCCAGGCCAACCGCGACCTGCAGCTGCGCAACGGTGAGCTCGAGATGGAGGTGGTCAACCTGAAGGAGCAGCTCAACAGCTACCGGGCTGCAGCGGGCAAGGATACGATTCCGGCCGACTCGGTGCTGCACGACTACGATTTCGTGGTGGCTCGCGTGGTGAACAACAGCGTGGCCCAGACCAACAACTACATCACCATAGACAAAGGGCGTGCCGAAGGCATAGAGCCCGAGATGGGGGTGGTCGACCAGAACGGTGTGGTGGGCATCATCAACGTGGTGGGCGAGCATCATGCCGTGGCTATCTCGGTGCTGAATCCCAAGTTGCGCCTCAGTTGCAAGGTGAAGGGGAGCGACTACTTCGGGTCGCTGGTGTGGGACGCTGTGAGTCCCCGCTATGCCGTGCTCGAGGAGATGCCCCGTCATGTCGAGTTCGCCCCGGGCGACACGATTGTGACCAGCGGCTACTCGTCGGTATTCCCCGAAGGGTTGATGATTGGAGTCATCAGCGACTACAAGAAGCAGCGCGACGACAACTTCTACGCGCTGCGGGTGAAATTGAGTACCGATTTCAGCTGTTTGGGATATGTGCGCATCATCTCGAACCGCATGAAAGAGGAGCAAGACCAACTGGAAAAGGAGGCCCGCTATGAGTAACTGGCTGCGATACCTGTTTCTGTTTATCGTCATGGTGCTGTTGCAGGTGACGATTGGCAACGACATACATCTGTTCGGGGTAGCCATACCCTTCTTTTACATCTACTTTATTTTGCGGCTGCCCTTGTCGCTCTCGATTAACTGGACCCTCACGCTGGCTTTTGTGCTGGGTCTCACAATCGACATCTTCAGCAACACGCCGGGTATGAATGCCCTCGCGTGTGTGGTGATGGCGGCTTTGCGCAAGCCGGTGTTGAACCTCTATACGCCGCGAGGCGAAGATTATGCCGAGGCGATTCCGTCGATTCGCAGCTTCGGCATGTCGCTCTATGTGCGGTATCTCCTCACGCTTTCGCTCTGTTTCTGCGTGGTGCTGTTTCTGGTCGAGTCGTTGAGCCTGCTCAACGTCGGGCGGCTCATCCTTCGGGTCGTAGCCAGTACCGCACTGACGTTTCTGGTGGTTTTGGGAATGGACAGTTTAACGAAGACCGGACGTGAGAAAAGATTATAAGCTGGCCAAACGCAAATATGTAATCGGGGGCATCGTGCTGGCGGTAGCCTGTATCTACATCGTGCGCCTCTTTTCGTTGCAGGTACTCAACGACGATTACAAGCAGTATGCCGACGGCAATGCCTTCTTGAAAAAGACCCAATATCCCTCGCGAGGCCTCATCTACGACCGCACCGGCAAGCTGCTGGTGTTCAACCAGCCGGCCTACGACGTGATGATGATTGTGCGCGAGGTGCGTCCCTTCGATACGCTCGACTTCTGCCGCACGTTGGGTATCACCCGCGAGCAGTTCGACAAGCGCATGGAGGACATGAAGAACCCGCGGCTCAATCCCGGATACTCCTCCTATACGCCCCAGACTTTCATGACACAGCTCTCGGCCCAGGATTATGGCCGCCTGCAGGAGAAGCTCTACCGATTCCCCGGCTTCTTCATCCAGAACCGCATGCTGCGCCAGTATGCTTACCCCGTGGCGGCCAATGTGCTGGGCAATATCCGCGAGGTGTCGCCCCGCGACATCGAGCGCGACGACTACTACAAGCGGGGCGACTACACGGGCGACCTGGGTATCGAGCGGTCGTACGAGCAGGTGCTGCGCGGCGAGAAGGGGGTGGAGATTCTCTTGCGCGATGCCCACGGCCGCATCAAGGGACGGTATGAGGATGGCCGCTACGACGTGGCCCCCGTATCGGGTAAGAACCTGAAGCTCTCGATCGACATCGAGCTGCAGGCCTATGGCGAGAAGCTGATGCAGAACAAGATAGGTGCCATCGTGGCCATCGAGCCCTCGACGGGCGAGGTGCTGGCCATGGTCTCGAGCCCCACCTACGACCCCTCGATGCTGGTGGGGCGCGAACGGGGCAAGAACTACCTGAAGCTGAATCGCGACAAATACAAACCGCTCTACGACCGGGCGCTGATGGCCGCCTATCCGCCGGGCTCGACCTTCAAACCCACACAGGGGCTCATCTTCCTCAACGAGGGTATCATCACCGAGAACACGCTCTATCCCTGCTACCACGGTTTCGTGGCGGGACGGTTGAAGGTGGGATGCCACGGGCACGCTTCGCCTCTGGCGTTGAGGCCGGCCCTGCAAACCTCGTGCAACGCCTTTTTCTGCTACGGGTTGCGCTCGATGATCGACAACCGCACCAAGTACAAGTCGGCCGCCGAGGCCTTCAACATCTGGAAGGATTATCTGGTCTCGATGGGCTACGGCTACCGGCTGGGCATAGACCTGCCGGGCGAGAGTCGCGGCTTTATTCCGAACAGCAACTACTACAACAACATATACGGCGAGAACCGCTGGAGCGCCCTCACCATCATCTCGGTGGCCATCGGGCAGGGCGAGGTGCTGGCCACCCCGTTGCAGATTGCCAATCTGGCGGCCACCATCGCCAACCGGGGCCATTACTACACGCCCCACCTCATTCGCGAGATACAGGACTCGACCATCAGTGCCGAGTATACCACCCCCAAGCACACGATGGTCGACGCGCACTACTACGACTATGTGGTCGAGGGTATGCGCATGGCGGTGACCGGCGGTACCTGCCGCATCGGGGCCATTCCCGGAGTCGAGGTGTGCGGCAAGACGGGTACGGCTCAGAACCCTCATGGCAAAGACCACTCGGCCTTCATGGGGTTTGCTCCCATGAACAACCCCAAGATTGCGATTGCCGTGTATGTCGAGAATGCCGGCTTCGGGGCCACCTACGGCGTGCCTATCGGGAGCCTGATGATGGAGATGTATCTGAACCGGGAGATTGCCCCGGAGCGGAAATATCTCGAAGAACGTATGTTACAGTCCAATACGATTATTTATAGTGGAGTCAAGAAGCACTAACATATGGCGTTCGATCGACTGGATGACGGTGATTCTCTACCTCATCCTCATCTTTTGCGGCTGGGTGAGTATCTATGCCGCCAGCTACGACTTCGACAATGCCAGTATTTTCGATTTTGCCGAGCGGTCGGGCAAGCAGCTCATGTGGATAGGGCTCTCGCTCATGCTGGCCTTTATGATTCTGATGGTCGACTTCAGGGTCTATGAAGCCTATGCCTACCTCTTTTACGGCATTCTGATACTGCTGTTGATTGCCACCATATTTCTGGCCCCCGACATCAAGGGGTCGCACTCGTGGCTGGTGCTGGGGCCGGTGAGTTTGCAGCCGGCCGAGTTTGCCAAGTTTGCCACGGCGCTCGCCCTGGCCAAGTCGTTCGGGACCTACGGCTTTTCGCTGAAGAACCGGCGCGACCTCATCCAGGCCATCTGCATCATCGTGCTGCCTATTGTCCTGATTATTGCCCAGAAGGAGACCGGGTCGGCTCTGGTCTTTGCTTCGCTCATCTTTGTGCTTTATCGCGAGGGTCTGTCGGGGCTCTTCCTCTTCTACGGGCTGTGTGCCATCGTTTACTTTGTGGTGGCGGTCAAGTATTCGGGCCTCATGTGGGGGAGTGTGGCGGCCGGCGAGGTGCTGGTGTTTATCCTCATCTTCCTGGTGGTGGCCGGTATGCTGTTGCTCTATCAGAAGAACGGACGGGCTGCCCGGTATCTGCTGTGGGGCTATCTGGCCGTAGGGCTGGTGTGCGGTGTGCTGCTCTACTTCGACGTGCCGGTCAATCTGCTCTATGTGTGCATAGGGGCTACGGTGGCTACGACGGTGTATCTGCTGGTGCTTTACTTCTCGACCCGCTCGTTGCGCGTGCTCACCATACTGGCTACGGCGCTCGTGTCGGTGGTTTTCCTCTTCTCGGTCGACTATGCCTTCAACGAGGTACTGGAGCCTCACCAGCAAAAGCGTATCAAGGTGGCACTGGGTATGGAGGAGGACCTGCGGGGTGCCGGCTATAACGTGAACCAGTCGAAGATTGCCATCGGGTCGGGCGGCTTCTGGGGGAAGGGTTTCCTCAACGGAACACAGACCAAGCTGAAGTATGTGCCCGAGCAGGATACCGACTTTATCTTCTGTACCATCGGCGAAGAGGAGGGATTCTGGGGAGCTGTGGGGGTGATTCTGCTCTTTGTGACCCTTATCTTCCGCCTCATTGCTATCGGTGAGCGACAGCACTCGGCCTTTGGTCGGGTCTACGCCTATTGTGTGGTGTCGATACTCTTTTTCCACCTGGCGGTGAATGTGGGTATGGTCATCGGGTTGTGCCCGGTGATAGGGATACCTTTGCCCTTCTTCAGCTATGGCGGCTCGTCGTTGTGGGGATTTACCATTCTGCTCTTTGTGCTGTTGCGTATCGATGCGTCGCGCACCGAGCGCCATTAGTCCTGTCGGTTCCCGGTCATGCCCTTTTTGCCGGGCGTTGGTTGTGAGTCGCAATAGTTTCTGTACAGAATTTTTTTTGAGAGTGGGGATGGCCCATTCTATCGGAGTTGTACCGTATTTTTGAGCTTCAAAAATAGGAGATTGAGAATGTTAATTTTTAACCCCTCTTATGCACTTTTTAGAAATTAGTTTTATATTTGTAAGGTGAAGTTTGCATTATAGAGCTGATAAAATAGTTTAGGTAATTGGGAAAGGGGACAAAAAATCCTACGAAGATAGGATGATGGCGTTTGCAGCTTCTCGAGAGTTTTGGTTGCACAGATGCAGTTCGGGAGTATAGAGGAGTTCCCCGTTTTATGCCATCGAATAGAGGGAAACCGATCGGCTCGCCTCGAGCAGTGTAAACGATAAAAACCGGCAGGCAGGATTGCTTGCCGGTTTTTGTTTTCAGTCGTTTTGTGTTGCTGTTGAGTAGCTTTTTGTATTGTCTTTGATTGGGGGCTCTTTGCGGGGTCAGATAATCTGGTCGTGAATGAAGAGTCGGTAGGTGACGGTTTTTCCGTCGGCCTTTCGTACCGTATACCGGGTTTCTCCTTTGAGTCCCAAACCGTTTCGTTGCTCCTCCCAGGTTATCTCTTTCACCGGCCGACCGTTTATGGCTATGATGGTGTCGCCTATTTCGATGCCGGCCCGCTCGGCGATGCCGCCTTGATAGAGGCCGTTGACAATCCAGCCGTCACCGATGTCGGTGCGGTCGACGGTAGCCATGTGCGAGAGCGACGACCGGGAGTAGGTGCCTTCGTTTTGGTTGCGTTTTACCCAAACCGAGGCGTGGAGCGGGTCTATCACTATATCGTAGAGCGACCAGATTTCGTTGCCGATGATACCCACATAGGGGCGGTTGGACGATAAGGCCCCTTTCTGGTTGAGTGAGCAGTCGATGACCAGATTGTCGAGCGTATCGGCCAAGCAGAAGCGGGAGGCTCTTAGCGTGATGTCTTCGGAACCGCCACCCACGCCGCCGGCTTGTGTGCGGAAATAGGCTTTGGGTACCTGGTCGAGGTGAAGTGCCGAGGAGCTCTCGTTGGTGAGCGAGACGGTGGAACCACTGCCCAAATCCATACGGAACCAGCCTTCTACCACGTTTGCCGAGTCGATTTGCAGGCGTGCCTTCACGTCGATGCGGTTCTCTTCGAATCGGGTTTCGAGCTTGTGGTAGCCGGCAAGCGAGTCGGGCGGGAGGGGCTCGGCCAAAGGCGCGATGTAGCTCTCGCTGAAGTTTATCATCAAAGGAGCCTGCAACAGGTGGGTGTTGCCCAGCAGACCGTCGATGTATCGCCCCAGAATATCGCGTAACCCGATGATGGGGGTTATCTTGTTCTGGTAGTCCAGTTTGCCGCACCTGATTTTAATCGGGTCGATGAAGATGTCGACCCGCTGCGGGTCGCTGTTGCCGGCACCGCCCATGCGGGCCGTACCTTTGCGTCCGAAGGCTTCTTGCAGGTGGTTCAGCTCCAGAAAATCCTTATCGAGATAGAGGAAGTCGGCCCCGGTATCGTAGATAATCGTGACCGGTACGGTATCGTTCAGCGTGGCCTGCAGATAGAGGTGACTGTCGAAGATAAAGGGTATGGCTCCGTCGGGTCGTGCGGCATGACTTTTGGGGAGACACAGAGCCCCCAAAAGGAAGATGAAGCAACTTGTTTTTCTCATAGTGGAAACGAATTGGGGTGTGGTTCGAAATCGGGTATGGCATGGTCGGGGTACGGTTGGTTGGGACCAGTCCCCGAGCCATACTTGGTTTTTGCGATGAATCGGTTTTTAGCGGTTGGCTTATGACAGCTTGAAGCTGACGGGCAACGTGTAGCGCACGTTCACCGGCTGGCCGTTCTGCATGCCCGGTTTCCAGGCAGGGAGGGCACGCACCACGTCGATAGCGGCCTGGTCGAGAAGCTTGTCGATGCTGCGAACGACTTGAATATTACCCACTTTCCCCGTTTTGTCGACCACGAATTGCACAACCACACGCCCCTCGATTTGGCCGTCGATGGCGTGTTGGGGATACTCGAGATTTTCGCTGATAAACTTGAAGAGGGCTTGTGTGCCGCCGGGAAACTCGGGCATCACTTCGGCAACTTCATATACCGAGTCGGTGGGCGTTGGGGCCGGAGCGGCCGTTTCGGTGGCGGTGTCGGATGCGTCGGGAGCGGCCGTTTCGGTTTGTTGAGGGTTGGCATTACAGCCGGCCAACAGGAGGCTTACGGAAGCCAGGGCAGCGAATAACAGTTCTTTTTTCATTGCAGTAAAATTTTATTTAAGGTATACAAATTGGTCAGGATAGTTTGAAGACAATCGGTAAGGTATATCGCACATTCACCTGCTTGCCGTTCTGCATGCCCGGTTTCCAGGCAGGGAGGGCACGCACTACGTCGATGGCGGCCCGGTCGAGTGCCGGGTCGATGCTTCGTTTGACTTGAATATTGTTCACTTTCCCCCTTTTGTCGACCACGAACTGGAGGATTACGCGACCTTCGGTCTGGTTGTCGATAGCCTCCTGGGGATACTTGAGATTGTCCCGGATAAACTCGAAGAGGGCCTGGGGCCCACCGGGAAATTCGGGCATCACCTCGGCTACCTCGAATACGGGTTCTTGCTCGGGTACCTCGCGGAGTGTGGCCGTTTGGGGCAGGGTTTCGGTGGTCGTGGCTGGCGAGTTGGCTGCCTTGTGGTCAGCCGATTGTCGGCAACTCTGGCTCCCGACGACGAGCAGGAGGCAGAGCGGCAGCACGAGGAGGTAGCGATACCGCGACCGTGTCGAGGAGGCCCGGCGGTTGATCATGGCGATACGCTCTTTCAGAAACGAATGGTCGAAAGGTATGGCCGAGGCATGCGGTCGGTTGTCAAGGGCCAGGTCGAGCAGCAGGTATTGGTAGGCGCGCTTCTCGGGCTCGTCGGCCAGTACGGCGCGGTCGGCCAAGTATTCGAGGTTGAGCCGTATCTCTTTCAGCAGCAGCCAGGCCAGCGGATTCATCCAGCAGAGTGCGGCTACCACCTCGCCCAGCAGAATGTCGAGAGTGTGCATTTGTCGGATGTGCGCCTGCTCGTGTTTGAGAATGGTGGCCCGGGCATCGGGGGTATCGGCCATCGAGGCCGGCAGGAATATCCAGTGGAAGAACGAGCAGGGTTGTATCGGCTCGGGGCAGACGACAATGCGCCAGGCTCCCTCGCGGTATAACCGGCCCCGCCGGCGCAGCCCCACGATGGAGAGCAGCCGTATGACCATACGCAGCCCCAGCAGCAGGGCTATGCCGCCATAGAGCCAGGCTCCCAGTCGATAGAGGTTGAAGCTGGCCGGGGTTTGGGCCGCAGCGGCCGGCGCTATCGACAGTTCGGGCAGTGTGAATTGCAGCGTATGAGGCATGGCGTCGGCCACGGAGGGGAGGCGATAGAGCGGGTAGGTGAGGGCAAACAGCAGGATACCCAGCAGCAGCGCCCGCCTCGTGACCAGGTGGGTGTTGCGGGCCGAGAGAGCCTTGTAGGCTATGAAAAGCAGCGAGAGTGCAATGTGCACTTGCAGCAGGTAAATCAGGAAATCCATCGTGCCGTTTTTTTAGTGGGTTTACTCTTTTTCGTGTTCGATCATGGCGATGATCTGGCGCAGGTCCTCTTCAGAGAGTTTGTTCTCTTGGGCAAAGAAGGTGACCATCTCTTTGTAGGAGTTGGAAAAATAGCTCTTGACGATTCCCGAGAGGAACCGCTTTTTATAGTCGTCCTGACTGATGTGGGGCGTATAGAGATAGGTGTTGCCTATCTTCTCGCTTGCCAGGTAGCCTTTGCGCTCCAGGTTCTTCACGACCGAAGCCACGGTGGTGTAGGGCGGGCGCGGTTCGGGCAGTTCTTCCAGAAAGTCTTTGATGATGCCCCGTCCCTTTTTCCAGATGACGAGCATCACCTCTTCTTCTTGATGAGTCAGTTTCTCCATTGCTCTGTTTAATCTTAACTACGATTACTTCGCAAATCTACGAAAATTTCGTAGAATAACAAACAAAATAATGGATTTTTTATGGTGCTTATGTTTAATGAGTTGATTTCGTTTTGATTATATTCCTACTTGGGAATACCTCCGGGAAAGGGGATGCCGGATATATTGGGGCGAACGGATGGAGAAGATGGGGGCAACTGGAGAGCGTTCGGGCTGCGACGGTGTACCGCTGTCAGGTAGACAATATGGCACGAACCATCGTTCCGAGTCGCGAGAATCGGAAGGGGGGGAGCGTCTGTGACAGCGCGGTGAGTATCAGTCGTTGCCCTCTTTCTTGGCCACTCGGGGAATGAGAATAGCCGTATAGAGTTGCAGGGCGGCCCCCACGGTGAGCAGCATTACCCAGTCGGGATCGTTGCGAAACATGAAATAGGACGAGGCTACCAGGAAGAGCGACGAGAAGGTCTCGATGTGGAAAAGCCGTTTCAACCGAAAGTTCTTGCCCTTGTAGCGGAAGGTGAGTCGGCAGACGGCCATACCGGCGGCACCGCAGGCATAGAGGTAGGGGACCCACGGCAGTTTGATCATGAACAGAGGCAGAGCTGCCCCGATGATGACAGCGATGGAGGAAACCATAAAGAGCATGTCGCGCGTATGCTGTTTCATGTCGGTAGTATTTAGTGGGTTTGTTTTTTCGGTTCTATGATGTAGATATCTTCGCTGGGTTTACTCATATAATACTGTTCGCGGGCAATTTGTTCGACCTCGTTTTTATCGGTTTTCAACCGTTCGATTTGCCGGTTGTAGTAGTCGGTCGTATCGTTCTGTGCCGCAATCTGTTGCCGCAAGTCGTTGATTTGCAGGTCGTAACGTACCCGCTGGATGCAACTGTTTTCGTCGATAAAGAGAATGAAAATGACAAATACGACCAGAAACGCCTTCCCCAGAGAGAAGTGCTTGCGTACGAATTCGAATATTTTCTTTTTATCTATTTTCATCGAAGCGAAATGAGTATCACCCTATTTTCGGGTAAAAGTACGAAAAATTTTTGGTTCGACCAATCGGCTGGGCTATTCCTGTGAGAAAGAATATTTGGCAGGGTCGAGACCCACTCCTGAGGCATGATCTCGGCTTTCGAGTAAGCATATCTTATTTGAAATTAAAAATGTATAATTTACAGGCCTCTTATGCCTTGTTAATCAGTTGATAACCGTTATTATGGTATACATTTTGCTATCTATGAACCAAACGAAAACCCAGCTTGTCGGGGATTGAAAGGAGAGAACGATGAAAAGAATTGCATTTGTTTTGGCGATGTTTCTGCTGGTATGGGCAGGAAGCGCCGCAGCTCAAGAGCGGGAATTGACCAAGGAGGAGAAAAAGGCTCTGCAGGAGCGTATCGACAGTCTGCAACATGCCGATGCCGAGCGGGCCATTTACGAGAAGGCTTTCACGATGGAGGCCGACCAGGTGATTTTCAAGCACGGAGAGACGGCATTCGTGGCTTCGAATACCAACTTTGTTTCGATTGACGGGGACCGTGCCGTGGTACAGACGGCATTCAACATACCCGTCAGCGGCCTTAACGGCCTGGGCGGTGTGACCGTAGAGGGCAGTTTCTCGAACTACGACCTGCGGAAAGACAAGAAGGGGAACCTGTTCCTTTCGCTCAATGTCATGGGAACCGGTATCTCGGCCCGGGTGGATATTACGCTCTACAACGGCAGCAATCAGGCCATTGTCAACATTGTGCCCAATTTCCACTCCAACAACATTACCCTCAAGGGCATTATCCTGCCGCTCGACAAGAGCCGTGTGTTCAAGGGTTCTTCCCTGTGATGGCGACGGGTGGGGCTGAAGTTGCAGTTGCAGTTGCAGTTGCAGCCCTTGTCCCGGCATACACCTAATTCATGCCCGCCCCGACGGAAGGAGCGGGCATTTTTTGTCTCTTGAGGATTGGCTTGTAAGCTGTAGCCGGTCTCGGCCAGAGAGCCGGAAGATTGGTATCGCCTGAAAAAAGGAAAGGCCCCTGCGATGGCAGGAGCCTTTGCCCGTATGGTTTGCGGCCGGTTGTTTAGAAGCCCGATTCGGAGAAGAGTTTCGATTCGGAAACCTTCACTACCTTGCCGTATTTCTCGAGCGCTTTCACATCGAAATCTTTGGGGTTGCCCACGATGGCCATCACGATGGGTTTACCCTTGATATTCTCGTTGTAGAAGTTGACGATGTCTTCGAACTTGAGCGTTTCGATTTTCTTCATCTTGTCGATGGCGGGGTCTTGGGTATAGCCCATGCGTTTCCAGGCCTCATACACGGCACTGGCCGAACGGAAGCCGGGTTTGGCACTGAGGATAGACTCCTTGATGTTGGTCTTTACGACGTCGAAGTGCTCGGGCATCGAAGGCATGTCGGTGAGCAGGTTCATGTAGATGTCGATGGCATCGAGGGTCTTGTCGCCCTGGGTACCTACGAAACCTTGGAAGAGAAAGTTGCGACGGGCAACCGAGGGGGTCGAAATCACACCGTAGGCGCTGTAGGCCATGGCCCGTTTTTCACGAATCTCGTCCATGACGAGGCTACCGAATCCGCCTCCGAAGTAGTCGGAGAAGGCTTCGATGGCAATGTCGTCCTTCACGTCGAAGGGTTTACCCTCGATGAAGAAGTAGATCTTGCTTTGTGTAGCCTTGCTGTTGGGCAAGAAGAAGATGGTGTTCTCGGCATACTTCTCGCGGGTGCGCAGTTCGGGCGACGAGGAGGGCATCTCCTCGGCTTTCAACGGCAGGTTCTTGCTCAATACGTCGTACACCTCGTCGAAGGGAGCGGTACCCGTGTAGTAGATTTCGCACTCGTAGTTGGTAGCGGCCTGGAACTGGGTGGTGAGGTCGGTAATCGAGAGATCCAGCAGGTCGCGGGTAGGAATGCGTTGCAGGTAGTCGGAGCTGTCTTTGTAGAGCACATACGAAGTGAGGGCTCTCTCCAGCGTGCTGATGTCGCTGTTCTCCATCTGACGCGAACCGAATGCGCTACCGATAAGGCTTTGCAGCTGCTTGTCGTCGAGTTTGGGGAAGAGAATCTGTTTCGAGAGCAACTGGCAGGCTTTCACGAGGTCTTTCTCGTAGCCGTTCATCATCACATACATGTAGTTGTCGTCGACGGCGTAAGAGCAGTTGACGTTGAGTTCGCCCATGGCCCGCTTGATAGCCAGCGGCTCGACGTCGGGTAGCATACCGGCATTGTTCATCAGGGCAACGGCATATTCGAGTTTAGGCATGCGGTGAGTCCCTACGCCATATTTCAGCGTCATGGTGAAGACTTCGTTCTCGGGATTGAAGTTGTAGAACAGTTTGCTGCGCGTGTTGATGCGCTTCTGCTGTATCGAGTTGAAGTCGCAATATTTCACCTCGGGCAGCGGGGCGGGCAGACTTTCTACCCATTTGGCATACTCCGACATTTCGCCCTTCTTCGTCTCGATAGGTTTGTAGGCCGGTTTTTTCAGCTTTTTGCCTTTGCTGTCGAGGTTCTTGGCTTCCTGAATGTTGAGGGCCAGGTAGTTGTCGGTAAAGTATTTCTTGGCCGTAGCCTTTACCTCGTCGAGGGTAACGGCATTTACGCGCTCTTTGTAGTTGAGTATCTCCGAGGGATCGGAGCCCGTGTTGAAGAGTGAGGCCAGAATGTAGGCTTTCGTCTCGTTCGATTCGAGGCTCAGCTCATATTCGCGAATCATGTTCTGCTTGATGGAGTTGAGGATGGTCTCGTCGAACTCGCCGTTTTGCAACTGTTGCAGCGACGAGAGCAGAATCTTCTCGACAGCCTTGTGGCTGTCCCAGCGGTTCTGGTTGGCGTCGAACGAGGGGATGGCGTTGATCATGACGACACCGGCATCGCGCATGGCGTTCTGTCCGGCACCTACGCTCATGATGTCACCGTCGAGTTGCAGCTTGTCGAGGATACCGGTCTTTTGCGAGTTGGAGAGCAGTTCGCAGCAGATTTGCAGAGGTATTTCGTCCTTGTCGTTCGAGGGTACACCGTTGTAGATGAGGGCCAACATGGGGTAGTAGTATATCTTGGCGCTCTTCTCGGTGCGGCCTTTGAACTGGGGCACGGGTTGTTTCTCGCGGTGGATTTCGGCCCGGCGGGGGATACGCTCGAATTTCTCGCGAATCAAGGGGATAGCCGTCTTGGTGTCGACGTTACCCACGAGGATAATCGACATGTTTTGCGGGCCGTACCAGGTGTTGTAGAACTCGATGAGCTTGCTCAGCTGGGGGTTCTTCAAGTGCTCGGGCAGACCGATGATGGGGCGGGCATAGGGGTGGGAGCCGAAGGCCTGCTCGTTGATGAACTCGCCCAGGCGCGAACCGCGGTTGTCGTTGTACATGTTGTACTCCTCATATACGGCCTCGAGCTCGGTCTGGAATCCGCGGAACACGGGATCGATGAGGCGCTCGGAGTAAACCTCGAGCCACTTCTCGAGTTGCGAAGGGGGGAACGAGTTGTGATACTCGGTCTGGTCGAAGCCCGTGCTGGCGTTCAGCCCTTCGCCGCCCATGTGGTCGATGAGCTGCGAAAACTCGTTGCCGACAGCATACTGGGCAGCTTCGCGAGTAAGTTCGTTGATCTCCAGGTCTATGGCGTCACGCTTGGCCTGGTCGGTCGTAGCGGCACGCTCATCATACTTGGCGATGATTTTCTCGTAGATAGGTTTCTCTTTTTCCCAATCGAGGGCGTCGATTGTCTGGGTGCCTTTGAACATGACGTGTTCGAGGTAGTGGGCCAGACCGGTATATTGTACCGGGTCGTCGACCGAGCCCACTTTGAAGGCAACCATACCGAATACATCGGGTTTGCTCTTGTCTTCCCAGATGTAAACCGTAGCGCCGTTCCGCAGGGTCATTACACTCAATTGTTGCGCTTTACCGGGGAGCCATAAGAGGCATAGTGCGATAAGGCACAATAGATGTTTGATTTTCATATTGTTAAGTTTTTGTGTGATTAAAATGTCAAAATATTCCTAACCATGTGAGCAAAAGTAGCATAAAATTACTAACTTGTGGACGTTTTTTCGACAAATTTAATTTTTTAATGTCTATAAATTTATTCGTATGAGAAAGTTTTTATTTGCCGGAATGGTGGGATTGTTCGCCTCATTATGGCTTAGTGTCAGTGCTCAGGAACCCACGACCATGTGGCCCTATCTGTTTACCGATTTTACCGAAGCCACGCTCCACTTCCGCTCTGGCGAGACGGGCCAGGCGAAGGTCAATATCCACTTGTTGCATAACGATTTGCACTATTTGAATGGTTCGAAAATATTTACTACCGACAATCAGAACGATGTGGCCCGTGTCGTGCTGCCCGACAGTACGGCCTTCGTGCGGTGTGAAAATCTTTACATCGAGGTGTTGGGCGAGACTCCCCAGGCTATTCTGGGCCGCCGCACGACCGGCGACTTCGATCGATTGACGCAGGGGACGGGAGCCTATGGTACGTCGTCGTCGACTTCGGCCGTAGACAATCTGTCGAGTCTGCAGATAGGCGGTCTCACCAATCTTAATTACGACCTCATCCGGGTCGAGCGTGAGAATGGCCAGACGCTGCCGCTTTCGGTACGTTTCTGTTTTGTCATCGACGGTCAGCTCTATAACGCCAACAAGCGCACCATCTCCAAACTGTTGCCCGAGGCCGACCAGAAGGAGTTCAACACCTTCTTGAAAAAGAACAAGGTGAAGTGGAACCGGGAGGAGGGTCTGCAGAAGGTGCTCGAGTATATCTCGCCGTTGCTGGCCAAGTAGCGGTGGCGCCTTGTGTCGGGGTGGAGCCTGGCTCCTCCCCAATACAAACTGAATGGAACAACAAAAAAGCGGAACAGGGGATGCCCCTCGTTCCGCTTCTTGTTTTTTATGGATAGTAGATTTTATTCAAACTTGCGTTGCCAGAACCACATCTCGTTGAAGGTAAGGCTCAGTGAAATACGGAAGTGGTCTTCGCTGATGAGCTTGGCCGGCGAGCACTGGCGGTTGATGTATTCGAAGGCTACGTTTACGACCGACTTGTCGGTGGCCAGAGGGAATCCGAAACCGCAGGTGGCACCTATCTCGTTCAGGTCGTTGCCGTTTATCTTCAGGTAGGAGCGGTTGTAGAACAGACCGGCCCGGTAGTTGATGCGTTGCAGATAGTTGCCGCCCATGCTCTTGGGGCGGAATTCGGCACCCAGAGCTACCTTCAGCCGGTTGTTGAATTGCCCGGTCGAGGTCTGCAACTGTCCGGCGTTGAGGTTGGTAAACTTGGCATCGGCCCAGTTCTGGTAGGTGACGTCGGCCGCTACGGTGAGTCGTTTGTCGTAGTTGTAGCTGATACCTCCGCCATAGGTCGAGGCCAGCGAGTAGTGGCTCTTCATGTTGAGGGTGTCGGCGTCGATAATCGAGCTCGAACTCACATCGTAGGTGCTGGTGTAGGCTTTACCCAGCAGCGCTTTGCCCGGTGAGTAGACGGCACCGAGCGTGATGGTGTGCTTCTTGTCCCACTCGATGGCATATTGTGCGCCGAACTGCAGGTGGTAGTCGCGCACCTTGAGGTCGGTCTCGAATATACCGGTACTGCCGTTGGCCGGGATTACGGTGTTGGCGTTGGTGAGGTTGCCGAAGAGGTAGCTCACGTTGGCACCGATCGAGAAGCCCTTGAACAGATTTCCGCTCACACCCACATAGGCCTGCGAGATGTTGCCTTCGCCCGTGCGGCTGTCGGTACCGTTGGAGATAGAGCTGGCAAACGAATAGCCCACGTTGGAGTAGGGGAGCAACCCGATGCTACCGGCCATGTGGCGGCCCAGAGGGAATTGCATGACGATGTAGTCGAGCGATCCGCTTTGCGAGGTTTCGCTCAACTGCCCTTCGTGAGTCGTGACGGCCTGGTAGGTAAGGCCTATGTCGAAGAGGAAGGTGAGCGAGTCCATACTGGCATAGGAGGCGGGGTTCATTACGTTGATCTGCCGGTTGTTGTGCAGGGCATAACCTACGCCGCCCATAGCTCGTTGGGCTCCTATGGCATTGTCGCCGAGTATACCGTATCCGAATCGGGAATAGGGCGAGGTGGTGCCGTTTTGGGCCCATGCGGCGAGCCCGGTAATCAAGCCTAATAAAAGGATTTTATATTTCAGCATTTTCCTGTAATATTCTGTTTAAGCCGGTTAATACCAAATTTTCGTTCACAAAGATGCGACTTTTTATTTTTGCAGCCAATTTTAAGGCATCTCCCCCTGTTAAAAAAACGAAAAGGTCGGGGTAAATCTCGTTGAGACGGGCCATGTAGCCTTCGATTTCATAGGCCACGCCCAGCGTGGCGCCGGCCCGCATGGCCGTCTCGGTGCTGAAGCCTATCTCGGGAATCTCGCCCGAGTCGTCTACCAGGGGTAGCTTGCCGGTGTGCTCGTGCATGGCGAGCAGTCGCAGCCTGATGCCGGGGGCTATGTTGCCGCCCACAAAGGTGCCGTCGGCCGTGAGCAGATCGTAGGTGACACAAGTGCCGGCATCGACGATGAGCACCGGCCGGCCGGGACACTCCATCGAGGCTCCCACTACGGCCGCAATGCGGTCGAGGCCCAGGGTGTGCGGGGTGTGATAACCTATGCGCACCGGTATCTGCGACGTGTGGTCGAAGCGTACGAAGCAGCGCACCCGTTGCTGCAAGAGCTTCAGAGCTTCGGGGTCGGGGTTGGTAACGGTCGAGAAGATAGCCGCATCGACTGCGTGGGTATCGAGAAACCGCGTCACTTCATCGGGGCCCCATTTCGGGTAGAAATCGACATTTTGTAATTGGCCGGCCCGAAAAAGTGCCATTTTGGTTACCGAATTTCCTTGATCGATAATAAGATTCACTGCTCAAAATTTTAGACAAAAATACAAAAGAGAATGCGTATGGAGGCACTTGCCGCTCATTTTTTTCATAGAATTATACCAACGGGGCTATTTTGTCTATCGCCTGTTGCTTTTTCCTCCTCGATTTGTCGGGAGGGCAGGCGGGCAATTGTAGATACTAATCTGTTAATAGAATAAACTTTTTGAGTTAAATTTTCGATAAGATTAGCGCAGTTTGGTGATAATACGGTGGTATTGGTTGTGTGTTTAATGTTTATTAACAAATGGATTATTCTCCGGTTTGTACATATTTGTGGCAGAAAAAATGCCTCTTCTATATGGTTGTATCTTAATAAGTTAGTTGTGCTGTGAAAAAATGTATACGGGCCATTTCGGGAGAGCTGGACAATGGCTTTGTCAAAAAGAAAGGCGATGTGGGTAATTTTCTTTCAAATTGAATTTTATATTGTCGTTTTTTTTCTATCTTTGCATGCTGAATACTTCAATAAGAAGTGTGAATGAGAGTGATTCTCATAGGTTCAATTTAAGGTTTATATTATAATAAGGTTTAAAAGAAGAGGAGTTTTAAGAGTTAGTTTAATTGCAAGGAGTGTAATGTAAAAGTCCGGCCGTAACACGCCGGGTGTGTAAAGAAAGTAAAAGAAAGAAGAAGGAATAAATCGTTTATTTAAATTTAATTTCAGTCGTATGAGAAAATTAACATTGTTATTGTGCGCTCTGTTGGCTGGCATTTCGTTAGCGGTGGCTCAGACGAGCATCTCCGGTACGGTATTGACAGCAGAGGACGACGAGCCGGTTATCGGTGCGTCTATCTTGGTGAAGGGTGCGAATGCATCTACCATTACCGATAATGACGGTAAGTTTACAATCAAAATTCCTGAAGGAGCCGGGCGAACCCTGGTGATTTCCTACATCGGTATGGAAAAACAAGAAGCATTTGCCCGTAACGGCATGGTAGTAAAATTGACTTCGAGCGATCAGGCTCTCGACGATGTGGTTGTGGTAGGTTACCAAACCATCCGTAAAGAGGCCAAGACCGGTTCTATCGCCACGGTGAAAGGCGACGACCTGGCTTCGATTCCCGAAACCTCGGTCGATAAGATGCTCTCGGGTAAGATGGCCGGTGTATCGGTTTCGTCGACCAACGGTCAGCCGGGTTCTGCTGCTACGATTCGTGTGCGTGGTACCAGTTCTATCGGTGCCGGTAGCGACCCCTTGTATGTAGTGGACGGTATCCCCGTAGAGAGCGGTAATACCGGTGCTCTCTCCAACAGTATGAACGCCATCGCCATGATCAATGCCAGCGATATTGCCTCGGTAACCGTGTTGAAGGATGCTGCCGCAGCCTCTATCTACGGTTCGCGTGCTGCCAACGGTGTGATCTTGATTACCACCAAATCGGGTGAAGCCGGTAAGTCGAAAGTTACCGCCCGCGCTCGTTATGGTGTTACTACGCTGGCCAACGACAACGACTTCGGTATGGCCAACCTGCAAGAGTATATCCAATATCAACGCGATGCCCGTATCAACGCCGGTTACGACGTAGATAACCCCGCATCGCAATACTACTTCCCCCTCTCGCTGGCTGCCAAAGGCGGTACGAACTGGATGAAAGAGTTGACCCGCAACGGTAGCTTGCAAGAGTATGAGTTGATTGCTTCGGGTGGTACCGGTAAGACTACCTATTATACTTCGTTGTCGTACAACAAGACCGATGGTATCGTTCCCACCGTAGGTTTCGAGAAGATGCAGGTTCGTGCCAACCTCGATACCGAGCTCAACAAATGGTTGAAAGTGGGTACCCGTATCAACGCCGGTTACATGAAAGTTTCGGACGTAACGAACAGCTTGATCGGCGATAGCGGTCTGGCTCCCTCGAACCCCTTCTATTCGGGTATGGCTCTGGCCCCGACGATGCCGGCTTACAACGAGGACGGCAGCTACAACTTCGACCTCCCCTTCGTGTTCAACGTGAACCCGATTGCCGCTATCAAAGGCTCGGACAAATATGACAAGCAGTACAAGTTCAACGGTACGGCTTATTTGGAGTGGAAACCCATCAAGCAATTGACCTTCCGCACCAACAACTCGGTTGAGTATGCCTATACCAACAGCCGCCAGTTCTCGCCGGCATTCATCAACACCGCTTCCTATGGTGCAGCTCTGAATACGGCCGATGTGCAATATCGTCTGTTGACTACCTCTAACACGGTTACTTACGACGACCTCTTCAACGACGTTCACTCGCTGAACATCATGTTGGGTCAAGAGGCCAATACCTATGAGTCTTCGTTCAACCAAGCTATATCGTATCACGTAAACGAGCAACGTCCCTATCACTCGGTAGGTGTTTCGGTCGAAGACCAAACGGCCCACGACGGTCTTACTCAAACGGCCATGGTTTCGTTCTTCGGTGTAGCCGAGTATAGCTACGACGGTCGCTACTACATCAAAGGTTCGCTCCGTACCGATGGTAGCTCCAAGTTCGGTCCCGATCGCCGCTGGGGTACCTTCTGGGCAGCCAGTGCATCGTGGAACATCCACAACGAGGCTTTCATGCAAGATATCAAGAATGTACTGAATGTATTGAAACTGCGTTACAGCTACGGTGTGAACGGTAACGACAACATCGCCGCTTATGCTCACTACGGTCTCTACTCCGACATCGTTTACAACGGTATCACCGGTCAGCTCCCCTCGCAGCTGCAGAACCGCAAACTGACTTGGGAAACCAACAAGACTCACAACATCGGTGTTGACTTCCGCTTGTTCGACCGCTTGAGCGGATCGATCGACTGGTATACCCGTCGTACCGAGGACATGTTGATTGCCTCGCCGCTGCCCTATACCACCGGTTTCTCTTCGCAAGCTCAAAACGTAGGTCAAATCCGCAACAGCGGTATCGAGGTTCAGTTGGATGCCGACATCTTCAATACCAACGATTTCAAGTGGACGGCCGGTGTGAACTTCTCGGCCAACCGTTCGAAAGTGCTCGAACTGGCTCCGGGTCAGGACTTCATCGGAACCTCGCTGCGCTATGTAGTAGGTGAGCAACTCTACACCTACTGGTTGTACGACTACGCCGGTGTGAACCCCCAGAACGGTAACGCCTTGTGGCGCAACGAAGAGGGTCTGTTGACCGAAAATTATAACGATGCTCGTCGTATCAATGCCGGCTCGCCCGAACCTCTGTGGACCGGTGGTTTCAACACCGAGCTCTCTTGGAAAGGCCTCTCGCTGGGTATCCAGCTCGAAGCCCGCTACGGCAACAAGGTGTTGAACCAAGACCGTTCTTTGTTCGAATCAGACGGTTACTATGGCGACCAGAACATCTGGAAAGGTGCCTTGAACTACTGGAAACAACCGGGCGACATGAACGTATTGCCGAAACCGGTATACAACAACTCGAGCAACAGTATGGCTCTCTCGACCCGTTATCTCGAGGATGGTAGCTACCTGCGTATCAAAGACATTACCCTGGCATACAACTTGCCTTCGAAGTGGACCAAAAAGGCCCTCATGAGCGGAGTGCGCATCTATGCCAGCGCCCTTAACCTCTATACGTTCCACAACATGAACTACTGGGATCCCGAGCACGGTACCACCGGTGCTACCGTCATCAGCTACCCGATGACCCGCTCGATGATCGTAGGTGTGGACATTACTTTCTAACCCTTAAAAAAAGATTGAGACAATGAAAAAAATATTTTTATCGATAGCAGTTTTGGCGCTGGCTCTTACTTCCTGCGATGACTTCTTGACCAAAGAGCCGCCCATGGATCAATCGGACGAACTGGCTCTTTCGACCTTCAATGGTATCGATGGTGCTACTGCCGGTAACTACCGCGCCGTTATTTCGTGGTATGGTGCCACGTTCCCCCTCACTTTCGACGTGATGTGCGGCAACGGTATGGTAGGTCCTGTAAATACGGGCCGTATGCGTAGCGAGCCGGCCTGGAACTACACCTCGACCAGCACGCTGGGTTTGTGGTCCGGTGCCTACAACGCCATTTTGGGTTGTAACAAAGTGTTGACGGCCATCAACGAGGGTAAATTTGACCGTGCGGGTGTGACTGACGAGCAAATCAACAACGTAAAGGCCGAGAACCTCTTCCTGCGTGCCTTGGCCTACTTCGACCTGGTTCGTGTATATGCTCAACCCTATGGTTATATTAAGGAAAAAGGTATCACCGGAACCGAGGCTCTGGGTGTACCTATCGTACTGGAGGATGACCTGTCGGCCCGTCCGGTTCGCAACACGGTAGCCGAGGTTTATGAAAACCTCATTATCCCCGACCTGCAAGAGGCCGAGCGCCTGATGAGCACCTCGTATGTTCGTGCAGGTGTGAAGGATATGGTTGCTACGATTACTACTCCGGTTATCCAGGCTCTCATGGCTCGTGTATATCTGACTCACGAAGACTGGCAACTGGCCGCCGACTATGCCAACAAGGTAATCCGCAACGGTCGTTTCAGACTCCTCTCGGGTAACAACTACGTTTCGATGTGGGACGGCAGCCTCGATGTAGCTCCCCAATCGGGCAGCGAGGTTATCTTCGAGGTTTACATTTCGCAAAGCGACGGTTCGAGCAGCTCGCTGGGTGACTATCTGACCGCTCCCGAGACTGCTGGTGGTGCCGGTTATGGCGACGTGCGCGTATCGAACGACCTGCTTTCGCTCTACGACGAGAACGATGTACGTCTCACCGGTTTGACCAAAACCAATTCGCAATATCCCGGTTATCGCTGGTCGACCAAATATCCCGGTAAATCGGGTCAGTTGGCTTACAACAACGTGCCTATCATCCGTATCTCCGAGATGTATCTGATTCGTGCCGAGGCTCTCTACCGGGGTGCTACCATCAGCGGTGTAACGGCTCTCGACGACCTCAACCAGGTGGCTACCAGCCGTGGTGCCAATGCCTACAGCCAGGTAACGATTGATAACCTCTTCAACGAGCGTCGCAAAGAGTTCCTCTTCGAGGGTCACGTTTACTTCGACATGAAACGTCTGCAACGGTCGTTGACCCGTACCGACTACGACCTCGATCCCACGACGAAGGATATTCCTTTCCCCAGCTACCGTTGGGCATTCCCGATTCCCGAGAACGATATCTTGAACAACAAGAATATGGTTCAAAACCCCGGATATCAGAGCAAATAATTTTTAATAGAGAAGAATTATGAAAATCAATAAATTTATATATGTAGCTGTTGTAGGGGCGCTGTTTGCATCGTGCCAATCGGTAGAGACTCCTATGTTCAGTGACAAGGACGCTTTCGTAGCGTTTGACAATGCCTCGACTACTATCGAGGAGAATGCCAATAAAGAGATTCAGATTCCGGTATCGCTGGTGGCTTCGAAGGCCCTCGATGTATCGGTGAATTTCGAAATCGACACGACCGCCTATGCCGGCAAGAATGCCGCCAAGGAGGGTGTGAACTATCGTCTGAAAAATACGTCGACGACCCTGACCTATACCAGCACGGGTGAATTGGTAGGATACATTACGGTTGAACCCATCGACAACTCGAACTACGACGGTGATGTTTGCTTCGATATCCGGTTGTCGTCGCCCAGCGGTTGCAGCCTGGGTGCCAACTACACCACCTCGGTAACGATTGCCGACGATGACCACCCGCTGGCTGCTGCCGGTATTCTGGGTACGTACACCGCAAGAGGTGAATCGCCCTTCACCGGTGAAGAGGGTGTTATCTATACCTGGACTTGCGAGATTCAGAAAGATGCCGACTATGTAGACCGTGTATGGTTCACGCAACTTGTTCCGACGGTGAGTGGCATTACTTACAAATCGATAATGGGTACTGTAGATTCCGACTTCAGAACAATCACCATCAACGGTTCGCAGGATATGGGTACATATGGTTCGACCTATACTTTGCAGATCGACTTTAACGGCGCAGGTGCTGCTGTCGCTCAAGTATCGAACGGTACGATTTCGATCTCTTCGCCTGTCTTGGCTCTTGCATACCAGGATGGAACTCAGGCAGGCTATGTGACCGGTGTACGCACCTGTACAATGACCAAAGTTGAATAAACCAATAAAACCATAGAACAATGAAAAAATATATTATAGGATTATTCTCAGCAATCTGCCTCATGGGGGCAGGTTGCACCGAGTTTGAGGATTATGCTCCGGTCAATATGGGAGAGGGCCCGGCTGTAACGCTCTCGGTCGAAAAGACCAATGTCGATGCCTTCAACTTGACGGTGACTCCGGCCGAGGGTACGGTTTACTATGCTTACATCGTAACCAACCAGGCCCAGACCATCGATGCCGAAACGCTGTTGCAGGCTGGTTATGAAGGTGCCGAGCTGTTGAAAGCTGCCGAGACTCCCTCGCTTTCCAAAGCCTACAACAATCAAACGATAGGTACTACCTATTATGTATATGCCGTAGCTTCCGATGCCAATGGTCTTTGCGGTGCCGTAGCTTCGGCTACCATCGACCTGCCCGATACCGAGGCTCCCTATCTGACCGGTATCCCCGAGGGTTATCTCTACACGGCAACGAACAGCGGTCGTAGTGTGACGGTAACTTTCAACGAGGTTGTAACTCGTGGCGAAGGTGCCATTACCTACAACGTGACGAAGGGCGACCTGACTTCGTATGCCAGCGGTGCCATCGAGACTGTGGTTATCAACGGTGAGTCGGTTACCATTACGTTGCCCGAATCGGTTGCATTCGATGCAAACGAGGCTAAATCGTATGTATTCCTCGACTTTGCTGCCGGAGCATTTGTCGACGGTGCCGGTAACCAGTCGGCTGCTCTGAAGGGTGGTGTAGACCAAGAGACTCAAATTGTGAGTGCTCCTTATTGGGAGTATGTACCGGGTGGCAGCACGGGTGACAGTGAGTTTACGGGGACCTTTGGCTTTATGTTCTATCAGTATGACTTCCAAACTCAGCAGCCCGGTACTGATCCTTATGGCTTTGATACCGAGTTTGAATTGAAGCATGAGGATAATCCCGATACGATAGTCATCAAGAATTTCTATTTCGAAGCTTCGGCATTTACCGCTGGAGAAAACTCGTTGGAGGCTGTCGTAGAGGGTAATAACTTCAAGATTGCCGATATGTTGCCTATGGGTGTGATTCCCATGAGAGATCAATCTGGCGCATCTTTCAATTGTCTTGTATGTTTTGCCGGTGTACCCGAGAGCGAGAGTGAACAATTTGAGTGGGTTAACTTCAATGCTACCGACGCTCAGGGTGTTACAGGATATGTTGCCGATCGCTGGTGCGGATTATATCTATTTAATTTCGACCTTATCCAGAATCCGGATGCCGAAGGCTTCAATCTGGGTTGGTATGATGTCTGGAACTTGGCTGTATTTATGAAGGGCTCGGTTCAAGCTTCGCCTTCGGCCGGCATAAATGCGACAGCTCCTGTAGTGAAGAAGCTGGGTGTTCGCCAGGTTGACTGGTCGCTCTTCAGACCATTGACAGGCAGCGAGAAAGCCAAAGCTCAAAGAGCTGTGAAGGGCATCAAGGCAAAACGCTTCTAATCAGCTAGATTGATATTGATATCTTTATATGGAACAGGCTGGTACCCGCGAGGTATCGGCCTGTTTTTTTACCTCAGGTCTCTATTTTTTTGCTCGTTTGACTCTTTTTTGATAGAAAAGAGTAGGGGAAAACATCATTTTGTATGTTTAAAAACATAGAGAATGTTAAATTGTTGCAGAATACATTCGAATTATCTATTTTTGTCAGTCATTAAAATGGTGTATCTGTAAAACGAAACCAAAAACCGATTATGAAATATAGATTATTAGCTTTCGTAATGCTGCTCTTCTCGTTTGCTGGAGGAAGTTTTGCAGCAGTAGTGTCTGAGAAGACCGCGGTAGATACCGCAACCAAGTTGTTAACCGTGCGTGGCGGCTCGTCGTTCAAAGGCGGAAATGCCACAGTAGAAACCGTTTCGCAAGAGGGTGTTCCCATGTACTACATCGTACGTTTTGAAAAAGGGGGATGGGCTTTGATTTCGGCTGAAGATACGGTAGACCCGTTGCTGGGCTATTCGTTTGACAGTGAGTATGTGTCGGACGGTCAGCCTGCCTGGATACAAAGCTGGTTGAAAGATTATACCGATCAGATTAAGTTGGCGCGCAAGTCGCCCGCTCTGCAACGTCATTTCCGCTGGGCAGGCGATGTAGTGACTCGCGCTACCGAAGACCGCATCGAGCCGTTGGTGCAGGTAACCTGGAACCAGGGTGTACCTTATAACGCCTATTGCCCGGCTGCAACGGGTGGTCCCGGTGGCCGTGCCTATGTAGGTTGTGTGGCTGTGGCCATGGGTCAGGCACTCTCGGTTATACGTTATCCCCTGCGTGGTACGGGAACGAAATCGTACTATTCGAATCAGGCCGGTACGGTATTGAGTGTGAACTTCGATAACGAGCCCGACTACGATTGGGATGCCATTCTCTCGGGTGCCAACAACTACGACGAGGTGGCTCGTCTGCTCTACCACTGCGGTGTACTCATCGACATGGAGTATAGCGCCGAGGGGTCGGGTGCCATTACCGATAACATTCCCGGTTACTTCAAGACCTATTATGGTTTCCCCGAAACCTGCGTATGTTACAGCCGTGACCGTTATCAGGGTGGCGATGACGCCTGGCATGAATTGCTGCGAAACGAGTTGAGACGTGGCCGCTGCGTAATCTATGCCGGTAACCAAGGCAACAACGTAGGGCACTGCTTCAACCTCGACGGTTGGGACGGCTTCAACCAGTATCACATCAACTGGGGCTGGGGCGGCCAGAACAACGGCTATTTTACCCTCAATAACCTGGGCGACGATATTCAAGGTTCGTATCCCGACAACCATCGTGCCGTAGTAGGCGTGGCTCCTTTGTCGGAGACTCCGTATGACATCCGCTTGAGCACCACCCGTGTAGCCATCGGTACCCCTGCCGGTACCCCGGTAGCCGATGTAACGGTATACAGTGATATGGTAGATGCCCAGTATACTTTTGAGTTGAAAGGTCAGCAGCTGTTTGGCGGCGGTTATGCCGAGGCCAGCTACGAAGTGCGCGACGGCAAGCTCTACACGACGAAACTGATTGAAGACAAGGCTATCCACAAAACGGTATATATCAAGGCTATCAATGCTTCGAGCGGTAACTCGTATGAGAAGAAGTTCGACCTGCAACTCTACACGTCGGGTTCGGGTATCGACGAGGTATTGGCCGAGGGTGTGAAACTCTATCCTGTGCCTGCCGACGATGTGCTCAACCTGGAGACTCCCGAGGCCGAGGGGCGATATGTGGTTTACAGCGTAGCCGGCACGCAACTGTTGCGCGGCCAGGTGAGCGATACCCTCACGACCATCGACGTGTCGGGTCTCTCGCGTGGTAGCTACATGCTGCAATATTCGACGGCTCAAGGCGTGGTGAACAAGGCATTCATCGTGAAATAAAAAACATTGACCATAGTGATATGAAGGGTCGTTCCCTACGGGGTGCGACCCTTCTTTTTGTCTCGGCCCGGCAGGGTGGGGCGAGGCGGGGTAGCCCCGGGAGCCCTGGTGAGAGGCATAATTTTTGCAGGAATATTTGGAGTGCCCTGCAACTATTTATAATTTTGCGACATAGTTTCAGTAGAATGACAACAAACAAGAACAGCGACCGGTGGTTTCTGCGCGTTTCGCGCTGGGGGCTCGTGTGTTTTGTGGCTTTCCCCTTGTTGTGGTGTGCCTGCTCGGGCTCGAAAAACGAGGTAGTCGAGGGCTTTGACGACGTCTCGGAGGTGCCCACGTTGCGCACGCTCGGCGTAGAGACGCTCATCTCCGACTCGGGGATTACCCGCTACCGCATCAAGGCCCCCGAGTGGCTCATCTACGAGAATGCCAAGGAGCCCTACTGGTTTTTCCCGAAGGGGTTGTATGTCGAGAAGTTCGACTCGGTATTCGCCACCGAGGCCCTCATCCAGGGCGACACGGCCACCTATTTCAAGAATCAGCAGTTGTGGCGTCTCGACAAGAACGTACGCATCGAAAACACCAAGCAGGAGGTGTTCCTCACCTCGCAGATATTCTGGGACCAGCGCAAGCGCGAAATCTACTCCGACTCGTTTATCCACATCGAGACCCCCGACGAGGTAATCGAGGGCTACGGATTCAACTCGAACGAGCAGATGACCCGCTATCGCATACGCCGCACGAGCGGCATCTTCCCCATCAAGCGCGACACGGTTGCTGCCGATTCGACACGGACCGATAGCGTGAAGCCGCGGCCTGTACCGGCCGTGCGTGCCAAACAAATGAAGAAATCATGAATTGGGTTGTAATCATTATCATAGCGTTGCTCTTCTCGGCCTTCTTCTCGGGTATGGAGATTGCCTTCGTGTCGTCGAACAAGGTACGGGCCGAGTTGGATATGAAACAGAAGGGGCTGCTGTCGAAGATACTGAGCCTCTTCTATGGCAATGAAGAGCAGTTTATCTCGACCATGCTGGTGGGCAACAACATCGCGCTGGTCATCTACGGTATGGGCATGGCCGCCCTGCTCGAGCCGGTCATCGCGCTGGTGTGGAACCAGGAGGCTTTTGTGGTGCTCATGCAGACCCTTATCTCCACGCTGCTCATTCTGTTTGTGGGCGAGTTCATGCCCAAGACCATCTTCCGGGTCGATCCCAACGCCACGATGCGGTTCTTTGCCCCGCTCGTGTGGCTCATCTATGTGATTCTCTATCCCATCTCCAAATTCACCTCGATGGTTTCGAAAGGGGTGATGCGTATGGCCGGGGTGCGGATAGCCCACCACACCAACACGCTGATGAGTAAGATCGAGCTCGATTCGTTTATCCAGAAGAGTATCGACGAGAGCGACTCGAAGGCTCCCGTAGAGCCCGAGATGAAGATATTCCAGAATGCCCTCGACTTCTCGAACGTGCACCTGCGCGACTGCATGATACCCCGCACCGAGCTTGTGGCGGTCGACATCGACGAGGTGACCGACGAGGAGCTGCTCCACACCTTTGTGAGTACGGGTATCTCGAAGGTGGTGGTCTATCGCGAGAATATCGACAACATACTGGGTTACATACACTCGTCGGAGATGTTCCGCCAGCACGACGATTGGCGCAAGAGCATTCGCCCGGCGGTCTTTGCCCCCGAGAGCATGCTGGCCAACAAGCTGATGCGCAACCTCATGCAGCAGAAGAAGAGCCTGGCCATCGTGGTCGACGAGTTTGGCGGTACGGCCGGACTGGTGACTCTCGAAGACCTGGTAGAGGAGATTTTCGGCGACATCGAGGACGAGCACGACACGCAGAACCTCGTGGCCCGTCGGGTGGGCGAGGACGAGTATGAGTTCTCGGGCCGCATGGAGATCGGGCGCATCAACGAAGAGTTCGGGCTCGACATCCCCGAGTCGGACGACTACCAGACCGTGGCCGGTTACATTCTGTACCACTACCAGACCCTGCCCCGCCTGGGCGAGACGGTAGAGATTAAGAACTATCGGTTTACGATTTTACGTCGCAAGGCTACGAAAATAGAGCTTGTGCGCATGAAAATAGAGAAATAAGATATTTTTTTTAGTTATTCTGTGCCGAGATAAATTCAAATTTTTGTATCTTCGTGCCCTTAGTAAAAGAGGATAAAAAAATAATAAAATATAAAACTAAAATTCATACAAAGTAACAAATGGCTACGTTAAACAAAATCAGAAGTAAAGCAGGTTTGCTCGTGGTAATCATCGGAGTCGCCTTGCTCGCTTTTATCGTAGGGGACTTCCTCAATTCGGGGCATACCTTCTACGCCATGAATCAAAGCAAAGTCGCCGTCGTGAACGGGACCAATATCGGAGTCGAAGAATTTCAGGAGCGCGTAAAGGTTCGTACCGACGAGCTGCAACAGATGTATGCTCAACGCGGAATGTCTTTGCCCGAAGGATATGTATCGCGTATCAACCAGGAGGTTTATGACCAAATGGTAAACGAAATATTGCTCAACGAAGAGCTCGACGAACTGGGTATCGTAGTGAGCAAAGAGGAGTTGGCCGACCTGCTGACCGGCGACAACATCTCGCCGATGGTACGTCAGTATTTCACCAATCCCCAAACCGGAGTGTTCGACCGTCAAGGTCTGCTCAACTTCATGCAGGTGATTCTCGACCCCGAGGCTCACGGCTACACCACGCCCGAGCAACTGGCCCAAATCGAGCCCCAGCGTCAAATGTGGCTCCGTCTCGAGAAACAGGTGAAAGAGGATCGCGCCATCCAGAAGTTTGCCAACCTGCTGAACCGCGCCATCATGCCCAACAAGCTCGATCTCGAGAACTCGTATGCCGAGGGTAAGACTTCGGCCAACATCGCCTATGCGCTGGAACCCTATACCGCAATTGCCGACTCGACTATCGCCATCAGCGACAGCGAACTCAAGGCCGAGTACAACAAGGTGAAAGAGCTCTACAAGATGCCCGAGCGCCGTGGTATCAAATACATCACGGTAAATATCGTGCCCAGCCAGGACGACTATGCCAAGGCTAAGGAGAAGGTAGAGATGAACAAGAACGTATTCGCCACGACCAACGACGTGGCTGCTTTCGTTGCCAATAACTCCGACGAGGCTTACGACGATTGTTTCGTAGCCGTTTCGTCCATGCCCGAGAAGATGAAACAGTTTGCCCAGACGGCTGCCGTAGGCGAATCGTCGCCGCTCGAGTTTGAGAACGACACCTATACGATGTATCGTCTCATGGATACCAAGGTAGCCCCCGACTCGATCAAGGTGCGTCTGCTTTCGTTCCAACCCCGTTCGACCCAAATCGATAGCGTGCTCAACGTACTGAACAACGGTGGCAGCTTTGCCGAGCTTTCGCCCAAGTTCAACGGCAACGACGAAATCTGGCTGACCGAGGAGATGGCTGTCAGCGTAGGTCGTCCCTTCATCAACAAAGTATTCGGCGAGGCCGGTAACGGCTATTTCAAGGCCGAAAGCCTGGGTGGTGAGCACATTGTTCAAATCTTGTCGCGCACCGCTCCCGTGAAGAAAGCCAAAGTGGCCGCTTACGTACTGGCCGTGAACCCCAGCACCGAGACGCACACGGCTCTCTACAACCAACTGTCGTCGTACAGCGCTACCAACAATACGGCCGAGAAGTTCGACGCCGCTGCCAAAGAGGCCGGCTACACGGTCAACAGCTATGAGTGCAGTGCCGAGGATTACTCGCTGCCCGGTCTCAACGATGCCCGTCAGGCTATCCGCTGGGCCTTCAATGCCGACAAAGGTGCCGTGTCCGAAATCTTTACGCTCGACAATGCGTTTGTCGTAGCCGCTCTCGACCACGTAACCAAAGAGGGTTATGCTCCGCTCGATCAGGTGAAAGACATGCTTTCCATCCAGATTCGCAACGACAAGAAGGCCGAGAAGATGATTGCCGACCTCAAGGCCAAGAACATCACCACGCTGGCCGGTTATGCCGAGGCTATGAAATCCCAGGTCGACAGCGCCAAGTTCGTGTCGTTCTCGTCGCCCTCGATTGCCGGTGTAGGTTACGAACCGGTATTGAGCGCTCTGGCTCCCACGGCCGAGAACGGTAAGCTCGTAGGTCCCGTGAAAGGTGTAAGAGGCGTGTATGTATTTACCGTTACCGACAAGACGGTTTCGGAACAACCCTTCGATGCACAGAACGAGGCCCGCAAGTTGCAGCAGAACTACACCTACCTGATCAACAGCCGGTTGATGGAGGTGCTCCGCGATAAAGCCGACATCGAAAACACGATGATCCGTTTCTTCTAATCGAGACGAATCGTTCGATATAAGACCACACACAGAGTGCGTATATCGTAGCAAAGGGCTCGATACACGCACTCTGTATTTGTATCACACAACCAATCGAGGTTTATGGAAAAAGAACATTTGTTGGGAAAAACCTGGGAGGAGTTGCAGGCCGTGGTGGCCGAGGCGGGGATGCCCCGTTTTGCCGCCAGGCAGATGGCCTCGTGGCTCTACGAAAAGCGGGTGTGCGACCTGTCGGAGATGACAAACCTCTCGCTGCGCCACCGCGAGCAGCTGTCGCAGCGCTACGACGTGGGGCGCTCCGAGCCCATGCAGTCGCAACGGTCGGTCGACGGCACGGTCAAATACCTGTTCCGTGTGGGCGACAACGACTTTGTCGAGACCGTCTACATACCCGACCGCGACCGGGCCACCCTGTGCGTGTCGTCGCAAGTTGGGTGCAAGATGAACTGCAGCTTCTGCATGACCGGCAAGCAGGGGTTCAAGCGCAGCCTTACGGCCACCGAGATTATCAACCAGATACTCTCGGTCGAGCATAGCGACAAGCTCACCAATCTGGTGTTTATGGGCATGGGCGAACCCTTCGACAACCTCGACGAGGTGATGAAGGCCCTCACGATTCTTACCTCCGAGTGGGGTTTTGCCTGGAGTCCCAAGCGCATCACCGTCTCGACCATCGGTCACCTGACCGGCATACGTCGTTTCCTCGACGAGAGCCACTGCCACCTGGCCGTGAGTCTGCACTCGCCTTATCCCGATGAGCGTCTGCAGATTATGCCCGTAGAGAAGGCCTTCCACATGAACGACATTCTGGCCCTGCTGCGTCGGTACGATTTCTCGCACCAGCGGCGTCTCTCGTTCGAGTATATCCTCTTCAACGGATTCAACGACGACCTGGTGCATGCCGATGCGCTGGCCCGTCTGCTCAAGGGGCTCGACTGCCGGGTGAACCTCATCCGCTTCCACGCCATCCCGGGGGTGAACCTCAAGAGCTCCGATGCCCGGTCGATGGAGGCCTTCCGCGACCGCCTCAACCAGCACGGTGTGACAGCCACCATACGGGCTTCGCGCGGAGAGGACATATTTGCCGCCTGCGGCATGCTCTCGACAGCCGAGAAAGAGCGCAAATAGGGGCCGAGGTGTAAAAGTAGTCCCCGGCAGCGATGTATATCGGGGATTTTTCTTATCTTAGTGGGCCGAAATTTTTTTCTGCGGTCCAGTAAGAAAGTCAAAAAAAAGCATATATGGAACATAAGATAAAAGTGGGTATTACCCAGGGAGATATTAACGGGGTAGGGTATGAGGTGATTCTCAAGACCCTCTCCGACCCGCACATCCTCGAGATATGTACACCGGTGGTTTACGGTTCGGCCAAGGTGGCCGCCTATCACCGCAAGGCCCTCGACATACCGGCCGTCAACTTCAACATCGTGGCCGATGCCTCGATGGCCGATGACAACAAGATAAACCTCATTACCTGCGTCGACGACGAGGTGAAGGTAGAGATAGGCAAGGCTACGGCCGTAGGCGGCGAGGCTGCCTATGCTGCCCTCGAACGGGCTGCCGCCGATGTAGAGGCCGGCACGATAGATGTGCTGGTGACGGCACCTATCAACAAGCACGCCATCCACTCCGACAAGTTCGACTTCCCCGGTCATACCGAGTATCTGGAGAAGCGGCTGGGTCGTGGCAGAAAGTCGCTCATGATTCTGCTCAACGAGGTGATGCGGGTGGCTCTGGTCACTACGCATCTGCCTATTTCGCAGGTGCCCGGGGCCATTACCAAAGAGGCCATCCTCGAGAAACTGCGCATATTCGAACAGTCGCTCAAGCAGGATTTCTGCGTGGTGAAGCCCCGTATTGCCGTGCTTTCGCTCAACCCCCACGCCGGCGACGACGGTCTGCTGGGCAGCGAAGAGAACGACATCATCAAGCCGGCCATTCAGGAGGCTATCGGCAAGGGCATGCTCTGCTTCGGTCCCTATCCGGCCGATGGATTCTTCGGGACGGGCCACTTCAAGCAGTTCGACGGTGTACTGGCCATGTACCACGACCAGGGTCTGGCCCCCTTCAAGGCGTTGGCTATGGAGGACGGTGTGAACTTTACGGCGGGGCTGCCCGTCGTGCGCACTTCGCCCGACCACGGCACGGCCTACGATATTGCCGGGCAGAACAAGGCCGACGAGCAGTCGTTCCGCCATGCCCTCTATCTGGCACTCGATGTCTATCACAACCGCCAGTTCCACAAGGAGATTTCGGCCGCTCCGCTGCGCAAGCAATACTTCGACAAGAGCGGCGACAAAGAGGTGCTCGACCTGACGGCCGACACCGACAAGGATGAATAATTCAAAAAGAAAAACAACAGATATAATGGGAAAAGTTCTTATTATCGGCGCCGGTGGCGTTGGAACGGTGGTAGCGCACAAGGTGGCGCAGAACCCCGATGTATTTACCGAGATTGTGTTGGCCAGCCGCACGCAGTCTAAATGCGATGCGATTGCCCAGGCCATAGGCGACAAACGCATTGTGACCGACCGGGTAGATGCCGACAAGGTAGACGAGCTGGTGGCTCTGTTCAAGAAGCACAAGCCCGATATTGTCATCAACGTGGCTCTGCCTTATCAGGACCTCACCATCATGGATGCCTGTCTGCACTGTGGGGTCAACTACCTCGACACGGCCAACTACGAGCCGCTCGACGAAGCCAAGTATGAATACAAGTGGCAATGGGCCTACCGCGAGCGTTTCGAGCAGGCCGGCCTCACTGCCATCCTGGGTTGCGGTTTCGACCCGGGTGTGAGCGGCGTCTATACGGCTTATGCCGCCAAGCACTACTTCAAGGAGATGCACTATCTCGACATCGTCGACTGCAACGCCGGTAACCACGGCAAGGCTTTCGCCACCAACTTCAACCCCGAAATCAACATCCGCGAGGTGACTCAAAAGGGTAAGTATTACGAGAACGGCCAGTGGATTGAGACCGAGCCGCACGAAATTCACCGTCCGCTCACCTATCCCAACATCGGTCCCAAGGAGTCGTACCTCATCTATCACGAAGAGCTGGAGTCGCTGGTGAAAAACTATCCCACCCTCAAGCGGGCCCGCTTCTGGATGACCTTCGGGCAGGAGTACCTCACGCACCTGCGGGTTATCCAGGACATCGGCATGGCCAGCATCGAGCCCATCATGTACAACGGTATGGAGATTGTGCCCATCCAGTTCCTCAAGGCCGTGTTGCCCAACCCGGGCGACCTGGGCAAGAACTACACGGGCGAGACCTCGATTGGTTGCCGCATCCGCGGTATCGACAAGGAGGGCAAGGAGTTGACCTACTACGTCTACAACAACTGCAGCCACCACGCCGCCTATCTCGAGACCGGTGCTCAGGGCGTAAGCTACACCACGGGTGTGCCGGCCATGATCGGTGCCATGATGTTCCTCACCGGCAAGTGGAACATGCCGGGCGTTCACAACGTCGAGGAGTTCGACCCCGATCCCTTCATGGAGCAGCTCAACAAGCAGGGATTGCCCTGGCACGAGGTGTTCAACGGCGACATCGAATTGTAAACCGTATAGTTGATTGATATTCAGTATCGAGGCCGCTCCGGTATCCGGGGCGGTCTCGACTGCTTTTGTGCGGTTGTCGAACAGAGATATTTGCCGAATATATCCGGTTGGTTTTGTCCTATTTGCTCGGAATGTTCCTAAACAATCGGGGCGGAAAGTCAATCTCTCCGCCCCGACATTTCATACCTGTTTTTATTTTTCCATTACATGTTCGGCTTATCCTGTTTTTATCTTACGACAGCTTTTTTCACCTCTCCTCCGGCCTGAACAATATAGACACCTGCCGGCAGGTAAATGGTGCGATCCTTACCCTTGTAAACCAATACACCGCTCATGTTGTAGACATTTACTTCTGCCGTTGTACCCATGATATGCAGCATATTGTCAGACCCGAATACCCGTAGCCTGTCGTTTTCAGGTATTGACAAGTCTGAGGTCGATTTGAAAGCAGCTGTTACCCTTATTTTGAATGCCGGCATGGTGAAGCTACCGTCTGCATTCACGGTCACTTCTACAGTCGGGTCATCGGCCTTGAACACCTGGAGTGTGCCTTCCTCATAAGCGTATAGTCCGTCCGGGACCGGTGTCAGCGTAACCACTTCACCGGCTCTTGCCCACGTCGTGTCAGCCGCAACTGTACCGTTTTCGATTGCGTCGATGGTAACCGGATAGACCGTTTCCACATACAGTGCAAAGCCCGGATAGTTTTCGCTTCCATCTGATGTAAACCGGACAGAGAGCGTATTGCCAGAGGAAAGCAAAGCCGGTTCTATCGTTCCCATGCCGTTATAGTTGCCCAAAAGGCTGTTGTTACTGTCATGGATATACAAGTAGTCATATTCGAGTTCCACGTTGTAGTTACCGGTCAGGTAAATGCGGCAATCTTTCTGGGCTGTAATTACCGCAGTAGCCTCTACATCATTGGAGTAATTTCCGTCCTGGCCACCGTCATCGGAAACTATCAGTGGATCGTTGCCCAAATCAATGGTTTGTGTCCCGCTTGTTCCCATTGAGGTGCTTGGATAGGCATATACCGTCAATAAAGTTCCTCTGCTGCGCAAACCTTCCTCATCCACAATATAAAGCGTATAGGTGTAGATACCGTTCTCGGAAATCTGGTCTTGCCACGAAATTTCATTGACGGCAGTCGTATGCACAAGTGTGCCGTCTCTGTAAATTTCGGTATGGTAGTCCGATGCATAATAATCCCACATCAGTACGACATTGTAACCGTTGTCCTCGTTACTGATTGTGTATGCAGCATATTCCAGATAGGGGATAAAGTCGGCAGACAGAATGACATTGGCAGGCGGCATGGTAAAGCTGAAATCCTCATACTCGAATCTCTGTCCGTCATCCGTATTTACATAGAGGCGAAGAGCTTCGTAGCCATAGTCCGGAGATACCGATACCTCCACTTCGGTCCCGGCATTACAGGAGTCGTAGGGTATGGATAGCTCTCCATGACGGATATCCTCGCTTACCGTAATTGAGAACAATTGGCAATCTACAAGAATCACCGTATCGGAGAGAAGTGTTATGGGCTCCGTCAGCGGATTGCCGAGCGTATCGGTGAATGACACTTCGCTATTGGCCCCCAGCTCTTCGGCTGTTGGCAATGGTATTTGTAAATTCAGGTTACCGTATTTGTCTATCATTTGCAGGCCTGTGGACTCGTGGATGAATAATGCGGCATAGACCCTGTGTTCGGACAGAAGCTCCGGCAAAGTATCGGCAGGCAAATCCTGGCCCCACATCTGCGTATCGTCGGTTATGGCATGTTGCAACAGCCAGGCTACCTCGCCGCTGGCAAACTGTTCTGCTGTGCGCGATTCCATATTTTCAACCATTCCATAATCCTCATCCACTCCCTGGTCTGCACTGCCCTGCAAATAATAGCTATCGGCAATGAGTCCACCATTATATGAAGTTACTCCGCCTATGGCCCCGAAGTCGTAATCGGCAGAAAGCAATGCCGTGCTGTAACATGAAGAGATGGAGCCGTAATTGTTGCCCACCACTCCGCCTACGTACGAGTCGGACCCGGTGGCATGAACCTTGCCCGTAGCATAGCAATAGTTCACCGTACCGTCGTTTTCTCCGACAACACCACCCAACGAATAATTCTCACCGACAATGGTGCCTGAATAGGAGCAGGCGGTGATGGTACCTGAATTTGTTCCTGTTATGCCACCGACACCATTCTGTCCATGTATATAGCTGCCGGTCACTTCTGTCCGGCTTACGTTGCCATCGGAACCAATGTGCCCGAACAATCCCTGCATATCGGCTGACGGTTGATTGATGTACAGGCCGGTGATGGTATTCCCTTGCCCGTCGAATGTGCCCTTGAACGATGCCGATTCACCTCCTATGGGTGTCCATGCCGTTAAACCGTCGGTTTCTTCCACAAGCTCTCCGTCTGCCGTGAGCATATTTTCATTGATGACGATGTCGGCTGTAAGTACGGCATTTGCTTCCGGGTTTTGCGGCACGGTCGTCAAGGTGCCGTTGACCAATGCGGCAAACCAGTAAAGTTCCGCTATGTTGCTGATTTGATAAACATTTTCCAGCTGGTTCGGTTCGGCCAAAAAGATAAGGCCACAATAATCGCATTTGTGGTCGCCGTTGTTATCGGCATGTTCACCTACTTGTGACGGTCCCTGGTTATTGTAGGTTGTACTCCCCGGACAATTTCCCGTGGCATATACCGTTTCGTGTGTATTGTCCCATACGGGCAATGAATCCGTCCCCAAGGTCTGGAACCAGACGGGATTTTCATCAGACTGTCCGTTGAGCAGCCAGGTTACCTCGCCGTTGGCAAATTGTTCCGCTGTGCGCGATTCCACATTTATAACCGTTCCCGTATTCTCATCCACACCCTGGTCTGCACTGCCCTGCAAATAATAGCTGTCGGTAATGTGACCATCTTCATTGTATGAAGCTACTCCGCCTCTAATATCGGGGTTATCGGCAGAAAGCGATGCCGTGCTGTAACACGAAGAGATGGTGCCATAATTGTCGCCTACCACTCCGCCTACATACGGGTCAACCCCGGTAGCATGCACCTTGCCCGTAGCATAGCAACCGCTCACCGTACCTCTGTTTTCTCCGGAAACGCCACCTAATGGAAAATCATTGCCGATTACGGTGCCTGAATAGGAACAGTTGGTAATGGTGCCGTAATTTATTCCTGTTATGCCACCGACACCATTCTGTCCGTGTATATAGCTTCCGGTTACTTTTGTACGGTTTACGTTGCCATTGTAATCAATGTATCCGAACAATCCCTGCGTATCGGCCGACGATTGATTGATGTACAGGCCGGTGATGGTATTCTCTTGTCCGTCGAATGAGCCCTCGAACGGTATCGATGCACTTCCTATGGGTGTCCATGCCATTAAACCGTCGGTCTCTTCCACAAGTCCTCCATCTGACGTGAGCACATTTTCATTGATGACGATGTCGGCTGTGAGTGCGGCATCCGCTTCCGGGTTTTGCGGCACAGTTGTCAAGGAGCCGTTGACCAATGCGGCAAACCAGTAAAGCTCCGCTACGTTGCTGATTTGGTAAACATTTCCCTGCTGGTTCGGTTCGGCAGGGATGACCCAGCCGCAATAATCGCATCGGTGGTCATTGTCAAGGTCGGCATGAGGTTCCAATGATACCATCTGTCCGCAAACAGAACAAACCTTGCCATGGTATTGCTCATCGATTGCTATCCATTTACCTGACGGTACGCAGGGTTCCGGTTCGGTTTGATACCCGCAATGAATACAGACTTTCCGATGTTGATCGGCTCCTTCTACCGGCTCATAACGATAAGTGCACTCCTCCGTAACCGATTCATCGTTCAGTATTCTCTGATGCGTGCCGTCATTGTTGGAAACATATTGATAGCCAGGCATTAGCGTTACACTGCCCTGCGGACTGTTCGTGAAACTCGATGCACCATCTGTCGTTAACGTATTGACAAGGTTGAAGGTGGTATTGTGGTCCGAACTCCAAGCAAAGCCGCCAGAGGCTGTGTGCTGGTTTTCCAGAGTCAAAGTACCATCCAGTACGGAAAGGTTGATGATTAGGGGTGCGTTTTCGTTTCCTACTGCTTTCAACGCCGTATGATTGCCTGCACATACACGACTTGTACCCGAAGAATAGAGGTTCAGGACAATGGTATCTGTGGACGATGAACTTGAAATAGCAACAGCACCTTCCCATTCTCCGGCCTGTATGGTCAGGTCGCGGAAAGTAATGTCGAAAGTATGTTTCTCACCACTACCATTGCTGATGCTCAGTGCATCTGCACCGGTAGAACCGGTAAGAACATAGGCGCCGGTATAGGGAACCAATTCAGCATTACTCCCCAACTTGTAGCCATTGTGATCAATCTCGATGCGGGAAACATCATCTCCATAAGAGAGTACTATTGGCTCACCGGTCTGTGCCCGCAGTTCCGTGCCCGCCATCAGGAACAGGGTGCATGCCATAAGAAATGAGCATTTCATAATAAATTGAATTTATGGTTTGTAATAACAGTTAGTTTTAACTTATTGCTTTTTCCGTCAAACGGAGTTTTAGCGTAAATAAAGGGTCAACATGTTGTATACAGAAAGAATAGAATTTAAGTATATCGGTGTGTTTTCTGATGTTTTTTAAGTGTATTATTGTATTTTTATATTATTTTCGTTATAAAGTAAGGAAAAATATTTTATTTTGTAATTATTTGAAACTATAAAAAAGTATAAATTACTGTTTAACCGATTAAAAACTATTGTTCAGGCTATTTGGGGCGTGTAGGCTATTGGGCACTTTGCCGCCTGTTATTCTTTTGTTGATAAAGAATTGTGTTTTAATGATTCAAAACTATACGTTCGGTTATTTTTCATTTCTATCCGGTTCAGGGGTGTTCAGTAAATATTCTTAAAAAAATAAAAAAGAAAGAGGTCGTAGGATATTTATATGGGAATATGTGTATATTTGAACTAACAATTTTGTTAGACGATTTTGTTAAACCGTTTTGTTTGTATGGGAATGAAACCAAAAGATACTGAGGGTGAGATACTACGGGCCGCGGAGCAGGAGTTCATGCTCAAGGGATTCGACGGAGCCAAGACGGCGTCGATAGCCCGGGCAGCCGGGGTGACGCATGCCATGCTCCACTACTATTTCAGAACCAAGGAGCAGCTTTTCGACCGCATTCTCACCGACAAGCTGAGCCTGATGGGGCGGTCGGTACTTGCCTCTTTTGGCACGCCCGACCTCCCGGTGCTGGAGCGGTTGAAGAGGGGGATAGGCAGTCATTTCGATTTTCTCATGGAGAATCCCGATTTGCCCCGGTTCATCGTGAACGAGGTCTTCTCGCGTCCCGAGCGATATGAAGTGATGCGCGAGAATATCTCGCGCATAGCCGACGGGCTCATGCAGCAACTGCAGCGGGAGATGGACGTGCTGGTCGGGCGGGGCGAGGTCGTGGCCATCGATGTGCGCCATCTGTTGCTCGACATTGTTTGTCTCAACGTCTTCCCCTTTGTCGCCTATCCCTTGATCGAACCCGTATTCGGCCCTGTCGCCGCCGACCGAAGCCAGTTTTTCGAGATGCGCAAGGCCGAGAATATAGAAGTAATTATGCGTCGAATAAAAAAATAGAGCCATGAAGAAACGTGTCGTTGTTTTATGCCTGGGGCTGTGGTGCGGCCTCGTGGGGGCTCAGGCCCAACTTACGCTCGACGATTGCCGGCAGATGGCGCGGGAGCACTATCCCGAGATACGGCAATACGATTTGATACGCCAGACCGAGTCGTACAACCTCTCCAATGCCGCCCGGGCCTGGATTCCGCAGGTGGCTCTCTCGGCCCAGGCTACCTGGCAGACCGATGTGCCCACCTTCCCCGATGTGCTTACTGGCATGCTGGCCCGGCAGGGGCTGGAGATGCCCGGCTTGCAGAAAGACCAGTACAAGGTGGGGCTGGAGCTGAACCAGACTATCTGGGACGGCGGCAAGTCGGCCGCCGACCGCAGTATGGCGCGGGCCGAAGCGGCCGAACAGCGCTCGACGGCCGATGTCGAGATGTATACGCTCGAGGGTCGTATCGACGAACTCTATTTCGGTATCCTGCTGCTCGACGAGCGTATTGCCCAGACCCGCCTCACGCAGGATTTGCTGCGCAGCAACCTGGCCAAGGTCGAGGCGTTGCAGCGCAACGGCGTGGCCATGCAGAGCGATGCCGATGTGCTCGAGGCCGAGCTGCTCACGGTGGGGCAGCAGTTGGGGCAGTTCGAGGCGTCGCGCGAGAGCTACCGCAACATGCTGGGGCTCTTTATCGGCGAGGCATTGGGCGACCGCACGTTGTTGCGGCCTGCCGTCGTGGAGCCGCCGATGGGGGGTAACGAGCGGCCCGAACTCTCGCTGTTTGCCGCCCGGATAGACCGGCTTGCGGCTCAGGAGCGGCTGGTGAAGTCGGCTTCGATGCCCCGATTGGGACTCTTTGCCCAAGGCTATTACGGCTACCCCGGGCTCGACTTCATGCAGGGCATGATGAACGACAACTGGAGCTGGAACGCCCTGCTGGGGGTGAAGCTCTCGTGGAACTTCGGGGCCTACTATACCCAGAAGAACAACCTCGACAAGTTGCGCAACTCACGTCTGCAGGTCGAGGTGCAACGCGACATATTCCTCTTTAATACCCGGTTGCAGAGTACGCAGGAGAATGGCAACGTGGCCCGCCTGCGCCGGGCTCTGGCCGACGACGACCGCATCGTGGCCCTGCGGCGGTCGGTGCGCGAGGCGGCCGAGTCGAAACTGCGCAACGGGGTAATCGATACCCACGACCTGCTGCTGAAGATTACCGACGAGGCCAACGCCTCGATGGCCCGCAGCATGCGCGAAATCGAACTGCTGAAGACGCTTTATGAACTGAAACATACGATAAACCGATAAATCCTGAACAAGATGAAACAGATTGCAGTTTACAGCGCGTTGGCGCTGCTCCTTGTCTCGTGTGGCAACCGCAACGATTTCGATGCGACGGGAACTTTCGAGGCTACCGAGGTGGTGGTCTCGGCCGAAGCGACGGGTCGTATTCTCTATTTCGACGTCGAGGAGGGCGACACCCTCACGGCCGGTCGTCAGGTGGGGGCGATAGATACCGTGCAGTTGTATTTGCAGAAGCTGCAACTCGAGCAGCAGCGGGCCTCGATTCACAGCAACCGGCCCGACATCGCCAAGCAGGTTGCGGCCCTGCGCAGCCAGATAGCCCAGCAGGAGCGGGAGCGCAGCCGGGTCGAAAACCTGTTGAAAGACGGGGCGGCTACGACGAAGCAGCTCGACGACATCACCGCTTCGATACGGGTGTTGAACGGACAGCTGGAGGCTCTGCTCTCCAGTCTCAGGAACAATACCTCGTCGCTCGATGCCAATGCCTCGGCCATCGATCTGCAGATAGCTCAGGTCGAGGACCGTCTGGCCAAGTGCCGCATCGCTTCGCCCATCGACGGGTCGGTGCTGGTGAAGTATGGCGAGGCGGGCGAACTGGCCGCCGCCGGGCGTCCGCTCATGAAGGTGGCCGACATGAGCCACCTCTATCTGCGGGCCTACTTCACTTCGGACCAACTGGCCCGTCTGAAGGTGGGGCAGGAGGTGACGGTGGTGGCCGACTTCGGCGACGACCAGCAGCGCGAATATCCCGGGCGCATCACCTGGATAGCCTCGGAGAGCGAGTTTACCCCCAAGACCATTCAGACGCGCGACACCCGGGCCAATCTGGTCTATGCCGTGAAGATTGCGGTCGAGAACGACGGCTGGTTGAAAATCGGGCTTTATGGCGAGGTGCGTCTCCCCGAATAATCCATTATCTTAATCTCATATCCTTAATCTCACAGCGATGACTACACCCAATGCCATAGAGATAGCGGGGCTCACCAAGCGGTATGGTACCCTGACGGCCGTCGACCACATCACCTTCGAGGTGTGGCGGGGCGAGCTGTTCGGTCTCATCGGGCCCGACGGTGCCGGCAAGACTACGCTCTTCCGCCTGCTCACCACGCTGCTCGACCCCGACGAGGGCCGTGCGACGGTCGACGGGCTCGACATCGTGACCCAATATCGCGAGATACGCAAGCGGGTGGGGTATATGCCGGGGCGCTTTTCGCTCTATCCCGACCTGTCGGTGGCCGAGAATCTCGAGTTTTTCGCCGCCCTGTTCGGCGTGAAAGTGGAAGCGAATTACGACCTGATAGCCCCCATCTACCGACAAATCGAGCCCTTCCGCAAACGGCGGGCCGGGAAACTGTCGGGGGGAATGAAGCAGAAGCTGGCCCTCTGCTGTGCCCTCATACACCGCCCCTCGGTGCTCTTTCTCGACGAACCTACCACGGGGGTCGACGCCGTGTCGCGCGGGGAGTTCTGGGACATGCTTTTCAACCTGAAGCGGCAGGGTATCTCGATACTGGTCTCTACCCCCTACATGGACGAGGCGTGCCGTTGCGACCGCATTGCCCTGTGCGACAACGGGCATCTGTTGGGTATCGACACCCCGGCCGGTATCGTGGCACAGTTTGACGAGCCGCTCTATGCCCTCTCGGGCAGCGACATGTACGGGCTGCTGCTCGAGGCGCGCCGGGCCGACGGGGTGAAGGAGTGCTATCCCTTCGGGGCGAGCCATCATCTGGTGGTGGCCGAGGGGTTCGATGCCGAGGCCTTCGAGCGGCAGTTGCGGCAGCGAGGGTTCAAGGCGGTGACGGTAGAGCCGGTGCAGGCCGGGATTGAAGATGTATTTATGAAACTGATGCAACGATGAACGACGTAATCATATCGGTACAGGATTTGTGCAAGTGCTTCGGCGACTTTACGGCCGTCGACCACATCACCTTCGAGGTGCGGAGGGGCGAGATTTTCGGCTTCCTGGGAGCTAACGGCGCCGGCAAGACGACCGCCATGCGCATGTTGTGCGGGTTGAGTTACCCCACCTCGGGCAGCGGCCGGGTGGCAGGCTTCGACGTGATGACGCAGGGTGAGCAGATCAAGCGGCACATCGGCTATATGAGCCAGCGTTTTTCGCTCTACGACGACCTCACGGTGCGCGAGAACATACGCCTCTATGCCGGCATCTACGGCTTGGGACGTTACGAGACGTTGCGCCGCACGGTATCGGTGCTCAACCGGCTGCACTTCAGGAGCGAGGCCGATACGCTGGTGGGTTCGCTGCCGCTGGGGTGGAAGCAGAAGCTGGCCTTCTCGGTGGCTACGCTGCACCGGCCCGAGGTGGTTTTTCTCGACGAGCCCACGGGTGGGGTCGACCCGGTGACCCGGCGGCAGTTCTGGGAGATGATTTACGAGGCGGCGGCCGGCGGTACGACGGTATTTGTCACCACGCACTATATGGATGAGGCCGAGTATTGCTCGCGGGTGTCGATTATGGTCGACGGCAAGATAGAAGCCCTGGGTGCACCGGCCGAGTTGAAGAGAGAGTTTGGGGCCGAGTCGATGGACGAACTGTTCAGGATTCTGGCCCGAGGAGCAAAACGGAGTGAGTAGTATGAGCGGATTTTTACATTTTGTCAAGAAAGAGACCCTGCATATTCTGCGCGACCGGCGCACGATGCTCATCGTGCTGCTCATGCCGGTGGTGCAGGTGCTTCTCTTCGGGTTTGCCATCTCGACCGAGGTGAACAACATCGAGTTCTTTGCCGTGGCACCCCACCGTACCGAGGCGGTGCGGCAGCAGATCGAGCGCATGAATGCCAACCCCTACTTTTCGTTCAAGGGGTATATCGACCAGAAGCGCATCGACCGGGTGCTGCGCAGCGGGCAGGCGGCTGCCGTGGTGGTCTTTGCCGATGACTATGACCGTCTGGTCGAAGGGGCTGCCGTCGGAGCCATCGACGAGGCGGCGGTGCAGTTTGTCGTCGATGCCTCGAATCCCAACAATGCCGGTACCGACCTCATTTACCTGCAACAGGCTTTCCTGGGCGACGGTTCGGTGACGGCCGGTTCGGCCCCGGCGGTGCGTATCCTCTACAACCCGCAGATGAAGAGCTCGTACAATTTCGTGCCCGGTATCATGGGGCTTATCTTTATCCTCATTTGTGCCATGATGACTTCGGTCTCGATTGTGCGCGAGAAGGAGAGCGGCACGATGGAGGTGCTTCTGGTGTCGCCGGTGCGGCCTATCTGGATTATCTCGGCCAAGATGATTCCCTACTTTTTGCTGTCGTGTCTGGCGCTGGCGACCATTCTGCTGCTGGCACACTACGTGCTGGGGGTACCCATGTCGGGCTCGATGGTGGGGCTGGTGGGGCTTTCGCTGCTCTATCTGGTGCTCTCGCTGGCGTTGGGTCTCTTTATCTCGACCGTCTCGCACACGCAGGTGGTGGCGATACTCGTCTCGGGCATGCTGCTCATGCTGCCGGTCATCATGCTCTCGGGTATGCTCTTCCCGGTCGAGAATATGCCCGGTATCCTGCGGGCACTCTCGTGTGTAATTCCGGCCCGGTGGTACATCGAGGCGGTGCGCAAGCTGATGATCGGCGGGCAGCCGTTTGTGGCCGTGTGGCAGGAGAGTGCCATCCTGCTGGCCATGACGGTGGTGCTGGTGGTTGTGGCCTTGAAGAAGTTTAACGATAAACTCGAATCGTGATGAGAAGGACCTTGCTCGTTTTGCTGGAAAAGGAGTTCCGTCAGTTCATGCGGAATGCCTTCATGCCCAAGATGGTGATTGTGTTCCCCCTGCTGGTGATGCTGGTCATCCCGTGGGTGGCGACGATGGATGTGCGCCATGTGGGGGTGTCGATTGTCGATAACGACCACTCCGAGGCCTCCCGCCGGATTGTCGAGAAGATACGGTCGTCGGACTACTTCAGCCTCAAAAGTGTGACCGAGAGCTACGAGGCGGCCTATGCTTCGCTCGAGGAGGGCGATGCCGATGTGATACTCTCCATTCCCGAGCACTTCGAGCGCTCTCTGGCCGGGAGTTCGCCCCGGCGCATCGGCGTCGATGTGAACGGTACCAATGCGCTGAAGGGGGCTCTGGGCTCGCAATACATGGTGCAGATTGTGCGGCAGGCCCTGGCCGAGTTGCAGCAGGAGCAGATGCCCGTGGTGGCGACCGACCTCTTTGTCGTGCAGAATCGCTACAACCCCACACTCGACTATCAGCACTTCATGGTGCCGGCGCTGATGATTATCCTGCTGGTGCTTATCTGCGGCTTCCTGCCCGGCATCAATCTGGTGAGCGAAAAGGAGTTCGGCACCATCGAGCAGATAAATGTCACCCCGGTGAGCCGCTTCCTCTTTACACTGGCCAAACTCATCCCCTACTGGATAATCGGTTTCGTGGTGCTCACCCTCGCCATGCTGCTGGCCTGGTGGGTCTATGGTCTCGTTCCGGCCGGTTCTGTCGGTTCGGTCTATCTGGCCGCCTTCTTTTTCATCCTCACCATGTCGGGGTTGGGCATCATCATAGCCAACCGCTCGTCGACCATGCAGCAGACCATGTTTGTGATGTTTTTTTTCATCATGATTTTTGTGCTGATGAGCGGACTGCTCACCCCCATCGAGTCGATGCCCGCCTGGGCGCGGGCCATCACCTACCTGTTGCCGCCCCGCTACTTTGTGGAGGTGATGCGGGCCGTCTATCTCAAGGGGGCTTCGATTGTGGAGCTGTGGCCGCAGTACCTCGCCCTGGTGGGCTATGCCGGGCTCTTCAACGCCGTGGCGGCCCTCACCTACAAGAAGCAGTCGTGAGGGGAGGTGGGGAGACCGGTTGTTCCAGCGGTATCTCTTTTCTTAGATAATAAACGTATATTAACGCACCTGTGCATCTCTTATGCGCAAGTGCGTTGCTATCTTTGTCATATCCGAAGCGGGAACGGATATTTCGGTATCGGTTTTTGACGGAGGGGAAAAATAGTTATCTTTGTGTGACGAATTAAATAGAAAAGATTATGGCACTGAAACCAGGAGATAAAGCCCCCGAAGTATTGGGCGTGGACCAATCGGGCAAAGAGATACGTTTGAGCGACTTCGCCGGTCGCAAAGTGGTACTGTATTTTTATCCCAAGGACAACACCCCCGGCTGTACGGCCGAGGCGTGCAACCTGCGCGACAACTATGCCGACCTTCAGTCGGCCGGTTATGCCGTGGTGGGCGTGAGCAAGGACAGCGAGGCTTCGCATGTGAAGTTTATCGAGAAACAGTCGTTGCCTTTTCCGCTGATTGCCGACACGGAGTTGAAGCTGAACGAGGCCTTCGGGGTGTGGCGCGAGAAGAAGATGGCCGGCCGTACCTACATGGGGACCGTGCGCACCACCTTTATCATCGACGAGAATGGCGTGATAGCCGATGTTATCGAGAAGGTAGACACGAAGAATCACGCCGCCCAGATTTTGAAAAAGTAAATAAAAAATAGGAAGATTATGGAAGAACAACAACAAGCTCAAGCTGCTGCCGGTGCCAAGAAGCGGGTGCCGGTGCCTTCGGAGAAACTGAAGGCTCTGCAAGCGGCCATGGATAAAATCGAGAAGAGTTACGGTCGCGGCGCCATCATGAAACTGGGCGACGACTCGGTCGAAGAGGTGGCCGTGATTCCCACCGGCTCTATTGCGCTGAATGCGGCGCTGGGTGTGGGCGGTTATCCGCGCGGACGTGTCATCGAGATTTACGGTCCCGAGTCGTCGGGTAAAACCACGCTGGCCATCCACGCCATTGCCGAGGCCCAGAAGGCGGGTGGTATCGCCGCCATTATCGATGCCGAGCACGCTTTCGACCGCTTCTATGCCGAGAAGCTGGGTGTGGATGTGGAGAACCTGTGGATTTCGCAGCCCGATAGCGGTGAGCAGGCTCTCGAGATTGCCGACCAGCTGATACGTTCGTCGGCGGTCGATATTGTGGTCATCGACTCGGTAGCGGCTCTGACACCGAAGGCCGAACTCGAGGGCGATATGGGCGACTCGAAGATGGGTCTGCAGGCCCGCCTGATGTCGCAGGCCCTGCGTAAGCTCACGGCCACCATCAGCAAAACCAACACGACCTGTATCTTCATCAACCAGTTGCGCGACAAGATCGGGGTGATGTTTGGCAACCCCGAGACGACGACGGGTGGTAACGCCCTGAAGTTCTACGCCTCGGTGCGCCTCGATATTCGCCGCATCAGCCAGCTGAAGGATGGCGACGAGGTAATCGGTAACCAGACTCGTGTGAAGGTGGTGAAGAACAAGGTGGCACCTCCCTTCCGCAAAGCCGAGTTCGACATCATGTTTGGCGAGGGTATCTCGCGCTCGGGCGAAATTATCGACCTGGGTGTCGACAAGGGCATCATCAAGAAGAGCGGTTCGTGGTTCAGCTACGGCGATACCAAACTGGGGCAGGGCCGCGATGCCGCCAAGAAGTGCGTAGAGGACAATCCCGAACTGGCCGACGAGCTCGAAGCCGCCATCATGGAGGCATTGAAGCCGGCCAAGTAGGCAGGGACGAATTGGAACGAATAGAAGCGAGGAGCGAGTCGGGGGGATGTCACCCGGGCTCGCTCCTCGTTTAGTATAGGGGGTGGATGGTCAATAGCATTGCATCTCGAACTGAATCTGGCCGAAGTCGCCGCGTTCCAGATCGTGCCGTCTGATGTAGAAGTAGAGGCTGCCGCAGTCGCCGAAGGAGATGTCGACCTCGGGCTCTTCGATACAGTTGAGTTGCAGCAGCAGTACCCATTCGCGAGCCGACTCGGTCGTATAGCTCTCGGGCTTGTCGCCCCGGGTTCTCGACTCGCACACCTCGGCGATGCCGTTCTGGATGAGTTGGGCATAGCCCAGCATCTGGCCTGCCGATTCGGGGTGGGTGTAACCCCAGCTCTCAAGCCGCTTCTCGATGAGGTCCCAATCGGTGTAGGCATAGGTGTTTTGGTCGTATCCCATGAGGCTGTAATAGTCGTCCCAGCCGGGAGCCGAAGGTTGATTGCCGAACCGGAGCCCCATCTCGTAGAGGCGTTGAGCCTCGGCCAGTTGGTCGGGATATTCGGTCGGGGTGAGCTCGGCCGCCGGGGTGGGGGTGTAGAGCAGTTTGGCCCCTTTGCTGTTGAGCCACGGCTGGTTGATGAGGTCGTAGAAGAGGTAGAACATGCCCTCGTGCGGCAGCCGGTTGTCGGTGTCGTAGGGAGCCAGCTCTTCGCAGTTGATTTGCAGGAGGAAGGGCAAAGCTGTCTCGTTGCCGTATTCATCGGTGTAGTGAGGCCATTTCCATTTCGGCGGCAGGGCGGGACGGCCTCCGAATTTGGATTGCCAGGGCGATACCTGACTTGTTTTATCGAAATCGAAGAAGATGCCGTTGCAGGCCAGAGACTCGAGTTGCTCCCTCAGGGAGTGTTCTTTTTCGGCTTCCGATTGAGGGGAGTCGTTGCGGTTGCGCTTGAAGAGGCGTTGCCAGAAGTTTTTGGTGTCGTCCATGGTGAAGATACGGGTTATACGATAAGACACAAATGCCCGAACTTACACATAGTAGGTTCGGGCATCGATATGAAAGTGTGTTATAAATCTCTGGATTATTTCGCCGGAGTTCCCTGAGCTGGAGCTTGTTCGGCCGGGGCCTGTTGAGCGGGAGCAGCGGTGTTGTCGCCGGCAGCCGGAGTCTCGAAACCGGGGAGAGCAGCAGGGGCTTCGGTGTTTACGATGTCTTTGATTTCCGAACCGGAAGTGGTTTGGCTATTGTGCGAAACAAATACAGTGGCAATGCTTAAAACCATGATTACCACGGCGAGAGTCCAAGTGGCTTTCTCTACGAAGTCGGTTGTTTTGCGAACACCCATAATCTGGTTTGATGATGCGAAATTAGAGGCAAGACCCCCTCCTTTTGATTTCTGTACCAATACAATGCCTATCATCAGCACCGATGCCAAGATGATAAAGACGGTTAATACTACTGACATTTTCTGTTATTCTGTTTTTATGTTAATAATCAATTTTTCCAAAAATCTTATTTGGTCTGCAAAGTAAATATTTTTTTCTGGATATTTCAAACTTAATTTTTTAATTATTTGCAATGCTTTTTCATATCGCCGCTGTTTGATGTAGATTTTGGCCAGGCTTTCGGTGAAGAAGGTGTCGTCGGCAGCCGGTTCAGAGGGGACGGTTTGCGGGGTATTCTCGCGTTCGGCCGGGCTCTTGCGGGCAGGCGCCGGGGCGGGAGCCGGTTCGCTCTTGTGCTCCGGGGAAGGCTTGGGTACCTCGACGGTGGGTTGTATCGATTGAGCCGATTGTACGGCGGGTTGCGGGTCGTCTTGCTGCAACAGTCTCATGTAGTCGGTCTGGGCGATGATGTTGCCCGAGATGAGGCGGTCGAGGCTCTCTTCGGTAGGGAGTTTACCCCCTTTCTGGTAGGTACCCAGGAAGAGGTCGATGGCCTGCATGGTGGTGTCGGTGCGCGGGGCTTTGGAGTAGAGGTCGGCAAACGACTCGCCCTCGATGCCGAGCACACTCTCGAGGTGTTCGCCCGGGCTGGCGTGAAGCAGAGCCTGTTGTATGCGTCGCTCGTCGGGCATGGCGCCGGGCGTGTATTTGAGGTAGAGCAGTTGTGGAATGGCAAAGTAGGGGTAGTCGGCGGCCATTTGGTCGGCGTCGGCCCGGGCGATGGGTTGGTCGCACACGCCATTCAGCAGATTGCGTATTTGTTCGCGGGTGATCATGGCATTACCAGTTGGCTACGGTGGCGTTGAAAATCTGGTCCACCAGTTCGTCGGTGATTTGTTGTATCAGTTCGTCCTGAACATCGGTCAGCATCTGGGTACTCGAGAAGTCCTTGTACCCCGAGAAGGTCTGGTTGTCGATGTTGAATTGCGGATCTTTGGTGTTGGTGAAGCGCACCCGCACGGCAATGGTGAGCCGCGTTTGCGAGGCGTAGGCGTTTTCGGTTACGGCCTGCGGGGTGAGGTCGTAGTTGGTGATTTCGCCCTCGAGCTGCAGGTCGCCGCCGCTGCTGACAATCTGCAGCCGCGTCTGGCGCGTGTAGGCGTTCTTCAGCGAGTTGGTGAAGAGCTCCTCGAGAGGGGGATAGACCAGCGCTGCCTTGATGGGGAAGTTGGCAATCGAGATGGTCTTGGTGGTGTCGTAGTTGATCGAGGCCCCGTTGAACTTGTAGGAGATGCTGCAAGAGGTGAGGGCCACGAGCAGTATGGCGATGAAGCGTTTCATAGGCATGTATATACTATTCCAGATTGTATTCCTTGATTTTGCGGTAGAGGGTCCGTTCCGAGATTTTCAGCTCCTCGGCCGTCTTTTTCCGTTTTCCGTGGTTGCGCATGAGCGCCTTGCGGATAGTCTCGCGCTCGGTATCCTCGAGGGTGGTGGGCTGTTCCTCCACATACTCGGCTTCGTTGGGGATAACCTCGCCCTCGGTCTCGTCGATGGTTTTGCCCTTGGAGGCCGGGACGTGTACCGGTACGGCCGTGGTAATGGGAGCGAGAGCCATGGAGCGGGCCACGGTCACCGATTGGGGCGAGGGGGTGAAGTGCGCCTGTCCCTGAGCGGCCTTGGTGAGCTCTTCGACCTTGGCGTGCAGGTCGGCCAGCTCCTTCTGCATCTCGAACAGCGTCTTGTAGAGCATCTTGCGCTCCTTCTCGAAGAAGGTGTGGTCTTGCTCGCCGGGAGTGGCTGTCTGGCGGGCGGGCAGTTTCTCGATGTTGTATTGCGGCAGATAGCCCTGCAGGGTGGCGCCGTCGACTTCGCGGTTGGTCTCGAAGATGGAGATCTGCTCGGTGATGTTCTTCAGCTGGCGCACGTTGCCCGGCCAGCGGTAGTTGAGCAGCACGTTGCGGGCGTCGTCGGTGAGCTGGATGACCGGCATGCGGTACCGCTCGGCGAAGTCGGTCGAGAATTTGCGGAAGAGCAGCAGGATGTCGTCGGCCCGTTCGCGCAAGGGGGGAATCTCGATGTGTATGGTGCTGAGCCGGTAGTAGAGGTCTTCGCGGAATTTCCCCTCGGATACGGCCTTGACCATGTCGAGGTTGGTGGCAGCCACGATGCGCACGTTGGTCTTCAGTACGGTCGACGAACCCACCTTGAGAAACTCGCCGCTCTCGAGTACACGCAGCAGGCGGGCCTGTGTGGTGAGGGGCAGTTCGCCCACCTCGTCGAGGAAGATGGTGCCGCCGTCGGCCTCCTCGAAATATCCCTTGCGGGCCGAGAGGGCACCGGTGAAGGCTCCCTTTTCGTGACCGAAGAGCTCGGAGTCGATGGTACCTTCGGGTATGGCACCGCAGTTGACGGCTATGTATTTGCCGTGTTTGCGGGAACTGTTGGCATGGATTATCTGCGGGAAGAACTCTTTGCCGGCACCGCTCTCGCCGGTGATGAGCACGGCCAGGTCGATGGGTGCAATTTGCAGCGCCCGGGTGATGGCCCGTATCAGACCGGGGGCATTACCGATGATACCGAACCGCTGTTTGGTTTGCTGTACGTCTGCGGGAATCATAACTGCTGAATCTTTTAGGGTCGAGATAGCGCGGAGACGACACGTTCTCCCGCTCCTGTTTCACGGAGTGGGTTGGCGTCTCGTTGCCTGCTATCCCCTACAAAGATAGTGAAAGGAGAGCGGAGAATAAAATATCGAAACTTGTTTTCAGATATTTTTTATCCCGAACCGCATCCTGTTTTCCCATCGATACCGAAAAAACGGGTGTAGGTGGTGTGTTTTAGCGCTGGCTTTTCAGTTTTCTCAGCTTGTCGGTCTCGTGCCGCAGGAATGCTCCCAGCTCTTCGGTGGTACGGTATTGGGCCAAGGTCTCGGGCTGAATGATGTTGCCGATAGAGATGTGTATGGTCTGGTGTTCCTTCTTGAATACCTCGGCCGGTAGCCGCAAGGCTCTCAATTGCCAGCTTATCAATCCCAGCAGGTTGTAGAACAGGGAGTTGTGTCCGTGAAAAAAGACGGGAATCACCGGCTTCTTGATTTGCTGGATGAGGCGTATGATGTTGGGTTGCCACTCCCGGTCTTCAATCTTGAGGCTCCACTTGAGGCGCGACACGGCACCGGCGGGGAAGAATCCGAGAGGATGGCCGTTTTTGGCTTGCAAGAGAGCTTCGCGTATGCCGTTGAGCGAGACGTAACGTCGCTCAGGGTTGGAGTAGGGGTCTACGGCAATGAAGTTGTCGGACATGGCCTTGATGTAGTTGAGTATCCAGTTGACCATCACCTTATAGTCGGGGCGGCGAGCCGCAATCAGTTTGATGATGATGACTCCGTCGAGAGCACCGAACGGGTGGTTCGATATGGTGACAAACGAGCCTTCGGGCAGGTGGTCGAGCACCTCTTCGTTGTCGACCTTGCAGGTGATGTCCAAATCGTCGATGATGGCGTTGACAAAATCGGCTCCTCTCAAATCGCAGTGGCGTCCGTAGAGGGCATTGATATCGTCGAGTTTACAGATTTTGGCTAATCGTTGGAGTATTTTGCCCCCTCTCTCGTTGTTCAACTGGGGGACGATTTCCTGTAAATCGGAGATATCTAATATGCTTCTTTTCATTTTTGAGTTTATGTCGGTTAAATCTTGGTCTCAATCGCGTGGACAAAAATATATATAATAACGATTGAAATACACAAAAGTATGCAAAATTTTTCGTCTCAGCCCCTTTTAGGTCGAGAGCATATAGCTTATGCTCATGTAGATGAGCATGCCTATGATGTCGTTGGTAATGGTGATAAAGGGGCCTGTGGCAATGGCCGGGTCTATCTTGAACCGCTCGAGGGTGAGGGGCACGAGAGTACCGAATATCGAGGCGAATATCACGACGGCAAATAGCGAGAGCGACACCGATACGGTGGTGGCCATGTTGTCGAGGAAAAACCAGTTGTAGACGAAAACCAGCAGCGAAATCATGCAGGCGTTGATGAGGGCTACGCCCAGCTCCTTGAACAGTTGTTTGCCGGCCGTCTTCATGTCGAGCTTGCCGTTGGCCAGGCCCTGCACGACGATGGCCGATGACTGGATGCCCACGTTGCCGCCCGTGCCACCGATGAGGGGGATGAAGAGGGCGGTGGCGGGGTTGCGGGCGATGTTGGCCTCGAAGTTGCCCAGAATCACTGAGTTGGCCAGACCGCCGAACATGCCGATGAGCAGCCACGGCAGGCGGGCCGCCGTCTGGGTGAAGACGGTATCGTTCGACTCGACGTCTTGCGAAAGACCCGATGCCAACTGGTATTCACGCTCCGACTGTTCGCGCACCTCGTCCATCACGTCGTCGACGGTAATCTGCCCCACCAGCCGCCCGATGCTGTCGATTACGGGAACGGCCACCAGGTCGTACTTTTCGAAGGTGACGGCCACCTCTTCGATGGGGGTGTCGGTCTTGACCGATACGGGGTCTTTGCGCATGACGTGCTTGATCTTGGAGGCCGACGGGTTGGTAATCATCTTCTTGAGGGGAAAGACGCCTTTGAGCCGGTCGTCGTCGTCGACCACGTAGACGTAGTAGAGTTCGCCCAACTCCTCGGCCTGGATGCGCATCTGTTTCACGCACTCGGGCATGCTCCAGTTTTCGTTCACGACCACCATCTCGGTACCCATGAGACCGCCGGCGGTATCTTCGTCGTACTTCAACAGGTCTACGATGTCGCCGGCCTGCTCCACGTCGTCGATGTGCGAGAGAATCTCTTCCTGGGCATCCTCGTCCATCTCGCGGATGAGGTCTACGGCGTCGTCGGAGTCCATGTAGTCGATGAACTGCTTGGCAATCACCTCACTGGGCAGTTGCTTGAGCATCTTCTTGCGGTCGTCCTCGTCGAGTTCGAGCAGTACGTCGGCCGCCTTTTCGCCGTCGAGCAGCATGTATATGTACTCGGCCTCGTCGAGGTTGAGCTGCTGGTACAGCTCGGCGATGTCGGCGGGGTGCAGCTCCTTGAGCAGTTCGCGAGCCTTGTCTTTCTCGTCGTTCTTGATGATTTGCTGGACGTTCTGTATATATTCGGGCGTAAACTTTTCCATGTCTCAGCCTCCTTGGGTTTGAATCCGGAACAGGGTGGAAGGCCGACGGTATTCCGGCAGGTTGTTTATGGGATGATATAACTCTCTAACAGGTTGGTGAGGGCGATGAACCGCTCGACCGACAGCCGCTCGGGGCGTTCGTCGAAGATGGGGTCGGACAGGACTTCGCACTCTTTCCCGACCAGGCTTCTCAGTGAGTTGCGCATGGTCTTTCGCCGTTGGTTGAAGGCGGTCTTGACAATCTGTTTGAAGAGCCGTTCGTTACACCCCAGTTGCTCGACCTGGTTGCGGGTCATCCTGATGACCGCCGACTTGACTTTGGGCGGGGGATTGAACACGTGCTCGGGAACGGTGAAGAGATATTCTATATCGTACCAGGCCTGCAGCAACACGCTCAGTATCCCGTAGGTCTTGCTGCCGGGAGGGGCGGCCATGCGTTCGGCCACCTCTTTCTGAATCATGCCGCTGCAACAGGGTATGCGGTCTTTATAGTCGAGAATCTTGAAAAATATCTGGCTCGAGATGTTGTAGGGATAGTTGCCGATGACGCAGAAGGGGCCTTCGTAGAGTTGGGCCAGGTCGAGCTTGAGAAAGTCTTTGGCGACAATACGGTCGCGCAGCTCGGGAAAGTGCTCCTGCAGGTATTCGACCGACTCGGGGTCGAGCTCGACCACCGTGAGGTCGTGGCCTTTGTCCAGCAGAAACCGGGTGAGGACTCCCATGCCGGGCCCCACCTCGAGCACGGGCATGCCTTTGTAGCTGGCCAGGGTGTCGGCAATCGCCTCGGCTATGCTCAAGTCGGTGAGAAAATGCTGTCCCAGCGATTTCTTGGGTTTGACCATGTAGCTCATGAAGGTTCCGGTTTCAGTTGTGAGTCAATAAAATATTTACAGCGGAGATTTTTCAGGCCTCCGTTCGCTACAAAGTTGGAGATAAACCTTTATCTTTGCAGCATACAAAGGTATAACAAATTTTTAAAACGGGAAAATTGAAAAGGATAATCCGCGATATTGTAAAATATCTGCTTCCTCTGCTCTGCGGCGTATGGTTGTTCTGGTATGTCTACCAGCAACTCGATGTAGAGACCATACTCCAGATTCTTAAAACCGATGTAAACTATACTTGGGTTGTCCTCTCGATGGGGGTGGCCGTTTTCAGTCATATAGCCCGGGCCTTGCGCTGGCGTTTGCAGCTGCGCGCGCTGCATATAGAGCCGTCGATGCGTGTCCTCATCAATGCCATCTTCGGCATGTATGCCATGAACCTGCTCTTCCCCCGCCTGGGCGAGGTGTGGCGCTGCGGCTATGTGGCCCAGCGCGAGAAGGCGTCGTTCAGCAAGGTGCTGGGGTCGATGGTGTCGGACCGCCTCTCCGATACGGTGATGGTGGCGTTGCTCACGCTGCTGGTCTTTTTCATGCAGATGAAGCCGTTTATCCGGTTTCTCGACGAGAACCCTTCGATCGAGGCGGGGGTGACAAGCGTGCTCACATCGGTGTGGCTCTATGTGGGTATTGCCGTCTGCATCGGGGTGGTGATTTGGTTTTTCCGCACCAACAGCCAGAGCCGGCTGGTGCAGCGCATCAAGGGGCTGATGGCCAACGTGTGGGCCGGTTTTGCTTCGATTGTGACCATGCACGGTAAATTTCAATTCATATTCTATACCCTCTTTATTTGGTTCTGCTATTTTATGCAGTTATATTTGTGCATATTTGCCTTCCCCAGCACGTCGCATCTGACGGTGGCTGCCGTGTTGCTGCTCTATGTGTTGGGCAGTCTGGGCATGGGACTTCCCGTGCAGGGGGGTATAGGACCGTGGCACCTGGCGGTTATCGCGGGTCTGTCGTACTACGGTATCACGGGCAACGAGGCCGGCGCCTTTGCCTTTGTGGCACACGGGTCGCAAATGGTGCTGGTTGTGCTGATAGGAATATATGCCTTCATTTCGATGGCATGCGATAAGAAGAAACCCAAGGGCGAACGGGTTGTGGACGATATTGTGACGGAGATTCCCGAGTCGGATCGCCTTTGACAATTTACGGATCTATAAAATTATAACTATGGACAGCAAAATCACATCTCTTCAGCCGCAGGCTGTGTGGAAACATTTTCAGGCGATTTGTCAGATTCCCCGTCCGTCGGGACACCTCGACAAGATTACCGAGTATATCATGGGTGTAGGTCGTTCGCTGGGTTTGGAGACGATTCACGACAAGGCTGGAAATGTCATCATTCGCAAGCCGGCTACGCCCGGCATGGAGAATCGCAAGCCGGTCATTCTGCAAGGTCACATGGATATGGTGCCTCAGGCCAACAAGTCGGTGAAGCACAACTTCGAGACCGATCCTATTCTCCCCCGTGTCGACGGCGACTGGGTGACGGCTACCGAGACGACGCTGGGCGCCGACAACGGTATCGGCATCTCGTCGATTCTGGCTATTCTCGAGTCGAAAGATCTCAAGCATGGCCCCCTCGAAGCGCTCTTTACCTACGACGAGGAGACCGGCATGTATGGCGCTATCGGGCTGGAACCGGGCGAGCTGCATGGCGAAATTTTGCTGAATACCGACTCGGAGCAGGATGGCGAGCTCTACATGAGCTGTGCCGGCGGTGTGGATGTGAATATCGAGTTCCGCTACAAGGAGGAACCCTATACGCCGGCTCCCAACGAGATAGCCGTGAAGCTGACTCTGGGCGGACTGCACGGCGGCCACTCGGGTGTGGATATTCACCTGGGCCGCATGAATGCCAACAAGGAGATGTTCCGCTTCCTGAAAGAGGCGGTGTCGGAGTATGAGGCCCGCCTGGCCAGTTACAGCGGCGGTACGCTGCGCAATGCCATCCCGCGCGAAGCCGAGGCCGTGGTGACGATTCTGGCCGAGGACAAGGAGGATTTCATGGATGCCGTGAATGACTTTGCCGCTACGCTCAAGCGGGAGTATGGCTTCATCGAAGAGAACCTCTACTTTACGGCCGAGCAGACCGAACTGCCGCATTCGCTCCTGCCCGAGGAGATACAGGACGACCTCATCAACGCCATCGTGGCCTGCCACAACGGTGTGTATCGCATGATACCCGATGCCCCCGACGTGGTGGAGACCTCGTCGAACCTCTCGATTGTGCGTACCTCCGAAGGGTATATCGAGGTGAAGATTCTCGTGCGCAGCTCGAGCGAGAGCATGAAACGGGCTTTGGCTTCGGAGTTGGAGAGCACCTTCTCGCTGGCTGGTGCCCGGGTCGATTTCGATGGTGCCTATCCCGGTTGGGAACCCAACTTCAAATCGCAGATTCTGAACCTGATGAAACGGCTCTACCCGCAGGTAACCGGGCGTGAGGCTCAAGTGAAGATGATGCACGCCGGTCTCGAGTGCGGTATTATCGGTGCCAACTATCCGGGCCTCGACATGATTTCGTTCGGCCCCACCATCAAGCACCCGCATTCGCCCAACGAGAAGGTAGAAATCTCTACGGTCGAGACCTTCTGGAAGCTGTTGGTGGCTGCCTTGGAGAATATCCCGGTGAAGGAGTGAAACGATAATAAATGCTAAAAGCAGTCGATGCGGTTGCTCGCATCGACCGCTTTTTTGTTTTGAAATATATTCTTTGGTGTCAAGTGCAATCGGGGCCCGGGGCAAACGGGGCGAGGCGTGGAACCTACCGAGATAGCCTGTGGGGAGAGATTGCGAAAAACAGAATGAAATGAACGGTGAAATAAACGAGACTCAAACAGGCCGCAGCCGGGGCGAAGCCCTGCGCCGGTCGTTCCGCCGCTTCCTGTGGATTGCGGGAGTGGTGTTGGTAGTGGCCCTGGGCGCCTTTGTGTATGTGCGTTACTATTTTGTATTCGGCTCGGGTGTGAAGGCGGGTACTCTCAACTATGTAGTGAAGAAGGGCTATGTGTTCAAGACCTACGAGGGGACTCTCATCATGGAGGGATTCCGCACGGCAGGGCAAGGGTCGCTGCAGTCCAACCAGTTTGTCTTTTCGGTCGATGATGCCAATTTGGCAGATTCGCTCATGCGCATGAGCGGACGTCATGTCGAACTGAAATACAACGAGTATCTGGGAGCATTGCCCTGGAGGGGATACAGCAACTTTATCGTTGAAGAGATTCTGTCGGTGAAATAGCGCGGCTGCTACAAGCCGTCACGAGACAGGGGAGAGACTGGCTGCAGACCTCTTGACGAGAGGCCGCGCGACGGCTCTCTCTTCTTTTTTTTATTCCTTTATATCTTCGAAGTCGATATACTCGCCCTCCGAACTGTCAATCTTCTTTTTCCCTTTCTTGGTACTGGTATACCAGGTCGTGGAGCGTTCGCCCTGTGAGCGGCTGCTCTGTTCCTGCCGGCCGAAGGTATTGCCAGCCCCCTCTTTTCTCCCGAAGAATATGCGGGATATAAAGCGTACGACCAGTTGGATGAGAGCCAAGAGGGGCACAAAGAAGATAATAAAGAGTATAATCAGAAGCAAAAATGCCAAGTGCATAATCGATACATATTAGGTTTATATCCCAGTAGGAACAAAAATCGTTCCGTTTTTGTTTTTATCGTTTGCGGGCTGTCAGCAGCGACAAGACGATATACAGGCCTATGGTGGCGGCAAGACCTGACAAACCGAAGAAAATGAGGCAGATTGCCGCAACGGCGATGATGAGGTAGCGCAGGTAGTTCTCTTTCCACTTCAGGTTTTTGAACTTGAGCGAGAACATGGGAATCTCCGATACCAGCAACAGCGAGAAGATGATGACCAGCGCCACGATGGCGTAGCCGCATACGGGGCTCTCCATGCGCAGCACGGCCTGGCAGATACCTATCCAGAAGAGGGCGTTGGCCGGTACGGGCAGCCCGATGAACGAGGTAGTCTGGCGGGTATCGATGTTGAACTTGGCCAACCGCAGTGCCGAAAATACCGGGATGAGCAGCGCGCTCAATGCCCACCACGACTGGTATTCGGCCATGCCGTGGAATGTGCTGTTGTAGGCCATCAAGTGCATCACCATCAGACCTGGAGCCAGCCCGAAACTGATGAGGTCGGCCAGCGAATCGAGCTCTTTACCCAACGGAGAGTAGGCGTGCAGCAACCGGGCGGCCATGCCGTCGAGAAAATCGAAGAGGGCCGACAACCCTATGCACAAGGCAACCCAATCGTATTGGCCCTGAAATGCAAAAATGCAGGCGAAGCATCCCGAGAGCAGATTCAGGCAGGTGATGGAGTTGGGTATATTTTTGACAATTGCGTTCATGATTGCTTATTTTAGGCGGGCTATTTCGGTTAAATCGCCTGTAGTCTTGTCGTTCAGTTTCACCTTGATGTCGCTGTCGAGCGGCAGGTAGAGGTCGACACGCGAGCCGAACTTGATGAAGCCCATGTGCTCGTCTATCTGGCACGAGTCGCCCACCTCGGCATAAGTGACGATGCGGCGAGCTACGGCTCCGGCAATCTGGCGAACCAGCACCTCTTGTCCGTTTTCGGCCTTGATGACGATGGTCGAGCGTTCGTTCTCGGTGCTTGATTTGGGCAGATAGGCCGCCATGAACCGGCCCTGTTGATGACTCACGTGGAGCACTTCGCCGGCTACGGGGAACCAGTTGGCGTGCACATTGAGTATATTCATGAAGATGGATACCTGCATGCGTTTGTCGTGGAAATACTCATCTTCGAGCACCTCTTCGAGTACGACTACCACACCGTCGGCCGGAGCCACCACTACATTTTTACGGTCACCTTTGAACCGACGCTTCGGAGAGCGGAAGAAGTTGACAACCAGCAGGAAAAACACAATCGAGACTACATGCACAAAAATCGCTATCCAGGCGATTTTTACCCACATGTAGATAGGTATGTTCAAAATAAGCAGGACTACAAACAGTAAGAGTAATATGTTTTTACCTTCTCGGTGTATTTTCATTTTCATTTTTTTACTCGATTTAGATGCAGCGGGCAAAGGTAATAGTTATTTGTGGAAAGACCAAGATAATGACTGTTTTTTGCTTCTTCGGGAATTGAAGAGAATAATTTACAGGAGTAGTTGTATGGGTGATTTTAATTCGCGAAACGTATTTTCCGGGCGATAAGTTTGTAAATGTCGATATTTTTTATTTATATTGCATAAGAGAGAATCTCTTGTTGTACAAAGCGAAAAACACCAGCCGTATGGAGACAGATAAAGGGGGTTATGGGGACATCTATATTTTCCGGGAAGAGTTGGATTTCATGATGCGGGTTATCCTCGACTCGCCACAGATGGAGACAGGGGGTAACCTGTTCGGCTACTGGACTGCCGAGGGCGATGCCGTGGTGGTGTATGTGCTGGGGCCGGGGCCGAAATCGGTGCGCCGGTTTACCAGTTTCGTCCAGGATGCCGATTATCTGCAACGCCATGTCGACCTGCTGTCGCGGGAGCATCGGTTGTCGCACATCGGGGTGTGGCATTCGCATCACGGGCTGGGTCTTTCGCATCCGAGCGGAGGCGACGTGCAGTCGATACACGAGGGTATGTATGCCGACGGTCTGTCGCGTTGCGTGCTGGCCATCGGGGTATGTGTGCGGCAGAGGGCCTCGGCCAACGCTTTCTCGTTTGTGAATCTGCACCATCGGGTGACGATGGAGCAGCGCCCGTGGCTGGTCGTGCCGGGCGAGGGGCCGGTACGGGCCCGTTACGATGCAGCCCACGGCGACAGTCTGATTTTCCCGTTTACCTCCGTAGCCGTATATGGCGAGATGAATGCCCGGGGCGCGCAGCAGGCTCCTGCCGCGGGGCAGGTGACTTTCGAGCGCGGCTTTTGGCTGAACGACCGGGCGAACCGCCTGCAACTGAAGCAGATTGTGGCTTACATACAGGGGCGCTATGCCGATGCGAGACTGCTGAAGGTCGACGACGAGACCATCGAGGTGCGATTCGAAGTGCCCGGCCGGGCCTCGTGGCGATTGGTATTCGGCCCGGATTTCCCGGTGAGGGCCCCTTATGTGGTGCGCTATCAGGAGGGGGAGACTTCGTCGTGGAATCTGGGAGCTTTGGGGCGGCCCGGGGCCCCTCTCTGGAGTCCGCTGTCCGATGGGATAGCCCCGTCAGTGATTAACCGTTTAAAAGATTTATCGATATGACAAACGAAAGGTACCAAATCGAGTTGGGCGTGTTGCAAAACTCGACCATCAAACCCAAACAATACCGGTTTATGGATATGAATACATCGCATCCCTATCTGGCGGTAGCCATCCAGACTAACTCCCTGCGGTGTTACGTGGTGAAGATCGACCTCTCGGACAACTACCCCTACAATATCCCGAAGGTGTTCATCACCAGCCCTAAACCCCTGCTGACCCGCTCGGGCGGCAGTATGCTCTCGCCCAGCCACAGCATGCACACGCTGGCCGGCGAGAATGGTTGTGTGCGGGTATGTCACTACGGCCATGCCGACTGGGCCCCCAACCGCATCACCCTCTACCAGATTATCATCAAGGTGCGCATCTGGCTCGAGATGTACGAGTGCCACCTGAAAACGGGGCGTACCCTCGACGAATTTCTGAAGGGGGCGGCCTATTGAACCTGTTGAAAATGAATTGTAAAACCGATAAAAAAGAGTAATTATGGGACTGTTTGACAAAAAGAAAACCGACGATTGTGTAGATTTGGGCGAAGCTCTGGCGCAGACCAACAGCGGACGCCGCGAAGTGGAACTGGTAATCGGCGACGATGGTGAACTGGAGGCGATGACTCCGGCCGAGGCCGAACGCAGCGGGAAGGAGAAGGTGGGCACGACCATCGGCACGAAACCCTACTATGCCAACTGACCGGGTATGGAACCGATTGTTTATCTCTATCAGAATCATCTGCAGGAGTTCTGGAACAGCGGGCAGGCGCAGTGTTTCGGGGCTGCCTTCGAGTGGAAGGGCGAGCAGGTGTACCACGTCTACCTCAAGTACCCGCAGGTGGCCCCTACGGGCTACTCGATGCCCTGCCTCTTCAGAGTGGTAGACCAGGCGGGGTATGAGCGGGCCGACGACGAGGCGGCTGCCGTCTATCGCGATTTGCCGTCCGAAGCCCGGCGGGTGCCGGTGGTGATTGTGTGCATCCGGGTCGAGGCCGACAACCGGGTGAAGTCGCGTGCCTTTATCGTCGATGGCGAGCAACAGGTCGAGGCTGCCGTGAAGTATGTGCCCCGCCGCAGCGAGCTCTATACCCGCAGCAAAGGGTTGCTCGAGGTGGGGGCTCTGGAGGAGAAGAAGGTGCTGATTGTGGGGCTCGGGAGCGGTGGTGCTCCTATTGCCGTCGAGCTGGCCAAGGCCGGGGTGGGGCATTTCATCCTCATCGACTTCGACCGCATAGAACTGCACAACATTTCGCGCCACATTTGCGGCGTGAACGAGTTGGGGCGTCTCAAGGTCAACGCCGTGAAAGATGCCATCCTGCTGAAGAACCCCTATGCGCAGGTCGAGACCCTGGCCATCGACATCAACCGGCACCTCGACGAGCTCGAGCGGTGTATTGCCGAGAGCGACCTCACCATCGTGGCTACCGACGAGTATGCCAGCCGCTACAACATCAACGCCCGGCTGGTGAAGCTGGGCAAGGTGGGGCTGTTCGGCCGGGCCGTTACCCGGGCCGAAGGGGGCGATATTCTGCGGGTGCGGCCGGGCGGACCCTGTTACGCCTGCCTCACGGGAAATCCCATCTATCACCAGAACGACGAGATTACCGATGTGCGCCGGGCCCGCGAGCTGGGCATCATCCCGGCCTACGTGTCCGACGAAGATGCCAATGCCATGGTGCAGGTGGGGCTGTCGACCGACATCGCTCCCATCAACAACATGATGGTGAAGCTGGCCCTCAACGAACTGTCGAGGGGTATCGAGTGCGGCATCTCGTCGCTGCTCGAGGAGCTCACCTACGACTACTACATCTGGGCCAACCGGCGCGACTACCAGTTTGCCAACTGGGCCCCGTTCAACAACAACCCCAAGCGTCACCTCACCATCCTGCGCTGGTATGGCGTGAAGTTGAAAAAGGATGCTGAGTGTATGGAGTGCAGACAATAGGAATCCATGGGCAAGCATCGCATCATAACCCTGCGCAACGGCACCCGGGTAGACATGTCGACCGGCGAAATCATTTCGCAAGGCCGCCCCGATTACATACACCGTCCCCAACGCACCTTCTGGGAGCGGGTGGGCGACGGGGTGCGCCGGGTATTCAGTTTCCTCTGGTCGGTCGTTGCCTTCATTCTGGCAGCTATTGTCTTCGTCTGGCGGGCCATGGGGTATATCATCATGTTCGGGGGGCTTCTGGGAGTGGTCGTGACATTCATCTCGGCATGGATAAGCGACGGTTTCCTGTCGGCGCTGGTGGTGGGATTCATTGCATTTATCGTGTGGTCGATTGCCGTGGGGATAGCCAGCAAGCTGGGTATGATCGACGGTTAGTCTTGCCGTGCAGAGCAGACGGGTCGGCCGGTGCGGACCGGCCGTTTGCGTATAAAAGAGCGGGTTATGTTTGTCTTTGCGGTGGCTTTGCACTATCTTTGCACGACAAAATTGCAAAAATAGAAAACGTATGCGCCAACCTTCTCACAAACGGCCAGTCCGTCGGTTTTCCGACAAGGATGTCAAGCACTACACCGTCGAGCACGACGACACGTTGCTCAACTACCTGTATACGCTCTTCGGCGACAAGAGCCGCACTACGGTCAAGTCGTATCTGGTCCATCGCCAGGTCGCGGTGAACGATATGCCGGTGACCCAGTTCGACACGCTACTGCATGCCGGCGACGAGTTGAAAATCAACTTCAAGGCCGGGTTTAGCGTGTTCAAGCACAACCGCCTGCGGCTGGTCTATGAAGATGAGTATATCCTGGTCATCGACAAGGGCTACGGCTTGCTGTCGATGTCGACCGAGCGCATCAAGACCGGCACGGCATACAGCATCTTGAGCGACTATGTGAAGTCGCAGAACCCCGAAAACAGACTCTTCATCGTACACCGGCTCGACCGCGACACCTCGGGGCTGATGATGTTTGCCAAGAGCAAAGGCATACAGGAGCAGATGCAGCACAACTGGCACAACATGGTGCTCGAGCGCAAGTATGTGGCTGTGGTCGAGGGTCAGATGGAACAGCCCGAGGGGATGGTGCGGTCGTATCTGGCCGAGAATTCGGCCTATCAGGTCTACTCGACCGACAATCCCGAGGAGGGGCAGTTGGCCATTACCCGCTACAAGGTGTTGAGCAGCAACAAGCATTTCTCGCTGGTAGAGCTCAACTTGGCTACCGGACGCAAGAATCAGATACGTGTGCACATGCACGACCTGGGTCACAGCATTGCCGGCGACCGCAAGTATGGCGCTCACGGCAGCCCGTTGGGTCGGGTGGCTCTGCATGCCTACAAGTTGCGCTTTGCCCACCCGGTTACCCGCAAGGAGATGAATTTCGAGACTCCCATACCGCCCCGTTTCCTCTCGATTACGGCAGGCTCGGGCGTGCAGGATACCGAAAAGAAATAGTGTCGGCGCGGGTTGAAAAATCGGTAGAGCGGTTGGCTTTTAAACAGTTTCTTATTAACTTTGGCAAAATTTTTCGGGGAGCCCGCTCAAAGAGCTCTTTCGGAATGCGATAGGATAGAAGATAAAATTGGTTCATTATGAATATTTCGTATAACTGGCTGAAAGATTATGTAAACTTCGACCTCACTCCCGAGGAACTTTCGGCTGCTCTTACCTCCATCGGCCTCGAAACCGGCGGCATCGAGGAGGTACAGACGATAAAAGGAGGCCTCAACGGCCTGGTTATCGGCAAAGTGCTCACCTGTGTAGATCACCCCAATTCGGACCACCTGCATATTACGACCGTCGATCTGGGCGAAGCCGAGCCGGCTCAAATCGTGTGCGGCGCCGCCAATGTCGCTGCCGGGCAATATGTGGTAGTGGCCACGCTGGGCACCGTGTTGTATAGCGGCGACGAGAGCTTTACCATCAAGAAATCGAAAATCCGCGGCGTGGAGTCGTTCGGCATGATTTGTGCCGAAGACGAAATCGGTATCGGCACTTCGCACGATGGCATCATCGTGCTGCCCGAGCCGGTGAAACCCGGTACGCCCGCCAAAGAGTATTACAATATCAAGAGCGACTACATTCTCGAAGTCGACATTACCCCCAACCGCATCGATGCTGCATCGCACTACGGCGTGGCTCGTGACCTGGCAGCCTATCTGACCCGGCACGGACACGATGGCGGCCTGCATCGTCCGTCGGTAGAGGGCTTTGCCATCGATCGCAAGGATGGCGGCATCGCTGTCGAGGTGGAGAATCACGAGGCCTGTATCCGATACAGCGGCGTGACGGTGCGCAACGTGAAGGTGGCCGAGAGCCCCGACTGGTTGAAGCAACGTCTGTCGGCTATCGGGTTGCGACCCATCAACAACGTGGTCGATATTACCAACTACCTGCTGCACGGCACGGGGCAACCGCTCCACTGCTTCGACCTGAACCGCATCGCTGGCGGCAAGGTGATTGTGAAACCGGCCAAGGAGGGCGACAAGTTCGTTACGCTCGATGAGGTGGAACGCACGTTGACAGACCGTGACCTGATGATATGCAACACCGAGGAGCCTATGTGTATTGCCGGCGTATTCGGTGGTTTGAAGTCGGGCGTGACCGACGAGACGACCGATGTATTCCTCGAATCGGCCTGCTTCAACCCCACGTGGGTGCGCAAGACGGCCCGTCGTCAAGGATTGAATACCGACTCGTCGTTCCGCTTCGAGCGGGGCGTCGATCCCAACGATACCCTCTATGCCCTCAAACGGGCTGCCATGCTGGTGAAAGAGTTGGCCGGCGGCGAAATCTGCGGCGACATCGTCGACATCTATCCGTCGCCCGTAGCGCCTTTCCCCGTGACATTGACTTATGAAAAGATAGATACCCTTATCGGCAAGCACATCCCTGTCGAAACGGTGAAGAGCATCCTGCACAGCCTCGAAATCGAGATTGTGAGCGAGAATGAGCGCGAGCTCTCCCTGCGGGTGCCCACCTATCGGGTGGATGTACAGCGCGATGTCGACGTAATCGAAGACCTGCTGCGTATCTACGGATACAACCAGGTGGAGATTTCGGACCGCGTACACTCGAGCCTCTCCTACAAGACTCCGGTCGATGAGGCCCACCAGTTGCTGAATCTGGTTTCGGAGCAGTTGACCGGCTGCGGGTTCAACGAGATTATGAACAACTCGCTCACCTGTGGTGCCTACTACGACGACCTGCAATGCTGGCCCCGTGCTCACTGCGTGACGCTGCTCAACCCGCTGAGCAACGACCTGAACGTGATGCGTCAAACCCTGCTGTTCGGCGGCTTGGAGAGCATTTCGCACAACATCAACCGTCGTCGGGCCAATCTGCGGTTCTACGAGAACGGCAACTGCTACTACTTCAACCCCGAGGCACACAACGGCGAGAAGATTCTCTCGGGTTACAGCGAGGAGAAACATTTTGCCTTGTGGCTCACTGGAAACCGGGTGGAAGGCAGTTGGGCTCACCCCGATGAGAAGTCGACCGTGTATGAGATGAAGGCTTACGTCGAGAATATCTTTGCCCGCTTGGGCATTGCCGGCGACATCGTGGCCGTGCAGACGAGCGACGAGGTCTACTCGGCAGCCCTCACCTACAGCAACCGCGGCGGCAAACTGCTCGGCAAGATGGGTCTCGTATCGCACAAGATACTGAAGCGGTTCGACATCGATGCCGATGTGGCCTTTGCCGAACTGAACTGGGATGCCCTGATGAAGATGGCCGCCAAACACGCCGTACTCTTCAGCGACCTGCCCAAGTTCCAGGCCGTGAAGCGCGACCTGGCTCTGCTGGTAGACAACACGGTGGCCTTTGCCGACATCGAGAAGGTGGCCCGCGAGAGTGAGCGCAAACTGCTCAAGGAGGTTTACCTCTTCGACGTGTACGAGGGTAAGAATCTGCCCGAGGGCAAGAAGTCGTATGCCGTTACCTTCATGTTGCAAGACGAGAACAAGACCCTCAACGACAAGCAGATTGACGCTGTCATGCACAAGATAGTCTCCAATCTGCAACAGAAGTTGGAGGCACAGTTGAGATAATTCAATACTAACAAAAAATAAAAGTAAAAGATAAAATTATCCTATGGGAAGAGCTTTTGAATATCGTAAAGCCAGAAAATTGAAGCGTTGGGGCAACATGGCCCGTACGTTCACGAAGATTGGTAAGGAAATCTCTATTGCCGTAAAAGCCGGCGGTCCCGATCCCGATGCCAACCCCCGTCTGCGCGTGCTGATGCAGAATGCCAAAGCCGCCAACATGCCCAAAGAGAATGTAGAACGGGCTATCAAGAAAGCATCGTCGAAAGATGCCGGTGATTATAAAGAGGTCGTTTACGAAGGATACGGGCCTTTCGGTATCGCCATCGTTGTAGAAACCGCTACCGACAATACCACCCGTACCGTAGCCAACGTGCGCAGCTACTTCAACAAGGCCGGCGGTTCGCTGGGCACGACGGGTAGCCTTTCGTTCCTCTTTGACCACAAGTGTGTGTTCCACATCAAACCCAAAGAGGGTGTGTCGCTCGAAGACCTCGAACTCGAAATGATCGACTACGGCGTAGACGAGCTGGAGGCCGACGACGAGGAAATCGTACTCTACGGCGAGTTCTCGGAGAACAACAACATCCAGCACCACCTCGAGGAGGCCGGCTATGAGATTATCAGCGCCGAATTTGAGCGTATTCCCAACGACGTGAAGGAGGTGACTCCCGAACAACGTGCCTCGATCGAGAAGCTTATCGAGCGTTTCGAAGAGGATGAGGATGTGCAGAACGTATTCCACAACATGAAGGAAGAGGACGACGAGGAAGAGTAAAATCTGTACAAGAGTCGTAAACCGATAAACAAAAAGGGAGAGCCCGCACGATGGTGTCGAGTTCTCCCTTTTGTCTTATCCGGGATGAGGCAGCCGGGGCTGGAGGTGGTTACTCCTCGGGGCTGTCGTCGTATTCGTCGATTTCGCAGTCGTCGTCCTGTCCCTTCAACTCACACATCTCGCGGTATTCGTTCCACTCGGGATCTTTCTCGGTATAGATGGTGATAGGCAGGGTCTCGAAGGGGGCGAGAGCTTCGTTGAGGGTGCGGCCGAAAGCGGGGATGTTGCGGGTGTAGAACACCCAGGTACGCTCGCCGTCGCCCGTATAGATGCCGGTGAAGATAGCCAGTTTGTCCTTCTCCATGGCCCGTTTCAGAGCGGTTTGGGCCTCCTCCATGAGTTCGCTGGTCTTTTCGGTGGGCATGCCTTTGCTGTCGGGCTCGTATTTCCAGGTGATTTCGACCCGCTCCTTGAACTTGCCCGATTGAATGAACGGCTCGATTTCGGTACGGCCCGAAACGATAATCATGTGGTCGTTGTTTTCGGCTTCGGTAAGGGCCGAGAACCATACATCTCCTAATTTCATACGCTGGAATTTTTGTCGGTTATGGTTACAAATGTAATTATAAAAGTGAGAATGGAGAAATTTATTGTCGGTTTGTGGGGGAGAAGTGCGAGAATATTTGCGGGGGAATGATTTTTTTCGTTTGTCTCTGTTCGTGTCATTTAATATCTTTGTCAAATAATTGTGTATCGTTGTATCGTGTAGTCCCATGAACCGTCTCTTGCGTTGTTTATGTCTTACTCTTTTGCTCTTTATAACGATGTCGTGCGATACCGTTTGGGAAGAGAAGGCGACAGGTAAGTTGGAAGTTCCCGATAAGGCTCTGTTTATTGGGAATTCTTTGCTGTTGGGTAATGGTACTTTTGGCATGAATGCGACTTGTGAGGATTGCGATTATCACGCTATCCTGCAGAAGCGGTTTCTGGAAAAGAATCCGGCGTATACCGACATACGGTTGTCGGGGACGGGGTTTGAGGCTTGCGAGAATGAGAAGCAGCAGAGGGCCTGGTTGGAAAACATGTTGCAGCCCCGGTTGAGCGACGATTTGGATCTGGTGGTCGTGCAGATTGGCGAGAATGTAAACACACAGAGCAAGCGAGCTGCTTTTGTGCAAGGGGCCAGAGCGCTTGTCAGGACCATAAGAAGCGGAGCACCTCGGGCCCGTATCGTGTGGATGTATGGCTGGTACGCTTCGAATCAGGTTACGACGGCGATAAAGGATGCCTGTCGGCCTCACGATGTGGCGCTTATTACGATAAACGATATTCGCTCTGCTGCCAACAGCAGCTCGATAGGGACTGTCGTGACCCGTACGGAGCCGACGTCTCAGACTTTGAAATATACCCGTTATGCCGTGCTGCCGGACAATCGTCTGCAAATCGATTTCACGATTGGCGGGCGAGCGTACCAGGCAACCGTGCAGGTGACGGGATATAGCGATAATGTCGAAGCAAAGACCCTGACCTGGCAGGGATACGAGACGATAACAACCGATGAGGGTGTCGCTTCTCACCCCGGAGACAGGGGCTTTGAGCAGATAGCCCGGCGGTTTATCGAGGTGCTGAAGATGGATTGAGAATAAATGGATTGTAATAATTATTGGATATAACGATGATGGCTGTATTGATTGGTATATTGGCGACGTTGGTTGTAGCGGCCGCGGCGTTTTGGTTCCTGTACAATTCGCGCCGCAAGGGTTGGCAGGAGACTTTGAGTGAGAGAGCCCGCGAAGCGGAGGAGTTGAGGGTGCGCAACGGTGTGCTCGAGGCGCAGGTGAACAGTTGCACGGCTCGGTTGGCCGAGATGCAGACGCAGCTCGACGTGGCCAGTCGGGAGCGGGAGCAACTGAATCGCGAGAAGGGCGACTTGCAGGCACGCAACCAGGTGCTCGTCGAGAATATGGAGGTGCAGAAGCAGGAGGTACAGCGGGTGCGCCAGGAGATGAGCAACGAGTTCAAGGTGCTGGCCAACGAGATATTGCAGGAGAAATCGAAGAGCTTCTCGGAGTTGAACCGGGAGCGGTTGGCCGAGGTGCTCAACCCGCTGAAGGAGCGGCTCGAGGGTTTCAAGAAGACGGTCGAGGAGACCTACAGCAGCGAGGCTCGCGAGCGGTTTTCTTTGAAGGAGCAGATCAAGGAGCTGGTGCAGCGTAGCGAGACCATAGGTGTAGAGGCCAAGCAACTGACCCAGGCGTTGCGGGGCGACTCGAAGATTCAGGGCGACTGGGGCGAGATGATATTGGAGAGTATTCTCGAAAAGTCGGGGTTGGAGAAGGACCGCGAGTATTTCATTCAGGAGACGTTGCGCGACGACGAGGGTCACACGATACAGAGTGCCGAGGGCCGCAAGATGCGCCCCGACGTAATTATCCGTTACCCCGGCGGCGACAACCGCCAGATGGTCATCGACTCGAAGGTGTCGCTCACGGCCTATGTCAATTATGTGAATGCCGAGACGCCCGAAGAGGCTGCCGCCGCGCTGAAGCAGCATCTGGCTTCGGTCAAGAAACATATCGACGAACTGTCGAACAAGAGTTATCAGGACTACGTGGGCAAGGGCGATCATGTGATGATGTTCGTGCCCAACGAGGCAGCCTACCTGGCTGCCATGCAGGCCGACCATTCGTTGTGGCAGTATGCCTATGACCGGCGGGTATTGCTGTTGAGCCCGACCAACCTGATTGCGGCTTTGAAGCTGGTGGCCGACTTGTGGCAGCGCGACAAGCAGACGCGTCACGCCATCGATATAGCCGAGGAGGCGGGCAAACTGTACGACAAGTTTGTGGGCTTCATCGACGACATGGAGAAGATTGGCAAGGCGTTGGGGGCGGCCAACACCACCTATGGCGAGGCGATGAAGAAGTTGAAGAACGGTACGGGCAACCTGATAGGCCGTGTGGAGAAACTCAAGGGCATGGGCGTGAAGGCCAAGAAGAACCTGCCGGCCACGACCGGCGACGACGAGTCGGCCGATTAGCGGTGGCTTGCGACCACCCCCTGTTTGAGGGGGATAATAATCATTTGTGATTCGATTGGAATCGTGGCGGGGTGGTAACCGGGAGTGACGGTTATCGGTGGGCCGCTGCGCGTTTCTCTTTCAGGTAGAGCTGGTAGCTGTTGATGCTGTTTTGCCAGATGATGTACGAGGCTGGACCTATCGAGGTGATGGGCGAGAGGTAAGTCAGAGCCATCCAGATGGCCAGCACCGTATTCTTCTGACCCAGACCCTGGGCTCCCGATATTTTGTCGCCATATTTCCCGCCGATTTTACGACCCAGATAGAACTGCCCTACACAGGCCACGAGCGAAAGCAGCGCGATGGCAATTTCGAAAGGTACCGATTCCCAACCTTGTTCGATGATAAAGGTGACCGCTTTGCCCACTACGAGGAAAAGCGATACGGCCCACATGTAGAACGAGAGGGCCTGCCGGTTCTTCAACTCGTTGTGTATGCGGGGGAAGAATCGTTGCAGTACGAGGGCGATGACCAGAGGCAAGATGAGCAGCGGCAGTACCTTGCTGCAGATGATGAGGAAGGAGTCGACAAACGAGATGTCGGCATGTACACCCATGAAGGCAAAGATGAGAGGCGAGAGCAATGCCACGGCCAGGTTGCTGACCAGACTGTAGGAGACCAGCGTGGATACGCTGCCGCCCAGCATGCCGGTGATGACGGGGGCCGCCGTCGCCGTAGGGCAGAAGAGGCAGATGAAGGTACCTTCGGCAATGATGGGGTCCCAGAAGTAGAGAGCTCCGAAGACTATAAGCCCGCCGATAATCTGTATGGAGAGTAGCCCCCAGTGCAGGGGTTTGATGCTCAGCTCTTTGATGGAGATTTTGCAATAGGTGACCAGCAGCATGGCAAAGATGAGGCAGGGTGCCAGCAGGGTGGCCCAGTAGGCAATGGCCCGGGGGAACAGATAGCCGGCTACACTCCCGGCAATCATGGCCGTGGGCAGCATATAAGTCTTGGCTTTGGGTGACATGGACAATACCTCTTTTGGGAAATTTTTGCAAAGTAATGCCAAACCGGCGATAAACGCAATGTTTTTGTTTGAAAAGAGTTTAAAGCCAGATTGATAAAAAGGGGGCATGGGGTAGGTATTCTTGTGAATATGGTGTAAATTTACCCCAACGGTACATTAGACCCAATCTAAAATATAGTGTAGTTATGCGAAAAATCATGTGGTGGGCCCTCGTGTGGGGCTCGATGGGGCTGGCGCAGTCGGCCGAGTATGCCTATGTGCCCCTGGTACGCGACGGTGCCGAGTGGGGCTATTCTCAAGAACTCTTTGGCAAGAGCTATTACCGCAATCTCATTCAGGGCGACACCGTGGTGAACGGCGAGTCGTACAAGCGGTTTTATACCTTCCAGGGCTGTGAACCTACGGCCGACGAGAACCTGGCCTTTGTGCGCGAGGCCGACAAGAAGGTTTACATCACTTTTAACCAGGAGCTGATGCCGGTCGAGAATCTGTATAGCCACGAGTTTCTGATTTACGACTTCGGGGTCAAGGTGGGCGAGGCGGTGGCTCACTTCGACTGGATGACCCAAACCCAGGTAAACTCTACCATCAGCCGGATTGATACCATCGAGGTGGGCAATACCTTGCGGCAACGCTTTTGGGCCGATGGCTCGGTGCTGTGGATCGAGGGGCTGGGTGTGGAAGAGGGCGACTGGTTGCGACCGGGTTGCTCGGGCGAAACGAGTGGTTTCGACACGCACGACCGGCTGGTCTATGCCCAGGCTCCCGACGGTACGGTAGAGTATGCCACGGCCGATGCTGCCAACGACCCCTGTTACAGCGGAGTGGACGAAATCGATAACGATAGTTGGCGCATGGCCCGCCAGGGCGACCGGCTCGAGATTACCTGTGCCGAGGGCGAGTTCGAGGTGGTCGAGTTGCTCGACCTTTCGGGACGTGTGCTCTGGTGCGCCTATCTCTCGGGCGAGACGCAGGTGTCGATACCGGTGAGCGACTATCCCTCGGGCATCTATATCGTGGCCCTTTCGTCGCACGGCCGACGGGTAGCTCGTCGCGTGGCGTTGTGACAGCAGACCCGGTATGACGGTAAAAGCACGAAGAGCCGCAGCGTCGCTGCGGCTCTTCGTGTATTCATACTACATACTATATATTATATAGGAGAGTCGGGAGAAATTATTCTACCTCTTTGGCCAGGTAGATGAGGGTGGGGAAGTGGTCGCTGTAACCGTTCAGGTAGGCACCGGCGGCGTGGGTGCGCAGAGGATACCCTTTGTATTTGCCCTCTTTCTGTTTGAGGAAGTCGCGGTTGAAGACCTCGGAGCGGATATACTTCAGGGTCGAGCGGTCTTTCCCTACCAGATTGGACGAGATGATAATCTGGTCAAAGAGGTTCCAGGCACCGTTGTAGGCCAGTGTGCCGATACCGCGGTCGTACATCTCCCACATGGTGTTGAAGAATCCGCCGGGTTTCACCTCCTGTTGTTTCTTCTTGGCGCCCAGTACCACCTTGCAGCTGTTGTTGGTGGGGTCGTCGTTGAGGTCGCCCATGATGATGACCTTCGAATCGGGGTCGGCAGCCAGCAGCGAGTCGGCCAGATGTTTGGTGAGAGCGGCAGCGGCCTCGCGTTTGGGGCTCGACTGTTTTTCACCGCCCAGGCGCGAGGGCCAGTGGTTTACGATGAAGTGCACGCGCTCACCGGCCAAGCGGCCCGATACCACCAGTTGGTCGCGGGTGAGGAGGTTGGGGAACTCTTGGGAGTGGAGTCGGGCACTGCTGCTCGACTCGACCGTAAACTGGTCTTTGTCGTAGATGAGGCCCACGTCGATACCCCGGGCATCGGGCGAATCGTAGTGCACGATACCATAGTTGCGTTGAGCCAGCTTGCCGGTGTGGATGAGGTCTTCGAGCACCTGTTGATTCTCCACTTCGGAAACACCGATTACGGCCGGGCCGTTTTTCAGCTTGAAGGGGCTGGTGTTGTCGGTGGCAAAGTTGCTGATGGCAAAAGCGAGGTTGTTCAGTTTGTTGCGGTATTTCAATCCGCCCCAGCGGTAAGAGCCCGAAGGGGTAAACTCCTCGTCGTTTGTGGCGGGGTCGTTGATGGTGTCGAACAGGTTTTCGAGGTTGTAGAAGGCTACGGCGTATATGGCAAAGTGTTTCTTTGGCGTTTGAGCTTGTGAAACAGTCGAGCCCAATAACAATACGGCAAGTAGCAACAGTCCTATTTTTTTCATAGCGTGTGTGAAATTTTTTGTTTTTGAAATTTTCAATTTTGGATTAAATGGGCTGCAAGATAGTTCAATTTGGGAAATATGCGAAATTTTTGGGGATAAATCTCTGCTACAAATGAGAAGAAACCAGGATACCGGGAGGCGGAAATCTGTTGTGCGTGATTTTTAAATATTTGAAATATAAATTGTTATAGGTTCGACTAAAGGTGCCGGGGCAAAACGTAACAAACTGTGAGCCGAAGAGAATGCATAAGATTCCGTTTTGTGCATAGAGTTGCAGGTTTCTGGCAGAGTGATAGATTAAGGGTTTGAAATTTAATCGATTTGGCCTTCGAGCTTTCCATTTGTACACAAAACGAGGGGGCTAAGGGATTACAATTTAACACGATTGTAATAAAATATTCCTTTCGTAGATGTTTGTATAATGAAAAATAATCTTTTAATTTGCAAATTCCTTTCCTCTCCCATTTTTTGAGGTGGAAAGGGACGATAAATGAAGGGTGTAAACACAGATAACACAATATATAATTAAACCTTTTGATGTAATGAATCGTAAACAATGGTTATTGATGGCATTGCTTCTTCTGGTACCTGCCCTGGTGCAGGCCGCGACGGTGAGAGGCGTTGTCGTTGACTATGAAACAAACAAACCTATTGCGAATGTGAAAGTGACGATACGGAAATCGTCGGCAATTACAGATCTGGATGGTAAATATGAGTTGAAGCGAGTGCGTGAAGGAGCCGTTTCGGTTGTCTTTACAGCTGCGGACTACAAGGTTCATTCGGTCGATTATGTAGTGGAGCAGGGAGACAATACCCTGAACATGACGCTCGACGAAAAGCGTGCCGACGAGTCGCTCAACCAACAGGCCCTCGAGGATAATATCTTTGAACTCGACGAGTCGATGTTCGACGAAGAGGGCAGCGCTGCTTCCCAATCGGCTTCGTATCTGTCGGGTGCAGCCGACGATGTCTATCTGCAGGCTGCCAGCTACTCCTACAGCCCCATGCGCTTCAATGTGCGCGGTTACGAGCAACGGGAGTCGTCGACCTATATCAACGGGGTTAATTTCAACGACCTGGAGCGTGGTCGTTTCAACTACTCGAGTCTGGGTGGCTTGAACAACGCCATGCGCAACAAGGATGCTGTGAACGGTCTCGAGATGCCGGGCTATGCCTTCGGTTCGCTGGGTGGAACGACCAACATCAACACCCGCGCCACCAGCTATGCCGCCGGTACCAACGTGAACGCCGCCTATACCAACCGTGCTTACAAACTGCGCGGACAGGCCATCCACTCGACCGGTATCATGGATAACGGCTGGGCCTTCACCGGGTCGGTCGTTTACCGCTGGGCCGACGAGGGTCGCACCGAGGGTACGTTCTACAACTCGTTCGGTTACTTCCTTGCTGCCGAAAAGGTGCTCGACAATCATCGGTTTGCCTTTACAACCTTCGGTGCTCCTACCAAACGGGCTCAATCGGCTGCCGTATCGCAAGAGGTCTATGACTACCGCGGTATCTATTACAACCCCTACTGGGGCTATCAGAACGGCGAGAAACGCAACTCGCGTATCGTACACAGCTACGACCCCACCGCTATCTTCAACTGGGATTGGAAAATCGACGACCGCAGCAACCTGGCTGCCGGCTTGGGTTTCCACTACAGTATGTACAGCAACTCGGCCATTTCGTTCTACAATGCGCCCGACCCCCGTCCCGACTACTACCGCAACCTGCCCAGCTGGCAATACTATCAGTTGGGTGTAAACGGTCCCGACGATGTATATAACGCCTACTACGGCGAGGTAAACAAAGACTTGGCCAACCAACTGGCCGACCTGTGGCGTGCCGGTGATCCCGACATTACGCAAATCAACTGGGATGCCATGTACAGCGCCAACTACACCAACAACGTGGTGAACCCTAACGGTAGCGCCAAGTACATTTTGGAACGTCGTCACAACGACTTGATGGAGATTCCCTTGAACTTCCTCTATACCAACCAGCTGAACAGCAAGCTGAAACTTACTGCCGGCGTTGAGGCCAAGTATGCCAAGGGCATGCACTACAAGACGGTCGACGACCTGCTGGGCGGTAACCAGTGGATAGACATCGACCAGTTTGCCGAGCGCGACTTTACCGACAACCTCACCATCATACAAAACGATGTGGACAACCCCAACAAGGCTGTGCGCAAGGGCGACGTATTCGGTTACAACTACAACATGCACGTCATCAAGGCTTCGGTATTTGCCCAGAACGACTGGAAGTTACCGCTCTTCGACATCTACTATGCCGCTCGGTTGTCCTACACCTCGTTCCAACGCGAAGGTTTGATGCGTAACGGTCGTGCCGAGGTTATCGGTGCCCAGTCGAAAGGTTTCGGCAAACAGCTCTATTTTGTAGATCCCAGTATCAAGGCCGGTATCGTGTACAAGATTGACGGTCACAACCGTTTGTCGTTCAACGCTCTGGCCGAGTCGCGTGCCCCGTTGGCCGGTTATGCCTATGTGGCTCCCCGTGTGAAGGATACGCAGATACGGGGTCTGAAATCGGAGAAAGTCTTCTCGGGAGACCTTACCTATCAACTGAATACGTCGGTGGTAAAAGGTCGTGTAACGGCATTCTTCACCGAGTTCCGCGACGGAGTGGAGAGCTCGGGTTACTACCACGACGAGTTCCGTACCTATGTGAACCACACCCTCTCGGGCGTGAACAAACGTCACATGGGTGTCGAGGCCGGTGTGAGCGTGAAACTCAACAACAGCTTCACCGTGTCGGCTGCCGGTACCTATGCCAGCTACAAATACACCAACAACTGCTGGGGTACGATGAGCGCCGAGAACGGCATGAACCTCTTCACCGAGCAGTTGCCCGTGATTGTCGACGGCCGTGCTCCCTCGACCGACTACACCGAGCGGGTATACACCGAGGGTCTGCATGTGAGCAACGGTCCGCAACTGGCCGCCAGCATCACCATCGACTACTTCCACCCCAAGATGTGGTTTGCCGATGTGACTCTCTCGTACTTCGACAACAACTATCTCGACTTCTCGCCCTCGCGTTTCACCCACATGAACATGTATGGCGGCAAATATCCCAACGAGGTAGGTCTGGAACAATACTACAACGGCTACCGCATCATCGGTATCGACAAGAACGGTCAGACCTCGATGGTATGGGGCTTCGACCAGAACACGGGCAAACCGGTACTGTTGCAAAACGTATCGGGAGGCGACGGTTCGGACATCGTGAAGCTCTACAACCAGAAAGAGATGATCGGGTCGCAAGAGAAACTCAAAGGCGGGTTCATGCTCGATGCCTCGATCGGTAAACTCATCTACCTCAACAACCGCAAGCAACAGCTCAACATCAACTTGAGCCTGAACAATATCCTCAACAACACCGGCATGATAACCGGCGGTTATCAACAGGGCCGTGTAAGCCGCGACAACAAGAGTGTGACCAAGGATATTCAGTCGGTCGACAAGTTCCCCAACAAATACTATTACGCCTGGGGCTTCAACATGTTCCTCAACGTAGGTTTCAAATTTTAATCAACCCATACAAGAGATATAGATATGAAACAACTGAAATATATCGGAGCCGTACTGCTCGCCCTGACGATGTTTACGGCGTGTGAAAAAGAGTTCGATGCCATACCCGAGGAGATTGCCACCGTGCCCGAGGGCAGCGCCGAGGCTTGGGCTCAGACGGTGACCATCAAAGACCTTATCGAGAATTTCGATACGAAAGAGGGGCTGTTTACAATCGACACCATCGATTCGCCCAACGACATCGTGGTACGCGGCCGCATCATCACCGACGACCGTGCCGGCAACGTGTATAAATACTTTGTGATTCAGAGCCTCGAGGACGACCACACCTGTCTGAAGGTGTCGGTCGATGCCGGCAGCCTGTCGGGCATGCTCCCCATCGGTCAGGTGGTAGCCATCCGCTGCAATGGTCTGGTATTGGGCCGCTATGCCGGTGCTCCCCAACTGGGTGTGCGCGGATACCGCAACGACAACAAGATACGCGAAGAGCCGGGTCGTATTCCCTACACGCTGGCTATGAAACATATCCAGAAAATCGGCAACCCCGACCCCTCGAAAATCGTAATCGAGGAGATGACCCTGAAACAGATTACCGAACTGGATAAGTATGGCTACTTCAAGATTGTAAAAATCAAGAATGCCTACTTTACCGGCTACGATTCGGACGGCAAGAAACTGAACGACGTGGTATATCCCTTCCCGACCGACGGACAGGGTGTGACGACGGCTTTGGCCAAATATGGTCAGAACCCCACCTTTGCACCGGCTACCTACGACAGCAGCAAGAAGTACAACATCGGTTTCCCCCGCTCGCGCGAGATTGCCGACGATAGCGGCAACACCACGAGCGTAAGCATCTCGACCAGCGAGTATGCCCGCTTTGCCGACCGTCGACTCCCGGTATTCGGCTCGGACAACCGCGGCGACATCACGGCCATCGTAGGTTGGTTCCAAGACAATGCAGCCTATGCCGGTTCGTGGCAGTTGACCATCCGCTCGCTCGACAACCCCTTTGCCGACCTCGAGGGCTTTGAATTTCCCGAATAATCAATATGATACTATGATACAATAACCTCAAATAATTTAAATATGAAAAAAATGAGAAAATTTGCATGGATTTTTATGGCAGCTATGACGGTTGCCGGATTTTCCGCTTGTTCGAACAGCGATGACGATGTACTCCCCGGCTTGGGTGGAGGCGGTAACGGTGGTGGATCTACTACGACTCCCTCTGTCGTAATTACCGATACCATCTATCAGTTCAACAACATCGAGGCTCAATACACGCCCATCAACGAGCTCTGCCCGGGGTGGACGCACGAGATTGTTTCGCCTGCCGACGACGATCGTACCTGGCAAAGCAAGACCTTTACCAACAACTCGACGGGTGTAACCGAGAAATACATCCAGGCTACGGCTCACGACAGCAGCGACAAGAATGCCGGCAAAACCTATGAGTTGTGGATGATCTCGCCTGCCTTGAATGTGAAAGATGCTGCCAACAAAGTATTCTCGTTCTATAGCGAGGGCGCTTACTGGCAAAGCACTTCGTCGCTCGAGGTATATGTACTGAACGAGCCCAAATCGACCGCTTCGAGCAAAGAGAAACTGAATGTAACTTTGGCTACTTCGACCAACCCCGGCGGTAACTTCAAAGGCTGGGTGGCTTCGGGTGATATCAGCCTCGAAGGCAAAGGTGACCTCGTTTACATCGGTTTCCGTTATGTAGCACAAGGTGGTAACAGCAATTCGACGACTTACTGCATCGACGACTTCGCCTTCGGTCGCGCTCAGGTTGAGCACTTTATGGGTGAAGGTGGTGGCGAAGAGCCCGAGCCTACTCCCGATGTAGACTGGTCGAAAGCCATCAGTGTAGCTGAGGCTCTCACTCAGGCCGACAACTCGACTTTTGCCGTGAAAGGCCACATCGTAGGTTGCATCAAGAACAGCCCCTCGAAGACTTTCTACGAATCGTTTGCCGAGGCTCAGGCTGCCGGTGACATCGAATGGGCCGGTGCTGCTGCCTTCACGGGTTACAGCCAGGTATTTATTGCCGACGATGCTGCCGAAACCGACGGTACGAAATGTATCTTGGTAAAACTGAACGATACCGATGCTGCCAAGGCTTTGAGAAACGAGGCTAAACTGGAAGGAAACCCCGATCGTATCGGTATGACTATCTATGTTCAAGGTTTGAAGAAAGCCAACTACGGTCTGCCCGGTGTTCGTGAAATCACGGCTTACAAAGTGGGCGAATAATCGATTGCTTATAAAACCTATTGAAGGGAGAGCTGCCGTAAGGTAGCCCTCCCTTCGTTTGTTATGCGAGTGCGGAGAGTGTTGTTTTATCTGAAAATGCAGAATAAAATTGGCCCGGGATACAGCAGTTTTGCCAAAAAATTAGCAACTTTGAGGTAGGATTCTTTAGAAAAGAGATTACAAGGATATATCATGAATAAGATTGTAGCGAAAGAACACTTTTCGGAAAAAGTGGTAAAACTGGTGGTAGAGGCTCCACTCATTGCCCGGGCCCGCAAGGCCGGTCACTTTGTGATTGTGCGGGTAGGCGAGAAGGGCGAACGCATACCGCTCACCATTGCCTCGGCCGATGTCGAGGCCGGCACCATCACGTTGGTGGTACAAGCTGTGGGCAAGTCGTCGGCCAAGCTGTGTGCCCTCAATCCCGGCGACTATATTACCGATGTAGTAGGCCCGTTGGGCAAGGCGACGCATATCGAGCGCTTCGGTACCGTGGTGTGCTGCGGCGGCGGTGTGGGCTGTGCCCCGCTGTTGCCTATCGTCGAGGCCATGAAGGCGGCCGGCAACCGGGTGATTACCGTGCTGGCGGCCCGTACCAAAGAGTTGATTATTCTCGAGGAGCAGATGCGCAAATACTCCGACGAGGTGATTGTGATGACCGATGATGGTTCGTATGGTCAGAAGGGTTTGGTGACCCAAGGTGTCGAGGAGGTAATCAAGCGCGAGAAGGTGGACCTGTGTGTGACCATCGGGCCGGCCGTGATGATGAAGTTTGTCTCGCTGCTTACCCAGAAATACAATATTCCTACGGTGGCCTCGCTCAATACCATCATGGTCGACGGTACCGGCATGTGCGGTGCCTGCCGTATCACGGTGGGGGGAAAGACCCGTTTCGTCTGCATCGACGGGCCGGAGTTCGATGCCCATCAGGTCAATTTCGACGAGCTGCTCATGCGGTTGTCGTCGTATAAAGATGTGGAATAAAAGAGAGGAGGGATGTTAAGCGTATGAATAAAGAAGAGTTAGCGGCACAACGTGCCGAACAGTGGAGGGAGAACCTCCGCAAAAGCAAGAAAGCCAAGGAGCGTACCGATATTCCGCGGGTGAAAATGACCGAGCTCGACCCGGCCTACCGTGTAACCAACCGCGAGGAGGTGAACCGGGGCCTCACGCCCGAACAGGCCGTGCTGGAGGCTACCCGTTGCCTCGACTGTGTGGAGCCCCTCTGCATGACGGGGTGCCCGGTGGGTATCAATATACCGAAGTTTATTAAGAATATAGAGCGGGGCGACTTTCTGTCGGCGGCCCGCACGCTGAAAGAGACGAGTGCCCTGCCGGCCGTGTGCGGCCGTGTGTGCCCCCAGGAGCGTCAGTGCGAATCGAAGTGCTTCTATCTGCAGAAGTTGAAGAAGGAGCCGATAGCCATCGGTTATCTGGAGCGCTTTGCGGCCGATTATGAGCAGGCCTCGGGCGAGGTGGCTCTGCCCGAGATGGAGCCCGACAACGGCATCAAGATTGCCGTGGTTGGTTCGGGTCCCTGCGGGTTGTCGTTTGCCGGCGATATGGCCAAGCGGGGCTATCGGGTGACAGTATTCGAGGCGTTGCACGAGATTGGCGGGGTATTGAAATACGGTATCCCCGAGTTCCGGTTGCCCAACCGCATCGTCGATGTCGAGATCGATAGTCTGCGTCGCATGGGCGTGGAGTTTGTGACCGACTGCATCGTGGGCAAAACCCTCTCGTATGACGACCTGCACGAGATGGGGTTCAAGGGCATCCTGGTGGCCAGCGGGGCCGGATTGCCCCGGTTCATGAATATCCCCGGCGAGAATCTCAACGGGGTGATGTCGAGCAACGAATACCTCACGCGGGTGAATCTGATGGATGCTGCCAACCCCGAGAGCGATACGCCGGTATACAAGGGGCATCGGGTGGCTGTGATAGGCGGTGGCAACACGGCCATGGACTCGGTGCGTACGGCCCGCCGCCTGGGTGCCGACCGGGCGATGATTGTCTATCGCCGCTCCGAAGCCGAGATGCCGGCCCGTCAGGAAGAGGTGCACCATGCCAAGCAGGAGGGGGTAGAGTTCCTCACGCTGCACAACCCCATCGAGTATATAGGCGACGAGCGGGGACGCGTGCGCCAGATGAAGCTCCAGAAGATGGAGCTGGGCGAACCCGATGCGTCGGGGCGCCGTTCGCCGGTACCTGTTCCCGGTGCTATCGAGACGATCGATGTCGACGAGGTGATTGTAAGTGTAGGTGTATCGCCCAACCCGTTGGTGCCCAATGCTATCGATGGCCTCGAGGTGACGCCCAAGGGTACGATAGTGGTCAATGCCGACACGTTGCAATCGTCGATTCCCGATATATATGCCGGAGGCGATATTGTGCGGGGCGGGGCTACCGTGATTCTGGCCATGGGCGATGGCCGCAGGGCTGCCGCTGCCATGCACGAGGCTTTGCAGAAACAACAAGGGGCATAAGCCCTTGACGGTATAAAAAGAGAAACGGGGAGATGTCGTTGTCGGCATCTCCCCGTTTCTTTATCGGTTCAGTAGGTGTTTTCTTAGTTGGCTTCCCAGCCCAGTGCGCTGGCACCCAATACGGCAGCATCGCTCTCTTTCAGTTCGGAAAGAACGATTTTGACTTTGCCTTTGTAGATGGGAAGCAAGTTGCGCTCCATGGCTTCGCGGATAGGACGCATGATGAGTTCGCCCGATTTGGCCAGACCACCGAAGAGCACAATCATACGGGGACTCGAGAAGGCTACGAAATCGGCAAAAGCCTCGCCCAGAATCTTACCCGTGTACTCGAAAATCTCTTGCGAGAGTTTGTCGCCCGATACGGCAGCGTCGTAAACATCTTTCGAGGTGATGTCCTGGATGGGCAGTTGTCTCAGCGACGACTCGTCGTTGCGGATTTCGAGGAATTCGCGAGCCGTGCGGGCTACACCCGTAGCCGAAGCGTAAGCCTCGAGACAGCCGGTGCGACCGCAACCGCAGAGACGGCCGTTGCCACGACGTACGATTACGTGGCCCAGCTCTCCGGCAAATCCGTCGTGGCCGTATACCATCTGACCGTTGATAACGATGCCGCTACCAACGCCGGTTCCGAGGGTAATCATGATGAAGTCTTTCACACCGCGGGCGGCGCCGTAGGTCATCTCGCCGATAGCGGCGGCGTTGGCGTCGTTGGTAATGGTTACGGGGATATTGAATCGCTCGCGCATCATTTGAGCCAGAGGAATTACACCTTTCCAGGGCAGGTTGGGTGCAAACTCGATATTCCCGGTGAAGTAGTTGCCGTTGGGGGCTCCTATACCGATACCGGCAATCTGGTCGGTTACGTTTTCTTGAGCCAAAAGGCGTGACAACTCTTCGTACAAAGCATTTACATAGTCGTTAATCTCGGTATATTTCTGAGTTTTGATAGACCCGGTGGCCAAGATAGAGCCGCGGGCATCGACAATCCCGAATACTGTATTGGTACCGCCTATATCGATACCTACAACATATGGTTTACTCATGGTTGTGTGTATATAAAAGTTATTATTTGGTTGATTTCACGACACAAATATAAGCATAAATTTCTGATACGGTTGGTTTTTTTGTTTGAAAAGTGGTTTAGAAAAAAAATGTATTTTTTTAAGAGCTGTGGGGTAGGGCAATATGAAAGTCGCAACCCTTTGCCGATGGGAAATTGACGGCATTGCCTGGCCGAATTGCTATCTGAGCTTAACAAAATTGAGTGGTTTTGTTTTGCGTTTGCAAAAAGAGTCTTATCTTTGCAGCCGCAAAACGGCACACATTCGTGCAAACTGTGCAGGATTGTGCCTAAACGAAAAATATATGAGTTATAATTTATTGAAAGGAAAAAGAGGCGTAATCTTCGGCGCATTGAACGAGATGTCTATTGCGTGGAAAGTCGCCGAGAAAGCGGTAGAGGAGGGGGCTGTGATTACGCTCTCGAACACACCCATGGCTGTGCGCATGGGCGAGATAACCGCTTTGGGGGAAAAACTGAACGCCGAAATTATTCCGGCCGATGCCACCAACGTAGAGGATCTGGAGAAGGTCTTCGCCCGCTCGATGGAGGTGCTGGGAGGTAAAATCGATTTTGTATTGCACTCGATAGGCATGTCGCCCAACGTGCGAAAGAAACGTCCGTACGACGATCTGGACTACGACATGCTGTCGAAGACGTTGGATATTTCGGCCATCTCGTTTCACAAGATGATACAGGTGGCCAAGAAGATGGATGCCATCAACGAGTACGGCTCGATTGTGGCCCTGTCGTATGTGGCTGCTCAGCGTACGCTCTTCGGCTATAACGATATGGCCGATGCCAAGGCGCTGCTGGAGTCGATTGCCCGTAGCTTCGGCTACATCTACGGTCGGGAGAAGCACGTGCGCATCAACACCATCTCGCAGTCGCCTACGATGACGACAGCCGGTAGCGGTGTCAAGGGCATGGAGTCGCTGATGGACTTTGCCAACCGCATGTCGCCCCTGGGCAACGCCGATGCCGACGAGTGTGCCGACTACTGTATCGTGATGTTCTCGGACCTCACCCGCAAGGTGACCATGCAGAACCTCTATCACGACGGCGGTTTCTCGAGCATGGGCATGAGCCTGCGTGCCATGACCCAGTACAACAAGAGCTTCGACGAGTATCGCAACGAAAAGGGCGAGATCTGCTATGGATAAAGTATGGTAAATTTGGTTTAGATAAGGAGAGAGGCCATGTCGGGGGATACCAACATGGCCTCTCTTACTTATATTAGGTATGGGTATTAGGGCTTCAGCAGATTTATGGGAGCTACATAAACGCCGTCTTCCCGTTGATATGCACCTCCGACCGAAGTCAGAACCAACAGAAAATCAGGTGCTTTCTCGTCGCTTTTTCCTATGATTTTGTTGCGTAGCGTTTTCAGCGATTTTGCCCCGGCATCGATAAGGGTATCGCCTCCGAGTTTTATTTCGATGGCCCCCCATCGTCCATCTTCGAGATGAATCACGGCATCGCATTCCAGTCCGGCATTGTCTCGGTAATGGGTTACTTGTCCTCCTAAAGCATTGGCATATATCGACAAATCCCGAACTGCGAAATCTTCGAAAAACAGTCCGAAGCTTTCCAAGTCTCGTTTCAAATCCTCGGGCCCTATCCCCAATGCTCTGCATGCAATAGAGGTGTCGATGAAATGGCGCGTTGGAGTGCTGCGGATAGAGGTCTTTGAGCGAATATTGGGGTTCCAGGCGGGAATATCCTCGATGATGTAGAGGTCTTTCAATGCTTCCATGTAATCGTCGAAAGTCTTGCTATCCATGGTGCGTTCGTTGCTTTGGCGCACATCGGCAATGATGGTAGAGATAGCGGCCTCGGTGGAGATGTGCCGTGCATAACTTCGCAGAATCATTTTCAGAACTTCAGGTTTCTTGTTCCGAAACCGTTCGTTTTCGCAGTCTTCGAAAACAAAGAGTCCATTGTAATAGTTCTTGGTAATCTCTATGGCTATCTCTTTGTCAGCCAAAACCGAGATGGGCCAACCGCCGCGGCAAATCAAAAATGCGACATCGTCGAGCGTGAAATCGGTATTGAGGTCCCAGGGGAAATTCCTGCCTTTTTCAAACAAATCCGACAGCGAGACCGTTCCCTTTGATTCTTGAGATTCCCATAGGCTCATCGGTCTCATTTTCACCGGAGTTATTCGACCGGCTCCGCTATGGTGTACTTCGGTTTTATCGGCAGGTGTAGAGCTGCCGGTTAAAATATATTTCCCGAATTGATAGTCGTAGTCCAGGTCATCTTTAATCTGGTTCCATATATCTGGAGCCTTTTGCCACTCGTCAATCAATCGGGGTGTCTCTCCTTTTAAGACGGCTTTGGGATTCATCCGGGCCATGGCGATGGCTTGCCTGGTATTTAGTTTTACAAAACTCTTTTGATACCGCATGCAAGTTGTTGTCTTACCGCAGAACTTGGGACCTGCTACAACTACGGCCCCCGATGTCCTTAATTTTAATTCTATCTCCTTTTCGATGAGTCTTTGGTAGTACATGAGGAATAAGTTTTGGGGACTAATTTACAAAATCCCCGTAATTTTCAATAGTATATTCCCATAATTTTCAATATTCGTGAGCGCTTTCACGAGCAATGTATTCTCTATGAGCAATAATAGAGGCTATTTATGGACAGAGATTCATACGTAGATATGAGCAAGGGGATATGTCGAGATTGCTATCTGCAACATATCCCCTTGCTGTATCGTTGAGGGTAGTGATTAGAAATCGAACTTGTAGCCCAGCGAAATCATAAATACGCTGTTCTTGGCCTTGTCATCGTCGTAAATCTTGGTGAGGCCCCAGTTGTAGCGGGCGTCGATGGTCATGCCGAAATCGAATTCGTAGCCCAAGCCCAGGGCGATGGCAAAGTCGAAGGCGTTGGCCTTCTCGTCGTAGCCGTATTGCTTGAGGTCGTTGCTCGAAATCTCTTTCCCTCCCAGTTTCAGCTTATATTCATCGTCGACACAGAATCCGAATTGAGGGCCAACTTGTACGTTCAGGCCCTGCCAGGGATAGATTTTCAGAAGTACCGGGATGTCGATATAGTGCGAGGTGTAGTTCGACTCGATTGTCTGGTTGAGGACGGTGACATCGTCGAAGGCACTGCCCTGCATCGAGTAGAGGAACTCGGGTTGGATGGCAAACAGGCTGTTGATGCGGTAGTTGGCAAAGATGCCTACATTCACGCCGGCCCGGTATTGGGAACCGTCGCCCGTTATTGAGCTTACGTTAAGGCCTACTTTGGGACCCATGGAGAGTTGTGCAAAAGCTCCGCCTACGCACACTACGGCAGCAATTGCCGCCAGCAAAATTTTTTTCATAGCTTTTTAATTTGTTATACCCGGTTCTCCAGAGGGTATTTTGTTTGATTTCCCGCTGCGGGGAGAACAACGACCGCACTCCCCGGGGAGGGGAGCTCTGCCGCCCGCATCGACACGATAACAAATATAGAGATTAAAAAAACGATTCCTGCAACATTTTGTCATATTTTTTCAGCCCTTTTTGGATATACCGTGCGAAATCTCGGAAGTATGTCTTATAAACAGGTGGAACAGTGCCTTTTGTATCACGATGCCATAAACGGGGGGCGTGTCGTGCTTTTCTTTGCAGCGAACTAAAAACAAGACCGAATATGGCAAATCATGCGTACAAAGCCCCGCCTGCGGGGAAAAACGGCCGGCGCAAACCGAGCGGCGAGATAGAACGGGCCGACTACCCGGTGCTGTTGCAGGCGCAGAAGGCCTGGGAGGAGATCGATCACTTCAGGCTCAAACGAAAACGAAACCGGGACTATACCTATGGCCGGCAGTGGAACGACCGGATAAAACTGCCCGACGGGCGGGTGATGACCGAGGAGGAGTATATCCGCCAGCAGGGTAAGGTGCCGTTGAAGAATAACCTCATTCGCCAGATGGTCAAGTCGGTGCTGGGGCAGTTCCGCAACAACCAGACTCAACCGGTGTGTGTGGCGCGCGACCGGAAGGAACAGAGTCTGGGCGAGCTGATGAGTACTGCCGTGCAGTATGCCTACCAGCACAACCGTTTGCAGGAGCTCGACAGCCGCACCCTCGAGGAGTTCCTTATCTCGGGTATCTGTTTCCAGAAAATCGGTTACGGATACCGTCGGGGAAAGACCGATGTGTGGATTGACGAGATTAACCCCAACCGCATCTTCTTCAACGCGATGGAGGATAGCCGGCACTGGGATTGCACGCTCATAGGCGAGCTGCACGACATGACCATTGCCGAGGTCATATCGCGCTTTGCTTTCGGGTCGCGCGAGCGGGCGGTACAGCTGCGCAACATCTACTCCGAGGCCGATACCGAGACGGCACGTCACAACTTCGAGAACCTGACGACGCGGAGTGTCGACCGGCTCGACTTCTACATGCCTTCGGTGCCCGAGATGTGCCGGGTAATCGAGGTGTGGAAGCTCGAGAGCCGCGAGGCGCTGAACTGTCACGATTTTGCTTCGGGCGAATATTACAGCTTGCCGGCTACCGAGGCAAAGGTGGTCGAGCAGGAGAACGAGGCCCGCAAGCGGGCGGCGCGCGAGGCCGGTATCGCCGAAGAGTCGGTACCTCTGATCGAGACCGAGTGGGGGGTGGAGCAGACGTGGCGTTACCGGTTTTTCTCGCCGTTGGGCGACCTGCTCGACGAGGGCGAGACGCCCTACTGGCATGGCGAGCACCCCTATGTGTTCAAGCTCTACCCGCTGGTCGACGGCGAGGTGCATGCCTTTGTCGAGGATGTCATCGACCAGCAGCGGTACATCAACCGCCTCATTACGATGATCGACTTCATCATGGGCTCGAGTGCCAAGGGGGTGTTGCTTTTCCCCGAAGACCAGATACCCGACGGCATGACCATCGAGGATATTGCCGACGAGTGGACCAAGTACAACGGCATCATTCTGTTCCGCCCCAGGCCCGGGTCGCCCATGCCGCAGCAGATTGCGGTCAACGCCACGCAGGTGGGAGCCTATGAGATGCTGTCGTTGCAGATGCGGCTGTTCGAGGATATTTCGGGGGTGCACGGGGCCATGCAGGGAAAGGCTCCGAACTCGGGCACACCGGCTTCGCTCTACTCGCAGCAGGTACAATACTCGTCGACCAACCTGCTCGACCTCTTCGAGTCGTTCAAGACCTTCCGCGAAGATCGCGACATCAAGATCATGAAGACCATCCAGCAGTTCTACACCGATGCCCGTTACCAGACCATCGCGGGGAGCAGTGCCGGGAAAGATGCCTCGACCTATACACCTGCCGAGGTGCGTAACACCGAGTTTGACCTCTCGATTGCCGAGACCCTCTCGACTCCGGCCTTGCGTTTGGCCTCGAACGAGTTTCTCATGGAGCTGTTCCGGGGTGGGAAAATTTCGCTCGAGATGTTGCTCGAGAACGGCTCCTTCCCCTTTGCCGACAAGCTGTTGCAGTCGATTCGGCAAAGTCAGCTCGAGCAGGCACAGGCGGCCAGTCAGGCACAGGCGGCTGCTCTGGCCGCACAGGCCGGGGGGCAGGGAATCCCGGCAGCCAACCCGCCGCAGGGTTGAGCCGTCGCCTCCCTGTACAGAATGATAAAGGCAGCCTTCCGCGATGTTTCCCGGGGGCTGCCTTTGCATTGCTTGTTATCCTAAATATGAGTATTATTGTTTCGACACGTACGATTTCATGTGGGCAATATCGTCGAGGAAGTCCTGCAACTCCTGTTCGTGGTCTTCCTCTTCGGCCAGGATGTGCTTGGCCATATCGCAGGTGGTGAAATCTTTTCCGTCGGTGAGCGAGGCAATGGACTGGTAGCGCAGGATGGCGCACCGCTCGCCGGCTACGTTCTGTTTCAGCAGTTTCACGACATCAGTATCGGTCGGAGCCGTGTAGGGGCACTTGGCCAACTCGAACCACTGTTTGGGGTCGAGAACCGGCATTCCTTCGAGTTCGACAATACGGTCGGCCAGGAGGCGGGCATGTTCAAACTCTTCCAGGGCATGCGCCTGAAATTCGCGTTGCACGTCGCCCCGCATCGTGCCCTTCACGACCAGGGCTCCTACCCAATATTGATAAAAGGCCAACCACTCTTCCGACAAGGCGGCATTCAACTCGGCGAGGACCTCTACCACGTCGATTTTTCCACTCAAGATAGCAACACTTTCTTTTGCCATAGGACTTCTGTTTTTTTAGATTAGAAACTGTACCTATAACAACCCGTGTCGCCGGTTGGTTCACCCCCGTGAGACGTTGGGGGTAAAAGGAAGCTGCCCTCCTGCAGAAAAGCGAAGCCTGCTTGGCTGACAAAGCGCCCGCTTTTTCCGAGGAGGGTCAACTGTTTGTTATAAAGGTTTGCCGCAGCTGCAACAGAAATTGGCCGACCCGGGGTTGGGGGCTCCACAGGAGGTGCAGAATTTCTGATCGCTCCCGATACCGGACTCGTGGCTGTGCGCTGCAATCACTTCGTTGGCAATGTCCAGGGCCCGGTTGTCGAGTTGGGCCTGTTCGACCATCCCCCAGATTTGGGTGAGGAGGACTGGCCAGAAAAAGAGCATCGAGATGACGGTAGGAATAGCCTGTTGTCCCCAGATACCCACACCGGCTTCGAAGTGGATGTTGTTGTCCTGAGGGAGCAGGGTTACCTTCAGTGCGGTTTTCATGCCCAGCACGGCTTTGAAGATGTTGCCTTTGGTGATGGAGATGTCGTAGCCTCCGCTGCTGAGTGCGTCCATGGCCACCTCGTAACCGTCGTTCTGAAACTTTTCCCGGATGCTGTTGGCGATGGCTGGAATCAATGCGGTAGAACCGTATAATATCTTTTTGGTACAAAAAGTTCCCATGGTAGTTACTGATTTAGGTGTTGGATGGAGTAATAGTTGTATATGGCATAGAGTACGCTGGTCTCGACCAACAGCTCTTTGACCTTGAGCAGCTGCTCTTCGCTGAACTCTTTTTCCATTTGGTGAAGCATGGCTACTACTTTGTCCGATTGTTCCTTGATTTCGTTTTCGTCGACGGTGTTATCTTCCATGATTCTTTTGAAAGAGTCGTTGTTGGCGACCATTTCGTCGATATTGAGTATTCCCTTTTCGTTGAAAAACATAGCCTTTTTATTTGATGGTTTATCCTAATTTCGTTCCGCAGTATTTACAGTAGGCCCACTCGAGGCAAACCGGCTTGTTGCATTTCGGGCATCGTTTCCCCGACGCTTCGGCCTTCAGGTTTTGCATGAGGTGACGGTATTGGGCACTCTTTTCCCACCGGAGTATTTCGCGCACACGCACCGCACTGAAGGGGTGGTCTTGCCCCATGATTACCGATAGTTGCAGAGCCTTGTTCCACAGGCCGTCGTTGCGAATCTCGTCGTATCGGTCGGCCTGTTTGGCCCACTCTTCCAGGTCCAGATGGTTGGTGATGGCGCGCGGGCCCCCGGCGAGTCGTGCCATGACGCGGGCTACCACTTCGGGCGAGGTGATGATGCTGCCGCATCGGTCGCACGAGAGTTCGGCCTTGCGGCTCCAGTAGAGCAGCGCATATTCAATGGGTTTGGCAATGGAGCCCAGTATGCCCAGGGCATCGAGCCCCATGGATACATATTGGGCCACCATGTTGTAGACCACATGGCGGCAAAGTATGTGGCCGCATTCGTGAGCCAGCACGGCATCCAGCTCTTCGTCGTCCATCATCTCTACGAGCCCCGATGTCACGACGATAAATATGCGCGTGTCGCCCGAGGTATAGGCGTTGGGGTTGGGATTCATTTGCAGGTAGAACTCGGGTTCGGCGATACCCAGCCGCTCGCATATCGGGGGCAGGTGACGGTAGAGCTCGGGCAACTGCTTGTCGGACAGTCTAATGGTCGACGCCATATTGATCCCGTATTGCAGTTTTTCGTATCCCAGTTCCAGTATTTTCTTGGCCAGGGCCGGGAACCCGGGGATGCTCTCCAGTTGGCGGAGGGCCGCCGCATCTTCGGGATGTATGAATTCTGATGCTTTAATCATGGCATTCTGTTTTAGTTTTTTCGTCGAGATTCATTACTCTTGGTCTTCTTGGTCCTTATCCCACGTGATGTTGTCGAGTCGGGTGCCGCACTGGTCGCAGAAGTGCTGGTGGCGGTAGACCGTGTTGCCGCATTGCGGGCAGCGGTACTCCAGCTTCGACTCCTGTATGCGGCGCTTGAGTACCTGATAGAGCTCGGTATCTTCCCGTTTGATGAGGTCGTAGCCCAGCTTTTTCAGCAGCTTGATGGTCTGCATGGCCATCTCGCGGTCGTACCGTTTTTCCGATTCGGGCAGTTGCCCGTAGGACACCATGTCGGGGGTCTGCTTCAGCGAGTCGTTGCGCTGCGGACCGTAGGTCCAGCCTTCGGACTTTCGGTTCTCGGCCCAGATTTCGTGGGCGTTCTCGGCGATGGCTTCGCGCAGGTCGTTCAAATCGTCGTCCAGCACTACATCGGTAAGGTCGATGGGGTGGGGTGTATATTGGTTCATGCTGTTGTCGTTGGTTGCGGTTACCAAATAGTATTTGGAGTCGGCCCAGGCGTTCATAAACTGTTCGGTCGGGTAGCTGTCGCTTGGCCGGGAGCTGTTGGGGTCGTGGAGTGTGATGGTGTGCTGCGCCGTATCGCAGGCCAGTATTACCACCGTGTGGTCGGGTATCTGCCCGACGAAGAGGTCTTCGGCCAGTTCGTCGCTCGGGTGGCCCAGCAGTTCGCCTCCGTCGACGGCGGCAATCACGTCGCACCCGGCGTCGAGGGCGGCGACGATGTCCGACAGGCTGCACTGGTAGCGGCGAGTCACCGACAGGCCGTATCGCTCGAGATGCCGCCCGATGTGGTGCAGCGGGGTGCCGTCGGGTTTCTGCCACTTGTTGCGCACGGCGTCGGCCAACAACTCTTTTTCGTCGAAGGCAATTGGGTGGCGGTTGAGGATATAGGTTTCGCACTCGAGGCAGCAATAGTTCTCGTCGCCACACGAAGCGGCCAGAGCCGTCATGGGCAGGAGGTCGATTTCGTCGGCTTCGAAGCTCTCGGGCTCGTCAACGGCTTGTGCTATTTTCACGACCTCGCGCAACCGGGAATCCTCGGCCAGAGCCTTGAGCACACGTTCATTCTCGGCTGCCGTAGCTCTCCCGTCCAGATAGGCCGCCAGCAGTTCGGACGATATGTAGTTGTTATCGGTCGCTTCTTTTTTCATACTTTTCTGCTTCGTTAATGGCTATTTTAGTCAGCGCCTCAATAGCCCGTTTCTTGATGTTATATAGATTATCTACCGTCACTTGCAGGGCGAGGGCCACCTCGCGGGGTTCGGCATCGTGCAGTACCAGCTCTCTGATGACGTAGACCTGACGTTTGTTGGTCATCCGGGCCAGCAGATATTCCAGGTCCAGTCGCGACGTCAGCCTCTTTTCCTCGTCGACGGTTTCGTCGACCGGGGTCTTATCTAACAGAGTCTCTTGAGGTTCCATATCTATCAGGCAGTCGCGTTTGTGGATAAAGTAGCGTATGGCCACGGTTTTCAACCACTGGTAGATGGAGCTCCGGCCCTGGAACTGTTTGAGGCGGCAGGCCTCGTTTTCCATGAGGTAGAGGTAAAACTCGTTGACAAATTCATCGTAATCGACCGGATAGGAGAATACCAGGCTTATGACCTTCTTGAAAAGCGGTCGGCAGTTCTGAAAAAAGAATTGCTGCGTGATGCGTTCGTCCCGGTCAATCAGTGATTGTATCAGTTGGTTATCTGTCATTTCTGTTCGCTTTGAACTGTCTGTGTTTCATAGCCCGGTCTATAGTCCCACGGTATGAAATATGATCCCTTTCTTGTTTTGTCCTTGTATGTCGAGGTGTGTTTCGACATTTGCAAAAATAGCGATTTTTATTTCAACGCCCTATATTTTGCAGCTAAAAGATAGCCCGAATGTGGCGGCTCGAGGTTGAAATGGAAACAGAGCGAGGGCTGTGCCGAGGCCGATAGCCCCCTGTACAGCCCTGCTCAAGAAAGAGAAGAAGGCGGGAAACCGTTTATCGTCGTTCCCGTTGGTGTGTCAAAATCTATTCGACTATGTAGCCGTGAGTATCGAGCAGATACCAATCCCGGCTGTCGGCATCCTGTACCTCGAAGAGGGTAGGCGACAGCTGGGGCCGTTTGGAATAAGAGAGGGCTCTTGTGCCGCGAATCTATCAGTGGAGGATGAGAATATTTCGTATTCATCGGTAAACAGAAGAGGCCGTACCGGAAATTCCGGTACGGCCTCTCGGGGTTATGGTTATGAACGATTGCTTTTACAGCAGACTCCAGGCCACGGTCAAACCGGCCATGACGATGGCTACCATGCTCATCAGCTTGATGAGGATGTTCAGGCTCGGGCCCGACGTATCCTTGAAGGGGTCGCCCACGGTATCGCCCACGACGGTAGCCTTGTGCACGTCGCTGTGCTTGCCGCCGAAGTTACCTTCCTCGACATATTTCTTAGCATTGTCCCAGGCACCGCCGGCGTTGGCCATGAAGATGGCCAGCACGAAGCCGGCACTGAGGCCGCCGATGAGCAGGCCTACCACGCCCGATACACCGAATATCAATCCCGTCACGATGGGAGCCACGATGGCCAGCAGCGAGGGTACGACCATTTCGCGTTGAGCTCCCTGGGTCGAGATGGCCACGCAGCGTTCGTAGTCGGGTTCGGCCTCGCCGGTGAGGATGCCCTTGATTTCGCGGAACTGGCGGCGCACCTCCTCGACCATGTGTGCGGCGGCACGACCTACGGCGTTCATGGTCAATCCGCAGAAGAGGAAGGCCATCATCGAACCGATGAACATGCCCGAGAGCACTTTGGGGTTCATCAGGGTAATGTCGTAGTAGCGCATGAAGTCGGTAAACGAGGCTTCGCTGATCATCACCGTAGTGCCGTCGGCAAACTCGAGGACGGTCTCGCCGATGCGGGTCAGACCGATGCGAATCTCCTCCATGTACGAGGCCAGCAGAGCCAGACCCGTGAGGGCGGCCGAGCCAATGGCAAAGCCTTTGCCGGTAGCGGCGGTGGTGTTGCCCAGCGAGTCGAGGGCGTCGGTTCTTTTGCGTACCTCTTCGCCCAAGCCGCTCATCTCGGCGTTACCGCCGGCGTTGTCGGCAATGGGACCGTAGGCGTCGGTAGCCAGAGTGATACCCAGCGTCGAGAGCATGCCCACGGCTGCGATACCGATACCGTAGAGGCCCAGGGTCACGTTGCTCAGGTCGAAGCCCGAGGCAAAGAGGTAGGAGAGGATGATACCGGCTACCACGGCAATGACGGGGACAGCCGTTGAAATCATGCCCAGACCGATACCCGAGATGATGACGGTGGCGGGGCCGGTCTTACCGCTCTCGGAGAGGCGTTGGGTGGGGCGGTACGATTGCGAGGTGTAATATTCGGTGCTGCGTCCGATGATGATGCCCACCAGCAGACCCACCACTACCGAGCCGCCTATCAGGGCCCAGTTTTGCAGTTGCAGAGCCCACAGAATACCGAAGGTGGCAAATACGATGAGTATGGAGCTGAGGTTGGTACCGAACGAAAGCGACTTCAGCAGGTCTTTCATCTTGGCATCTTCGTGGGTACGTACCGAGAAGATACCGATGATGGAGAGCAGAATGCCTACGGCGGCGATGAGCATGGGGGCGATGACCGCCTTCATCTGCATTTCGGTTTCACCCGCACCGATAAAGGCTGAGGCACCCAGCGCCGAGGTGGCCAGGATAGAGCCGCAATACGACTCGTAGAGGTCGGCGCCCATACCGGCCACGTCGCCCACGTTGTCGCCCACGTTGTCGGCAATGGTAGCCGGGTTGCGGGGGTCGTCTTCGGGGATACCGGCTTCGACCTTGCCCACGAGGTCGGCACCCACGTCGGCGGCTTTGGTGTAGATACCGCCGCCTACACGGGCAAAGAGGGCCTGGGTAGAGGCTCCCATACCGAAGGTAAGCATGGTGGTGGTGATGACACAGAGTTTATGCGCCGGGTTCAAGGCTTCGTCGGGAATCACGGCATTGAGCAGCAGATACCAGAACGAGATGTCGAGCAGTCCCAGACCCACTACCACGAGGCCCATGACGGCGCCGCTGCGGAAGGCGATGCGCAAGCCGCTGTTGAGCGAGGTGCGGGCGGCATTGGCCGTACGGGCCGACGCGTAGGTGGCTGTCTTCATGCCCAGATAGCCCGACAGGCCCGAGAAGAAACCGCCGGTGAGGAAGGCTACCGGAACCCATTTGTTCTGAACCCCGAACCCGAAGGCCATGATCGAGAACAAAACGACCAGAACCAGGAAAACAAGCCCGACGACCTTGTATTGCTGACGCAAGTAAGACATGGCTCCCTTACGCACGTGGAGCGCAATCTTCTGCATCTGAGGGGTTCCCTCGTCGGTTTTCATCAGCTGCTTATAAAAATACCAAGCAAAGAGTAGAGCCAGTACCGAAGAGATGGGTACAAGCCAGAATAACGCATTTGTCATAGCAAAATATTGAAATTAAGTTAACATTTTATAGAGGTTAAAGGTACGGCTGTTTGTATAAACGGCCAAATCTTTTTCTCTAATTTTTGTTTTTTTAGAGGCTCGGAATCCCGGTTCAAAACAATAGGTACATGCGCTTCTGAGACAAATATTTTTCGGGATATTTCTTGGAATTGTCAATTAAAAAAAATATATTTGTTGATGTTTCCTTTTTATTCTTACCGACTTATGAAAAGTAGTTCGAAGTTTAACTCGTTGGGAGGGTTCCCCGATTTGGAGTCGTTCAAGGACGAATCGGGGAAATATGGCTACCGGGAGAAGCACTCCGGTAAGGTATTTATAGCTCCGCAATTCGACGCCGCCCACTCGTTTCACGAGGGGGTTGCCGTGGCGATGATCGACCACAAGTATGGGTTCATCGACCGGCACGGGCTGGCGGTAGTCAAGTTTGACTACGACTGGGCCCACTCTTTTCATAACGGTCTGGCCCTGGTCGAGCGAAACGGACGATACGGGTACATCAACCAGGAGGGTAAGGAGATAGTCCCTATCGTATATGAGCATATTGCCGATTTTCACGAAGGCCTCGCCCCGGTGAAGCTGCACGACAAATGGGGCTTTATCGACCCCTCGGGCAAGGTGGTGATTCCGCCGCGCTTCGACGACTCGTGGTGTTTCAACGAATCGCTGGCTGCCGTGCGGATGGACGAGAAGTGGGGCTTCATCGACAAGACGGGCCACCTGCTCATACCGCTGCAATACGATTTTGCCTGGAACTTCAAGGAGGATGTCGCCGCCGTGAAACAAAACGGGAAATGGGGCTATATCGACAAGGCCGGGCAGGAGTTTCTGCCCTTCCTCTACGACGAGGCCGACTCCTTCTCCAAAGGGCTCGCCGAGGTGAAACTCGATACGCTGTGGGGTGTCATCGACAAGACGGGTACCTGGCAGAGAAACGAAGAGTGCATCTGAAAACACGCAACGAACCATATCACTATTTATACGGATAAAAGAGCCAGTCTCGCCTCCTGTGAGGTGAGACTGGCTCTTTTTTTGACTCTGCTGTTGCCCGGCTTAGGCTGGGGCGGGCGAGTCGTCCGTACGGCGATAAACGGTTGAAAAAAGAGGGGCGACTCAACGAATTGAGCCGCCCCCGCTTTTATATAGGTTGAACTATATGTGGATTGTTACCGAACCATCTTGATGGCATGGTTACCCACTTTTACAATGTAGAGTCCCGCACCGGGCAGGTCGTAGACGCCCTCCGATTCACCTGCGGGAACCGACAGAAGCAGAGCGCCCTTGACGTCGTAGAGGTTGACCGGCTCGTTGTTGGGGTTGACAACGTGCAGCTTGCCTTCGCTCACGTAGGCCTTGACACCGTCGAACTTCTCGCTGGTTACCGACGAGGGGAGGAGGTCGATGAATTGCAGGTCGGAGTATCCGCTCTGGTATACAAAGGCACCGTCGCCCAGGTAGGCCGAAGATACGTTATAGGCATAACGCTCGCCGGGGAAGTTGTCGAGGTTGGAGAAGTCCATGTGAGTCTCTTCGGTAAAGAGCGATTGCAAGGGGAGCATCACCTTCTGGTCCTTGTTCATGCTCATCTCTACCTTCAGGTTGTCTAGCATGATGATACCGTTGTCTTCGGTGAAGATGATGAGGTAGCTGTCGGGTTGTCCGCCCGTGAGCGTAATGGTCTCGTGCTTCAAGGTGCCTTTGGGAACCAGGAAGGTTTGCGGCGTACCCTCGATGTTGATGCTATTGTCTTCGCCTACCGTGGCAAAGGCAACGATGGCAAATACATCGGTAGTCGACGAGGCGTGGATGCTCAACCAGTCGACGTCGATCGTTACGGTACCGTCGCCCAGCGAGAAGTCGAGTTTCGGCGAAATCATGTAGCCCATGTCGAAGAAGTCGGGATACATGTTGTCGATACCCAGGGCACCGTCGGCAAAGGCGGTTACACTGATGTACCAGTCGGCCATGCCGGCAAATTCGTCAAAGTAGTAGGGGCTGAACGATTCGAAGGGATCGGTGATGGTCATGTCGCCCCAAGGTTGATAGCTGGGCGGGCAAACGGCATCGGCAAAGTCGGTGTCGATAATCGACAGCTTTTCGTCGGCCAGAGCCGTATGCTCCTTATACAGGAAGGGGGTGTAGCCTTGCGAATAGGGAACCTCTTCCCAGTTGGCGGTGAAGCTGTTCGAGGTGATGTTGGTAGGCTCGAGCGGCAGGGGAGCGGTGAGTTGCGGAACGGCCGGCATGGCATATCCCGACTCTGCCGATACGCCGGCACCCTTCGATTGTACAATGTAGTAGTAGGTGAGCGAGGGGTCGCAGCCGGTTACCGTCATGCAGGTGTCGGTCGTCTCTTCCTGGCGCAGCAGATAATTCGGCTCCATCGTGTAGTTGTCGACCACCAGATTATAGACGCTTACCAGGTAGGAGGTAGCACCCTCGACCGGACGCCAGCGGAGCGGGCCTTGAACGAGTCGCCGGTATACTCGACACACGACATGAGGTCGGGCGAAACGAGCTCGGACAAGATGGCATACTCTTCGGAGTAGGGCGAAAGCTGGGCGGCGTTCTTGCCGCGAACGGTGAAGAAGTAGGTGGTCTCAACCTCCAGACCCGAAACCTGAAGGCTCGTGGTCGTAGTCTCTTCATCTTTCAGTTTGTAGACTTTTTGGTTGTTCTCATCCTTGTAATAGAGGTCTACGAGATACGAGGTGGCGCCATCCAGAAGTCTTGTCACAAAAATAAGAAAAGAGTTTATTCCTAAATTAAACCTATGGTAAAAAATGGAACCGTTATGACTTTTTTGCTATCGTAATGACAGACCGGGATGCAGCCGGTATGCCGCGTATTTTTCAATCGTGCCACGATTATCGCCGCAGGGCAACGGATATTTGCGGCAGATATTACCAACCCATAAACAAACAAGCAGGAGATGATTTACAATGTACTTTCTACCGCCATTCCTCTGTTGGGCAGTCTCTTTGCCACGCAAAAGGGGAAACAGCAGGCTAACCAGGCCCTGCAGGCACAGCAACAGCAGTATGAGCAGGAGTTGTCGCAACTGGACAACCTCTTCAACCGCACCTATTACAGCAACATGCTCGACCGGTCGGACGTGAGGGGGCTGCTCAGCGATATGCGCGAGCAGATGGCTACCTCGACCCAGGCTCTGAAAAACAAGGCCAGTGTCACCGGGGCTACTCCCGAGTCGATTACGGCTGCCCAGAAGGCTCAAAACCAGGCCTACGGCAAGGCGGTGAGCCAGGTGGCCAGCTATGCGACCGGCTGGAAGGAGAATGCACTCAAGAATTACCTCTCGGCCCGTACGGCTCTGGAGGAGTATTACCGACCGGTGAAGTCGAACTACATGGGCAATATCCTCGGCAGTTCCTTCTCGTCGACTTTCAACACGCTGAAGAATTTGTTTAACTAAAAATCCATTTTACAATGAGCAATCGCATAACTGCCAACGGGGAGTCGGCTCCCCAATCGCCCCAGCTCGCCGACTATATGGGCGGGGGGAAGTGTTTCCTGGAGTCGTGCCGGGCTTACCTCGACGACCTGCACCGCGAGGACGACCCCGACGACCGTCGCGGGGAGGCCCGCCGCGAGCTTGCGGCCCTGCGCGAAGTGCTGGAGCTGCTGCGGCAACCCGACCGCGACATCGACTCGGGTATCGCCGCCATCTGGCTTCCCCGCTCGTTCGACGAGAAAGAGCGTCGATACCGCAACTTCCGGCTGTGGTCGGACTTCGCGTCGGGGCAATACCGGCCCGAGTCGCGCTGTCCCGCCCTGAGCGAGAAGGCGCTGCTGAAGGCGTTGCAGGCGGGGCACAACGATTTCGAGTGCAAACACCACCTTTTCAACCTGCTGGTATCGGCCGGCTTCCCCCGCAAACTGGCCTGCCTGCTGGCCAAGTATCTGGGCCATCGAGTTACAAACTAATTTTATCTGTCGAAGAGTATGAACAAGTTACAAAGCATGCCCTCTGTCGAGGGCAACGGGATATATGGCTGGGACCTTATCAATCCCTATCTGCAAGAGTTGTATCGGAATCAGGAGGAGGGGGCCGACGGCGACCTGCCCGCCTATACGGTTCCGTTGCCGGGCGAGAATCGCCCGGCGGGCGCGGGTGCCGCACCGTCGCATCAGGTGACCGTCCCGCTTCAGCCCGATTTTCCCGTCAATCCCGACCCCAAGGTCGAGGAGCCGCGCAAGTTGCAGTCGCTCACCGAGGGGTTGAACCTGGCGGGGAAACGCATCTGGAACGACCTGAAATATTCCAAGGGGTATATTCAGGACCTTTTCTCCGACGACAAGAGCGATGCCGCCAAAAGCGCGCTGGAGCACCTGCCCGAGTATGCGGGCAGCACGCCGGAGCAGTTGCAGCAGAAGGCCGATTCGCTGGGCCGTGAGCCCGAGCAGAAACCCGTCGACCGCCCTCGCATCGAGCTGGAGGGGCTCGAGGAGTACCGCCGTTTGCAGGGCGAGGGACTGCCGCAGGGCGAGATTGCCCGCCAACTCTCCGAGACGGCCCGGTGGGGCAACGAAGGGCGGCGCATCATGGAGGAGGCTCGCGCTACCGAAAACGCCTTCCCCGAGACCGAGGGGGCGGCCGTGGCCGGCGAAATCCTCTCCGATGTGGCCCGCATGGGTATCCCCGTGGCGTTGGGGGCTATCTCGGCGCCGGTGGGTGTGGCCGCCGGGGTGGCCAGCGTGGGGGCGTCGGTAGCCGAGAGCCATGCCCAGGCGCAAATGGAGCTCGACAACTACGAGGAGGAGACGGGCGAACCGCTCTCGGCCGGACAGCGGGCGGCCTATACCGCCATCAGCATGGGGGCCGATTTCCTCTTCGATGCCCTGCTCCAGAGCCGCTACCTCGGCAACCTCTCGAGGGGCGTCAAGCGGCGGGCGTCGCAATATTTCAAGGATGAGCTGCTCAAGAACAAGGAGGCGCGGCGCGAGGCGACCAAGCTGATGAACAGTCTGCACTATACCGATTTTGCCCGCACTACGCTCGGGGTAGTCAAGGATGCGGGGGTCGGTGCCGTTTCCGAGGGGGCCAACTCGGCCATCCACGACGTGGGGCGCATGGTCTATGTCAATCCCGAAGATTATCCCACCCTCAGCTCCATTTTGCAGAATGCCGCCGTCGGTATGGCCGCGGGGGCTACGGTCGGGAGCGTGGCCGGAGGCTTGGGCCGGGTGGTCAACCGCCGACGCAATGCCGCCCTGCGCGACCGGCAGGAGATTATCGGCACCCTCGAGTACGACGGTTTTACCACCGATGTCGTCGACTACGACCCCGAGACCCGCACCGCTACCGTGATGCACCCGCAGTACGAAAAGCCGGTGAAGGTCCCCGATGTCGACATCGACATGATGCGCCCCATCTCTACGGGCGAACTGAAACAGCGTGCCCAGGAGGCGCGGGCGCTGCACGAACCCGACCCGCTGGAGACGGTGTTGCGCGACCCCGCCAAAGATCAGGCTTGGCGCGAGATGTCTACCCGCGGGAAATATCACCTCACCAAAGATTTGGCCGACCGCATGGGGCTCGACAATGTCTATATCTATGAACATCAGTCGGATATCCCCGAGTCTATATTAAAACAAAAAAAAGGAGGCGGTTTTATTGCGGGATTTTATCGCCATAATGGAGTTATTGGGATTGTACTTGATAAGATCTCTTCCTATGAAATGCTTCAACGGGTTATGCTGCATGAAGCGGTAGGCCATCGGGGACTCGATGCCCTCTTCGGTAACTCCTATTTCAAGGATGAGTTTTTGATGAGAGTTTATCGTTCCATGCCCCATATTTGGAAAATGCGGGGCAGTTCGTGGGAGGCTCGCAAAACGGATGCCGAAGAGTATTTAGCCAGTATGGCAGGATCTGGAGCAGGCTCTACGTGGAAGCAGATTTGTGCCGATTTACGCGATATGCTTCGTATTCTCTGGCCGGGTATGAAATTTTCAGACGGTGAATTACGGCGTATTATCATGTTGTCTCGTAGAGTTTTACGAGATGATGAATCTATTTCGGCTTGGAATCGGAAGGTACGGCGACAACTGGGTGAGGCGGAGTATAACAATCAATTAGGTACCCCCTTGACCGAGATGGAGCGGGAGCCTTACCGCCTGCTGTGGGAGGAGGACCCCCAGTGGCAGCGCTACAAACGCTTCTACGACGAGGTCTATGGCGAGCCGCAAAAGCGGCCTGATACAAATCCACTCGAGCCATCGGCGGGGAACTGAACAGCGAGGGCTGTGCCGGTATCGGCACAGCCCTTGGTTTGTATATCGGTCAAGTTGCCAAATATCCAACAGACAGCGCCTTATCGGCGGGCTATCTCGGCTTCGATACGGGCCAGCTTCTCCTCCATCGGGAGGAAAGCGTCGAGCCAGAAGATGTGGAATCCCCGCCGCTCCATGCCTCGAAACCAGGTCATCTGCCGTTTGGCGAACTGGTGTATGGCTATCTCGAGGAGCGAGACCATCTGGTCGTAGGTAGTGCGGCCGATAAGGTATTCGGTGATATATTTATACTCCAGCCCGTAGTAGATGAGGCCCTCGGGGTCGATGCCCCGGTTGAGCAGCCCCTGCACCTCGGCCACCATGCCGGCCTCGAGTCGGTCGTGCAGCCGCCGGGTGATGCGGGCCCGCCGGCTCTCCCGGTCGATGTTTACCCCCACGATGAGGGCATGCTCCACCGGGTGGGGTACCAGTTGCGAGGGCTCCTGGCGCGAGTAGTACTCGGCTATTTCGATGGCCCGTATCGCCCGCTTGCAGGTGTCGGTGTCGGTCTGGTTGTGCAGCGTCTTGTACCTCTTGAGTATCGCCTCGAGCTCGGGCAGCGACTTGTCGGCGAGCGACCGGCGTAGCTCGGGGTTCTCGGGAACCGGAGGGAGGGAGTAGCCCTTGAGCACCGCCTCTATGTAGAGGCCGGTTCCCCCGCAGAGGATGGGCGTTTTGCCTCGTGCCACTATCTCGTCGTAGGCCTGGTGATAGTCGCGGATGTACTCAAAGAGATTGTACTTGTAGCCCGGGGGGCAGATGTCTATCAGGTGGTAGGGGATGGTCTTGCCCCCTACGGTATACTCCGCCAGGTCTTTGCCCGTGCCGATATCCATCGAGCGGTATATCTGGCGCGAGTCGGCACTGATGATTTCGGTATCGAGGCGGGCCGCCAGAGCAACGGCCAGCGAGGTTTTGCCCGAAGCGGTGGGGCCCAGTATGGTTATCAAGTCAAGCATCGCAGCAGGTTGAAGAGTGTCGTTTTCGTAACAGTTTTTGGAACCAGAGGTCGATGCGGCCCAGCAGCCGGTCTTCGTTGTGCCGGCTCACATAGAGCCAGATGGGGTCATCGAACTCGATATTCAGTTCTTGCAGGTGACGCAGCGTAAAGGCCGGTTTGTATCCCCGGATGGGGTATCGCCGCTCGCCGTTCATGTGGTAGGTGCGGGCGGCATTGACCACCGTGCAGAGGCGGGCGTAGCACTCCCGGAAGAGGGGGTGGAGCCGGTGCTCCCGGTTGAGCCGGGCAATCTCTTCGACCGTATACCAGCGGCCGGGGTAGCGCTCCATTTTAGGTATATCTTTGTCGGAGAGAAATAAAATATAGTGACCGGCATAATGAAACAAGTCTTCAGAATTTGTTAAGCTAAGTTTACGAATATTGGTATCTTCAATGTGTAAATCCTCATTAACAATTTGATGTACCTTTTGAAGTTCATCTTCTTGATTTAAACAATAGTCAATATATGAATGATGTATAGGAATATCCAGCCCAGCACCATTACCCCATATCTCTTCTTTATCAGCTTTATCAGTCCGTTCAACTAAAAAAATTTTTTCTTGAGCAATAACCATAATGCGAATGGTGCTAAATACATGCTCCATGCCTTCTTCTCCATTCATCGCCAACTTCCCCCCTTTCCCTGACGGATGAATCGCCATTTCCAAGAGCCAGCGGCGAATGGTCTCGAAAAGGATAAGGGCCACGCACAGGGCAGCCGGGAAGAAGAGGTAGAAATAGCGGCCCAGCCGGCTCTGGGTATCGATACCCCAGAGGAAGAGTACCCACGCGACCACCGACACGATAAGGGATCCGAAGAGGAGGATGCGGATGATGTAGTAGGCTTCGAGCCGGGTATAGTCGCCCAGCAGGTTGCGCTCCCAAATACCGCCCCGCTTGATGACGCACTGCTGGCAGAAAGGGGGCTGTATGTTGCGCTGCTCGAACAGGTAGGTGAGCAACGCCATGAAGGGAGCCTGGAAGAGGACCATCGGGACAAACGGGAGGTGAAGCAGCGCCAGGCCGAGCCACAGCACGCCGCTCACGGCCAGCGCCCAGCCGACTACCCAGCCAATCGTGCCGCACCCCTTGTAGAGTTTGCTGAGAAAAATCGAGACCACAATCCAGACCACCCCCACGGCCATCGAGGCGACTATCGTCGTCCGCGCTTCGAGCAGAGGCGTGAGCACCCACAGCACGACAGCCGGCAGGAGCTGCAGCGAGTAGATGTTGGTCCAGCTTATTTCACGATTCTTCATCACGGGGTAGGCAGGTGTTTATCGGTTCAACTTGTCGTTGAAGAAATTGCACACCCGCGTGAACAGGTGCAGTCGGGTGTTGCAGCCGCGGATATGATGGTCTTTGTTGGTGTAGATCTGCGAATCGAACTGGATACCGGCCTCGACCAGAGCGGTCGAATATTGCAACGTGTTGAGATAGTGTACGTTGTCGTCGGCTGTGCCCGAGACGATGAGCAGATTGCCCTTGAGGTTGGCGGCGTGGGTGATGGGGGCCGATTGGCGGTAGCCGTCGCCGTTCTCCTGCGGGGTGCGCATGAAACGCTCGGCATAGATGGTGTCGTAGTAACGCCAGTCGGTCACGGGAGCGATGGCCACCCCGGCGCGGTAGATGCCCCCGCCGGTCGACATGGCCATGAGGGTTTCGTATCCGCCGTAGCTCCAGCCGTAGATGCCGATGCGGTTACCGTCGACATAGGGCAGGGAGCTCATGTAGCGCGCCCCGGCCACCTGGTCTTCGGTCTCGTATTTGCCCAGGTGCATGTAGACGGCCGTCTCGTAGGCCCGGCTGCGGCCGCCGGTACCCCGACCGTCGACACAAGCCACGATGAATCCCTGGCTGGCCAGGTAATACTCCCAATCGACTTTCCAGTCGTCGAGTACCGATTGCGAACCGGGGCCGCTGTATTGCGACATCACCACCGGGTAACGCTTCGAGGGATCGAAGTTGACAGGCTTGAGCATGTAGCCGTTCATCGGTTCGCCCGCCGCATTGGGGCAGGTGAAAAACTCCTTCACCGGTAGTTGGCTCTGGGCCGCAAAGGTCTTGAGAGCCGCATTGTCCTCGAGGGTGCGCAGCGTCTTGCCGCGGGCATCACACACCGTCACCACCAGCGGCTCGCTACTGCTGCTGTACCGGTTGATGAAATAGGTGCACGAGGGGTTGAACACGGCGGTGTTGGTGCCCTTCAGGGTCGAGAGCTTGGTCTCCACCCCCTTGGCATTTATCTTGTAGATGGCCTTGTAGAGCGGGCCCTCCTGATTCGACTCGTAGAAATAGGAGCCGCTGTTGGCGTCGTAGCCGAGGAAGCTCGACACGTTCCACTCGCCGCGGGTAATCTGGCGGGCCAGCGTGCCGTTGTAGTTGTAGCGGTAGAGGTGCTGGTAGCCGCTGCGGCAACTGGCCAGGATGAAGAAGTCGGGGTAGAAGGCGAGGTTGTCGAGGATGGGCTCGTCGATCCAGGCCTTGTCGGTCTCGCGCAACAGCAGTTTCGACACGCCCGATTTGGGATTGACGGCGTAGATGTCCATCTCGTTCTGGGTGCGGTTGAGGGTGACCACCGCCAGCCGGTCGGGGTCGGGGGTAAACTGGATGCGGGGAATGTAGCTGTCGGCCGAAATCGGCAGCTTCATCTCCTTCAGGGCACGCGTATCGACGGTGTAGGAGTAGACCGATACCCGCGAGTTGGTCTCGCCCGCTACCGGGTATTTGTAGGTGAAGCTGCCCGGGTAGAAGCGGTATTCGGGGTAGGCGGGGCAGTAGCCCTCGTAGAGTTGGAAGGCATACATGGGCACCTGGCTCTCGTCGAACTTGACAAAGGCCAGCGTCTCGTCGTTGGGCGACCATTGCAGGGTCGAAGTCATGGCAAACTCCTCCTCATAGACCCAGTCGGGCACACCGTTGATAATCTGGTTGCGCTTGCCGTCGCGGGTCACGGCCACCTCGGTGCCGTAGTCGAGTTTCTTGATATAGATGTTGTTGTCGCGCACGAAGGCCACCATGCGGCCGTTGGGCGAGTAGACGGCCACCTGTTGCTTGCCCCCCTCGGAGAGCGGCTTGAGCAGGTTGCGGCGTATCTCGAAGGTGTAGTAGGTAGCCTTGAACGAGCGGCGGTAGATGGGTTCGGAGTCGGCATAGATGAGCAGGTGCTTCTCGTCGGGGCTGAGCGAAAAGCCGTCGAAGCTCTTCAGGTTGCACTCGCGGGCCGTCTTCACGTCGAAGAGGGTGTCGACCTCGTGGCCGGTGCGGTACTCGCACTTGACAATGCGGGTGTTGCCGTTGGTGGCGGCGTAGTAGTGCACCCCGTCGGTCGAGGGGTAGGTCTCGGCCACATCGTGCGGACGGAATTTTTCGGACGTAATATCTTCCAGTGTAAAGGCCTGGGCCCGGAACGAAATCAGTGCGATGGCGCACATGAGGGTAAATGCTATTCTTTTCATTTCGAGAGTGATGATAGATTCGTAACTCCATGGAACGCCCGCAGCTCCTCCGGCAGAACTCCTGCCCGGGTGCCCGGCGGCCGCTCCGTTTATCTATACAAAAGTAGAAAAAATACCACAAAGACAACTATTTCTATATCGATAAACGTACAATCCGGCCAAATTATTTCGGCCACAGGCCGGTCGGCGGGGGTGCATCCCGCGCGATTTGGCGGGGCGATATTTCCCCGATTCCCGATAAATTGCTAAGTTTGCAATCCGATACGGGCGAGGGCCGCCGTGGCCGGCAAGCGGCAGGAGGCCGGTGCCGGGAGCATCCCGGTCGAGGCCCGGATTATGGAATATGAATAATTTGAAAAAGAGAGGATTATGATTGAATATATTACCGGCGAGGTGGTAGAGGTGACTCCCGCCACGGCCGTAATCGAGTGCATGGGCATAGGCTATCTGCTCAATATTTCGTTGAACACCTATTCGAGTCTGGCCAAGGGGAAAACGGCGCGGCTTTATGTGTATGAGGCTATCCGCGAAGATGCCTACCAGCTCTACGGTTTCGGCGACCGTCACGAGCGGGAGCTGTTTGTGTCGCTCATCTCGGTTTCGGGGGTGGGGCCCAACACGGCGCGCATGATTCTGTCGTCGCTCAATCCGGCCGAACTGGAGCAGGCCATCGTCTCGGAGAATCTGAATTTGCTGAAATCGGTGAAGGGAATCGGGGCGAAAACGGCACAACGTGTAATTGTTGACTTGAAGGATAAAATAAAACCTACCGACAATCCGTTAGTAATAAGTACGCCCGCAGCCTCCGAGGTTTACGAGGAAGCCGTGGCGGCGTTGGTGATGCTCGGCTTTTCGCAGCCCCAATCGCAAAAGGCGGTGCAGAAACTGTTGCGCGAGACCCCGTCGATGGAGGTCGAGGCGGTCATCAAACAGGCTCTGAAAATGCTCTGATACCGACGCAGTGCTCTTTCTCCTTGAGAGGCGTACAGGGATTATGTGCAGGAGTATCGAATGAGAAGACGGATAAAGATTGGAACGATAGTGGCTTTGGCGTTGAGCGGATTAGGTGTCTATTCCGCTTTTGCCGCTTTGCAGGTGGCCGAGCCGCAGAATACCGCGCGCAACGCCCAGGCGGCGCAGGCGGGGAGTGCCGATCGTCCGGCTTCCGACTCGATAGAGATGCGTTTCCCCGTGGCCAAAACGGTGCCCGAGTCGTACGACGAGATTGACCAGAAGGCTCCCGTAGACCTGGAGAACCCGTCGAACCTGAAGACCGAGGTGGAGTATGACCCCGAGACTAACTGCTATGTGATTCACACGCGGGTGGCCGGTGTCGATGTCACTACCCCCTTCATGCTCTCGGCCGACGAGTACAACGAGTACACGCTGCGCAAGTCGATGCAGCAGTATTACCGCGAGCGCAATGCCCAGAACTTTGCCGAGAACAGCAAGTCGGAGTTCAACTTCCTCGACATGAACTTTTCGCTCGGGCCCCTCGAGAAGGTCTTCGGCCCCGGCGGCGTGCAGTTGACCACCCAGGGCTCTATCGAGTTGAATATGGGCTTGAAGTACAACAAGCTCGACAACCCGGCCCTGCCGATGAGTTCGCGTAAAAAGACCTACTTTGATTTCGACGAAAAGATACAGGCATCGGTCACCGCCAAGGTGGGCGACAAGATGTCGTTCAACATGAACTACAACACCGATGCGACCTTCGACTTCGACTCCAAGAACCTCAAGTTGCAATACGAGGGCAAGGAGGACGAAATCATCAAGAACATCGAGGCCGGTAACGTGAGCATGACTACCGGGTCGTCGCTCATACGAGGCAGCACGGCCCTCTTCGGTATCAAGACTACCATGCAGTTTGGCAAGCTCACCGCCACGGCCCTGATCTCGCAGCAGCAGTCCGAGTCGAAGACGGTCAACGCCAGCGGCGGTGCCCAGACGACCCCCTTCGAGATTCAGGCCGATGCCTACGACGAGAACCGCCACTTCTTCCTGGCCCACTTCTTCCGCGACAACTACGACAAGTTTGCCTCGAAGCTGCCCTACGTATCGTCGGGGGTGAGCATCAACCGCATCGAGGTGTGGATTACCAACAAGCAGGGCAGCTACGAAGAGTCGCGCAACATCGTGGGCTTCATGGATTTGGCCGAGAACAGCCGCATAGGCAACTCGCACTGGATTTCGACGACGGCCCAGCAGAACCCGATGAACAACTCCAACTCGCTCTACTCCGAAATCAAGAACGGTTACCCCGATGCCCGCAACATCAACCTGGTGACCCAGGCGCTGGAGCCCCTCTCGGCCTACGGAATCGAGGGCGGTCAGGATTACGTGAAGATCGAGAGTGCCCGCAAGCTCTCCTCGTCGGAGTATACGTTGAATGCGCAGTTGGGCTACATCTCGCTCAAGAGCAAGCTCAATGCCGACGAGATGCTGGCCGTGGCCTACGAGTATACCTACAACGGGCAGGTCTACCAGGTGGGCGAGTTTTCGGGCGATGTGACCGATACCGACCAGTGCCTCTACCTGAAGATGCTGAAGAGTTCGACCGTATCGACCTCGCTGCCTATCTGGGACCTGATGATGAAAAACGTCTATTCGTTGGGCGCCTATCAGGTGCAGAAAGACAAGTTCCGCCTCTATATCAAGTATATGAGCGACTCCACCGGCGTGGCCGTCAACAACATACCCGAGGGAAACATTGCCAACAAGACCCTCTTGCAGGTGATGAACCTCGACCGCCTGGATGCCAACGAAACCGAGTATTCCGACGGTATCTTCGACTACATCGAGGGCTATACCGTACAGTCGTCGAACGGCCGCATCATCTTCCCGGTCATCGAGCCCTTCGGCAGCCACCTGGCCGAACAGATAGGCAACGCGGCCATTGCCGAGAAGTATGTCTATCAGGAGTTGTACGACTCGACTCTCACCGTGGCCCAGCAGGTCTCCGAGAAGAACAAGTTCATCATGACCGGTGAATACAAGGCCTCGTCGGGTGCCGAGATAAGCCTCAACGCCATGAACGTGCCGCGGGGGTCGGTGGTGGTGACCGCCGGCGGTATGACGCTGGTCGAGAACTCCGACTACATTGTCGACTATGCCATGGGTGTCGTTACCATCTTGAACCAGAGCATCATCGAGTCGGGTACCCCCATCAGCGTTTCGCTCGAGAACCAGTCGATGTTCAACATGCAGCGCAAGACCATGTTGGGCCTCGACCTCAACTACGCCTTTTCCAAAGACTTCAACATCGGGGCCACCATCATGCACCTGAGCGAAAAGCCCCTGACCGAGAAGGTGAGTATGGGCGACGAGGTGCTCAACAACACGCTGTGGGGTGTGAACCTGTCGTACAACACCAGTTTCCAGTGGCTCACCAACTGGATGAACAAGATTCCCACCGTCAACGCTACGGCGCCGTCGACTCTGGCCCTCACCGCCGAGTTTGCCCAGCTCATTCCCCACCAGTCCAAGACCGGCAGCTCGCAAGGCTCCTCCTATATCGACGACTTCGAGTCGACCCAGACGGGCCTCGACCTCAAGTCGCCCTACTCGTGGACGCTGGCTTCGACTCCCTACGATGCCGCCTCCGACGCGCTTTTCCCCGAAGCCCGCTACTCCAACGACGTGCGCTACGGGCAGAACCGCGCCTTGCTGTCGTGGTACTACATCGACCGCATGTTCACGCAGAAGACCTCGAGCCTCATACCCGCTCACCTGAAGAACGACCTGGACCAGCTCTCCAACCCCTACGTGCGCGAGGTGAGCGTGCGCGAGATTTTCCCCAACAAGGAGATCAACTACGGCGAATCCACGACGCAGCAGACACTCAACCTCTCGTACTATCCGCAGGAGCGGGGCCCCTACAACCTCGATGCCGACAACATCGACGAGCAGGGCCGGTTGCTCAATCCCGAAAAACGGTGGGGCGGTATCATGCGCAAGATGGACTATACCGACTTCGAATCGTCCAACATCGAGTATATCCAGTTCTGGCTCATGGACCCCTTCCTCGACGAGAACCAGACCAACCACAAGGGCGGAGAACTCTACTTCAACCTGGGTGAGGTGTCGGAAGATATTCTGAAAGACGGTATGAAGTCGTTCGAAAACGGTCTGCCCATCGATGGCGACACCACCCAAATAGCCACTACGGCCTGGGGTAAGGTCTCCAAGCGGCAGTCGCTTACCTACGCCTTCGACAACACGAGCGGAACCCGCACCCTGCAGGATGTGGGTCTCGACGGTCTGACCAACGACGAGGAGTACGGCTTTTCGTCGTATAAGGATTATCTGGCCAAGCTCGAGGCCAAATTGTCGCCTGCCGTGGTTGAGGAGATGCGGCAAGACCAGTTCTCGCCCTTCAACGACCCCGCCGGCGATAACTATCACTTCTACCGCGGCCACGACTACGACGATGCCCAGACCTCGATTCTGGACCGTTACAAGCACTACAACGGTACCGAGGGCAACTCGCTCTCGACCGAGGATGTGGCCGACTCCTATTACCAGTCGTCCAAGAGTGTGCCCGATGTCGAGGACATCAACCAGGACAATACCCTCAACGAGTACGAACGCTACTACCAATACCGCATCTCGCTCTGTCCCGACAGCCTCGTGGTGGGCAAGAACTACATCACCGACAAGCGCGAGACCACCGTACCCCTCCGCAACGGACAGGAGGGCAAGGCCGTGTGGTACCAGTTCAAGGTGCCCCTCTCTCAACCGCAGAAGAAGGTGGGCTCTATTCAGGATTTCAAGACCATCCGCTTCATCCGTATGTTTATGACCGGTTTCGAGGTCGAGACCCACTTGCGCTTTGCCACCCTCGAGCTGGTGCGGGGCGAATGGCGTACCTACGACTACGCCGTAGATAAGGCCACCAACTCGCCGGCCCAGGGCAACCTGGACGTCTCGGTAGTCAATATCGAGGAGAATGCCGGGCAAGAGCCCGTCAACTATGTGTTGCCGCCGGGGGTAACCCGTATCATCGACCCGGGACAGTCGCAGATAACCCAGCTCAACGAGCAGGCCATGTCGTTGAAGGTGACCGACCTGCCTACCGGCGAGGGTCGTGCCGTCTACAAAAACAGCGGCATGGACATGCGTACCTACAAGCGGTTGCAGATGTTTGTCCACGCCGAGAAGCTCATCGACGACAACACCAACCTGCGCGATGGCGACGTGTCGGTATTCCTGCGGTTGGGTTCCGACAACAAATCGAACTATTACGAATACGAGATACCGCTCTCGCTCACCGAGCCCGGTACATACAGCACCTACAATACGCAGGACCAGGAGGCTGTCTGGCCCTCGTCCAACATGTTCGACTTTCCGCTTTCGGTCTTCACCGACCTGAAGCTGGAGCGGAATGCCAAGAAACGGCAAGAGAGTTCGGGCGTAACCTTCCAAACCCGCTATTCGATCTACGACCCCGACAAGGCGCAAAACAAGGTGACCATCGTGGGCAACCCCTCGTTGAGCGACGTGCGCACCATGATGATCGGTGTGCGCAACAACTCCAACGCCACCAAGTCGATTACCATCTGGGTGAACGAAATGCGCCTGACCGATTTCGACCAGTCGGGCGGCTGGGCGGCCAAGGCCAACATGAACCTGGGACTGTCCGATATTGCCACGCTCAATATTGCCGGCCATGTCGAGACGGCCGGTTTCGGCGGCATAGACCAGAGCCTCACCGAGCGGCGCCTCGACGACTACTACCAGTACAACATCGCCACGATGGTCGAGTTGGGCCGTTTTCTGCCCGACAAGGTCAAGCTCAGAGCCCCCCTGTTCTACTCGCTCACCGAGCAGCGCACTTCGCCCAAGTACAACCCGCTCGACCAGGATATTCTCCTCAAGGATGCCTTGCGGAATGCCGGCAGCCAGCACGAGCGCGACTCCATAAACGACGCCTCTATCGAGCGGTCGACGGTCGAGAGCCTCAGCCTCTCGGGCGTGATGTTCGACATCCGCAGCAAGAACCCCATGCCCTACGACCCGGGTAACTTCTCGATCAGCTACTCCTATAACCGGCAGTCCAACCAGGACCCCACGACCGAGTTCGAGAATACCTACGACTACCGAGGCAGCTTCACCTACTCCTACACGCCGTTTGTGAAACCGTGGGTTCCCTTCAAGGGGTTGAAGAGCAAGTCGAAGCACCTCAAGTTCCTGAAAGAGTGGGAACTCTACTACCTGCCCAGCAACATCGCGTTCAATACCAACATGTCGCGCTACTACTACGAGCAGCAGATTCGCGACGTGAGCGGTTCGGGCGGTATGGCCCTGCCCATCAGCGTGAGCAAGAACTTCCTGTGGGACCGCCAGTTCTCGCTGTCGTGGAATCTCACCAAGTCGCTCAATTTCTCGTTGCAGACCATGACCAACGCTCATATCGAGGAGCCGGTGGGGGCTGTCAACAAGGAGCTTTTCCCCGACGAGTACAGGGCCTGGAAAGATACCGTGATGACCAGCATCAAGAACCTGGGTACGCCCTGGAACTACAACCAGACTTTCAACGCCTCGTATACCGCGCCGTTCAGCAAGATACCGGTCATCGACTACATGTCGTTCACGGCCAAGTACAACGCCACCTATACCTGGGACCGCGGAGCTCAGGTATCGAGCGACATCGATCTGGGCAACACCATCAGCAACCAGGGACAGCTCAGCCTCGATGGCCGCTTCAACTTCGAGCAGCTCTACAACAAGTCGAAATATCTGCAGAAGATTAACCGCCGCTTCTCGTCGAGCAATCGGGGACAGTCGGTTAAGAGGAAGGAGCGCAAGTTCGAGCGCACCATTCTGCTGCGCGAAGACACCACGGTGACCTTGCGGCACAACCTCAACAACAAGAAGGTGAAGGTGGTGGCCCGCGACGATGCCGGCAAGCGGGTGGCCCTGCGCACCAAGGTCATTGACGCCAACAGCGTGATGATTCTCGATAAGGGTACCCAGCGGCTGAATGTGGTGATTACCCCCGGCAAGGAGAAGCCCAACTTCTGGAAGGAGGCGGCCGAGTATTCGTTGCGGGGGCTGATGATGGTGCGTAACGCCAGCGTGCGCTACCGCAAGACCAACACCACCTCGCTGCCCCTCTTCTCGCCCAACATCGGCGACATATTCGGGCAGTCGAACTCCTACGGTCCCATGTCGCCCGGTCTTGACTTTGCCTTCGGCTTTACCGACGAGAACTATGTCTACCGGGCCAAGGAGCGCGGCTGGCTGCTGTGCGACTCTACTCAGATAAGCCCCGCCGTAATCGGTCGTACCGAAGAGTTCAACATCGAGATTGCCCTCGAGCCGATACGGGGGTTGAAAATCAACCTCACGGGCAACCGCACCGACACGCGCAGCTCGCAGATGCAGTTCATGTATGCCGACATGCCTACCACCCGGGGCGGAAGCTATACCAAGACCCACATCGCCCTGAAGACCGCCTTCCGCAGCAGTTCGTCGAAAGACGGCTATGCGTCGCAAGCCTTCAACGACTTCCTGCGCAACCGCGAGATTATCGCTTCGCGTCTCGAGGCCCGCTATGCCCAGGGTAACTATCCCAACCGGGGATTTATCGCCTCGACCGGCCTGGCCGGGCAGCCTTACGACGTGGCCAACGGCGGGGTGAACCGCAGTTCGGCCGACGTGATGATACCCGCCTTCCTGGCCGCCTATTCGGGTATGGATGCCAACAAGGTAGGGCTCTCGCCCTTCCCCGACATTACGGCCATTCTGCCCAACTGGCGCATCACCTACGACGGCCTCATGCAGGTGCCTCTGATTAAGAAGTATTTCAAGGCCTTCACCCTGTCGCACACCTACCAGTGTACCTATTCGGTGGGCTCCTACTCGTCGTACCTCAACTGGGTGGAGTCGGACGGCGATTTCGGTTTCATCCGCGACGAACTCTCGGGCAACCCCATACCCTCGTCGCCCTTCGACATCTCGTCGGTGATGATTACCGAGCGTTTCGCCCCCCTTATCGGTCTCTCGGTCACGCTGAAGAACAACATTACCGGCAATATCAAGTTCAACGACTCCCGTACCCTCACCCTCAACTCGGCCGCCGGCCAGATTGTAGAGGCCACGACTACCGATTTCACTATCGGGGCCGGGTACAAGATTGCCAACTTCAACACCATCCTGAAGCTGCGGGGCTCGCAAACGGGTGTCAGCAACGACCTCACCATCAACGCCGATTTCTCGTTCCGCAAGAATCAGTCGCTCATCCGCCGCATCGAGCAGAACTTTACCCAGGCCACCAGCGGCACCCGCACCACCATGATCGAGCTCACGGCCAATTACGTGCTGAGCAAGCGCATCACGGTGGGAGCCTACTTCGACCACCAGATCAACACCCCGCTGGTATCCTCGTCGTCCTACCCGATAACCAACAGCAACTACGGTATCTCGGTGCGCCTCTCGCTGGTGAAATAGTCTGCATCAGGAGCCGGACGGAGGCGAGTATCTTCACGTCGGTCTTCCGTCAGTACAGTCGGGAGTTGAGGTCGAGAGGAATAGCGAGCGTGTCGGCCGCCCACAGATGGAAGTCGGGCATCACGTCGCCCGAAAAGAAAATCCGATAATATTTGTAGGCCGGGCCCGTAATGCGCAGGGTCAGTTTTCCCGGTATTTTGCCGCTGTTCGACAGCTGCCCCACGGTGACAAACTTGTTTTCGGCATCGTTGCCTCCCCATAACGAGAGAATCGTTTTCTTCCCGGACGACGAGACCCGCAGCGAAAGTTCCCTCCACCGTTGATAGCTCTCGCTCTGGAGCGTGATGGGACGGGTGAGCAGTACAATCTGTGCCGTATTGTTCCGTATCTCTTTTTGCAGATCAAAGATATTCCCCTGTTCATCCTGACCCAACAGATGTGTGGCATCGTAAAGATACGAGGTGTAGACTTGTGTCGTGCGGTACATATACATCGAGGGCAGATGCAGAACCACCGTATATCCGAGTCGAGGTTGGCAGAATAGCAACTCTTTTTCGATGGGGTTATAGGCGATGATACATCCTTGAATGAAGTCGGAGAGCGGTGTCGTGTCGCAGGTTGCCTGTAATATATTGCTCGAGAGCTGATAGTCTTGAAGCTTCGAATTGTCTTCGTAGGGCAGTTCGTCGAATGCCAGGAGCTGCTGCGTGGTCGCACCCTGTAAAATCGATAGCCCTTTTGGAGTGGCAAACAGGATAGCCTCTTCGAGGGGAATGATGGGATATTCCCTCGAAATAGGTTCACGGCTCAACTGGTGCTGGTTGCTGTAGCACACCTCGCCCGAGCCGCTTTGCAGGGCCCAGATGCCCTCTTCGGTAAAAAGGTAGAGCGGGAACTCGCCGAACTGTCCCTCCGACAGGGCGGTGGTAATGCTCGCGATGCCGGTGATGGCTCCGTTCGATACCGAGTAGGTTTGTTCGGCCGGAAAGACAAACGGGTTTTCATACTTCGATACCCGCAGAATATTGTCCTGCGTATAGACGTCGTTGCTGGGCGAGGGGATGGTCAGGGCACTCGAGCCCGCTGCCGAATCGACCTCCAGAGGTGCTGCCACAAACGAATCGTCGAGGTAGTCGGCCCGGTTTTCATACTCCGAGGGGGTGAGCTCGATGCGCTTGCGGTACAGTCCCGACGCGCTTTTCACGACAATCTCCATCAGGTAGGCATTGCTGTCGGGGTAGGAGATGAAGGGCGAGAGCTGGTTGTAGAAGTAGTCGGTCGTCCCGCTCCACACCACCATGCTTTCGCCTCGCTCGGTTTTGAGGTAGGTGCAGATATAGGCCTCGGCCGGTTCGGCATTGGTTCGCCCCGTAGTCTGCATGATCAGCGGGAACCCCGGGAACATCTTGCGGCTCAGGTTGGCCTGGTGCAGCCGCTTGTTGAGCACGTAGCTCACTTGCGCTCCGGTTGAGAGCAGGGTCGTATTGTCGGGCGATAGCACCTCTTCGTGTACCAGCATGTCGGGGCGTATGTCGCTGTAAAAGTCGTACCATTCGCCCATCTTCAGGTTGCTCCAGTCTTCGATCGAAGTTATTTTGTAGAAGAGCGAACTCTGCATGTATTGTTTCTTGATTTCGTTCCGGTCCAGAAACGAGATGTCGCCCGTGACGTAAAAGACGGTGTTGCCGTTCTCTTGGGTACGCTCGATTTTGAAGTCCATGCCTTGCAGCGTTTCGCCCGTCTCGAAAATCGTGGCTTCGGGGGTTACGAAGAAGTCGATGCTCTTCACGATGTCCTTCCAGTTTTCGAGGTTCAGACTGTGAATGAAATATTTGACGATGAAGTTTTCGGCAATAATCTGTCCCTCGTAGGTTCCCGTACAGATGTTGTTCGAGTTTTTGATGCGGATTCTCAGTTGCGAAGGCTGTATGGGGTTGGCCTGCGAGAGCATGACGGGAGTCGACGAGAATATGCGACTGCCGTCGTAGAGGGTGAGTGCATATCGAATGAGTATGGGCTGAATGAAATAACGCCGTTTCCAGGCCTGCTCCTGCAGTTGGAAAAAGGCATCGTAGTAGGCCCCGTTGTAGAAGTTGGTCTCCTCGGTCTTAAGGTAGGTCGGGTTGTTGTAGGTCTCGGAGAAGGTGTGCTCGGGCACGATATAAGCGTCGGTATAGCGGGTATAGGCCGAGAACGAAATCTCGGGAAAGTCGGGTTGCTCGCCCAAAAATATATATTCGCCCTCTTTGTAGAGCAGGTAGTAGGTATGCTCGGCACAGATGACGATGAGGGTGTTGCCAATCGACTGAACCGACAGTGCGGTACTCCCGTTGAGGGTAAACAGCTCTTTTTCGACAGGCGTTATCTTTTCGCTATCCCGGTCGATATTCACCTCGTAGTAGAGGGCATAGTCGTTGGCCGTGATGTGATGCTCTCCGTCGTAGCAGGTATGCACATAGAGCAGTCGGCGGTCTTTCTCCTGGGTATTGTACAGATACTTGGGGGTGCCCACGGGAATCAGGTGGCCCGATTGTTTGCGCAGATTGACCACCGACGAGCAGTCGCCCGGCTGGGCAGTCGCAGGCGAAGCATGGCGATTCATGCCGTTGAAGATAATTCTCGATTTCATAGGACAGAAAAATTTCCGGTAAAAGTAATGCCGGCTCTCTCTCGACTTGTGGCATGATGATACTCTTTGAAAGAAGGAGGCCCTTCCCGACTATTGATAAATACCTGATAATAAAACAGGAGGGGCCTCCTTGCCCCCTTGGTGCGGGGTAGAAGGCGCATTGCCCAAGCATAACCAATCACTGTTTTGCGCCTGAGTTTGTACCTGAGTATAACATGCGAGCGGGGCAAATGGTTGAGTCGGGGGTGAGCCGTACATGCAAAAAATAGGGGGGCGGGGGCGATATTCTTGCCTTTGCGACGTTCAACATACGGGATAAATGCGTATCTTCGCTCAGAAAGGAGATAGGCTTTATGGACAAACTCAATTTTGCTGCAATAGATATTGGCTCCAATGCCGTGCGACTGCTTATCAAGGGTATCAATCCGGATGAGAACGTAACCGATTTATCCAAGGTCTTCATCGTGCGTGTGCCGTTGCGGTTGGGGCAAGATACCTTTACCAAAGGGCGTATCTCTACCGAGAAGACCGAGAAGCTGCTGCGACTCATGCACGCCTTCTCGCAGTTGATGCAGGTCTATAACGTAGTCTCCTACCGGGCCTGTGCCACCTCGGCCATGCGCGACTCGTCGAACGGGGCCGAAATCGTGCGCTATATCTCCGAAAAGAGCGGCATTCACATCGAGGTTATCGACGGTCTCGAAGAGGCTCGTATCGTCTACGACAGCCACATTGTCGACCAGTTTGAGCAGGAGGGCAATTTTGTCTATGTCGATGTAGGTGGTGGCAGTACCGAGGTGAGCATCATCAGCAACCGCTCGTTGTTGCAGTCCCAGTCGTACAACATCGGTACGGTGCGTATCCTCAACAAGAAGTTGAGCCGCAGCGAACTCTTCCGCATGTACCGCGACTTGAGGCGGGTGAAAGAGTCATATCCCCGAATCTCCATCATCGGTTCGGGCGGGAACATCAACAAGCTGCACCATCTGGCCAAAATACCGGCTCGCGAGCCCCTCACCGTAGAGCGCCTGCTCGAGTTGAGAAACGAGCTCAACAGCTATCCCATTGTCGAGCGCATCGAGCGTTTCGGCCTCAAGCCCGACCGTGCCGACGTCATTGTGCCTGCAGCCGACATCTATCTGCAGATAGCCACACACATCGGCGCGCAGGAGATATGGGTGCCTACCATCGGTATCGTCGACGGTATCATCTATTCGCTCTGCTCCGATTATCTGGAGATGCACAAAAAGTAAGGGCTTCTATTTTTTCTTCTTCTCCCACTTGGGACGTTGGTCTTTCTTCAGGATAAAGTCGCGTATGAAGAGAGCCGTCTCTTCGCTGCCCAGTATCGACGAGTCTATCGACAGGTCGTACGACGACGATACCCCCCAACCCTTGTCGGTATAGAAGTTGTAGTAGGCGGCGCGCAGTTTGTTTTTCTTTTCGGCCAGTTCGATGGCCTCCTTGCGTGTCATTCCTTGCGAGCGGCTCAGTATGCGGGCAATGCGATCCTCGAGCGGCGCGTGTATGAACACGTTGTAGCATCGTGGATATTGGCGCAGGATATAGTCGGCACATCGTCCTACGATTACGCACGATTGGGTCTCGGCCAGTTTGCGGATTACGTCGGACTGGAATTTGAAGATGTATTCATTCGACAAACCTCCGTCGCCCCACAAGCCTCCGGCCCCCGTGAGCCAGTTGATCGAGAACGAATTGAGCAGGGCGCTCGGGGCGCGTTCGTCGGCCTTCTCGAAATATTCGGTGCTGAGTCCGCTCGACTTCGAGGCTTCGTTTATCAATTCCTTGTCGTAGTAGGCGATACCGAACAGTTCGGAGAGCCGCTTGCCGATTTCACGGCCGCCGCTGCCGAATTGCCGGCCTATGGTGATGATGAGGTTGTTGTTCATAATGTCGTGTATAGATTCGATTATCCAACAAACTTACATTAAAAAAATAGGAAATCCTATATCCCGATATATTTTTTTTGCGTGCTTGGCTGCTTTTCGATGTGTCGTTCAGGGCTTCATCGGCAAAAGGTCCGGTTCAACGACGTCCGACCTTTTCGGCGTGATAGTCAGCCAGATGGTCGCAATGACCCCGAACCAGTTTCCCTTTTTGGGTGTGGGGGTATCGCCGGGCCACGGTGCGGAAGTTGCACAGGGTGTAGTGTATGTCGGCTCCCGTTTCGTCGTCGGTAATCAGGTCGGTAGCCTGCCGTACGAGGGCTTCGGCTCGGGCCAGGGCCGCGCGGGTATATCGGTTGTTTTCCCAGTCGCGCTTCTCGCACACCTGCCCCCAGTAGCAGCTGCCCCGGTAGTATTGGGTCAGGCTCCAGCAACGGTCGAACGAGTTGCGCAGCCCGATGGCATAGCGCACCATCAGCCGGGCTTTGCGGTTGGGCTCCCGGGTCGTCTGCATGTTCTGCTCCAGCGAATGCATCTCCCGGGCAAAGGCAAATTTGAAATCGGCGGGATTTTCGGTCGAGGTAGCCCGTACGGCGAAGGGGTCGTATTTCGCCTCTACGTTGAGGTGGCGCTTGTAGGCCTCGCTCACGGCACCCAGATAGCCGATGGCCTCGCCGTATCGCATGGCGCGCAGGCATTGCGTGCCCGCTATGTCGTTGAGGTAGTCGTTGCCCGTGTAGCCCCGGGCGTTGAGGAATCGGTCGAATGCCGTTTGCGGCCGTTGCACCCGCCGCACGTAGGCGATGGCGGCGTCGGTCCCGAGGCTGTCGATCATCTCGAAAAAGTGGTTGCTGTAATCGTATGCGTTGAACTCGCCCGAGTATCGGTACTTGTCCAGCGGCAATACCTGTTGCACAAACCGAGAGTCTCCGTTTTCGTCGGTTGTGACAAGTGTCACTTCTTGTTTGCCTACGACTCCCAGCAGCCGGTTGTCGGCCATGTTGGCCAGTTGCAGCGCCCGGGTCGTTTGGTCGGCCTGGAGCATGCGGGGGCATACCTCCGACAGCACGATGCGGCGCATCATGTCGTTCCAGTAGTAAAAGCTGGCGCATCGTATCAGCTTGTACCCGTGGGTGGTCTCGTCGCGTACCGGGTCGGTCAGGTGGTTTACGATTTGCTTGTCGAGCCACTCGAGTTGCTGGAACAGTCGCCTCTCGTAAGCCCGGTTACAGGGTTGTGTGCGGGCATCGAGGTAGATGCGGAATACTTTGATAGACGCGTCGATAAACGGGTTCGACCGGGCCCGCTCGGCCAGCCGCAGCAGTCGATAGGCCTGGCTGGTCTCTCCGTCGAGGCCCGACAGGAAGGCGGCCGTGTAGTACCACATGGCCGGTACCTCCGTCTCTTTGTTGCGGGCCATCTTCATACACAGGTCATGCAGCTTCGCCTTTTCGGCCCGGATCGCTGCCGTATCGCAGGGATAGAAGGTGTCGGGCACCTCGAGACTGCGTATGTAGCTCTGCAACGTCTGAGTTATGTAAGGGCTGTTCGGTGCATATTGGCACACGAGCGAGAGGGCGTCGACGGTCGACACATTCTTGCTGCCTTGCCCCGTGTAGAAGAGAATGGAGCCCACGTCACCGGTCCGGGCAAAGTAGGGGAGAGCCTTCTCGGCTTGTCCCGTGCGTACCTCGGCCCCCGCTATGTAGGGCTCGATCAGGCGGCGCATCAGGTTGTCGGCCGGCAGTCGCGACACCTCCGACTCCCACAGGTCGATGCAGCTCTCGTATCGCCCCAGCGTGAAGAGTGCCCGTACTGCTTGCAACAGATAGCGGTCGCGCAGTCTGGGTTCCCGGTTCGACAGGGCATGTTCGGCCACCTCTTCGAGCGTCATACGTGCCCCGATTTTCATCGAAGGGTAGTACCAGCGCGAGTTGCGCTTCAGGCGGATGTACTCGTTGGTCTTGGCCAGCAGCAGGAAGTCGAGCAGGGCCGTATCGCGTTGGGCAATCCACGCGACGAAAGGGTTGTCGTGTTTTCCCATTCGGTGAGTCTCTACCCGTTCGAGCTCCTCGAGCGGCATCTTGTATACGGCTTGGTAAATATCGGCCGTAGGAATATCGGGCGAGGTTAGCCGCTGCCACTCCCGGCAATTCTCCTCGTCCTCCCGGAGGGGCGATGGGTCGGCAGAATCGGACTCATACACTCTATACATATAATACTCTTCCGGGGCATACCAGGGCTCCCAGCAGGCAGCAACTTCGTGGCTGGTAAACAGAGCGGCCAGACTAACGGCCAAGAATCTGATCGATCTCTTCATGGGTGTAGTGTTTGAGTTGTGCATAATCCAGGTGATACAGCAGGTTGCCGCTTGCCGGTTGGCCCAAATAGCTTTCGACCAGCTTCTTGACGGCTACTATTTCGGCTGCGGCAGGCCGCTCTCGCCGCACCGACTCGCCGGGCTGCGACACCGTGTCGGCCTCGGTCACAATCGATACGAATTTTTCTCCCTCGAATTTGACACCCCAGCCGAATACGGGGTAGGCATAGTCCAGGGGAATCGGGTACCGTTTCCGGGTCATATAGGGTTTTACATCGGCGATGTCCAGTATCGAGTTACGGGTGTCGTGCCCCTTCAATGCCCCCGTGTTGTACAGCATCAGTACACCCCGGTCGGCCGGGGGTGCCGGTTCGCGCAACTGATGCAGCCGCACGGTTATGCTCAGCTCTATCTCCTTTTTCTGCAACGGGTCTCTGACCGTCTGGCACAACACGGCGTAGCTCTCGCGGGTCGATGCCGTCCAGTCGCAATCGAGTTGTATCTCGTTTATCTTTCCGCACTCGTTATACGAACTCATGGCCAGCAGCCGGTCGACGATGAGGGGGGCGAACTTCCGCTCTTTCCCCGCCATGGCCCGCAGGGCGTCGAGGGTGATATAGGCGACCGGTACAATCTCTATCTCGTCGGGTACCCGTGCTTCGAACCGAGTCGTGGCGATGGGCACGACTTCGGAGCCGCCGGTCTCGTAGTCGGGCTCTACGGCCACATCGAACATGTGCAGGTAGATGCGGTCGATGTCGTGCTCTGCCAGGAAGGCTCGTTCGGCCGAGTCGGGGGCAAAGGTCGTTTTCCAGTAATAGACCGAGTTGTGTTTCGCAAACTCCGCGGTTGTCTTGTTCTGGCGTGTGCATCCCGCGATAAGCACACTTGTCGCGATTAGTACCAGGCCGATGGGGTGTAGCAGTTTCATAGTTTGTTTTTGTTTTTGAGGAGTCTGTTGCAAAGATGGTGAAATGGTTGCATGGACAGCACTGTTTTTGGTCCGACTGTACGAAATGGCTATCGGGCTGTATGAAATGCTTCTGTGCGACCTATTTCGTAAAGAAGGCTCCTTGGGTTGGGAATCTGCTTCGAAAAGTGAGGCTTTTTGGCCTCCTCGCACAAACTGTTTTATGAAATATTTTGTGGCGACAAAAGTTTTTATTTAATTTGTGTCATTCAAAAGAAGGCAAACTATGAATAACGATTTGAAAAAGATATTAAGCAGCGATACCGATGGCCTGCTCACCTATGAGTATATTGCCAACCACATGGGTACCTGCGACGACGATATGCCTGCTTTGGCCGACAATATCATCCGGGTCGACCTCACCGGCCAGATTACCGTGAGTGCTGCGCTCTATCTGCATGCCACCGGCCCCGACAAATACAGGGAGATTATCGATAAGCTCATTGCCGCTTCGCTCCAAAAGGATCGTGAACACAAATACATTGTCGATTTGCTGTCGGGTATTTGGGGCGAGGATTATAAGACGCATGTCGATGAGTTGAATCGGCAGAGCGACAATTTCCGCCGTATTTACAAGCGGGTCTATGCCAACGATGTGATGTAATTGTATTATATAATAAGGTACAACTCGGCATCTACCCGGTTATCCGTATGGACGATACGCCGCTTTTCTGCTCGCAGCAGGGCAGGAGGCGGCGTTCTTGTTTCTGATGCTCCTCTCTCCTGTTCTTCCCTTGTAAGGCATCTCCGTTTTCTTCCCGGCCATTTATCCTGTCCCCCTTCTGGCTTTTCTTGGAGATTTTTATGTTTGTTGTTTTTGCTCGATAAAATCAATCTTTTTGTAGCGATTTTTACTCTTGAAGTATTTTTTTGTTAGTAGCCGCTTTTGGTGGAATAAATTTTTATATGGGTGATTCTTAATTGTTTATATAGCTAAATAGACTTGAAATAATTTCTATACTTACGCAGGATTTGACTGTAAAGCTCAATTGGAATAGTTATAATTTTATAAAAATAACATTTGTTTTATCTTGTATAAATATTCTAAGTTTAAAAAATACGGCTTTATATGGTGATATTTTTATAGAAAATATAGGTTTATTCCGAATAATTTTTTATATTTGCAAGAGATGAATAAATAGTTGTAATATTTTGTTGGTTTTTGCATGTAATGTAATTTCATAATAAACCTAATAATATATTTACGATGGCAAAGAGAATTACGCTTATTTGTGCTTTCTTCCTGTTTATAGTGGGATTGCGAGCAGAGGTTTTGCTGAACGAGAATTTTGAATCTTGGTCGGCAACCAATTTCCCAGCGAATGGCTGGACGGTAGTAAACGATACCCAGGAGGGTGCCATTTACCATTGGACTCTCGAGACGGGGCGGTCGGCGCTTTCTGGCTCGATAAGTCTGTTTTGTGACGGCGGATCGTGGGATCCTGTTGAACCGGTAAAGGAGGAGTGGATTATCTCTCCGGCAATTACGTTGAGCAATACCAATTACAATTTGTCGTTCCTGTGGGAAGGGGCGTCGGCTGCCGCTTTCAAAAACGAATACGACTTGCAGGTGCGCGTGAGCGACAACGACGGGGAGTCGTGGACGACCATCTTCTCGTTTCTCAATCAGGAACAGGTCGAGAACAGTGGTGTAGTCTATCCCTGGACTGCCTGGACGGTAAACTCGTCGTTGCTCAGCCTGAAGGCTTATGCCGGCAAGACAATAAAGATAGCCTTTGTCCATTGCCTGCTGGTGAGCGGTTCGGGTAAAGGTAATTGTGCCTGGGTCGACGATGTGGTAGTCGAATCGGGTGCTGCTATCGAGGCTCCCATAGCCGAAGTAACTCCCACCTCGTATGTATTCCCGGGTACCTACATCGGGGTAGGCAAGTGGTCCGACAAGTTTGCCCTCAGCAACAAGGGTGTAGGTTCACTTACCGTAACCGGCATTTCGGGACTCGACGGTACCGATTTCTCTACCGATTTGGTCCCGGCCGATGTTTCGATAAAACCGGGTGCCGAATATGAATTTTATGTACGCTATACTCCCTCTTCGGCCTTGAGCGCCAAGTCGGCCACGATGACGATTCACACCAATGGCGGCGATGTCTCCATCGCTTTGGAGGGAACTAAAATCATTCTTCCCGACAACTACAATCTCGAAAGTTTCGAGGGCGGCACCTTCCCGCCGTTGGGCTGGACGGCTGACGAGGGCTGGTCTCAGGGACGAGCCTATGCTACCTCGGGCGACTACTCCGCCTCGTGTAGTTTTGCCGAGAACAACCCCACGCTGGTAACCCCTCGTCTCGACTGTTCCGAAGGGTCGTATGAGTTGCAGTTCAACTATGCCAACGTGTGGGAACCTACGGCCGACGATGCCGTTACGTCCGAGAGCGGTTTCGAGGTCTATTTCTCCAAAGACGGTAAGGCTACCTGGACCCAGATTGCCTCTTGCGACTCCATCAACCGTTGGGAGCACCTGACTGTCGACCTGGGTACTCCGGCTTCGGACAACTGCTATGTGATGTTCAAATATGTGCTCGACGTCGATTTGTCGACCGGCGGTTGGGACGACCTGCCCGAGTACTCTACGACTTTCCTCGACGATGTAATCTTGCCGCCCTATTACGGTAGCTCTTCGATACCTGGGGCTGCTACGACTCCTTCGCCCGAGAATGGGGCTGTCGATGTCTTCAACGAAGAGCTCGTACTTACCTGGGGTGGTGTACAGTTTGCACAGACCTATAAGGTGTATGTAGGAAAATCGGCTACCGACTTCTCGGTAGTCAATGGTGCCGAGGTGACCGAGTGTTCCTATGCCCTCCCCGTACTCGACTATGCTACTACCTATTACTGGAAAGTCGTTGCCTGCAACGAAGCAGGTGAAACGCCTTCGCCCGAGGTATGGAGTTTCACCACGCTGGCCGACCAGACCGTGAGCACCTTCCCCTGGAGCGAAGGCTTTGAAGGCGAGACATTCCCGCCGCTGGGCTGGCGCAACATCGGCGAGGGGTATACCGAATGGGATTTGACCAACTACACCACGTACGACGGCAAGGGCTCGGCCTACATTTCGGCCGGCGGTTCCCATCAGCAGGGCATTCTGCAGACGCCTGCCTTTGCATTGCCTGCCGATAAGGACATGCAGATCAGTTTCTATTGGGGCAATGCCGTACCGGCCGGATTGAGCAAATCGGTACAAGGCACGACCACCATCAATAAGGATACGCTCTATTTCGAAATCAAAGTTGATAACGCTTGGCACCAGTTGGCATTCATCTCGGCAGCTCAGGATGAGGGGCAAAGCTGGGAACGCCAACGCATCGTCCTCTCCGATTACCGGGGCAAGACGGTGAACTTCCGCTGGCGTTACAGCACGGTCGACTATATGGGTTCGGGTGCTTCGCTCGACAAGATTCTGCTCGAAGAGGCTCCCTCTGCCGGTAAGGCCGTCATCAACGTATCCTCGTGGGAGGCCGGCGATGTCAACTACAACAAGGCCGTTACCTCCAAAATGCTGAACCTCTTGAACGACGGTGAAGAGGCGATGACAATAACCGGGGTATCGTTCCGCAGTTCCAACTTCTCTACCTCGTTGCACAAAGACCTGGTACTGGACAGCCGCGAGAGTGTCGACTTCAACATCACCTTTGCAGCCGGAACCACCTCGGCCCTGGTCGAAGACGAGATGACCATCACCTTCGACAACGCTCCTTCCATTTCGCTCCCCGTATCGGGTAATGCTCTGAGCAGGTACACCCGCTACTTCAGTTTCGAAGACGACGAGTTCGGCTCCATTGCTCCCAAAGGCTTTACCACGGTCGATGCCGACCACGCCGCTACGGTTTCGCCGGTGATGATCAACTATCCCAACATCGGTACCGCCTATGCCTACATCGTCATCAACCAATTGCCCGAACCCGACGGTGCCGACTGGCGCAACATCTATCCCCGCTCGGGCGACCAACTGTTGGCTACCATGGCTGCCAGTGATGCTTCCGAGGCTGTCGACTGGATTATCAGCGACCAGATGACCGCTCGCGACGATGCACACTTCCGCTTCTATGCCAAGTCGTACGACGGCGACAATACCTATCACCCCTTTGCCGCCCTCACCGTACTGGTAAGTACCACCGACAATGCCGTGTCGAGCTTCTCGCCCGTTTCGGGATTCGAATCGGTACAGGTACCCCACAAGAACAACAGCGACAGCCAGACGTCGTGGACCGAGTTTGATGTCGACCTGAGTCAATATGCCGGACAACCCATCTACGTGGCCATCCGCAACAATACGCCGGGTCAGGGCTTTGTCACCTTCTTCGACGACTTCTATTTCGAGAATTTCGAATACGTAGCCAGCGACAACAATGCGCCCTACTTTACTACGGTGCCCGAGACTACCGCTACCGTGGGCAAACGCTGGACCTACAACTATGCCGTAGCCGATCCCGATGGCGATGCCTTGACCGTGACGCTGCAAGGCAAACCCTTCTGGATTACCCATACCCCGGGTACCAACGGCGGTACATTGTCGGGTATCCCCGGACAGGCCGAAGAGATTATTATGAAACTTTCGGTGACCGACGGCTCCAAAACTACGGTACAGGAGATTGTACTCAATATTACCGACGGTTCGGGTATCGACGAGGTGAACGGCGATTGCCTCGAGGTTTATCCCAACCCGGTGGCATCTACGCTCTATTTCAAGGAAACGTGCGACCGTGTAGTCGTTACCGATATTACGGGCAAACAGGTATTGTCCGCTCAGCAGGTCGAGAGTCTCGACATGTCGGCGCTGGCTCCTGGAGTATATCTGGTGACGGTACAAACTGCCGGTGAGCATCGAACCACCCAAATCGTTAAAAAGTAATCGAAACTATGTTTACTATGAAAAAACTTTTTCTTTCCCTCGCGCTGCTGATTGGCAGCGCAGGGGCTTTTGCCGCTGAAAATCTTGTGTTGAACGAGAATTTCGAGAGTCAGAATTTCCCGCCGCAAGGGTGGACTGTCACAGGTACCGAACTGCCGGATAACCTCGAGGCGATGGCCTTTGCACATTGGGATTTGAATTGGAACGAAATCACGGGGTCGCCCATCGCCGGGTCGGGTTGTGCCGAGGTAGTAAGCAATTATTCCGAAGGTGCAGCCGGTATCTCGAAGGAGGAGTGGCTCATTACTCCGGTTGTAAATATAGCTCAAGATGCTACACTGTCGTTTGTCTTCTGGTGCAATGCCTCGGCTTTTCTCCCGTCTGAAAAAACATACGGTCGTTTCGTTATCAAGGTATCGACCGACAACGGAGCCTCCTGGAACGACCTTTGGGATGTGGCTTCACAGGAAGATATAGAAAACTCGGGTCTGCCCTGGCCGTGGGATAGAACGGCTACCGGCAGTGTGGCTAACTGGCAGAAACTGACTCCCAACATAAGTCTGAAGGCTTATGAGGGTAAAAACGTGTCGATTGCCTTCTATTTTCAGTCGGTGTTGTACAAGAACTACACCGCTGCCACGCTGGCTGTCGACGATGTGAAGGTGGGGAATCAGAAGATTGAGCAGCTTCCCGAGGTCGAAGGCTCTACGTCGTATGCCTTCTCCAACTCCTACATCGGTTATCTGGCTCAGTCCGAGCCCATGACGCTTCGCAACATCGGGTACGGTGTCTTGACCATCACCGGTATCGAAGGCCTCGAGGGTACCGACTTCTCTACCACGCTCGATCCCGCCACGGTGTCGCTGAAGCGGGGCGAAGAGGTTGAGTATCGCATCAACTACAACCCCACGGTCGAAGGGGCCCGCAGCACGGTAATGAAGATTCACACCAATGGCGGAACCCTTTCGGTCAACCTCTCGGGAACCAAAGTGATGCTCGAAGAGGGGTATACGCTCGAGAGTTTCGAGGGCGACATCTTCCCGCCGGCCGGTTGGTCGCGCAACGAAGGCTGGCGCACGATCGAGGGCATAGCTACCTCGGGTGTGAAGTCGGTAACCGTGGGCGGCATGACTACCTGCGACATCGTTTCGCCCCGTCTCGACCTCTCGGCCGGGAACGGTAAGGTGAAATTCGATTACATCGAAACCACCGGCGAGGAGTATATCGACGACTCGTTCCTTCCCACCACCTACTTCATTTGCTATTACAAGAAGGGTTCCGACACCGATTGGACCGAGTTGTGGTGTTCGCTCGACGACAGCCGCTACAACGAGTGGGTACAAAAAGAGATTGAAATCAAAGACCGGGACGGCAACTTCGTAGTGAGCGACGATGTCTATCTGCGCTGGACCTACGAGTTCGAAATCGGCGACGGCGGCCTCGACAACATGGTGGTGACCGACATCTATTTCGACAATGTGGTATTGCCCAAACTCTATGGCGTGGGCGACCTTCCCCTGGCTATCACTACGCCCACTCCTGCCAACGGAGCTACCGATGTCGACTACGCACGGCTCACCCTTTCGTGGGAGCCCTCCCTTTTTGCCGAGGGGTATGAACTCTCGGTAGGAACCGATGAAAACAATCCCACTTCGCTGCTCGATGGCATTCTGCTCGATGGAAACGCTTCGGTATCCTATACGATTCCCATGCTCACACCTGCCACGACCTATTATTGGAAAGTTGTACCTTACAATGCCGTAGGTAAGTGCAACGAGGTTGCCACCTGGTCGTTTACCACCATGGCCGACCAGTCGATTCGCGACTTCCCCTACACCCAAGGATTCGAGACGGGTGCCGTGCCGCCCATGGGTTGGGCCGCCAATCATCAGGGCGATGGCATACAGCAGTGGAAATCGAACAATATCGGCCCATATGCCGGAGAATATTCGGCCTCGGTATGGCACAACTATGCCGGCGAGGAGTCTACGCTCACCACGCCGGTCATTGTCCTCCCTGCAACGGGCGACATGGTGGCCTCTTTTGCCTGGGGTGGAGCTTTGTGCAACCGGTTGGAGACAGGATATGAAAATGAAGCCGTTACCGAATTGCCGCTCGACGAGGTCGACGATACCGAGGGTACCCTCTATTTCGAGATTCGGGCCGTCGATGCCGACAACTGGACTACGTTGGCCTATACCCAGGACCGCACCCGGTGGCGTCACAAATATGTATCGCTGGCTCCCTATGCCGGCAAGAGTGTGAATCTGCGCTGGCGTTTTGTCGCCACCGAGAATGCCGGTTCGTCTGCGGGCGGTTCACTCGACGAAATCTATGTGGGCGACCTGGCCGGTATGCCCACCCTGGCCGTCGACGAACTGTCGCAACCCCGTCTGGCCATCTATCCCAACCCCACGACCGATTACCTCTATTGGAGCGGTGGTGTGGCTCACGTGCGGGTCTACGACCTGACTGGCAACTGTGTGCGCGAGGCGGCCGATGTCGAGTCGCTCTCGATGCACGACCTGGCTGCTGGCATATATCTCGTAACTCTCACTCAGGGCGACACCGTCGTTACGACACGGGTGATGAAGCGCTAAAGTCTACCCCCGCAGGGTGGGGGAGAATATACCCGGAGGGCTCCTGGTCGATGGAGCCCTCTTTGTTCCTTTTGCGAACAGCACACGACAACGATACGTAAATACCAAATTTTTATAGAAAAGCAATGAAGAAAAAAATTTTAGCTCTGGTAATGACCCTCGCCGGCTGGGGCCTGGCGGCGATGGCTCAGCAGACTGTTTCGCTCACCTTGCAGGTCACCTCCGTTACGGGCGAAGACATGAGCGGAACCCCCTTTTATCTGGAGCGAACCGAGTCGGGTTTGGTCTATAACCGGGTATTGGGAGCTAACGGAGTCTATACCGAGAAAAGTATATATCCGGGCATTCACCGGCTGGTTATCGAGAAAGAGGGATTGAAGACCTACGACAATGCCGAGCTCGACATACAGAGCGATACGGTGCTCAAGATTGTGATGGAAGAGCCGGTGCGAACCCCCTACAACCTGCAGGCGGTACTGGCGCACGACCCCAAGACGGGCACCAACGATGCCTCGCTGGTGTGGAACGAAGAGACCGACTACTTCTTCGACGATTTTGAAGACTACCCCTCGTTTACTCTCGACCTTACGCCGTGGACCGGTATCGACAAGGACCAGGAGTCGGCCGCCGTACTCATGCAGGGCGGTTATCCCAACAGTGGGCTGAAGCAGTATGCCACGATTGTGGCTCCCGACGAAGCCTATGTCTCGGTAACCTCCGACGGCAGCGATGTCTATCCCGTCTCGTGGTGGTTCTACGCACCGCAACTGCGGTCGTACAGCGGCAAGAAGTACATGGGTTTTATCCGCACGGCCAGCGGTACCACCAATAACGACTGGGCCATCACGCCCCAGATACATGTGGGAGTGAACAACGTCGTGCGTTTCAAGGCCAAGGCTGCCGATGCACCTGTCGAGCGTTTCAAGGTGTGGATTTCGACGACCGGAACCGCCGAGAGCGATTTCATCCCGTTGACGCAAGGCAACTACGAGTCGGTAGAGTGGAGCGCATGGAGTACAATCGAGTATGACCTCTCGAAATACGAAGGTCGAGATGTCTATATAGCCATTCAGTATATTACCCAGGCGGGGTGGATGTTGATGGTCGACGACTTTTTCGTAGGGTCGGCCAAGCTGAACCCCTCGCAGGTAAAGGCGCGGTTGCCGCGGGCAATTCGTCATCGCAATATAGCGGCTGGCGACGACCCGCAAAGTTACACCGTCTATCTCGACAATCGCGAGGTAGGTTCGGTGCAGACCAATTCCTTCTTCTTCGATAATCTGGAGGCCGGCGTTCACACCTTGGGTGTGAAGTCGGTCTACCGGGTTTCCGAGTCGTCGGTGGCTACTACCCAAATCGAAGTTCCGGCAGCCTCGGCCTATGCCGATGTCAAGGTACAGGTGACCGTCAACGGAGGGTCGGCCGATGGAATTGCCGTGAGCTATCTCTCGGGCAGCTACCAGGTGACCGACACCATACGGTCGGGCCTATCGCACTTTGCCTCGCTGCAGAAGGGCGAGTATGTAATCGGCATCAACGACGACCGCTACATGCCGCTCGATACCTTTGTCAATATCGATCGGGACATGACCATCGACCTCTCGCTGGTCGAGAAGATTACCGAACCCTACAACCTTTCGGTCGATTTTACCTACCGTGAAGACAGCCATACGACCGACGCCCTCTTCCGTTGGAATCAGGATTTGGGCTGGAGCGATAGCTTCGAAGAGTACGACGACTTTGCCACCCGTTTCGGCGACTGGGTTACCTACGACCAGGACCGCCTGCAGCACTATCTGCTCTCGGTCAACGGGCAGAATGTCACCTTCCCGGGATTCGATGCCGGCGAGTCGCCTGTCTTTATCTTCAATCCCGAAGCCACGACACCTCCGTGCGATGTCGACGGCTACCTCAACACGATGTGGGGCAAGAAGTATGTGATGTTCTTCGGAGCCCAGCAGGCCGCCTCCGACGACTGGCTTATCGCTCCCAAGCAGAAGATCAACGAAGGGTATGTGCTGCGCTTCTATGCACACGTCTACGGCAATCCGGGCGAGATTACCGGCATACCCGAGTCGATTCGGGTACTGGCCTCCGAGTCGTCGACCGACCCCTCGTCGTTTGTCGAGCTGTATAAGTGTACATTCGAGGAGGGTGGCTGGTACGAGGTGACGGTCGACCTGCCCGACTTTGTCAATCGTGAAGTCTACCTGGCCGTCAATTACGTCTCTTACGACGGTTGGATGCTCAAGGTCGACAACTTCTACGTAGGTCCTGCGGTCGACGCTCCTGCCCCCGAAGTGGGCGAGGCTACCTACAACGTCTATCTCAACGGCGAGACGAAGGCCACGGCAATAACCGACAACTTCTACACCTTCGAGTCGCTCCCCGACGGCACCTACACGGCCGGTGTCAAGGCGGTCTACGAGTCGGGCGAGTCGCAAACGGTCGAGTATCTCTTCACCACCCAGTACAGTGGGGTAGAGTCTGCTGCTCTCCCTGCCGCGAAGGTTTACGGCCGCGACCGGGCCATCTGGGTCGAGCCGATGTCGGGCGAGAAGGTGTCGGCAACGGTCTATAATGCGGCCGGCCAGATGGTCGCCTCGATTCCCGAAATCGAGCAAAACATCTGTATCCCGGTCGATGCCGGACTCTATCTGGTATATTTTACCACCGATAAAGGTCCCGCTACGATAAAAGTGCTGATAAGATAACTCTCTGAAAATAAGCAAATGAAAGGCGCCTCGGTACAACTGAATCCGGGGCGTCTTTTTTGATAAATATAAATTTCTATTTTCCTATGTTAAGAAATCATTTAATTTTGTACCTTTGTAAATGAAGTACGGGTAATAGAAGTCGCTCGGCCCGGTCCATACGGCCGATGTTTTTTTTATTTGCATACTTTCATGATTCGCACCGACGCGGCTAAACAGGAGTTATATGAATAAGAGTATTTGTTTTATTTTTTTATCGCTAATAATATTCAACATGAGTTGTGCCTCAAACGGCCATAAGGAGACAGTTGTCCTTATGGAGACTACAATGGGAGACATTAAGGTGAAACTGTACGACGATACCCCCGCGCATCGCGACAACTTCGTGAAGCTGGTCAAGGAGGGATATTACGACGGAACACTGTTTCATCGTGTAATCAACGAGTTTATGATACAGGGAGGCGACGGTACCTCCCGAAATGCCCCCGCCGGCAAGATGCTGGGCATGGGCGACCCGGGTTATACCCTCCCGGCCGAGTTTGTCTACCCCAAGTATTTCCACAAACGCGGGGCATTGGCTGCGGCCCGACAGGGCGACCAGGTGAATCCCGAAAAGGCATCGTCGGGCTCGCAGTTTTATATCGTTACCGGCAAAGTGTACAACCCGCAGCAACTCGACCAGATGGAGCGTCAGATGCAGATGCAACAGCAACAGTCGGTATTCCAGGCTTTGGCCGCCAACCATCGCGAGGAGATTATCAAAATGCGCAAGGCTCGCGACATGCAGGGGTTGCAGGCTTTGCAAGATACGCTTGTAGCCCAGATGCAGGAGCAGATCAAGCGTGAGGGTAAGCGCACCTTTACTCAGGCACAGCGCGAGGCCTATACCACGGTGGGCGGTACGCCCCATCTCGATGGTGAGTATACCGTATTCGGCGAGGTAATCGAGGGAATGGACGTGGTCAACAAGATACAGCAGGTCGAGACCGGTGCCGCCGATCGCCCTGTGGCCGATGTCAAAATCATAAAAATGAAAATCGAGGAGTAAGAGCGTGATACCGTTTCGTCGTCACATATTGTCCAATGGTTTGCGCATCATACACCACTACGACGCCTCTACGCGCATGACGGCGTTGAATCTGCTGTACGATGTAGGGTCGAAAGACGAGTCGCCCTCGCGCACCGGATTTGCCCATCTGTTCGAGCACCTCATGTTCGGTGGGTCGGTGCATATCCCCGATTTCGATACTCCGCTGCAAAAGGCCGGGGGTGAGAACAATGCCTGGACCAGCAACGATGTGACCAATTACTACACGGTTGCTCCCACACACAATATCGAGACCGCCTTCTGGCTGGAGTCCGACCGCATGCTCAGCCTCGCCTTTTCGCCCGAGTCGCTGGCCGTGCAGAAACAGGTGGTCATCGAGGAGTTCAAGCAGCGGAATCTGAATCAACCCTATGGCGACTCGTACCTGCTGCTCAGACCCATGGCCTATCGGGTGCACCCCTATCGGTGGCCTGTCATCGGCCGTGAGGTCTCGCACATAGCCGAGGCTACGCTCGACGAGGTGAAGCAGTTCTTCTTTGCCCACTATGCCCCCAACAATGCCATCCTGTGCATCTCGGGCAGTCTGCCTTTCGAGCGTGCTGTCGAGTTGTGCGAAAAGTGGTTTGCCCCCATACCCAGCCGACAGATTGCTCCGCGCCATCTGCCGCAGGAGCCGGTGCAGACCCAGCCCCGTCGTCAGACGGTCGAGCGCGATGTGCCGCTCGATGCCATCTTCAAGGCCTATCACATGGTGGCCCGTCGGCACCCCGATTATCAGGCTTGCGATGCCCTTTCCGATGTGCTCTCCTCGGGCCGTTCGTCGCGGCTCTACCGTCGGTTGGTCATGGACGAAAAACTCTTCACCGAGCTCGACGCCTCGGTAACCGGCGATATCGAGCCGGGGCTCTTCCTGGTGAAGGGCAAACTCTCGCCGGGCGTCTCGCTCGAGCAGGGCGAGGCAGCCATCGACGCCGAGTTGCGCCGCATTTGCGACACGCCTGTCGACCAGCGTGAGCTCGACAAGGTGGTCAATCGTTTCGAGTCGAACGACCTGTTTTCCAATTTGCACTATTTGAACAAGGCTACCAACCTGGCCTATTACGAATTGTTGGGCGGAGCCGAAAATATCGATTGTGAAGTCGACCGTTACAAGCGTCTTACTCCACACGATTTACAGCGAGTTGCAAGAGATTTGTTTGTGCCGGAAAACAGTTCGACTTTGTGGTATAAGTCGATACCCTCCGGTGCACCTTTGATAAATGATATAGAGTAGTTATTATGCGATTCAAATTAGTCTTGGCGGTTAAGTCCGAAAGTTTTGGCAACATTTTGCCGGTAAGCTATCAGTACGAGTTGTCGGCAGCCGTGTATCGGCGCATTCGTGAAAATTTCGATGCCTACTTGCACTGGCTTTCCAGCAACGGGTTTGCCCCGGTCGACGATTGTCGCAACCGGCTCTTTTCGTTTTCCAACCTCTACATTCCGCGCATCCGGGTCGAGAACGATAGGCTGCACATTCTGGTCAAGAAGGTACAGATGTGGATTTCGTTTCTGCCCGTACGGGGGACACGCGAGTTTGTCGAGATGCTTTTTGCAGATACCACCTTTGTGCTGGGCGATCGCCGCAGCCGGGTAGAGCTCGCGGTCGAGGAGATTATCGACTGTCCTGCGCCCGAGTTCGGCCCCGTGTCGGAGTATCTGGCCCTCTCTCCCATTGTCTTCATGGTGGCTCGTTCCAACCGCAGCATGGAGTACATCGGGCCCGACCATCCCTCGTATGCCGACTGTTTCTACCATTCGATTCTGTCCAAGTACGAAAGAATATTCGGTCACCCCTTCGAGGGGAATACCGATTTTTCGTGGACTCTTCTATCCGAGCCCAAGCGTAAAGGCATCTTTATGATGCGATTTACCCCCGACGAGTCGAAGGTTATCGGCTACATGTACAAATTCAGGGTGTCGATGGACCCTCTGTTGCATCAAATCATGTACGAGACCGGCATCGGCGAGAAGGTGAACCTGGGTTTCGGCTGCATCGAAATACTCCGTCGTGAGGCCCTTCCTGTCGGGAAAGAGGCGCCACTTCCCGAAAAAGAGGATTGATTCGTGAAAATTATATGACTTTTTTGTATGAAATGACAAAAAAATTTTTTTAATTTGTATAGAGAATAAAGATTTTATCTTTCATAAAACTGAATATACTATGACAACAGAGCTTGAAAAACCTGATATGAATGCAGAAGAACTCCATGCAGGTCAAACTATGACTCCCGCCGAGGAGGAACAAAATTCGGCACAGCCGGCTCCGAAACTTTCGAGAGAAGAGATTATCGACGAGTTGCGAAAGTTGATTGAGGGCCCGGTTGAAGAGGTGAAGGAAGAGGTCGATGAATTGAAACAAGCCTATTATAAACAGAAAAAAATCGAAATAGAAGAGGCTCGCAATGCTTTCGTCGCTGCCGGTAACCCCGAGTCGGAGTTCGTCCCCACACCCGACGAGCAGGAAGAGACGCTCAAATCGCTGTTGGCTGTATTCCGCGAGAAAAAGGCCGCATATACCGCCTCGCTCGAGAAACAACGCGAGGAGAATCTGGCCCGCAAGCAGCAGATTTTGGAAGAGATGAAATCTATTACCGCCGATTCGGACAACATAAACAAGCAATACACCCGCTTCCAGGAGTTGCAGCAGGCTTTCAAAGAACCTTGCGACCTCCCCTCGGCTGCGGTATCGGGCTTGTGGAAGAGTTTCCAGACTTGTGTCGAAAACTTCTATGACCTGTTGAAAATCAACAAGGAGTTGCGCGACTACGACTTCAAGAAGAACCTCGAGCAGAAAACAGCCCTTTGCGAGGCTGCCGAGGCCTTGCTCACCAACGACGACGTGGTGGCTGCCTTCAAGCAGTTGCAGCTGCTTCACGACGAGTGGCGGGGCATCGGTCCCGTGGCCAAGGAGCTGCGCGAGGAGTTGTGGAATCGCTTCAAGGATGCTTCGACCGAGGTAAACAAGCGGTATCAAAATTTCTTCGAGGCGCGCAAAGAGGTTGAGCGCAAGAACGAAGAGGCCAAGACGGCGCTGTGCGAAGAAATTGAGGCCATCGACATGAATGCCCTCAACTCGTTTGCCCAGTGGGACGAGGCCACCAAGCATGTGCTCGACCTGCAAAGCCGCTGGAAAACCCTGGGATTCGCTTCGCGCAAGATGAACAACCTGCTGTTCGAGCGCTTCCGCAAGACCTGCGACGAATTCTTTGCCCGCAAGGCCGAGTATTTCAAGACGGTAAAAGAGAAGATGGCCGCCAACCTCGAGAAGAAGAAAGCCTTGTGCGAAAAGGCCGAGGCTCTCAAGGACAGCACCGACTGGAAGGCGACGACCGACGTATTCGTAGCTCTGCAGAAAGAGTGGAAGACCATTGGCCCCGTAGCCAAGAAACACTCCGACGCCATTTGGAAACGCTTCGTAACCGCTTGCGACTACTTCTTTGCTCAGAAGAACAGCCAGCTGGCTTCTACTCGTCAAACCGAGCAGGAGAATCTCGAGAAGAAGCGCGACATCATTGCCCGCCTCAAGGCCATCGACGAGTCGGTCGACCCGGCCGAAGCCGAAAAGACCGTGCGCGAACTGATGGCCCAGTGGAGCACCATCGGCTATGTACCCTTCAAGGAGAAAGACAAGATCTATAAAGAGTATCAGGCTCAACTCGACATCCTCTTTGCCCGCCTCAACATGACCGAGACTCGCAACCGCCTGAGCAACTTCTCGGCCTCGGTTCAGCAAATGGCCGACGGCAACCACGACAAGCTCTATCGCGAGCGCGAAAAACTGTTGCGCATGTACGACCAGAAGAAAGCCGAGCTGCAAACCTACGAAAACAACATCGGCTTCTTGAACATCTCGTCGAAGAAGTCGAGCGGCCTCTTGAAGGAGATGGAGCGGAAGATGCAGAAAATCCGCGAAGAGATGCAGCTTATCGAGCAGAAGGTGCAACTTATAGATAAGAATTTGTAGTAAATAAGATGCCAACGCAGGGCGACCCTTCCAAACCGGGTTGCCCTGTTATTTCCCCCGCGGTACCCAAACCGGGTGGGGAGCGCAGGTTTGTCGAATAAAAATAGATCGGAACAAGAGAGAAACAATGGCACGAGGTCGGTATGGACATATGATAAAGTCGCTGATTATCATCGGAGATTTCTTTTGTTTGAACATCGCCTATGCTGCCGTGTGCCTGTGGGGTGGGGGCTTCGAAGGGGGCATTGCCGAGAAGATTATCTGGCTCCTGCTCAATCTTTCGTATTTCCCTGTTTTCCTCTTCTTCGGCAAGGTGCACGAGTTGCGTATCCTCCATGTAGACAGAGTGTTGATTAAAGTGTCGCAGTCGGTGTTGAGCCATCTGGCGGCATTTTTGTTGTTGATATTCTTCCTGCAAATCGACGACATCAGCTCGCTGGTGCTGCTGAAGTTCTACCTGCTCCTCTCGGTATTGCTGGCCGTCTGGTGGGTAGGTTCGCGCAAGCTGCTCAAATACTTCCGCCGCAAAGGCTACAACTTCAAGCGGGTAGTTATTGTAGGGGCCGGTGCCATGGGTACGAAGCTGCTCGACGAGTTGCGTTCCGATGCCGGTTACGGCTACAAGTTTATGGGATTCTTCGACGACAACCTTGCCTTGAAAAAGTCGTTGCCCAACTTCCAGGGCGACTGCTCGGCCGTCGAGGCCTTTGCTACGGCCAACAACGTCGACGAAATCTACTGCGCCCTGCCCATGCGGCAGGAGGAGAAGATTACCCGTCTGCTCAAGTTTGCCGAGTCGCACAACATCTCGTTCTTCATGGTGCCCGACGTAGGGCGCTACATCCACCGGCAGCTCGAGTTCCAGCTGGTCGGCAACGTGCCGGTACTCTCGCTCCATCCCGAGCCGTTGCAAAACATCTACTCCCGCATGCTGAAGCGGGCCTTCGACCTGGTCTTCTCCTCAGTCGTGCTGGTATGTTCGCCCGTGATTTTCATCCCCATCGCCATAGCCGTCAAGCTCTCGTCGCCGGGCCCCGTATTCTTCAAGCAGAAGCGCACCGGTTTCCGGGGAAAAGAGTTCAACTGCTACAAGTTCCGCACCATGCGGGTCAATGCCGCCAGCGACGAGTTGCAGGCTACGCGTCACGACCCCCGCAAGACGCGGGTGGGCGAGTTCCTGCGAAAGACGAGCCTCGACGAGCTGCCCCAGTTTATCAACGTATTCCTGGGCGATATGTCGGTTGTCGGGCCACGTCCCCACATGGTCAAGCACACCCACGACTACTCCAAGATTATCGACAAGTACATGCTGCGACACCTCATCAAGCCGGGCATCACCGGCTGGGCGCAGGTGAACGGCTACCGGGGCGAGACCCGCGAACTGTGGCAGATGGAGCGTCGGGTCGAGTACGACGTGTGGTATATCGAGCATTGGAATTTCTGGCTCGACATCAAGATTATTTTCCTCACCGTAGTCAATGCCTTCAAGGGCGAGAAGAACGCCTTCTGACAACTCCTCCGAAAAAAACAGCCGGAAACCTATCCTTCGAGACCAATGTCGTGTGTATCTTTGCACCCCGAAAAAGGGATAGCAAATGAGTACAAAAGTCAAAGGCACGATACTCGGTATCGTTTCGGCAGTAAGCTACGGCACCAATCCGCTGGGAGCCCTCTACCTCTACCGCGAGGGTTTGAATTCCAGTTCGGTACTTTTCTATCGGTTTCTGTTTGCGGTGATTATTCTCGCCGGCATCATGTGGGTGCAGCATCAGTCGTTCAGGCTGTCGCGCAAGGAGCTGAAGACCCTCGCTACGCTGGGCATCCTCTTTGCCGTATCGTCGCTCACCTTCTACACCAGTTTCCACTACCTCGATGCCGGCATTGCCGCCACCATTCTCTTCGTCTATCCCATCATGGTGGCTGTAATCATGGCCCTCTTTTTCAAGGAGCATCTGTCGGGAGTCTCTGTCTTCTCCATACTGTTGGCCCTCTCGGGTATCGCGCTGCTCTATCGGGGCGGCAGCAGTGTGGGGCTCAACACCACGGGGGTGGTGCTGGTATTGGTTTCGGCCCTCACCTATGCCCTCTATATGGTGGTGGTCAACCGCTCATCCATCGTCATGTCGTCGATCAAACTCACCTTCTATGTCCTGCTCGTCTGCATGGTGGCCATCGCCTTGCAAGCCTCGCTCGGCAGTCACACGCCGCTGCAGCCGCTCACCACGCCGCGCATGTGGTTCTTCTCCATCATGCTGGCTTTGGTGCCCACGGTCATTTCGCTGGTCACCATGACGCAGGCCGTCCACGCCATAGGCTCTACACCCACGGCCATCATGGGCGCACTCGAACCCCTCACGGCCGTAGTCGTGGGGGTAACTGTCTTCGGCGAAGCCTTTACGCTGCGGTTGGGTATAGGTATCTTTATGATTCTGGTAGCGGTGTTGCTCATCATCGCCTCCAAGGCGATACCGGTGCACAAGGTGGCCACCGTCATCGGGCATGCCCTGCGGTCCGTCCCTCTGCACAGGCGTTGAATCCCGGAGAGATTTCTATTCGCATCTGAACGTGTCGTCGAGGTGGAATCCCCGCAACAGGTCGGCGGCAGCCATACGCTTCTTGCCGGCAAGCTGCAGCTCCTCGATGCGCACATAACCGTCGGCGCAGGCCACGTCGATACGGCTCTTGCCGTCGGTGTGTATGCTGCCCGGCTCGAAGTGGTGAGCGGCCGGTACGGGGGTGGTTCGGAATATCTTCACGCTCACCCGGTTGCCGTCGGACGATACCCATTCGCACCAGGCGGCCGGGTAGGGCGACAGACCCCGCACCAGGTTATGAATTTGGATACACGGTTTCGACCAGTCGATATGGCAGGTATCCTTGAAAATCTTGGGGGCGGGACGCAGTGGCTCGTCGGTCTGGATTGACTCCTGCTCAATGGGTTTCACCGTCCCGGCCAGGATGGCGTCGACCGTTTCGACCACCATGTCGGCACCCAGCACCATCAGTTTGTCGTGTATGGTACCCACGTTATCCTCGGGCAGGATAGGGATGCGTCTCTGTTGTATGATTTCGCCCGTATCGATTTCGTGTTTCAGGAAGAAGGTGGTGATGCCCGTCTCGGTGTCGCCGTTGATGATGGCCCAGTTCAACGGGGCGGCACCCCGATATTGCGGCAGCAGCGAGGCGTGCAGGTTGAAGGTGCCCATCGGCGGCATGTTCCACACCACCTCGGGCAGCATGCGGAAGGCCACGACAATCTGCAGGTCGGCATGCAGGCTGCGCAGTTGCTCGACAAAGGCCTCGTCCTTCAGCCGTTCGGGCTGCAGCACCGGTAACCCTTGGGAGAGGGCATACTCCTTGACCGGCGAAAACTGAATCTTGTGTCCGCGCCCGGCCGGTTTGTCGGGCATGGTGATGACGGCTACCACGTTGTAACCCCCTTCGACGAGGCGGCGCAGGCTCTCCACGGCAAAATCGGGAGTGCCCATATAGACGATGCGTAAATCTTTCTTTTCCATATTCGTTTAGTCTTGTGAGAAGTGTACCAGCACACGGCGGTACGAGTTGAAAATCTTCGATTTCGACACGAATCCTACATACTTCCCGTTCTCGACGACCGGCAGGTTCCAGGCGTTGGTCTGGTCGAAGGTCTTCATCACGCTGTCCATGCTGCTGCCCACCTCGATTTTGGCCGGTGGCATGGTCATGAACTTGCGCACATAGAAGCGCTTGTAGAGTTCGGGGCGGAACATGATGTTGCGGATGTCGTCGAGTATGACGATACCCAGCAGCGTGCCATCCTGGTCGGTAACCGGGAATATGTTGCGGTGCGATTGCGAAATCACTTTGACCATGTCGCCGAGAGTCATCTCGGGGTGAACCTCTATGAAGTCGGTTTCGATTACGCTGTCCATCTTCAGCAGGGTGAGCACCGCCTTGTCCTTGTGGTGGGTGAGCAGCTCGCCCTTCTTGGCCAGACGCATGGTGTAGATGCTGTGAGGTTCGAATATGCGGATGGTGGCATAGGCCACGGTCGAGGTAATCATCAGCGGCAGGAACAGGTCGTAGCCACCGGTCAGCTCGGTAGTAAGGAAGATGGCCATGAGAGGCGCGTGCATGACGGCCGACATGACCCCGGCCATACCCATCAGGGCAAAGTTCTTGTCCGACAGCTCCATGGGCAGAATGCCCGTGTGGTTGAGCACATAGGCAAAGAAGAAGCCCGCGAAGCAGCCCACGTACAGGCTGGGGGCGAATGTACCACCCACACCGCCTCCGCCGTTGGTGGCACTGGTGGCCAGTACCTTCACCAGAATGATGAGGGCGAGGAAGAGCATCATCACCCACATGTTGTCGTTTTCGGTATAGAAGAAGCTACCCTCGGCCAGTTGCTTCAGGTTGTCGTTCAGCAGGCTGGTGATGGCTCCGTAGCCCTCGCCGTAGAGCGGTGGCAGCAGGAAGATGGAGAGACTGAGGATGGCCGACCCGAAGAAAAACTTTTTCCACGGCGTGCCTATCTTGCGGAAGATGTCCTCCATGCGGGTCATCACGCGGGTAAAGTAGAGCGAGACGAATCCGCAGAAGACGCCCAGCAGAATCACGTAGGGGATACGGGCCGCCTCGAAAGTCTCGGTCTGCACGAAACTGAACTCGGCACTGTAGCCCGTGAAGATGTACGACACCGTCACCGCCGTAATCGACGAGATGAGCAGCGGCAGCACCGAGGTGGTGGTCATGTCGATCATCAGCACCTCGAGGGTAAACAGGATACCGGCAATAGGGGCCTTGAATATGCCGGCAATGGCAGCAGCCGAGCCGCAGCCTACCAGCAGCATGAGCAGCCGCTGGTCCAGGCGGAAGAGGCGCCCGATGTTCGACCCGATGGCCGCGCCGGTGTATACGATAGGGGCCTCGGCTCCTACCGAACCGCCGAACCCGATGGTAATCGAACTGGCAATCACCGAGGTGTACATGTTGTGCGGTTTCAGCCGGCTTTTCTTCTGCGAGATGGCATAGAGGATGCGGGTGACACCGTGGCTGATGTCGTCCTTGACGATATAGCGCACATAGAGCCCCGCCAGCAGGATACCGATAATCGGGTAGATGAGGTAGAGGTAGTTGGCGCTGTCGGCGTTGAAGTGCGAGGTGAGCAGGTTCTGGATAAAGTGGATGAGAAATTTCAGAATCAGCGCGGCGGCGGCCGTGCAGATACCGATTACAAAACTCAGGAACAACACGAAGTTGTGTTCGTTGATGTGCTTCTCGCGCCACAACAGCAGGCGCAACATCAGGTCGTGCCGTTTCCCCTCCTTCGGGGTGTCGTCTACTTCAATATCTTCTTCGTCTATCATATAAGTTTCCTTTTACATGTTACATGCCTTTGCCGGTGACCACTGTCCGTATGGTGTAGATAATGATTTTGAGGTCGACCAGCAGCGACATATTTTCCAAATAAAGAATATCATACTTCAGCCGGGCAATCATCTCGTCGATGTTGCGGGCGTAGCCATACTTCACCATGCCCCACGAAGTGATGCCCGGGCGTATCTGGTGCAGCAGCACGTAGTAGGGTACCCGCTCGACAATCTGGCGGATGAAGTATTCGCGTTCGGGGCGCGGCCCCACGAGCGACATGTCGCCCTTCAGCACGTTCCAGAACTGGGGCAGCTCGTCCAACCGGTATTTGCGCAACACCCGGCCGATGCGGGTAACGCGCCGGTCGTTCTCCTCCGAGAGCAGGGGAGTGCCCGACTCGGCATCCGACTTCATCGTGCGGAATTTATAAATCTTGAAAGGCCGGTGCCGATACCCGATGCGCTCTTGCTGGTAGAATACCGGCCCGCTCGAGTCGCGTTTGATGAGGATGGCCAGCACCACAAACAGTGGCGAGAGCAGCACCAGAGCCACGGCCGAAACGAGGATGTCGAACATTCGCTTCATGTTCTTCCCCCCCTCCGAGATGGCGCAGTTGCTCATGTCGATGAGGGGTGCCCCGTAGATATTGGTCAGCCTTACCCGCGACGAGATGATGTTGAACTCGTCGGTGCCCAGCTTGATGGGCAGGTTCAGGGGGTAGAGCGTGTTGATGAGCCGGTGCAGCTCCACCAGATTGTCCTCTTCGGGGGCCACGATCAGCTCCTGTATCTTCATCTCCCGGCACAGGCGGGGCAACTCTTCCATGGGGTAGGTACGGTCGGCAATTTCGGGGTCGGCCGTCTCGTCGTTCACCCGGATGAACCCCACGATGCGGTAGCCCAGCGAGTGGCGCGGCTCTTCGAGTTCGCGCATCTGCTTCACCGCCTTGCTGCCGCACCCGATAATAAAGGTGTTGAACTGCCACTTGCCCCGGTGAATGAGGGCGGTAGCGTTACCCGTAATCGTGGCTCTGACGGCATAGACGCAGACAAACTGCAGCCCGTACAGCAGCAACAGCAGTTCGTAGTTGTCGATGCGGAGGCGCAGCACGTCGTTGATGAGGGCGATGAAAAAGATAAGCAGCGTATTCACCAGCACCGACCCCAGGGTCTGCACCAGCTCCTGAATGCGCGACTTGAAAAACGGCTGGTTGTAGTAGCCCGACAGGTAGTAGACCCCCATCATCAGCAGCGGGAAGATAATCTGCCCCTCGATCACACGCGACGAGAGCAGATACGCCTTCAGCGACCCGCCGGCCTGGATGCCGGGGAAGTGAAATCGCACGATGTTGAACAGAAACCAGGCCACATTCGAGGCCAGGTAGTCGCCCAATACATAGCGTCTTGTCTGTCGTCTGCCGTTAATCACTCGCGTATAATCTTGATGGAACCGTCCGATTCGAGTTTGATAATGCTCGAGGGCACCGCCTCTTTCGTCTCGTCGCGGCGGGCCTCCACGATGTAGTCGACGGCCGCTTTAATCTCGTCCGATACCTCGGCGAAGTTGTGGGGCGAAGGCTGCCCGCTGATGTTGGCCGACGTCGACACAATCGCCTTTCTGAAGCGGCGGCACAACTCCTTCGAGAAAGCCTCGTGCGTGATGCGTATGGCAATGCTCCCATCCTCGGCCAGCAGGTTGGGGGCCAGGTTGCGGGCTCCCGGATAGATGATTGTGAGCGGTTTCACCGCCACGTCGAGCAGTTGCCACGCCGTCTCGGGCACTTCGCTCACATAATATTCCACCTTCGGCTCGCTGTCGGTAAGCACGATGAGGGCCTTGCTGTCGGCCCGCTGCTTGATTTCATACACCCGTTTCACCGCTTCGGCATTGGTCGCATCGCAACCGATGCCCCAAATCGTGTCGGTCGGGTACAAAATCACGCCGCCGCGCTCCATCACTTCGCAAGCCTGCTTGATATCTTCGCTGATTCCCATGTCTTAATCCTCTTTTTTTAGTGTTACGACAAAAAACTGTACGTTTGGTTGTGCCGGTTTCGAACACGCGAACAACTCTTTGCGGCCCGGTACACTCCGTTGAAAGAGCCTGTAAATACAGACAAAGTCGGTTTTCGTGTAACAAAGATAACGATTCGTGCATCGATAACAAAATATTTTTGAAACAGGAGGCATAATTATGCCATGGTTGGCTCGCTCCTGTTGGCTCGCTCCCCGAAAAGTCGTATCTTCGCGGGAAAAACAGAGCGAAATAAAATGGCTGCAACAAAAGCGAATCTTCCGGTCGAGGTCCGGCCCTACCGTTTGGGCCTCGCGTTGAGTGGCGGTGGCGCCAAGGGGTTTGCCCATGTGGGCGTGTTGAAGGCGTTGGAAGAGTTGGGTATCCGTCCCGACATCATTTCGGGTACCAGTGCCGGAGCCGTCATTGCCGTGCTCTATGCCGACGGCTATTCGCCCGACGAAATTCTCGACCTCTTCTCGGGCCTTTCGTTCAACGACCTGGCCGAGATTACACTGCCCCGGGCCGGCTTCTTCAAGATAGTCCGGTTTAAACACTTTCTGCAGAAGTCGCTGCGCACCGAGTGCATCGAAGACCTTTCCATCCCGGTAGTGGTCACGGCCACCGACCTCGACCACGGCACCTGTGTGGTGTGGCGTTCGGGCTCGATTGCCGAGCGGGTCACCGCTTCGTGCAGTATCCCCATCATATTTCCGCCGGTACTCATCGACGGCACCCACTACGTCGACGGCGGTGTGCTGCGCAACCTGCCCGTCTTCCCCATACGCAACGAGTGCGACACGGTAATCGGCATCAACGTGAGCCCGCTGGTCAACAAGAGCTACAAGCAGTCGATTGTCGACATTGCCACCCGCTCCTACAGCTTCATGTCCAAGAGCAATGTGGTCGAGGATATGAAGATGTGCGACCTCTTCATCGCCATGAAGGAGGCGGCGCGCTATGCCGTGTTCGACATCCATGCCCTGCGCGATATTGCCAACGTGGGGTATCAGCAGACCCTCAAGTTCTTTACCGGCAAGCGGGCCTCGCGTATCAACGAACTGAATAAATAAAAAAGATTATCATACGAATATGACCGACGAGAAGATAATTATCTACCAGGTGCTTCCCCGCCTCTTTTCGAACCGCTGTGCCTCGTGTGTGCCCAACGGTACCTATGAACAGAACGGCTCGGGCAAGCTCAACGACTTTACCCCCAAGGTGTTGAACGAAATCAAGAAGCTGGGGGCCAACTACATTTGGTATACCGGTGTCATCGAACATGCCACCAAGACCGACTACTCCCGCTACGGCATCCGCCCCGACAATAAATATGTGGTCAAGGGCGAAGCCGGTTCGCCTTATGCCATCAAGGACTATTACGACATAGACCCCGACCTGGCCGAGAATCCGCTCGAGCGCATGCACGAGTTCGAGGCCCTCGTGGCCCGCACCCATGAGGCCGGCCTGAAGGTGGTGCTCGACTTCGTGCCCAACCACGTGGCCCGTCAGTACCACTCCGATGCCGCCCCGCAGGGTGTCGAGGATCTGGGTGCGCACGACAACAAGGAGATGCACTTCTCGCCCTCGAACAACTTCTACTACATACCCCGGCAGGCCTTTACCCCGCAATTCTACATCGGCGAGGGCGACGACCGCTATTTCGAATACCCCGCCAAGGCTACCGGCAACGACTGTTTCGGAGCCTTCCCCAACGAGAACGACTGGTACGAGACCGTGAAACTCAACTACGGAGTCGACTACATGGGCGGCCATCGCCTCTGCTTCGACCCCATCCCCGACACCTGGCACAAGATGCTCGACATCCTCCTCTTCTGGTGCGGCAAGGGCATCGACGCCTTCCGTTGCGACATGGCCCACATGGTGCCCGTCGAGTTCTGGGGCTGGGCCATCTCGCGCGTCAAGGAGAGCTACCCCCAGGTGCTCTTTATCGCCGAGATTTACGACCAGGGGCTCTACCGGCTCTACCTCGAGAAGGGCAAGTTCGACTACCTCTACGACAAGGTGGGCCTCTACGACAAGCTGCGGGGCGTGCTCTGCCACCAGGTGTCGGCCGCACAGCTCACCTACTGCTGGCAGGCTGTCGACGGGATAGGGGGGCACATGCTCAACTTCCTCGAGAATCACGACGAGCAGCGTTTCGCCTCGCCCTTCTTTGCCGGCGATGCCGACAAGGCCATCCCCGCGCTGGCGGTGGCTACCCTGATGAGCACCGGCCCCATGATGATTTACTTCGGGCAAGAGCTGGGCGAACGTGGCGACGACGCCGAGGGATTCAGCGGACACGACGGCCGCACCACCATCTTCGACTACTGGAGTGTACCCACCGTACGGCAATGGTACGACGGCGGTCGCTGCTCGATAGCCAAACTCACTCCGCAGCAGAAGCGGCTGCGCAACCTCTACAAGACGATTCTCAATATTGGCCGCCACGAAAAGGCCGTGAGTCAGGGCTCGTTCTTCGACCTGATGTATGTCAATGGCGAGAACCCCCGCTTCAATCCGCACCGTCACTACACCTTCTTGCGCAAGTATGGCCGCGAGCTGCTGCTGGTGGCGGTCAACTTCGACTCCCGCCCGGCCCAGGTGGCCATCAACCTGCCCGGGCACGCCTTCGATACGATGAAAATCGTAGCCGGCCAGTACGAAGCCACCGAGCTGATAAGCGGCGAGAAGGGGACCAAAACCATCAGTCCCGACACCCCCTTCGACTGCGCGCTGCCCGCTTATGGTGCCGTGGTGTGGAAGATGGAATTAAAAAATTTTTCCCAACGAAATATAGAAAAAATGAAAAAGGACAAGAAAATTTCGAAATAGAAATTGTACCTTTGTCTCAAAATAATAATCTCTGTTTTTACATTCAAAAAATCATGAGTCAAACACCTCCCTTCAAGGTATTTTCGGGAACCAATTCAAGGTATCTCGCTGAGAAAATCTGTAATAGTCTGGGTTGCGAATTAGGCCAAATGAACATTCAGCATTTTGCCGATGGTGAGTTTGCCGTCTCTTTCGAGGAGTCGATTCGGGGCTGCCAGGTATATCTGGTGCAGTCGACCTTCCCCAATTCCGACAACCTGATGGAATTGTTGTTAATGATTGATGCCGCTAAGCGGGCTTCGGCAAAATCTATCGTAGCCGTTGTTCCCTACTTCGGTTGGGCTCGTCAGGACCGCAAGGACAAACCCCGTGTTTCCATCGCCGCCAAACTCCTGGCCGACATCTTGAGCGTGGCCGGTATCAACCGCCTCATTACGATGGACCTGCACGCCGATCAGATTCAAGGTTTCTTCGATGTTCCCGTTGACCACCTCTATGCTTCGTCGGTATTCATTCCCTATATCCAGTCGCTGAACCTCAAGGATATGGTGGTAGCTACCCCCGACGTAGGCGGTTCCAAGCGTGCCAGCACCTATGCCAAATACCTGGGTGTGCCTCTGGTACTTTGCCACAAGCAACGCGCCAAAGCCAACGTAGTGGAGAGCATGACCGTGATTGGCGATGTAGAGGGCAAGAATGTAATCCTCGTCGACGATATGGTCGACACCGCCGGCACCATCACCAAGGCTGCCGATCTGATGATAAGCAAGGGTGCCCTTTCGGTTCGTGCCATCGCTTCGCACGCTGTGATGAGCGACCCCGCCACCGAGCGTGTACAGAACTCGTCGATGACCGAGTTGATTTTCACCGACAGTATCCCCTACACCAAGCAGTGCGACAAGGTGCACATCATCAGCATCGCCGACCTCTTTGCAGACACCATTCGCCGCGTGTACGAAAACAAATCCATCAGTTCGCAATACCTGCTGTAATACAGCACACCGTTATAACAGACGAAGGCCGATGCCATTCAGGCACCGGCCTTCGTCCGTTTTATCCCCAGCTGATTGATGCCGGGTGACACGCGATGAATCGGGGGAGGGCAGGGGAGTAGCTTCCGGTTTCTGTGCCGATCTCCCTCTCCCCGTTTCCCTGTATCTCATATAGGAATGGTATGGCCATAAAAAAAGCGAGGCGTATCGCAACAGCGATGCGCCTCGAAAGGGAGAGAAGATACTATGTAGGGTTATCAAATAGATTCTATATATGACTATTTACAAAAACATTATCACTATCTTTGTATTCAAAACTTGACTAATTTTTAATATCATGAAAAGAAAAAACATTATTATTCTTCTCTGTTGTCTGTGGATTATTTCTATAATAGTAATTTTTTTTGGTGTATATAAATATATTGACCAAAAGAAAATTAGATTACGATATGAATTAAGGACAAATATACAATCCTTGTTTCAAGGACAATCAAGTGGAGATGCTTTTGTCGACAATGAGGATGGTCTTTTTTATGCAAAATATTGTGATTATCCTGTACGTCATTATAAAAAAGTGACCAAACCTTTACGGCCAAAGAAAAATAAGACGTCAATAGCTATTGACCCCGAAATTGAGGAGCGGATAATCGATGAATGGAATCAAGATTATGGTGATATTGCTTTATTATATGAATTAAATTGGGGAGATGATTATCCTAATCAAAATGATGAGGGATGGAATATTATACGCGTGTATTGTGGTGGCCTCAATGAGGAATTTATTCGTACCAATACGATTTTTCCGTATAAAGTTGGATTAAAAAATACAGAATGGGGTAATTTCTATACTGTTGAACAGGCTGTTAGTGAAGCTTATGACTTTTATACAACTAATCCTAAATCTAGTTATACAAATAAATTTAGACAAGGAAACGTTAACGAACTGTGGAATAAAATCTATCAATTTAGTAATGAAAATGAATTCTTTTCCATTGAAGAAAGCATGAGGAATGGGTGGACAGCAGGAAAACCTATATATATACCTAAGAACAAAAGCTACGATGAGGCTCAGCGTGTTATGCCATATGAAAACGGATGGATGCACAATGGCTATTATCGTGTTTATATTGCAGCTACACAGGAACGGGTATTTGGCATAAAAGAGCAAGAATGGGCTATTTCTGCTAATCGCAATCAGCTTTTACTTTGGTGGTGTGTTGGAGTGTCTCTTTTATTTTTACTATTAATTGCTCCGTTTACAATACGGCAAATAAAATCACACAAAAAGAAATCAGAAACAATTTATCAACGCCTTGTTAGACTGTGTAATCCAAAAGAGTTTATCGATAATTATGATAAAAATAAAGTAGAAAGAGCAAATTTGATATACAAGAGATTATTAGATACCAGTCCTGATGATAAAGATGCGCTGATGAGCATTTTATCATTGGCTTCATCGGAACTTGGTATCAATTTCATTGATAAAGATGAAATAAAAGAGTTAAAAGAAAAGGTTAATCCCAAGAGATTCTTAAATCCATATAATGCAGAAAAGGTTTCTTTAGCTAATAAACTATACGCAATTCTCAATAAGGATGATATCAGTTATAGTGAAGTGATAGAAGTGAAAGAAAAATTAAAAAACTTATAGATATGGGAAAATTATACCATTCATATAAGTTAGCTTCGTCAAACTGTTGTATTTGTTTAGTAATAAAAAGGTTTTCTCTAAAATCGTTTCAAATATGTATAATATAAGAATCGTAAGAAGGAGTCTGAGAGAGTAATTTCTTTATTCACTCCATCCGTTCTCGTATTCGGGTAGACATATAAAAAAGCGAGGCGCATCGCGTTTTGCGATACGCCTCGCTGGGTATAGAGGATTAGAGATTTACTCGTTTATTTGACCTCTTCGAAGTCAACGTCGGTCACATCCTTGCCGTTGTTGTCGCCCTGTTGAGCGTTGGCACCCGGTTGAGCCTGTTGAGCACCGGCCTGTTGTTGAGCCTGAGCGTTGTACAGGTCTTGAGCAGCGGCTTGCAGTACACTCTCGAGTTCGCTCGAAGCCGAGTCGATACCGGCGATGTCCTGAGCCTTGTGAGCCTCTTTCAGTTTGTTCAGAGCCGATTCGATGGCGCTTCTCTTGTCGGCCGGAATCTTGTCGCCCATCTCTTTGAGCTGTTTCTCGGTCTGGAAGATGAGGGCATCGGCGTGGTTCAGTTTGTCGATACGCTCTTTTTCCTTGGCATCGTTTTCGGCGTTGGCGGCAGCCTCGTCCTTCATCCGTTTGATTTCGGCGTCGGTCAAGCCGCTCGAAGCCTCGATACGAATGCTTTGCTCTTTGCCCGTGCCTTTATCTTTGGCCGATACATTCAAGATACCGTTGGCATCGATATCGAATGTAACCTCGATTTGAGGCACACCACGCATGGCAGCGGGGATTCCGTCGAGGTGGAACTTGCCGATGGTCTTGTTGTCTTTGGCCATAGGACGTTCACCTTGCAGTACGTGGATTTCTACCGAAGGCTGGTTATCGACAGCGGTCGAGAAGATTTCCGACTTGCGGGTAGGAATCGTCGTGTTGGCGTCGATCAGTTTGGTCATCACGCCGCCCAGCGTTTCGATACCCAGCGACAGAGGCGTTACATCGAGCAGCAATACATCTTTTACATCGCCGGTCAATACGGCACCCTGTATGGCGGCACCTATGGCCACTACCTCATCGGGGTTAACACCCTTCGAAGGAGTCTTGCCGAAGAATTTCTCTACGATAGCCTGGATGGCAGGAATACGGGTCGAACCACCTACGAGGATTACCTCGTCGATATCCGATGCACTCAAGCCGGCATCTTGCAGAGCCTTGCGGCAGGGCTCGATGGTAGCCTGGATCAAGCGGTCGCACAACTGCTCGAATTTAGCACGGGTCAACGTCTTAACCAAGTGTTTGGGCACACCGTTTACAGGCATGATGTAAGGCAAGTTGATCTCGGTCGAAGTCGAGCTCGACAACTCGATTTTAGCCTTTTCGGCAGCCTCTTTCAACCGTTGCAGAGCCATAGGATCTTCACGCAGGTCTACGCCTTCGTCGTTCTTGAACTCGTCGGCCAGCCAGTCGATGATTACGTGGTCGAAGTCATCACCACCCAGGTGAGTATCACCGTTGGTCGATTTTACTTCGAATACACCGTCGCCCAACTCCAGGATAGAGATATCGAACGTACCACCACCCAGGTCGAATACGGCGATCTTCATATCTTTGTTGGCCTTGTCGAGACCGTAGGCCAAAGCGGCAGCCGTAGGTTCGTTGACGATACGGCGTACGTTCAACCCGGCAATCTCACCGGCCTCTTTCGTAGCCTGACGTTGCGAGTCGTTGAAGTAGGCAGGTACCGTGATGACGGCATCGGTTACCTCTTGACCCAGATAGTCTTCGGCCGTTTTTTTCATCTTTTGCAGAATCATGGCCGAAATCTCTTGCGGAGAGTAGAGACGACCGTCGATGTCGACACGCGGCATGTTGTTGTCGCTGCGGACTACCTTGTAAGGTACACGAGTAATTTCGTTGGTTACCTGGTCGTACGATTCGCCCATGAATCGTTTGATCGAGAATACCGTTCTCGTCGGGTTGGTGATGGCCTGACGTTTGGCGGGCTCGCCCACTTTACGTTCGCCACCGTCTACGAATGCCACAATCGAAGGAGTCGTGCGACGACCTTCACTGTTGGCGATTACTACCGGCTCGGTGCCTTCCATTACGGCTACACACGAGTTGGTTGTTCCTAAGTCAATACCAATAATCTTTCCCATAGTTATATTCTTTTTTATTTGTTATTCAATAGAGTTAATTTGTCCGCCGCCCTTGCGAGCGACACTCCATAATATTCAAATGCCATGCCAAAAAACGAGGCTCTCGAAAATGTTGCTTTTGTCAGTCTTTTCCAAAAGCACTTCGGCCGCCCGTGTCAGTAATGCTGTCGATTTGTCATATCGGCCGGAGGCGGCTGCGGGGCTCTGTGTAGAAAACATCTGCGGGGCTAAAAGGTTGATGGCCCGGCAGCTTATTTTCGCCGATTTATTTCGTTATTAAACCGAAATGACGTAAATTTGCCCATCTTATAATAGGTGTGAAAACAGTAGCCTAAAAAATATAAGTTAACTAAATACTAATTATTATGAACATTTCTCACATTGAACACTTAGGAATCGCTGTGAAAAGTCTCGAAGAAGCTATTCCTTATTACGAAAACATTTTAGGTCTCAAATGTTATTCCATCGAAGAGGTACCCGACCAGAAAGTGAAGACGGCCTTCTTCAAGGTAGGACAGACAAAAATAGAGCTGCTGGAGCCCACAAGCGAAGACAGCACAATAGCCAAGTTCATAGAGAAACGCGGCGAAGGTATCCATCACCTGGCTTTCGCTATCGAAGACGGGGTGGCCAATGCGTTGGCCGAAGTCGAAGCCAAGGGCGTGCGCCTTATCGACAAGGCTCCCCGCAAAGGTGCCGAGGGGCTGAACATCGCTTTCCTGCACCCCAAATCGACCTGCAGCGTATTAACCGAACTTTGTGAAGACCCTAATAAATAAGAAATATGAGCAATCAACTTGAAAAAGTACAGGAGCTGATTGAGCTGCGCGCTCAGGCTCGCCTGGGTGGTGGACAAAAAGCCATCGATAAACAACACGAGAAGGGTAAATATACGGCTCGTGAACGTATTGCGCAACTCCTCGACGAAGGCAGCTTCGAAGAGTTGGATATGTTTGTGCGACACAGATGTACCAACTTCGGTCAAGAGAAGAAATCGTTTTTGGGCGACGGCGTCGTAACCGGTTACGGTACGATCGAAGGCCGCCTTGTTTATGTATTCGCTCAGGACTTTACCGTATTCGGCGGTTCTTTGTCCGAGACGATGGCCTTGAAAATCTGCAAGGTCATGGATATGGCCATGAAGATGGGTGCGCCCTGTATCGGTCTGAACGACTCGGGTGGTGCCCGTATCCAGGAGGGTATCAACGCCCTGGCCGGTTATGCCGAGATTTTCCAGCGTAACATCATGGCTTCGGGTGTGATTCCCCAGATTTCGGCTATCCTCGGTCCCTGCGCCGGTGGTGCCGTATATTCGCCTGCCTTGACCGACTTCACGATCATGGCCAAAGGTATCTCCTACATGTTCCTCACCGGCCCGAAGGTAGTGAAAACCGTAACGGGCGAGGATGTAACACAAGAGGCCCTCGGTGGTGCCGAAGTTCACTCTGTTAAATCGGGTGTAGCTCACTTTGCTGCCGAAAACGGCGAAGAGGCACTGGCTATTATTCGCAAGCTCATCAGCTATATCCCTCAAAACAACCTCGAAGAGGCTCCCCTCGTTCCCTGCAACGACCCCATCGACCGTCTCGAAGACTCGCTCAACGAGATTATCCCCGATAGCCCCAACCGTCCTTATGACATGTATGAGGTAATTGGTGCCATCATCGACAATGGCGAGTTCCTCGAAATCCAACGCGATTACGCCAAGAACATCATCATCGGTTTCGCCCGCTTCAACGGACAGTCGGTAGGTATCGTAGCCAACCAGCCCAAATACCTGGCCGGTGTGCTCGACAGCAACGCTTCGCGCAAGGCCGCTCGTTTCGTTCGCTTCTGCGACGCCTTCAACATTCCTATCGTCAGCCTCGTCGACGTGCCGGGATTCTTGCCGGGTACGGGACAAGAATACAACGGTGTGATTCTGCACGGTGCCAAACTGCTTTACGCCTACGGCGAAGCTACGGTGCCCAAAGTCACCATCACACTGCGCAAGTCCTATGGCGGTTCGCACATCGTGATGAGTTGTAAACAACTGCGTGGCGACATGAACTACGCTTGGCCTACTGCCGAAATCGCCGTAATGGGTGGTGCCGGTGCCGTAGAGGTGCTCTATGCCAAAGAAGCCAAAGAGGCCGAAGACCCCGCCAAGTTCATGGCCGAGAAAGAAGCCGAGTATACCAAACTGTTTGCCAATCCTTACAATGCAGCCAAGTATGGTTACATCGACGACGTAATCGAGCCTCGCAACACGCGTTTCCGCATCATTCGTGCCTTGCAACAGTTGCAGACCAAGAAATTAACCAATCCGGCTAAAAAGCACGGTAATATTCCTTTGTAATACCTTTAAAGTATAACGACAATGAATAAAAAAATTTTAGGGATATTCCTGTTCGCTGCCTTCATGGTATCGTCGGTATGGGCACAGGGAAGGAAAGGCTTGCGTATCAACGAGGTGCTGGTGACCAACGAAAACAACTATCAGGACGACTACGGCTGTCAGTCGGCCTGGATAGAGATTTTCAATACCACCTTTGGTACCGTCGATGTGCGCAGCTGCTACTTGACCAACGACAAGAACAATCCCAAGAAATATCCTATTCCCAAGGGCGATGTTCTCACCGAGATGCCGCCTCGGCAACATGTGCTTTTCTGGGCCGACGGCAAGCCTAACAGGGGAACATTCCACGTGAATTTTACGCTCGACCCCGACAAAGACAACTGGATTGGTCTCTACGATTCCAACGGTCGTGACCTCATCGACTCGGTGACGGTTCCGGCAGGGATTCCCACCGACCACTCCTATGCCCGCTACGAAGACGGTGTGGGCCATTGGGTAATCAAGGGCGGAAACGAGCAGTCGGGCTATGTAACGCCGAGTACCAACAACATTACGCTCGACAAGAATGTGAAAATCGATATGTTTACCGAGCACGACCCCTTCGGGGTGGGTATGGCAATCATGGCCATGGCTATCGTATTTGCCGGTTTGTTGCTGCTCTACCTGTTGTTCCGTCTTATCGGGCAAATCTCGGTTCTCATCAAGAAGCGCAATGCTATGCGAGTACATGGTATTTCCGATAAAGAAGAGGCCAAGGAGAAAGGCTTCGGCCGCGAGGCAGGCGAGGTATATGCCGCTATCGCCATGGCTCTGTACCAGCATCTCGAAGCCCACGACGTAGAAGACACAATCCTCACCATCAACAAGGTGAAGAAAGCCTACTCGCCTTGGAACTCCAAGATTTATTCGCTGCGTGAAATTCCCTCTAAAAAGTAATCCCCCAAAAAACGATTAAACAAACTTATGAAAGAGTATAAGTATAAAATCAACGGTAACCTCTATAAGGTTTCTGTTGGCGAAATTGAGAAAAACATTGCCCATGTCGAGGTGAACGGTACCACTTACAAAGTACAGATGGAAGAGGCTGCTCCTGTAAAGGTTTCTACGCCCAAGCCCTCGTCGGCTCCGCGTACTGCTACGGGTGAGCCCGTTATCGCCAAACCCACTGTCAACTCGGGTGCCGACGCCGTGAAATCGCCGTTGCCCGGTGTTGTGAACGATATTTTGGTGAAAGTTGGCGATACGGTGAGCGCAGGCCAGGCCGTGCTTATCCTGGAAGCCATGAAGATGGAAAACAACATCAACGCCATCAAGAGCGGTAAAGTGACGGCCATCAAAGTAAATAAAGGTGATTCGGTACTCGAAGGAACCGAACTTATCATAATTGAGTAAGACTATGGGATTTATAGATTTCTTAGGAGATAACTTAGTCCAGTTCTGGGAGTATACCGGCTTTGCCAACTGTACCCTCCCGCACCTGGCTATGATTGTGGTGGGCTTGTTCTTTATCTATTTGGCGATAAAGAAAAATTTCGAGCCCATGTTGCTGGTACCCATCGGTTTCGGTATTCTTATCGGGAATATTCCTTTTAAAATCGATGCCGGTCTCGAGGTTGGTATTTATGAAGAGGGTTCGGTGCTCAATATCCTCTATCAGGGAGTGAGTGCCGGTTGGTATCCCCCGTTGGTATTTTTGGGCATTGGTGCCATGACCGACTTTTCGTCGCTTATCGCCAACCCCAAACTGATGCTGGTGGGTGCTGCTGCCCAGTTCGGTATCTTCGGGGCCTATATGGTCGCCTTGGCTCTCGGGTTTACCCCCGACCAAGCCGGTGCCATTGCCATCATCGGTGGTGCCGACGGTCCTACGGCCATCTTCCTTTCGTCGAAATTGGCTCCTAACCTCATGGGTGCCATAGCCGTTTCGGCTTACTCGTATATGGCACTTGTCCCGGTAATCCAGCCGCCTATCATGCGTTTGATGACCACGAAAAAGGAGCGTGTAATTCGTATGAAACCGGCGCGTGCCGTTTCGCAAAACGAGAAAATCATGTTCCCCATCGTCGGGTTGCTGCTCACCTGCTTCCTGGTTCCGTCGGGCTTGCCCCTGTTGGGTATGCTTTTCTTCGGCAACCTGTTGCGTGAGAGCGGTGTTACCTCGCGTTTGGCCAAGACCGCAAGCGGCCCCTTGTGCGACACGATTACCATTCTGTTGGGTGTAACGGTAGGAGCCTCTACTCAGGCTTCCGAGTTCCTCACCCCCAGCACGCTCGGTATCTTCGCTCTTGGTTTCATGGCTTTCGTCATTGCTTCGGCTTCGGGTGTATTGTTTGTGAAAATTTTCAATCTCGTGTTGCCCAAGAGCAAGAAAATCAACCCGCTTATCGGTAACGCCGGTGTTTCGGCTGTACCGATGTCGGCTCGTATCTCCAACAACCTTGGTCTCGAATATGACTCGACCAACTACTTGTTGATGCATGCCATGGGTCCCAACGTAGCCGGTGTCATCGGTTCGGCTGTTGCCGCCGGTGTGCTGCTCGGCTTCCTCTCGTAATCTCTCTGCAGAGTTATGATACATTCGGGCGGTGCGCTTCCTCGCTGGAGGCGCACCGCCCTTGTTTTTTCTCACCGTTGGCAGTGGTTTCAACCAAGGTATTTGGGGGGGGAGGCGAATCGGGCCATTCACGCTTTGAATTTTCGCCCGGTTGCACTACCTTTGTTTTACGGGGGGGAATAGCCTGTTGGCTACCCGAAACCAGAAACAGATATGTCGGTCATGTGGAATTTGTGGCACGGTTGCCACAAGATAAGCGAAGGATGCAGATACTGCTACGTCTATCGGCAGGACAGTCTGTACGACAAAGACAGCCGTGTGGTCTCGCGCACGGCGGCCTTCGACCTGCCGTTGAGGCGCAAGCGGAACGGCGACTACCGCATACCCTCGGGCGAGCAGGTCTATACCTGTTTCACCTCCGACTTCTTTCTTGCCGAGGCCGACCCGTGGCGTGCCGAAGCCTGGGCCATGATACGCCACCGCAGCGACCTGTCGTTCATCATCCCCACCAAGCGCATCGACCGTTTCGGAGTGGCTCTGCCCGCCGACTGGGGCGACGGCTACCCCCAGGTGACCATCGCCTGCACCATCGAAAATCAAGAGCAGCTCGACCGCCGGCTACCCCTCTTCAAGTCTCTGCCCATACGGCATCGGCTCCTCTTCTGTGCACCGTTGCTGGGCCCTCTCGATTTTCATGGCCTGCTTGACGGCGGCATCGAAGAAGTTTCGGTAGGGGGCGAGTCGGGCAACGAGGCCCGCGTGTGCGACTATGACTGGGTGCTCGACATCCGTCGCCAATGCATGGAGCAGGGAGTCCCCTTCAATTTCCACCAGACAGGCGCCCGGCTTCGCAAAGACGGCCGTCTCTACCGCATACGCCGGGAGTTCCAGCACTCGCAGGCCCGGCGGGCCGGTATCGACTACGAGGGGGGTGAATCGGGATAGTATTTTGTAAAACTTATTTTTTGATATTCCAGGTTATACAATTCAAGGCACCATCTTTTTTTACCACTTCTAATGAGTCGATCTGAATAACTTTACACGAAGGATAATATTTCTTGATTTGTTGCAGAGCTTGTTGGTCTTCTGGTATGTTGAGCCCCGGCAGGATAATAACATCTCCTACACGTAAGAAATTGATGTAAGCCCAGTTATAATCGTTGCTTTTAACGGTATAGTTCAGGGTTTGTACATCAAGATATTGACTAAGTATCTTTGAAAATCGTTCTGTTATTTGGGGATTATAATCGGCATAGTTGGTGAGCAATACCGTGTGGTCGTCTATGGCTTTGACAATTCCATCGGCATGACCATATTTTTCATTCTTGTCCCAAGGCAACATGATTAAGTCGCAATGAAATAGCTTGCGTAGTTGGTTTCGTATTTCAGCGGGGGTAAGGTTCGGGTTTTCCTTATAGACTTTTTCGGTCATAATAATGTATTGCCCGGCCTTTACCACATTGCCGCCATCGATTATCAAGTCGGTTTTAACGCATTCGATTCCTATTTCTTGACAGACTGCGTCAACATCGGTAATCGATTCCCGGTCTTCTTGCTTCTCTTGCAGGTAGTCGGGATTATAACTGTATTGCACGAAACGATTGTCATAAATCTGTATGGGCATATAGTCGCGAGCCCATATGTCGTTGGTACGCTTCATAATCTTAAAGGGAATGTCGTTCTCTTTAAGAGCTTCTAAAAAATGAGGATAGAAATGCGGGCACTCGTCTTTCAACCACGATGAGATATAGACTATATTGGTGTCTGCATCAGAAACAATTTTTCGTCTGAATTGCCAACGGCGAGGGTCTTGTATATATTTCTTGTCTGCGGTGCGAGGCCTGTCTGGGTATTTCGAAGCCTCCATTTTGATACCGTTCTCGTCGTATAGGGCTACGTTTTTGCGAGGGTAGGAGGTTACATCTACCATTTTCTCACCATCTACCCACTTTACCGATATGCCGTCGAAAATCGAAGCCTGTTGATATAACGCCTCGTAGAGGAGTGTAGAGCGCTCTTCGTTCTTACCATCGATTTCATATTCCCGGATAAGCATAGATGCTCGAACGGCATTTTGGGCATCGTTTCCCCTCTCGAAAGTAATATCTATACCCGATACATGATTGTGAAGTACACCTAAAGGGAATGTGGAAGGCAATGAAGTTTTGCTGTTGCGATGATAAACAATGAAGTCTTTGATACCATTGTCCCACTCTTCGTGATAATAAAATTCTACGCAGGTGGGGCGAACGATTATCTTTCGGTCGGTCCCCTGGACGAGAAAGTATCCCGACAGGGCTACTTGTGCTATCTGTTCAAACTCTTTAGGTGCAGCGGTGCTGCCGTGCAGTATATCGTTGCGGCTCTCTTGTGAGAGACCGAATTTCTGTAATTCTTGTTGGAGTGTCATTTCTTTCAAGGTATTTTATTTGTGGATAGATAAAAAAGGAATACGAGATGGATATGCAATATTCGGCAAATTTCTTGGTCTTTGCAAATAAAAGGTGTAAAGACTGCCTCTACCGCACTTGCCGCGACCTCTAGCCCATACAGGCCCGGCGGGCCGGCATCGACTACAAGGGGGGGGGCGGAGTGGTAATCGTCGGTAAAGCCGCATTCTCGGCCTGTTTACACTTTATTCCGGTATTCGGTAGGCGACATGCCAGTCTGGTGTTTGAAGTATTTCCCGAAAAACGATTGGGTCGAGAAGTTCAGTTGGTAGGCAATCTCCTGGATACTCATATCGGAGTATTTCAGCAGGTTTTTCGCTTCGAGTATCACATAGTTGTCTATCCACTGTGCCGCCGATTTGCCCGACAGTTTCTTGACCAGCGTCGAGAAATATTTGGGCGTGATGCACAACTGTTCGGCATAGAAGGTAACGCTTCGTTCCTGCATGTGGTATTGCGAGAGCAGAGCGATGAATCGCCCGAAGATAATCTCTTGACGTTTTTTTTTATTTTCGTTTTTGGAGACAGGGGGGTAGTTCAGAATCAGGTCGTACAGTTGCCAGATGAGCGCGGCTCCCAGGTTTTGGAGTGTTTCCATCTTTTTACTCCCTTCTGTCGATTGGCTGATGAGCTTGATCAACGATATGAACTTGCAGAAGATTTCGATTTCGTCTTTGGAGAGTCGTAGGCAAGGCTCGTTTCGTAATTGAGAGTATACGGGAATGATGTCGCTGAAATTGATTTGAACTTTCTCAAAAAACGAACGGGTCACTGAAATCCCGTAAAAGGAACACTGCTGCTCGCTATTCAGCTGTACGATGTTTTCGGGTAGATTCAATATCATGGTGCCCGGCTGGATGTGATATTCGTTCAAATTGATGTTGATTGTCATCTCACCCGACAGGCATACCAGTGCTACCAGCGAGTCTATACGGCACGGGTATTTGAAGAAGTCGATGTCGGGGCGGTCGTTCTCGATAATGATGAGGCTGTCTTCCAGTCCGGTGGAATGTTTGATTTCGACTAACTTTTTCAGTTGTTTGTGGGTGAAACTTTCGATACATGTTTTGTCCATAAAATGCGATGTTTTGGACAAATATAATGTGATATGTGTGAATTTTAGCTGTAAATTTTTCTTAAATCCGACTTTTGAAACACTAACAGTAGAAAAAGGAACTTTACAGCTGTGTTGCTTTCCTACATCTTTGCATCGAATTTTAACAACGGAAAGTATGAAAAAGAATGGTAAAGCATTTGCTTATTTGTTTTTGACCGTAGCTTCGGTTCTGAGTGTAGGATGCAGTTCCTCGGGAAAGGAGGAAAAGACGGAGCGCGAAGTTCCGGTGAAGACTTGGACGGTCGCTTTTTGTGAGAATCTGGGTGTACATGAATATATGGGAACTGTCGAGGGAGAGTCTTCTTCCTCACTGAGTTTTCAGGTACCGGGGTATGTCGAGCGCATCTATGTGCGCGAAGGTCAGCGGGTAGCTCAGGGAGAACTGTTGGCCCGGCTCGACAAGACCACGTTGCAAAGCACCTATGATGCCGCTTGTTCTTCGTTGCGGCAGGCCGAGGATGCTTATGCCCGTATGGAGCAGTTGCACGAGAAGGGGAGCCTGCCCGAAATCAAGTGGGTCGAGGTACAGAGCTCATTGCAGCAGGCCCGCAGCATGGAGCAGATTGCCCGCAAGAATCTCAACGATGTCGAGTTGCGTGCTCCCTATGCCGGGGTAGTAGCTCAGAAGAGCATCGATACGGGATCGTCGGTGGTGCCCGGGGTACCGGTTTTCCAGTTGATGAAGATTATGCGCGTGAATGTAAATATGGCTGTCCCTGAGGATGAGATAGCCTCGATAGGTCTGGGCGATGAGGTATCGGTCTCCGTAGCGGCTCTCGGCAACAAGAGCTACACCGGAAAGATTATCGAGAAAGGCATTGCCGCCGACCCGCTGGTACACACCTACAAGGCATTGGTGCAGATCGATAACCGTTCGGGCGAATTGCTCCCGGGCATGGTTTGCGTAGCGCGGTTGGGCGGTACGCGCGACTCGTCGATTGTTGTTCCCAACCGAATCGTGCAAATCGATAGCGACGGCACTCCCTTCGTATGGGTCGACAGCGACGGCAGAGCCACCAAACGGCCGGTATCGGTCGGTGCCCTGTCGGGCGACGGTGTCGTAGTCGAGTCGGGCCTGTCGGTGGGCGATAAGGTAATTGTCGAGGGTACTTCGAAAGTAAGTGAAAACATGAAAGTAACAGAGCAATGAAAACAAAAGGTGGTATTATAGAAGCTGCCATGAAATACAGGCAGATCGTTATTCTCATCGTGGCGTTGATGTTTGTACTGGGAATTTACTCTTTGGTGAAGATGCCCAAGCAAGAGTTCCCTGCCTTTACCATACGCCAGGGGGTTGTGGTGGCCGTCTATCCGGGGGCTACATCGACCGAGGTCGAAGAGCAGGTGACCAAGCCGCTCGAAAACTTTATCTTTGAATTCAAAGAGGTGAAAAAGGCCAAGACTCATTCGCTCAGCCGCGACGGCATGTCGATTGTCTTTGTCGAGTTGAACGACGACGTAAACAACCGCGACGAGTTCTGGACCAAGTTCAAGCATCGTATAGCTGCCTTTAAGTCGCAGTTGCCCTCGGGGGTGCTGGCTCTCGTGACCAACGACGACTTTGGTGACACGTCGGCTATGCTGGTTACCATCGAGTCGAAAGACAAGACCTATCGCGAACTCGAGGAGTACCTCGACGATCTCAAGGATCGATTGCGCCGCATCGATGCCGTGAGCAACCTGCGCACCTATGGCTTGCAGAAAGAGCAGATCAGTGTCTACCTCGACCCGGCCAAAATCTCGCGCTATGCAATCGACAACACTACGCTGGCTACCCAACTGCTCTCCCAGGGTTTCACGACGGTGAGCGGAGCGGTCGATAACAGCCGGTTTGTAGCTCCCATTCACCTGGCCGATACCTACGACTGTATAAACGATGTAGCCAACCAGATTGTTTTTAGCGATCCGCAAGGGCACGCCATCCGGCTCAAAGATGTTGCCCGGGTGGTGCGTGAATATCCCGATCCTACCTCTTATATTACCAACAACGGCACCAAGTGTCTGGTGCTCTCCATGGAGATGCGCGAAGGCAATAATATCGTAGAGATGGGACAAGAGGTCAACAAGGTTCTCTCGGACTATGAGAAAGAGCTGCCCGACGATGTGTCGATATTCCGCATTACCGACCAGTCGCAGGTCGTAGGCGATTCGGTTGTAACCTTCCTGCGCGAGCTGCTCATTGCCATCATTGCCGTGATTGTAGTCGTCATGCTGCTTATGCCCCTGCGGGTAGCTTCGGTAGCCGCTTCGACGATACCCATCACCATATTCCTGTCGCTGCTGGTCTTCTATGCTTGCGGCATGGAGTTGAACACGGTTACATTGGCGGCTCTGATTGTCACGCTGGGTATGATTGTCGACAACTCGATTGTCATCATCGACTGCTATATGGAGAAGCTCGACAACGGCGTGCCCCGCTGGACGGCAGCCGTCGAGAGCGCCAAGGAGTTTTTCCGCTCCATTTTCTCGGCCACGTTGGCAATCAGTATCACCTTCTTTCCCTTCCTCATTACCTCGACGGGTATGATTAACGACTTCGTGAAGTCCTTCCCTTGGGCTATCACCATTATCCTGGCCTTGTCGCTGCTGGTAGCTGTATTGTTGGTTCCCTACATGCAGTACTACTTTATTCGGACCGGATTCAAAGGTGCGCCCAAACCTGAAAAGAAACAACGCCGTTCGTTCCTGACCGTATTGCAATCGTCTTATGACAAGCTCATTACCAAGTGTTTCGCTCATCCCGTACGCACAATGGGCGTAGGTCTCCTCGCGGTGGTAGCCGGTGTCGTGCTGTTCCTGGCGCTGCCCATGCGGCTGATGCCTATTGCCGAGCGCAACCAGTTTGCCGTCGAGATTTACATGCCTTTCGGTACGGCGCTCGAAAAGACCTCTGCCGTGGCCGATAGTCTCGAATCGATTCTTCGTAAGGATCCCCGGGTGGTATCGGTGGCCTCGTTCAAGGGAGAAGGGTCGCCCCGCTTCCACACCACCTATGCTCCGCAGATGGCCGGTTCGCACTATGCTCAGTTTATCGTCAATACGACGGGCAACGAGGCTACCGAGCAGATGATCGACGAGTATAAGGATAAATACCTCAACTACTTCCCCGAAGCGCGTGTACGCTTCAAACAGCTCGAATACTCCGATGCGGTCTATCCCGTCGAGATACGGGTCAAGGGTAACGACCGCGACAGCCTTCGTGTGGCTGCCGACCGGGTGAAGAAGGTCATGGATGGCTTCGACGAGCTTTCGTTGGTTCATAGCGACTGGGAGGGACAGCTTCCCGGGGTCACCTTGCAACTCGACGACGATGAGATGGGGCGGCTGGGCATGAGCAAAGCCATGCTTTCGGCCAATCTGGCCATGCACCTGGGCAACGGTCTGCCCGTGACTACGGTTTGGGATAAGGATTATCCCATAGATGTCGTACTTAAGGACGACGGCCGTAGCGAGCTCTCCTACGATGAGGTGGGCGATACCTATGTCTCGGCTTGGGGCGGAGCTGCCTCGGTTCCGGTGCGCCAGATTGCTCGGGTCGAACCCGACTGGCACGATGCCCAGATAGCCCGTCGCAACGGTATTCCTACCATTACGCTCCAGTCCGATGTGAAGAATGGGGTCAACGCTTCGGCCATGACCAGCAAGATCGTGAAGGCCGTCGAGCAAATCGATATGCCCGAAGGCATCGAATGGGAGGTGGGCGGAGCCCGTGAGAGCGACAGCGATACCTTGAATATGATTGTGAGCGGACTGGTCATTGCGGTCGTCATCATCTTCTTCATCCTGTTGTTCCACTTCCGTCGCATCAATATGGCCCTGCTCATTCTCGGGTCACTCGCGCTCTGTCTGTTGGGAGCCGGTGTAGGTATCTGGGTGATGGGGCTCGATGTGAGTGTGACGGCAGTCTTGGGTATCGTCAGCCTCATGGGTATCCTTGTACGTAACGGCATTATCATGCTCGACTATGCCGACGAGTTGCGTATGAAAGAGGGATTGAGCGTGCGTGAGGCCGCCTTGCACTCGGCCAAACGTCGTATGCGCCCCATATTCCTCACCTCGGCCGCCGCTTCGATGGGTGTGATTCCTATGATTTTGGGAGGCAGTCCGTTGTGGTCTCCCATGGGTTCGGTCGTATTTTTCGGAACCATCATCTCGATGATATTGACCCTCACCATATTGCCGGTAGCCTATTGGTTGATATTCAGCCGGGCCGATCGTAAAACAGAAAATCGTTGAAAGGAGAAAAAAAGATGACAAACAAGCAAATCATATACGCCGTTGCGTTGGGCCTGTTGGGATGTTCGCTCCCGCTCAACGCCCAGAAACTCTATACGCTCGACGAATGCCAGGCTCTGGCCGTCGAAAACAGCGCCAAGGTAAAGAACAGCCGTTTCGATGTCGAGGCGGCCGAGCAAACCTCGAAAGAGGCCTTCACCAATTATTTCCCAAACATTTCGGCTACGGGTGCCATCTTCAAGGCCAGCGAAAGTATGGCTCAGATGGATATGGCATTGCCCGTACCCGGAGTGCCGCCTATCTCGATGGAGATGCTCAAGTCGGGCAAGATGGCGGGTGTCACTCTTCTTCAGCCGGTATTCATGGGTGGCCGCATAGTCAATGGCAACAAACTGGCTCATATCGGAGAGCAGGTGAGCCAGTACCAGCTGGCCCTTACCGAAGACCAGGTAGAGGCTTCGGTCTCGCAATACTTTTGGCAGATTGTTGCTCTCAAAGAGAAGTTGCGCACGCTGGCTACACTCGAGACTCAGCTCGATACCCTGCATCGCGATGTGGTGGCTTCGGTCGATGCCGGTGTCACCACCCGCAATGATTTACTGCGGGTAGAGCTCCAGCAACAGAACATTGCCGCCAACCGGCTGAAGGTCGAGAACGGCCTCTCGGTAACCCGCATGTTGCTGTGTCAGTTGATCGGGGTCGATAAGAGCGATTTCGATATAGCCTTCGACAATTTCCCGCCCGTGGTCTCGCCGCTCGATTACTACATCGATCCCGAGACCGGGCTCGACAACCGGGCCGAGAGCAAGCTCCTCGACAAGTCGGTCGAGGCTGCCAAACTGCAACTGCGCATGAAGCGGGGCGAAAACCTCCCTTCGGTAAGTGTGGGAGCCGGCTATCTCTATCACGATTTGCTCGAGAAGGATACCGATTTCGGAGTCGTCTTTGCCAGCGTATCGGTGCCTATCACCTCGTGGTGGGGGGGCTCGCATGCCATTAAACGGGAAAAGATCAAAAAGATGCAAACCGAGAATACCCGGCAAGACTCGCGCGAAATGATGCTGGTCGAGATCGAGGCCAAGTGGAACGACTTGCAAGAGGCTTATCAGCAGGTGCTGCTCGCTCAGAAATCCATCGAGTCGGCTACCGAGAACCTGCGACTCAACAACGACTATTACAAGGCCGGTACGGTTGCGCTCTCCGATCTGCTCGATGCCCAGTCGCTCATGCAGCAAAGTCACGACCAGTATGCCGAGGCTTGCACCTCCTATCAGCAGAAACAGGTTGCCTATATGCAGGCTACGGGTCGGTAGGCCCTTGACGATAGGAAGTCATTAAAAAAGACAATCCGGCCGATTGCACCAAGCAAGCGACCGGATTTCTGTTTTTATGTATGTAAGAAGAAGTTTTCGAACGGTTACAGTACCACCTTGGTGTGGTAGCGGTTGGTACCCTGCGAAATCGTTACCAGGTATACGCCCCGGCTCAACGAGGGCAGGGGAGTTGCTGCCGATACCTCTCCGTCGAGCGTGCAGACGCGGGCGCCCGAGGTGTTGTAGAGGTCGATTTGCAGCGGGGTATCGTCGGTCGAGTTGACTACGAGTTTACCCTCCTGTGCGTAGCACCGGATAGGTTGGTCGGTCGGGAGCGACGATACGGCACTCGACGGTTGACGACGTTTGCCGAAAATCCACGGCAGGAAATCCTCCCGGGCAAAGACCCCGCTCCAGATGAAGTGGTCGCCGCCGGGTATCTCGACATACTCGACCGTAGCCCCGGCCTCGAGCAGAGCCTCATAAGCCGAGCGCGAGTTGTTCACCGGCACCACACCGTCGGCATCGCCGTGGAAGAGCCGCCAGTAGACACGCTTGGTGCGGCTGTCGATGCGGTCTACCTGAATGCCGCCACAGATAGGTACGGCTGCGGCAAACGTTTCGGGAAACCGGCAGGCCAGGTCGAAGGTCCCCATGCCGCCCATCGAGATACCGACGATATAAACCCGGTCGGGGTCTACCGGCTCGTTTTGCAGGTAGTAGTCGATGAGCTCTTTCACCGCCTGGTTGGAGGTAGAGATGGGGTAGTCGGTCGGGAAGGTAGTGGCGTCGAACGAGGCGGGTTGGCTCTCAAACGGCCAGAAGTTCTCCGACGGACATTGCGGGAAGAGTACGAAAGCCGGATAGTCGGCCCGGTTCTGCGAGGTGAGGAACTGATCGGCACCATATCGCAACTGGCTCTCGTTGTCGTTGCCTCTCTCGCCCGACCCGTGGAGGAAGATGACCAGCGGGTAGCGCGTGTCGACCTCGATGGTGGCCGGCTGCAGGGCACGGTAGTTGAGCGACAGCCCCGACGAGGCCTGGAACGTCTCGCGCGAGAAGAGCGTGTAGTCGGGCTCTTCATAGTCGGCTATCTTGGTACACGTCATTTTCATCGATGCCGTGTTCACGTCGATGCGGTATACTCCCGTCTCGGGCACTTGAAACGAGTTGTCGGGTTTGCCGTCGGTCTCCAGTTTTACATACAAGTCATACTCCTGGCCCGAGGCAATCACCTGGTGTTCGCTCTGGTCGAGCCGGCAGGTGAGCGATGTGGCCCACGACCGGGCTACGAGAAATTTGAATCGTTCCTGTTTGCCGCTGTTCTTTTTCAGCGGGCCGCTCCAGGTGTACGAGTCGGCGCTCTCTTTCGTCATGGCAAGGGCTGCGTTGGGGTCCCACCCCGACGAACAGGCATCGCCTACCACATACAGGATGTCATAGGCAAAAGCCGTTGTACACCATACGAAAATCAGGCAAAGTGCAAAGTAAAGTTTTTTCATGGTCATTGATATTTTATGTATGGGTTAAAGGATATGTTCACTTCTGTATATTTTGCCTTTCTATTATGAGACAATAAAATCCCTCTATACCCTTACAGCCACCCCTGTTTTTTTATACGGTGCGTGCCGAAATAAAGCGAGGAGCCGTGTCTCAACAAGTTGTTCACTTCGACACAGCTCCAGGTTAAATTTAATGTATGTAAGAAGAAGTAGCTTTCGTAAAATCTCCGGCCCATTCCACAAAAAGGGGCGAAAGGGCTACCGCAATACCCTGGGGCCGGAGTTGTAACTCCCCGAACAAACCTGCCGGCCTGGTTGCCGGCAGGCTGTTCGGAGTGCTGATTGCATGGGAAACGTGATGAGTTCTATTTCTTAAGCGGATAAATTATTTTACCGTAAACGAGCCTTTCAATCCCTCGGCACTGTTCGGTCCGATCCAGATGTCGAACTGACCGGACTCGACCTTCTTCTTCAGGTCGCGGCCATAGAAGGCCAGAGCCGAAACCGGCAGCTTGAAGGTGACCGTCTGGCTGTCGCCGGCCTTGATGAAGAGGCGTTGGAATCCTTTCAACTCTTTGACCGGACGGTCGATCGAGCCCACCAGGTCGCGCACGTAGAGTTGGGCAACCTCGGTACCGTCGACGACACTGGTGTTCTTGACGGTAGCCGTTACGGTGAGGGTATCGGTGGCGCTCACCTCGTTGCTCGAGAGGTTGAGGTCGGCATATTCGAAGGTGCTGTACGAGAGTCCGTAGCCGAAGACAAACAGCGGGTCTTTACCCGAGTCGAGGTAGAACGACGTGTTGCCGAGTGACGTCTGCGGAGCCTCCAACGGAATATCCTCGAGGGGCGTAATTTCGTTTTGGGCGGGTCGGCCGGTGTTGTTGTGGTTGTAGTACATCGGTATCTGTCCCACTTCGCGCACGAAGGTTACCGGCAGCTTACCGCTGGGGTTCTCGCGGCCGTAGAGCAGGTCCATGATGGCCAGACCGCCCATGGTGCCCGGGTGGAAGTTGTAGAGCACGGCATCGGCATAGGGCAGGTCGCGCTCGATGGTGAGCGGACGGCCGGCAATAACCACCATCACTACCGGTTTGCCGGTGCTCTTCACGGCTTTCAGCAACTCCGACTGGGCACCTATCAGGTAGATGTTCGACAACGAGTGGGCCTCGCCCGAGAGGATGGCCTCTTCGCCCACGAAGACCACGGCCACGTCGGCCCGGCGTACGGCACTCTTCACCCGTTCGAAGTCGCTCGTATCGGTATCTCTCGAGTAGTCCAGCCCGGGCTCATAGATGTATTTCACCTGGTTGTACTCATCGGTTTGCAGGGCTCTGAGCGGGGTGACGGTGCGATTCTTGTCACCGTCGAACGACCAGGTGCCCAGTTGGTCGTGGGGAGCATCGGCCATGGGGCCTACGATGGCCAGGGTCTGACCCTCCTTGAGCGGCAGTACGCCGTCGTTCTTCAGCAGAATGGCCGACTCGACAGCGGCGCGGCGGGCCGTTTGCAGGTGCTCGTCGCAGTAGATGGTGCTCGTCTTGCCCGGTTTGGCATAAGGATTCTCAAACAGTCCCAGGCGGTATTTGATGCGCAGAATGTTGCGCACGGCGTTGTCGATTACCTCCATCGGTACCTTGTTCTCGGCTACCAGTTGAGGCAGGTGTTCGATATAGGTCTGGCTTACCATCTCCATGTCTACGCCGGCATTGGCCGAGATACGGGCCACATCCTTGCGGTCGGCGGCAAACCCGTGCGACATCATCTCGCTCATCGAGCACCAGTCCGATACCACAAAGCCGTCGAACTTCCACTCGTCGCGCAGCACGGTGCGCAGCAGGAAGTCGTTGCCCGAGGCGGGTATTCCGTCGTTGTCGTTGAACGAGGTCATCAGCGTGGCGGCTCCGGCCTCGATCGCTTTTTGGAACGGTTCCAGGTAGACGTTGCGCAACAGCGTTTCGGGAATATAGGTCGAGTTGTAGTCGCGTCCGCCCTCGGCAGCACCGTAGCCCACGAAGTGTTTCACGCAGGCGGCAATGGCGTCGCTGTCCGACAGATGCTCGCCCTGGAAACCGCGCACCATGGCGGCACCCAGTTCGCCCGACAGATAGGGGTCTTCGCCCAGGCTCTCGGCTATGCGGCCCCAACGGGCATCGCGCGAGATGTCGAGCATGGGGGCAAAGGTCCAGGTGATGCCCTCTTCACGCGCTTCGGTAGCTGCCATGTGGGTACCGGCCTCGACCACTTGCGGGTCGAACGAGGCAGCCAGTCCCAGCGGAATGGGCAATACGGTCTTGTAGCCGTGAATGATGTCGCGCCCGATGATGAGGGGGATACCCAGCCGCGACTCCTCGACGGCCGTCTTCTGTATCTCGTCAATCAGTTTCGGGTCTATGTTGAGCATCGAACCTATCTCGCCGGCCCGAATCTTGGCTTTGATCGAATCCAGAGGCTGGTCGAAACAGAGCTGGTTCATCTGACCTATTTTCTCTTCGAGCGTCATTTTTCCCAACAGGTCTTCGATGAAACGCTCCTCTTCGGTGTTGCCGGTCGACTTACATCCTGTGGCAAGCAGGGCGGCAACACAGATGACAAACAATCCTTTTTTCATTGTGTATGTGTGGAATTAGTAGGTTATAGAATAATCTTGCAGGTGTAGTGTTGTGTCTCGTTTTGCAGGTCGAGCAGATAGACCCCCGCAGCGGTGTTGTGTAGGGCAATGGGCTCGTCGTTGGCTACCTGTCCGGCAAAGACCACTTGACCGCACAGCGTGTAGCAGGTGGTCCGGCAGTTGCCGTCGATGCCTGTGACGATAATCTCCCGGTCGGTCCGGCGGGTACGGACGGTTATCACGTTGGTAGCGGCTTCGGTGTTGGATTTGGGTAACAACAAGATTGTTTCGATTATCGGCGACAACACCACGCTGCGCGCCGCCGAGAAAGCCGGTAAGGATGGTGGCGAAGGTGCCCGCATCTTGCGTGCTGTCGGTGGTTGCGACCTGTCGTTGAAGGGCATCACTTTCCTCAACGGTCGCCAGATCGAGTATAACCCCGGCGGTGGTGTATTCTTTGCCGGTAACACGCTGGTAGTCGATAGCTGTACCTTCATCGACAACGAGTCGGGCTCGGGGGGCTCGGGTATTGCTTCTCGTGGTGTGAGTGTAACGGTTCGCAACTCCTATTTCGACGGCAACTACGTGAACAGCGGTTACGGTACGGGTGCTGCCATCGTACAAGCCGGTGTGAACAATGGCGAGGCCGGTACGCTGCTGGTAGAGAACTGTACCTTCTACCGCAACGACCTGAACGGTGTGGGTACGGCTATCTCGACGAAAGATGCCGGTGCCGGATACTCCAACATGAAAGAGGTGAAGATTGTCAACTGTACCTTCCTCGAGAACACCTCCGTCCTGGCCAACCAGGCTGCCATCGATGTATCGGACAACAGCGAAATCCCCGTCAAAATTATAAACAACACCTTCTACGGTAACGACGGTGCTCTGCGTGTAGGCGACATCTACGGCGAAAAGGGCGGCGAAGTTATCTTCATCAACAACCTCGTATTTGCCAACGCTTCGGGTATCTTTGGTGCCGAGGGTTATTCGGTTGCCGACCTCCGTTCGCCCATCATTGGCTACAACAACATCATCGTAGGTGCCGAGCGTGGTGTCAACGAATTCATCGACGACGAGTGCTTCAACGACAAGAAAGACCTGTACAACAACCGCGTGGAGACGCTGGCCTCGTATCCGCTCTCGATGGTTTCTCTGGCCACCGAACTCTCGACCGACAACTATGTACCTTACCTGGCTTTGACGGCCGAGAACAGCGACGCCGTAAATGCCGGTTACGCTACGGGTACCTATGCCGAACTCATCCCCGCGACCGATATTCGTGGCAAGTATGCTGCCGGTACAAGAGATATCGGTGCCTATGAATACGGAGGTCTCGATGATGATGAATCGGCCATTTCGTCGGTTGTTGCCGATGCTTCCGATTTCGTAATCGCTCGCAATGGCGACCAGGTTACGGTTGTCAACACCGCCGACCGTCGCTTCACCCTCACCGTAGTCGACATGCTGGGCCGCACGCTCTATACTGCCGAGGCTGCCGGTCAACTCACGGTCGACAAACAGGAGCTGGGTGCTCGTTGCGTCATCTTCGTACTCACCGACGGAGTAAGCAAGAAAGCTGAAAAAGTAATGTTGTAATCTAATGTGTTTCTCCGGTAGGAGATAGGATTGGTTATAGTGTAGCCCTGCCTGAATATTCAGGTGGGGCTGCTTTTTTGTGTTTAGGGGTGATGGTTGAAGCGGGAGTTACCTTTGACGATTCACTCCTTGTCGTTGTCGAAATCAATCAGCGGGTTATCATTCCATCGGTCAAAATCCGATTGAAACAATTTATCCTGGATGAGGCGATATTTTTCAAATTCGGTTTCGGCATATAATTTGGCTTGCTCGGTCGATACGGTTCCGGCATCGGCCAATATGGGCCTGTCGTCACTATCCAGAAATTTATCTATTCGTATGGCCCAGTCTTCCATTGTCATGGGAATGCGACGCTTGGCTCTGTCTTCAGCCAAATCGAGAAACGCGTTAACAATTCTTCCCATCGACTCCAGTTCGTCTCCTTTCAAATAGTTTTTAGCAACCGCCACATCGGTTTTTACGATTTTTCCATTAGGCGCGTTTTCCCAAGAGGTAAGGCCCATGTGTTCTTTTTCGGCATTGGCTCGTTCTACAATCAACTCTGCAGCCGTGTGCCCGTGAACCGCATAGTGTATCTTGTTTTGTACTTTTTGGAAAAACAAACGGGTAGTGGGAGCGTTGCGGTTATAGTCGATACTTGTTGCGTAAATATCGGTCAGCTTTTGATAGAAGCGGCGCTCGCTCAATCGAATTTCACGAATCTCGGCAAGCAGATGCTCAAAATAGTCTTCATTGAGAAATGAGCCATTCTCCATACGTTTTTTGTCAATGACATAACCTCGTATGGCAAATTGACGCAGAATATATGTGCACCACTGACGGAATTGCGTTGCCCGTATCGAATTGACTCGGTAACCGACCGAGATAACGGCATCCAAATTATAATACTTTGTAGCGTACTCTTTTCCGTCGGCGGCAGTTCGTCGGAATTTCCGACAAACTGAATCTTCTTGTAACTCACCACTTTGAAAGATATTCTGCAAATGCTCGGTTATTGTAGAGCGACCTTTGTCGAACAGTAGAGCAATGGCGTCTTGGGTCAGCCAAAGGGTCTCGTCTCTATACATCACTTCTATACCGTCTTCTTGGTTTTCTATTTGAAATATGAGAAATTCGGCCGTGCTGTTACGTATCTGGAGTTTTTTGCTCATGACATGTCTTTTTCAAAAGAGTATTTCAGTTGATGTTTGAATATGGGTTGAGTCATATGACGCTCTCTTGCAAATATATTGTTTTTATCCGATATGTTTGTTTGTGAAAGGTGTGTTTCTCAGAATTTGGCAGAAAGAACGGGCAAAGGAGGTTCCTTCTTTGGGAATGGAAATACTGCGGCATGGCAAAAAAATCTCAAACAAGTTAGTCTTTTTGTATTTACCTTTCACTATCTTTTCATAAAATAGGATTCGGTTCGGCATAAAAAATCAAGCGAGCTTATTTTTTCTGCTCTCACCTTTCACTATCTTTGTTACACGAAGATAGGATGCGGCTCGGCATAGTCAAATTGAAAACTTGGTTTTCATTTGTCTCTGCTCTCACCTTTCACTATCTTTGCAAGGATGTAAGGGGTCGAGCCTCGGGATCTCGCATCAGATTCGATACGGTCGGGTAGAGGCTACCGTTTTACACGATGTAGAAAAAGAAAGGATAATATGCGTTTACGTGGTATATGGCTGGGGGTAGTTCTGGCTCTCGTTGTCCCCGTGTGCCGTGGCGAAATGATTGCGCCGTTGAAAATACCTTTGTTGATGAGTGCCAATTTCGGGGAGTTGCGCCCCAACCATTTCCATTCGGGTATCGACTTGAAAACCCAGGGTCGCACCGGCCTGCCGGTCTATGCGATGGATGGCGGCTATGTGTCGCGGGTCGTGGTTTCGCCGTGGGGCTTCGGCCGTGCGGTCTATATCAATCACCCGTCGGGGTTGACCACCGTCTACGGTCACCTGAAGAGTTTTGCCCCTTTTATCGACGAGATTGTGCGTCGTCTGCAATATGAGCAAGAGGGCTTCTCGATCGACTGCGAATTTGCCGAGGGCGAAATCCCGGTAGGGCAGGGCGATATGATCGGATACAGCGGTAACGCCGGTTCGTCGGGCGGGCCTCACCTGCACCTCGACATCCGTGACACGGCTACCCAGGACCCCATGGACCCGCAGGAGTGGCTTTCGCAATACATTACCGACGACGTGGCTCCCGAGGCGCGTCGGGTGGTGGTCTATACGCATGCCGGGGTGATGGAAAATTCGTCCCGCCGGCTCGAGCGCAAGGCTACCAAGAGCGGTGCCGGGGCCTACTCGATAGGCGAACCCATTCCGGCCTGGGGCGATGTCTCGTTCGGTATCGAGGCTTACGACCGCATGACCGGCACGGCCAACAAATACGGCGTGCATCAGGTCGACCTCTATGTCGACGACAGCCTCTTCTTCTCGACCTATATCTACCGCTACTCGTTCGACGAGACCCGCTACATCAACAGCTTCACCGAGGACGGGAAAATCATGCGCACCTATGTGGCACCCGGCAACCGCCTGCGTTCCATCTACAAGCAGGTCGACAATCACGGCATTCTCCACGTCGATGAGGAGCGCGTCTATCCCTGCCGCTATGTGCTCACCGACTACGACGGCAACCAATCGGTGCTGAACTTCTCGCTGGTCGGGCGGCTGCAAGAGCCGGTCGAGCCCCAGAAATCGGGCATCTATTTCTCGTATGCCGTCGACAATTTGTATAAGAAAGACGATTTTGGTATCTTCGTCCCCGCCGGGGCATTGTACGAAAACATCGACTTTACGCGGCGCAAACTCGAGTCGAACCGCTACTACTCCGATACTCACATCATCGGCCCGGACGACATTTCGCTGCACCGTCCGGCCGAGATTTCGATACGCCTCACCCGCGACCCGCTGGCCGACAAGCGGCAATACTACCTGGTGCGCATCAAGGGCAGCCGGGTCTACCCGGTAGCGGGCGAGTATGCCGACGGCTGGTACAAGGCCAAAATCCGCAACTTCGGCTCCTATGCCGTAGCGGTCGACTCGGTGGCACCCACCATCCAGCCCGTGACGCCCGAGCGTTGGGGCTCGCGGGGCACCGTGGTGCTCAAGGTGGCCGACAATGCCAGCGGCCTCAAGAGCTATCGAGGCGAAATCGACGGCAAGTTTGTCCTCTTCGAACTCGATGGCAAGACCGGCCGCATCTCGTATCGCCTCGAGAGCAACCGGGTGAAGAAGGGTAGCAAGCACACCCTGCGGGTACGGGCTACCGACATGTGTGGCAACGAGCGGGAATACACCGGCTCATTTGTTTGGTAAATAACAATAACCGATTAGATATGAAAAAATTAGCGATTTTATCTCTTTTGACCGTGGCCGCCTGGCCGCAGGCGTGGGCCTGTACGAGTTTGATAGCCGGTAAGCAGGCTACGGCCGACGGGAGTGTGTTGGTAACCTATTCGGCCGATTCCCATACCCTGTATGGGGCGCTCACCTCGTCGCCGGCTGCCGACTGGCCCAAGGGCTCCATGCGCAAGATTGTCGAGTGGGACACCAACAAACCGCTGGGCGAAATCGAGCAGGTAGAGCATACCTATGCCGTGGTGGGCAACATGAACGAGCATCAGCTCACCATTGTCGAATCGACCTGGGGCGGACGTCCCGAGCTGGTCGATACCACCGGCATCATCGACTACGGTTCGCTCATCCAACTCGGTCTCGAGCGGGCCAAGACCGCCCGCGAGGCCATCAAGGTGATGACCGGCCTTGTCAAGAAATACGGCTACTGCAGCAGCGGCGAGTCCTTCACCATTGCCGACCCCAACGAGGTGTGGGTGATGGACCTCATCGGCAAGGGCCCCGACCGTCGCGGTGCCGTGTGGGTGGCTATCCGCATCCCCGACGACTGCATTGCCGGCCACGCCAACTATCCCCGCATTCACAAGATTCCCCTCGACGACAAGGAGAACTGCCTCTACTCGCCCGATGTCATCTCCTTTGCCCGCGAGATGGGCTACTTCGACGGCCTGAACAAGGATTTCAGCTTTGCCCAGACCTATTACCCCGCCGACTTCGGCGCTCTGCGGGCCTGCGATGCCCGCGTGTGGGCCTTCTTCCGCAAGTACGACTCGACCATGGACCAGTACCTCCCCTACATCAACGGCGAGGTCTACAACCCCTTCCCCCTCTACATCAAGCCCTCGCGCAAACTCACCGTGCAGGATATGAAGGATGCCATGCGCGACCACTTCGAGGGTACCCCCTTCGACATGACGCAGGATGTGGGCGCCGGTCCCTTCAAGGTGCCGTACCGTTTCCGCCCCATGTCGTTCCAGGTCGAGGGTAAATCCTACTGCATGGAGCGGGCCATCGCCACGCAGCAGACCGGCTTCACCCTCGTGGGCCAGATGCGCAACTGGCTGCCCGACGCCGTGGGCGGTGTGCTCTGGTTCGGTGTCGACGATGCCAACACCTGCATCTATGTGCCCATGTACTGCAGCATCACCCGCGTGCCCGAGTGCTTCAGCCCCAGCAACGGCTCGATGTACGACTTCTCCTGGACCTCGGCCTTCTGGGTTCACAACTGGGTAGCCAACATGGCCTATGCCCGCTACGAGCCCATGATCGGCGACATCCGCAAGGTGCAGACCGCCATAGAGGGCTCGCTCAACGCCCGCCAGGCTGCCATCGACAAGGCTGCTGCCGACCTCTACGCCACTTCGCCCGCCGAGGCCGTGGCCTTCCTCACCCAGTACAGCTGCGAGGCTGCCGAGGCTTCGACCGCCCGCTGGAAGCAACTGGGCGAATACCTCATGGTCAAATTTGTCGACGGTAACGTGAAGCGCGAAGAGAACGGACACTTCAAGGACAACGGCTACGGCCTGCCCGATTCGCCCCTCTTCCCCGGCTACTCCCAGGAGTATTACGAAGAGATCGTGCGCCAGACCGGCGACCGTTTCCTCGAGAAGGCTCCGCAGTTCTAAACCCGGTTCTTGCCTCGAACGGTGAAAACGATACGAAACTTTTTCTTAATTTTTGCATCAGTCTCGAGGAAATAACTAAATTTGTCACAGCGAAATAAACAACTGTAAATCGACGAAACAATTAACTATTGAATTCTGAATATATGGGAAACGAAGAATTATTGAAACAAGTAGAGGCCAAAGCTCAGGTATGGCTGGGCGAAGGCTACGACGAAGAGACGAAAGCCGCTGTACGGGCCATGCTCGACAACGAAGATAAGACCGACCTCATCGAGGCCTTCTACAAGGATCTCGAGTTCGGTACGGGCGGTCTGCGCGGTATCATGGGTGCAGGCACCAACCGCATGAACATCTACACCGTGGGGGCCGCTACCCAGGGACTCTCCAACTACCTGAAGAAGGCATTTGCCGACCTGCCCCAGATCAAGGTGGCCATCGGTCACGACTGCCGCAACAACAGCCGCCGCTTTGCCGAGGTGGCTGCCGACGTATTCTCGGCCAACGGCATCAAGGTATACCTCTTCGACGCCCTGCGTCCCACCCCCGAGGTATCGTTCGCCATCCGCGAGCTGGGCTGCCAGAGTGGTGTCATCCTCACCGCTTCGCACAACCCCAAGGAGTACAACGGCTATAAGGCCTACTGGAGCGACGGTGCCCAGATGATTGCCCCCCACGACAAGAACACCATCGACGAGGTGAACAAGATTACCTCGGTCAAGGATGTGAAATTCCAGGGCAACCCCGCTCTCATCGAGATTATCGGCGAGGAGATCGACCGCCGTTACCTCGACCGCATCAAGACCCTCTCGCTCAGCCCCGAGGCCATTGCCCGTCACCACGACATGAAAATCGTCTACACGCCTATCCACGGCACCGGCGTGCGCCTCGTGCCCGCCTCGCTGAAGAACTTCGGCTTCACCAACATCATCCACGTGCCCGAGCAGGATGTGGTCAGCGGCGATTTCCCCACCGTCGTGTCGCCCAACCCCGAAGAGCCCGCCGCCCTCGACATGGCCATCAAGAAAGCCATTGAGACCGATGCCGAGCTCGTCGTAGCCTCCGACCCCGATGCCGACCGCATCGGCATGGCCGTCCGCAACGACAAGGGCGAGTTTGTCCTCATCAACGGCAACCAGATTGTGATGATATTCCTCAACTACCTCATGACCCGCAACAAGGAGCTGGGGCTGCTCAAGGGCAACGAGTACATCGTCAAGACCATCGTCACCACCGAAACCATCAAGACCATTGCCGAGCGCAACGGCTTCAAGATGTACGACTGCTACACCGGCTTCAAGTGGATTGCCTCGGTTATCCGCGAGAACGAGGGCAAGGCCCGCTACATCGGCGGCGGTGAGGAGAGCTACGGATTCCTCCCCGAGGACTTCGTGCGCGACAAAGACTCCGTATCGTCCATCTCGCTCATGGCCGAGATTGCCGCCTGGGCCAAGGACAAGGGCATGACCATGTACCAGATGTTGCAGGACATCTACATCAAATACGGCTTCTCCAAAGAGAAAGGCATCTCGGTCGTTCGCAAGGGCAAATCGGGTGCCGAGGAGATTGTGGCCATGATGAAGAGCTTCCGCGCCAACCCCTTGAAAGAGCTCGCCGGTTCGCCGGTCGTATGCGTCAAGGACTACGACTCGCTCGAAGCCCTCAACCCCGTCACCGGCGAAAAGTCGAAACTCGACATGCCCGTCACCTCCAACGTGCTGCAATACTTCACCGCCGACGGCTCCAAAGTCTCCATCCGTCCCTCGGGTACCGAGCCCAAGATTAAGTTCTACATCGAGGTGCGCGGCATCAAGATGGACAGCTATGCCGACTACGACGCCGCCAACGCTGCCGCCGATGCCAAGATCGAGGCCATCAAGAAAGAGCTGGGCATCTAATCCCTTTCGACCCGTCGGGCGCCGCGCCTTGCGCGGCAGCCCCTTCGAGATAGAGCGGCCCCGGGAGTCTCGTGCTCCCGGGGCCGCTTGCGTGTTTGCGGGGGTAGGGGGTCTGGTGCCGCTTGCCTGTTTGCGTGCGTTCCCGGGGCCGTTTGCGTGTGTGCTCCCGGGGTCGTTTGCGTGTTTGCGGGGGTAGGGGGTCTGGTGCCGCTTGCCTGTTTGCCTGTTTGCCTGTTTGCGGGGGCAGGTGCCTTACCCCTCGGGAATCGGGCGGAAGTTCCCCTCCCGTATCACCTCCAGCAGGTAGTCGGCAAAGGCCGTTGCCGCCCGCTTGCGGTAGCACCCCTGCGGCCAGAAGAGGTAGCCCGGCGAGGTGAGCGGCTCGGCACACAAGATAGGCACCCGCACCAGGTCGGGCTCGTCGGCCACCGCCGCCTGCGTCAGTATGGTACCCCACTCGCCGCCCCTGAGCAGGTGCAGAATGGTGTGTACGTCGTTCATCTCTATGCCCACGGTCAGCGACAGCCGGTATTTGCGACACAACTCCTCGATTTTCGTGCGGGTGGCAAAGCCCCGTTCGGGCAGGATGAGGGGCGTGGCCGAGAGCCGTTTCAGCGTTATCGACGATAGCGAGGCCAGCCGGTGCGAGTGGTGCACCACAAAGTAGAGCTCCGACAGAAAGAGAGGCATCGTTTCAAAATCGTTGTACACCTCGCGCGGCTTGAACGACAGCACAAAGTCGAGCGCGTGGCGCTCCAGCTGTTGCAGCAGCTCCTCCGAGGTCCCCTGCGTCACCCGCAGCCCGATGTGCGGATAGTCACGCGTAAACCGTTCCAGCGCCGGCAGCATCAGCGAAATCATGCTGTGCGTCACCCCCACGTGCAACTCTCCCGTGCGGATGCCCTTCAGGTCGCGTATCATCTGTTTCCCGTCCTCGGCATCCTGTATCGCCTTGCTGGCATAGGGCAGCAGGGCCAGACCCGCCTCGGTGGGCAGCACCCGCTTGCCCACGCGGTCGAAGAGCAGGATACCCAGCTCCTCCTCCAGTTGTCCTATCTGTTGCGACAGCGTGCTCTGCGAGATATGCAGCATCCGCGCCGCCTCCGAAAAGTTGCGCAGTTCGCAAGCAGCCTTAAAGTAGTTCAGTTGACGCAGTTCCATCTCCTTAATCGGTTTTATCGATAGATGTTATTGAAAAAATCTGTTTTGCAAATATAGACAAATATCCGGCAATACCTTAGATTTGTTCCAAATTTGTAGAGCACCTCGCTCGGTAGAGACCTGTCGACTGCTCCTCCCGGTCGGGCAATCCGGTCAGCTGCGGCAGCCCCTGCGGCCGTCGTCGCCACCACTTCCGCCCGCCGTCACCCTGGATATACCAAACCATAAGAATCATACAGATATGAAAAAAACAGTTTCCATGGCCTGCTTGGCCATACTCCTCCTCACTTCGGCCTGCACGCAAAAGAAGGCGGTGTCGCAGGCACCCGTAGTCGTTCAAGAAGGCGTCCGCTTCTGCGAAAGCACCTATCCCTACGACGGCGGCCTGCTCATCGCCAACTTCGGTACCGAGCAGCTCAACCCCCTCAATACCGAGGGCAAGGGCTACATCCTCCACTACAAGGATGGTGAGACCTCGACCTTCATCCCCGCCGACGGCAACCTCTCGGCCCCCAAGGGCATGTATGTAGGCAAGGGCCATCTCTTTGTGTGCGATGTAAACAAAGTCGTGGTCTATGACCTGGCCCGGCGCGAGGCCCAGCCCCGCATCCTCTCGTTGCCCGAGGGATGCCTCTTTGTCAACGACCTGGCCGCCGTAGGCGATACCCTCTACGCCTCGGTAACCAATGCCGACAAGATTTTCAAGATCGACATCAGCGACATGGCCAATATCGGTGCCCCCGTCGAGTGGCTCACCGTGCCCGGTCCCAACGGACTGCTCGCCGACGGAGAGTCGCTCTACATTGCCTCTTATCCCGCCGACGGCAATACCCGCCCCGAGCACACCATCTATCGCGTGGCCGATGTCGCCGCTCCCGCCCTGGAGACGGTCATCGATGCCCCGGGACAATACGACGGCATCGCCTTCTCGGCCGACAGCACCGCCCTCTACATCACCAACTGGGCTCCGGCCGGGTTGAGCCGCATCGACCTGAATACCGGAACGGTTACCCCGGTATCGGTCGAGTTGGAACAACCGCTGGTCGGCCCTGCCGACATCTCCGTGGCCGACGGTCACATCTATATCCCCGACCTGCCCAACAGCCGGGTGGTGGTAGTGGCCGAGTGAAACGGCTCCCTCCGGCCTCCCGGGCGACAGGCCGGCTCAAAAACAACCCAGGCGAAGGGCTTGCCCTTCGCCTGGGTTGTTCTGTCTCACGGCATACCGCTGTTCCTCGTCATTCCGCGCTACGACGCGGTGCTTCACGTCATTCCGCACTTGATGCGGAATCCAGGAATACCCACCACGTCATACCGCGCTACGACGCGGTATCCAGGAATACCGGCAAATGGACCCCGCATCGTAGTGCGGGGTGACCCGGTGTGACGCGGTATCCAGGAAATACCCTCTCGGTCATTCCGCACTTGATGCGGAATCCAGGAATACCCGGGCGGGAAATACGGGCAAAGGCAATACCCACAAGAGGCACTTTTCTGGACCCCGCCGTCTCATCATACCGCACTTGATGCGGTATCCAGAAATACCCGCCAATGGACCCCGCATCGTGGTGCGGGGTGACCCGGTGTGACGCGGAATCCAGGAATACCCACCACGTCATACCGCGCTACGACGCGGTATCCAGAAAATACGGGCAGGGGGAAATACCCGCCAGTGGGCCCCCTCAACGGAACAGTCCCGATTGATAATCATCGATTACGCCTTGAATATATTCGGGAGTTACACCAATCTCCTCCGACAAGTCCCTCCACTGCGGGTTTTCCTGTTCGATAAGGGCTATTTTCCAAGCCCGGTTCCACTCTTGAACCGAATAACATTCTATATTTTTCTGATTATCAGATTATACATTCAATATTCATTGTAATTTGATACCGCAAAGTTCCCGTCTAAAACGAAATCATATTAATAATTTGCACCATTACATAGCTTATAGATATCTTGTTATCCGAGTATTATTAAATCCCAATAATTAGGTATTGCCCGACAATTTCAAGCCTTGTACCTTTGCAAAAAATTAAAAACAGACATTGTTCACTATAAATGCAAGTGCTGAAAGAGGACATACGAGGTCGGATATTGACGGTTGCCAGACAACAATTCGAGAGGGAAGGCTATTCCAAGACTTCCATGCGCGAAATAGCGGAGTTGTCAAGTGTTGGTGTCGGGAATATCTATAACTACTTCACAAGCAAAGATGAATTATTCCATGAAGTGGTCCGTCCTGTTTTGTGCGCTTTGGAAGCCATGCTGCAAGAACACCACGGCATACGGGGCGAAGATATTATGATGATGCGGTCGGAAAAATACCTGAAATCCTGCATAGACGAATATGTCTTGTTGATTGACAAGCACCGTGCGCTGATGCGAATCCTGTTATTCCGTGCGCAAGGTTCTTCGTTGGAACGCTTCCGCGAGAATTATACCGACCGCTCTACAGAGGTGGTTAAGGCGTGGTTCGCGTCCATGCAGCGGAAACATCCCGAAATCAATACGGCTGTGTCCGATTTTATCATTCATTTGCATACGGTATGGATGTTCACGATGTTCGAGGAGCTATTGATGCATTCCGTACCCCGGCAAGAGATGGAGGCTATTTTGCACGATTATATCCTGTTTGAAATCCAAGGTTGGAGGGCTATTATCAAGATATGAGATACAGACAACGTACATACGAACATTCAACCGCATCAGAACGGTTGGTAAGGAGGAAATCTTCACGGAGGTTTCCTCCTTTTTTTATGAACAATTCTGAATATCGTTCACTATTAAACACTCCAAAAATATGAGACAGAAATACGAGTTTAAGAGTATTGTAGCGGAAACATTGCTTATTCCGCTATACATGAGAGCCAAAGAAAGTCGCCGGAATAATCCCATTCTATATGACAAGGCTGCGGAATGGCTGGCGGACAGTTTGGAATACGATTATTCCCAGTTCGACGGGGCAAAGTTGAGCGAAGTGGGATGCGTGGTGCGTGGATGGTATTTTGACTGCGCTGTGCGCCGATTTATTAAAGCACATTCGCATCCGGTCGTGGTCAATGTGGGATGTGGACTGGATACCCGTTTCCAGCGTATCGGGGACGGGAAAGCGGTCTTTTACGACCTTGACTTGCCGGAGGTCATCACCCTGCGCCGGGAATTGATACCCGAACAGCCGGGCAATGTCTATATCGCGGCGTCCTTGCTGGAAACCGACTGGATGGACGACCTGCGCCGGAAGCATCCCGACGGGGAATTTATCTTCATCGTGGAGGGGGTACTGATGTACTTCTACGAGAAGCAAGTAAAATCCTTCCTGCATCACGTGGCAAACCGTTTCGGGGGAGGTGAATTGTGGTTTGACGTGTGCGGCACGATAATGAGCCGACATGGTGTGAAGCCCGATTCGCTCCGCAAACACGAGGCTCAAATCCGTTCCGGCATAAGCAACGGGTATGTGGTGGAACAATGGGAACCGTCTTTAAAGCTCATTGAACAGGCTAACTATATGAAGTTCTTCCGTTCACGCTGGGGATTCTTCTTCGGGCAGATATTGGGGCGCATCCCTTGGCTCTGCTACAAATTCAGTTCATTGCTCGGATATAAAATCACATCAAAATAGCGTAATAACAATGGAAAAGTCAAAAAAGAAAAAAGGTTTGTCCCGTCTGTTCGAGATAGCGGGACAAAGGAAAGGTCTGCTTATATTAGCAGGTCTGCTGTCGGCTGGCAGCGCGGTGTGTATGCTTGTGCCTTATTGGGCAGTTTATGAAATTTTGAAAGAGTTGCTGTCGAATGGCTCCAATCTTTCCGCTTTGGACGGAACGGACATGATGCGTTGGGGATGGATTGCATTTGGAGGGCTTGTTGGCGGATTGATATTGCTCTATGCCGCCCTGATGTCCTCACATGTGGCTGCATTCCGTATCTTGTATGGGTTGCGTGTCCGTCTGTCTGAACATATCGGCAAACTGCCTTTGGGATATTTGAACAATACCTCTACGGGAGCCATCAAGAAAACAATGGACCAGAATATCGAGAAAATAGAGGGCTTCATCGCCCATACCATTCCGGATTTGGTCAATGTAATGGCAACGGTAGTGGTAATGCTGGTCATCTTTTTCTCGCTGGATGTGTGGCTGACAATCGTGTGCCTGGCCGTTGTGGTGCTTAGCTTATTCCTGCAATTTTCCAATTTCATGGGAAAAAGGGCAAGGGAGTTCATGGCCATCTATTACGATGCGCAGGAAAAGATGAGCGCGTCCGCCGTGCAGTATGTACGGGGAATGCCCGTAGTCAAGATTTTCGGGCAGAGCGTCCGCTCATTCCGCCAGTTCAATACCGAAATTCAGGCATACAAGACATTCGCCTTGAAATGTTGTGACACATATCAGAACGGTATGATAGCATTTACCGTCTTGCTTAATTCGATGGTTACGTTTATTCTTCCTATGGGTATTCTGCTGTTGCAAGCCAGTCCGCAATCACTCTCATTGGCTGTGGTGTGGCTGTTTTTTATCATCATGGGACCGGGTATGGCTTCGCCCGTTTACAAACTGACTTTTTTAGGAGGGAATACGCGCGACATCAACGAAGGAGTAAACCGCATTGACCGCATACTGGAAAAGAAACCTGTGCCGGAGCCGGGACATCCGCAAGTGCCTGCTGCTTACGATGTAGAGTTCCGTCATGTATCATTCTTCTACGAAAACACGGAACAGGGAACACGAACGGAAGCCTTGCGTGATGTCAGCTTCAAAGCTCCACAAGGAAAGATAACCGCCCTTGTCGGTCCTTCAGGAAGCGGAAAATCAACGGTTGCCAACCTAATACCCCGGTTCTGGGATGTGGAGCAAGGGGAAATTTGTATAGGAGGTATTGACATTCGTCAGATAGATACGGCCAAACTGATGGACATGGTTTCATTTGTATTTCAAGACAATTTCCTTTTTTACGACACATTATATGAGAACATTGCCGTAGGTTCTCCAGATGCTACAAAAGAAAAGGTAATAGCCGCTGCGAAAGCTGCCCAATGCCACGATTTCATAGAGCGTTTGCCGCAAGGCTACGAAACAAGGATAGGCGATAAAGGTGTATTCCTGTCCGGCGGTGAAGCCCAACGGATATGTGTAGCTCGTGCCTTATTGAAGAATGCTCCGATACTGGTGTTGGACGAAGCCACTGCCTTCGCTGACCCTGAAAACGAGCATAAAATGCAGATGGCTTTGCAGTCGCTGATAAAGGATAAAACGGTCATTGTGATTGCCCATCGCCTTTCTTCCATCATCTCCGCACATCAGATTGTCGTCATGAAAGAAGGAAGCATTGTGCAATGCGGAAGGCATGAACAATTGTCTGTGACGGAGGGTGTATATAAAAATATGTGGGATGCCTATACGAGCGCATACCATTGGACATTGAACAAAAACTAAAAGCAATATGAGAAAGAAGAATTTCTTAAACAAGGTCTTGCAAAACACAAGTTGTCCGCAAGGATTTTGGGGACGGATGATTTTGCGAGGAATGAATTGTTTTCATGCATCTTTAGCTAATCGTGGCATGAAGCAAGTGGAATGGCAGCCGGAATGGAATGTGCTTGATATAGGCTGTGGCGATGGTGCGAATTTGAAACGTCTATTGAATTTATGCCCGAAGGGAAACATCTACGGCATAGACCTGTCAGAAGAAAGTGTCTCATTCGCCCAAAAGTACAATGCAAAAGACTTGGATAAAAGATGTTTCATACAACAAGGGGATGTCTGTTCCTTGCCCTATAAAGAGGGAGCGTTTGATGCTGTCACAGCATTTGAAACGGTCTATTTCTGGTCGCCTGTAAACAAGGCGTTGTCTGAGGTGGCACGTGTGCTCCGAAAGGGAGGCTGCTTTCTTATCAGTCTGGAAGCGAGCGACCCCGAACTTGGGAAAATGTGGACGGAACGAATAGACGGAATGGTGGTCTATACTCCAGAAGAGTTGGAAGAACGGTTGTCTGAAGCAGGATTCTCATCCATCAGAATAATCCGTAAAAAGGACGAAATACATATTATATCACATAAATGAAAGGAGAATTGTATATGAATGCAATCAAAAATATAACAATAGGTCATACAGAACGGCTTTACAAGCCTGTGGGTTACACCATGCTTGCCAATTTGGTGAATATCGTGCCGTTTTGTCTTTCCATAGAGGCGATACGCGTCATTTTCAATGCGTTTGACGGAAGCGGACAGCCGCTCGACACAACCCGTCTTTGGTGGATATTCGGCGTTATGGCCATTTATATGCTGGTCATGGCTTTGGCGGAACGGGCATCTTACCGTGCCAATTTCCGTGGAGCCTACGAAATGAGTGCTTCGGGACGCTTGTCGCTGGCGGAACACCTGCGGAAACTTTCATTGGGCTTTCTGTCAAGGCGTGATCCCGGCGACTTGTCCTCCATGCTGATTACGGATTTCATGATGGCGGAAACGGGAATCTCTCACCATTTGCCTCAACTGATGGGCGCAGTGGTTATGCCCGTGTTGGCTTTTGCTTCATTGATATGGATAGACTGGAGAATGGCGGTCAGTATGTTTGCCGCGTTACCGCTTGCCTTGCTCGTCCTATGGGCAAGTACAAAGGCGCAACGGAAGCTGAGCGGCAGGCAAATCCAAGCGAAGATAAATGCAGGAAACCGATTGGAGGAATACTTGCAGGGTATCCGGGTGATGAAAGCCTACAATCTGTTGGGCGACCGTTTCGTCCGGCTGCGCAATGCCTTTGCCGAACTTCGCCGTGCCTGCATCCGTCAGGAAGCCCTGTTAGGGCCATTCGTTCTATTGAGCATCACGATAGTCCGTGCCGGGCTGACGATGATGGTACTGTGCGGAACATATCTGCTATTGGGAGGGGAACTTTCCATCCTCGTATTTGTGCTGTTTCTCGTGGTCGGTTCCCGTGTGTTCGACCCATTGACTTCTGCCCTGACCAATTTCACAGAGTTCCGATACTTTTCCATTGCAGGAGGACGTATTCTTTCCTTAATGAACGAGCCGGAAATGAAAGGAGAACGGAAATCACCAGAGGCAGGCGACATCCGGTTTGAGCACGTATCGTTTGCCTATCAGGACAAGGAAGTGCTGCATGATATAACCGTCACGCTCCCCAAAAACTCCTTGACGGCTCTTGTGGGTCCTTCGGGTAGTGGAAAAAGCACGGTGATGAAACTTTGTGCCCGTTTCTACGACCCACAGCAGGGACGCATCTCCTTTGGCGGCGTGCCGATGGACGAAATAGCCCCCGAAAGTCTGATGAGCCACATCTCTATGGTGTTCCAAGATGTCTATCTGTTTCAAGATACCATACGCAATAACATCCGTTTCGGCAAGACGGATGCAACGGACGAGGAAATCATTGCCGCCGCCAAGAAAGCCTGTTGCCACGACTTCATCATGCGCTTGCCACAAGGCTACGACACGATGGTTGGCGAAGGAGGCTGTACATTGTCCGGAGGCGAGAAGCAGCGCATATCCATTGCCCGTGCCATGCTGAAAGACGCACAAGTCATCCTGCTGGACGAAGCTACCGCTTCGCTCGACCCAGAAAATGAAGTGGAGGTGCAGAAAGCCATCGACTCTTTGATTAAAGGACGCACCGTCATTGCCATAGCTCACAGGCTCAAGACCATAAAAGATGCCGACCGCATCATCGTCCTGGAGGACGGCCGGATAAAGGAAGAGGGCACGCACGATGAGCTTATCCGAAAGGAAGGGCTTTATGCCCATTTGTGGAATATACAGGAAAGTATTTCGGGGTGGAAACTGTAGATAAAGATGTGTTAAATTGCAAACTTCGTTACCATCACTTCTGTATTTGAATGTGCGGTGGCATTGGCTTACTGTATGAAATCAGCATTATAATTGTCAGAAAATCTGAAAAGGAAACAATCACAATAGTATAAACATTTAATCAATTTCAAAATGAACAGATCAGAAAACTGTATTCTCTCTTTTTGGAAGAGATTTGCATCATCGGCACATTACTGCCGAGCAGGATGTGTGGAATGGACTTTTTGCATTGCTCGCTTCAGCGAGAGAAGCCTATCTCCGGGATGTCGTTGACAGCGGCAAACTTTATCGCCGCTTCGTGGACGACTTCATCAACAGTCACCGGTATATAGACTGTGACAATGTGGTCTGCCGGAATTGCCATGAGATGATTATCCATATAGTCCGAGGTATTCTGCATGATTATCAGGATTGTGTGCGAGAAAAGTTCGCTACCGAATCATTCTCATTGGATGATTGCATGGAACTGAAAAGGATGTATGACACATCTGAAATAAATAGCCCGGCATTTGCGTATGATGCGGATCCAATGGCGACCGCAGCTTCACTTTCATTCGAGTGTAATTTTTCAAAAGAACAGATGGCAGGTATTGTGTCTTGTGCCAATACTTGCCATCTGTTCTGTGTTCCTACGGTTCGTATGGAGGATATGGAAGCTCTTTTTGCCTGCAAGGAGGGCTTCCGAATCCGTGTGAATAACATCCGCCATGTGGCCGTGCTTTTCGACGCGCTACTTGAAAGGTCATACATACAGGCGTACTGGCAGTCCGTTCTTGAAAGAGGAAAATTCCTGGTTTCCAAGGACGGCAAACGCATCGTGACAGCTTCAAGCCTGTCAACTGCCCTGTCTGCGGCAAGAATCCGTCCCACATCTGTCGTTTATGCTATCAGGACAATGATAGGCCGACTTCCGTAACAGTAATAATCCTATGATTTGAAAAGGTCGTCCATGGTGACCTCACTGTGGACGATACTTTTATGTTTTCCGTCCACCACTCCGTATGTAGTGACAAATGTGATTACCAATGTCTTTCTGGTCTTTGTCGCCATACGGAACAATCCCATCCGTTCACGGAGTTTCATCTCGTAATTATCAGTGATGGCATAACGGTCAGTGCTGAACTTCATTTCGCACAAATGGATGATGCGGTCTGCTCGCTCGATAATCATATCAATCTGGAAGCCAGGCATGTTTTTGTCAGGATCTGCCTTGCTTCTCCATGAGGATATGGCCGTTCCGACACCGGCTATTCCGAGTGCCGCCTTTATCTGCCGGTGATGTGCCAGACACACAAGTTCGAAACTGAGTCCCATCCACGCAGAGACGCTGCGGGAATCCATATTGTTGCTCCACCACCTTTCATCCTTGGCATTGTTGGATTCTATGAACTTGTAATAAAACAATGTAAAGAAGTCCGTAAGCCTGAAAATGCTTCCTCGGGTCTTACTCCCGAAATGTGACAGACGGGTTACGAAATCGCAGCGTTCAAGATTCTTCAGTATCTTGCTCAAGAAAGAGCCTTCCAGACCTGTGGCTTTTGCTATGTCCTCCCTTGTCAGTCCGGACTTGTTCTCCGACAATAACTTGACTATTGATATATATGTGTCGGCATTGCTGAACAGGGCATTGTACAGTTCGTCGAATTCCCCTTTGAGATGGGCACCATCTGCAAAAAAGAGCCGGTCAATGTTCTGTGCAAGACTGTCAGAGGTATTCAGGAGGCTCAGGTAAAAGGGAACGCCGCCGAATATCATATAACATTGCAGAATCTGGTATCTGTCCCATCTGCAGTTGCGCTGCCTCAGATATTCTTCCGTCTCATGCAGATTGAACGGGGAAAGATGCAGGTTGCAGGTCACTCTTGCGTGCAATCCTCCCTGATTGGCTTCTATCTTGTCCGCCATCCATGATGTCGCCGATCCTGTGGCGATGAGCATGATGTCTGTACGCCTGTTGCCCCAGCCGTTCCAGAATGTTTCCAGGGCATTGACAAAATTCGACCTCTGCGTATCCATCCAAGGCATTTCATCAATGAATATGACTTTTTTCCGGTCTGAAGGCAATGTCTCCAGATAATCTTCAAGCGCATTGAAGGCATCATACCATGTCTCGGCTTTCGGCTGTCTTTTTTTCGAATGACGCTTGATTGCCCTCATGAAATTCTGTATCTGCACCGAAGCCGGAGTGTTGTGTTCGCCTACAAAGGTGAAATCATATTTATAGTTGAAGAACTTGTCTATGAGATATGTCTTGCCGATACGCCTCCGTCCGCTGATGATGACAAATTCGGAGCGGTCTGATTCCAGACACCGCTGCAGTTCGTCACATTCCCTGTCTCGTGAAACCAGTTTGTCCTGCATAATATTTCCGTTTCCGCAAAGGTACTCAATCCATATGTATCTGCCAAATTTCAAAGAGTGAGTTTGTACTTTATCTCATAAAATATTTGAGTAAAAGTACAAACTCACCAACACAATAATACCGAGTTACTACTTTATCTATGATTTTTTATGAGATAAAGTAACGGTTCAGTATATAGTAGCGTTCCATATTAGCCGGATGCTTTTCTGTTTTTCTCGGATAAGTTATGTGCCCAGCTTGCTGTTTCAAGTGGTACGCATCCCGCCGCCGAAAGGCGGTTGGGGTATTAGGCTCCCCCATAGGGTCTATTACTGGCACACGGGCAAGCCCGGAGATGAATCGGACTGGCAGGGGCGGATGGCGGAAAGGTATCTGATGCCAAATGTCATTCCACCCTCCCGGTATCCACCAGTTCGAGCCCGAAGGTGTCGATGAAGGTCTGCAACATGGGGTTGCGTTCTATCATCTTTGCGAGAATCATCTGCGGCGTGTCCTCCATCAGCAGGAAGTCGGCGATGTCCAGTCCCTGACTGCGCTGTACGTCGGTCGCTATTCTTTCCAACAGGTCGGAGCATGTGGCACGCCTGCATACGGGTTCCAGCATGGGCAGCCGCTGCCTCCATTCCTCCGTTGCCTTAAGGTCGGGGAAAAGAATCACCTCCCGTCCGTCCAATGCCTGCACCGCTTCGCCATTGAAGCACCCGTGTATCCCTCCGGTGGCAAGCCAGATGAAATCGGGAATGAAATGGGCGGCGACCAGTGCCGTCTTCTCGCTCTCAACAATGGCTACAGGCTTGGCGGACATTACGGCGGAGTTGTCCGACAGCAGATGTTCTCCGAACAGGCACTGCTTCATCCTGAAATCCTGCACCTTCCTCACGGAATGCACCCAGCTGACTTGGTTAAAAGGCTCCTTGATACGGTGTCCGGTTACGGCATCGTAGCCCATGATCTTGCCCGCACGCACGTTGCTGTTCCGGTCTATCTGCCAGAATACGGTCGCACCGCCCCACCTCCTTGAGGTACCGACCCTGTATAGGCTGAATAGCTTGTCCACATTCTCCTTGCCCATCACTTTGGTAAAGTATCGGTACAAGGGGTTGATGTCGTACCTGCGCATGGACTGCTCCACCCAATCAGAGGGAAGAAAAGAAATCCGTGGTTTCTGTTCGGGCAATGCTCTTGCTGGCGGTCTTGCAGCTATCGGTGTGCCGCCAAACCTTTCCTGCCCATTCAATCTTTCTTTGACAGCCGGATTGTCCCGGAAGTATTCCTTCGGGGTATAGTGGTAGCCGCAACTGTTGATATGGTCGCAGATGCCCACGTTGTCAGGGAAGGAAATCTCTCCCGCCTCGTCGATATAACGGGTAAAGCAGGACTTCCTGCCGCACTCCGGACAGACGGTCTTGCTGCCCGGCCTGTATTTCTGAAGATGGAATCTGTATCCGTTCATGATGCTCTCTTTTGTGGATTCCTGCAAGTGGAAACCGTCATTTGCAGTTTGCAGTTCCTGCAGTCTTGCAGGAAATACCTGTTTTTAGAACCCTGAAACTGCAAAACTGCAAAGACTGCAGGCTGCAACGAGGGGGTCATCCGTTGCAGTCTGGGGGTGACGGTTCATTGTCTGTCATATTAAATTTTCCAGATTTATCATATATGATTTTCTCGTAATGCCCGGCCTTGGACTTCCGCAGCAGCCTGCTCCGGCACAGCTCCTTGAGGTAGTTCATCACCGTGCGCTCGCTGACATTCTGCAATTCCTTCCCAATGGCGATGGCCGTTTTCGTGTCGAACGTGTCCGGCAACAGCGACAGCAGCACCTTGGGCGGATCCTCGCACATGTCCTCCGCCACGAATGAGCGGATGCGGCTGTACGAGTCCTCGAAGTAGCCGTTCAGCCGGATGGCGGCCTTTACCGATGCCGTATCCACAGACTGCAGGTGGCTCTCGTCGATGGCATACCGCAACACCTGCATGAGCAGGGCCAGCCGTGCCACTTGCGCCGGATGCTTCATCTCGCGACTCTCCACTTGGGCGTCGTCCTCTATCCGGTTGATGCGTTCCACTTTCCTGTTCCACCAATAGAAGAAATATTCCCTTGCCTCCCTGTCCATAGACAGCACATGGGGCATCCTTTCTTCCTCTCCCGTGTCATAGTCCAAGGCGAGTACCTTGCCAAGTATCTGTTCCCATCGTGCCGCCGCCATGGAAGCCCTGTCCTCCCCGCCATCATCCCAATCGGTCCATTTTGGCACTTCACGGGACTTGGGAAGCACGAACAGGATGCGGTCGAGCAGGCCGTTTTCCTCGAAGCCTTTCGTCAGCAGTTCATGCACACGCTTGGTCTGCGTGGTCCCGATGATGTTGATGCACGGCTGTTCAATATGCACAGGTATAGTGTTGCTGACCCTTGTCACATCCAGTGCCCCGCCGCTCCATGCCGTGAGCAGCTGCTCTATGAGTTGCCCGTTGGTGTAGCGGTTGGCGGAGTTGAACATGCCCATTATCTCGTCCACCAGAATGACCACGCTGCGGGGATTGCTGTTATGTGTCAGCAGTAGCGATTCCGGAGTGAAGTCGGAAACGACGGTGCGTCGCAGTACGGGCTTCCTGCCGCTCTCCCCGGCGGCCTTCCATGCCTCCAGTTCCGACTCATACGCCCTGAACAGGGCGTAGTCGTGCTTCCGTATGGGGCGGTATGCCGCCTCCAGCGGCGGTGTCTTGCCCAGTCCCGGCCTGCCCACGAGGATGATGTAGAGGGCGGCGTTGCTCTGCCACTCGCCTTTGATGCGAATACGATAGGTGCCTCCCAATGCGGCCGATACCGCCGACAGCATGGCCGTCGCGATGAACTCGGTCTTGTAGTTCTCGTACCGGTCCATGTCGAGTATGACGGACTGCACGGCCTGCGGAAAGACATCCAGAGGGAAGCCTGTATCACTGACATGCTCCGCCTCCATGCGGATCATGTTGCACAGTTCAAGTCGGGTGTTTGTCATGTCAGCCATTTTTCTTCTTGCAATAGGATGTCACACTCTCGGACTTGCCTCCCGTCTGCACACGGCGGACATCCGATCTGGCATACATGTTCTTGTTGCCCACCTTGACGGGGACGAGGTAGCCGCGCTTCGCCCACAGGTTGAGCGTCCCCTCGCACACGTTCAGCAGCTCACGCACCTGTCTTGTGTTGAGCCATGTCTCTTCCGCCACACGCCGCATCTCCGCATTCAGTTCTTCCTGCCGGGCCGCCATCGTGCGCTGCACGATGGCCTCGGCAAACATCTTAAGGTCGGCTGGCGTGACTTCCAGTTTCACGTTCGCGCCCTGTTCGACCAGACTTTCTATGGTGATCATAAATATCAGTTTTTGAATTTTGTGATGACCATCTTCAAAAGTTCCCTGACGCCTCCCTTCCGATGGCTTGTAAAAGAGAAGCACCGCCTATCCCCGGGAAGAGGATTGACGGTGCAAAAGTATATGCGAATTGAAACGGATTGATATATAATGCCTTGTCTTAAATTGTCATGACAATTCAAGTCTGCATGACCATGTAAAACGGCTCATTTTGCCTTATCCGGTAGTAGTTTCCGTTACATCTTCGGAGATGATTTCCTTGATTTCCTGTACCAGTGACCGGAACAGTTCCCTGTTCTCGTCACTCTCGATAAGAGGAGCCATCTGGTCTTTCCCGTTTTTGATGATATGCTTTGCCGTCTTCAGGAAGCCGACCGCCTGCCGTATGGCGCTCTCGCTTTTCAGCGAGGGCAGGTCGGGGAATTGCAGTGCCATCCCCACGCTATACTCCTTGGCGGCGTGCATCCCGGCCACCAGCCCCAGTTCTTTCAGCACATAGAACGGCAGTGCCTGGTGGACCGCGCTCGTGTTTATGGAGACGAAACGGCGGATGCATTGCAGGACTTCCTCCCTGTTTCCGCACTTGAGATAATCCGCAAGTGGCCACTCCTGTATCTTTTTCTTTCCGACCGTCCGCTGCGCCTGCGGCACCGTACCGCTGACGGACTCCGTTGCTGCCGGGCTGCCTTCGGTATCACCGCCGCCCATCCCGTCCTTTAAGGACTGCAAAGCCCATTCGCCGATGCTGCCTTTCTCGATGGCACCTTTCATGGCGAAGTGGCTGTCCCAGTCTTCCTGCGTGCGGAAGCCGTTCTTTATGGATACCTCGATAATCTGCCTGACGACAATGGAGCAGCCCATCCGCTCGGCGTTCCCTGCTTTGGGATGCCCAGCCTGCCTGCTGACCATGTCCACCATGGCCTCGAAGCTCTTGCCGTAATACAGCCAGCTCAATACAAGAGGGGCGGACAGGGTCACGCGGCGTTTTCTCAGGCTCTGTCTGAAAATGTATCTCATCCTGCCCCATAAGGAGGACGGAGGAGAAGTCGCATCCTCTTCCCTCTGTTTCCTGTAAAGTTCCACGATCTGCTCCGGCACCGCGTTCTCTTTAAAATGGAGGCCTATGTTCTCGAATCCGTCCGTGCTGTCGTCACACCATGATATCTGCCATTCCTTTTTGATGCCGGGCAGCTGCCTGAATATGGCCCGGCATACGGCAAGGTACTGCACCTCGTTCCCGTCCGCCATCATTTTCGCGAAGCGGGTGTATTCCTCCCTGTGTGCGTCCTTCCACTGGAGGATGTCCGCCTTGAACTGTTCGTATGTCTGTTTCTGCTCGTCCATATTCATATTGCATTGTCTGTGGAGGGGGGGAACAGGGAAATTATCAGTCCAGAAGGTTTACCAGTTCCTTCTTCATCTCGTCGTCAATCTTGCGATACCGGGCAAAGGCACGGCTGCCCTCCGAATGTCCCGACATGGAGGCTATCAGGTTCGGGCCCTTGACCTGTCGGTACAGGTTGCCGATGAATGTCTTGCGTGCGGTATGTGTGGTCGCCACCTCGTATAAGGGTTTTGCCACGTCCTCCCTTGTCTTCGGGTCGAGGACTATGACCGTACGGTCGATGCCCACATACTTGAGTATCTCCTTTATCTTCTTGTTGTAGCCGAAGTGCGAGAACCGGGGGAGCAGGGCGTCCTCCAGATCCTTGTAGCGTTCCAGTATGTCCCGTGCCTTCTGGTTGAGCGGCACGCGCACTGTATTGGCATGTTCCATCTTCGTCTTCTGCGGGATGTACTCCACGAAGCCGTCCACGATGTTCGCCTTGGTCAGCCTGTTCAGGTCGCTCACGCGGCACCCTATCAGGCACTGGAACATGAAGATGTCACGGTAGACCGGATAGGTTGCCCCCATGCCGCTCAGGTCGGCGTAGTACACCTTGTCACGCTCCTCGAGCGTCAGGTAGAACGGGTCGCCGTACATCGGCCGGGCAATCTGGTACTGGTCAAAGGGATTGTTCCTTGTTAGCCCGCGCTTGATGCACCACTTGATGACGGTGCGGATGCGGTAGAGGGAGCCCGACATGCTGTTCTCGGAACGCTTCTGTCCGACATCGCGGAGTTTCTCGTTCCGATAGAATACGGGATACATGTCCACATACCTGTGTTCCTCCTGCATCCACAGCTTGAAGTCCCTGATGTCATCCGCCGTTACGGTGTCGATGCACAGGCGGAAGCCGCGCTGGTGCAGCACCTCGTGGCGGAAACGCTCGTAGCGCAGCACCTTGTTGAGATTGTCGAGGTGGTGCTTCCGGCTTTCATCCGCAAGCGGTGTTTCCTCGACGTATTTCCGTATCTGGAACGAGAGCAGGTACTCGTCGGCCTTGTTGCCGCCCCTGGCGTTGATGCCGGGATGGTGGTATTCCTCTATCAGCCCCTTGAGCCAGCTGCCGTCCACTCCCCGGTGGTACTCTTTTGTGATGAGATGGGTGATCTGCTGCACGTCCTTGTCGAAGCCCATCTTCTTCTCCTCCGACACCAGGGCCACGCGGGGCTTGTAGCCCTGCCGTTCCGGGCTCCAGTGGTTGGGGTTGATGGACAGCTCGCTCGCGGCCTTGATGTCCACGCCGCCGATGTCCCGGACACGGAAATAGACCCGAGCCTGGTCGGTGATGTTGTTCTTGGCGGCGGTCTTCCGGATGAATGCGGTCACTTTCATATGTATGTCCTCCTTTCTGTCTAATCTATCATGTCCACAAGCCTGCGCTTCATGTCATCGTCTATCGTGCGGTAGCGGTTGAACGCCCTGCTGCCCTCCACGTGTCCCGACATGGAGGCTATCAGGTTTGGGTCGGGCACCTGCCGGTATAGGTTACCCACGAAGGTCTTGCGTGCCGTATGGCTGGTGGCCACCTCGTACAGGGGCTTCTGCACGGTGTTGTAGCCGTGCGTGTCGAGGATGGTCACCGCCCTGTCTATGCCGCAGCGCTTCAGCAGCTCCCGTATGCCGAGGTTGTAGGTGTGTATCTGCTTGAACGGGAACAGCCTGCCGGAATAGGCATCGTAGCGTTCCAGTATCTTCAGTGCCTTCTCATGCAGCGGCACCCTGACGGTCTTCGCCTGACATTTCTTCGTCTTCTGCGGCATGTATTCCAGAAAGCCGTCCTTGATGTTGTCCCGCGTGAGCCTATAAAGGTCACCCACTCGGCAGCCGACATAGCAGTGGAACACGAAGATGTCACGGATGACGGCCAGCTTCGGGTTGTCGTTCAGGTCTGCGTCATAAAGGATGTTTCTTTCTTCGGAAGTGAGGAAGAACGGGTCGCCGTAGGTGGGCTCCTTGCAGCCGTAGAGGACATAGACCTCGTTGTCGGAATACTTCATCTTCTTGCACCAGTGCAGGAAGGTGCAGAACAGGTTCATGATGTTGATGACGGTCGTGCCGGAAAGCGGCCTCGGCCTGTGGTTGATGAGCAGGCGGGGAGCGTAGAAGTCGGGATGTTCCTGCCGCAGCAGGTATTCGTTCACCACATAATCCCGGAAAGCGTTCATTTGCTCCAGCGTGACGGTCTCCACGAAGAGGGTGAAGTCCGCCTCGCCCAATATCTCCCGGCGGTAGTCGTGGTAGCGGGTCATCTTGCGCTCGAAGCGGACGATATGCTCCTTTGTTCTCTCCGCACCGTCAAACTTCTCCAGATACTCGTGGACACGGGCGAGCAGGTTCGGGTGGTTGCGCTCGAAGGCGCGAACAGGGTACAGCACATCCTCTATGACTTGTCTCATCCACCGGCTGTCCGCCTTGTCCGAAAAGGTCTTCTCCGCCCGCTCGATGATGGCGGCAATCTGTTCCGGCAGCCGTTTCTGCTCGGCGGCGGGCACGGCTGTCGTGCGCCTGTAGCTGAGGGTATCGGTGTCCCAATACCTGTCCTGCACTTCAAGTGTGGAAACGACCTTTATGTCCACATTTTTATCCCTGACCCTGAAACAGATGTTCGAGGCCTCGGGGGAACACTTTTTCAGATAGACGGTGACTTTCATCTGCGTTGCTTTTTCGGTTATGCGGCAAAGGTATAACAAATTCCCGTAAATGTTCCCATATATCCCGAAGAAACTTGCAACGGATTAAGACAAATTAAAAAGTCGTTCCCGAATCTGATACCACATAAAGCACAGAAAATCAATGATTATATTTGCAGATGTTTAGCTCTTTTTTTCATTTCGGGTTGTATCCGGCTTCCCGAATATCATATATTGCAGTTCCACGCTTTGAGTTGCTTTTCCCGGCAGATAGCCGAATAGAAATCCCGAAAGGCTTCGTAATAGACCAAGGTTTTCACGTTATACCTACTGGTAAAACCCTCGTCGATCGAGGCTTTGTGCTCGGCCACCCGTCTGGCCAGGTTGTTGGTTACGCCGATATAGAGCGTTCCGTTTCGTTTGCTGGCCAGGATATAGACAAAACCCTTGTAAATTTGCATCGTTCTCTGTTTTTTTATTCTTCACACTCACACACTGGACCCTGTCACCTCGTCATACCGCGCTGCGACGCGGTACTTCCCGTCATTCCGCACTTGATGCGGAATCCAGGAATACCGGCAAATGAATGCCTCGCCTTCTCTCTCTGGACCCCGCATCGTAGTGCGGGGTGACACGACGCCCGACGGTTCACTGTTTCTTCAAGGTAGGCAATTCTCCAGTGAGTTCGTAACGCCACTCTGAACCTGCACTCTGCAAGGCGGTGTTCATGGCATCAACGGCGTTCTGCCAGGTAACGGTTGTGCCGTCTACCTTCGTGGCTCCGCCGTTGTCATTGTCGGGGAGGCCGCTCCAGTAGCAGGCGGTCACGGTGGCATAGTTTACTCCCACCGCGCCGCCGACAATGTTACCGCTGACGTTGCCCGCGGCATAACATGCAATGAGAGTGCCAGTTCCGTTCATTCCCACTATACCGCCGGCCCAGGCGTTGCTTGTACCGTCATTTTCAACGGTCACGTCACCCGTGGCATAGCAGGCGGTCAGGGTAGTAGTACCACCATTCGTTACACCTACCACGCCGCCGGCCCGCTCCGTTCCCTTCACTGTGGCCGAGGAACTGCATCCGGTGATGGAACCGACCTGTTGATAGCCCACCACACCGCCTACGTCGCTACCGCTACTACCGCTGACGCTGCCCGACACCGAGCAGTTCTCAATGTTGCCGCCAAAGCTCCATCCCGCCACGCCGCCGACGAACGTGCCACTTGTTACGTTTACTTCTGTCAGTACCACGTCCTTCACCGTGCCGCCGGGACCGATTTGGCCGAACAAGCCTGCATATCTATTACTTCCCGTAACGGTCAGCCCCGTGATGGTATGGTTGCCTCCGTCGAAGGTGCCGGTGTATTTCTTACTATTATCTGGGCATATCGGCGTCCAGTCGATGCCCGTCAGGTCGATGTCGTTGTCGAGGGTGATATTGATGTCTAACTTCCATTCTTCGTTCACCAGCTTGGCGATGTTCTTCAGGCCCTCGGCGGAGGTCACGGTGTAGTTGCCCTGTCCGTCGTCGGTATATCCCTTGTCCTTGTTCAGCGTGATGTTGTAGTAGCTGCCCGCCTCAGGGGTGATGGCAGCAGAGAGGTTGCGTTCCTCGGTGCCGTTTGCCCTCAGTTTCTTGATTTCGTAGCCGGGCACCACGTTCGCTTCCCAGCAGGTGATGGCGTTGCCGTTCTCGGTGTATTCGCACCGCTTCATCTCTATCCAGCCCTCTTGCGAGCCTTGCACTACCGTGCCCTTTTCATAAGTACACTGTGTGTAGGCATAGAGCTGGAGGCTTTGCACTTCGCCGAGTGCATCGTCCGTGGGCGTCACGCGCACCTTCGCCAGAGCGTGGGTGAAACTCAGGGTGACGGGGGTCTGGTAGTCGCCCGTGCCCGTGGCGCCCAGCAGGTAGGCAAGACTTTGGCTTTGGTCGCCGAGGTCGAGGGTGCCGTCCGTGGCGGGATACCAGGCGGTGACGGTGTGGTTGTCACTGTCGCTCCAGTACAGGGGTATTTCGGCTTCGGCGGAACCGTCGTCCTGCACGGTGTAGGTGCCGACCTCTCCCTCGCCGTCTATCTGTACGGCGAACGGGTCGCCCGCATCAAACTTGCTGCCCGTGCCGTCCCCGTTCTCGCTGACGCGCGTCGCCGGTGCGCCCCAGGGCTGTGCCTCGCCGCCCTCCACGCCGAGGGTGATGCGGGCTATCTCAAGGGGGTATTGTCCTTCGGGCAGACGGTTGCCGTCCGCCAGTTCGTCCTTCGTGCAGGCAGCCGTGGCAAGGAGCAGTATTGCGAATACAAAACTGTTGGTTTTCATCTTATTATTAGTTTATTTATATATTTCTTTTTTCTTCTATGTTATTTCAGGAATCCAGGGATACCCTCTCGGTCATTCCGCACTTGATGCGGTGCTCCACGTCATACCGCGCTACGACACGGTATCCAGGAATACCGGCAGCGGCACTTGTCCTTTGCGGCCCCTCTCTGGACCCCGCATCGTGGTGCGGGGTGACACGGAGCGCATCGTGGTGCGGGGTGACCCGAGAGGTATGTGGGGCTTACAGCGTGATGCTTACATCGTTCGAATTTCCGGGTTCCCACGGGGTAATTGTGGGGTCGCTCACATCGACGCCCTTATTGTTGAGCGTTACGTTGTAGGTGTAGGCATAGCCTGCGGAGAACTGATTCGCTTCGGGCTTGGATGGATTCGGCAGTGTGGTTGTATAGCTCTGTCCGTTGAAAGACACTTTAAGTTCAAGAGAGGAGTTCACTTCCTGTGGGAGAATGATGACTTGCGAAGTGGTGGCACCGCCCAGCTGCATGGTAATCGGCGATTCGACGGCTGCGGTTACGGCAGTCGTTCCGGTAGCCGTGTCGAAAGTGCCTTCGTGCTTCAGCCCCTCCAACGTGTAGTCAGCAGGTTCCATTCCGTTGAAAATGAGGCCGTCGCCTGGCTTGAAGGTGAACTTGATGAGACTCATGCGGTGGTGGAACGCATGGTCGCCGGTGAAGCTCACCGTCGGGTTGTGGGTGTTGCCCGTGGCTCCCGAGGCAAAGAGGAAGTCGATGCCCGTGCCCTGCTTGTCGGCTGCGGTGCTGACGGTCACCGTTCCGCCCTCAGCCTGATACGGATAGTAGGCATTGAAGGTCTTCGTTTCGGTGTCGTCAAAATAGATGACCGTACCGTCAGGCACGAACATACCGTACTCTCTCTTGTAGGGCACGTTGGTAAAGCCTGCGCCGGTGACGCCGATGCGGTCACCCTCGGTCCAGTCGGTTCCTTCCGAATTGACGCGGGTAGCGGGCGTAATGTCAGCGATAAACTTGGCGGCTACCGAGCCGTCATTCAGGTTTTCGTTGTCGTTGTTACAGGCGGCAAGTGTCAATGCCAGCGCTGCGAAAGCAAAAAATCTTGTCTTCATATTCTTATTTATTTGTTTATATATTTCTTTTCTTCTCGGTCATTCCGCATTTGATGCGGTGCTCCACGTCATACCGCGCTGTGACGCGGTACTTCCCGTCATTCCGCACTTGATGCGGAATCCAGAAATACCCGGGCAGGGAATACCGGCAAAGGCAATACCCACAAGAGGCCCCGCACTGGACCCCGCATCGAGTGCGGGGTGACCCGGTGTGTTCATTCTTCTCAACAGCGAGAAGAACGAACCAAGAAGCGCCGCCGCTGTTATCGGGCTTCTTCGCTCGGAGG
>NZ_NFJR01000029.1 GCF_002159975.1 Barnesiella sp. An22 | reverse complement strand
GGGGCTCCGAAACGGAGCCGAAAATATAAAAAGATGAGTTCGATCGGAAAAATTACCGGGACAGTCTGCCGATTGACTCATAATGACGGAATTAAACGACTGTCCCTATATTATTATCAAAGGGGACGTAAAAAAACGACGCAGTACACAACGGCACCACGCCTAGCCCCAAAAACCATTTAAGTTCATTAAAGTAATCACTTAACTATCTACTAATATAGTCAAGAAGCATGACGGGGAAAATTGCATTAAAAGATATTGTCGAACTAAAGGGTTGTTCGACTAAAGAGTTTATCAATCTTGCATCTGAAAAAGGCATCACTATCTCCAATGGAGAGGATAGTGAGTTGTCTCTCGCTGAGTTAAGAATAATAGATCCTTCGCTAGCCTATAAATTACGGTATAATAAGCAGAAGCGACAGACTACAGCTAAACAGTACGTATATCACCAAGAAAACAAGGAAACTAAAAAAACTAGCAAATTCTCTCAAATAATTCTTCAGTCATTTGAAAGTTTGGACTCTCCCTCCATAGATACACAAAATACAACACAGGATGATTCAGGTATTCAAAAGAAAAACGCTGTGCTACAAGAGCTTGTGTCATTGGTAAATTACGCTGATATGATATCCATTGAAGAAGTTCATGCAATACGTCAAAAATGGGAAGATTGTGGCCTGGTGAGAAGTAAAGAATTATATAAGAAATATGAATTCGCACTCAAAAATCTATACGCCCGTCTGTCTATAGAACCATCTATTCTGGCAGCTGAATATCAATCTAACCTTAACAAGAAAATTAGAATATGTGAGAATCTAGAGAGTATTCCAGAGAATACCAATGTTGCAAAAGTTGCCAATTCTTTGTATATCCTGACACTACAATGGCGTGATGCCGGCCCTGTCGAAGAGAAGGATAGAGATCAGATTAACGAGAGGTATAAAAAGGCCAAAGGCCCTTTGAATAAAAGAGTTCAGTTAGAAAAAGTCAAATCAAAGGAACCAACACCAAAAGAAAAAGAGGTCATAAGTTCCACAGTTCGTCATATCGGAATTGTTAAATTTTACGACAGCTTAAAGGGCTTTGGGTTTGTTATCACAAATAACTATGGATTAGACAACGACAATAAGAATCACCTTAAGGAAATTTTTATCAATTCGACTAGTTTTGTGGGTTATTTTAAGCCCAACGAACAAGATTGGATTGTATTTGATGTAGAAGAATCCAAGCGAGGTCCTCGAGCAATTAATTCAAGGCCTCTATCTGGATTAAAAGAAGACTTAATCTTAGCATTGGGATATATAGGCGAGTTTGCAAAGATTCAAGGTCGCGATAACAAAGGAGAAAAAGTCTATAATCAAGACATTCTCCCTTACGTTTATGAATCCTATTGGGCTAAAGACAATAAGCCTTTGGAGTTCTTGAACACAATGATTGGATACTTTGATTCTCTACAACCTGAAAAACAGACAGATTTCATTAGTGCGCTACTTTCTAACGAAGCAACATGTTCGGTTATAGAAAATCTCCTTGAGAAATATGATAAATCGCTCCCTCCATCCCACATCATTGATATACTGAAAGAAAAAATAGTTTCTGCTATTTTCAAAGGAGACACCCCGAAGTGGTCCAAAATCACGAAACTCGTTAATGGAGGGTTGGATATCTCTCCGTACTATCCTTCTTTATTGATGAACTTAACTTCTGGCACTACAGTTTCGCCGGACGAGAAAACATTCCTGCTTAATTTAGGCCATGACCGGGTTCGGGCGCTTATTAGGTCGAGAGAAATCGCTGATATCCCTGAATACTTTATATATTTCTTATTCACCAATTTCAGGGATAGTTTTGTATCATTTTTTGAAGTGAACGACAACTTGTCTGATAAAGAAAAAGTTTTTTTATTCCTAGCAGACAATGATTTTAGTCATATTTCAGAGATTGATAACTGGAATCAAATGATTCCCTGGATTGAGAGCCAAGAATCAAGTATCGTAACGCCTCTAATTAATGGGTTCATTGAGAATGTAGACATAACAACAGATAATGTATTCCGTCATTTCAGCACTTCCGTTTTTGTTAATATTATGGAGGGAAAGAATGAGGTCGAGAAAATACAATTCTTGCAACTATTACCCGAGCAGCTAGCCACTGATATCGTGATCAAACACTTTGTTGGGACAGATGTTTTCGACACTATTATAGGAGAGCGATGGAAATCCGTAAAGGCAGACATCTCTTATGTCGTATTTGATCTGGAATCCGACGGAGAGAGTATCAGGGAGTTTGCCTTCAAACAGGAAGAGAATATTCGTATCTATCAAGGAGAAGATCAACTAAAGTCCTTATTACGAGCTCTAAAGAAACAAGATGTTATTGTCGGTCATAAGATAAAAGACTGGGATTTAAATATCTTGAAAAAGAAAGGTCTAGAGACAAAATCATATATATGGGACACTCTCGAAGTTGAGATTCTGTTAAATCCATGCCGTTACGCATATTCTCTACATACGCAACATAACGCAAAAAGTGATACAGAGTTAGCCGACAAACTATTCTGGAATCAATTATTCCGGCTTTCACAGGACCAAGACTTGTGCAAATCACTCTCATCGCTATTACCACCTACTATTAATGATATATTGATACAACTCCAAAAGCCTTACTTTGAAATGCTATTCAGAGATAACGCATTGGACTCAGGACCGTTGTTCCAAGAATTGTCTGAAATCAGCGATGAACTTCAAGCACAATTAGAAGTCATTGATTCCTATTCCAGTGATGGCAAAGTCTTGATTGTTTCTCCAAGAGCTCTATGGGGAAAGCTCGGACAGTATATCAGTTTATCATTCGTTGACCAATCAGATGCGATTGATTATAAAATTCTTTCCAAAGAGAAATTATCCTCCAATCCAATGAAGGACGTTTTCCTGCAAACAATACTTACAAGATTTCTGGAGATGTCGAAGACCCCAGTTATAACCAACATAGCACAATATCTTAGATACAACTATTTCTCTGATGAAATACTGTCACAGTATATTTGCGATGAATTATTCGGGAACATTGTTTGCTGCGATATTGATAGCTTGAACAACTTACCTCAGCAGGACGGTTATAACCATATATTTTTCGTTGGATGTGAAATGGACGGGCGCTTATGTCAATATTCTCTGCCACAACTTTTAAACACATCTGATTTCATCAGCAAGAATTGCTGGATTCCCATGAGGATGGCCGGAGCAAATTACATGATTGTATCTAGTGAGGAACAACGTTTGTTGGACATCAAGGGCCTTCCAGATGATGTCGCCAATGTTTGGGTCGAACGTCAGCCCAATGGACAGTATCAAATCAATTATAATTTCAATTACGAAAACCGTATTTCCAAGCTTAAAGAAGATAATAAGGAAGCTACTATCGAGTATGTATCTTGGGATTTGGCCAGAAGTACGGAACGGAAAAATAGCATTATCTTGGTTAATTCGACATCCAGAGGTCATTTCGTAGCTTCTCAAAACCGAGTCGGTCCGGCTTCTCGTTACAGATCATTGTATTGGGCTACCCAATTGAAATTGTTACAAGCTATACATGAACAAGAGCCGGGGACCCCTATCGTATATGTCCTTGATAATAATTTGGAGTTACTTGCTGTCGAATCCCATGCAAGACAATTAGGCTTTTATATCCCGGACACAGGCTCCATGGCTCGTAAACTGGAATTTATATGCAAGCACAACAACGGTCTTCTGATTATCGACAAGAAACAATTTGGCGCCGTTGCCGGGCTAAAAGAATTTACGCGTTATGTGTATGTTTGGGATAATCTAGCTGTAGACAAATGCCGAATGATGTGGACCGGGAAAATGCCGTTTGGAGACGAAGCAAATGCGGAAAAAGACGATGTTCAACAGCAGTTGGCTATTACAGATGCTACGCCCAAGACCTGCCTACTGGCAACATGGCCTACCATCGAGTTCCAAAATAAATATATAGAAGCAAATAATCCTGAATCGAGACTGTATATTATAGATCCATATTTAGATGATTTCGGAGACTTGGCTGCCGCCTGGAATACAGGAGTTTTCAGTCCAAAACTATGGACAAGTAAGGAGAAATATGAGAATGACATAAAGCAAGCATTAGCATTTTATAAAGACTTCAATTCATTTGAAAGCACTACAGATACCTCTGAAAATAATCAGATTAAAGAGGCAATGGAAACCATTCGAAAAATTTTCCTTCCTGCGTATGAATGGAGAGAAAACCAACTGGACGCCTTACCTGCCATCCTATCGAGGAAGAATGATTGTTTGATATCTATCCCAACTGGAGGTGGTAAGTCTATTCTATTCCAAGGTCCTGCACTGTACCATTCAGCATTCACAAACAGACTCTCTATTGTTGTCACTCCTTTGAAGGCCTTGATGGAAGATCAAATAAGTAAATTACATAATCCCCAATTGGGCTTCTATACGAATGTAGACTACTTGAACAGTGATCGCAGTCAGGGAGAGATTCAGCAAATATACAGAAAGGTCAAAGGAGGAGAGCTTGCACTACTCTATGTTACTCCAGAACGATTCCGTTCCAAAAGTTTTTTGAACGCCTTACAGACCCGTATTGCTAATGACCATGGACTTGAGTACTTTATTTTTGATGAGGCCCACTGTATCTCCCAGTGGGGACAGGAATTCCGGCCGGATTATTTGAATGCCATTAAGTGGTGCATGGAACTCAAAAAGAGTTACCCACAAAGTTGCATTACATTATATTCGGCTACTGTCACAAAACAGATACAAGATGAAATTGCCAAGTTCCTGCCAGATGTCCAGAGATACGGTCAGAAAGAAGAAGATTACAATCCTATACGGAGCCACATTGGGATGTCTTTTGTCAATGTAACCAACGATGACAGTTCTAGAATTAAGGCGATTATCGAGTACATTCAACAAAATAATATCGATCCCACAAAGAGTCGAATGCTCGTTTTCTGCAGGACAAGGATGCAATGTGAATTATGTGCCACTTATTTGGAAGAGCATATGTCCGAATTTGGCTTCTCTTATGACAATGAGGGTCGCTCCCCAATAGGTTTTTTCCATGCCGGTATGGATGCCGATGACCGCGAAGATGTCTATCAGCAGTTTAAATCTGGCAACATAGTAGTATTGTGTACCACAAAAGCCTTCGGGATGGGAATGGACATTCCCAACGTCCATTATATTGTGCATTACTCTCCACCTTCTGTTCTTGAAGACTACCTACAAGAGGTTGGACGTGCCGGAAGGGAAAAAGAAGACTACGAAGCTGCAGGTTTTGTCGGGGACAAGTTACTCCCGACAATTTGCTTAGTATCAAAAGAAGATTTCAAAAAGGCAAAGGAACTCTTAATAAAGAGTATGCTTAGTTGGTCTAACCTCAACGAGATCAGAAAGTCCATTCTTGATTATATCAAGCCGCTGCAAAGTATCGAACAAACTCAGAAGACTCCGATAGTCATTCCTCAAAATCTTTGGAAAAAAGACAAGTTTGATGACTCTTATACAGATTTCAAGTTGGGAATGTACTGGCTCGAAAACATGGAGCGAATCAAAATGGGATTCTTGTGTCCATCACATGTAAATGTTTCAATAACAGATAAAAATGTTATATCCCAAGATTCTGGGAACTTTAGGACTACAACTAATGCTTATAAAGTATACGATTACATCAAGAATCACTATAAACCACTAAAAGAAGGCTTAATTCAAGTATCTATCAATGACTTAAGATGTGAAGTAAATCTTGGATATCAAGCCGTGTTGAATACACTGATAACCTGTACCAAGAAAAAATGGCTTAGACTAGAGCAAGATATCCGCTGCGAAATATCTATGACCAGAAGTAGTGAAACTGCATTCTGGTTGAGAAACAATACAAATATCGCTTTGGATATCATATTTGCTGCAGCTATCAAACTTCTATCTAGTCAGAAAGCTCATAAAGAATTTGTAATTGATGGAGCTTTGAGGAAACTACTTCTAAATGAAACACTAGAAGAAAATAAGATAAATACAAAACCTCGAACGCGGACAACAAGAGGCGGGAAAATAATAACAGAGCAGTATATGCTCTGGTATGATGAAGAAAAAGTAAAAACTAAAAACATTGGCCTCGCCATAGCAAAGAATTACATGGCAGATTTGTTACGAAAACGGGCAAAGCATATCTTTACAGTTCTTGAGCTACTCCCTGGCGTGAAGGTCCGTTCTTTTCTTGATACAGAATCGAAAGAGATCAAGCAGGTCGTTTCGTATGAAAATACGACTTGTCTATCCTATATCAAGGAGCTGAAATCTGATTGCCGAAAATTTCTAAAGTACCTTGATAATAAAAATAATATATTAACTGAAAAATCAGGCAAGATTAACTGGGCAGATTGTCTCATAGATCTTAACCTTGATGGGAAAGGATATGGGTATCTTGATGACATCATTCATATACTGCGAGTCCTCGGTTATGTTAATTCAGATAGACTTCTTCCTGTAGGCATCGAGGTTTACACAACAACGAAATCAGAACTGCCAATTCGCGAAAAAATCAAGCCGGATTCATTAGATGACAGAATCCGACAAGACTTCGAGCTTATGAATAAAATGAGGAAGATTCGACTAGCTGCAAT
>NZ_NFJR01000028.1 GCF_002159975.1 Barnesiella sp. An22 | reverse complement strand
GACTAATTATTATCCAAAGTAGTTTTTGTAAGTATTAAATATAACTATCTCATAATCAAATACGAATAGAATTCTACTTTGGATAATCTTTTACTTTGGATAATCGCGACCGGCATCGGTAGCCACGATGATGCTGTCACAGCGGTTGAACACGCTTTCTATGACTTTCAGCTGTTTCGAGGCGGCGATGTCCGTGACCATTCCCCTGTCCGTGCGCATCTGTCGGGAGACCAGACGGAACGGGTCCGGCAGCATCGGCAGGTCCTCCGCTGCCGTTTTCGTATAACCGTAAGTGTCCGGCATGGCCAGTGACACGAGGTGTCCCAGTGCCCAGGTTACCATATATCCGTTACCGGAACAGTAGCCGTCATTTCTTGTATCAGCCCCGACTACACGGGCTATGTCCAAGCCTACGCTCGGTTTTTCTGCGATGATTGCTATCATATTGGATAAAAATTAAGCCGTTTCCCGTTTTCCATGCGGAAGACAGGAAACGGCGGTAAGACATCGGTTTACTTGATAATTGCTCTCAGATTATTTGCCCAACGGTGTCACTCCCTGGATTTCCAGCAGCGGTGCCTCGCCCTTGCGGACCAGCTGGAGCGTGGCGTCCATCACCACGTCCACGCCGAGGAGTACGAGGCTCAGGGACATCACTTTCGTTTTCTCTCCCCTGAGGAGGGTGTCCATTTCGCCGGAGAGTTCCAGCTCGTCCTTCATGATACCGATACCGGAGAGTTCGTCCCAGTTCACTTCATCAGCCTTGAAAGGCATGTCGTTTCCGTTTTCCTTTTTCATATTTCTTTCTTTTTTTGATTTAACATTCATTTTTCAGTAACCTGCCATCAGGCAATGCTCGCACCTTTTGACTTGCGGTTGCTCTGTTCCTGTCGCTGGCTGTTGGCCACCACGTTTCGCTGTGACGCTTCACGCTTGCGGTCAGGATTCTCGTTGTAGAAGTCCAGACGCCCCTGGTTGAAGTTCGCCTTGACGTACTGCGAGATGGTCTTCCCGTCATATCCCTTTATGCCTTCCACCAGCACGGCCTTTCCGCTCTGCAGGTCCGCACGCTGCTGTCTGGTCAGTTCCACGTCCCATACTTTGGTTGGAATCTTGAAATCCTCGCGCTGCTCGAAACCGTCCGGCGTACGGGAGTAGCTCAGGCGTCCCGTTTCCAAATCGGCCTTGATGAAGGAGGAGAATTCCTCTCCCTTGCGGTTCACCATGTCATTGAGGAAAATCACCTTGCCGTCACGGAGTTGCTGCTGTTCCTCCGCCGTAATCTTCACCCCGTTGATTTCGTTGGGGATATAGATTTCGCGTGCGCCTTCCGGAGAGTCCGGGTTGTAGCGGGTGTAGGACGGGCGGCCCGTCGCCTCGTCCAGCTTCACGTAAGAGGAGAAGACCTCGCCGTCCTTGCGCTGCATTCCCTCCACGAAGATGGCTTTTCCGGCGTTCAGGTCCTCAATCTGTTTCTGTGTCAGTTCCACGCCCCCAAGTGTCTGGCGGTTGAAGAGCTTGTCGTTCTCGAAAATGAACTCGACACCCCTGCGTTCGGCATTCACCTGGATGAAGGCGTTGAACTCGTTGCCGGACTTGGCAATCATGCCCTCTACATAGACCTTCTTGCCTTCACGCAGGTCATTTTGCTCCTGCTCTGTCAGTTCCACGCCCTTGATTTCCCTTGGGATGAAGGCATTCTCCGCTTTCATGGCGACAACCTCGTTGGTCAGCTTGTCAATACTGATGAAGGAAGGGATATATTCCCCGTTGCGTCCTTTCAGCTCCACGACACGCCCCATGTTGCCCGTTTCGAGCAGGTTCTTCTTGTCCTCGTCGGAGAAGATATGTCCGAAATACGGTCGGTCGAGGTCGGGTTTCTGTCGGATACCATGGATGCCGAGCACCACTTCGCCCGCCATGGACTGCTGGAAGGACAGACGTGCGTCAGTCCTCAGTACGGCCGAACCGAAGTTCATGCTGATGGGTACTACCTGGTTGGTCTTGTATCCTTTGAGCATCTGTTCGAGCAGTCCGCGTTCCTGGAGGTATTCACGGGAGATTCCGAAATTCTTTAGCTGTTCCCAGTTGATCATGGACTCGTTGTAACGGTACTGGGGGGACTGGGTCTGCGGCTGGCTGTCAGCTGCGGCAGCCTGCTGCCGGGTTTCATTTTTCTTTGCCATTTCTTCTTGATTTTGTTGGTTGATACTTTGGTTTTCCTTGTTGCGCGGAACAATCTCGTACTGCTTGAGAAATTCCTCCACGGCTTTTGTCTTTTTTCCTGCGGCGATGTCCTCGATGGCCTGCTGTACGGCAGGGTCGTCCAGCCTGTCTTCCTTGACGGAGAGGATTCCGAAGCGTGTCGGGTCTTTCAGTTGGCTCCAGAAGTTCTTGATGAAGTTCTCGAAGGCGTCGGCATAGCGGTCAATTTTCAGGAAGGAGTTCCGGTTCTTCTTGTCGGCGGCTACCGTGTTGAATTTTCCGTCCTTTCCGATTTGAGATACCGCTTCAAGAATCAGTTCCATCTTGTCGAGGATGAACACGATGTCACTCATCTGCTCATTTTCGGTGACCTGCGGTTTCGCGGGTTCTTCCCTTGCATTTTTCTTTGCCATAACATTTGATTTTTAGTGTTGATAACTCATGTTGTCAGTGCAAATATATAGGAGAAAAATTGATAAATAATTGATTTGCAATGCGTTAGGATATACATTACACCATGTGTCATCACATTACACCGCAAGCCGGAGAAAACGGAGTGAAAATGCGTGGGAAAACGGCAGGAAAAGAAGGAAAAAACAAGGGACGAAAAAGGAAAGGGAAAAGACGGGAACAGGCCGGACAGACACGGGCATGGCGGTACACGCTGCCGCACGGAAGAAAAGGAAAAACTGTAATTATGCAGAGTTGGGAGCGAGCTGCTTTTGTCCCCCCACTTGATGTGTCCTTCTGTGACAGGAAGCGGATTTCCGTTTAGTGGAATAACCGGATGGCGTAATCCATTGGGACGGCATACGGGAGCATGGTTCTCCCGCCGGATTCTTTTTTATTTTGACCTGTATCTATGCGTCGTAGGTCGCTTCGCTTGCTAAGTCCCGGTCCTTTCCCCAACTCGGATGGCAATACCGGAGCGTTTTTTCGGGCGGAAAATTACCGCAGGGAATTTTGTGTCCCGAAAACCGGAGGCTTGAACGTGGAGGTATTCGCCCTCCGAGTTAACTTCTCTGAAGGGACTTATCAAGTGAAGCGTGGCTTATGATGCCATTTTATAGAAATATGGAGAAAAATTCCCTTTCAACACAAAAAATGCAATAAATCTGCGTAAGTAGTCAAAAAATGACTACTTTTGCAATGTCATTGCAACTAAGTTATGAAGAAGCATATAGAAACTTTGTCAGATTGGATTGAAAGCCGGGAAGTAAGGGGATATTACACCTTTACTAAAGAGGATATAGAAAAGCAATTCCCTTCAGCGGGTAAGGTATATATCAAAACCGCATTGTACCGTTTGGCCGCCAAAGCGAAGATAGTTTCTCCCTGGCGTAATTTTTATGTCATTATGCCTGTGGAATATTCGTTAAAAGGCGTAATTCCGCCTGTTTTCTATATGGATCAGCTGATGTCCTATCTTGGGAAAAGATATTATGTTGCTCTTTTGAATGCGGCTTCATTTTATGGCGCGTCACATCAAAGAGTACAGACATTTTCCCTCATGGTGGAACAACCGAGCATGAGGAATACTTCAAAGAGCGGAACATCCATATTGTTCTTTTCCAAGAAGAAAATAAGTATGGAATTTGTAAGGAAGCACAAGACGCAGACAGGTTACATCAATGTTTCTTGTCCTGAACTGACAGCCGTTGACCTGGTGGAAAACGAAAAAAGTGTAGGTGGTCTGAATCGCGTCTGCACCGTGTTGAATGAATTGGCTGAGACAATGAATCTGGACAGCCTCGATGATTCCTTTTTCAAGACATCGGCCATACCGGTCTTTCAACGTCTGGGTTATATTCTGGAACATGTATTGGAAAGAGCGGATTTGGCGGAAACCTTATATTCCAAAATGGAGGTTGCAGGATTAAAATTCAGAAAGATACCGTTTAAGATAAACAAACCGACAGAGGGTTGTGAGGTTGACAAGAAATGGAAAGTAATCATTAACCAGGAAATAGAAATAGACGAATGATACCGGAATTTGCAATCAGGGAATGGAGCGAACATGTTCCATGGACAGAGTCCGAACAGGTCGAACAGGATCTGCTGATATGCAGAGCCTTGACTGAGATATACAAGGATGAATATCTTGCTTCCCATCTGGCTTTTCGCGGAGGGACCGCATTACACAAGTTGTTCCTCTCGCCCCAACCCAGGTACAGTGAAGATATTGACTTGGTACAGATTAATGCAGAACCGATCAAAGAGACCTATGACCATATAAGAGATGCACTCGCTTTTCTCGGAGAGCCGAAAGTGAAGCAGAAAAAGCACAACAACACTTTGATTTTCAGACTGGAATCAGAATCCATACCAGTGGTCCCGATTCATCTGAAAGTGGAAATCAACTGCAAGGAACATTTCAGTGTACTGCCTATGCAACGTATGCCATTTTCAGTGGTCAACAAATGGTATAACGGAAAATGCGATGTCCTGACTTACCAGTTGGATGAACTGGTAGGTACAAAATTGCGTGCCTTGTACCAACGGAGAAAAGGACGTGATTTGTATGATTTGTACAAGGCCTTGACCACATCAGACATCAACATAGACAACGTGCTGGCTTGCTATCAGAAGTATATGGAATTTGTGGTTGACCACATTCCTACTTACAAAGAATTTATTATCAATATGGAAGACAAAATGCAGGATGATGAGTTCTTGGGTGATACCATGCAGTTGCTTCGGCCGGATGAGGAGTTCAATCCGCAGGAAGGCTATGAGGTGGTACGAACGCTCCTGTTAGACAGGTTACAAAAGTGATGAAAGCCCATTTTCTCATTTACCGGGGGAAATGGGCTTTACAGGATTTTATCTTCAGGTGTGTATGCTCCATCCATGGAACGGATTGAGCATCACGGCGTATGATTCGTCCGGTCTGCCATGATAGAGTACCCCTCCGACGACTCCTGTCCGTCCGTCGGGAGTTCTTTCGGCGAATCCGAACGAATGGGGTGCAAAGTCCCAGTAGAGTTCTATTTCATATTTCCCGTTTGAGTTCTTTTTCCACTGTTGCAATCGTTCGATGCACTGTTGTAAGGTATTGTCTCCGATACTTTTTGCGTATTCCACCACCTTGTCGTAGTGTTCCTGACATTTGATTATCATATTCATTCATTTTTATGTTGTCTGTAACAGCTCTTCATATTCACCGAATCCGAAACATCCGGCTATGACAAAATCTTCCCCGCTTCTGTCAGCCAGCGACAGCAGGCTGTCCAGAGTATCGCAGTAGAAGAAGATTTCATCGTCCATTTCCGTATCGGAATCCATGTCCAGGGCTATTCTTGTCTCCAGTGTCTCCAAGGTGTCGTTCCAGCGTATGATGCATTCGAGGAAATGCGGTTCACGTCCCTTTTCAGTACGGTATTCCTGATATTTTTCACGGATTTCCTTCTTGATTTCCTCCGGCTTCTTCCAGGAACTGTCATCCACAATTTCAAGACTCAGCCCCTCGACAAGCAGGCACGTGCCTTTGTCATATACCATCAGGGTACGTTTTCCCATGTGGCTTTTTCTCAAGTTTTCCCAATTGGGAATGTCCCATCGTTCGGTAGTCCATACTCCCCGGTAATTTTCGGGGACAGCGAGGTATTCGCTCAGTGTCATTCTTTTCATCTTTCTGTGTATTTATGGTGAAACAAAAAGAACCTTGCAGGTCTTGCAAGGCTCTCCAAATGCGGGATAGCGGTCAAACTCGTTGCAGGCGTCCCAGTCCACGCTCATCGTGTATCCTTTCGGGAAATGTGTGCCGACAAACTTTTCAATCATAGCCCGTTCCTCTTCGTTCAGGCTGCCGTCCTCTTCCGTTCCGTATTCCAGGGCATATATGGCCCATTCGGGAATGTTGTCCCATTCCGTCTGTTTCATGTGCGCTGCCATAGCATACCGTTTATGCGGCGGAAAGCCTGCCGATTATCTCCTGAAGTTCCTGTTCCCATTTTCCGTCGCCATTGCCGAAGGATGGATAGGTAAGCTGGTACCAGTTGTGGTAGTCGAAGAGTTTCATCCTCAACGGATAGTAGTCGAACATTTTCCGTCCGTCCCTGAAGATGCGGATATGGTTTGTACCTACGTTCATGGACTGTAGTCCGTGTCCGTTTAGAATTTCATGGAATCTTTCCATCGGAGTGAAGTTGCTTCTGCTCATATCTTTCATTTTTTTGAGTTAGACATCTGCGGCTTGTCAAGCCGGTATTTTATTTCTTGCCTGCCTCATTGTCCCGTGCCGGATTGTGCAAGGCTTTGCGAAAAAATACCGGAGCACTTGGGCGAGGATGATTTTTTCAGCAAACCCCGGAGGGGCCCGGCCTTGCACGATCCAGCGGGCACGGGACGACCTTTGCAGGCGGAAATAAAACAGCGGTCTCCGCTTCCGTCTATTCACCGTCATTGTTTCCCTCTCCCTCTTGCTGCGGGATGAGGTGTCTCAGTTCCGGATCATTTTTTATGCGTGTTATCTCATCCTCTATTATCTGCAACACGTCCGCCTTTATCTGCGAGTAGTTGCGGTCAATCTGCTGCTGCATGATATCGTTTCCGTCCGCGTCCCTGAACTCGTTGATGACAGGGATTTTCTTGTAGGCTTTCATTTCTTCCGATACCTTTGCGCTGTCCACGATGATGCGGGCATGGAAAAATTTCTGGTCTATCTCTTCTCCGAAATTGTCTGCCACGCTACCCACGAACGTGCCCTGCGAGAGGTTGGCTATCTTGGAGGCGGGTATCAGGGAATCGAGCTGCGTGTTGATGGAAGTCGAAGTGTCCTGACGGTTGATGGATATGGACTGCCGCTGCTGGAGTATCTTGCCGAACCGTTCCGACAATGATTTTGCCGTTTCTCCGACCACCTGTCCGCTGAAGATGTTGCCCACTGTGTTTTGGATGACCTTCGCCTCCTTGTCACCGTAGTCGCGTGCCAGCTGCGAGAAGTCCTGGAAGCCGAGGCAGACGGCTACCTTGTTGCTTCGGGCGGTCGCAATCAGGTTGTCAATACCACGGAAATAGATGGTCGGAAGCTCGTCGATGATGATGGAACTCTTGAGCTGTCCTTTTTTGTTCACGAGCTTCACGATACGGGAATTGTACAGTCCCAATGCCGCAGAATAGATATTCTGGCGGTCAGGATTGTTGCCCACACAGAGGATTTTAGGGTGTTCGGGATTGTTCAGGTCAAGGGTGAAATCGTCTCCCGTCATCACCCAATAAAGCTGTGGTGAGATCATGCGTGAAAGCGGGATTTTTGCACTTGCTATCTGGCCCTGGAGCTGATCTTGAGCTCCGCCTTGCCATGCGTCCATAAAGGGGGAAAGATAGTTTTCGAGGGACGGATACGAGGTCAGAATCGTGAAAATATCCGCGTACGGCTTGTTCAGGAATTCGATTGCATGAGGGAACGTGCAATACTTTCCGTCCTTATAAATCCGTAAATACCAGATAATTGCAGCAAGCAGAATAATCGGGGATTCCACGAAAAAGTCACCCTGTTTCTGTATCCAGGTCTTGTTCAAATTGAGCATTATCGTGTAGGCTGATTCGTAGGCATCGCTGATGTCTGCCATGAATCTCGGATTGATCGGATTGCAGCGGTGGCTGCGTCTGGGGTCGTCGAAATTGATGACATAGAATTCCGGTTTGACCTTGTAACTCTGCCTGTGTTTGAGCAGATGGTTGTAGGCTATCTCCGAGAGGTCAGGAAACTTGTAGTCGTAGATATACATGGCAAAGGATTTCTCAATCTGCTGTTTGATGTAGTTGTTCACCACGGCATAACTCTTTCCCGAGCCAGGGGTTCCCAGCACGATGGAGGCTCGGAACGGGTTCACGATGTTGATCCAGCCGTCCCATTCCTTGCCCTGATAAACAAATTTCGTGGGCAGGTTGACGGAATACTCGTTTTCCATAAGCCTGGTTTCCTGCATGAAACTTTCGTTGGCAGTGTTGAATACGTCTTCCATGAGGTTGTGCTTCAGCATACGGCTGATCCATACTCCCGACATGAGCAGGAGAATGTAACCTGCGGTGAGCGTCAGCGTATATGCGGCCGCATTCACCGTCGGGCTGAACGGCAGGTCGAGCATCCACCAGTTCATGAAGAACAGGACGATGCCGCCGAGGAAGGCGGCGTATATCTTCCGCCACGTCATCTTCTGGTTCTTGACACCTTTCGTACCCAGACACGAAAGTCCCAGGAATATGAAGGCGAACACTTTCGTCACGAGCAGGTTGCTGAACAGTCCTGCCGTCCTCTGGAAGTTCAGCAGGATTCTGTCCACGACTCCGATGTTGATACCCATGTCCACGAATGTCCCGTAGCAGAACCAATAGACGTGGATGACAATAAACACGATGGAAATGGCACGCATGAACTCCATGACCTTGGCCAGTCCT
>NZ_NFJR01000027.1 GCF_002159975.1 Barnesiella sp. An22 | reverse complement strand
CGCCGATGGTACTGCGCAAGTGGGAGAGTAGGTAGCCGCCACCTTAAAAGATGAGCCGGAAGGAAGTCAGAAGAAGACAACCTTCCGGCTCTTTTTTTATGCCCTCCCCAATCCCCCGGAGGGCATGCCGAGTCATCCCGCACCCCCGATGCGCCCACTCGGTCATCCCGCACTTTTTTATAATGTAAGCATTCGGATAAATACACCTTTTACACCTTGAGGTTTGATTGTAGCTTTGCGGCAGCGAATACAATCAAAACTCAATTATTATGAATAGACTGGTATTTGAAGAATTGGAATTGCAGGTACAACAAAGTAGCCTGCCGTTGAAGTCGTACCTGCAACAGATAGGTGTAAGATATTCAACCTATCATTACTGGCATAGAAAATGTTTCGTTGACAGGACCAGTGTCAAGCAGGGGCTGGCTCCCATCAGTTTTAAACAGTCAGTTGAATCTTCTCCTGAAGAACAAGTGCCGCATGGCGTGGCCGTTCTGTTTCCCAACGGTCCTCGTGCTCACTTCGGGAACGGTTCAGAAGAGATACTGATGAAACTGTTCACCCAAAGTCTTCGAGGCGGCCATGTTTAATCAGAACGACACGATGCGCTACTTCCTGTGTCTGGGCAGGACAGATATGCGCAAGGGTATCAGTTCGCTGTACGGAGTGGTATATGAGAAGATGAACAGCGAAGTGAAGAACGGGGTTCTCTTCATCTTCATCGGCTCCAGCCGCAGGCTCATGAAACTGCTTCATGCGGAAGACGGAGGTATGGTGATGTATGTAAAACGCCTGGAAGCAGGTCTAGCAGGTCTCTTCAAACTGCCGGAGTACAATCCCAAATCAAACAGCTATCCCATGGAATGGCGCGACTCGGTGATGATGGTCGAGGGCATTCAGGAGAATCCGCAGCAGAGGCTCCGGCGCCTGAGGGCAGAGCGCAAGGAATATCATGTATAATATGCTTCCGTAGTAAACAAAAGTTTTTCGATGCAGTATGTGTACATCGTTGATTATCAATAGTATAGCACTCTAAAAGGTACAACCAGCAGGTTGGCAAGTATCTGAGAATGTGTAAGTTAGTGATTTTTAGCGCCGTTCTCGGCTTGTACCTCCATTTTAGAAAGTAAAAGTAAGTGTAATTTCTTGAATATCAAAGCCAGTTTTGCGAAAACTCATGAATTTTGAGAATTTTTAGGGTGAAAAGGTACAAAAATAGCTCTGAAACCGAGGGGAATCAGGGCATGGTTTTTATGGCTTTTTACTTGTGTAGAATTAAACTTCCTTTTCTGACCATCTTCTCATAAGATTCCATTTTTGACTCAGGAGAAAGGTTAGAAAATTTTGAGTTCACTCGTCGGGAAATGATATATAAATTCCCAAATGTATCTATCCGTGAGTCTGTACTTTTTCCTGTATCATCCCGATCAAGAGTTTGGCGGTTTCATGGATACCGTAAAGATCAGAATTGATTGTGATGTCGTAGTTCGTTGCATCCTTCCATTGCGTATGCGTAAAATGTTCACAATGGGCAGCACGTTCCCGATTGACGCGTTTCACTTTCTCCAAAGCCTCATTCAGACTCAACTTGTCCCGTGCGGATACCCTTGCCGCCTCGCTCTCCTTTGAAGCATAGACAAAGATACGGATTACATTTGGACGATCTTTCAGTATCAGGTTGGCCAGACGACCGATGATGACACACGAACCCTCTTGTGCAAAATGATTGATGATTCGACGGTCCAGATCAAACAACTGCTCCGCGATGGAGGTGTTGCCGGGAAGTGAATAAGCATACCAGGCATACAAGCGGTAGAGCTCCGATGGAGAAACCCGCTGTTCCTCGTCAGAAACGAGAGAAGAACTGAGGTTGCTTTCGGACACAATCTTTTCAATGATTTGATGGTCGTAACAGGGAATGCCAAACTGTGAGGCAATCTGTTTTCCGATTTCCCGTCCGCCGCATCCATATTCTCGGGCAATGGTTATCATAAGGCCGGCGGATGCAGGCTGTGCAGCATCCGATGCAGCAACGGATGCACTGTGTGATGTATGTTTCAGTTTCCGTCCTGTTGTTATCAGATACAGCCCCGCACAGATAAACTGGATGACGGCCAGCGCCACGTAAAGGCCGCTGAAACCGATGGAGGGAATGAACAATCCCATCAACGACGGACCGAATCCGACGCCCAGGTCCATGAAGGTGAAGAAGGTGGAAGTGCCCACTCCCATCCGATTCTGGGGAGAGAGCATGATGGCTATGGCCTGGGCACACGACATGTAGGTGCCGAATCCCAAGCCCATGCAGGCCGCAACGAGCAAAAGCTCCCATCCGGTGGATGCGATGCTGAGCAATAGCAGTCCAATACCGAAAATGAAAAAGGCCGGATACATTACCACATTGGCGCCCCGCTTGTCAAACAGTCTTCCCGTGAAGGGACGGCTTATCAGTGTAAACGCGGCATAGACGATGAAGAAATATTTCCCGGCTTCGGTCAGTCCGATTTCCTTCTCATAAGATGAAACGAAACCAAGGATTCCGGCAAAGCCCAGGCTGACCAGCAGCGTGATGACGGCAATAGGCAGGGCTTTCGGTTCTATAAAATTCGACAGCCAGCCTTCAGAACCGCTGTCAGCCGTACGGTTGTCCTTTTCGGTCGGCAGTTCGGGAACCGATACGTAGCGCACGCACACGAGAGCTACTACAAGCAACAGGGTACTTATTACCAAGTCGGTAAAAAGATTCCCCTTATAAAAGGCACTTCCGGCATACGGACCTATGGCTGTAGCCAGCGTGACGAACATCGCATAGTAGCTTGTTCCCTCGCCACGTCGGGCAGCCGGTACCATGTGCGCCATGATTGCACCGGTGGTTGTGGAACCGATGCCAAAGCCGATACCTTGTATGATACGCACCGTTGAGAGCAACCAAATGTTCGAAATAAAGAAATTGAGGATCAGGCCGAGAATGAAAATGGCCAATCCCAGATAAGCCGATCGTTTCAATCCAATCCGTTCGATCTGTCCGCCCATAAAAATTCTTGCCAGTAACGCACCGACAATGAAGGAACCGGTGGCGAATCCGGCCATGCTTAAGGACGCTCCAAGCCTGCTGACCGCATAATCGGTCATGATGACCATCAACATATAGTATGACACGTTGATGATGAAACAGGTCATGTTGTTCAAGATATAGCTTCTTGTCCAAAGTTTGTTATATCCATTGCTCATATTTCAAAAATCCTTTCTTAAATCGGATGCAAAGTTACGGCAATTCCCAATCATCACTATATCGACAAAATGCACAAAACAGATAAAATAGCGAACTGTTGTATGGAATATACGAGGTAAAAGGTTATTTTTGCAGGAAAATGGCGAACGATGCTCTATTTTCAACTCTTGCCTGGATGATTGCCGATGGAAAATTTGTTTCTCTCATGGGCAATGAAGTGGCCACAAACCGAAGTTTCAGTTTTGAAAGTGACGAAACCGTCGGTTTTGAGGCTTATGTATTTGTGCTTGTGGAAAGCGGTGAAGCGGCAGTGGAGATAAACTATATCCCCTTCCAACTGAAACAGAATTCCATGCTGATGCTCAAACCTTACATGATTGTCACCGCTTTCAAGGCCGGACCTTCATTTCATGCACGCTATCTGTTTCTTGACAGGATGTTTTTCGCTTCCATCCCGGAAAGTATACAGTTTCACGCCTTGCAGAACAAGATGGTGAACTCCACCGGAATGTCTGAAATAAAACTGGACGCTGCCGAATTTAACGAAGTCTCCACAATCTTTCATTCGATATGCGAATTTATCCCCCATCATCCATCTGTCAAACCGATGATGCTCGCCCTGTTGTCGTATATGTTGTTGATTGTTACGGAGGCTATGAGGAAGAATCTGGAAATGATGACGCTGACTGCCAATCACAAGGATGTCCTGTTCCAGAACTTTCTCCAGCAGTTGTGTCTTCATTATGCAGAACGGCACGACATCGGGTTCTATGCCCAAAATCTGCAGGTATCAGTCCGCTATCTTCAAAAGGTAGTGAAGGACATCACCGGACGGACGGTTTACTCCTATATCAGTGAACGCCTGCGGATACATGCCCGCCGATTGCTGGCGAGTTCGGACATGACCATCGAGCAGATAGCCTTTGTCCTGCACTTTTCCAGTCCCTCGGCCTTTGGCAAGTTTTTCAAGACAAATTGCGGCATGTCGCCCAAGCAGTTCCGGGAACAGGTCAAGGAAGACAGAGTCAAATAGGCCCCAACAGGTACCCATTTGTCTGCATCTCATAAATCCGTATCGCAGGAATTTATATTACATAAAAAAGAGGCTTCCTTTAACAGTAATAATTTGAACAGAAAAAGAAGTTATATTTCTTTTATTGTTCAAATTATTGCTATATTTATAGTATGAATAGACAATTAAGTGAAATAGGAACCATTCCAGTAACAACTTCAATCATTGAATCGTTATATCCGGAACTTAAGTCTGCTGACAGGAAAGTAGCATCAAAATACAGATTTAATGTAGTTTATCAATTCCATATTGTTGCAATTGGGAATTTCTAAACTTTTACCTCCTTTAAATTCATGTTGCAATAAATCATCTGTCAATCGAGAACGATTTGATTCTGCAAGCAATTTGTTCGAGAGGTATAGAGAAGTATAGTATCTCAGAGATATTGCAGATTTATTTGTTTATTTAAGTAAAGTTTCTTTATTTGGAGGTTAATTGTTTCGGAATTTCTCAGATAAGGCTGGCGTGAAGGATTGTAATTGGGCACATGCATACTGTTGTCGCTCCGGACTGCCAGAGGCTGTTCCGTCTTCGATTGATAGAAGAAAGCCATTCGAAGAGGAACATTTGTTTGTCAACTCATTATCTAGATTTATTCTAATATATTATCTGCTATGAATTTATATCAAATTAGTCATCCGATATTTTTGCGATTTTTTGTTAGACTATAATCTTCCCAGGCAAATAGAGATTGACCGAATTAAAGTGTATTAAGATACAGTTTTGTCGGCACATCTGAAAGAGGTGCTCCAATGATGGGAGTAGAATACATAACGTATAAATTGTGCATAGTGCGAGTCATAGCAACGTATAGAGCCTTTCTGGCCTCATTGTCAGATGCGTCAACATACATTGGCAGAATTACTACGTCGAATTGAAGGCCTTTAGCACTATGATATGTCATGATCTTCGGCAGATAGGTCTCAAAATCCAAAGTGTCAACAAATCTGTTTGAATTGTCATTTGTATACTTGAATTCGCAAGGAATATCAGATTCCTGAAGCTTCTGACAGATTTTGATAACTAAATCATTACTTGGAAGTAATATGCCAATAGAACGATTATCAAATATATTCCTCGTGTATTTTTCTATGAGTGTGCGTATAGCCGATATCTGTTCCTCAAATCCGTCTAGATGAACGAAGTGTGGCAGTGCTTTTTCTTTGTTTTGATAGACTCTATCTTCGTATGGATTGACGTGTACGCCAACATAATCTTGTGTAATTTTTGCAATTGGTCTAGGAAGACGATAATTGTTGTATAATAACATTGGTGTTAGTCCTGTCAAAGCAGATATTTCCTCAATGCTAATGGTGTTTTTCCCATATTGTTTGTAGATTGATTGGGCAGAATCGCCGAAGAAAAAATAAGCTTTTCTTGCGGCTTCCATGAATTCAAGAATTTCTTCACGAGTGAAATCCTGAATCTCATCTACGATTATGTAGTCGGCACTCGGTTTTTTAAGTTGCTCTTTCCATCTATAGTGGTGGTAAAATTTATACAGCAGTGTTTTTTCGTTTATCCCATCACGCATAAATGCTGATAACGATTTTGTATATGCAATAAGGATTACGCTTGCACCGGTTCTCGCGACTTGCTCAGCTTTGTGCATGGCAATAACAGATTTCCCACTTCCAGCGCACCCAGAGACCAACATTGATTTGTTGATATTCATCTCAATGAGATCCAGCTGGTCATCGTCCATAGCTTCTTCCTCGACATCCCAAGATGTGGAAGAAAGCTTCAAAATATTAGAAAGTTTTAATTGAGGTTTGACAGGTTTATTGTCCGTCGGTTCTTCCTCTTTCTCTTCAATTTGTTGTGTTGCCTGTATCCCAATAAAGGCGAGTTGCTCATTTAAGTCATTTATGGTTTTTTGCATAGTAGCAATTTTAGCTTCAAGAGCACTGTTCTTTGTCTCAGCTTCCAGTTTTTGCTTCTCGATTTCAAGCTGCATAGCTTGTGCCTCTAAAAGAGAGGCTTCTTTTTTTTCCAATGCTGTAATTAATTCATCAATCTTTTGTTGAAACTCTTCACTTTTGTCTTCTTTGGAAAGATTGAAATCTGCGAGGTTGGACAAAAATGATATGGTTTCTGAAGATAAAATACTGTTGCTCTTGGCAAAGTCAAAATAACTCTTAATAAAGGCTGCGCAACCTATTGCTTGCACAGATATGTCCATAATATTTTTGTCAGTATGATTCCCAAATCCGCTTGCTAGGTCATATAACCTAGCAAATTCACTGGCACAGCTCTCCAATCCTCGACGTAAGCGCTCTTTTTTCTTATCCAGATAAGAAGTGGATATATCTGGATGCTTGTAAAGATATGCCTTGGGTACTAATAAAGGGAAAGCTTTGCCGGAAGGTTTCTTGCTTGAAGAATTGTTTTGGAGTTGATAGATATTTAGTTGGCTTTTTCCGATTGTAATCTCACCGTCAATGATATTATAGGCAATATCTTCATCGCCCACAATGTCCATAATCATCAATTTGGATAACCATTCTATTGACGGACGAATGTTCATAAAAAAACCTCGATAGTCCTTTTGGTTAAAACTCTCTACAGCAGTATTATAATCATGTAATATACCTTCTTTGATTTCATTCATACTCTTAATTTTTTATTTTGCATATCCAGCAAAGTCGACAATGTAAATATAACCGCAGTTTCTAGCATCCAGTGACCAAAATTGTTTAAAATTAGTATTATTTTCTTGGTCAAATTTAACGGTATCATCATATGTCCAAACAAATACTTCATTCACAAACAATCCATTCAAAATTTTTGGTATTGGCTCATTATTGATATCTGAAGTTGTAAGCTTCCTGATTATTTTACTCTTTCTTGATAGCATTCCGATAGTTACACCGTTATGCTTTACACATGCGCTAATTTTACCGTCTTTCCGATGGTATGGTACGATCTCGATGGAATCATTCTTTGCTATCATATTAAGGATGTAGTTATTATTGGGGAACTGTCCTTCAATGGCCAAATAGCTTAAGAAGAACTTATCTATTCCTGGTTTGTCTGTCCAGCCAAGCTTTGCGTCTTGACGAGGAAGTTTTCTCATCTGATCCAATGCGGTTTCACGGGTGAAACGATATACCCAGAGAATCTTCCGTGCTCGAGTGTATGCTACATATTGAAGGCGACGTTCCTCTTCTAATTCTTCAAATTCTTCGTCAGAGAGAGGCGCGTTGAAGTCGATTTCCGAATCGGTTCTCCCATCGAATGGCAGGGAGGCAAAGGAAGGTGCTATGATAACTGCATCGAATTCAAGTCCTTTTACTTTGTGCATGGTGGTCAGAATGATATTCAGTTGTTTTTTGTGGTCAATTCTTTCAGCTTCATATCTATCGTATATCTTGTATATTTGGCCATCATCGGTTTGTGTTGATTCTTTAATGGCTTCTGCCATTTGACCAAATGTGTAATTGTCCTCTTCAGATGAAACAAAATCCAAATAATCGAGAATCATGGTGTATGCAAAATCAAGATAGAATCTATCCCATTTCGGATAACTTAACATGAGCTTCTCAATAAAATTTCGTAACTCTTTTTGCGTTTGTGAGCCGGAAATCGTAATCTCTTTTGATGAATTACTTTGAAGATATGCAAGAACAGCATGAATCTCTCGAACACGGTACAATTCGCATCCGGAAGCTCCTTGAATCCTGATTCTTACATCTGAAATATTCATTTTGCTGACTCTTTCGTATCCTCGGTATACTTCATCATTACTCCTGAAGAAGATAGCGATGTCCTCTATTCTGTTCTGACGGGGCTCGTTGTCAAGGGTAGCTTTTGCTTGCTCAACAAGACCCTGTAGTTCATCGGTCCAGTTTGCAGTACCTTTCTTCCAATTGACAATTTTTACATATTCATATGGTGGTTCGGCTTCCTGTAATTTCTTTGAAGAAATAGGTGTTTCATTGGAATTTTTCAGGAAATTAGAAGCTGCTGCGAGGATTTTGGGGTATGACCTATAATTCGTCCTCATTGTATATTCGTGAGGTGAAAGTTTTGAGGTTAATTGTCTATAATAGTAATCAGGGTTTGTTGATTCCGGAATACCCTCTATCTTTTTATCAAAGCCATAGATACTCTGATTTTTGTCACCAATGGTGAAGAATCTTACTCCAGGATAAATCTGGCGTATTGTAAACATGGCATTGAGTCGGGTTTGGGTGATATCTTGAAACTCGTCAATCATGACAAAGCGAATACCTGGTAGTATTTGTTTAACATCAGCCGGTCGACTGCGCAGTACATCTAGAAAGTATTCTTCCCACTTCTTGATATCGATATTATTCAACGCCTGTCCGCATACAACCTTTGCCAAAGCAGAAAATGTATGGACATGAATCTGGCTAGCAGAACGTCCCAAACCGAGACTCCCAAACAATCTATCCAAACGATTCCTCAGTTCGACTACAACAGCCCTATTGTAGGCAAGAACGAGAATTTCATTGGGGGATACATTTTCCCTATAAATGAGCCGGGCACACCGTAAAGTCAGTATGTGTGTTTTCCCTGAGCCCGGGCCAGCCAAAACATTGATATCTTCATCAGTAGGAGCATCGTAGATTATTCGTTGTTCATCACCTAAGATTTTTTCCTCCTTTATGATGGCTTCATCCTGCAAAGCTGCAATAAATTTACGGTCTTCAGGATTATTCTCATCATAGTAGTTGCTTACCAAGGTGAAGAAGTCGTCAAATGTAACGCACTTGAAATACTCGCTAATGAAATAG
>NZ_NFJR01000026.1 GCF_002159975.1 Barnesiella sp. An22 | reverse complement strand
GAAAACAACTGAAAGAAAAATTATAGGATTAAAATGTTGATATAAAGCCGTTTTGTCTATACTTAATTGGATTTTATTTTCATTTCAAACGTATCCCTATGGTTATTGGTAATAATGGTACAGGCAAAACAAACATATTAGAAGCAATAAGCAGTATATTCTCTGTCTTATTAAACCATTCAACTGATTTTCTATTTAGTTTCGTGCTACGTTATGAAATTAACGATATTATATATCGGGTAAAGCATGATAAAACTGCAGGAGTTACAGAATATAAAAAAGGAGATATTCCTGTAAATGAAATGGATATGATCTATCCAAATAGAATAGTATGCAACTATAGCGGTGAAGATACTCGAATGTGGGATAGTTACTATAAGAAAGCTAATGAAGAATATTTAAATAGTGTACGTTCTGCAGAATCTCCAAATATCTTATCAATGATATATATTGATAAAACTATGTGGAAATATATCCTATTATGTATGCTTGCGACACGAGATGTCAATATTGCTTTTGATAGGTTTCTTAAGGATAAATTGAATATTGATTCACACAATATAGATTTTATTGAATTAAATTTTAATACTGACCTATTAAACAGATGGCGAAGTGAGAATCAAATAACTTTATTCATTCGTCAACTTCGTGGTCTATTTGACGATAGTCCAACTATTTCTTCTAACGAGATTTCTAAATTCAATCCAAATGATGATGATGCTCGCTTATTATTTAATAAATATATGGGAGCTAGTCAGGTCATAGACACCTTAAACATATTTTTCAATAATGGAATAGAGTCTGCATTTTTAAGTGAGGGAGAAAAAAAGATGATGGTTGTCCTATTCATCTTAGAAGCAATATCAGATGAACAGACATTAGTATTAATGGATGAGCCAGACAGTCATATACATATCTCAAGAAAGGGCGAATTGAGAGAAATGTTTGATCACATGAGTCATCGTAGCAATATAATAACTTCACATTCTCCAACCCTAACAGCATCATTTGAAGAGAAAACAAAAGGTGCTATAATTATGCTTGACAAAGAAGAAGATGGTAAGACTAAGGTTATTGATAAAGATATCGTTAACCTAGTTGAAAAATTAACCAGTGGCATTTGGACATCTCAGAAACAGAATCTTTTTCTGTCATCTCATGATGATATCCTAATTGTTGAAGGCCCCACTGATGAAACATTTATATCCGCAGCGCTCAAATATTTTAAAAATAAAGGAAGATATTTAGATTTGTCATTTGAATTTATACCTTGTGGAGGAGCTTCTAATGTTAATGCTTTTGCACAGAAATTCACCCCCAAAGAAGGACAAACTGTTATCGCATTATTTGATGGAGATGACGCAGGTGTTAAAAGTATGAATCAAGTTGTGCCATGTACATTAGGAAAGAAACAAAAATGGAATATTAAAAACTTCGGTAAAGCTCGTAAAAATCGGTATACTTGGTTCTCCTTTTATCCACCATATGCCCGCAGGAAAAATATCGAAAACTTTAATGTTGAAGACTATTTTACCTGTCAACTGTTTCGTAAGTATATCTTATCATTTACTTCTCTTGATACAATAAGAAGTAAAGAGGGGCTAAAAAGTAAATTAGATGAAGACTGTAGAAAAGGAAGAATTAACGGGAAATATTACGAAAAGTTTAGTACCTTATTTGATCATATATTGGCAATTAAGGATGCCGAATCTCGAGGCGAAAAAGAATTTTAAACAGACCGTTAGATAAGTATAAATTTACCCCCCCCAATCAATCCAAGTTTTTTTTTTGGGGGGGGGGGGGAGGTATTTGCATTGTGTTAACTATAATTTCAAGAAACCCATTAGGAATGCATCAGGAAAGATAAATTTCTTTTCTCCTAATGTAAATCTGACATAGATAAACTTCTCATTTTTATTGATTTTTACGACTGTTCCTTTGCCAAACTTCTTATGAACCACAGTACTGTCAACCGCTAATTTCTCAAGTCGTTTTTTGAGATCACTATCCTCTTTCGTTGATTGCACAGATGGTGACTTCGCAGTAGTGAGCTCATTTACAGACCGAGATTGGACAATTGGTACAGAATGAGGTTGTAAGGCCTTTGTTGTTCCTTGTTCAGTTTGTTTTTTATTGACTGTCTCAGTACCTTTTGAATAGGAATTAGAATCTACCTTTGTCATTGAGGATTGCTGATTGTAGAACAGTTTTTCATACTGTTCCTTGCGGATGGTAGTATCCCAGCCACCTACTTCTTCTGCTATATGCCTATTGATACCAGTATATGTCAGACTCGCATCTTCATAGCGTTTGAATTTGAAGATAGCGTCGTTCATCAGTGGCGCATTGAATACACCAAGTGAACAGAGCATATTAAAGTCCTCGACACTTAAACCTGTAACTTTTTTGAACAGCCCTGGCTCTAACTGTGTAATGACATCTTTCAGGCACTTTTCACGGTAGTCAGTCAAATACATAAATACGGGAATACGAGTAGCAAACTTTATCAGTTTCTCTTGAATCTGCTTGCGTTTACTCTTCATTTCCTTTTCCTCGTCAGAAATTTCCTTTTTCTCCTTTGGGGTTGGATTGGGATTTTCTTTCTTTGCCTTTTTGACGGCCTCGGATTTATTGATGATGGTAGTAAGGTCATTGTTCAGGTTGCGGAACCCTTCTATATTCATTAAGGCTTTCATGGCTTCAGGACTCGCAAGCAAACGTTTCAGCGTATCATTATCTACATTTACAAGCAGGGCTGATTCCCATCGTTTTGCCAATAGCGTAGCCGAAGTTCCAGCCAAAGCGATATCCAAGATGTCTTGTGCATCAACTTCCTTCATGCTGCTTCCATCATAAGCCAGCACAGGAAGAAATTTTATGAACTCACCGACTTTCGCCTCTGGGTTGGATTCATTGATATCCAGTCTGCAACTGTAATCGGATATTTGCCGTAAGGCTCTGTCAAGGGCGAAGTCAAAAACATAGCATTCATTTTTCATTATGATACGATTTCCATCCTCATCCTTTACCTCCCATGGACTTTGAACTCTAAATGCTGCCTGAAAATATGTTTCCGGACTTTTCAAATTACGGAGCATGAATATCCCAGTCCAAGGCTTCACGGTAACACCTGTTGTCAGTTTACCACAAGTCAGTGTTATTGTCTTTGTTGTAAGAGGATTCCCCATATTTGCCTGAACCGGATATAAAGCATCCAGACCGATTCCGGCTGCAGTTCCAGCACATACTGTTACTTTGTAATCATGGTAAAATTTATTTTGCCGTTGAGCAAGCAAATTGGCCATAGCAAAACAAGATGCAACATTAGGCAAAAACCAAAGTGTATGAGAAAGCACATTGAGTAATCGAGTATCGCTGAATGGCATTGGAGGACGTTTATCCTGTCCTAACTTCATATCATCTATACTAGCCGGGAGATATGAACCACGAATAAGATTCAGCCATTTCTGTACCTCGTTCTCATATTTGAATCTGGCATTTGCCCCTTTGCCTTCTGCTGCGAAAAACACATTCAAATCAAACTCATCAAACTCACCTTGCTTTGCTACTTCCTGTATTTCATCAGGCATACGGTAAGTAAGCATTACCATTCGTGGTAGGGCCAGATATGGATTACCACTACCTTTCCATTCTTTTTTGGATCGCTGCTCGTCAGAATAAGTCCAGTTAAAGATCTGTTCCTCTATAAATTCTCCAGTATTGATGGCTCTGAATGGTGTTCCTGAGAGAAACAGATAATATCGTGTTGAAATAGGAAGCCATGTTTCATTGATGGCATTGCTCGCTTCATCTTTCTGATATTTTTCCGCATCAAAATCTACCTCATTTTCTTCATCTTCCTTTTCAAACAATTCCTTTGCTTTCTCTTTCCAGGCTCCGAAGTGATATTCGTCAAATATTACCAAATCCCAATTTGTCGAATGGATAAACTCATTCTTGGTCTTTATACCTCCATTTTCGTTTGTGCCAAGCAAATCTTGAAACGAACCAAAAACAACAATAGGTCTTGATTTATCCGCACGATTAAACTCTTGGTCAATATTCAGGTTATTGTTGCGGGCATCCTTATTGGATATGTACTGCCATCCTTCAAAATCGATATGAGATACAAGGTCTTCTCTCCAAGCCGATTCTACAGCAGGTTTGAATGTAAGGATTAAAATCCGCGACAAGCCCATCTTCTTTGCCAGCTGATAACTGACAAATGTTTTCCCGAAACGCATTTTTGCATTCCACAAGAACTTTGGGGTGCGATCAGGTTCTTCTTTGAGTGCCTGATCAAAATATTTTTTTGTCTTCTCTACAGCACTAAACTGTTCGGGACGCATCGTGAAATTCTGTGTTCTATTCTCAACATTGTCTAAACCTGTACGAAGGGATAATATAGCTGCTTCAACATCAGATACTGAACATTTGAACCACTCATCGGTTTTGTCAAGAGGATTCAGTCGACGACAACCTTTGCTTTCAAGAATCTTGTGTATATCTTTATCTGTAAAACAAGAACCGTCATTAGCCATTGCTGACTCCACTAATACAATCTCATACTTGATTTTACTCGTGTGCAGCTGTTCCTCAATACGTTCTTTTGCACTACGATCAGTATAGCCGATTTTCAAATATCCTTTGTGTGAATCTACTCCAGGCAATCTATAGGCATATATTGTCGGAGTAACAGCAGGTCGTTGAGGGAAGAAGTTATGTTCCATAATTTACTCTTTACTCCATTGATGTAATCATTGATTCAATAAAATCAATTTCATTTTGGGTTAGATTGTATTTCTCGTAAAGTTCCTTATCAGTCCAAGATTTTGAAAAATCTTGAATAGGGACAAAAGAGTATGTACTTTGAGTCATATTTTTATTTTTTCTAGCGCCGACAAGACATCTGAAAAATTTTGTCTCTATATATGACTTTACATTCTTACACTCTTGTTCACTGTCAAATGGACCAATTCTTAAAAATGTTTCTGTACAAGCTGTATTTTTACCTGCGATTTCAGACTTTCCTAATATTCTGGCTGGAACGGGATAACCTATTTGTCCTGCTGCTCCGTCTGCTTTAGAGATAAATATCTTATATTTATCTAGTTCATCTTTGTTTCTTCCAATAAATGATTTATCAATATTCTTATATTGTCTTTTTCCACCTTCTACTCCAAAAACTTTACATGTGTTGATAGCTTTTTTACTTTCAACAAATGGAGATCGGAAATAATACGGATTTCTTGGACTAACAAGTTGAGAAAAACTTTCTTCATTGAAAGATGCAACTTTTCGAATAATTGAAATTACTTCATTATACCTGATAAATACATCTGCACCTTTTTCTAGAAGAGGGCGTTCTGATATGGCTGTAATTTGGTTTTGTGAATGGGAATAAATCTTACATAATCCTTTTTGATCTCGGTCCCATAAGAAGTAGCACACGCCTCCTTCAATGGAAACACCAGGAAAACAATCATTTGCATTCCCAAAATCATGTATTTCTCTGATATGCTCATCATGAAGCATTTCATCTCTAAATTCATCCAAACCTTTTCCCCCTGTAAACCATCTGGACGGTACAATCATTGTTAGATAACGAGGCTTTAGTTTTTTGGCATTAATTATAAACTTATGATATATTGGCATAGCACTTGAACCTGTCCCGCCTCCATCACTCATTTGATACGGGGGATTGCCTATAATCACGTCAAATTTCATATTGAATACTTTATTTACATCTAAGTTGTGGATAAATTGATAAGCGTGGTTTTCAAGTTCTGTTCCACGATCATATTCATTTTGCGAAGCCCCGCAATAGATACATTTGCCATCTTTCCAGGTATGTTTAATACGTTGGAAAATTATATTTCCTTGAGGTTTTTCTTCAGGAAACTGATATACAGAAAACTCTCCACTCGGATATTTACTACAATAAACGCTTCGACGAGAAAGTAAACTCGTGAGTTCTGTAATAGCAATACCAAAGAGTTGCTTTGAAAATATGTGCTCTATACGTTTTTCAAGATCAGGAATTTGTTTTTCAAGCCCTTTTATCAGTCTTTTGGCAATTTCCCGTAAAAACACACCGCTTTTGCAACAGGGATCAAGAAATGTCGTATCGGGATTTTCAAATAACTCTTGTGGCAGCATATCGATAATCTTGTTAGCCAATTCCGGAGGAGTAAAGACCTCATCATTGCTAAGATTTGCTATACACGATAGTACATCTGGATTATAGGCATTTTGAAACAAACTATTCTCCATAATCCTGAACCTTTTTATAGTGAGTAATATATCTCCTTAAAAATATTCCGCCTTCCTGCTGCTCATCAGCTAAAGAGAAAAGATTTCCTTCTTTACTATTGCCATATAAAAGACTTGACATTGTATAATCGGAACGCTGCATTTGAGTACTGCCTATAAGAGTCCATTCAGAGAACACTATAGGAACAGAGGTATCATTACCTTCATTATCAACACACATTAAAGTCAGTGCATTTCCGTTAATGATATTACGACTGATAATAAATTTTGCAGCCTGACGAGTGTCATCCGAAGATTCTGTTTTGCAAAGGGCTGTATATTCTTCATCCCAGATGGAAAAAAGACGTTTTCGACATGCCAAAACATTGTCGTCCATTATGTCTATTCCATATAAACTTCCTATTGCCACTATTGCTTGTCTCTCATAATCACGGGGGCTCTTCTTATATTTTCTTCTTAATTCTGCGAGTTTACGTCTGAGTATGGCAGAAAGGAAATTCCCGTCACCGCAAGCTGGTTCCAGAAATCGGGAATCCGGTCTCAAGCACTCATTTTTTACAAGATCCAACATCGCGTTTACCTCACGCTCTGCTGTGAATACTTCACCTCGTTGTACAACTCTTTCTTTAGACTTTATCTGATTCATATTCCATCTTACTAAATCCCTCTACGTAAGAGGTAGTATGACAGATGGAATATACTGGTTATCAGCTGTTATTTAAGTCTCAAAACTCAAATCTGATAAACAATTCTATGTTTTTGAACATTGCAATATGCTTTTATTGGCTCTTAAATAGTAACAGTTGCTATATTTTGAGTAATTTCGCAGTAAATTATGTCTCTCTTACGTAGAATGTGATTGTTTTACTAAACACTTCATATGGTTCTACAAATCCTTTAATATCTGTGCGTTGGCTTTGTCCACTACGGAATTGTCCAATGAAGCCAAATAAATTTGTGTGGTCGCCTCGGAATCATGTCCCATTCCTTCACTGATAACCGAAATCGGAATGTTCTTGCCTTTGGCTGCGCTTGCCCATGAATGACGGGCACAGTACATGCTCAGGGGAACGGATATATCGGCCAGTCTGGCTATTTCTTTCAGGTTCCTGTTTATTCCGGACATGACATTCCTGTAATGCTTGTGCGTATCCTTAAAAGGATATTTCAATACCGGCAAAAGATAAGGACTGAGACTGTCTTCCGGGTATTTGCCGACAATCTCCTGCATGCATTTTTCCCACCTGATAACCAGCTGCTGCCCGGTCTTTCGTCTGCGATACGATAAAAATCCGTTCTGAAGATCTTTCTTTTTCAGGTGAGCCATATCTATGAACGACATGCCACGGGTATAGAAGCTGAACAGGAACATGTCCCTTGCAAATTCCAGATTAGGCTGTAAGGACAGATCCAGATTCTTCATACGCTTGATGGCGGATAAGGGAACGGCACGCTTGACGGTCTTGTCCACTCCCGTATAGACATGCCTGAAAGGATTGCGCTGTTCCATCAGTCCCTTTTCCAGAGCACGGTTATATACCGCCCGAAGGATACGCATATAGAATGAACTGGTATTCCGTACGGCACCTTTTCCATGAAGGTAGGCTTCATAAAGCTGCATCAGGTCCGAATCAATTTCGGACAGCAGAACATCCCTGTCCCCTCTGAACTGCATGAAACTTTTCAGGGTGCAGGAATAATTTTCAGCCGTGCGTATCTTGCCCATCTGTTTTAGACGGGCTATGATGCCCTGCATGAAGTTGAAAAACGACTGTCCCTCTGTATTGCTCTGAAAAGAAGCGACAATATCATCTGCCGTATATCCGGCTTTCCGGTTATCCAGTTGGCGGATAATCATGTCCAGCCGTTTCAGGTCCCATTCCATGCGTTCCTGCAAGGAAAGAAGCAGATTGCTTCGTTCCGGATTACTGACAATGATACAGCTTCCAGCTTCGTTCCATTCGTCCGTAAATATCCGGTAATCCGTCTTTAACTGACGGATTACACGGTTCTGGATAATCTGATAATAGACGGTACCTTCCTTTCCCTCTATGGTGGAAGGTCTGAATTTCACTTTGACACTGGCCATGGGCTTACTTTTTGGGTTCGTCCGTAATAGACTTGTCCTTGATGGACTTCGCCTTGCTGTCCAGTTCTCTCGCGGCCTGTTCTTTCAGCCGTGCCTGCTCGGTCAGGGTGGCCTGTCTCCGTACCGCTTCCTCGTAGGCTTCCACGTCCTCATGCATCTGTTCTATCCGTCCGTTATCCCGGTTCGATCCAAAGAGGTTCTCAAGTTCCACGAGTTGCTCGGGAGTAGCCTCTCCTTTCATCTTGACATAACGGTACTTCAGATCATTATCGGCCTGCTCGTTATCTGTTCTCGTCGAAAAATAGAGAGCCACGGACAGGGCCACGATTGCCGCGAACATCACGGAAAAACTCCCAAGAATGTACGGGGATTCCAAGCTCAGGCTGAAATGATGGTTGATGTTGCTTGTCTTAACGGCATTCTTTCTGATTGTGTCATTGGTCTCACAAAACAGGGTTTCCATTTTCTCCTGGTTCTGCCGCTGTTCATTACGCATTTCCGACAAGACCTGCCCAAGTCTTTCCTGTGACGAGTTTTTCCTGTCCATGGAAACCATATCGTTCTTGATGGCGGCAAGACCTTCGTACACGCGAGCCAACAATTTACGGAATGTCTCATGGCCATTCCGGACTTCATTCAGCACGGACTCATCCTGTTTATTATTAACTGTCGGGCTGTTGCCTTCCGGCAAGGGGACGGACAACCCGTTGATTTTGTCCTCGATTCTTTCCAGGCATCCAAAGATGCTCTCGATACATTCTTCCATTTTCATATTCCTGCAATTTTAATGTTCATGAATAATTTGAATGGGAAAGGACGGACTATAGCCCGAATCCTTTCCTCTTTTGTCTTTTCTTCCTGCGTCTGCGCAAGAGTTCTTCCTGAGGCA
>NZ_NFJR01000025.1 GCF_002159975.1 Barnesiella sp. An22 | reverse complement strand
GCTCCATGCTGTCGGAAAGGCTCTCCCGTGTGCCGGCATATTGTCCGGGAGCTTCCTGTTCCGGAAATTCCTGCGGCCTGCTGAAAAGCTGTTCGAAGGCGTTGGCGGAAAATTCCTTGCCCAGACGGGAGCCGTTATATACTTCACGGTTCCTGTGGTCGATGAAAGTCACGCCGTAGATGCGGCCTTCCTCGTTTTCCCTGAACACCACATCGATGTCCTTTTCCCCGAGAAGCCGGATGAAGTCTTCCCGGTTTCCTCTGCAGCCGTGCATGGCCAGTGCGACGGTGTCATGGATTTTCGGCTGCCACTTCCGGTTCCTGAAGTCACGGACATTGACGGCAATCCTTTTTTCTATCCCTTCGTAGCCGAAGCGCTTGCCGATGAGCGAAGATTTGATAGGCGTGCATACCGGTCTGCCCGTATCGTCCGTCAGGGTATAGACGATACCGTTGTAGGGTGAGCCTTCAAATTCTCCCCGAACCTGTTTGGCCTCGATGTTGAAGCATGAGAGCATGGCGCTGAACTCCCCGAATGTCTGGAAGCGGTAGGCGGTAAACACGCTCTTGAGGATATTGCCGACCTGACGTTTCACGTCCCCGTCCCGGTAGTCCGCTTTCTTGAGATACGGTTCCAGCAGTTCGTTCCGCTTGTCAGCCACAGGCTTGAGTCCGAATCTGTTTTCCAGTTCCCGGCAGGCTTTCATCGAACGATTCCATTCGTATGCGTCACTGATTTTCTCGCCGTTCTCCTTCACGCAGGTGGAGACGATATGGACATGCCTGCGGTCGATGTCCTCGTGCAGATAGACGATGTAGGGCTGGTCGCCGTAGCCCATCTTCTGCATGTACTCGCGTGCCAGTTCCGCGAACTGCCCGTCCGTGAGGCGGTCGTCCACCGATGGGTTCAGAGAGATATGCAGTACCGGCTTCTCAGTGTTCCTGTTGGCGGCGAGGTAGCTCTCGAAAGCCCATAGCGTCTGCTGCATGACATTGTGGGGATTTCCGGTGAGGTCGGTAATCATGCGGTGGCCCGCGATGATACGGGCGGTTGCCTCGTCCACTTTACGCTGGTTGTAGATGACCGCCCCGTAGAGCGATACACCCCTGTTGATCTTAGCCACCATTCTGTTGTTCCTCCTTCTTTCTTTTTATAAGGTATTCCTCCTCGAACTCCCTGGTAAGCATGATGATCCGCTTGCTCAGCACCACCAGGTCGATGGTGGCCTTTTCCAGATTGCGGAGCAGGGCGAACGCCCGTTTCTCGCCGAAATTGGACTTGACTGCCTTCACCGTCTGGTTGTAGTTGTTGCCGATGGCCTGGAACTGGTGGTAGAAATTTGTAAGTCTGATGTAGTAGTCCATCGCAGCCTTGTCGATTCTGACGACCTTCATTTCACGTCCGAAAATCATCGCCTTGATGAATCTTGCCCGTTGTTTCATCCCGGATTTTTCAAACAGCAGCTCGAAATTTCCGTTCTCTTCCGAAGTCAGTTTGATACCGTAGCGGAATACTGCCGGGTCGGTCTTCGGTTTTCTGCCCGTGCTTCTTCTTGTTCTTCTTTTACTGTTTTCTTCCATACGCATTGAGATTTTCTGTTGCTGATTTTCCGTTATGGATTTCCGACTTTGGAGGAAATCCCTCCCGAGCCTTCAGGCGAGTGGCAAGTTTGTTTTGGGATGCCCGAATCATTTCGGGCTGCCCAAAACACAACTTGCTATGTTCGCTTGAACATGAATTTGCCTGAAGTCAAATTGAGTTTTGACCTTCAGCCTCATTCTTCGGCTTCGGGATAGCTCCATCCGGCATCCATTCCGTTGTCGGTGGCAAAGTTACTTCGGTATATCCATCTGTAAAACAGCACATTGCATGTAACGAGATGCCATTTAATGACACGGGTCGTCACCGGCCCTAGCTGATGGCATTTATTCGGGAAAATCCCTTTTTATTTGCCATGCGGACGGTTACAACCGGTCTTCTGATAGCGGAATGATGGTCATATTATCCGATGATTCCGGTAACGGTCGGGATGATGGAAGCAATATCGGACGAGACCGTTGACGGATTGTCATGACCAACAGACCGACCGCAGATGGAAACAATGTCGGAAAGATGCGGTAACAGTTGCATTAAAGGTTATGACACTGGATGATACCGTTAATGGATGCAGTTTTGGACGGTTGGAAGGAAACGTCTGCGGATTCACAGATAAGTGGATGACACCGATAATTATTCTATAACAATTAAACAGAAAGACTTATGAGTAAAGAAACTTTGTTCGTTGCAATCAGCAACCAGAAAGGAGGGGTCGGGAAATCGGCCCTGTCCGTAGTGCTTGCCAGCTACTTCCATTTCGAGAAGGGGCTGAACGTAGCCATCGTTGACTGTGACTCTCCCCAACACAGTCTCGTGCGTATGAGGGAACGGGATAAAAAAGCCGTTTCCAACAGTGCCTATTACCGGCAACTGATCAAACAGCAGTGGAACCGGGTGCAGAAAAAGGCCTACCCCATTGTAGGCTCCACCGCTGAAAAGGCAAGGGAGGCGGCTGATGAGATTGCGGCAAGAGGAGATTACGACCTCATCTTTGTGGATCTTCCAGGAACGGTCGAGTCCACCGGGGTATTCCGTACGATTGTCAACATGGATTACGTGCTGACTCCCACCATCCCGGACCTGATTGTAATGCAGAGCACGCTGGCATTTGCCACGACCGTGCTTGATCACATCAAGAAGATGGAAAATACCCCGTTGCTCAAGGACATCTTCTTTTTCTGGAACAAATTGAAGAAACGTACCAATGTGGAGATTCTCAAGTCATATTCGGAAGTCATGAGAGAGCTGCATCTGACAGTCCTTGACAGCACGCTTCCTGACCTGTGCCGTTATGAAAAGGAGATTACCCATGCCAAGCGTGCCTTTTTCCGTTGCACGCTGATGCCACCTCCGGCCAGGCAACTGGAAGGCAGCGGAGTGGTAGAACTTGCGGAAGAGCTTATGGTCAAACTTAAACTCGGACAGTCATGAAAAAGAAAATCGTAGAAGTGGACGAAGATGTCCTGAAGGATATCATCGTCGGCGACATACCTGTTTTCGGGAAGGATAGACCCGCCCCGGAAGAAAAGGCCGTAGAACGGCAAGAAGCGAAAAGCCCTGCCTCAACCGTACCGGCAGATACTCCAGCGGAAAAGCCCGTCCTGGAGAGGCCCAAGAGGAAAAAAGATGAGTCCTGCGGATACCGGGAAAGGTTTCTGGTCAACATACCTGCATCAAACCGCTCCCATGTCTATATCAACCGGGAGGTAGCTGAGTGCATCAAACGGGTATTGCCTGTCATCGCTCCAGAGATGAGCATATCCGGCTTTATCAGCAATATCCTCGTGGACCACCTGCAGAAGCATTGGGACGAAATCACCGACCTGTATAACAAAGAGTATTATAAACCCCTAAAACCATTTTGACTATGATTCCCCTACTCTATTTTACGATAAAGGCCGTATGTGCAATTTATGTACTGTACCAGGTGTGGAAATTCATTTTTCGCCGGCGTATGTATGGAATATGGGACCACCTATTCAGAGTGATACGGATTGCCCGCGTCAGATTGTGGAAATACCGCAAACGACGAATGGAACAAACTGAGCGTCGGGCTCGCAGAAAGGCCAAATATAAAAAGCCGGAAACAAGTACAGCCAAAGAAAAATCGGGAACGGCTATACCCTCATCTCCTTCCGAAAACGATGATGTAATCGGCAAAACAAAGATTGTCTATCTGGAAGATCCGAAAACGACGACACAGATTCCTACCCGTTCCGAACCTATGGAGAAAGTTCCTTTAGAGGAAGACAAGGATATTGGTACCGATGATGTGGCGCAAGAGAACAAGGGGCTGACGGAAGAGGACCGGGCGGAGCTGATGGCTCCAGTAGATACCGAACCCGACCCGGATTTCAACACGGCATTGACAATCGAGGAAATAAACAACGTGGCTGAGGTCCTTACCTCCGGGACTACGGACGAACAGAAAGCCCGACGGGCCGCAAAAACTATCCATTACAAACTGAGTGAGACGGAGATACTGACCTTCCTGACCAACAAGCTGAGCAATCTGGATAAGGTAAACAACCTGCTTGACAAGTATTTGGGTGACCAACCGGGTTCCTCAGGGAGAACAGACCGTAAGGAAGAAGAGCCTTTCGATATAGATAAGTATGCGTGATTAGTAGTTCAAACCAACCAGATTTCAACGGTCAGACCGTTGAAGTCTGGTTGAATGTAAGTACCCCATGTCAGTAAGTTATTTCCCGTTTTTCATAATATTCTATTTTGAAGTTTATAGTTCTGAATTCGTGCGACTTTTTACTATTAATTATTATTCATATTCCCCTTCGAAATGATAAACAAGGCGAGGAAAGTCATCATATTTCTTTCCGTTCACCCATAATTCCAAAGGTGACATATTAAAACTCATAGAGTTCATATAAGTCATTGCATCACCACCATAATTCATGGAAAACACAATCCGAATGTCATCAAACATATCGTGTTCATCTGAGATATTGACATCTTTTGGATGCAATACGAAGTGAATGACACCTGAATCCCATTGTAAAAATTCATATCCGGCCATAACTGACACTTCACCTATTTCTCGCAAACGTTCTGCAATAGTTTCGTCTGAAATCAATTCCGATAGGGGCAGTAATGAGATATTGAATTTGAGTGAATCGCGTGAAACAGCTGTTGCATTCTGAAGTTCCTGTATATTTGAACCTTGATAATAGGCTATTTGTACAGAGCCGTGATAAGTTCCTTTCAGGTCGAATAGCATCTGTTGTATTTCTTCTTTAGAAAATCCATCTTCCTCTTTATTACAACACATAAATGTGAATGTAAAAAGGAACAGCATCAGAATACCAAATAGATTCTTAGTTTTCATATTACTTTAATTCAATAGTTTATAATTCTGCATTTACTTTTATTTTCCCTATTGTTTTCTATTTGTCACGTACTCGGCAAAGTTCCTGGTTTGATTTTCCTTTGCATATACCACCGACAAGTAACACAGCCGGAGGTTATATTTTAGTTGATGCCAACAGTATAAGAAACCACAACCGTTTTTACTCCAGCTTCTGGATATTTGTTTTTATAATATTCAGTAAGGTCTTTATATAGATACACTGTATTGGGGGCAGGATTGAAAGATTTTGATTTGGTTGTACGTCCCACAAATACATCAAATGAAGGATAGTTTGTTTCGTTTCCTTCTTCGTCTAAGAATGACCACCCCATCATAGATCCGTTAACATGCCCTTCCAGAGGTAGTAATTTATAGGATTCTGGCATTTCCCCCGGATCTTTGTTTTCGCTTTTTATAATGCACGGTCCCAGTGTGTTTTCATCATCTTTTATTGCAATCCATCTGAGTAAATCATCCCCACCGCTGTACACCAAATAATGATAATCCAAGGGAATGATGGAGTTCTCTTTCAAATCTGTTTCAATTACTTCTTTCTTATCGGCTTCAACAGCATATTTATATTTAGGTAAAACACGCTCTTCATAAAACCATTCAGGTATAAAATGCGAGGGCATGTTTTCTGAATTTTTTTCTTCTTTTGACAGGACGTCAAGCAAATCATATTCCGTCCAGGCAGGTTGTCCCATGCTGTGATCCAAATAACTTGTTTCACTGATTTTTATTTTATACTCATATCCCCTTTCAAACTCAAATCCGTCAATATACCCCATGGCTTCCCAGTCTTCGGTATTTTCTTTTTTTACTACATACACTTCTTTAAGAAAATTATTTCCTTCTGACCACATTACACCAGGCTTCATTTCCGATGCGACAGTTAAAACATACTCTTTGTAGTCCGTTATTTTTCTGCCGGCTTCGTCTTCTTTATCACAACTGATAAAGGTGTATGTAAACAGGAACAGCATGAGTATTCCAACTAAATTCTTTGTCTTCATATCACTTTGGTTTATAGATTCGTAATTATAAAGTTCCAACTAATATTTATCTAAGCACTTCCAAAAATCAAAATACGTCCCTAAATTATCGGATTTCCTTTTAATGACCAAGCGTTTTATACCCTTATTCCTGATTTGTTCACAGTGTTTTCTGTAATTCGCGTCTATATCAGCCGTTGTTCCGGCCATTGGTAATCACATGCCAAGAAGTAGCGAAGATACGGACTACCTATCCCGGAAGAATCAAAAGCTGTTTTTCCGATGCCGAAAACACTTGCCGATGTAACGTAATGACACCCGATGCCACAAGCCGTCACTATTGCAAATCAGCAAATTACAAACCATACATTCGTGGTCGAAATCATTTTTTGTCTCACCAATTAAAAGTTTCGACACATGAAAAAAAAACTCTTTTTTGCAGCCATGGTGCTGCTTGCAACGACAAGGGCTTTCGCCCAGGGTAATGGTATCGGTGGTATCACTGAAGCCACCAACATGGTCACTTCCTATTTCGATCCGGGGACTAAACTGATTTATGCCATCGGAGCCGTGGTCGGCCTTATCGGGGGCGTGAAGGTCTATTCCAAGTTTTCCTCGGGAGATCCCGACACTTCGAAGACGGCAGCCAGCTGGTTCGGCGCCTGTATCTTTTTAATCGTGGCCGCCACCATCTTACGTTCATTCTTCCTCTGATTATGGCGAAGTATCCTATCAACAAGGGAATCGGCCACAGCCCTGAGTTCAAGGGGCTGAAAAGCCAGTACCTGTTCATCTTCGCCGGCGGCCTGCTTGCCCTGTTCGTTCTGTTTGTCATCATGTACATGGCAGGCATCGACCAGTGGGTATGCATCGGTTTCGGTGTCACCTGCGCCTCGGTGCTTGTCTGGGTGACTTTCCGCCTGAACGCGAAATACGGTGAATGGGGACTGATGAAATTGCAGGCGCTGCGTCGCCATCCCCGCTACATCATCAGCCGGAAGAGTTTCCTCCGGTTGATTTGTCCAACCCCGAAAAAACGAAGCGTATGAGAAATGCAATGAAAGCCGCCACGCTGGAAAGCCGGTTCCCGCTGATGGCCGTCGAACACGGGTGCATCATCAGTAAGGATGCCGACATCACCGTGGCCTACAGGGTGGAGCTGCCGGAAGTGTTCACGCTGACACGCGCCGAATACGAGGCCCTCCATTCCACATGGGCGAAGGCTGTCCGGGTTTTGCCGAATTACAGCATTGTCCACAAGCAGGACATCTTCATCGAGGAGAGCTACAGACCCGACATCTGCCGGGATGACCTGAGTTTCCTCAGCCGCAGCTTTGAACGGCATTTCAACGAGCGGCCGTACCTGAACCATACCTGCTATCTGTTCCTGACCAAGACCACGAAGGAGCACAGCCGCACGACCAGCAGCTTCAATGCCCTTACGCGCGGGTTCATCATCCCCAAGGAGATGCAGGACAAGGATACCGTCGCACGGTTTCTGGAATGCTGCGGGCAGTTCGAACGTATCGTGAACGACAGCGGCTTGGTTCGCATGGTCAGGCTGACGGACGAAGAGATTATCGGTACGGAAACCTCCGCGGGCATTATCGAAAAGTATTTCTCGCTCTCGCAGGAGGAGACGACCAGCCTGCAGGACATCACCCTCGGAGCCGGGGAAATGAAAATCGGTGACAACCTGCTCTGCCTGCATACCCTCTCCGAGACAGAGGATTTGCCGTCATCCGTGGGTACGGACAGCCGTTATGAACGGCTCTCTACGGACCGCAGCGACTGCCGCCTCTCCTTTGCCGCGCCGATAGGGATACTGCTCACATGCAACCATATCGTGAACCAGTATCTCTTCATAGACGATTCGGCGGAGAACCTGAGGAAGTTCGAGCAGACCGCCCGTAACATGCACTCGCTGTCCCGTTACAGCCGTTCCAACCAGATCAACCGTGAATGGATTGAGGAGTATCTGAACGAGGCGCATAGCAAGGGGCTCACTTCCATCCGTGCGCACTGCAACGTCTTTGCATGGAGCGACGATCGCGAGAAACTGAAGCGTATCAAGAATGATGTGGGCAGCCAGATTGCCCTGATGGAGGCCAAACCCCGTCATAACACGGTCGATGTGCCGACGCTTTTCTGGGCGGCCATTCCCGGCAATGCCGGTGATTTTCCGTCTGAGGAAAGTTTCTACACCTTCATCGAGCAGGCCCTGTGCCTGTTCATCGGGGAAACGTCCTACAAGGATTCGCTTTCTCCGTTCGGCATCCGCATGGTGGACCGTCTAACCGGAAAGCCTGTCCATCTGGACATCTCCGATCTGCCGATGAAGAACGGTACGATTACCAACCGCAACAAGTTCATCCTCGGACCTTCGGGCAGCGGAAAGTCATTCTTCACCAACCACATGGTGCGCCAGTATTACGAACAGGGAGCGCATGTACTGCTGGTGGACACGGGCAATTCCTATCAGGGGCTGTGCAGCCTTATCCATGCCCGCACGCATGGCGAGGACGGCATCTATTTCACCTATGAGGAGAGCGATCCGATAGCCTTCAATCCTTTCTACGTGGAGGACGGTGTGTTTGACATCGAAAAGAAGGAGTCCATCAAGACGCTTATCCTTACCCTGTGGAAACGTGACGACGAGCCGCCGACACGTGCCGAGGAGGTGGCACTCTCCAACGCGGTCAATCTCTTTCTGGAGAAGATACGCACGGACAGTACCGTGGTTCCGTCTTTCAACACCTTCTATGAATTCATCCGCGACGAGTATCAGGAAATCCTGAAGACCAAGCGTACACGGGAGAAGGATTTTGACGTGTGGGGATTCCTGAATGTGCTGGAGCCTTATTACAAAGGTGGCGAATACGACTATCTGTTAAACTCCGACAAGCAGCTTGATCTGTTGTCCAAACGCTTCATCGTCTTCGAGTTGGACAATATCAAGGACAACAAGGTACTGTTCCCGATTGTCACCATCATCATCATGGAGACCTTCATCAACAAGATGAGAAAGTTGAAGGGAGTACGCAAAATGATTCTGTTGGAGGAGGCATGGAAGGCCATCAGCAAGGAAGGCATGGCGGAATATCTGAAGTACCTTTTCAAGACCGTCCGAAAGTTTTTCGGAGAGGCTGTTGTCGTTACCCAGGAGGTGGAAGATATCATTTCGTCACCGATTGTCAAGGGAACCATCATCAACAACAGTGACTGCAAGATCTTGTTGGACCAGCGGAAGTATGTCAACAAGTTCGATGAAATCCAGTCCCTGCTGGGCCTGACCGACA
>NZ_NFJR01000024.1 GCF_002159975.1 Barnesiella sp. An22 | reverse complement strand
CTCCACACTCACTCTCACGCATTCATTCTCTCATTGTGACCATCTGGCGTAATCCAAACAAAAAAGGATGACCCTTTAAAGTCTTTGACTTTTGGGTCACCCTCTTTTTTGTATGTGATACGGTGCTTATTTCATAGCCAGATTGAGCTGTTGTGCAGCTTGTTGGTAGGCCAGTACACCGGCTTGCGAAAGCTCTACGGTCATGTTGTTGCCGTCGGCACCTACCATTTGTACGTGGTTGTCATCGACGAAGGTCATGAATTTGGTCGTTTCGCCGTTAGCCGAGAGAGACCAGGAGTTGTCGTTGCTGTCGAATACGAAACCGATGGTCGAGTTGTCGGCCGTGTTGGTAATGGTGTAGCCGTCTTTATCGGTCTTTACCAGATAGATGTCACCGTTTTCGCCTTTCACTTCCTTGGTCGATTCCTGAGCGATGGGGCTGCTGCCGGTCCAGAATTCAATAGAGTTGAGCACAATGAGGTCAACAAATACGGTTGCCTCGTATACCGGGATAATATGGAAGGCGATAAATACGAGTTCGTTTACAAATTTGTTGCCTACACCGCCGTTCCAGCTAAGTACCTTGTTGGTGAGGCTGAACGATCCGATACAAGACGAGAAGCAGAGAGTCGCTGCTAAGGTAAGGGCAATAGCCACATTCAGTTTGTTCTTTTTCATCGTTTTAAATTTTTAGTTAGAAATATGTAATACGCAAAATTTAGTAAGTTGAAAAAGAGGGCGGCATGGTGGCAAAAGATGGCGCGAAACATGCTGCACGGCAATTCATTTGATGGCGATAGGGCCAATTTCAGGTTCATCGAGCAGGAGACTCACACACGGCATTTCCCGTCTCTTGTCGGGGAGAGGGAGGACTGACGAGTACAGAGACCGGTGAAAATCGACGTTCTTCTACCAGACCGATTGACTTCTATCTTTTACAAAGATAAAAAACTTTTGGAGAAAAAGGTTTTTATAAGGGGATTTTTTCTTGATATATTTTGTAATATCGCAGAACCTCATGAACATAGGCTACGGTTTGGCGTCCTCTGAAATAGCCGAATTTGCACACTTCGTCGTTGAAATACTCGGGGTTGCTCTTGAGCAGGATGAAGTCGCTCACGTTGTCGTCCCATACATAGGGGTTCTTGCCGTACTTCTCGGCCAGCGCCATGGCGTCGAGCACGTGGCCGAGCCCGGCATTGTAGGCGGCGAGGATAAACTTGAGCCGCTCGTTTTTGTCCTGGATGGCCGAGAGGCTTTTGTTGAGCGATTGTATGCTTTTGACGGCCGCCTTCAGATTCTTCTCGGGGTTGGTAATCTCCTGGGCCGATACCCCGAAGGCCTGTGCCGTGCGAGGCATCAGTTGCATCAGTCCCCGGGCTCCGGCCCACGATACGGCCAGGGTGTCGAAGTGCGACTCGTTGTAGGCCTGTGCGGCGAGTATGCGCCAGTCCCAGTCGAGTTCGCGGGCATACTTTTTAAATAGGTGGTCGTAGATGGATATTTGTCCTTTCGAGACCGACAGCACGGCCGAGTTGGGGAACGACTTGCTCAGTTCGAAATACCGGCGCGAGATGCTGCGGTAGGAGTCGGATTTCTGGTTCTCCTTCACCCACTGGTTGATGGCGTGTGCCAGGGCGGGCGAGGTCTTGCTCACGGCCCACGAGGCCCGTTGGGGGAAGCTCACCTGCAGGTGGATGTCGATGTTGTTGTAATAGGTGCGGTTCAACTGCGCCAGGTTGTTGTCGGCCAGGGTGTAGGGTATCTCGCCGGTCGAGACCATCTCGATGAGCTCTTCGGTCACCACCGTATCCTTGTCGATGTGGTGGATGTGTATGCCGCCGCCCAATTCGTTGTTGAGGTTGTTGATGCGCTCTTCGTATTTCGAGCCGGCTTCGACGTAGACATCTTTCCCGATGAGGTCGACCACGTCGTTTATCATTTCGTCCTTGGGCTTGCGGGGCTGGATGAGCACTTGGTGGGTGATGTTTTCGGCACCGCAGTAGAGCCACTCGTTTTTGGCGTCGCCGATGATGGGCATCTCGTAGGCGATGACGTCGCCCTTGCCCTGTTGCAGCATCTCGGTGAGGTGCTTGATGTTGTCGGCTACGATGACGGTGGTCTTGAGGTTGTAGTGGTCGGCAAACTGTTTGATGCGTTCGTATTCATAACCCATCTCTTCGCCTCGGTAGAGGAAGTAGGAGGTGGAGCTGTAGAGCGTGAGAACTCGCAGTTCGCCCCGCTCGCAGATGGAGTCGAAGTCGTTCGGCACCTCTTCGGCGGTGTGCTGCTTGTTCCCTCCGCAGGCCGTGAGCAGACAGAGGGCGAGGAGCACATATATCCAGCGGGATATGTTCCTCGGCATAGGCTTACCCTTTGAGCTTGTGAGAGATAAAGTTGGTCATAATCTCGATGGCGACCGTGTTGTGACCGCCCTGCGGGATGATGATGTCGGCGTAGCGTTTGGTAGGTTCGATGTGTTGCAGGTGCATGGGTTTGAGTACCCGTTGGTAGCGGTCGATTACCATCTCGACCGTGCGTCCCCGCTCGATGATGTCGCGGTTGATGACCCGGATGAGGCGGTCATCGGCATCGGCATCGACAAATACTTTCATGTCCATCATGTTGCGCAACTCTTCGTTGCAGAGAATCAGGATACCCTCGACGATGATGATGTCGCGAGGCTCGACGGTGATCGTCTCCTTTGACCGGGTGCAGGTGAGGAACGAGTAGATGGGCTGCTCGATGGGGCGGCCCGCCTTCAGCTCTTTGAGGTGCTTGACCAGCAGGTCGAAGTCGATGGCAGCCGGCTCGTCGAAGTTGATGTTCTGACGTTCGTCTTCCGGCACATCGCTGCTGTCCCAATAATAGGAGTCCTGGGGAATAACGGCTGTTTGTCCGGGAGGAAGGCTCTCAATGATTTTTCGCACGACGGTGGTTTTGCCCGACCCGGTTCCACCGGCTATTCCTATGATTAACATGACGCTTCTTGTTTTAGGGGTGTGACTTGATCGTTATTTGTACTCAAACCGGCCTTTGTCCGATTCGATGATTAGCTCGTTGTGGTCGGCTGCCTGCGTATAGCCGATGATGCGGGCATCGATGTCGAACGAGCGGCTGATGTCGATCACGCGTTGGGCATCCTCGGCGTCGACATAGACCTCCATGCGGTGACCCATGTTGAAGACCTTGTACATCTCGTGCCAGTCGGTACCCGATTGCTCCTGGATGATGCTGAACAGCGGGGGTACGGGGAAGAGGTTGTTCTTGATGACCCGCATGTTTTCCACGAAGTGCATCACTTTGGTCTGGGCTCCGCCCGAGCAGTGTACCATACCGTGCACGCGCGGACGCATCTCGTCGAGCAGTTTCTTGATGACGGGGGCATAGGTACGGGTGGGCGAGAGCACCAGTTTGCCGGCGTCGATACCCAGTTCGGCAATCTGGTCGGTCAGTTTCAGCTTGCCCGAGTATACCAGCTCTTCGGGTACGGCGTTGTCGTAGCTCTCGGGGTATTTGGCTGCGAGGTATTTGGCAAATACATCGTGGCGGGCCGAGGTGAGTCCGTTGCTGCCCATGCCGCCGTTGTACTCTTTTTCGTACGAGGCTTTGCCGTAGGACGAGAGTCCCACGATGACGTCGCCCGGGCGTATGTGCTCGTTCGATACCACATCCTTGCGCTTCATGCGGCAAGTCACGGTGCTGTCGACGATAATCGTGCGCACCAGGTCGCCCACGTCGGCCGTCTCGCCGCCCGTGCTGTAAGCGTTCACGCCCAGTGCGCGCAGTTCTGCAAGCAGCTCTTCGGTGCCGTTGATGATGGCCGAGATTACTTCGCCGGGTACCAGCAGCTTGTTGCGGCCGATGGTCGACGATACCAGTATGTTGTCGGTGGCACCTACGCAGAGCAGGTCGTCGATGTTCATGATGAGGGCATCCTGTGCAATGCCTCGCCACACGCTCAGGTCGCCGGTTTCGCGCCAGTACATGTAGGCCAGCGACGACTTGGTGCCGGCACCGTCGGCGTGCATGATGTTGCAATAGTCGGGGTCGCCGCCCAGAATATCGGGGATAATCTTACAGAAGGCCTTGGGAAAGATACCTTTATCTATATTCTTGATTGCGTTGTGTACATCTTCTTTCGAAGCCGATACGCCGCGCAGGTTGTAACGTTGGTCGCTCATAGGTATGTGTAATTGATGCTCACAAAATTAGTGCAAAAATGGCATCGGTGCAAGCATCTGGTTTATAAAACGAGTGTCAGGTAGATGAATATCACGGGCGAGGCCAGAAGCTCGCTGTCGAACCGGTCGAGGATGCCACCGTGCCCGGGGAGCAGTTTGCCCGAGTCTTTGGCGCCGGCCGTGCGCTTGAGCAGCGATTCGCACAGGTCGCCCCAGGTCGAGAATACCGAGGTAAGTATGCCCATGACTACCCATTGAGCGGTGGTGAGCATGCCGGGTATGATGTAGTTCAGGCACAGGGCGAGTATGATGCAGAAGAGCAGGCCGCCGAAAAATCCCTCCCACGACTTCTTGGGCGAGATGCGCTCGAAGAGCCGGTGGCGCCCCAGCGTGCTGCCTACGACGTAGGCGCCGGTATCGTTTATCCAGATGAAGGTGAAGAGGGCCATCAGTATGTATTCGGGGTGACCGTACAGCAGTTGATATTCGGTACTGTATCCCCATACACCGAGCAGCGCAAGGGGCAGAACGATATAGATTTGTCCCAATATGCTGTATGCCCAACCCATGACGGGCAACTTGTCGGGCGACAGGTAGAGCTGGATGATGGGGCGTGCTACCAGATAGATGAGGTAGGTGAGTATCGAGGCTTTATGAAGCGACTCGCCTAATTGGCCCGAATAGGAAAAGGCCGTGAGAAACAGGGCGCAGGCTCCTGCCATATCGATGACAAAAGTGAGTTGATCGAATGGCCTACCGAATCGGGTAAGCATGAGAAATTCGACATAGCCAAGCAGGGCGACGATACCAAAAATGCCCAGAAAGGTATAGGCTCCCGACAAGACAGCCGTAGTAATGATAACGATAAACAGTATACCGGTAAAAGTTCGGGTCAGTAGATTTTTCACGGTTCCTTATTTTTGATGTTGGGTGAATTATAAGGCATATAGCGACAGTTGCGGGCAGCGGGTACTCGGCATAGGCTGTGCTTTACGCTTTCATATAGTTTACAAATATAGGTATAATCCCATAAAGCGGCCCTTCTGGGTAGTTTTTTTTTTGTGATAAAGCGATAAAAAAAGAGATACAGTCGATTGTCGGCTGTATCTCTTGTATCATGTAGATTCTCTCGCTTGTCGGGCGGTTAGGCCTTCGAGTCGGAGGTATCTTTTTCATTTCCTTTTGTTTCGCCGTTTTCAGCCTTGGGTTGGTCGGCCGTGCCTTCAGCTGTCGGTTGAGGTTTTTCGTCAGACGGTGTCGGATTGCCTTCGGCCTCCGGTTTTTTGTGTTCGGCCTCTTCCTCCTTCTTGGCTGCCTCTTCGTCTTGCAGTATCTCTTCGGTACGCGAAATCCACGGACGCTTGCCGAATATCTGCTCTACGTCTTCGGCAAAGATAACCTCGCGGGTAATCAGTACCTCGGCCAGTTTGGCATGCTTCTCGGCATTCTCGCGCAGAATCGACTTGGCGCGCTCGTACTGTTCGTTTACGATTCGGCTCACCTCTTTGTCGATGAGTTTGGCCGTCTCTTCGCTGTACGGTTTGGTGAATCCATACTCCTGACCCGTAGAGTCGTAGTAGGAGAGGTTGGGCAACTGCTCGCTCATACCGAAGTAGACCACCATGGCGTAGGCCTGCTTGGTGACCCGCTCCAAGTCGTTCGAGGCGCCGGTCGAGATGCGTCCGAGGAATACCTCTTCGGCGGCCCGGCCTCCCAGCGTGGCACACATCTCGTCGAGCATCTGCTCGCGGGTGGTGATTTGCCGCTCTTCGGGCAGATACCAGGCAGCGCCCAGCGCGCGACCGCGTGGTACGATGGTCACCTTGATAAGCGGGTTGGCATATTGCAGCAGCCAGCTGATCGAGGCATGCCCGGCTTCGTGTATGGCGATGGAGCGTTTCTCCTCTTGAGTCGTGATTTTCGACCGCTTCTCCAGACCGCCTACGATACGGTCGACGGCATCCATAAAGTCCTGACGCTGTACGCTCTTCTTGTTCTTGCGGGCGGCAATCAGGGCGGCTTCGTTGCAGACGTTGGCAATGTCGGCCCCCGAGAATCCCGGGGTCTGGCGGGCCAACAGGTCTACATCGACCGAGTCGTCGATCTTCACGTTGCGCAGGTGTACCTTGAAGATAGCCTTTCGGTCGTTCAATTCGGGCAACTCTACGTAGATTTGACGGTCGAAACGTCCGGCACGCAGCAGGGCCTTGTCCAGAATGTCGGCCCGGTTGGTGGCAGCCAGAATGATGACGCCGCTGTTCGACCCGAAACCATCCATTTCGGTAAGCAACTGGTTCAGGGTGTTCTCCCGCTCGTCGTTGGAACCCATGTTGGGGTTCTTGCCACGGGCACGACCCACGGCATCGATCTCGTCGATGAAGACGATACAGGGGGCTTTCTCCTTGGCCTGGCGGAAGAGGTCGCGCACACGCGACGCACCCACACCTACGAACATCTCGACGAAGTCGGAACCCGACAGCGAGAAGAACGGTACGTTGGCCTCGCCGGCTACGGCTTTGGCCAGCAGGGTTTTACCGGTCCCCGGAGGGCCTACCAGCAAAGCGCCTTTGGGTATTTTGCCACCCAGGTCGGTATATCGACTGGGATTCTTCAAAAACTCTACAATCTCTTCGACCTCCTGTTTGGCTTCCGAGAGTCCGGCTACATCGTCGAAGGTTACCTTCACGGCTCCGTCCTTGTCGAAAAGCTGAGCTTTGGCCTTGCCCACATTGAACACGCCGCCGCCACCGCCGCCACCCTGGTTGGTCATTCGGCGGGCCAGATAAATCCAGAAGATAATAAAGAATACGATGGGGCCGAAGGTCCACAGGATATTGGTCAGATCGCTGCTGTTCTCGTAGTTGACATCGGCTTTGAAGCCGTAGTCTTTTTTCCACGCCTCGAGGGTAGTGGCAAAACTGTCGCCCGAGGGTATGTTGGTGTATACGATGGGCTTGCCGGTAATCTTGTCGGTTTTGAAAATAGCTTTGGCCGTGCTGTCGTTGAGTTGAGCCTCGACGTAGTCTTTCTTGGCATGAACCGTTACGTTGGTCATGCCGCCCTCCTTGGCTATCTTTTCAAATTCCGACCAGTTCACCTCCTTGCTCATCGAAGGATCGTTGGCATAGTAGAGGCCAAACAGAAGCAGTGCGATAATCGCATACATCCAGTACAGGTTGAACCGGATGCGCTTCTTCTTATTAGGCCCTAATGGAGACATGTTGTTGTTTCCCATATTTTATATATAGTATAAGATGCAAATGGTGTATCAAAAATTATTCCACGTCAGGAATCTCTGTCAATTTGGCATCGTTCCACAATTGTTCGAGTTTGTAGTAGTTGCGGTATTCGGGCAGGAAAACATGTACCAGAATGCTGCCGTAGTCGATAATTATCCATTGGCTGTTTTGGTATCCGTCGTATCCGAAAGGTTTGGTGCCGGTGTGTTGCTGCACATACTCTCTCACGCTGTCGGCAATCGCTGCCACTTGGGTAGTCGACTGTCCCTCGCAGATGACGAAGTATGAAGCTGCAGCCGATTCTATGTCCGAGAGATCTACGGTGGTGATTTTTTTCCCTTTTTTTTCTTGAATGCCTTCTATAATGGTTTGGATTAGTTGTTTTTCTTTCATTTACTTATTGTATGGCTTATATGTATATATTCTCATTTTGCAAAGATAATGCGATTTTTCCAATTACGAGAAAATAGCTTTGTTATAAAATTAAGGCTTTCGTTAAAAACTCCTTTTGCTAACTGTGGGTATAATAGGATTTTGCAGAATAACGAATGAAAAACAGAAAAGTTCGGCTGCGAGGTTTGGTTGCTTTGCCTATATTCCGATAATATAGGATACGGTTTGGAATAAAGAAATATCTGAAATCGGGGTCCGATATTTTATTTTCCGCTTGACTTTCGTCGTACTCTCGGGGTATAGGAGTCGGTTCGGCATAGTCAAACTTAAAAACTTCGTTTTTGTTTGCCTCTGCTCTCACCTTTCACTATATTTTCAGAATATAGGAGTCGGTTCGGCATAGTCAAACTTAAAAACTTCGTTTTTTTGTTTGCCTCTGCTCTCACCTTTCACTATATTTGTTGCCGAATAATTTGTAACACTCAATATGGAAATCAAAGGAAAAATCATTCACGTGCTGCCGTTGCAGGAGGGTGTATCGAGAGCCGGCAACCCGTGGAAGAAACAAGAGTATGTATTGGAAACCGAGGAGCAATATCCTCGCAAGGTATGTTTCAATCTTTTTGGCGATAAGGTAGATCAATATCCGGCAGCAATCGGCGACGACGTGACGGTCAGCTTCGACCTCGAGAGCCGCGAGTTTAACGGCCGTTGGTACACCGACGTGAGAGCCTGGAAAATAGAGAAGTCGGTTCCCGCAGCTCAGGGCGTACCCGATATGCCGCCCATGCCCAACGATATACCTCCGTTCCCGCCGGCCCCGGCTGCTTCCGACATGCCGGCCTCGTCGACCGACGATCTGCCGTTCTGATGGACCGGAGAATGTCCCCGCTGCGGCGTGGATTGGGAAACGAAGCATAATGAAATTGTACCGGGAGGTCGCAGGGGTATTGATACCCTTGCGACCTCTTTGCTTTATCTACCTTTGTATTTATTATGCTATTTTCTCTTTTTATTGTGAACGGAAAACTCTATTTTTACTCCCTCGAAAAGAAACCCTATAAACCGTAAAAACGATGATTAGATTAAATGTTTTTGTGAGAGTCGATGAGGCTCGTCGCGCCGAATTTTTGGAGATTGCTAAAAAGTTGACCGAATGCTCACTCAAAGAGGAGGGCTGTGTGGCTTACGATATTTTCGAGAGTGCTACGCGTCACGATGTGTTGATGATTTGTGAAACCTGGAAAGACGATGAGGCTCTGCGTGCCCATGAGCAGACTACTCACTTTGTCACTTATGTGGGGCAGATGCACTCCTTGGGCGAGATGAAGCAAGAGCGATTCAACTTCTGATTCGGTATTCCCGAGTATAATATCGAACAGGAATGAAGTGGAGTAAGTTGTTTCTGGTTGCGGTTGCCTTGATGGCAGTCGCACCTTTCACGTCGTGTGGCGATGATGACAATCACGCCTCGATACCTACCCGCCCCTCGGGCGAAAACGAGGCCGACTCGATAGCTATCGCTCAGATTTCGTGGCAGGAGCGGGAGATTCGGGATGGTGTCGTGAGCAAGACGGCTCAGGTGCAAAAGCTCTTTGACTATCCGCAAACGATAAGCATGTTGGAAATCGACCTGAACAAGGCCAATGTTTCGTTTGTCGTTTCGTATGAGGTCTCGTTGAGCAAGACTACCAGCGACCGGGCCATCGCGGCCAATGCGTTGGCGGCGATAAACGGTACCTTTTTCAATACCTCGACCGGTGTAAGCCGTCACTTCTTGAAGTGTAACGGCACTGTGGTGGCTACCACCGAGACCAACGAGTTTTCGACTCGTGCCACCGGGGCCTTCTGTGCCACGGGCGACCGGGTGGAGATAAAGACGTGGAGCTCGAGCGACGAGGCTTCGCTCGGGGGCGACTATCAGCAGGTAGTCGTGTCGGGGCCGCTGATGATGGACAACGGGCACGATGTGGCCATGTGGGCCAATTCGTTTACAACCGATACACACCCGCGTACCTGCGTGGCAACGACCGACGACAATCGGGTGTTCTTTATCGTCTTCGATGGCCGTCTCGATGGAGCCAAGGGGGTGAACCTCTACGATCTACGCACCTTTGCTCGGCAGATGGGGGCGACCGATGCTCTCAACCTCGACGGTGGGGGCTCTTCGACCCTCTATATCCAGTCCTATGGCGTGATCAATCACCCTTGCGACAATGGCAAGTACGACCACGAAGGCGAGCGTGCAGTCCCCTCGGTATTGATGGTGAAGACAAACTGAATCCCGTAAATACAGGTATCTCGGCGGGGCGATGGGGGTTAAACCCGAATCGTCCCGCTTTTTTGTGTAAAAAACGGGCTCGGCATGATGGAAAAAAAGAATAAAATTCTTATCTTTCAACCGAAATAATTTAATCTTATAAATCTTAATCTATGATAGTAGGAATCCCCAAAGAAATCAAGAACAACGAGAATCGAGTGGGTATGACTCCCGCCGGAGTGAACGAACTGGTACGGAGAGGTCATACGGTGTATGTGCAGAAAGGCGCAGGCGAAAATAGCGGGTTCCCCGACGAGCAGTACGAGCGTGTGGGTGCCAAGATATTGCCCACCATTGCCGATGTATATGCCGTGGCCGAGATGATAGTCAAGGTCAAGGAACCCATCGAGCTCGAGTATCCCCTCATTCGCAAAGGGCAGTTGTTGTTTACCTATTTCCATTTTGCATCGGACCGCAAGCTCACCGAGGCTATGATGGCCAGTGGAGCTACCTGTTTGGCCTATGAAACGGTCGAGCTGAAAGACCACAGTCTGCCGCTGCTTATCCCCATGTCCGAGGTGGCCGGCCGTATGGCTACCCAAGAGGGGGCCCGCTTCCTGGAGCGCCCGCAGGGCGGCAAAGGTAAACTGATGGGCGGTGTGCCGGGTGTGAAACCGGCCAAGGTGCTGGTAATCGGTGGTGGTGTGGTAGGTTATGCTGCTGCCTGTGTGGCCGCCGGTATGGGTGCCGATGTTACCATTGCCGACTTGTCGCTGGCCCGGTTGCGCTACATCGATGAGGTTCGCCCCGCCAACATCAAGACCCTCTACTCGTCCGAATTCAATATACGAGCCGAGCTTCCCACGACCGATTTGGTAATCGGGGCTGTGCTTATCCCCGGAGCCAAGGCGCCGCATCTCATCACCCGTGATATGCTGGGATTGATGGAGAAGGGGTCGGTGCTGGTCGATGTCGCAATCGATCAGGGTGGCTGCTTCGAGACTTCGCATCCGACTACACACTCCGAGCCCGTCTACGAAGTCGATGGTATCGTGCACTATTGCGTGGCCAATATTCCGGGAGCCGTTTCGGCCACCTCGACCTTGGCCTTGACCAACGCAACTTTGCCCTATGCCCTCAAGCTGGCCGATAAAGGTTGGGAAAAAGCCTGTGCCGAAGACGAAGCTCTCTGCAAAGGTCTGAATGTAGTCGACGGTAAAATCGTTTATCCTGCCGTAGCCGAAGCTTTCGGGTTGCCGTGTGAGAAGATATAAGCCGATAATTTCACTCGAATACCCTTTGTTCGTTCCTGTTGCTCCGTAGAGTGGCAGGAACGAATTTTTTGCGAAAAAAAGTTTGTTTATAACGGAGTGAAAATGGGGAAGTTGAGAGAAAAGTATGTTTTATAGCATAAAAAAGTCGTCAAAAAATTTGGAGGGAATATATAAAAACGCCTACCTTTGCATCGCTTTTCGAAAGAACACCGGGTCAACCGGAGCGAAAACGGAGGGCGCAGTTCATTGACAAGACTGAAAAGAAGCAAGTGTAGTACAAGAGAAAAGAGAGAACGAAGTCAATTCGGCCAGGAGTCCTTCGAAGGTATAAAATAAGAAAAATAAGAT
>NZ_NFJR01000023.1 GCF_002159975.1 Barnesiella sp. An22 | reverse complement strand
TCTCCCCGTGCCGTGAGGAAAGGACACCTTCGTTCCATGTGAACACCCGTAAGGGCGTATGGCATGACTTCGGCACCGGGCATGGAGGCGACATCTTCACCCTTGCGGGAGAACTTTCAGGAAGTGACGGCTTCATGGCTCAGGCAAGGTTTATCGCCGGAGTATATGGAGGCACAATACCTGAATATGCCGGACAGAAAAAGGGAAATGGCGGTGTCAGGGCAGAAAAGCGGAAAGAGGCCTCCCGCTTTGAGGAAGTGGTACGGAGTCCCTTGTACTGCAATGTCCTACTCGGTTATCTGAAGGGACGCGGCATTCCTGCCGAAATTGCCCGTGCAGAGTGCGAGGAAGTACGGTTCCGGCTGTACGGCAAGCGGTATTTTGCCGTCGGCTTCAGGAATATGAGTGGAGGTTATGAGCTCCGGACCAGGTTCATGAAATGGTGTTTGCCGCCCAAGGACATTTCCCTCATCCGCAACGGCTCGCTTACCTGCAACCTGTTTGAGGGCTTCATCGACTTCCTTTCATGGAAAGTACTCGGCATCAGCCGAGATGAGGATTATCTGGTCCTCAATTCGGTGGCCCTACTTGAACGCTCGTTCCCCTATCTGGACCATTACGGGAAAATCCGGTGCTATCTGGACAATGACGATACCGGGAAAAGGACACTGGCCGACCTGCGGAAACGCTACGGTGACAGGATTGACGACTGTTCCGACCTGTATGCCGGTTACAAAGATCTGAATGAATATCTGGGAAGCAATTTCCCACTTGAACAGTAATATTTTTTACAACCCACAAAAACAAGAAATGAATATGAAACCGATTATGTATAATAGAAAAGGGCTGTTTGCCCTTGTATGCGCCTTGATGGGCCTGACCTTTGGTATGCTGACCTCGTGCAGCGATGACCTTGACATGCAGCAATCCTATCCCTTCACGGTGGAGACGATGCCCGTACCCACACGCATCGTGAAAGGTGAGACCGTGGAAATACGCTGCGAACTGAAACGGGAAGGGCGGTTCTCCGACGCCCGCTATACCATTCGCTATTTCCAGCCGGACGGCGAAGGCAAGTTGCGCATGGATGACGGAATGGTGCTGCTGCCCAACGACCGCTATCCCCTGGACCGGGAGGTGTTCCGCCTTTATTACACCTCCGAGTGTGAAGACCAGCAGAGCATCGACATCTATTTTGAAGACAACAGCGAGCCGGCACAGCTTTTCCAGTTGACCTTCAATTTCAACAACGAGACGGGAGATGAGGACACCGTGGTTACTATCGGTGGCAAGTGGTATCCTTTAATAGATCCGATTCGCCTATGGGAATAAGGACAAGTTTGTTTGCCGCGTTTTTCGCCACCTCCTGCCTCGGGAACATACCGTTACAAGCGGAAAATTCAGGGAAAAGAGAACAGGACAAGTTCGACCTTGCCGTCGAGTGTATCAAGCGGTTCGAAGGCTGGCATTCTTCCCGGCATCACCCCTATGTAGGTTGGGGTCATTGCCTGCAACCCGGGGAAAAGTATTCTGCCCATACCATGACAAGGCAACAGGCCGATGAACTTCTCAGGAAGGACTTGCGCAAGTTCTGCGCCATGTTCCGGCAGTTCGGAAAGGATTCTCTGCTGCTGGCCACGCTTGCCTATAATGTGGGTCCGTACAGACTTTTAGGCAGCAAGAAGATACCCAAGAGCACACTTGTCAAAAAACTGGAAGCCGGAGATCGAAATATCTATAAAGAGTACATCTCCTTCCGGTGCTACAAAGGCAAAGTAGTGCCGAGCATCGATCGGAGAAGGAAGGTGGAATATATGCTGCTCTTTGAAGAGTAAAAGAAAAAGGGAGAATCTTTCGGTGTATTGCCGTCGGGTTCTCCCTTTTTATATTCTTACTGTTCTTCTTTATTGTTGTAGTTAGTGAGCAAGGCTGAGGATTGGCATATTACAGATTTGTAGATGGTTTGAGCAAAGATTAACGGAATAAATTATATATCCCTTTGCTTATACCTAAATAGGACATAATCCGTATATTTGCGATAAACAAAAGAAAACGTAATATGAACATGAATACACACGCATTTGGACTTCTTCTGCTGATCACTTTCTTTGCCACAAGTTGTCATGGAGATGGTCATCAAGGCACGGACCATCATCGTGAAAACGGCTGGTATCGCATTATAGACGGACAAACAGACAGTATCGCTTCCACTCCTATCATTACGGTAAAAGAATTTACTGATTTGAGGTTGGACGAAGATTATTTGGGGAAAAGCGTGATAATAGGGAATGTAAGTAAACATAAATTGCAAGCGTGGTCCGATTCGACAGAACAGCTGGTAGACAAGCGAATGGGATTTGTATTCAATGATTCCGTAATTACCGCGCCTCGTATAAATATGAGATTGGAAAGTGGTACATTCCAAATAGCGACAAATAAAAATTATGATATGAAGTCACTATACAGAAGTCTGTTAAAAGAGAAGAAAGATTCTTTGGATGCTCTGTTCAAAAACAAAGGCTGGGAAATAGACACCCTTTTTTACAACCGCTTGGGACAGGTTGAGCAGGATTCAATTATAAACTCTTTGGATTATAATGATGCTTGTGCCATCATAGTGGGCTTTGAGAGATAAGTTAGTAAGTTCCTGTAACTTAATTTATTTTTACTGACATTTAGCGTATGAAGCGCATTGTTCCCTCTGGGCGGGCCGTTGAAGAATATAGGCTTCTGTTTAAGAATACAATAAAAGGGAGACCCTGACGGAGTATTGCCGTCGGAGTCTCCCCTAATTACATTTCCCCAAATAGTTATCAATATCGAGATTAACTTACCAGAACCGCATCCTGTATTTCCACCTCTGCGGGCAGACGGGAAAGCAGGAGTTCCGCCATGGCTCCGTTCTGCGGAATCAGGGCCGGAAAATCCGTTCTGCCCGGCTTATATATCTCAGTCGCTACGTTATATAAGTCCCAAGCGGTGATCTGTCCTTTTTCGCGGGCCAGTTTCAACACCTCTTCCGTGAAGATGGAAATCTGGCTCTGGTTCAGCGGGTAGGTTTCCACGGAGGATGACAGGGTTCTGTCCGAACTGTCATGGGAGACACGCAATGCTGTCAGCAGCCCGATATACATGTACACCTCCTCCAGGGAGACGATTCTGCGTTTCAGCCTCTGAATCCTTGCAATGTCCTCGTTCATGTTCACTTCGAAATTGGCCAGCCAACCGTCCACCGTTTCGAATACCCCTTCCGTTGTCACCTTGTTTTTTCCATAGTTGCAGATGCTCCTTTCCGGTGATAGGATACACTGGTTATGGCATATCTTCACGCACGGGCCTATGGCCGCTTGTATGCCGTCCTGATGGTAGGCGACGACCAGCGTAGTCGTCAGCTCGTCCGTTTCCCAGTCCTTGATCCGGATGGTCGCGAAGATGCGTCGGAGGATGTGCGCTTCCACTGCCTTTTCACCATGTGTCTGTTCCACTTGCGGGAGAATGCTCACCCCCGGTTGTGTCTTGTTCCTGTTCTGGGCGGCGAAGATTTCCTCCACCTCGTAATCGAGATTATACTTCTCGCAAATGTCCATCATACGTTGCAGGACCTGATAGTGATAGATGCCCTGGACAGGCTTGCCATAGATATCATTCTCCTTGTAGGTACGCTGGAGAGTTTCAAGGTTCATTACTTCGATTCCGTTGTTCTGAAAATCAAACTGCTGCTGTTTTTCCAATACTGCCAATGCTTCCATAATCTTGAATTTTATAAAGTTAATACTATGATTTGTCTGTCATTTTTCAGGTATGTATCTGCCATCCGTGGAACGGTTGCAGCATTACGGCGAAAGAGCGGTCCGGTATGCCGTGATAGAGCAGCCCGCCTACGATGCCGATGCTTCCGTCGGGATAGCGTTGCGTGAAGCCGAACGAGTACGGGGCATGGTCATAATAGAGCGAGATTTCGCTTGGATGGTCTGGATTCTCCTCCCATTTTTTCAGTCTGTCCAGACAGTTCTGGAGTGATGTGTCACCGATGGATTCTGCGTAACGCTTTACATTCTGGAAATGTTCTTCATTCAGGATTTTCATGACTCATTGTATTTTATCTGTTAAACACGTCCGGCTCCGGGAGCCGGTATTTTTTATTTTTCACCTGCCTGACTGTCCCGTGACCGTACCCGCAAGGTTTGGCGAAAGAAAATACCGCAGCCACCGGCGAGGATGATTTTCTTTCAGCCAACCCCATAGGGGCCTGACCTTGTCCGGGTACGTTGGACACGGGACTACCTTTGCAGGGAGGAAAATAAAATATACAAGGGGAGATTCAATAGAATAAAACAACCTGATTGGGAGACGCTATTTCATACTGCCGAGATTCTAAATATGGTTGTAAGGAAGTTGATTCTTGTCGAGAAAGAGAAGACTAATTCGTTATCAATATAAGCAAAACGAGTGGTGATATGAGTAGCAGTTTTATAACCAATAAAGAAATGTTCTTATCCGATATTATCAATTGGAACAGTTCAAAATGTTCCATGGGAAAATTTTAGAGGAATCACTTGAAATTCGTAAAACACTCGATCCATGCCATTCAAAAATGTACTTGTTGACTTATAACAATTTAGTGAATGAAGGAGGCAAACTACCCGGTATTATAATCACAGGTTCCAGTAATCTTTCTTATCAAAGATTGAAAGGTCGGTTGGAGCTTAATGCCCAATTCAATGACAAACAAGACTACAAGGAAGGAAAAAACTCTTCAATGAGTTGGGAGATAATTCTGTCGTGATTGTAAGCAAAGGTAATTTGGATAAATGGAATAATAAGGTGATGACCCATATATGGTACAATAAGATTTACTCTCCTTATCTTAATCTTATGTATATCAGGGTACTTAAAGAATATTTCAATATTCCTACGTCCAACAATATATTGACTCCCCAAAAATCAACGGCATCTCTGTATGAGCGACTTGCGTGAACATGTTGCAAATATAGTGCAAACCCGAAAATAAGCATCCATAAACAACCTCAGTTCTGTTTCGCAAAGATACAAAATTTCATTGGAATATCTCCATCTCCCATTTATGGAAGATATTGCTCAATGAATCGATCCTGATTCTGATTGTGAATGGGAAACTTGTTTTTTGGGGTACAACCAGTAGAGGAAACGTCACTCTACTGGTTGGATATTTCAATTAATATCTACGATATCCTAACCCTCGTTAATAATACCATCAATTGTCTTGAGCAATGTATTCAAGTCGTTCTCGCAACTCTCCACATAGACCTTAAGATTTTTTACAACAGACATATAAATATCATCATTCAAAAGTGGAGCAAATGCCTTTTCTAGACTGTCAGGACACGTCTCACACAGATGTTTGTATAAGCTATCCCATGTCCTATTCAATTTGCCGGCAATCATGTCAGCATAACTTAAGTTATCCTCCTCTATATCATTATAGTTCTTGTTTGTAAATAATTCGAAGTTCAACTTCTGTCGCTTTCTTCTCTCGGCCGGTGTAATTCCAGGTAGGTTTGTTAATTTTATGTTGACATCGGCAAAATATTTAGCGTTATCTTTGCCACCATCACGGTCTACAAGCAGAAGAAGGTCCTCGGAGAGCCCCTGTATTTCAAATTTCATCTCAAGTAAATCGACCGAGTTAACAAAATTCACCGGGGTGAACAATTGCCAGAAATACGGAGTGGAACGACAATAAAGTTCTGCATATTTCTTGCGATAAAGATCAAAAGAATGGTCACGGCTTATAAAGAACAATTTAGGCTTACTTTGCCAATCAAAAAGGTACTGACCCATTCTGACATCATGTTCTAATGTTGCATACGATTTTTCATTGTTTTTAAGAACACTATTGAATGCTGTTTCTGATTTTTTTGTCCCCTCATAATCATACAAAGGTAGTGTGAACAATTCAATATTAGCTTCTTTCAATATATATTCAATTTGATCTGCCAAAGAGTAGTCTAAGAAGCTTCTGTAATCATCCTCAGCATCCTGATCTTCAAGATTGAACAACACATAAAGATAATCTTTGAATGTTGTAACATCATCTGGGAGTTTGTCTGACTCTTTAAGGTCCGCAAAATGATTATAAAAGACATTAGTTGTATGCAATGTAAATTTGCGAGTTTCCGCATCAGCAATTTCCATGAGTTGAAGCGCCTGCGCCAAATGACCCTTTACTTCCGTAATATAAGTATTCGCGAACTTAAACGAAAGGCCATTCTTATCATTCTTTGCAATCGAAATTAGATCACGTGCAATTTTGTAATCGTATAACCTTCCTGGCTCAAAATCAGAGAAAGCTACACAAAGTATAATCAAGATGACCTGTGTATCTAAAAAGACGTCGCGCCGAAGCATCGGGAAATTACCGTTATACTCGGTAGTTGATGCGAGCGAAGACATGAATGAACCAGCACATAGTCGGTATATTATGTCATTTGAATCACATACAGCAATTATATCTTTGTAAATTTTCTTGCTTTTCTCGATGTCTTTTATATCTGTATTAATGAATTCCAAAAAAGAGTTCTCACTCTCATTTTCGTTATACTGAAGGCCAACATTATCTACAACAATTGCTGCGCTCTTTAGTCTTTGTGTCACTAAATTCTTGAATTCCTTTAATACTTCGTCTGTTTTAGTAGCAAGTGTAGTGCCGTTGAGAATCGTCTGAACATCCTTCATGAACTGCATTTTATTATGGCTACAGTCGTTTGCATAATCTGTTAATCTCTGTTGTTCCTCCGATGTAAGACTATAAGTTTTAGGATTCTCTTTGATAATCTGTATTTTGCCACTTCTAGATAACCCGTTTAGACAATAAGTATGAGCGTCTAATGTGGTCTTACCGACGAAATCGTCAACCTGAGCCTTAATTGACGCCTCCTCAATAGGTCCGACCTTGGCCAGAAGTCGAAGCACAAAGCAACGTATCATATCCCGTTTCAACTCACCTGATGCACGGCTGAACTTCAGAAAATCATATGCAGCTAAATCGTCATCTGTTAGCGTTTTCCGGTTGTTGATTGAAGGATCCTGCAAGAAATTCGGATGAACGGCAAGAATTTGGAGCTTACGAATATGAACAATGAATAGGTAAGCTGCAAGCACATACTTCAAATGCTGGGCAACATCAGCCTTATCCCAATCTGGTGCGAGATGTACATTCTCATTACGTGGGATAACAGCTTTATACAGAATATATCTACCCGTTCCATCACCACGCCAACTTTGCCCCTGCGTATTATAGTTTCTTAAGTCAGAGAACTGTGTCAAGCCAAAATGAGATATTACATTGATAAACGTACCTTTTTGATCGGGGATTGGATTATTCTCAAATACATGTATGCGTTTGACAAACGAATCAAAAAGGATTGATAAATTTCTAAGAGGGTTAATTTCTCCAATCTCGGTGAAAATAGCCTTATTCAATGCATCTTCAAGGTCATGAGAAAAACCATTAAGTCCAAAAACGCCACATGGTTCATATATAACATGATACAGGATGTTAAGTGCATCTTTAAGTTCGGAATCAGTAATTGTCTGCCCATCCTCGTTGAAGACACTCCTAGTATATCTTAAAATGTCGTCAGCGACCGTACTCCATTCAATCATAAAGCTTCAAAGTTGATTCATAATTGCAAATATATTAAAAAATCTCCATCTAGTAATTTGGGATGATGAATATTTTGAATATCAGGCTGCTTTCTCAATTTTTGTATACATAAATTCATAGGATTTTTTATATAATTTATATGCCGCAGCGTTTCAGTACCCTGATGATTTCCCTGTTTGTCATAATTGTAGATATTAAATTTCCGCTCGATGGAATAAAACATTTCATTCTTACCTCAACTGCATGAGTTGCAGATTGGATCAATAATGCTCCGTTTCATGCCGTTGCTTTTGGTTGTTTGCCAGGTATATGTTCCGCTTCTCGTCATAGCTTTTGCTGTTCCACCATTCATCAGCGGCTTCGGTGAATGTCTGTCCGGAATTGCCCGATGAGAAATCGGACGCCTTGAGTCCGGTCAAGTATTCGAGTTTGTCGGTATTGTTGGATCTCCACCACTCCTGCATCATCTCCATGTAGTCGTGTTTGGTACAGGTCCCCACGTTATCCTTGCATAGCAGGCACCAGATGTCATCGTCCACATCGCTGTGATATTCGTTCGTATTGACATCTACCCATGCCTGTATCTCAATCTGCGTAGAACCGCATTCACTGCATACCAAGATTTTCGAATCGTCAGGGAGTTTGCGTCTGGCCTTGCCGTCATAGAGGCTGACGGCCCGTTCCACCAGCTTTTCCCGGTAATGGTCCGTCAGCTCCGCATAGAACCGTTCAGCAGCCCCGAATATACCCTTGTCCGTCATCTGGCTCCATTTTCCCCAAAAGTGACGGTACATCTCCCCGTACACGACTTTACACTCGTCCTCGCTCCAGGTGTTCCATATGTAGTAGAAGAAGCTAGACACTGCATTTTCCATTTGATTATTTATTTCTGTTGCCATATTGTCTTTCGTTTTAAGAGTTTCCATTTGTATTTTCGAGTTGAAGCCTGGCGGCCTCGTACATTCCGTTCAGCCAGTCGATGTTGCTGGCTCCGAGCTCGAAGGGACTGTAACAGGCTACCTCTTCCAAGCTGTCCTTTATTGTTGCCAGTACAATCAGACCATCGTCTGTAATTTCAAGACCCGTCACCCAGCACTCATACGGGTCGGCATGCTTGTCGAACCAGATGACCCATACCGGATCGTCATCGTTGTCTCTGAATGTGATTTCTGTCATACCGTGCGCATACAGCAGTTGTCTGATGGCTTCGATGATGTCCTTCCGCAGTTCTTCAATCCTGTCGTAGAAACACATGGCCGTGTATGTGGCCCGGCCTCCCCTATCCTGTTCCTTGACAGACAGAATCTGCACGTCGGGGTGAGAACCGAAATTCCAGTTCGTCACCTCATTATCTCCGCGGGTCGTGTGGATATTGCCACCCAATACCAGACCGCACTCTTCCGTTACCATTCTTTTCGCCTCGTCGCGGTCTTCTGCCACGACCTGGTAGGTACCCTCGAAGGCGTACCTTACTCTTACTTCGTACTTTTCCATAATGCTTATAATTTTGATTGTTGTATAAATGAATTGTTTATGAAGCGACAAGAGCTATCCTTTCACCGAAGAAGGAGTCGCATACCCCATACACTCGCTTGATGGAACATTCATATTCTGACCTCTCGCTGTCAAGCCGGAAGCGGAATCCGTGATAGTCCCTGACTTCGAGTTTCAGCCTGACGTCCTTTTTAAGCACCATCTCCAGGAGACTTCCGCCACCGTACATGGAGCTGAAGATGCCGCAGCAGTTGCCTTTGGGGATAATGACTTCCCCAAGCGAGAATCCGGCATCATAAAGCGCTTTCAGGCTTACCTTGCCGATATAGGTCAGCAGGTTGGCACCACAACAGGAGTTAATGAGTTCCTGGTAGAATTGTTCGTAGGATACCTGTTCCTTGCCGTCCCTGTATTTTTTGTCGGGGAAACGACCGTACACCGTGTAACCATTCTCCACCAAAACTTTCTTCACCTTGGCAGGATTGAGATTCAGGGCATCGACCATGTCCCCGAAATAGGACTCCTTGTACCGGTAGCCTTCCTGCGATTCCAGCCAGTTGGAATTGATGCAGTCGTAGTTGGAGAGCATCTCGACACGCACGGGAATGTCATCCGTGTTCTTAATCAGTTCCTTCAAGATGTCTGTATCGTTTCGATTGTAGATTTCCTCCCTGATTTCTTCCTCATGTTCCTCGAAGAACTCTTCCACCTTCTCTTCCTCAAAGTCGTGAGAGTCGGTGCATTCATCCTTCAGCTTTGAGATGATTTCATGGACTGCTTCCCATTCCGCGTCATCGTACCACTCGTCCACTTTCTCCCACAGACTTTCACAACTTCTTTCTTCCAGACACTTCTGAATGGTGTCATGGCAGTTGTCGAAGTTGTCGTTGTAACCCACCCACACCAGTGTGTAGGACTTGTCCATAAGCGATTTCACGAATTCCATGGTCAGTTTTTTCTGTTCTCCCATATTCCGTTACCTGTGTACGGCAGGATTCCGTTTCCCGTACATGTGTTTATTTTTCTGTTGTCTCTCTTTCAGTTTGTTTCTATCTCTTTCTCGTTGCCTTTCGCCGCCAGAACACCGAAAGGCAGATCGAGTATCCTGTGGTTGAAACACAGCGTTGAATTGTAGTCCGTGCGTTGCCAGAGCGTGAAGCGGTCTCCAGCAAACGACCATCTGAAATAGCCTGACAGCGAGCCGAACTGCGGATTGACGTTCCTGCTTATGAGGGAGCGGTTCACGTCCACGATGTGTCCTGCCGTCAGAATGATGTTCAGTATCTCTACGAATGCCAGCTGCGAATACGGGTCGATGGGCATTACAGGTCCTTTGAAGTTGATTTCCATATCTTTTGTCTTTTAGTCGTAGTTGTCATCAAATATTTCGTACCGGAAGGGAAGCGTGTCGCAGTAGCAGCTCGATACACCCGTGCATATCAGGGCGTCTTCTCCTGTGTCCGCGTCTTCTTCCGCTTCCGTGACGGTATCCCCGTACAGGTCGTGGTAATGTGATACCATCATGTGCGGGTCATCCGTGGTGATGTCATAGCCGTAATGCCTGCTCCAGTTTATGAAAAACTCCGTTTCTTCCTCTTCGAGCCTTTCAAGAGCGTCCCTGATCTCGAAGAAGTTGGGACAGAACCATTCACGGCTGATCAGCGTGTCCGGGATGTTCTCCCATCTGGAATACCGATATTCCGGTTCCTTTTCCCCGGGAAACAGGTCGGAACAGGCGCACAGGAACTCGCCCATATCGCTGTAGTCGGACAGGTGCAACCAGTAGTCCCTGTAATCCTTTATCTCCATGAGATGCTGTGTGGTCACGGCAACCTCTGCATTGTTCAGATCCATATTCTTTTTCTCTTATGTATGTGGAGCCCGGGGGTTCCATTCCTCCGACTCCCCAAAGGTGCCGTGTCCAGGCTGTGCTGGGTTTTTCGGGGAAATACCGCAGCCACCGGCGAGGATGATTTTCCCGAAAACCGCCTGCGGCATGACCTTGCTCAGCCGAGTGGGACGCGGACTACCTTTGTCGGTGGGAATGGAACTTCCGGGCTCCATACAGGTCATGTTCATTCGGTTATTCGCTGGCTTCCCCAGCTGATGTGTATCTTGCCTTCGCTGTCTTGCGTGCGAACGAGCAATGGCGTATCACCGGTTAACCCGGTCAAGCGTCTTGTAAAGCTGGTCATGCTGGAGCTGGCAATACTGCCGGTCCTGTTCTGTAATCTTGTCCTCGTTATTCACTTGTACGTTCAGGATTCCTGTGAGCAGGTAGGTATGGCTGCCTGCGGTTGTTGCTGCGGTTGGCTGCATAACTGTATTATTTTAGAGATTGTTATTTTCGGGTTTGATGCGGTAACAGTAGGTGATGTGACTGTCCATATCCTTGACCAGTTTCACCTGCTCGGGATGGAAGTTGAGACGCCGTTCCACGGCCGGAGCGTCTATCTTGTTCCACTCATTCTGCGGCAGGAACCGGTTTTCATGGCGGAAACACCAGAGTACGATATGGTTTTCCCAGTTACCCTTGAACACGGTCCCTTCATAATCTTTCAGGAACTGCTGGAACTCCTCTTCCGTCCTGAAAGCCTTGTTGAAGCCCTGGTACAAGTTGCGTGCGTCCGGACTTGTATCCTTGGTCAGATAGTACTGTCTCCATATCTCCGTGGTGAAATCGCCATAGAGCGGGTCAGGTTCGGAATAGGACCACAACGGGACTCTTGCCGTGAATGCGACGGCACCGTTGGCACACGCCCCGCAATTTCCCCAATCCTTGAATGCGCCTTCCGTCCATCTGACGAAGGTCAACTGCCTGGGGTCAATATGGTGGAAGGCCCCTCCGCTGACGCTCAGCCCTATACCGTCATATTCTTCCCAGACAAAGGGAATGTAGGGCTCTTCGCAGATGGAAATCAGCCCGCTCGTTTCCTCCCGTTTTTCGATGAGGGCGTTGCCGTAATACCTTCCGTATCGGTCCACATAGATGAGTCTGTCCCCGACCTGCGGACTCTTTTCAGAGCGTGTCCTCTCTATCAGTTCCACATAGCTGTTGGCCATATCCACGTCCTGTTGTGTCAGCCCGTGTTCGTGATCGTACAGCACATTCAATGGCTTGAGTGTTTCCACCGTGTACTTCTTCTTCGCTTTCTGTAACATGACATTTGATTTTTTGTTAGTCCGGCTTACAGGGGCCGGAGTTCCCATAACTACAGGCTTAAAAAGGTCGTGTTCCGTACAGGCAAGGCTTCGGGAAAAAATACCGCAAGCCCTCCGGGGCGAGGATGATTTTTCCACGAACCCGAAGGGCTTGGCCTTGCTTGTACGAGAAGAACACGAATTACCTTTGCCTGTGGTTATGAGGACTCGGTTGCGGTATCACTTCTCCTTCGGGAGTATACTCCCGACCTATCTCTTAAACCATACTCCCATACAGAGAAACCCGAGAAGGGACTAGTACTATAAAATAATTGGGACCCTATCCTACTCTATCAAGTCTTTTCTTCTTACACCGGCAGAGACAAAAGCTACATTTTGAGGGCACATACTGCCACTCACTTCGATTCGGAGCCATGTATCCATGAAACGATTTATATTTGCGCACAAACCATAAGCATATATCACTATGAATCAGAAAAATGTAGAATATATAGCGCTCTACTCCCTGGTAGTTGGAGTCGTTCTTGTTATCGGTATTTTAGTCCGTCTGTTTGCTTTATCCAAAGGTCTTGACGACTTCAGTAGTACTATCGCATTTTTTGTAACAGTCATCGTCTTGACAGCGCTCTATGCCAGTTTGCAGATAACCTTCGACCAGTTACTGTCGCCTCGCATAAAAGCGTTTCTGCTTCGTTGCCCTGCTTTTCAGAAGATGAACGATAACCTCAATTCTGTTCCTGAAACCCTCACAATCGAAGATTCAAACCGGACTACACCAGACGTCATTAAACCAGTTCCTACCGTTGAAGAAACAATCTCTGCCTCATCAGAATACGAAGCCCTGCGAACCCATGCTATTGCAGACAAGAACCGAGCTACTCAAATCAGATTGGAAAAAGTCCTCAACTATACGAAGCAAACCATGGCGGCCTACATGAGTGAGGAAGATCTTACCCGGCTGTGCGAATACATTACTGAATATAACGCAGGCGACACCTTACAAAAGATATCGCCTGTAAAAGTTGACGAACAACTTAAAAGCATTGATATTATGCACTTTGGGTGGAATATCGGCAAAGCCTTCAATAAAAAGCGTGTTCACACTGCCACATTTATCAAACGAATCTTTGCCCATACCCTCTGTGACTTGGAGATCTCAACTATTGAGCGTAAAATGTCACATACGGAATCAGAGTGCAAAATAAAACTTGATAAAAAAATTGCATCGTAGCAATACTATTGGGCATTCTCCATTGATTAGTATTTATAATTCGTTTTCAAGATAAAATCGTGAAAGCCGTTGATTAAACCTTCGATTTTTTCTCGTTCATTCATAATCAGAGAAGGATGATATGAATCAATTAACAAAATCTCTTCTCCCGAGTTATAATAGCACCAATTATTGATTTTTCTGAAACCTTCCTTGATATCTTGAAAAATGCAATCTAAAGCAATACTAAGGACTCTTCGAGAATAATTTTCAGCATCATTACTTCCACCACAAACGATGATATTTGGTTTTAAAATCTCCCTAATTTGGCAAAACAAAAACGATTTGTCTCGCTCTGCATATTCCCATATAGCATTCCAATTAGCAGAACTTCCACCAGCAATTTTCTTAGCATTCACAATAGCAAGTGGATATTTTTTGAAAATATCCTTTCTTGAAGATATGTCTGTATATTTAGGGCAATAGTCAGCACGAGTTATCATAAGACCTTCAAGCCAGTACGCTAGAACATTACCAAATGTCTCTGAGCCTTCCGACCAATCCCAATCCTTATAATCTTCGCCATCATTTCTATTTGGTTCTTTAAGAAAGAACAGAACACGACGTTTCGATTCAGTCCAAAGACATTCAGGCCAATTCCGGTTTGATTTATCTGGCATTTTTTTGCTTATAGCAGCCCAACACAAGCCATCATCTACAATCTTGTCCCTTGTGTCTTCTGGATATGTTTGCCTAAGATTTTCAAAAAGAGCGACTTCAGATTCATAAATGGTATTACTTTCTATTTGATGGTCCATCTTCGTCACAAATAATTATAGTATCAATAACTATTGTTTTTCCCAATTTCAAAAGTAGCTAAATTTCTTGTAATCACTACAAACTACTACCAAAAGTTATCTCACAGTTATATTCCGGTGATGTTTTCCACCATCAAAACACCAATTTCCTTTGCCATCGAACAATTCAAGACGATTACGTATGGCAAACGAACAAATCACTTTTGATAAGCTGCCGCAGGCTGTGGCTTATCTCACGGAACAGATGGAGCAAATCCGGCAAATGGTGGCAGCCATGCAGCCACAGACCACTTCCGACAAGCATCGTTTTATCGAAATTGACGAAGCCTGTAAAATCACGCGAAAGGCAAAGCCCACCATCTACACACTTGCCCGTAAAGGATTGATTCCCGCTTACAAACGAGGCAAGAAACTTTATTTCTATGAAGACGAACTGCTGCAATGGATTGAATCCGGGCGCAAGCAAGTACAGCCTATGTCACTCCAGCAACAAGCTGCCGAGATAGTACATGGAGCAAAGCGCAAACCTAAAGGTGGTTATAATTTTTGACCGACCCTTCTAGGTCAACAGCAATTACATATAGTTTAATATCCGATACGTATTACGGACTTCCTCTTGAAATCTCTGATATGAATTTAGTAACAATAGTCTATCTAAACTTATTTTATCACCTATAATTGCATATAAATCTGAGATGGTTAAACGCTGACGCCGTTTGGGAAAATCAGATTGTGCAATTCTGATAGCCTCTTCAATTACCTCCTTTGGATTAGCAATTGATTCAGGATTCCTATTAATCTTTAAATCGTTATCTGATTTTGTTGTTCCGATTTCAGATTTCAATAATTCCTTATCTGCCAACATCCACGCTTCCATCATTCTTACAGGTATCACAGGAGTCAATATTTTACAATAATCATCACCTTGTTTATTCAATTCCTCTTGTGCTGGATTAATATTGTACATTCTCCTTACATCATACGCTTCCCTGTCCGCATCGGTATGAATTGCCAATACCATCATACCAAAATCTTTAACTCCGTCATACGATGCCTGCTTTACATATTCAACAAATGACAAACCTGTTTTTTTAGTATTAAGTCTGCGTATATCGATATCTATATCTGGCCTACACTCTTTCAATGCAATCTCCTGAAATGTACGGCGTACTATACTCTCAAAGAACCGAATGTCAGTAGATCCCTCAGTAGCCAATCCAATAAAAATTTGTACAGTCATAGCCTCAACACTCATTCTTAATAAATTCATTATCATCAGACAGCATAAATTCATTCATCATTTGCAAAGTCGATTTTGACTCCTGTTCAGAAAATGTAATTTTTGTTTGCAAAGGATTTTCTTTGGGTACAGGAATAATTTTAGTTGCTAATAACTTTTTTTTATCCCCATCAATAGAACATATTCTGACAACCATCCGAGCAAAATCAATAGAAACAAACGGAGATGAAAGCCATTGGTATATCGCAGATACAAAAACTATAGAGTGTGTATTAACAATAACTTGGCGCAGTGGCATATCGGAATCACGAAAATCTGTGGATAAATCTTTCAGCAAATTTGCCATCATCTTAATTCTAAAAGGATGTATTCCATTTTCTGGTTCCTCAAAACATAATAATCCTTTATGTTTATTATCCATATATAAAATACACAATGCTAATATACGCAATGTGCCTTCTGACAATACTCGGGAAGAATATTCTTTTCTATCTACATCATGTAGAATAATTACATACTGTTTATTCTCAACATCATCAATTACATCCACATCAATAAAATTTGGGAGAAATGAATGTAATCTACGTGATATCTCTTTCATGTTGTAGTTATCCTCTTGCTTGATACGAAACAATGCTGCGGCAAGGTTTTCTCCAGTAGCACTAATAGTATCTTCTCCTCTTGTTTTACTTGTTGGAAGGCGAAGATCTTCCGGGTTTAATTGTAAGAAACGCCAACTTTTCATTTCTTCTCTTGCCGCAAGTATATGCTTGAAGTCTACAGAATCAACGCTACTTAGAACTGTTCTAGTGGTATTATTCAATGGATATATCCGTTTTTTCCCTTGCGATCCATCTTGAGGGACTATGATAGAATTAATTCCATTATGTTCTTCTGTATACATATACGGTATTTGGCGTTTACCTGTAACTACTTTGGGCCGCCATATTTCAGCATACTTTGACGGGATAATCTTAATCCATTTGTCCTTATTATGTTTTATAGTATCCAAATATTCATGTATGACTTCAATATCCTCCATCCCAACACTGTTGGTGAACCGGCGTAGTGTCAATTCATAACGAAGCCTGGTATATCGCAATGTAGCTGTTGCTCCCCATGTGTCGGTGACAGTAGGATTAACTAACATTTCAACTGCAAAAGACATTTCTTTTGCAACAGAATGGTCATCATATTGGGTGAAAAGTTCTAATAAGTCACCACGTTGTTTTCTAAATGCACGTTGAATCTTATCTGTATCAGCCAATGCTGCTAACAAATGAAAAACATCAAAAAGATTGCTTTTTCCTGCTGCATTTGAGCCTGCAATAACAGTGAAAGGGGTAAAATCCATTTCGAAATTCTGAAATGATTTAAATCCATCTATCTTAATATAGGTAATCATAATAATTTAATTTATATCGTCTTAAATTCTATCCACCATCTCGCATTTGTAGAGCAGTATTAGGGTTCAACTGATTGTTACCCTCGAGCAAATTACCAAGTATAATAACCCTTTGGAATTCATATTTTTGCCAATTTTCAGCAGCGATTCGTAAACCATTCAACAGCCATATTCTTTGCAATGGATCAAGGAAATCAATAAGCTTTCCATTCTTCCTATCTGAACCCTTGATATTACACTTCTGTTGGAAGAAATTGCTCTCTTCTGCAAGGTTGAACACTCGAATCCCAAGTCCGGCCTCCTTCCAAACTCTTTGCCCTCGAAATCGAACCGACCCTGTTATTAGGCTGTTCTGCCTTAATTCCCATACTGATTTTTATGCAGGCACAGTACATATATTCTTCTTTGGTTTCAGTGAATTTATCGAAGTAGATGAACAAATTATTATTAGTATTGAAAGGAAAATCGATATAAATCATCTTTATTTTGTTGACATAACTCTTTTGAAAAGTCTTCAACACCTCCATATTTTCTCCCTCAATAAAGATATTCTGCATATTATAGGAATAGACAGATTCTTCCCGGCAAGGAAGAAATGTAGCCGACAATCGCTGCTGAATCACTCGAAAAGCATCGCTTTTGCCACCCACATTCAGTTCATAACGCTCTTTGGAAAAATTTATATTCTCTCCCAATGTCGCTCTCAATTTCGCCCAGTCAACCTTTTTCTCATTAAAGACTTCGGGCATAAGTAATAGACGTACTTTACAATCCTCTTGGGGCGTTATAGAATATCTGTCCATCTGCAAATTATCCTAAGAAAACAAACAAAGATAGCAAAATTCGAACTAACGGCAAGACATAGCTTCAATTTATTGATTTATACTTTTATCCATGCCATTTAATGTATGGCAATCCTAGCGAATAGCTTAGATTGCAAACATGACATATTCCCCATGCATATATGTGCGAAAACATGCCTTTTGTTTATTCTCCTCCTCAGAAATCCAATTATATATCCTTACATCATGACGTAAACGATTGGTACATCTTTCTCGATATGTGAAACCGTAAGAGGTGAACAAGTTGCCCGGTCAGCAACCTGCGCAATACCAAGATTTCGACACAATCTACCCAATCTTAATCTGCACACCCAATATTTGCATCTTTTGCTCCAATTTTCTTGGCAACTTGGTACCCATTGTACTTTTTGTCATAGCTTAACCTATCATATAATATGTAAATATAGTAATTTTACTTTATTTTACGATGTATTACAGAAATAAAATTCTATAGATGCTATAATTCTAGGAATATTCCTTCCATCTCCCTACCGCTATTTTTCCCTTTTCTTGTTTGTGAGTAACATTTATTCGTTCACTATACCTTACAACCGCTGTGTAAATAGAACATAAAATAATCAAAGCAAATTCAACTTGAAGCAATCCCTTATTCGCCAATTTGCTCAAAGCAGTGGTAAAGTAGCGAACTTAAGACCAACTCCTACGGCTATTTCTCATGGGATAAATTCAGATCTAGTTCTCGTGCTTTGCACCTTGCAATCTGCTTAGGCACATCATTAGGTACTATGATTGAAATATATTATATGATTTTGGTTGGTATTTTACTAATATATATTGAGATTTAGCTTAAAATATATAAGCATCTCGATTTTAGAAAAATTATCATAAATATAATATTGTAAAAACTTTTATAGACATCATACAATAGTATCAACAATAATTATTATCTTTATAAACCACAAACATACATAATACTAATGAAACAGATTAAGGCTCGATATGGCTTTCCTATATTCGACAGAAAAATTTCAATAGATTACTTATTGAAGGTTGAAAAAGCTTGTGTAAGTGATATATGGGAACTTTTACTCTATATTAGGGACTGTCGTAAAAAGAATAAAACTTTATAATAAATTGATTGCCAATGTAATATAAAATTTGTATCTTAGCTAAAGATAAAAAGAATACCTCCAATTGCCCTAGA
>NZ_NFJR01000022.1 GCF_002159975.1 Barnesiella sp. An22 | reverse complement strand
AAGCCCCGTCACGCCGATGGTACTGCGCAAGTGGGAGAGTAGGTAGCCGCCACCTTAAAAGATGAGCCGGAAGGAAGTCAGAAGAAGACAACCTTCCGGCTCTTTTTTTTATGTCCTCCCCAATCCCCCGGAGGGCATGCCGAGTCATCCCGCACCCCCGATGCGCCCACTCGGTCATCCCGCGCTCCGACGCGGGATCCAGAGAATACCGGCAAGTTTACTCGTAAGATTCTTTTTCCTGGACCCAGCATCGCTGTGCGGGGTGACACGGTTCTCGACGCGGCATCCAGGATATACCCGCTGTTTATACCCAAAGAAAACAGCCGGCAGTACCGTCCGGGCCAGTAGGGACGCACGGCCCGTGCATCCAGAATCTCCCTTTTCTTTTCCCGCAAAAGAAAAGGGAAAGCCAAAAGAAAGCTCCCGGCTGATGTCCGAAAGCTGAAAAATGGCTGCGAGGTCCGGGGAAAAAGAACTCGCCGAGCTCGCTCCACACCGTTATTCCACAGGCTTTACTGCTCCGGGCCCTTCGACTGATTCGCCTCGGCTCAAACATCTTTTTCCCATGTTCGTCCCTCTCCGCCATTTTTCTTTCCGCTTTCTCCCATAGGCCGGACTGGGCTACGCGTTTTAGTCATCGCCCCCGACACGGTCATCTGGTCATCCCGCACTCCGATGCGGGATCCAGGGAATACCGGCAAGTTTACTCGTAAGATTCTCTTTCCTGGACCCCGCATCGAGTGCGGGGTGACACAAAAGAAGCGCCGCCGCTGTTATCGGGCCGAGTTGGTCGCAGGCTGCGCCATCGTCGGGGGCTGCGGAACTCGCCACAGGCTCAGACACTCCTCGTCCTCTATCCATCTCTGGCTTGCCCGTTCCCTGCCCGATAAAGGCGGAGTTTTGCGACTCTTCTATCTTTCTTCATGTGGGGCATGGCAATTGTACTTTCTGTATAGTTGATAAAATCTATTAAATATATTTATCGCGGTTGTCTTACTCTGAAAATATGTTTACATTTACAAATAAATTGTGAATTATTTATTTTGAGCATATAGATACCATGAGAAAGAGATTTCTGTTTCTGTTGTTATTTTGTTTTGCACTGATGGTATGCCGGGCCAAGGATAGCCGCGTAGTGGTGGGGGCCGAGCGTACGGGCGAGTATTATCCGGCGTTGAAGGGGCAGCGGGTAGCTGTCTTTTCGAACCACACGGGGATGGTGGGCGACCGCCATCTGGTGGATATGTTGGTGGCCGACGGTGTGAATGTGGTGACGATATTTTCGCCGGAGCATGGTTTCCGCGGCGATGCCGATGCGGGTGAACATGTGGCGGGATCGGTCGATCCCAAGACGGGAATAAAAATCAGTTCGCTGTACGATGGCAAGTCGGGCCGACCGTCGGACGAGTCGATGCACTCGTTTGATGTGCTGCTGGTCGATATTCAGGATGTGGGGCTTCGCTTCTATACTTATTATATTTCGATGGTGAAGTTGATGGATGCTTGTGCCGAGTTTGGCCGCCCGGTAATTGTGCTCGACCGGCCCAATCCGAACGGGCACTATATCGATGGACCTATCCTCGACATGAAGTACAAGTCGGGGGTGGGGTGGTTGCCTATCCCTGTGGTGCATGGCCTGACGCTGGGCGAGTTGGCTCGCATGGTGAACGGTGAGCATTGGCTGCCCGAGGACCGGGTGTGCGACCTCACGGTGGTTCCTTGCCTGAACTACACGCACCAGACGCACTATGTGCTGCCGGTGCCTCCGTCGCCCAATCTGCCGAATATGCGTGCCGTCTATCTCTATCCCTCGACCTGCTATTTCGAGGCTACGCCGGTGAGTCTGGGGCGTGGTACCGACTGGCCTTTCCAGGTGTATGGTCACCCCAACATGAAGGGGTATGACTTTTCGTTTACGCCGCGCAGCGTACCGGGTGCCAAGAATCCGCCGCAACTGAACAAGAAGTGCTATGGCGTGGACCTGACGGGGCTTACCGACGAGGAGATTTGGGCCAAGGGGCTGAATCTCGAGTATGTGATCGATGCCTATCGCAACCTCAATCTGGGCGACCACTTCTTCCGCTCCTTCTTCGAGAAGCTAATCGGTGTGGATTATGTGCGCCGAATGATCGAGGAGGGCAAGTCGGCCGACAAAATCAAGGCCATGTGGCACGACGATGTGGAGAAGTTCAGGGAGCAACGCCGTCCTTATCTGTTGTATGAAGAGTAATAACCGTAAACTTAAATAGCTGAAACACATGACACCCGTAGTTGTCTTAATCACCATTTTCGCTTATTTTATCGTCTTGTTCGGCATTTCGTATGTGGTAGGTCACCGGGCCGACAATCAAGGTTTTTTCGTGGGCAATCGCAAGTCGCCCTGGTATGTGGTGGCCTTTGCCATGATTGGTTCCATGATTTCGGGGGTGACCTTCATCTCGGTGCCCGGTATGGTGGCCGCCAGCGGATTCTCGTATTTGCAGATGGTGCTGGGGTTCATCGTGGGGCAGTTGCTCATCGCCTACGTGCTGGTGCCGCTGTTCTACCGCATGAATCTGGTTTCGATTTATGAGTATCTCGAGAACCGGTTTGGCCTCTCGTCGTATCGCACGGGGGCCTGGTTTTTCTTTATTTCGAAGATGTTGGGCGCTGCCGTGCGCCTCTTTCTGGTGTGTGTGGTGTTGCAGATGCTGGTCTTCGAGCCGCTACATCTGCCCTTTATCCTGAATGTGATTTTCACCGTAGGGCTGGTGTGGCTCTACACCTTCAGGGGCGGAGTGAAGTCGCTCATCTGGACCGATACGCTCAAGACGGTGTGTCTCATCGTTTCGGTGATACTCTGCATCTACTATATCGCCAGCGACCTGCACCTCGACCTGGGTGGAATGTGGCAGACGATACGCGGGTCGGAGATGTCGCAGATGTTCTTCTTCGACGATGTGAACGACAAACGCTATTTCTTCAAGCAGTTCCTGGCCGGTGTCTTTACGATGATTGCCATGAACGGACTCGACCAGGATATGATGCAGCGCAACCTGAGTTGCAAAAACTCCAAGGATTCGCAGAAAAACATGATTACGAGCGGCATTGCGCAGTTCTTTGTGAATGCCCTCTTCCTGATGCTGGGCGTGCTGCTCTATGTCTATGCCGCTACCGAGGGGATAGCCGTTCCGCAGAAGAGCGACGAACTCTTCCCGCTGATTGCCACGCAAGGCTACTTCCCGTTGATTGTGGGTATTCTGTTTGTCGTGGGTCTCATTTCGTCGGCCTATTCGGCTGCGGGGTCGGCCCTGACGGCGCTTACCACCTCGTTTACGGTCGATATTCTGGGCGTGAAGGGGAAGAGCGAAGAGCAGGTGGTGCACTTGCGTAAACGGGTACATATCGGCATGGCCGTGGTGATGGGTGTGGTTATCTTCATCTTCAACCTGTTGAACAACACGAGTGTCATCGACGCCGTCTATACGTTGGCCAGCTATACCTACGGGCCCATTCTGGGACTCTTTGCCTTCGGTATCTTTGTGAAGGCACAGGTGCGCGACCGTTATATCCCGCTGGTGGCCATCGCCTCGCCGGTGCTCTGCTTCATTCTCGACCGCAATTCGCAGGCCTGGTTCGGCGGTTATTCGTTCAGCTACGAACTGTTGATTATGAATGCCCTGTTTACCTTCATCGGGCTGTTGCTGTTGATTAAGAAACCAGTAAAAGCATAAAGACATGAAAAAGATTGTCGGGGCTCTCGTGGCGGGAGCGCTCTCTCTCGGTACGGCCGTCTGGGGCGGCGAGTGGATACGGGTGAACCAGTTGGGCTATCTGCCCGCTTCGCCCAAGGTGGCCGTCTATATGAGCGACGAGGCCATCGACCTCGAGTCGTATGCGCTGGTCGACGATTGTACCGGTCAGGAGGTGATGCGTTTCGACACCCCTCGGGCTGCGGGCCTGTGGGGCCGGATGCAACGCATGTATCGGCTCGACTTCACCGCCTGCAATCGGCCCGGTACCTATCGGCTGAGGGCCGGCGATGCCCTCTCGCCTCGCTTTGTTATCGGCAATCGGGTGTACGACGGCACGGCCGACTTCATCCTGCGCTACATGCGTCAGCAACGCTGCGGCTTCAATCCCTTCGAGCGCGACAGCTGTCACACCCACGACGGCTATATCGTCTATCACCCCACCCGCAGTGGCCAACACATCGACGTGCGGGGCGGCTGGCACGATGCGAGCGACCAGTTGCAGTACGTGACCACCTCGGCCAACGCCACCTATCAGATGATGTTTGCCTACCTGAAGAACCCCGGAGCGTATGGCGATGCCTACGATGCCAACGGCCTGCCCGGGACCAACGGTATCCCCGACATCGTCGACGAAATCAAATGGGGGCTCGACTGGCTCAACCGCATGAATCCGTCGAAAGGCGAGATGTATAACCAGATAGCCGACGACCGAGACCACAAAGGGTTCAAACTGCCTTCGCAGGACGAGATAGATTACGGTTGGGGCAAGGGGCTGGGACGTCCCGTCTACTACTGTTCGGGCGAGCCCCAGGTGCGGGGCGAGTTTACCAACGCCACCACCGGCGTGGCCAGTACGGCCGGCAAGTATGCCTCGTGTTTTGCGCTGGGGGCCCGGGTGCTGGCCGACTTCTATCCCGCGATGGCCGATACGCTGCTGGCCAAGGCCCGCGACGCCTATCGTCACGGTGTGGAGCATCCTGGTGTGTGCCAAACGGCATCGGTGGTTTCGCCCTATATTTACGAAGAGTGTAATTGGACCGACGATATGGAGCTGGCTGCTGCTCAACTCTACCTCTCGACCGGCGAGCCGCAGTTTCTGAACGAGGCGGTCGAGTATGGCCGATTCGAACCGGTAACCCCCTGGATGGGGGCCGACAGTGCCCGCCACTATCAGTGGTATCCCTTTATCAACCTGGGCCATTATCACCTGGCCGGGGTGGACGACAGCCGCGTGAGCCGCGAGTTTACCCGCAACCTGCGCAGCGGCCTGGAGCGGGTGCGAGAGCGGGCCGAGGGGAATCCTTTCCTCAACGGGGTGCCGGCCATCTGGTGCTCCAACAACCTGACGGTGGCCGTGGCTACCCAGTGCCGGCTCTATCGTGAGTTGACGGGCGACGACCGTTATCGCGAGATGGAGGCAGCTCTCATCGACTGGCTCTTTGGCTGTAACCCCTGGGGCACGAGCATGATTACCGAGTTGCCCTTGTGGGGCGACTATCCCATAGACCCTCACACGCCGCTCATAGCGTTGGGGGCAGGTACGACCGTGGGCGGACTGGTCGACGGGCCGGTCTATGCTTCGATATTCAACAACCTGCGAGGGGTTCGTCTCTCGCGCGAAGACCCTTACGCCCTGTTCCAGTTGGCCGGGATTGTCTATCACGACGACATGCAGGACTATTCGACCAACGAGCCCACGATGGACGGCACGGCCAGCCTCAGCTATCTGCTCTCGTCGTTGCAGCAGGAGGGAGCCGAGGCCGCAGGGCCCGACCGCAACGAGTATGCCTGTGGCGGCATTGTGCGCACCGACCGTTCGAAGCGGCAGATTTCGCTCGTCTTCACGGCGGCCGACAAGAACGACGGCGCCCGGCGTATCCTCGAGACCTTGCAGCAGTGCGGCGTGAAAGGCTCGTTCTTCTTCACGGGCGAGTTTTACGAACGATTTCCCCAAACCATCGAGCAACTCATGAAGGCCGGCCACTACGTGGGGGCACACAGCGACGGGCATCTGCTCTACTGTGCCTGGGAGCGCCGCGACTCTACGCTGGTAGACCGGCAGCAGTTCGAGAGCGACATGCAGGCCATCTACGGCCGCATGAGCCGGGCCGGTATCGACCCGTCACAGACGCGCATTTTCGTGCCGCCCTACGAATACTACAACGAGACCATCGCCGCCTGGGCGCGGGGCATGGGGCTGCGCATCGTTAACTTCACCCCCGGAACCTGGACCAATGCCGACTATACCACCCCCGACATGACCAATTACCGCAGCAGTCGGGCCATCTACAACCGGGTGATGGAGGTCGAGAAGCGCGAGGGGCTCAACGGCCATATCCTGCTCTTCCACCTGGGGACCGACGAGCGTCGCACCGACAAGTTCTACGACCGTTATCTCGAGCGGCTCATCCGCACCTTGCAGAAGAGGGGTTACACCTTTGTCGCCTTGCCCGAAGCCGTGGGGGAGTGAGATACCTGATTGTAGGTAAATATGGACCTCTTTCTGCCTGTCGTATTGGATTGTAAGATAAAAAGCCCTACCTTTGCGTCTTTAATAATCGAAAGATTATGAACAGGCTGCTCCGTTCCATAGCGAAATACTTTCTACCTGTATTGTTCATTTCATATATAGGTTGCATTTCGCTGTTTACCCACACGCACGTGGTAAACGGGGTGACCATCGTGCACTCGCACCCCTACAATCCCAAGGCCCATCACGGCCACACCACTACCGAGTTTCAACTCATACACGCTTTGTCGCATCTCACTACGGCCGAGCCGTCGGTGGGGGTGCTGCTTTCGGCTGTGCTGTTTGCCTTTTCGTGCCGGTTGCTCTATCCGGCTACCCGCTTCGTACGCACACTCAGGCAGTGGGGGGCTCACGGGTTGCGTGCTCCGCCCGTTTCGATTCTGTAAAATAAGAGGAAACAGAAGGTTTACTCCTGCTCTTGGCGAGTGGGGGATGGATGAGTCTTAACTATTCAGAATCGAAAAAAATGAAGAAATACATTATTTTATGCGTGATATGCCTGTGGCATATCGGCGTGAGTCGTGCCGAAACGGCAACTCAGAAAACATTGGATATAAACATTGTGGGCCATGTGCTCGACAAGCATACGCGGGAACACCTGCCCTACATCACGATTTCGTTGAAGGGGACCACCGTGGGGACGATGACCGACGGTTCGGGTCACTACTTTCTGAAGAATTTGCCCGAGGGCGATTTCGTGCTCGAGGCCTCGTCGGTAGGTTATGAGACGGGCCGGCGGAAGGTGTCGCTGAAAAAGGGTGTGACGCTGGAGATCGATTTCGAAATCGAGCCGAGTGACGTGGCACTCGACGGCGTGGTGGTTTCGGCCAACCGCAGCGAGACTACGCGGCAACTGGCCCCTACGCTGGTCAATGTGCTGAACATAAAGACCTTCGAGAATACCAACTCCGGCACGTTGGCCCAAGGGCTCAACTTTCAGCCGGGTGTGCGGGTCGAGAACGATTGCCAGAACTGCGGCTTCCAGCAGGTGCGCATCAACGGGCTCGACGGTCCCTACACACAGATACTCATGGACTCGCGTCCCATCTTCAGTGCCCTGTCGGGCGTGTATGGTCTGGAGCAGATTCCGGCCAACATGATCGAGCGGGTCGAGGTGATGCGGGGCGGCGGTTCGGCTCTCTTTGGGTCGTCGGCCATTGCGGGTACCATCAACATCATTACCCGAGAGCCGTTGCGCAACAGCGGTTCACTGGCACACACGATTACCTCGATAGGAGGTAGCGGCAAGTTCGAGAACAACACGTCGCTCAACGCCTCACTCGTGACCGACGACAACAAGGCGGGGCTCTATGTCTTCGGGCAAAACCGGCAGCGTGCCGGTTACGACCACGACGGCGACAGCTTCACCGAGTTGCCCGAGCTGAAGGGGCAGACGCTGGGATTCCGCTCTTACCTGAAGACCAGCAACTACTCCAAGCTTACGCTGGAGTATCACCACATCAACGAGTATCGCCGGGGTGGTAACCTGTTGAACCGTCCGCCCCACGAGGCCGATATTGCCGAGCAGTTGAACCACTCGATCAACGGGGGAGGACTCAGCTACAGCCTCTTTACTCCCAACGAGAAACACCGTATCAATCTCTACGCTTCGGCCCAGCATATCGACCGCGACAGCTATTACGGCACGAAGCAGAACCTCGATGCCTATGGCGAGACCAACGACCTGACGGTGGTGGCCGGTGGACAGTATATCTACAGTTTCGACCGCTGTCTCTTCATGCCGGCCGACCTGACTGCCGGTATCGAGTATAACTACGACAAGCTGCGCGACGAGATGAAGGGCTACAACCGCACCACCCGTCAGGAGGTGCATATCGAGAGTGCCTTCCTGCAGAACGAGTGGAAGAACGACCGCTGGAGTTTCCTCGTGGGCGGACGGCTCGACAAGCACAACCTTATCGATCACGTTATCTTCAGTCCCCGGGCCAATGTGCGTTTCAACCCCACGCCCAACGTCAACCTGCGGGCCAGCTATTCGTCGGGTTTCCGGGCTCCGCAAACCTACGACGAGGACCTGCACGTGGCTGCCGTAGGGGGCGAGGGGACTATCATCCAGCAGGCGGCCAACCTGAAGGAGGAGAAGTCGCACAGCGTGAGCCTCTCGGCCGACATGTACCGCCGCTTCGGAGCCTTCCAGTGCAACCTGTTGCTCGAGGGGTTCTACACCCGGCTCAACCATGTGTTTGTGCTCGAGGAGATTGGGTTCGACCAGACCCACAACGCTAAGGTGAAGGAGCGCCGCAACGGCAAGGGGGCCGAGGTGGCCGGTGTGACCGTCGAGGGCAAGGTGGCCTATCTCTCGCTCGTGCAGCTGCAGGCCGGTGTCACCTGGCAGCGGAGCCACTATACCCAGCCCGAGCAGTGGAGCGACGACAAGTCGGTGCCTGCCGAGCGTCGTATCTTCCGCACCCCCGACTGGTATGGCTACTTCACCGCCACCTACACCCCGGTGAAGCCGTTGAACATTGCCCTCTCGGGAACCTACACGGGTTCCATGCTGGTACAGCACATGAAGGGCTACATAGCCAAAGATGTGGCGGTGACTACCCCCGACTTCTTCGACATGACGGCCAAGGTGTCGTATGACTTCTCGCTCTACAAGGCCATCACGTTGCAGGTCAACGCCGGTGTGCAGAATATCTTCAACGCCTATCAGCGCGATTTCGACCAGGGTAAGGAGCGCGACTCGGGCTACATCTACGGTCCTTCGATGCCCCGCAGTTATTTTGCCGGTATGAAGCTGATGTTCTGAGGTGATTATCAGTTAGATTCATAGTTCTTATTCAAAGGGCTGTGTCCAAATTTTTCGGTTTGGGCACAGCCTTTTTTAGGATTGAAAGGCAGGGATTGTAATAGAACCAAAAAGGATGGATAGATTTTCTTGGTTTATTTTGCATATTTAATAATATTATACTACTTTTGTAATCTACATATTTAAATATGTCCAAAAACTAAAATATTCCGACAGCGGTTATACCATAAGAACATGGAAAAGGGGGATATGCAACGATAACTAATCAATTATGAAAAGGGGGGTGCTGTTATCCATATTGGGCGCATTGACGATAGGACTGCTTCATGCGCAAGAGGCTCGGGAGACCGCTTTCCCCCGAGCTACCTATCCCGATTATGTTGTATTCTTGCCTCAGAGCGAGATTGACTCGGTCTATTATTCCCACAATACATCGATTATCCCGGTTGTCTTTCGGGTCAACAAATACGACCTGGTGCCCAATCGCCAGCTCGACAGCATCGTGCAGGTGCTGCACCGGATACAGGTCGACCCGGCCGTGCGTATTGCCTGCGTATGGATAGGCGGTAGTGCGTCGCCCGAGGGACCCAAGGCCTGGAACTACCGGTTGGGCGAATACCGTTCGCAGGCATTGGCCCGCTATCTGGCCGAGGAGGCAGGGTTCCCGCGCGACCAGATGGAGGTGGTGAATCTGTGGGAAGACTGGTATTCGTTTGAGGTTGCCCTCGAGAACGGGGCACAGATACCCCACAAGGAGGAGGTGATGAAAATCTTGCGTACCGAGCCCGACAACGAGCGGCGCAAGCGGAAAATCATGGCTCTCGACAAGGGGTATACGTGGCATCGGATCATTCGCGATGTCTTCCCGCCCTTCCGCAATGCCCGCATGGCCATTGTCTGTTACGAACAGCCTCGCGACCTGCCGGCCGAGCCCCAGCTGTTGCCGCTCTGCGACGGCATACCGGCTCCCCGGCCCGTACAGCCGGCGGCGGTAAATCCCGTATCGGTGGCCGAGCCCCGCAAGTGGCACCTGGCCGTGAAGACCAACCTGCTCTTTCTGGCAGCCGCCACGGCCAACGCCGGGGTAGAGGTGGAGTTGTGGCCGCACGGCACACTCGATATACCGGTATGGTACTCGCCCTACGACATTACCCCCACGCGCAAATTGCGTTTACTGGCTACCCAGCCCGAGCTGCGCTGGTGGCCGGGCCAGGTGATGCAGGGCCATTTCATCGGGTTGCATACCCATGTGGTCGGGTTCAATGTCGCCGTCAACGACAAGGGTCGCTACCAAGACCCCAACCATGCGTTGTGGGGCATGGGTCTCAGTTATGGATATGCCCTCTCGTGGGGCAAGCAGAAGCAGTGGGGTGTCGAGTTCAATATCGGTGTCGGGTTTGCCGAGTATGACTACGATGTATATCAGAATCGGAAGGACGGGCAACTGTTCCGTTCGGGTTCCGATTTTTACTGGGGAGTAACCCGGGCCGGAATCAGTTTGTCGTACAAGTGGGCTTTCCCCCGCAAGAAATAGGAGGGTAAGAGTTCTATGAAAAGGAATCTGTCTTATATAGCAATACTTATATGTCTCTTGTCGCTGGGGGTTACAGCCTGCGATGAGACCATACACGAGTATCCCCGCACAAACGAGGTATTGGTGATGGTTGAGTTGAATGCCGATCGCATGCCTCCCTTCTATTATAAAAGTATGATTTACGACGAAGAGGGAAACAGCACCGTGCAGGAGCTTCCGCATGTGTCGGCAATGCCCTACGTCCCCGACGAACGTCTGTGTGTCCGCTTTATAGTCGAACTCTACAAGCTGCCGTCGGCCGGAGCCTCGGTCGATAAGGGTATCCTGGTCGATCGGCGGGAATTTTCGGTCGACCGGTTGGCTCAGCCTCCGCAAGATACGCTGGCTTTCCAGTTGCCTCAGGGCTACTACCGGGTATTGTCGTGGGCCGATTATGCCCCCGAAGTCCGGGTGAGTGAATGGCATTTCGATACCCAGCAGTTGAATACCGTGAGAGAGAATATAGACCACACGCCAATGGTCAATCACCATAAGAATGCGGCAGCGGGTAGTTGCGACTTCTCGGTAACCGTAGGGCGATATGGCGAAGAGATTTCGGTCTCTACGCCGGGCAGTACGGCGACGGCAACCCCCTCGGGAGAGCCGCTGGTGCCGGTCTACATGAAGCGTCCTTCGGCCCGGTTCCATCTGTGGGCGACCGACTGGAACGAGTTTTCGAAAAAACGCAGTCGGGCTTCGGTCAACAACCTGTTGGTGCGAGTCGTATATAAACAATATGTAGGGGTAGGATACAATGTCGAGAGTGGTATGTTGAATGCCTTTATAGAGTCGCGTACGATGGAGATGATGCCGCCCGACGAACCCAGCGGCGGTGAAGTGCTGCTGGCCTATGACTATGTGTTGGCCAACGACGGTCGCGAAGATCATGTGCTTGTCGATATATTTATCTATAACACGGATGGCGAGGAGATAAACCACTATCAGAATGTAGATATACCGCTCTACCGCAACCACGAGACGGTGTTGCGGGGACCGTTCCTGACCAAGAAGATAGGTAGCGGCAATATAGGTATCGACGACGATTTCGACGATGAGTTTGTGGTGGTCATACCCGATTGATTTGATTGGAATAGAAAAGACAGTTTAGTTATATTATAATTTTAATAGTTCTGTTATGAGAAAGTATCATTATTTAATGGGAATGGTGTTGCTGGGACTGGCAACCAGCTGTTCCGAAGTGATGGATGAGCCGGGATTGAACCCCAACGGCGATGAGATAACGCTTCGCTTTGAGGCTCCCGAAGCTTTACAGATTACGCGTGCCGTACCGGGGACTAACAGTGGTCAAGGGGGATTGGTGAATGTAGACTGGAGTCAGTATGACTTGCGTTATCAGGTAGCCGTTTACTCCGAAGACGGTTCTACGCTGCTTGTCGAGCCGCAGACCCAGACCGTCGACAATTACGGACCGGTTATCTTCAACTTCAGACTGACGCCCAACAATACCTACAAGTTTGTAGCCTGGGCCGACTTTGTGCGCCAGGGCGAGACGGCCGACTTGCACTACAATACGGCCGATTTTACCCGCATTGCCATACAGGATAGTGTGGATGCCCAGTTGAATGACGAGAGCCGTGATGCCTACTTCCTGGCCAAGAATGTGGCCGTGTCGCAGACCTTCGGTGAGACGATGACGCTGAAACGTCCGTTTGCCAAGCTGCGGGTAGTGACTACCGACTGGGCTTTGAGTGGTGCCAAGATGCCCGACAACTTCAAGGTTTCGTATCACGATTGCACTCGGTTTGTCGAGCTGAATGCCGTGACGGGCGAGGCTTCGGGCGGTGCCGATGCCGACGCGTCGGTGGTCTATACCGCCACCTTGCCGCAGGATGCCTCGGGCGATAAGTTCTACGAAGGGGGCTACGACGCCACGGCCAACAACCGTACGCTGTTTGTCGACTACCTGATTGCCAATGATGTGCAACAGGCCATTCACTTCAGTGTAGATTGGTTGCAGGGTACGGAGTCGATTCTTACCAAAGACTTTACCACCAACATACCCATACAGCGCAACTACCTGACGACGATTCTGGGTAACCTGCTCACTGTGGGCGGAAGCATGACTATCGATATCGAGGAGGGCTTTGTAAACGAGTGGATCGACGGTGAGGAGTGGTGGAGTGCCTCGGGCATTACCCCGGTAGAACCGGCTTATGAAGAGACTCGTAATGGCGGTCAGGCCGTGAGAACCTATCACATCTATACGCGTGAAGAGTTTGCCTGGCTGCCCGACCATATCACGGAGATGGTTACCGAGACCTATACCGATGCCGACGGCAAGGAAAAGATAATATCTACCGTTATCTACATCGAGAACGATATAGACATGAGCGGTGTGGACTGGAAACCCATCTATACCACCGGAGAGAACACCTATACCGTCGACGGTCAGGGCCACGTGCTGCGCAACTTCTCCATGAACGGACAGTTTGGCGCCGTGTATGAATACAAGTTGGGCCCCTTTGTGCTTTTTACCTATCATGCCTACACCGGCGTATGGGGTAAATTCGAGGGTGTGATGAAGAACCTGACCTTCGAAAACATCACCATCAACGGTTTGGCCAACAGTGAGGTCGATGTCGATACCGACGGTAACCCCGTAGACCACAGCAAAGAGTATGCCTACTTTGCCGGTTGTATCGGATACACCGGAGCCAATTACAGTACGGTGGTAAATATCGAGAACGTACAGGCTCGTCACGTGCGCATCAAGGCCTCCGACGGTTTGCAGACCCAGAATGTAGGCGGTCTTATCGGTTGGATTGGTGTAGGAGGCGGCAATACCTGGTTGAAGAATTGCTCGGTCGACGATGTGACGATAACCGGTTATCAGGCTGGTGGTTTGGTAGGTCAAGTGGTTGGTGGTCGCGGTGTGGCATTTACCAATTGCAGTGCCGAGAATGTGATTATGCGCATGCGTGGTTTCGCAAGGTCGGGCATCTCGGGCTTCATCGGTCAGTTCAACGACGGTGCCGGCTCTAAAATCGAGCATTGTACCTACCCGACGAATGTGCAGTATATCGACGATGCTACCGGTCTCGTAGACGAAAGCTACGAACCTGCCAGTCCTTACTATGGCTATTGCGGCTACGGCAAGACTACGCCCACGATTGTCGAGTAACCGCAACAGGGCCTCAGTGCAGGCCCGATGATACAAGAAATCCCGGCTCATTCGTGAGTCGGGATTTTCTGTTTATATCGATGTGCAGCAGTGGCCCGTCAGTCGAGGGTGATCAGTTCGTAGCTCTGGGTGCCCAGTCCTATCTGCTCGCCATACTCGAGGGTGTGCATGCCGTGGCGCGAGTCGATGCGCTCGATCAGGTGCACCTTGCCGGGGTCGCTCGAGGCACGCACCAGGTCGGTGCAGGCTTTGTCGAGGGCCACGGGGTCGAGCGAGGCCAGTATGCCGATGTCGCCCATCCGGGGCGCTTCGGGCGAAGCGTCGCAGTCGCAGTCGACCGAGAGGTTGTTGGCTACGCTGATGTAGAGAATTTTGTCGCCGCAGTGGTCGGCTACCGATTTGGCCGCTTCGGCCATCGACTCCAGAAAATCGTCCTGGGCAGGCAGGTTGCTCCAAGGGTTACTTTTGGTCTTCCCGGCCGAGTGTATCCAGGCCTTTCCGCCCGACGAGGCGATACCTATCGACATGTTTTTGATGGCTCCGCCGAATCCGCCCATGGCATGCCCCTTGAAGTGCGAGAGGATGATGGTGAAGTCGTATTGCGGGTAGTGAGCCCCCACATAGTTCTCCTTCAGGTGTTTGCCTCCCTGCACGGGCAGTGCAACCTCACCCTCGGCATCCATGATGTCGACCGGAGCGATAGCTGTGAAGCCGTGGTCGGCAGCTGCCTTCAGGTGGCTTTCGGTGTCGGCCCGTCCGCCGCCATAGGCGGTATTACACTCGACAATGGTACCGTTTACCTTTTGCACAAGCGGTTGAATGAGAGAAGGTTGCAGGAAGTTGTGCCCGCCCGGTTCGCCGGTCGAGAGTTTTACGGCCACTTTGCCGGTAGCTTCGCGGCCCAGGGCTTCGTAGATTTTGACCAGATTCTCCGAAGAGATCTCTTTGAACATGTACACGCGAGCAACCTGTTGCTCTCCCTGGGAGGGCTGTTGCTCCTGATTCTGAGCCTGTGTGCTGCAACTGATGCCGGCCATGACCGGGAGAAATGCCCACAAGGCCATCGAGATGAATTTGGATTGCATAGGCTGTATTGTTTAGGGTTTAGAAGTTCAGATTCACACCGGCCATGACCGTAGCCCGTGGCATGGGGTAGCCGGCATTGATTTCGTAGCGCTGGGCCAGCAGGTTCTCGCCCCGGGCCCACACGTCGAGCCAGCGGTTCACGCGGAACGAGGCGTTGAGGTTCCACAAGACGAACTCCTCGGTCTGAGGGTTGTCGCCTACCGTCGTGTAGAGGTTGTCGATGTATTGCACGCCGGTCGATACGGTCCACCGCTTGTGGGTGTATTGGGCTCCAGCGTAAAGTTTGTGTTCGGGAGCACCCACGACGGGATTCTCCATGTGCAGGTAGCTGTAATTGGCCTCGACCGACCAGTGCGGGTCGATGCGGTAGGCTATCTCGCCCTCCACGCCACAGTTCTCAATCTTGCCGGTGTTCTGGTTCAGCATGCCAGTGCCGTTGGGGTTGGGCAGGGTGACGATGAGGTTTTTGCCGTCGATGTAGAAGAGGTTGATGCCGTAGGTGAGGCTATTGTCGAGCAGGTGTTGGGCCCAGGCCAGTTCGTAACTCCACATCGACTCGGGCTTCAGGTCGGGGTTTTGGGGTGGGAACATGTACATCTCGCGCAGAATGGGATAGCGGAATCCCTTCGAGGCCGAGGCCTTCAGCTCGATGGTGCGGGGCAGGTGGAACGAGAGTCCGGCTTGCGGTATCCACTCGGTTCCTACTCGCGAATGGTGGTCTACGCGCACACCGGCATCGAGGGTGAGCCAGCTGCCCAGGTCCTGGCGGAAGTCGACGTAACCGGCCAATTCGTCTTCGTGCTTGTCGACCAGGTCGCTCGTCGTGCCCGCCTTCTCGCCGCTCACAAACTTGTTCCAGGCATGGCCGCCGTAGCGGAACCAGTCGAAGCCCACGGTGATGCGGTTGCCCGGGAAGAACTGCGTGCTCTGGTAGAGCGACAGGCCCATCATGTTGTCGAACGAGAGGAATCGGCTCTCTTGCGGGGTCTCTCCTTTCGAGGGTGTATAACCGTCGTTAATCCAGTGGTTGCCCCAGTTGTAGAAGAAGCTGGCGGCACCCGAGGTTTTCTCGTATTTGTTTTCCACGGCAAAAGAGGTCATGCCGCGGGTGATGCTCTGGTCGCCGTCGAGTAGCGGGGCGCTCACCGGGCCCGGATAGGAGGCGTTGAAGTGGGTCACGTTTACGTCGCCGCGCAGGTTCCAGTTGTCGGTAACCCGATAACCCAGTTTGGCATAGCCGCCATACTGTTCGAAACCCATATCGGAGCGGTGGCCGTCGGTGCGGTTGTACGAGCCGCTGATGAGGCTCGTGAACCGACCCTTTCGGATGCGGTTGGTCACTTCGCTCTGCAGGGTGTTGAACGAGCCGTATCCCAGGTTGACGTTGGTCTTTACCCCCTCTTCGTGCAACTGGCGGGTGACGATGTTGATTACCCCGCCCATGGCGTTCGAACCGTAGAGCACCGAGGCCGGGCCGCGCAGCACCTCCACGCGCTCGGCCAGGAACGACTGGTAGGCGTCGGAGATGGGGTGCCCGAAGATACCGGCATATTGCGGGTGTCCGTCGATAAGTACCATCATACGGCCCGAGCCGCCGCTCAAGCCACGCAGGGCTATGCCGCCGGCAGCACCGTTGGATACGCCGTAGCCCATGATACCCCGTGAGGTGATGAAGAGCCCGGGCACCTGCTGTGTGAGTATGGGCAGTACCGAGGGTTGCATGCTCTGCTCGATTTCCTGACGGTCGATGACCGAGACGGTGAGGGGCAGATGCCGTACGTCGGTCTCGTTGCGGGTACCGGTCACCACCACTTCGCCGATGTGAATCGGGTCGGAGGGTTTTCCGGCCATGGCCAGGTAGGAGTTAGACAGCGAGTCGGTTTGTGCCGAAGCGATTCCGGCAAAGCATAGAAACAGGGGTAAAAGTTTTGTCCTCATTCGTTTATACAAATCTTCTTGATTGTTTTACAAATTGTTTATTCGGGTGAGATGAGCCCGGCGATACCTGGCGCGTTTTCACAGCGCGGCACCAGAGGGTACCTTGCAGGGACTCTCTTCTTTCTCTTTCATGTTCGTTTTTTTGTCTTTGCGAGACTGTGTCAGTAGCCAAATCGTTGAGCGGCCCGTTGCATCGACTCGACAATCTGCACGCCAAAGGGGCAGCGCGTTTCGCAAGCGCCGCAGGCAATGCACTCCGAGGCATGGTGCTCGAGCGCCTTGTAGTGTTCCCGTACGGTTTCGGGAATCTCACCTTGTGCAACAGTCAAGTTGTAGAATTTGTTCACGGCGGCAATGTCTATTTTCGACGTGCAGGGGGCACAGTGGCCGCAATACATGCAGTGTCCGCGCCACGAGAACCGGTCGAGATGGGTCATCACCGCGGTGTAGTCGCGCTCTTCGGGCGATGCCTGGCACCAGGCAATGGCGGCAGCCATCTCGTCCTGAGTCTTGCATCCCAGCATGACGGCAGCCACGGCGGGGCGGGTAAGGGCGTAGTCGATGGCCTGTACGGGGGTGAAGGCACAACCGAAGGGCGAGTTTTCCTGGTCGAGCAGGTCGCCGCCGCCGAAGACCTTCATCACGTCGATAGCTACCCCTTCGCGTTCGCACAAGGCATAGAGCTGCTCACGGGCCGGGTCGATGTTGTGCAGGGCCCCGGCGTAGCTCTGCTGATCGAAGAGTACATCTACATCTTCGTTGGGCGGGAGCAGGTCGTAGCAGGGGTTTATCGAGAAGAGCAGCACGTCGATGAGGCCCGTCTTTACCGCCATGCTGGCCACGAGCGGGTTGTGGCTGCTCATGCCTATGTGGCGTATCTTGCCCTCGGCCTTCAGCCGTTGGGCAATCTCGATAATCTCGTGGTCGAAGACCGTGTGAAAATCCTTCTCGGCATCGACGTAGTGAATCATGCCCACATCGACATGGTCGGTGCGCAGCTGCTTGAGCAGGGAGTCGAACGACTCGATGGTCTTCTTCGGGTCGCGGGTGCGCAGGTACTGGTCGTTCTCCCAGGTGGTGCACAAGTGTCCCTGTATGACGAAGCGGTCGCGGCGGCCCTCCAGTGCCTGCCCGATGTGGTCGCGCAGGTCGGGGTTCGACGAGTAGATGTCGACAAAGTTGATGCCCCGGTCGATGGCAAAGTCGAAGTCGGCCTTCACCTCTTGAGCGCTTTTGTTGATAAAGCCCTCACAGCCGAGGGCTATGGCACTTACCCGTATGCCGGTACGTCCTAATGTGCGGTATTCCATAAGCGAGTTTAAAATTCTTTACCTTGTTTCAGTTCCTCGACAAAGCGGTCGATTCGGTGCAGTTCCTTGGGTATGTTGATGCTTTGCGGACAATGAGATACGCACTGCCCACATCCGATGCAGTGGTTGGCCTGGCGCAACTTGGGTACGCTGCGGTCGTAACCGATGAGGAAAGCGCGGCGCGCTTTGCGGTAATTTTCGTCTTGCGACGAGGCCGGCACGTTGCCCTCGTTGATGCACTTGTTGTAGTGGAGCAGAATAGCCGGTATGTCGAGCCCGTAGGGGCAGGGCATGCAATACTTGCAGTCGTTGCAGGGGATGGTGGGGTAGCGCAGCATCAGTTGTGCCGTCTCTTCGAGGAATTCCAGATCGGCCTCGGTGAGGGTGTCGAGAGGCGAATAGGTGCGCAGGTTGTCCTGCAAGTGTTCCATGTAGGTCATGCCGCTGAGCACGGTGAGCACATCGGCGTGAGAGCCGGCAAAACGGAATGCCCACGAGGCCACGCTCGACTCGGGAGCCTGTTGCTTGAGGGTGGCGGCAATGTGGTCGGGTACGTTGGACAGGCGGCCGCCCAACAGGGGCTCCATGATGATGGCGGGGATGTGTCGTTTTTCCAGCTCGGCATAGAGATATTCGGCATTGACGTTATTGCCCGAGGCGTGGCGCCAGTCGACGTAGTTGAGCTGTATCTGCACGAAGTCCCAGTGCACGGTCTCGTGCATGGCCAGCACCTCGTCGAAGACAGCCTGGGTACCGTGGAACGAGAATCCCAGGTTGCGGATGCGGCCGGCCTTGCGCTCCTCGACGAGGTAGTCGAGCATGCCGTTCTCGATGTAACGGGCCCGGAAGGTCTCGATGCCGCCGTTGCCGATGGAGTGGAGCAGGTAGTAGTCGATGGTATCGACCTGCAGATTCTCGAACGACTTGCGATACATGGTGATGGAGTTCTCGCGGGTGTAGTTGGAGAAGTTCGACAACTTGGTGGCCACGAAATATTTGTCGCGCGGGTAACGCTTGAGGGCGATACCGGTCGCCTTTTCCGACCCGCCCTGCATGTAGACGGGGGAGGTGTCGAAGTAGTTCACGCCGTGGGCGATGGCATAGTCGACCAGTTCGTTGACTGCCTCCTGGTCGATGGTGCTGCTGGTGCCGTCGGGCGAAGGGATGCTGGGCAACCGCATCATGCCGTAGCCGAGCAGCGATACCCGGTCTTGTGTCTTGGGGTTGGTGCGGTAGGTCATCTGGTCGGTGGGGACTTCGGTGGTGGCCGTGTGGGCTGCCTCCTGCCGGTTTTTACAGCCGGGCAGTACGGCGGCCGAAGCGAGGGCCGTGCCGCCTACCACTTTCAGAAAGTTGCGGCGATTTATGTTTTTGTTCGATTTGTTTTCCATTGTCTCCTCGTTTTTTTTGAAGGGTTAGATGATGCGGTGTTGTTTGTGGCCTTCGACATAGATGGCGCTGAAGGGGCGGGCCGGGCAGAGGTTCTCGCAGGTACCGCAGCCGATGCAACGCTCGGTGTTGACGACCGGAATCTTGGGCGAGTCGGCCACGGCGGGGTCCGAGGCCACCATCTGGATGGCCCCCACGGGGCAGTGGCGGGCGCAGTTGCCGCAGCTCACGCCGTCGGTCAGGGGTATGCAGTTGGCTTTCACCCAAACGGCATGCCCTATCTGTATACTCGACTTCTCGGCTACGGTGATGGGGCGGATGGCGCCGGTGGGGCACACCTCGGAGCAGCGGGTGCACTCGGGGCGGCAATAGCCGCGCTCATACGACATCTCGGGCTGCATGAAGGTTATCAGGTTGCCCGAGGGGCGCAGTACCTGGTTGGGGCAATTGGTGATGCACAGTTGGCAAGCGGTGCAATGCTGGGCCAGATGCGAGGCGCTGAGCGAGCCCGGCGGGGTGATGGGGGTAGCCCGTTTGGGTATCTTTTTCTCTTCGATAGCAGCCAGACCGCCATCGACCTTCATCTCCTGTGCTTTCAGCAGGGCACTTCCGGCCAGTACGCCGGTGAGGGTCAGGAACTCCCGGCGGGAGTTGTTCCCCTTTGCCTCGGGAGCGGGAGCTTTCGCTTCGGCCGTCTTTTTGTTTTTCGGCAGTCGGGTGCGGGGCACGTAGTGAATGGCGTGTTGGGTGCAACGATTGAGACAATCCATGCACACTACGCAGCGGCTGTAGTCGATAGCATGATTTTTGGCATCGATGCACGAGGCTTTGCAGTTGCGGGCACACGACTGGCAACCGTTGCATTTGGTCGTGTCGATGGCGGGGCGGAAGAACGAGAACCGCGACAGCAACCCCAGCGTGGTGCCCACCGGGCAGATGGTGTTGCAGTAGGTGCGTCCGTTGCGCCAGGCCAGTACGACGATGACTACCAGGGTGACCGCGGCTACGATGAGCGAGGGGAGGCTCTTGAGCCAGACCTCGGTCGAGTAGAAGGCATAGCTGTCCATGCGCTCGGCCACGAGGGCAAGCAGGTTGTTGCCCCACCGGTATATCGGGGCAAAGAGGTTGGTGGCTATGCGGCCGTAGGCGCTGTATGGAGCGATGAGGGCGGCCCAGGCGGTGAATCCCGCTACTATGGCGGCGATAAAGATAATCAGCACGCCGTAGCGCAGCCACGAAAGGGCCGGCGAATAGCGGAACCGATGTTTCTTGCGCTTGCCGGCCAGCCACGAAACGATGTCCTGGAATACACCCAGGGGGCAGATGACCGAGCAGTAGATGCGCCCGAAGAGCAGGGTAAGCACCACCAGCAGAAGGATGACGCCCACATTCAACGCCAGCACGGCCGGGAGAAACTGTATCCGGGCCAGCCACCCGAACCACAGGTGCAGCGTGCCCGTGACGTCGAGAAACAGCAAAGTGATGAGGGCGAAGCAGATAGTTGCAGCGACTATTCTGATTTTTCGTAACATAGAAGTTTGTTTTACTATTAAATACTGTGTGTCGTGATGACGATTTCTTGTCTGGAAATCACCTACGAAAATACGCAAAGATTTTCTATTTCGAGGAGCATCGGTCCGGGAAAAACACACTTTTTTGCCTGAATTTTTCTCGTGCCGGGCCGGCGTAAAACCTTTCGGTCGAGCCTTCTATGCCGTGCTGTCTCTCTTTATCTTGCGTATCGTGCCCCCCTGAGGGGGTCGATGGCAAAGGTAGTGCGGGTATGGCGCATGCGAAATAGACAAATTACAGATAGTTGTACCCGTTTTACAGATTGTACCTCGACCGGGTGGTTCGGCGGGTGTTCCCGGGTAGATTGTAGCCACGGAAAAAGCGTGTATGTATATGAGAGAAAGATATATAGAAGAAAAATATTTCTGTTTTTTTTGAGGAAATCGCTACAGATACCGAATCTTTTTGTACCTTTGCGCCCCGAATGGAGTATATTGCTCCATGTATCTGATGAGACCAAACATAGCCAATCGCATTTATAATTTTCGTAGTGGAGTATTGACAAAACTCGATTCGTTTCACCAATGGGGAATGGCCAATTCCGATTGATCAATAGCTACGGTCAATACATTCTTTTTTAGTTAGGGACAGTCGTTTAATTCCGTCATTATGAGTCAATCGGCAGACTGTCCCGGTAATTTTTCCGATCGAACTCATCTTTTTATATTTTCGGCTCCGTTTCGGAGCCCCT
>NZ_NFJR01000021.1 GCF_002159975.1 Barnesiella sp. An22 | reverse complement strand
ATCCGTCTCTTACAAGGAGAGCGATAGATTGGATAGGATAATAATAATTAACTATATAATAACAATGAGATGTAAAAATTGTGGCTGGGAAAATCCTGCAGGAAAATCAAAATGTGAGAAGTGTAATGCACCTCTTACAGGCTCTATGATTGAACATGAGAGTCATAATTATAATAGAGAAAGTATCAGTGAGGAGCGAGAATCTCTTCATTCTACAGTTCGTGAAAGCAGTGTCTTTGGCAAAATGAGCAATGCATCTCAAACAGGGAATAAGGTCTGTGGAAATTGTGGGTATGAGTTAGCTGAAGGGATGAAAGTATGTCCTGCTTGTGGAACTTCTACAGTTGACACAAAGAATAGATATGAAAAAAAATCAAATAATAAATGCCCTAAATGTGGAGCAGAACTTATTCCCAATGCTCGTTTCTGTTCACAATGTGGTCAAACACTTAGAATGGGAACTGTAGGAGCATGGGATAGTCCTCAACATGATGAGTTCTGTACTTTAAGACCTATAGCGTGGACTAAAGAAGAGGTGCAGTACAATCCTATTACTTATTCCGGCCAGGTTATCGTTTTAAACAGAGAAAATACAGACCCAAATAATCAAACCATAACATCAAAAGAACAAGCAGTGTTAACCCATGAAAACGGGGTATGGTACATTGAAGATCATAGCGAGAGAAAATCAACAATGATTCGTGTAAGTAAAAGAACAAAGCTGGAGTCTGGTGATATTATAGCGTTAGGCAACCGTTTGTTTGAATTTAAAGGATAATCCATGTCTATTCAGTGTAATCGTTGTGTATTTCATTCTGGCGATATTATTAACAAACAATATACCGTCATTAAAATGCTTGGAGCAGGAAGTTTCGGGTGTGTATATCGTGTAAAAGATACAAGAGGACAGGATTATGCTCTAAAATTGCTAAAGCTTTGGGAAATTGTTGGTGATGATAGACATCAACTTCTACAAAGATTTGACATGGAATATGAAACAGGTAGAATAAACAGTAATTATCTTGTTCATTCTTATGAAAAAGGATTTGTTGAAGGAAATCCATTTATTATTATGGAATTCTGCCCTAATGGGGATTTAATGGAAGCAGCGGAGAAAGGGAATATTGACTTACTAAAAACAGCCAAGGAAATTTTGTATGGCCTTAAAGACCTACATCTTCAAGGTAAAGTCCACAGAGATTTAAAACCTGAAAATGTACTTATACGTCATGACGGTACGGCTATTCTTACTGATTTTGGTATTTCAGGAGACCAGAACAATAGGCTTACCCAACGTGGAATTTTGGGTATTCCTAAACAGATTTTTGGAACTTTTGCCTATATGCCACCCGAACAGATAAACCCCAAAAGAGGTAATGCAACTGTTTTACCTACCACAGATATATTTTCTTTCGGGGTTATGATGTACCAATTACTTACTTATGAATTGCCATTTGGCCGGTTAGAAACAGAATCCGATCTTCCTCAATATACAGAAAGAGCTAAACGTGGAAAATGGGATAGAGAATTGCTTGAACATTCTTCCAATGGGCATATGTGGCTTCAATTAATAGATGGCTGTCTCGTCCCAGATTTCAAAAAACGGCTTCAAAACGTGGATGAAGTCTTAGCTCTATTGCCTTCTTTAGGTTCAACATATCGGCCTGTGAATTCCGATTCATTTAAGCAGAGGAATACCATTAGAAATGGCATACTTTTAAGAGTGATGCAGGGAGAAGAATATAATAAAGAGTATCGTTTAGACGACCTGATACATGGGAACAGTAGAATTTTAACTGTTGGTCGTGAAACTGAGGATGTTTATAACGTCATTTCAATAAAGGAAACGCTTAGTTCATATGTATCCAGATGTCATTGTACCTTAGAACTTGATTACGAAAGAGGTACTTGGGTAATCCGTGATGGCCAATGGCGCTTAAAATGTCCAATAGGATTACGCTTAAAAGAACTATTTCCCTGCAAGACATGTACAGCCTATTGTAATGGTATTCAAAATAAAAAACATGAATGGATATTATCGATGAATGGTACTTATGTAAATTCAACAGAAGTGAATCGTTCTGGATTCCCTTTAAAGTTAGGAGATATTATTTCAATAGGAGATGTAAAACTTAGAGTTGAAGGATATTGATAATGGCTAGAAAGGAAATAAACATATTTGGAACTTCTTTTTTGGACTTGCTGTCTGGAGCTTTGGCTGCAGTCATAATATTGTTTGTTGTTGTACCTAAAGGTGTACAAGCCGACCCAGAGTTAGTTAAGCAAGTTCAAGAATTAAAGACTGTTGCAAATAATGTGAAAGAAGCTATTGAGAAGATCAAAAACTCTGTACCTAAAGAGGTTTTTGAAAAAATTAAAGAAGAAATTGAAGTTGCAAATAAGAAATTGTCTGAATTTAATGATAAAATAGAAAGATTGGAAGAAGACATTAAGAAGATTTCTTCAGAAAATATGGACTTAAAAGAAAAAATTAAACACCAGCAAGAAGATATAGAGAAACTTAAGCAACAGATTAAGGAACTCACAGAAACATTAAAAACAGAAAAAGGAAAAAACGAAAAAGCCAACAGTACAGCAAATACTGTTGAAAAAACGCTTGGTGTCTTTGCGAAATTTGGCATATTATGCAAATGGGACGAAACAAATACAGACGTGGATATTGGTATTCAAAAATTTGGACAACCGCAAGAGCAATGTTGGAGGAATTATCCATCTAAGAAATGGGGAATTCTTGGTGAAGATGTGCGAGAGCGTATTGATGAGGATGCAGAAGAACGTTTTGAATTGTTTTATGTTCCGCAAATATACCCAGATGAATATACTGTTTGGGTTAATGTATACGAAAACTCTGTATCAAACTATGCTAATGTAACATGCATCTTTGTTTTTCATCCAGGGAAAAATGACGAAATAAAAAAAGAAATTGGCCCAATTGCCATTTCAAAAGGGAACAATAAATTGGTCGCAACTTTTAGACTATCAAACTCAGGCTTTGAATTTGTTAGTTTAAAAGAGCCTATATGGGGAACAGGCAAAGTAATAAAATAGAATTTAGGAAGCATGAATAAAAGAATTTATAGAATACTATTTGGCCTTATCATAACAATGATTGTTATGATGTTATTGGTCGGGGTAACTCCGTCAAATGATGCGCCTCGTATTTTGATTATGTTAGGAGGTACAATGCCAGAAGGTATTATACAAGGCGTAACATATTTTTTCTTCATCTTTGGTATTATGGATGTTATATATTTATTGGGGAAAATATCAGATGAAAAAAAAGTATTATCACAACATTTGTTGCCAGAGAAGGAAAACTGGATTTTAGATGCAGAGGATGCCAATAAAATCAAATTGGATATACAGCAAATAGAACATACTCAAAAGTTCTTGTTGACTGATTTAATTATCAAAGCATGTACTAAATATCGTTTAAGTAAATCAAGTGCAGAGGTGATAAGTCTTGTTGATGCACAAATCCGAATATATAATGAGAAATACGAGAGTGAACAATCATTTATTAGCTATGCAGCATGGGCAGTACCATCTGTTGGCTTTATAGGCACTGTTTTAGGAATTGCAGCATCTTTAGGTTATACAAATGAGGCTAGTACACCAGAAGGACTTGAAAAAGTAACAAGTATGCTGGCTGTTGCATTTGATACAACACTTGTTGCTCTAGTACTAAGTATTATCCTAATGTGGGGAATTCATTATTTAAGGAAGCAACAAGACTCTTTGTTTGCGGACTTGAATTCTTACATTATAGAGAATCTCATAAACAGATTTTATAAATAGTTAATGAGTTAATGAAATATGACACAGGAAACACAACGTTATAAACGTACACTTAACGGGTCAATAGGAGCTGGCATTAAATCCGTGATGGGTTCTTCTAAGAAATATTATATCTTGGAACATAAAGTTTCGTCCAAATATCATAAAGCAGGAGAAGCCCAAGAAATCATTGTTGATCAAATTGAAATTGGTCGCTCTTCCAAATGCCAAGTGCGGTATGATGAGAGCTTTTCGACAGTTAGTCGCAGGCATGCTGCAATAGTTAAGGATGGAGAGAACTGGAAGATAGTGCAATTGTCTTCCACAAATTCAACATTCCTCAATGGGCATAAGATAAAGAATGAATGGTATTTACAGAATGGTGATGAGATACAATTGTCTGTGAATGGCCCAAAATTGGGCTTTATCATTCCATCAGGGAAAAGAGCAACTGTTGGTTCTATTGGATTAACTCGCCGAATGAGTCTGTTTCGCCAACAAGCTTTAAGGCCTTACAAAACTGCTATTGCAACTTTGGCATGTTTAATAGTACTTCTTTCATGTGGAGGCGGGTATAAGTTGTATGATTTACATCAGCAGAATGCACATCTTGCAGAAGTCACTGAAAAACAATCAAAAGAAATAATAGCAGTTAATGCAAGAAACGCAGAGTTGGCCAAAGAAATTACGGCAAAAGGAGAAACCATCAGTGAAATGGGGAAACAGATTGAAGAACTCAAGAAGAGAAAGCCTCAAATTATTAAAGAGGTAATCACCAAAAACGTTTCAGGTAATGTGGATAATGCAGCCATTAACAAGTGCCTTCCGTATATCTTTTATATTCAGACATTAGGTTTTGAGATAACATTTCCTGATGGCAAAAGGACAACTATAGAATGTGGTAGAGGTGAGAATAAACTTCCGGGGTGGTCTGGAACTGGATTTTTGCTTTCCGATGGCAGATTTGTTACAGCTAGACATGTTTCTGAGGGATGGTATTTTTTTGTTAGTGGCGGCAATGTTAACAAGACATTATTGAATCTTAATGCTATAGCGAATAATGGTGGTAAGGTCGTTGCTCATTTTATTGCGATGTCTTCATCTGGAGCAAAAATGACATTTACAAGCGATCAATTCCATTGTAATCGCTCTCATGATAAAGAAAATCATGCAGAAGATGGTACAAAGGTTGTTATGGCATCACTTGATAATACAGATTATGCCTATTTTAATGCGGGAGGAGCAGGCCTGCCCTTTAACTTCTCAAAGAGTAGCAACCTTGAACGAGGAACTAGATTGACTGTTTTAGGTTTTCCTTTAGGTCTAGGTGCAAACTCTTCAACTGACATAAATCCAATTTATGGAAGTGGTATTGTAGCTGCAAATGGATTACAAAATGGGGTTATACTTACCACTGATACGAATTATGAACAAGGAAACTCCGGAGGCCCTGTTTTTTATACGAATGAAAAAGGAGAATTAGAGGTCGTTGGTATAGTATCAGCAGGTGCAGGAAGGAATACTGGGTTTATAGTTCCTATATTAGTAATTAGATAAATTAAAAATAATAAAAATGAAAAAAATAACAACTATATTCATGATGTCTTGGGCGTTAATTGCCAATGCCCAAATTGATAATTTATTCCCATTTAATACTTCAAATCAACAAATTGTTCAGTCTGCTGTTAAGAATGCTTTTGTTGCTATCACAAGTTCTTATCGTTTGCAAGATCCAAAGACGAAGAAATTGTATGGAAGAAATGGTAATGATAATTTTGGGACTATTTCTTCATGGGGATTAAAGATTGACGGAGGAATTGTGCTCCCAGATCAAGCAGTTCGGCCATGGGAGTATGATCCTAATTATAGTAAATATCGTGACAAATACAATACTGTTCCATATCAGATATCGTTCCAAAAAGCCGAAGGGAAAATAGTATTAGACAGTATTGATGTTAAAGTTTGCAATGCACAAAATCTTTTTTATTCAATTAAAGATACTCTTGTAGCAAATGGTGAAGGCTTCAAGATTGACTCATCAGATGGAGAAAAAGATGGATGGATAATCTGGTTGACGGAAGAGAATGATTCAATAAATACCTTCCTCGTGTTTAAAAAGAAAATAGAATTTAAGCCTAATTACAATGTATATGAAGTGGAACAACCAAATACCATAAAGAAAATTCTTGCTGGTATATATGTTGTACCCTCCTATGAAGCAATAGGAATTGTATCCTTTAATCTTTGCGGTATACTCGTTGAGCAAAATGAAAAATGGGATCTTGCGAGAATTTCTATATTACCAAACGAAACTTCTAATCCTAGTAAAGTAAAAGTAAGCCCCCCTGTTGTGCAGGAAGATACAGATACTGAGTTAACACTAATAGAGAGTAACAAGAAAAAAGATAAAAACAAAAAGGACAGGAAATGAAAAGTAAAATTATATTTAAAATGGTTGCCTATACGGATGCGGCAGGTAAGTTTTCTGCCGACGCGCCGAGAAATGGTAATGAGGATAATTTCTTCTTTGCTTACGATTTAAGCAAAGATACTCCATATAAAGGCGAACCTGATTCTGATACCGTGCTGTCCGATTGTGGATTGCTAATGGTTGTTGCTGATGGAATGGGAGGTATGAATGCAGGTGAAGTGGCTTCGCAAATAGCGGTAGATACAGTATCGGACTTTTTTGCTCCAGGAAAGATTTCTGTAGAACTTGCTATGGATCATCAAAAACGCAAGAAGTATATGGAGCGAGTTATCGGTGAGGCTGATATCAGAATAAAAAAGGATGCCAAATTTAATGCCGAACATAGGGGTATGGGTAGTACTATTATAATGGCATGGATCGTGGGCGATGAACTTACATTAAGCTGGTGTGGGGATAGTCGTGCCTACCGATATAACCCTGCAGGCGGTATAGAACTATTGTCAAAAGACCACTCTTATGTTCAAGAATTGGCAGATAAGGGTATAATCAAATACGAAGATACTTTTGACCATCCTCAAGGAAATATTATTACTAGAAGCCTTGGTGATGTTACTCAAAAAGCAATTCCAGAAACAGTTTTGTTCAAGGTTTATAACAATGATATAATTTTGTTGTGTAGTGATGGATTAAGTGGAGTCTTGAGGGACAAGAAAACATATGATGCTGATGGAGAACTCATTGAAGGTGAAAATCTTGAAGATATCATCAGTGCTAATCGTGATTCTTTGAAGAAATGTAGAGAAGCTCTTTGGATAGCTGCAGAAAAAGCGGATTGGTATGATAACGTAACCGCTGTTTTGTGTGAAATTAAATCTGGCGCAGGAACGTATTTACCTATTCAAAAGAATGAAATTCACTCTAAAATACATAATTCTAGTTCTAATGATATAGGTAAGGTATTTAAGGGCATAAACATTCACCTTTCAGCTAAAAGTATATTGTTATGTTTTATAGGGCTACTGACAATAGTAGGTATGAGTTTTTTTACTGGATGGAAATTTTTCTCAAATAAAAAATTTCAGAACAAAACTGCTATTGATTCTACATTTGTTGGAAATCAGAATAGTGTCCAATATGTAAATATTAGCGTGAATTTTGAAAATGATCGGACAGAACTAAAAACAAAATTAGCAAATATTCAAAAGGAATTGGACTTACAATCAAACGACTCCAATATCACCAATCTCGCAGGCCTAATTACTGAGGCCAAAGATACCATAGAACTATCTAACGCAAAACATAAAATAGAACTGTTAGAAAAAAAAGTAACTTTTCTAAAACAGATTAAGGAAATGATTCAGAAAGCTCCAGATTCTAAAATAAAAGGTTTACTAGAACAACTGTATAAAAAGATTTATTTGTCTGAAGAGATTAAAAAAGATAATTGGGCAAGACAAATAAGTGAAATATTGAAAACTATATCTACACCAAAAGAAGTAGGAGGTATGGCTGAAAGTGGAAATGAAGAAATTACTGAAATTGTTGAATCAAAAGATACTATTATTCACGATGCTAAAATTCAGCAAGACGACACATATGAAAGTTTAATCAAATTTCTTGAAGAGAAGAAATTTCCCGGTTATTCTGTTTCCATAGTCAAAGAAAAAATAACTGGCCGTACCTTATTTAATATAAAATCTTCACAAGCAACCATTGATATAAATACATTAAGAGGAAAAGATGTTGAGTTTACGCTGTATAGAAAAAAATAAATTCTAGCATGGAAGAAACGAGGAAAGGTATTATAATAAACAACCGATTTACTTTAGAAGAGTATAAAGGTAGTGGTACTTTTGGCGAGGTGTGGCGTGCATCAGATAGCCAAAATAAAACAGATGTAGCTATCAAAATTTACATATCCTTGAATAGACAGGGCTGTGATGAATTTTTAGAAGAATATAAGATTGCTTCAGGGCTGATACATAAAAATTTGTTAGTAACAGAGCAATATGATGTGTGGCAAAGTAGACCATATCTAACAATGAAGTATTGTGCTAAAGGTTCTGTTGCCAACTTGGTTGGGAAATTAAAACCCTCCATGGAAAATGAAAGGTTAATATGGGCTTTTATTCGGGATGTGTCCTCTGGTTTGGCGTATCTTCATAATTTAGAACCAGATCCAATTGTACATCAAGATATTAAACCTGACAATGTCTTAATTGATTCTGATGGTACTTTCATGATTACAGACTTTGGAATTAGTAAGAAAGTTAGGAATACCTTGAGATCTCAATCCAAGAGAGCCGTAGAAGCTGGTGCAACAGCCTATATGGGTCCTGAGCGATTCTCAAAACAACCAACCCCAATACTTGCAAGTGATATATGGTCATTGGGGGCTTCTATCTATGAATTGGCAGAAGGAGAACTTCCTTTTTCAGGTATGGGAGGAATTATGCTTAAGAACGGTGCAGAAATGCCAGACTTAGAAGGAGGATGGTCAGAAGATTTGAACGATATCATGCATCGTTGTCTTGAGAAAGAGCCGTGGAAACGTGTAAAGGCTCATGAGATAGAACAAATTGCTGCTAAAAAGGTTACGTATTACGATGATCAACTAAAAAGACACCCTGTTGATTCAATATATGACCCAAGAGCTACACAAAGACAAGGCTCCTCAACGTCATCGGTCAATGGTACGGTAAAAAAGGAAGTATCCAAACCGGAGTCTAAACCAAAACGAAAGTCTATCAACACACTTTGGTATTCTATTGTGACAATCGCGGCTTGTTTAATAATATATTTTGGGTTTTTCCATGAAAGTGCAGAATTGAAAGAGGCGAAATCGCATAATGAAACATATACAAATTTGGTCAGTCAATGTTCTAAGTATACAAAACAAGGAGATGGGAATAATACTCAAGCACTCCTCAATGCAAAACAATCTTATTCGGAAATTGTTGGATTAGAAAAAGAATATGCCTCAATACAACCAGAGTTCTATAATAAAGCTGCACAATTAAAAGAACCATTGGATTCTAAACTTTCTGAGGTTGCTAATGCTTGGGCTGAAGCTGCGAGAATGCAGATTGAGAATCTTGGAGACTACCAAAAGGCTATCGAGTTTTATCAACTAGCTTTGTCATTGTGGAATGATGAGTCCATAACACAAGAATTTGAAAATGTAAAAAAAAACACAGCGTATATGTATATCACGGATTGCAAATTCGCAAATACAACCAAAGATTCTAAAATTATAGATGATTATGGTGCGACACTTTACTCAAAAAAGCTTCTTTATTTGTGCCCTAAATTATATTATAAGGGACTTTTGCAAGAATCAGAGTATAAAGATTTGTATATAAAAATCATCAACCCAGATGGAAGCGTAAAGAAAGGGGCAACCTCCCCAGCAGGATATTCATATAAAGAAAGCATTTGGGTTTCTCCTGGAAGTAATAATATAGGGCTTGGTGGATGGGGGAATGACACCCCTAATTATGAAAAAGGTACATATACTGTTGAGATTTGGTATAATAAGAAAGCAATATACACAACGACTGTGCAAGTCATATAAATTTAGGTATGAAAAAAATTATTGGTTTAATAATATTATCCATGTTGTCTATTGTGATGTATGGCCAAACTTCGTGTTATAATGAAACACGAAACAGGGGTATATCATATTATAATAAAGGTCAATATGAGAATGCAATAAAAGCATTTACGGCTGCAAAGTCGTGTCCTGATAAACCCGATAATAATGATTTGGATCAAAGGATTGCTCAATGTAGAAAAAAACAACAGGAAGAGGAGCGTCGCAATCGAGAAAATGAGATTGAAAGACAAAGGGAGGCAGAAAATAGTAGACAACGAGAACAAGAAGAACGTGATAGGGAAAATAAAAATGCTTCAAAAGGTTATATTAATATTAACAGAGTAGTATTTGCGAATGTTAATAATGAAGGTGATATTATAAATGAGTATGGTAGTACGCTTTATGCCTCTGATATCAAATATTTGAGACCAAAGTTTTATATTTCCAGTTTGGCTTCTTCTTCGAAATACATCACATTTTATTGTAAAATGTATACTCCCAATGGAACATTAATGACTGGGGATAGTTCACCTTCAGGTTACACCTACTCTAACAGTTTCACCATACATCCAAATACGACATGGATAAGCATGAGTGGCTGGGGTAATAAAAATGGTGGTACGTATATTCCAGGTACCTACAAATATGAATTATGGTACAACGGTAATCGCCTTTATACAACAAATGTCACACTTTATAAAAGAGAAAATGAGGCAACCAAGCTTACAGTAGATAATAAGACATCTGTATCAACAAGTTTTTCTGAATATGGAGGAACTGAAACCTTTTATGTCAGCACTGATGCAAATGAATGGACAACATGGGGAATTCCTAGTTGGTGTTCGGTACAGAATAAGTCTTCAAGTTCATTCACTTTGAGGTGTGAAGCTAATACTAGTAGAAGTGAGCGTTCTGATTATATGAAAATAAAAGCAGGTAACAAGGAAGTCAGAATAGATATAACCCAAAGTGGCAAAAAAGGTCCATCTGCTGTTATAAACAATTTATGGGTAGAACACAATATCTTTAACGGAATGAGCAAAGGAATGAGGATTCATATAAATCTAACGGTTAATGGTATGCTTGGAAAGACTGTCAAATATTGTGTCTTCTTTTATTTAAATGATAATACAACAAGACTAATTAATATGTTCGGAGGTCATATTTCATCTTCTGCAACGAGCAGGGCTACTTATGAAAGCAGTACTTGGAGTGATTGGTGGATATTTGTCCCATATCAATGGCTATATGCAGCTGCGAATCGCTCTAATTATTGTTCTTTTGATGTTGAGATTCAGGATTTAAATGGGAATCTATTAGTTAGAAAAGCTAATACTCAGTTCGTTTTGTATTAAATTCATTATACAAATGTAGTGTCAAAACTCATCTTTTTTAATTAATAATTTGAACATCCTAAAAGACTAAAGAATGGGTTGTATCAAGAAGCTCGAGGATGTAAATTAAACTGTGTCAGCAAAGAGTAAAATAAAATATTAACTTTGCTAACACAGTTTTTTATGAAATAAGAATTTGATTTTGAAAGTATCAGGAACAAGGCTATTGAACAGTTAAAAGCGGGCAAGCCCTTGTTAGGTAAAGACGGCGCTTTTGCTCCTTTATTAGAAAGTATCCTGAATGCAGCTTTGGAAGGTGAAATGGATGCACATCTTACAGAAGAAGAACGTCAGACGGGTAACCGTCGTAACGGGAAAATGCAGAAACAGGTCCAGACTCCATTGGGCGAGGTAACCGTTTCCACTCCCAGTGACCGTAATTCAAGTTTTGATCCACAGTTCATCAAGAAGCGTGAGACAATTCTGGCAGAGGGTGTTGCAGACCGTATAATCGGCCTGTATGCTCTTGGTAACAGCACACGCGAAATCAGTGACTGGATGGAAGAGAATCTTGGTAACCGTGTCTTGGCTGATAAAATCAGCGCCATTACAGACCGTGTACTTCCGGAAATAAAGGCATGGAAATCACGCATACTTGATTCTGTCTATCCTATAGTCTGGATGGATGCCATCCATTACAAAGTAACGGATGAACGTGGCTGTGTTGTTACACGTGCAATCTATAATGTGTTGGGTATCGACAGAGAAGGACATAAGGAGCTGCTCGGAATGTATATATCAAGAAATGAAGGAACAAACTTCTGGCTCAGTGTTCTGACAGACCTCCAAAACCGTGGAGTTGAAGATATTCTTATTGCCTGTATAGACGGCTTGAAAGGTTTCCCTGAAGCAATCCAAAGTGTTTATCCCAATACAGCCGTACAGCTTTGTGTCGTATATCAGATACGTAATTCCATCAAGTATGTTGGCTCCAAAAATCAAAAGGAGTTTCTGAAGGATTTGAAATGTGTCTATCAGGCTGTAAATAAAGAATCCGCAGAAAATGAACTCCTCAAGTTGGAAGAGAAATGGGGAGAACAGTATCCTATCGTCATCAGGTCATGGCAGGACAACTGGGATAAACTCTCCGAATACTTCCAGTACACTCCGGCTATCCGTAAGCTTATATATACTACAAATACCGTTGAAGGATATCACCGCCAGATCCGTAAGGTAACAAAAAATAAGGGTGTGTTCCCGTCGGATACGGCCCTTGAAAAACTGGTTTATCTTGCATACCGCAACATACGGAAAAAGTGAACCATGCCATTGGCTAATTGAGCTACAATCTCACAACAACTCGCCATAAAGTTTGGAGACCGGTTTAAATTATTGTAATTTTACGCTCGTCGGGACGGGTGGTCCCGCCCCTTGGCGCTGGCCGTTCCCCGACCGATGAGTTTTCTAATAGGAAATAATGCGTGACACAGTTTATTTTACACTACCAGAAGCTCTGTATCGAGTTATGATACGTCCCTTTTTAGTATTATAGCTACAATCTGTAACTTTGGGGAGTAGTCATTTTAGTTTTGACACCCTCCTAAGTTGTATGTGTTTTGAGCAAAGGACTTTTTCTTTAAACTCTCCCATAAATTAATGCTACACTATAGTTAATAGCATAAAATGCAAATAGATTAAAACAGATAGATTGAAGTATGTACAAAATGGAGCTTATCATTAGCATATATAAGAAGGTAAATATATAGTACTTGTATAGTTCGAATATTATCCACCGAATCTTTCTTATCATATTATTTTGTTATGATAGAGAATTTTTATATCTTTGAAAATTAAGATAACCGTTCTTTCATTTATGAAAAATCTGGCAACTTGAAGAAGTTTACTCGTTTCTAAATCGTTATCCCTTAAAAAGAATATTCTTATAAGCCTTTCATTTTCAATAAATAAGGAAAAAGGCAATGCCTAAAGCAGTGGAAGGTTATGTGCTTTCTGATTCCAGCTTCGGCAATCCACTGTTTCAAGGGATGATGGGTCATGGAGCGGGTTAAGCCTTTGAAGACTTTTCCGGTGCCCCATTCGCCACACAACTCCAGTGCCTCCTGACTGATGGGGAGGGTGGCCTCGGTTTCTGTCTTTTCAGTACAGATACGAATATAGTAGCCTTGATCCGGACCGACTTCAAAGTCACGCCAGTCCAACTTCAGAATATCACTGATACGGAGGCCTGTCATGCAGGCAAACAGGGAGGCCTGTTTTAAGACTGGAATCTTACACGGAGTAGCGGCCAGTTTCTTGACTTCATCAAGTGTCAGATACTCTTTCTTGACCTCTTTCCATTCAATCTTTTCCAGAAAGTCGTTCAAGTTCTCGCGCAACATCTTTTCTTTATAGGCTATTTTCAATAAGGCACGGAACGTCGAATAATAACCGGCTGCCGAATTGCGTGAGATATAGGCATTGGGATGATTGATCTGTTTGCATTTGAGCAAGTAATCCCTGAACTTCTCGCACAGTTCTACGGTGATATCGCCAAAGGTACATTTACCGCCGACAAATTTCTCAAAGTGATTGTAAACACAATCCCATTTCTCATACTTTTCCCGTGCCTTTGTCCGGAAGTAGGCAAGGAAATCTACCTTTTGCTTGTTCTTGTCCAGAAACCCGAATTCTTCATTGATAAGCGACTGGACACGAATACAGCGAATTGCCTCTGCCTTGTTCAGCATATCCTGATTGAACATTCTTTGCTGCTCGTTCTTGGGCTTGGCATAGATATAGATGCCGAGGAATTCCCGGCGACTCATCTTCATCGTATAAGGATTGCGGATGGCCGGATAATAATCCAGATAAAGAGATATACGGTCGTTACGCAATGGTTTTTGTCTCAAAGTCACGTTGGTGCATGTAAGTGTCATAGCTATATTGTTTTTTGATTAATACTTGTTTTTGTTGCAAATAAAATAAGTGTTCTGATGGTGGTATTTATCACCAGAAAATAACTTTCGGCTCATTCTATCTTTGGAGGCTCAAAGAACTTGTCCAGCTCTGCCCGCAGAATCTTGGTATATTTACCGACTTTGATACGGGGAATATTATGGTATTTCACATAATGGTAGAGTTGGTCCCGTGTCAGATTGAATCGCTCCATCGCTTCGGCAATGGTGTAGTATTTGGGCTCTTCGGGAGCTATGAGACCTTTGGCAATATCCACATGCTTCTTGGAGTAGTACACCATGATGCCGACTTTCTTTTTGGGAATGGCATTCTTTGATACAAAAGAATAGATGGCCGTTAGCGTCATGCCGAACTTCTCTTGCATGTCTTGTGTGCTGTACCATTCCTTAATCTCAGGATCGGGAGCTTTCTTTGCAAAGTAGTCATCAATATGCTTTTTGCTCCAATAGGTTTTACCACGGTTAAATGTCCTGGGGATATTATGCTCTTTAGCTATATGAAATATCCAGGAATCCTTTACGCCATACTTTCCCTTGACTTCAGCTGTGGTGTAGAAGTCGGTGATGCTCTGCTTGGATCTTGATATATGTTTTTTGTAAGGAGAAGCATTATCAAACAGAGCCTCGATGTCTCGTTTCCTGATAATAGTTTTTCTCTTTAACTGAACCGATTTTATCAGGTTAGTTTCTAGATACCTATAAAAGGTAGCCCTGCTGATACCGATATACTTTGCAGCTTCGCTTGGGGTGAAGAAATCCTTGTCAATGCAATTTTCTTTTTCGATTTGCTGATTGACCATTGTTTGAAATTCGCTAACACGCTTTTGCCTTGTTTTTTCTTTGTAGGCAAGGTTAGCACAACGACGCGAACAGCATCGTGTCGAGATTTTGTGGGCAATAAATAATTTGCCACACCACTCACATTTTTTCTGAATGTTGATGTTACTAGCCATTTCATTTATCTTTTTATTTCGCCAAAACTGTATCTCTGCGTATCACTGTGTCTCACAGCGTCTCATTTCTCCACGACCTTGCCAACGATAATCCTCGGATTTTCGTGGTGAGGTACACAGGAGGTACAAAAAATGGCGTAAAAAGGCTTAGCAACGATTATCAACGATACTTGAGCAACAAAAAAGGCGCCCGTAAAGAGCGCCATACTAATCGATTGTAATTGATTTAACTATTTGATAATCAAGTATTTACTTACCGATGCAGAATTTGGAGAAGATGGTACCGAGGATTTCGTCGGTCGAGATTTGGCCGGTGATTTCGCCCAGGTAGTGCATGCATTCGCGGATGTCTTGGGCAAGGAAGTCGCCCGAGAGGCCGGTTTGCAAGCCGTCAAGGGTGCGCAGTATGGCATCGTGGGCGTGCATGAGGGCTTCGTAGTGGCGGGCGTTGGTGACGATTACGTCGTTTTCGCCGGCCTGGGGCAGGTTGACGGTATCGACCAGCATCGACTCGAGGACGTCGATGTTCTGGTTGTGCGACGCCGAGAGAAATATCATTGCGGTGTCGGTCATCTCGTGGGTGAGGCGCTCGTACAGTCGGGTGAGTTGCTGCCGGGTGGTGTCGTCGATTTTGTCGACTTTGTTGAAGGCGATGATGAGGTGCTTGCCGCGGCAGCGAGGGAGTATCTTCCGGGAGAGCTCCTCGATCTCTTGCGGGGCGTGGGTGGCGTCGATGAGCCAGATGACGATGGTGGCCTGGTCGAGTTTCTGGAAGGTGCGCTCGATGCCCATGCTCTCGATGGTGTCGTGGGTCTCGCGGATGCCGGCGGTGTCGATGAAGCGGAAGGTGATGCCTTGCAGCACGACGGTGTCTTCGATGACGTCGCGGGTGGTGCCGTGGATGTCGGAGACGAGGGCGCGGTCTTCCTTGACGAGGCGGTTGAGCAGGGTCGATTTGCCGGCGTTGGTCTCGCCGATGATGGCGGTGGGGACACCGTTTTTGATGGCGTTGCCGAGGCTAAACGAGTCGGAGAGGCGCTTGATGACGCGCTCGATTTCGCGGGCCAGGTCGGTGAGTTTCTGGCGGTCGGCAAACTCTACCTCCTCTTCGCTGAAGTCGAGTTCGAGTTCGACGAGCGATACGAAGGTGAGCAGTTGCTCGCGCAAGCGGGCGAGCTCGCGGCTGAACCCGCCACGCATCTGCTGGATGGCCAGGTGGTGCGAGGCAGCCGAGGTGGAGGCGATGAGGTCGGCCACGGCTTCGGCTTGCGACAGGTCGAGCTTGCCGTTGGTGAAGGCGCGGCGGGTGAACTCGCCGGGGGTGGCCAGCCGGCAGCCCTGGCGCAGCAGCAGGGCCACGATTTGCTGTTGTATGTAGATGGAGCCGTGGCACGAGATTTCGACGGTATCTTCGCCGGTGAAGGAGTGGGGGGCGACGAAGAGGGTGGCGATGACGTCGTCGAGGGTGTGGCCCGCCTCGTCGGCGATGGTGCCGTAGTGGGCGGTATTGGGGCGGGCCTCGGCCAGCGGTTTGCCGGTGGGGGCATGGAATATGCGGTCGGTGATGGCGACGGCCTCGGGGCCGCTCACGCGAACGACGGCGATGCCGCCTCGGCCGGGAGCGGTAGAGACGGCACAAATGGTATCTTGGGGCAGGGGGGTATTCAGTTCAGGTTCCATGTTTCGATCCATAACTTGCTTTCTATCGGGGTTTCTATGCTGTCGGGCAGATTGTAGAAGAAATCTATCCCGGTTAATTTTTCCACGCTGTCGATGGTCACGGCCAGGGCACGCATGCGGGGCTGTTCGTCGCTGTTGTCGAAGAGGAAGGCGATGCCTCGCGGCGGGTCGACATAGGGGGCGGCTACTACCTTGTAGTAGCGGTCGGGCACGGCTATGCGGTTGTGCCCGATGGTGCGTGGCGAGTCGCTCACGATGGGTCCGCAGGCCACGAGCAGGGCACTGTCGCGCTGGGCCCATTCGCGCACGAGCTCTTCCAGCTCTTTCCAGCGGCCGCGGTTCAAGCCCGGGGCCTGGGGGCAGATGTTCGAGAGCAGAAACGACTCGTCCATGGCCTGTTCGCTCCACTTCATGTCGCCGGCGGGCGCCATGTGGCCCCGGTCATATCCGCTGCGGGTGTAGTCGCGGGTGTCGGCCGGGGTACCCTTCACGTCGGGGTCGCTCACAAATCGGTCGCTGCGCGATACCTCGCCCTGCGTTTCGTTGCGCAGCAGTTCATAGCTCACCCAGTTGGGCAGCTTCCATTGCCGGTTGTACGAGGTGGTATATCCCGTGCGGTAGAGTATCTGCGAGGGGCGGCCGGCCGGGGTGCAGGCCAGTTCGGCCTTCTCGATGTGGGCCCGGTCTGAGCGGGTGACCTCCGAGATTACCGACGACGAGTCGGCGTGCTGGATGAGGTACCACAGTCCGCCGGCAATGAGTAGCAGCAGTAGCAGCGATTTGAGGCTGCTCCTCTGGCTCGACGACGATTTTTTCCTCTTTTTTTTCTTTTTGGCCATACGCTCTACTTTTGAATGCGGTAGTGCAAATGTACGAAAAAAAATTTTTACCTTTGTTCGTCTGTTGGACGAATCCATCGGACCATGAACCGGAAAGAAAAACCAATAAAAACATATACGATGAATTTAGTAGATCGTTTTCTCCACTATGTAAGTTTCGATACCCAGTCGGACGAGCTTACCAATATGACTCCCAGTACGCCGGGGCAGATGGTCTTTGCCCAGGCTTTGGCCGAAGAGCTGAAGCAGATAGGCCTTACCGAGGTGACCCTCGACGATAACGGCTATCTGATGGCCACGTTGCCTGCCAACACCGACAAGAAGGTGCCGGTAATCGGCTTTATCGCCCACCTCGATACGAGCCCCGATATGTCGGGCCGCCACGTGTCGCCCCGCATTGTCAAGAACTACGGCGGTGCCGATATTGTGCTGTGTGCCGAGGAGGATGTGGTGCTGAAGCCGTCGGAGTTTCCCGAACTGCTGCACTACGTAGGGCAAGACCTGATTGTGACCGATGGCAAGACACTGCTCGGTGCCGACGACAAGGCCGGTGTGGCCGAGATTGTAACGGCCATGGAGTACCTGTTGGCCCACCCCGAAATCAAGCACGGCAAGATACGGGTGGCCTTCAACCCCGACGAGGAGATTGGCAAGGGGGCTCACAAGTTCGACGTGAAGGCTTTCGGTGCCGAATGGGCCTACACGATGGACGGTGGCGAGATTGGCGAGCTGGAGTATGAGAACTTCAACGCCGCCGTAGCCCGCGTTACCTTCAAGGGCCGCAACGTACATCCGGGCTATGCCAAGCACAAGATGATCAACTCGATACGTATCGCCAACCAGTATGCCATCATGCTGCCCCGCTGGGAGACGCCCGAGCATACCGAAGGCTACGAGGGTTTCTATCACCTCATTTCGTTCGAGGGCAATGTCGAGAAAACGGTGCTCACCTATATCATTCGCGACCACGACCGCGACCGCTTCGAGCGCCGCAAGAAGGAGCTCGAGCACCTCACCCGCAAAATCAACAACGAGTTCCCCGGTTGTGCCAGCATCGAAATCTCTGACCAATACTACAACATGCGCGAGAAGGTAGAGCCGGTGATGCACATTGTCGACCTCGTCTCCGATGCCATGCGTGCCGTCGATGTGGTGCCCATGGTGAAACCGGTGCGCGGCGGTACCGACGGTGCCCAGTTGTCGTTCAAGGGTCTGCCTTGCCCCAACATCTTCGCCGGCGGCCTCAACTTCCACGGACGCTACGAGTTCGTGCCCATCCAGTCGATGGAGAAAGCCACCGAGGTGATTGTACAGATCGCCCGCATGGCAGCCGAGAAGTAACAAACCGTTTTATCCCGACGAAGCAGCATGAGGTACCAGTGGTAGGCCCGGCTGTTTCGTCGGTCTTTTTATATCAATCCTTCACTTATGGCAGGAACCCTCCTTGTACTTACCGGTCCCACGGGGGTGGGAAAGACCGAACTCAGCCTGCAGCTGGCCGAGCACTACGGTGCGCCTATCATCTCGGCCGACAGCCGGCAGTTCTACCGCGACATTCCCATCGGTACGGCGGCCCCCACGGCCGAACAGCTGGCCCGGGTCAAGCACTATTTCGTGGGGCAGCTGGCCTTGACCGACTATTACAGCGCCTCGTGCTACGAGGAGGAGGTGCTGCGCCTGCTCGACACGCTGTTTCAAGAGCACGCTTATGTGCTGCTCACCGGGGGCTCCATGATGTATATCGATGCCGTGTGCAAGGGAATAGACGAGATTCCTACCATAACCGACGAGGTGCGCCGCGAGGTGCTGGAGCACTACCACCGCGTGGGGCTCGAGGCTCTGTGCGAGGAGTTGCGCGAGCGCGACCCGGTCTACTACGGCGAGGTTGACTTGAAGAACCACAAGCGGGTGATTCATGCTATTGAGATTTGCCGCCAGACGGGCGGCCGATATAGCGACCTGCGCACCCGGCAGGTGAAGCAGCGCCCCTTCCGTATCGTGAAAATCGGACTTATCCGCCCGCGCGAAGAGCTGTTCGACCGCATTGCCCGCCGCACCGAACAGATGATGGCCGACGGCCTGCTCGACGAGGCCCGTCGGGTCTATCCCCTCCGTCACCTCAATTCGCTCAATACCGTGGGGTATAAGGAGCTGTTTGCCTGTTTCGACGGAACGATGACCCTCGACCAGGCCATCGAGAAGATTAAACGCAATACCCGGGTCTACTCCAAAAAGCAGGTGACCTGGTACAAGAAGGACCCCGACATGCACTGGTTCTCGCCCGACGACAAGGAGGCGATTATCGAGTATATCGACGGGTGTAAGTAGATAAGATTTTTTGGGGGATTGTTTACCTTTCCTTACGTGTATATATCCCGTCCGGGATATTTCTGGATTCCGCGTCGCAGTGTGGAATGACCGGTTTGTCACCCCGCACTTGATGCGGGGTCTATGGGCATCGAATGTGCACTTCCCGCCCTGGTATTTAATTAGTCGCGTGTCTTTATAAAATATTCCTTTACACCCCGATTGTAGCGCGAGAAGATTTCGCGAGCCTTCTGCAGGAAACCCTTCAGGTGGGGGCGTTGCGGGTGAGCCTGCACCTCCTGTTCTGCCGGAACGACCACGAAGGGGTCGACCGCTGTGACAGGTCGGCGGGTATAGACCAGCGTATACTGGGCCGACTTCAGTACCACCCGGTTTATCGGGTCGCGGGCCACGGTCACTTTTACCAGGGCTCCGCCCACGGTGTCGCGCGTCTTCATGTTGGAGATGAAGTTGCCCAGCGAATAGACGACCAGCGCCTGTGGATTGCCCTGCTTGTCGCAGCGCAGCTCCATGGGTTGAATCACATGCGGGTGGGCCCCGATGACCAGTTGCACCCCCTCGTCGACCAGCAGGTCGGCCAGCTCCTTTTGTGTGGCGTTGGGCAGCAGTTGGTATTCGTTGCCCCAGTGCAGGCAGGCCACAATCAGTTCGGCCTGGAGCTCCCGGGCCCGGCGAATGTCGTGCTTGATGCGTGCCCGGTCTATGTAGTTGACGATGAGGGGCGGGGTGGGGGTGAAGCCGTTGGTGCCGTAGGTGTAGTTGAGAAAGGCGATGCGTATGCCCTTGATGTTGGTGACAAAGGGGTGGAAACGCTCGAGCGAACGGTCGGACTCGTAGGTGCCTATGTGGTCGACGCCGAGGGAGTCGAGCCGTTGCAGCGTGCGCCGGGCTCCACGCGACTGGCGGTCGAGGCAGTGGTTGTTGGCGGTGAGGAAGAGGTCGAAACCCGCCTGTTGCAGGGCGGCGGGAAACTCGTCGGGGGCCGAGAAGCAGGGGTAGCCCGTGTAGGGAGCGCCTCCCGTGGGGGCTTCGAGATTGACCACGGCATAATCGGCCGCTGAAACCTCGGGGGCAATCAGCTCGAAACAGCCCGAGTAGTCATAGCCCTCGCTGGTGCGGGCCGAGGCAATCTGGGCCTGGTGCTGCATGGCATCGCCCGCAAAAAGCAGGGAAACTTCGGTAGCGGGAACTACCGGAGTTTGCCCTAACAAAAGCGGTGCTAAAAAGGTGACAAGCCCAGTCATGGCCCGAAGGTCTTATTGGTAAATGGCTTTCTTGCCGGCCAGCAGGGTGTTGCGCATGAGCGATACGATGGTCATGGGCCCTACGCCGCCGGGTACGGGGGTGATGTAGGAGCAGAGGGGAGCAACCTCGCTGAACTTCACGTCGCCGGTGAGCTTGAAGCCCGACATCTTCGTGGCGTCGGGAACACGGGTGGTACCTACGTCGATGATAACGGCACCCTCTTTCACCATATCGGCCGTGACAAACTCGGGCGAGCCGAGGGCGGCGATGATGATGTCGGCCGTGCGGCATATCTCCTTGATGTTGGGGGTAGCGCTGTGGCATACGGTTACGGTGGCGTTGCCCGGGTAGGTCTTCTGCATCATCAGGGTAGCCACGGGTTTACCCACGATGTTGCTGCGGCCCAGCACCACGCAGTGTTTGCCCTTGGTCTCGATGTTGTAGCGGGCCAGCAGCTCCATGATTCCGGCCGGGGTAGCCGATACGAAGCAGGGCAGGCCGATAGACATGCGGCCCACGTTTACGGGGTGGAAGCCGTCTACATCCTTGCGGTAGTCGATGGCCTCGATTACCTTCTGTTCCGAGATGTGTTTGGGCAGAGGCAGTTGCACGATGAAACCGTCGATGTCGGGGTCGTTGTTCAGTTCGTCGACCTTGCGCAGCAGCTCCTCTTCGGTCACGTCGCTTTCGTAGCGGACGAGTGTCGATTTGAATCCACACTGTTCGCAGGCTTTTACCTTGTGGGCTACATAGGTTTCACTACCGCCGTCGTGTCCTACCAGGACGGCTGCCAGGTGGGGGCGTTTGCCGCCGGCATTGCAGATGTCGGCAACCTCCTGGGCAATTTCTTGTTTGATGCGGTCGGCCACCGCTTTTCCGTCGATTAGTTGCATAAGCATTAGAGATTATATAAAAACTGCCGGACACACTCTCTATTTGCCTAGGGGGCAATCGGTCGTTGTAGTGAGAGTATATCCGGCAGTTTCATGGTTGATAATGTATGTTTTCTTATTTCCGTCTGAATCCTTTCATCATGGCGCCCTTGTTCTGGGTAACCATTCGCATCATCTTGCGCGTCTGGTCAAACTGCTTGATGAGTCGGTTCACCTCCTGGATGGAGGTGCCGCTACCGGCGGCGATGCGCTGGCGGCGGCTGCCGTTGAGCAGCTCGGGGTTGCTGCGCTCTTTGGGGGTCATTGAGTAGATGATGGCTTCGATGCTCTTGAAGGCGTTGTCGTCGATGTCCATATCCTTGATGGCTTTGCCCACACCCGGAATCATCGAGGCCAGGTCTTTGAGGTTACCCATCTTCTTGATTTGCTGTATCTGGCTGAGGAAGTCGTTGAAGTCGAACTGGTTCTTGGCAATCTTCTTTTGCAGCCGTTTGGCCTCCTCTTCGTCGTATTGCTCCTGAGCCCGCTCAACCAGCGAAACGATATCGCCCATGCCCAGGATACGGTCGGCCATACGGGCGGGGTGGAAGTAGTCGATGGCTTCGAGCTTCTCGCCGGTACCGATAAACTTGATGGGCTTGTCGACTACCGTGCGGATAGAGAGGGCGGCACCACCGCGGGTATCGCCGTCGAGTTTGGTCAGAACCACGCCGTTGAAGTCGAGGCGGTCGTTGAACTCCTTGGCGGTGTTGACGGCATCCTGACCGGTCATGGCATCGACCACGAACAGAATTTCGGTGGGGTTTATCTTCTTCTTGATGGCCTCGATTTCGTTCATCATTTGCTCGTCGATGGCCAACCGGCCGGCGGTATCGACGATGACCAGGTCGAAGTGGTTTTCTTTGGCATATTTCACGGCATTGGCGGCGATGCTCACGGCATCCTTGCTGTCGGGCTCGGTATAGACCGGTACGTCAATCTGCTCGCCCAGCACCTTCAACTGCTCGATAGCGGCGGGACGGTACACGTCGCAAGCCACAAGCAAGGGGCGTTTGGCCTTTTTCGATTTCAGCATCTTGGCCAGCTTGCCCGAGAATGTGGTCTTACCCGAACCCTGCAAACCCGACATGAGGATAATCGACGGATTTTGCGACAGGTTGAGGTCGGCCGTTTCGCCTCCCATCAGGGCAGCCAGTTCGTCGTGTACGATCTTCACCATCAACTGCCCCGGCTTTACGGCGGTGAGTACATCCTGTCCCAGCGCCTTCGCCTTTACGGTATCGGTGAATTGCTTGGCCACTTTGTAGTTGACATCGGCATCGAGCAGCGCACGGCGCACATCTTTCAGCGTCTCGGCCACGTTGATTTCGGTGATTTTGCCTTCTCCTTTCAATATTTTAAAAGACCGTTCCAGTCTTTCACTCAGGTTTTCGAACATAGTTTTTCAAACAAAAATTTTTACACTGATGGATAAATCGGTGCAAAATTACTCAAAATCGGCGGAATATGCGAATAAAAACCGAAGAATAACATACGTTTCTCTCCGACCCGTTGCGAAAGTCGCGTGGGGCGCGCAATTATTTTGCATGATAGGGGTGGAAATTAGAAAAAATTTGCTATTATTGTCAATGATTTACAAGCCTGCCGCACCCTCTGGATGGGGGCCTTGCCGATAGTCGGGGTGGGGTAGGCCGACGAGACTTTGATTTTAATCGATTGTGTTATGAAAAAATTCTTCACATTTCTCCTTGTTGTCGTGTTGGTATTGCTGTGTCTTCGGATTGCTGATGTGTGGAAGAGCGAACCCGACGATAAGAATAAGAATAGGGCTTTGGAGCCGGTCGAGGTCGATACTACGGCCGACTCGGTGGCTATGGAACAAAGCACACACTTGAAATTCAAAGGCGTACCTATCGACGGGTCTCTGGCGCAGTTTCTCTCGCGCATGCAGAGCAAAGGCTTCGAGGTGACTTCGGGGCGACAAGACGAGATTCATCGTCTCGAGGGTGACTTTGCCGGGTTCAAGCAGTGCGAGGTCTATGTCTCTACGCTCGACAACCAAGACCTGGTCTCCCGGATAACCGTCTGTTTCCCCATTCAGGACCAGTGGAAAAATCTGTATGGCGACTACAAGACTTTGAAGGAGATGCTGGTCGAGAAGTATGGCCGGCCCGTGTCGTGTGTCGAGCGGTTTACCGATTATTTGGGGAATACTGGCGAGGAGACCTACCTCATGCATTCGGTTAGTAGAGGCGGTTGCAAGTATGTCACCCGGTTTTCAACGGACGAGGGTGACATCACTCTCAGTATAGAACAGCGAGAGGGGCTCTACTGCTTTGCGCAACTGGTCTATCAGGATAAGGAGAATAGCCAGGCTGTGCGAAAGTCGGCCATCGACGATTTGTAGAAATAAAAATTTTGAAAGAGAATATGAATGATACTTGGAATGAAATATGTTATGAATTGAAGAGTTGTATATTTAACAATGCTTTGGAGAAAGAGTATGAGGAGGCATTTGTTAATTGCATGAGACTTCTTGGTTGGAAAAAATCAAAAAAAGAAATCTCGACTCAAAATGTGATACAAGTTGGGCATGAGAAAAAATATGCAGATGTTGTCGCTTTACAAGATGGGATAGAGCAATTTGTAATAGAAATAAAGCGCCCTGGCCATGTCTTGCAACCGGAAGATGAGAAGCAATTATTTTCGTATATGAGATTGCTGAAACATCAAGTTCCTATTGGTATTTATGTGGGGGATGATATACGCATATATTATGACGATGTATCTACACAGCAATATCCTGAATGTGTTTGCTCGATAGAAATAGTAGAGGATAACCCTATTGGATCTCAATTTGTAGAACTCTTTTCTCGAGATAACTTTAGACTGCAGCATTTGGTAGAATTTTGTAAAAAACAGAAGGCTCGCTTAGATGAGCAAAATCAAATTCAAGCAGAGGTTCAAAAAATTTTATCTGATGAAAAGGGCTCGATTTTTAAAGAATTATTGAAAGAAAAATATACGCACAGTGGATATTCATTGGAGTGGGCTGATGCTGTCCTTGAACAGATTACTTTGAATGTGAGTCCTTCTGTCAGAAATCAAAGTATAGAGGTGACTCCTAAAATTCTTGGTGTAAGTACGGGTGATAGGAAGAATAGAGATAGGACTCGTTACAGTATCTTAGGAGGAAAACCGTTACCGAAAAATAGATTTGTATTGGAAGTTGTACGCCTATTCGTGAAGAATAATCCTAAAACATATCATGAATATGTTGGAATATTGAATCCACTTCGACAAGACTCCTTTGGGACGATTGAGCGACTTTCAAAAGCGAATGAACCGCGTTATTTTATGGCAGAAGAAGATCGCTTGCAAAGTCTCGATGGTGTGATATTTGTTGTCTGTACTCAATGGGGAATTTCTAATATTGCTCCGGTTATTCAGTTTGCGAATGAACAAGGATATAATGTTATTCCATTTAACTCAGATAAATAATATTCCAGAACTGTCAACTCTTTATATCTTCTTGTTTCTCCAGTTAGCCTTCTTGAAGAAGAGAGCCGAAAGCATCAGTTTGAAACCCCAATAGATATACTCGACGGTCCAGCAGAGCGAGATATCCACGCGTTGCTGCACGATGATTACATAGATGGCCAGGGTGTAGAAGACGATAGTGACCATCTCGATGAGAAAGGCCATTCGGGTGTCGCCCGTGCCCGATACCGACTGGAACAGAAGGTTACCCGGCAGAGCCAGCAGATAGTAGGCCGACATGACATAGACCGAAGCCGTGCAGTTGGCAATGAGTGCGCTGTCGTTGGTGTAGATGAGCAGAATCCATTGAGGGAAAAGGCACAGCAGGATAATGAGCGGCAGCACAATGGTGTAGCACATCTTGATGATGCGTCGCACGATAGGCATCACGTCGTCGGCCCGGTGGGCCCCCATGGCGTTGCTCACGAGGGTGCAGGCGGTAGCCCCGAAGGCATTGACAGGCATGAAGAGCAGGGTAGAGGTGCTGCGTATGATGTTCGAGATGGCCAGCGGCAGTTCTCCCAGATGCTCCACGGCTACGAAGAAGAGAAACCAGGTGCCGATGGTGAGGAAGTAGAGAATCATGCTCCATACCGACACGTTGAGTATCTCGCGGATGAGTGCGAAGCCTTGGAATCCGAACCGCGAGAGCTGGTATTTCTCCCGGTCGATGCAGAAGAAGGTGTAGAGTACGAAGTGCAGCGCTGCCGAGGCTTCGGCCAGGACCGAACCCAGGGCGGCACCGGCGATGCCCATCTGGGGAGCCCCGAAGTTACCGAACACAAAGATGTAGTTGAACACGACGTTGGCCACGGTCATGATGATGGCGTTGACCATGAGCACGCGGGTGCGGGTGATGGCCACGAAGAAGGCGCGGAACATGACTCCTATCGAGGTGAATATCAGCCCGAAGATTCGGTACTCCATGTAATCTTCGCCGGCCTTGCATACGGCGGGCGATGAGATGAGCAGGTCGAGCAGTCGCGGTGTCCACACCAGCGAGGCCCCCACGAGCAGTATCGAGAAGAAGACCAGAAAGAGGGTGCCCTGTCCCATGATGGGGCCCAGTGCCTGATATTTCGCCTCGCCGTTGCGCCGGGCCATGAGTATCTGGGCCCCGGTGCTGAAGCCGAAGGTGACCATGTAGAAGGCCAGATAGAGCACACCGGCCAGAGCCGAGGCTCCCAGCTCGACCTGTCCCACGCGGCCCATGAAGGCGGTGTCGGTGATGTTGATGAGGTTTTGAACAAATAGACTGACTAAGATGGGGAGTGCGATGCTCCAGATATCTTTGCGGCTGTACATACGATAAGGCAGGTCGTTAGGTTGGGTATTGGTCGGGTTATATAGCGAAAATGCCCACTCGACGAATCGGGCAGGCATTCGCAAGCAGGTTATTCGGTTATATCAGTTTGTTGGTAGCGGTGTCGGGGAATACGACGGCCGGCGTGAACTCACGAGCCTCTTCGGGTGTCATCAGGGCATAGGCCATGATGATGACGATGTCGCCGGGTTGTACCTTGCGGGCGGCGGCTCCGTTGAGGCATACGACGCCCGAACCCCGTTCGCCCTTGATGACGTAGGTCTCGAATCGTTCGCCGTTGTTGTTGTTGACGATAGAGACCTTTTCGTTGGCAATGATGTTTGCCGCGTCCATCAAATCCTCGTCGATCGTGATGCTACCGATGTAATTCAAATCGGCTTGAGTAACGGTTACTCTGTGAATTTTTGATTTTACAACCTCTATAAGCATGGTTCTGATGTGTTATTTTTCGGGACGTCGATAAGCGATGTTGTCGATCAGTCTCACCTCTCCGTTGTATACAGTAATGCAACCCACGATATAGTCCGAGTCGTTCCAGTCGGCAACGGGTTGCAACGTGTTTCCGTCGACAATCTCGTAGTATTCTACGCGCATCTCGGGGATAGCGTTGAGGGTGGCGACCACTTCATCGATAGTCTCTTTCACCGAATGATCGGCTGCAAAGGTACGACTTTTAAATAAAGTCTCGGCTATTTTGGGGGCATTTCTTCGCTGCGACTCGGTGAGCCGGGTGTTGCGGCTGCTCAGAGCCAGGCCGTCGGCCTCGCGCACGATGGGCACGGCCACGATGTTGAAGGTGTATCCCAACTGGGCAGCCATGGCTCGGATGACGGCAATCTGCTGGAAGTCTTTTTCTCCGAAATAGGCATTGTCGGGGCGCACGATGTCAAAAAGTTTGCTCACGATTTGGGCCACGCCGTTGAAGTGTCCCGGACGATATTTACCCTCCATCACCTCGGCCACGGGGCCCAGGTTGAATACACGGGTATCTTCGGTCGGGTACATCTCCTCGACCGAGGGGGCGAAGGCATAGGTGCAGCCTACCGACTCGAGCAGCTGACAATCCTTGTCGAGCGTGCGGGGGTAGAGCCGCAAATCGTTTTTATCGTTGAATTGGGTAGGGTTGACAAATATACTCACCACCGTCACGTCGTTGTTGGCGACGCTGGTCTTTACCAGTTGCAAATGTCCGTTGTGCAAGGCGCCCATTGTCGGTACAAGTCCTATCGTTTTACCGGCATTCCTGTCCGAATCGAGCTGTTGGCGCAATTCGGCGATTGTTGTGAATACTTTCATAATTGAACTTTGGTTAAAAAATCGTGCAAAAGAAGCAAATAAAACCCAATTGACGAAATCAAAGAGAGCTTTTTTATGGATTGTGGCCTTAAATATTTTGGGTTGAGGGGAAAATATGGGAAGTCTGACGATTTTTTGTTGTTAATACTTCTAATATTTCGTGGTTCCCGCCGTTTTTTTTATTATCTTTGCAAAACTAATCGAGTTTAAAGAGGTAGAATGAAAGAAGCCAAAGTTCTATTTATTGCCCAGGAGATCACTCCTTATTTGCCGGAATCGGAGATTGCCCATGTATGTCGCCATTTGCCGCAAGGTATTCAGGATAGAGGGCACGAGATTCGTACGTTTATGCCTAAGTACGGGTCTATTAACGAGCGTCGTAATCAGTTGCACGAGGTCATTCGGTTGTCGGGTATGAACTTGATCATCGACGACACTGATCACCCCCTTATCATCAAGGTAGCTTCTATTCAATCGGCTCGTATGCAGGTCTATTTTATCGACAACGACGACTATTTTCAGCGTAGTGCCGACGGGGTGGCCGAAGAGGCCATGCGCCCCGATAACGACGAGCGCAGCATCTTCTTTGTGCGTGGTGTGATGGAGACGGTGAAGAAGTTGCGGTGGACCCCCGACATTATCCACTGTCACGGTTGGATTACGGCCTTGGCTCCGTTGTACATCAAGAAGAGTTATGCCGAGGATCCCTCGTTCCGTGATGCCAAGGTGATTTACTCGTTGTACGACAATGATTTTAAAGTTCCGTTCGATCCTCGATTTGCCGAAAAATTGAAACTCGAGGGTATTCAGGATAGCGATCTCCCCTTCGCCGTAGGCGATTCGGTAGACCCGGTTATGCTCAACAAGCTGGCCGTGCAGTATTGCGATGGTGTCATTCAGGCCAGCCAGCACATCGACTCTCAAGTTACCGATTACGTTCAGCAACTGAATATCCCCTTCTTGGGATATCAGGACCCCGAAAATTATATTGATGCCTATAACGACTTTTACAGTAAAATTGTAGGGAACGAATAACGTCAGTTACTAAATAGAAATGAAAGTTTTTAGATTTTTGCCGGTTGCTCTTGTCTTTGCTTTAGGCATCGGCATCTCTTCCTGTGGCGACGAAAACAGCCTGATAGGCTCGTCGATAGTCGATACGGATCTCGAAATCGTGGTGGATTCCTCTTTCCAAAAGATGGTAACAGCCAAGTCTATACCCAACGATAGCGTGGTGGGGCGCACGATTACCCAGTTGATTGGGCGTATTTCGATACCCGGCTACGGAAAGTTGGAGACCGATTTCCTCACGCAGTTTATGTCGGCCTCTACCTTCGATACGGTAGGTGTCGACCGTCTCGATTCGCTGGTGCTCTATCTGAGCTACAACACCGAGTCGTTTACGGGCGACTCGCTGGCCCCCATGCAGTTGAGTGTCTACCCGCTCGAGAAACAGCTCAAATCGCCGGTATACAGCAGTGTCGATCCGGCCGAATATTACAATGCACAGAGCGCTCCCATCGCTTTGAAGAGTTACAACGCTTCGTTTCTGGGATTACCCGATTCTCTGGTTAAGTTGGGCTACAAGACCATACGGGTGAAGTTGCCCGATGCCATGGCCGAGCAGCTCTTCGAGAAGTACAAAACCGATCCGCTTGTCTTCTCTTCGCCCAGCCGCTTTACCCAATATTTCCCCGGTTTTTATGTGAAGACCTCGTACGGCAGCGGTTGTGTGGTGAATGTGCAGAACTCGGTAATGAACCTGCACTACACCAAAACCACGGTCATTAACGATAAAGACTCTACCTACGCTTCGACCCAAACCCTTATGGCCGTAACGCCCGAAATTAGCACAGGCAATCATATTCGGTTAGAGATAGACCCCACATTGCAGAGCAATATAGATGCCGGTCGGGTCTATTTGCAAGCTCCGGCGGGCTTGAATGTGCTGCTGCACTTCCCCACACGCGAGATTGTCCGCTCGTTCGAAGAGTCGGTAGGGGCTGGCGGTTCTACCATACAGGGACTCATCAATTCGCTCATTTTGGAAGTCCCGTTGAAAGAGCTGCCCAAGAGCAGTTACAAGCTCGAGCCGCCGCAATTCCTGCTCTTCGTGCGGAAGAGCGAGCTCCAGAGCTTCTTCGAGAAGAAAGAGCTGGCCGACAACGTACGCTCGTTCTATGCCGAATACAACAGCGATACCCGCAAGTATAGCTTTACCGGGCTGCGTACCTTCCTGAACGATGTCATCGAGAAGAAGCGCCAGGGTACCGAAATTACCGATGCCGACGAGGAGATTGTGCTCGTACCCGTATCGGTATACAGCGAGACCGTATCGTCGGGTAGCAGCTATTACTACTACTCGTACAACGAGCAAGAGGTGGTGACCGACATAGTTCCCTACATCTCGGCTCCGGCTCTGGCCGAAATCGACATGGACCATATCCGATTGCAGTTGACTTACAGCCGGCAGAAAACCAAATAGCCGGTCGATGATATACGCACAACAGGAGGCGGGGCGATGCAGTTTGTTCCGCCTCTTTGTTTTCCGCAAGGGGTATTGGCTGTGTAAGTAGCGTAGAGTAAGCCGATTAGCTCTCTTCGATGAGAGGGTGGACCAGCCGATTCGGAAACCGTCGGGCGAGTCGGGCGAAAAAAAATATGTGGTTGCAGCGAAAAAAATAGGCCAAAGAGTTTGTCGGTATTCTCAAAAGTATTACCTTTGCACCGCAATCGCCACAATAGCTCAGTCGGTAGAGCATTTCATTCGTAACGAAAAGGTCCCGGGTTCGAGTCCCGGTCGTGGCTCAGCAAAGAGGTTCAAGTTTCTTGAACCTCTTTTTTTATGCCTCTTACCCTTCAGGTCCGGCCGGGTCGATTGGCCGGGAATCGCCTGCGAGATTCGGGAAAGGCTGTTCGCCGGGCTTGCTGCCCCTCTGTGACTTTATCGGCCAGGCCGCTTTACGGTTATCTACCGATACTCGGTCAAATCTCTTTTTACACATCCGGTACCTCTTTCTCTTCGCTTTCAGTCATAGGCCGAGTTTTTTTCAACAAAGATCAGTCGAGTCGCCTATATTTCATCTATCTTTACAGAACAATAGAGTGCTATGGATATTTCGCATATACGACTTCTTAACCAGCAATTGGTAAGTTCCCGATTTACCGATGTACACGACTTGGTTGCGTGGATGGGTATGGTGCAGGCGCAGGAGTATAAGATGATGCGCTGGGCGGTGGGCATGAGGCTGCGCGAGCCTTCGATGCGTGCTTTTCGGGAGGCGTATGATGCGGGCCGGATTGTGCGCACTCACCTGTTTCGGTGTACCTGGCAACTGGTGGCGGCCGAGGATTTGGG
>NZ_NFJR01000020.1 GCF_002159975.1 Barnesiella sp. An22 | reverse complement strand
ATCCGTCTCTTACAAGGAGTTGGGCTGCTTTGCTAAACTGAACTCATGTACAGAACTTATCTTAAATCTTTTATAATTAGTGAATTTGCCTGATCTATTGCTGATGAATCCAGTGAAGACAGATATATTTGGGTTGTCGTTTCTGAATCATGTCCCATACCTTCGCTTATAACCGAAAGAGGAATATTCTTACTCTTGGCGATACTCGCCCATGAATGACGAGCCACATAAGTTGACAGCGGAATAGGTAAACAGATTGTTTTAGCTATCTCTTTCAGTTTGTTATTGACCATACGAAGCGCATTTCCATACTGTTTCCTTTCATCTTCATTCATTACTTTGATTATAGGTAATAAATAGGGTGTTCCTGTTGTTTCATATTTGTCCAAAATTTCTTGCATGCATTTTTCCCATTTGATAAGCATCTGTTGTCCGGTCTTATGGCGACGATACGTCAACAAGCCGTTTGTTAGGTCTTTTTTCTTCAGATAGGCCATGTCAACAAATGCCATTCCACGGGTATAGAATGAAAAAAGGAACATATCACGGGCAAAATCCAAGGTAGGTTTCATCGATAAGTCAAGATTTTTAATTTGTCTCATATATTTTATAGATATGGCCCTTTTCACTGTTTTATCAACGCCTGTATATACGTATTTGAATGGAAATCTTTGCGACGTCAAATCTTTTTCAACAGCCTGATTATATACGGCTCTTAAAATTCTCATATAAAATGAACTGCTATTTCTTGATATCCCTCTATTTTGCAAATAGGCCTCATACGTTTGTATCATTTCAGAAGTAATTTCGTCCAATAAAAGATCCTTATCTTTACGGAATTGCATAAAACTTTTAAGCGTAGTTTGGTATGTTTCTGATGTTCGTTGTTTCCCCATTTGTTTTAATCTAGCTATTATATTTTGCATGAAGTTGAAAAGCGACTGTCCCTCTGCATTGCTTTGAAAAGAAGCGACAATATCATCTGCCGTATATCCGGCTTTCCGGTTATCCAGTTGTCGGATAATCATGTCCAGCCGCTTCAGGTCCCACTCCATGCGCTCTTTTAGAGATAGAATCAGATTGCTTCGTTCTGAACTACTGATAATGATACAGCTTTCAGTCTCATTCCATTCATCTGTAAATATCCGGTAATCCGTCTTTAACTGACGGATTACACGGTTCTGGATAATCTGATAATAGATGGTACCTTCCTTTCCCTCTATGGTGGAAGGTCTGAATTTCACTTTGACACTGGCCATGGGCTTACTTTTTAGGTTTGTCCGTAATAGACTTGTCCTTGATGGACTTCGCCTTATTGTCCAGTTCTCTCGCGGCCTGTTCTTTCAGCCGTGCTTGCTCGGTCAGGGTGGCCTGTCTCCGTACCGCTTCCTCGTAGGCTTCCACGTTCTCTCGCATCTGTTCTATCTGTTCATTATCCCGGTTCGATCCAAAGAGATTCTCTAGTTCCACAAGCTGCTCGGGGGTAGCCTCTCCTTTCATCTTGACATAACGGTACTTCAGATCATTATCGACTTGTGCGTTATCTGTCCTCGCCGAAAAATAGAGAGCCACGGACAGGGCCACGATTGCCGCGAACATTACGGAAAAACTCCCAAGGATGTACGGGGATTCCAAGCTCAGGCTGAAATGATGGTTGATGTTGCTTGTCTTGACGGCATTCTTCCTGATTGTGTCATTGGTCTCACAAAACAGGGTTTCCACTTTATCCTGGTTCTGCCGCTGTTCATTACGCATTTCTGACAAGACCTGTCCAAGTCTTTCCTGTGACGAGTTTTTCCTGTCCATGGAAACCATATCGTTCTTGATGGCGGCAAGACCTTCGTACACGCGAGCCAACAATTTGCGAAATGTCTCATGACCTTTCCGGACTTCATTCAGCACGGACTCATCTTGTTTATTATTAACTGTCGGGCTGTTACCTTCCGGCAAGGGGACGGACAACCCGTTGATTTTGTTCTCTATTCTTTCCAGGCATCCGAAGATGCTCTCGATACATTCTTCCATTTTCATATTCCTGTAATTTTAATGTTCATGAATAATTTGAATGGGAAAGGACGGACTATAGCCCGAATCCTTTCCTCTTTTGTCTTTTCTTCCTGCGTCTGCGCAAGAGTTCTTCCTGAGGCAACGGTTCTTCGGGAGCGGTGCCGTTTGTCGGACTGAACAGTCCCGGTCCCGTACTTTCGAGAAGATGGTCTACGTCCGGTATCCTTTGCTGCACCTTACGTTCGGATTCCTGTTGAGATTCCGAAGTCTTCCAGCCCAGCCGGGTATTCAGCCTGGCAAAGTTGAACTCCCGGCTGATCTGTGAAGCCTTGAAGGTCTGCCCGTCCTTGGTGAACCGGATTCCCTGTATGTCCTCCGGCCTTTTTATCTCCCGGGTACGCTTTACAAATTCCAGCCTGATGCCCCGGCGAAGCAGATAATCGTTGAACTCTTTCCATGTTCCGGAGTGCTTCAAAGCCGCCTTGACGGCATTGAAGATTTCGTATTTCACACGTTCCGAAGCATGGAGTTTCTCCACGTTAGTCTTGCCCTTGTCCTCGGCGTATGTCAGCCCGTACTTGTTCTTAAGTAGTTTTGTGGCGATTTCGTTACGTTTGTAATCGCCTTGGGAAGAGATTACCTTGCCGTCATACCCGATGCGGTTATAGAGCAGATGGCAGTGCGGATTGTCCGTGTTATGGTGTCTTACCAGGATGAACTGGGTGTTCCTTATGCCCATCAGCTCCATGTATTCCCGGGTTATTTTAGCCATAAATTCATCCGTCAGCAGTGCCTTGTCCTCCGGCTTGAAGCTCAATGCGATGTGCCCGACAGGCTGTTTTATCTTCGGATTAAGCTCACGCTGGTAGTTGAAACTGGCCGTTATTTCCCGGATATTCTCCAGCAGTACACCGTCGGAGTCGATGATTTCCGCGTTGTCCTTGCCCATCACGTAACGAATACAGCCGCCGAAGGATTTCCCTTTCTTGATCTTTCCAATCATGACGGCCTCCTTTCTCCGTGCCTGTACCGGACAATAATCTCCTTGAGTTTCTGCAGGAGTTCTGTCACCGTCCTTTGGGTACGGTGGAAGCCGGCCTGATGGGACAGCCGGGTCAGTTGGTTCAGGTTGTTCGCCATACCCGTAAGGCTGCGTATGACGGCAGTCTCCTCGGCAGAGTGCCTGGCCGTTATCGTTGTCTCAAAGGCTGATGTACGGAGAAATTCCGCCAGCGTGAGGTTAGCCTGTCTGCTGCGTCGGCACAACCGTTCATAGTCTATCTTGGAGAATTTCACTGTAACGGCTTTGCTGAGTTTGCACACTCCGCTTACTCTGGGGCGTCCCCTCGGCCTGTTTTTCTTTCTGTCATTCATATTTTCTTCCTTTGGTTTCTGATTATTCTTTTTCTCACAATCTGCGACCACCGGGAGCGGATTGCCTCCACTCTTGGGGAGTGGAGCGAGGTTTTCGGGATGCCCGAAAGATAACCTCGCTAACTTCCAAAACTGAAGTTTTGTCCGTTACCCCCTCAGGTCGGCTACTGACTGTCTGAATACTGTAATGACTGGAGTCAGTAAGCAAGTCTGTCATTCAGGAAAATATCACAGTTTTCGCCACTGATCGAAGTCTTCCAAGTAGATTTCAAGATGCTGCCGGGCGATGTTTTCAAGCAGTCCGGAAACGCTCTTTTTACGTCCTCCCAGCCTGCGGACAAACTCGTCCAGCCTGTCACGTACCTCACCGCTTACGAACACGGGCTTGCGGTCTTCGATTCTCGGGACCTGAAGAAAAGCTTTCCTGTATTCGTCCAGAGAAAGCTTCCTCTGCCTGCTGCTTATACGACGCTGAGACGCTGGAAAGGCTTCCTCTCTTCCTGTTGGCGGTTGCCGGGTCTCGGATGGAACTTCTATTTGTTCTACAGACTTTGCCTGTTCTCTATTTCCGGTATCATTCAAGGATGATTCCAGGGCAGTTTCAATGCCGCCATCTGACGGGAGTATGAATGACATGTCCGTACCTGTCATAGCCTCCCATTCTTCTTTGGTCAATTTCTTTTTTGTTACCATACATTTTTGATTTTAATCGGTTTACTCACTGGTCTCGGTGCGCACCTTGACTCGTTGTCGTGAGCAAAGGAAATGTGTATAGTGAACAGAATCAAGCAAATGGAGACACCGTGGCAATTATGTTACCCTATGCACAATACTGATTGGGCGGTTGGTGCTGCCTGCCGTAATTTGCCGGGGTGATTTCTATATACCGGATTGTTCAAGCAAATTCTGTTTATGAAGAAGGCTCATTGTATGCAGTTGATATGTAACATGATGTCATTCCGGGTAACACATCGCCACCGGTCTGAAAATCCATTGCAATGTGATTTCTACTGCTTTTATTTGCAGTGGAAACAGGATAAAACGGTCACATTTCCATCCGAAAATGGACGATGAGACATGATGGTATATCGTCTGTAAAAGACCTGTTCTGTTCCGGATTTTTGAATATATGTTTAACTGAAAATAAAGAAGACAATGGAAATCATCAGCTTTGAAAAGAGAACTTTCGAGGAGATTGCCGCCAAACTGGATCACTTCGTGCATCGGGTGGAAAGTCTGTGCAGTGAACACGGAGGGAAGGAAACAGGTGAATGGATGGACAACCACGAGGTCTGCCGCAGGTTGCGTATCAGTCCGAGAACCTTGCAGACCCTGAGGGATAACGGGACGCTTGCCTTTACGAAAATCGGGAACCGGACTTACTACCGTCCTGACGATGTAGAGCGGGTGGTCGGCAACGTGGAGGACAAACGCAAGGAAGCGCGCTGGAAAGGCAAGACCATTTGAACGAGTACAAAAATAATGTATAACCCTATATCAAACGCGTATGAGTAATGAAATCAGAGAAAAGGACCACGAGTGGGTAAAGACATTCCACTCGAATTTCGACAGGCTGCTGGCCCTGCTCGAAAAGTTGTTGGAGAAACGACAACCGTCTGTCTATGGCGATGAACTGCTGACAGACAAGGAAGTGGCATACCTGCTGAAAGTAAGCCGGAGAACCTTGCAGGACTACCGCAACAACGGCATTCTGCCTTATACACAGGTAGGCGGCAAGATTCTCTACCGGGCTTCCGACATAGAAAAGACACTGATGAAAGGCTACAAGGAGGCGTACAGATACAAAAGGAGTTAATATCCCAAACGTTCCCACAAAGAACACGCAAGGATTTTGATTTTTCTGGAGGGAGCGCAGTTGACCGCCTGCCCATTTTATTTGTGTTTCTAAAAATTAACCTTTCCAAAATGATAAAAAACAGCATATAGTATTAGGCCCTATTTGAACCAATCTATATGCTGTTTTATTTTTTTTCTTCTGACTTTTCCGTCAGTCGCTTGTTTCCGCTGCCGTCGGCGTTCATTGTACAGACGTGAAAGGGAAAAGGTTTTCGGGCTGAATACGCTCTGAAAGAGGAAGATTCTGCCCGAAACGGCACAGCCGCTCGACCTTTTCGCTTTCAATAGAGTCTGTACTAACTTCTATGGACGGCGAGGAAATGGGCGACTGACGAAATCATAGTTTTGCGTTTCTAGTTGTTTTTATATAAAAATATATAATAAATAAAATAATATAAGACTCATAGGAAAAATTTCTTTATTTTTGAAAAAAAAATTATGAGCTACGATTATTCTGATTATCTAAAAGACATTGAGACCATTAATAATAATGGAGATTGGGGAGTATGGTACGCATCTGAAGATGCTAGACAAAACGATATAGATGAAGCAAAAGAGCGAGTTGAAGCTTACGAACAAGAAGATCATGATGAATGATTCTGAGTTTCACCTTTTATTAATATAATGTACTAAATATTATTTAGTATAGTCATCTATATATTTTTTCTCCATTAGTTTATCCATATCTTCTGAAATCTTATCATCAGTAACTTTTGCGTATCCTTGTGTGGTTCTGATATTTGTATGTCCCATCATTTTGGATATGCTTTCCATAGGAACCCCTGCAGAGACCATCAGGGTACCAAAAGTGTGGCGACTTTGATGATATGACAGGTTATGTTTGAACTGATGGGAAAATCCCAACTCATGTATTTCAAACCAAATCATATCACGTATTGGTAACGGGAAAATGGGTTTACTGTCATCTGTCGTATTATACAAGGATATTATCTGCTCTGCTATCGGATGCAACGGAATAAACGACTCAACGCTTGTTTTCTTACGATAAGTTCTGATATATTTCCGCCCTTCTGCAGTTGTACCAATATGATGCGGATAAAGATTGCGTACATCAACATAAGCTAAACCGCAAAAACATGAAAATATAAAGGTTCTTCTTGCCAGTTCTTGTAATGGATCAGGCTTAGGGCTGCTCATTATCTCCTGAAGTTGTTTCTTGCTTATATACATGAGCTTTGTGGGTGCCTTCTTTTCATATTTTATATCATCCAAAGGATTATACCTCAAGATTCCGTTATCTACGGCTAGATAGACCAAACGTTTCAGCCAACAAAGACAATGGTTCCGGTATGATGGCTTATGAGGGTAATTTGTTTTCAGATATAAAATATAATTGACCCCAAACTCTTCGGTTATATCTGTAAAAAGCATGTCCTCCTTGCCCAGAGAACGGATGTATTCACCCAGATAGTAGTGATACATTTTTGATTGCCTGTAACTAGAAGTTGAATCTATTTGAATGGAACGGATTTTTAGATTTTCCCGTTCCACCTCTCCTGCTTGTAATATATACTTCGGGATACCGACAGCCCCAGTCATGGCTGTTTTCAAAAGTTCAGCACTGATAACACCGTTCACTTTCAACAGTTCAGCATAAGTTTCATCTACGCGTTTCTTATATTCACAAAGCATTCCATTCAGTCTGTTGTTTTTGACTTCTCCTTTCTTGCTGTTCCACTCTTCCGGCTGGCAATATAACCCGGTCGATAATGCAACAGCCTTCCCGTCTATTGTAATACGACACATGATTGATGTGGTCCCGTCAGATTTGACTTTACCGCGGTTTATATAATACAGTTGCTTATATGTACTTCTCATGATTCTTTCTTTTTTGATTTTATAATACCAGTTTCATATCACTCGTTGCTTCGATGAATTTGTCCATATCCTCAAAAAGTTTTTTAGGAGTTACCCTTGCATAAAGCTGAGTTGTTGTCAGATTGGTATGCCCCAGCATTTTGCTGATTGTTTCAATTGGGACACCAGCCTCAAGGGTTATCAGACTTCCGAAGGTATGTCTTCCCATGTGATAGACCAGGTCACAACTTATGCCTGCCAGATCCCGTAAACCTTTCATGTGCCGTCGCATATTGGGATGGTGTATCATCGGGAAAAGCTCATCCCTTTCATCCGAACGATATTTTTCTATTAGAGCGATAGCCTCCGGCAGCAACTTGACGCGTGCCTGATAATCATTTTTCTTTCTCAAATACTTTAACCACAAATTGCCCTTATCATCCTTGTATATATTCTCTCGGGTAATTGAAACCGCATCTGCATATGGGACTCCTGTATAACAGGCGAAAAGGAATAAATCTTTGGCTATGTTATGAGTGACTCTTTCCGGTGGTATTACAACATCACGGATCTTCTCAAAATCCTCACGACTCAAAGCCCGTGGTGGTTTACGGTGCTCTTGGGGCAGTTTGAAATTCACAAAATAACGCTTTTCCGCATATCCTTCCTTGAATGCCATCCGGCAGATTTTCTTCAGGATGGCCAGATAATGTCTTGCCGTATCTACCGCAAGTCCTTTGTCCTTCAGAATATAATCCTGAAACTCCCAAGGAATGTGTTCATTCAACTGACCAAAAGCGACATCACTTGTCTTGAATCGTTTTTGAATATATTCACCAAGATACCTACGGGTGTAAATGTATGTTGACATGGAGCTTTTTGCCACATCTATACCGATTCTTGAGCGCATATCCTCGATATGCATATCAAGCCGTTTCAACAGAGTCATCTGGGTTTCCACACTTCCCTGGAAAAGCTCTTTTACGGCAGTCGCGTCAAAATCAATCTTACGTTCTACAAGTGAATCAAATGCAGAATTGACAGAAAGCAGGAGCCGGTCAATTTTTGCATTAATATCAACGGCTTCTTTACTCTTTCCATTCAGTCGGCTTTCTCTTGGATTCCATAACTCCGGAGTACATGACAGCTTACAACTGAATTGTGCCATCGTGTTGTTCACCGTTATTCGCCCCATTATCGGAGCCTTTCCGAATTTATCAAGACCGCTCTTTTTCAGGTAGAGCAACACCTTAAATTTTTCTACTTTCATACGCTTATTTTTTAATGGCAAAATTACCTATTTTATAAGCGTCCTTTGATATGCAAAATGCTGACATATAGTGAATAACAGCCTCTGTGACAGCTTCTTCATTGTTCAGTCTGTTACCTATTCGGCTCAGGTAACTGGGCAGCTAACATTCTGGTAACTGAACACCTGCAATATCCTGTCCATTTTTGCTTTCCATTATCTCAGCAAAAAACAGAACTTTTGCTCATATTCAACCAATTACGTTTTTCTTTCTCATCCCTTCATCTACTTGCTTCCTGTATTCTGTTCCACTGCTTTCGTCATTCATACGCCGTCATCCAAATCTCTTTAGGCACGGACATTTACACAGTATCGAAGATGCTGACGCATAAGAATGTCACCACTACTCAAATCTATGCTGATTTGGTCAATTCCAAGAAGCGAGAGACGGCGAATAAGATTTCGCTGAAATAATAAGGTTAACCTGATATTTATCAGGTCTAACTAAAAAGATTCTTGATAGCCTTTTATTGAATCTATTAGACTAGTAAAGCAAGAAAAAGTATCAAAGTAAGAGAGATAAAGATAATAGGAATCTGTAAAACAGCTGTTTACAAATACAAATAGTCGGAAAAAGCTAGATAATGCAAATATTCCGCCACCAAATCATTACCTAGCTTAGAACTGGTCGCACCTATAATGCCTGTTTACAGGCATTATAGGTGCGACCAGTTCCCTGAAGAATATGACATTAACACTCATAAGGTATAACAATATTTGTTACCATATTCACCTCACTTAGATGTCAGAATCGAATTTGAGTTCAACTGAATAATTGCAATTTCTAATAATAAATTTTTCTACATCAAGAAGATTTTATATATTTACATATATTTACAAAATTTAATCTCGCAAATCAAAAAAACGATGAAACTAATAGAACTAATTCGTAATTTTTTTCACCGTCTTTTCTATGGGAAATCTAAAGAAAAGACACCTCAAGTTGATGACGGAACTCATGCTAGCGGGACAACCAATGACGATCCTCCAAGTGTTCCCACAATAGAGCTTGAATCTACAACAGGAACACAGGCCCCCCAATCAGGGAACACATCGCAACCAGCAAATGACAACTATGGGGAAATTTTGCAACATCCCAAAATGAGCAAAAATTATACTGTACAAATAGTCCCTTTCTTAACATCAATATTGAAATTGAATTACGAAGCTACCTATAAAGTTCTATATTCTATTTCCAATTCGGTCGATGCTAGATTCCCTATCATCCGTGTTCCACAGAGAGGATGCGAAATAAAGTTGCCTGTTCTTGGTCGTAGTGGCAAAAGGGGCGTTTGCGAGGAAAGGTTATGCAAAATAATCAAGGACTTAAAGTTACATGGTTTTTACGATAGCCTCTCATTGTTCATAGGAAATTATTCTAAACCTTTCGAACCTGATATCGCCTATATAGATACACAAAAAGGAATATTCGTCGACATAGAAATAGATGAGCCCTATTCCGGATGGGAACGAAAACCTATACACTATAAAACAGAAAACGGAACGATAGATGATTTGCGCAATCACTACTTTACTGAAAGAGGTTGGACTGTGATACGTTTTTCTGAGAAGCAAGTGCATAAACACCCGAAATCTTGTTTGAAGCGAGTTTACCAACTACTGAATAAAATGGATGTAACAATAACGATGCCACAGTCTCTTGCTACAGAAGCAGACATTTCTCTAGAAGATATGTGGACAAAAAAGCAAGCCGAAAGCATGGAGCAAAATGATGAGCGTGAAAAAATGCTTGGCATAGACAAATTCATTCAGCCAGTTGAAGGGCCTCATATTATTTTAAAAGATTATCTCAAAGGGAGAGAATTGGAAAAGAAAATCTCAAATAGAGAAGAAGCGCAGCGGAAAGTGAGTGAGCAGATACAATCAAGATTTCTAGAAAGTCCACCACAACCGCCAATAGTCTCAAATGCTAATTCAGACGACCAAAGGCGTAAGGGAGCCGAGCAATATGAGCATCAACAGTATATAAGCACTCAATCAAAACCAAAAACAACACCATCAAGCAGAGGATATGCCTAAATCAATATATAATTTCAAATACGAGGACAAGGATTTCTACAACAATTATTGTTTAAACCTTGACGATTTCACATTGTTGGAATACTTCGAGAAACAAGACCAGGAAAATGAATTTGTAGGGAAGATTGCTCCTAACGATACCCTTTACAACATAGAAATAGAAGTTCGCATCCCTTACACTTTTCCGCACAATAAATTGTTGTTCGTAACATGGAGCCTTTCAGGTTATCCACATCTAATACCCTTTGATAGTAGTAATCCTCGAAAAGGGAATTGGTTCTGCTTGAATTCAGCTTTTGCAGAAACACCTAAAGCACAACTCGATGAAGAGTTTTCTCGACTAAGAGGATGGTTTCATAATAATCTAAAGGATGGCTTGCCTCGTCATATAGACGATCGTAGCACTCAAACTGCATTACAAATTTTCAATGCCTACGAGGGATACAATCCTGATGAGATCAACGAGTTAGCAAAAAAATGCCAAATAACGTTTATAGGTGATTTTTCAACCAATAGCGAAAATTTCAAGGAGATCTCAGGCTATTTGAATGTTGTAAAATATCCAAATGACAAGTTCACTGTTTTTAAAGACAAAGAAGGAACAAATGAAAAGTTACCATACGTGCTTGTAACACATATACCTGAACGAAGCAATAGCTTTGCATCATGGGCTGAGGAGTTTAAGTGGGATGAAAAACTTTGCAATACTTTGCTTCCAGATTTTCGTTTCAAAGGAGTAAGTGATGCGTCGTTAGATCGTTTGCGAAAAGAAGGTGAGAGCTGGTACACACATCTTTTTCTTACTGATGAGGAGGCTGAATCCGACCAACTAGATCTAACACATAAGCTATCCACAATGTCTATGCCTAAGACACATAAAGAAGCTATACAAAAAAAGATAAATGAATTAGTTGTAACCAATAAAAATATACAAGACTCCTTGAATAGGCCAATAGAGGAGTTTATAGATGAAAATGGACTTGACCCTGAGGAACTAAATAACTACTACGTTTCTAAGTGGCATTATTTTGCTATTGGGATAGTCTGTGATGGTGGTGTAAAATGGTTTCTTGCAACTGCAAATCTTTATAATCGGGAATACTCTAATTTTCAATATGATTTTGAACGGTATCGATGCAATCTAAAAGAGGTGAGCGATATCACGCTATGGCTTTCACATTCTAATACAATAGAAAGAAAAGAATATTTTGGTCGTGGAGAGTTAAACTCTTCGTTAGCCGACAAGAAAATCGCAATTATAGGACTTGGCGCGATTGGTTCACCTATAGCTGAAACCTTAGCCAGAGGTGGAGTACGACAACTAACACTTTGGGATGAAGACATTGTAGAAGCAGGTAACATTTGTCGATCTATATACGACAACACGGACATCGGCAATGCCAAAGCAGAGGCGCTTGCTGCTCATATTAAACGCATTTCGCCATTCTGCGATGTTAGGCCTAAAGGGTATTGGTATCAAACAGATTACACTGGTGTATGCCACTATGCCAATGGAAACTTCTATGGAAACATCAACTACAACTCTCAGAAAAAATTTCTTGATGCGTTGCATGAATATGATTTAATAATAGATTGTACGGCAAGTAACGAGCTTCTGCATTTCCTCAGCTATGCCGCAAATGATATCGCACTATTGAGTTTGTGCATTACAAACAAAGCAACGCATCTACTTTGCTTTTCTAACCATGATGGAAATCCATTCGAATTAAGAAAACATTTCCTTGCTTCCATAGAGCAGGATGAGAAAAATTACTATGTGGAGGGCACAGGCTGCTATTCTCCCACATTTTTGGCAACAAGTTGCGACGTTCAATCGCTTGTCAACCTATGTATACGTTCTATCCATAGGCAAATGCAAGAGCGTGGCTATATAACTTCAACAATATGGCATTACGACGATGACAATATCATCTCCGACTCTCTCCATTGCTACCAACTTAAAGAAAATCCAATAAAAATGGTTATACCAGAAAGTGCCATTAACAAAATGCAGAAACTTCCAATGACACACAGTGGGAATATGGGCTATCTGCTTGGTGGATATAATACAGATAGGAATGCTATTTTCGTTACATCAGCCATAGGCCAAGCTGGTTCAAACGAAACTATAGAGAAAATGAATCGGCTTTCCAATGGGATAATTGATTATGTCGGTAACGTATGCGTCGCTTCCTTTCATGACAACCAACCTTTGGAAGCTGCAAAAAAACAGATTGTTGAAATTGCGAATAATAAAGAAGTTGACACAAACAATCCAATTGTAGCCACGGTAAGAAGTGACGGACAAATAGATTTCCAATTATATATAGATAAAAAATTTTTATCATTTAACCCACTGAATAATGAAATCTAAGGAACAGAATAACATACATGACACTATAAAAGCCATCAATGAAGCCTACGATGAGCTTTCCAAATTGTCAAATGACGAATTAAGAAATAAGTTTCAAGACATTCGTACCAGTGTCGTGGACCAAAGCGTTACTCTTGACAATGTCCTGGTAGATGTATTTGCCATAGTTAAAGAAACAATGAGACGATTTGCTAAAAACAAATACATAATCGTTGAAGCCAATCCTACTGAAAAGTCATGGGATGACAGCTATGATTTCGTATTTACCACCAATAATGGCCAAACCATATATAAGAATTCTTGGAATGTACTTGGTGAAAAATTCACTTGGAACATGATACCTTACGATGAACAGTTGCAAGGAGGAATTGAAATTCACAATGGGCGAATATTACAGATGGCAACTGGAGAGGGCAAAACATTGGTAGTTATAGCACCAGCAGTCCTTAATGCAATAAATGGAAAGGGCGTGCATGTAATGACTGTTAACGAATATCTTTCAAAGAGAGATTTTGAGATTACTCGTCCTATATATGCCTTTCTCGGACTTTCAGTCGGATGCATCGAGGGCAAGGCTCATTACAGTTTACAACGTAAGGAGGCTTATACTTGCGACATTACATTCGGAACAACATCCGGCTTTGTTTTTGACTATCTTTTTGATCACACTACCTTAGATGTTTCAAAATGCGTACAAGACAAGTTCGGCTTTACCATCGTAGATGAAGCTGATTCGGTAATGATTGACGAGGAGGAAACGCCGCACATTTTATCAGGAGGCGTCTATTACTCTCAAAAGAAAAATAAAAGTCCTTATGAAAAATTCCTCCCCAATGTAAAAAAGTTAGTGGCGCAAACAGAGATGGGGCTATACACAATAGACATACTCCGAAAGAAAGCGACATTGACGGAAAAAGGAAAAGCTTGGCTTGCCAATGATTGTGGAGACTCGACAATTTTTGACGATGACTTTTACGACAATAAAATAAAATGTATAGAGGGAGATTCTACTCTTACAAAAGCTCAAAAAGAAGGTTTTGTATTGGCGGAGAAAAACTCATGGCTGTCACAACTGAAATTGCAAAACGTATTATGCCAATTACTGACAGCCCTTACGGTGTATGAAAAAGATGTGGACTACATCGTGTCAGACAAAAAGATTATCATAGTCGACCAAAATACAGGTCGCTTAAAACCTACACACGTATGGGGATATGGTTTGCATGAAGCAGTCTTAGCAAAAGAAAATCTTCCACTTAAAAATGAGATAGATAATATCCGTGGAACCATTACTGTAAAAAATTATCTTTCTTTATATGACAAACTGTCGGGTATGACTGGTACAGCCGTTGCCGCAATAGACGAATGGCACAATGTGTACGGTCTCGAAGTGGCAGTTATCCCAACTCATAAGCCAGTAATTCGTAAAGACTACCCTCTACGAGCATTCACAACAAGCGAACAAGCCCTTTTTGCCATGTCGCAAGAAGTGGTAAGACTGCATAAGGAGCAACGGCCTGTTCTCGTTGGCGTGAACTCTATCAAGCAATCTGAAAAAGTAAAATCTTATTTAGAAAGTAATGGATTGAAGCCGCATTTGTTGAATGCTAAAACACTTGGTCAAGAAGCCTCTATCATAACTCGTGCGGGAGAACTTGGTTGCATTACGGTGGCGACCAACGTAGCTGGACGAGGAACAGACATCAAACCAAGTGACGATGCTCTGACAACTGGCGGTTTGGCTGTTATTGGTTGGGGTATAGCGCATTCAAAGCGCATTGACGAGCAACTCATTGGACGTTCAGGGCGACAAGGCAATCCAGGCTCATCACAATTTTTTGTCTCTTGCGAAGATGAAATAATAGGATATTTATCTCCAAATGATAAAAAAGTATTGGAAGATTTAAAACAACAAAATGTCACAGATAGTGGGGAAATAACAGATGAACGTGCAGTCAAGCTATTCTTGTTAGCACAACACAACAAAGAGGAAGAGGATAAGAATGAACGTGCAGAGGCAATTAAACGAGATAATATTATTCACCCTTTCCGTTGGCTTTTGTATAATTTGCGAATGCAACTTCTCCGGCAAGACAGGGACGCCATCAAATCTGGCTATAAACTTTTCGACTTGTGGGAAAATATTGATTTTAAATCAGAATATGAAAGCCATAAAAAAACGATAGCAGCAAAGGCACTCCTAATAATTGAGAGGGCATTGAACAACATTTGGAGAGTTGAAGCACTTACCCCAATACCACTCATGACTGACGAAAAGATATCTTCCATAAAGTGCGATTTCAGAGAAGCTGTAGCGACACGAGGAGCATCCGTCATCCGAGAAATTGAAAAGCAAACTTTGCTCAACGTTATCGATAAGTTGTGGATTGGTTTCATCAACGAAATCAACAGTCCTCTGATACCCCAGAGTAAATATGAGACAATTTATCAAAATATGTTTGCTTCTGCAAAAAAAGAGTTGACACGCACTTTACTTACTGTAACATTGCCTGTCAACGACGCTGAGGACAATAAGAGTAATGTTTCCAAAAGTTATGGTTATTTCCCTTTCTCGAATGCTAATTGTGATACAGTCGGACTTGAGGAACTTTGTCCTTGTGGAAGCGGCAAGCCATATTGGCAATGTCACGGTAGTTTTGCAGTGAAAAATTAGCATCTTTAATCTCACGTAATATCATCCTTCAAGAATGAAAAACAGAGACTAATGAAATTCTTTTACTCTATCTAAAATAAAATTATTATCTTTGAATCAGTTAATGGGCTTATTGAACATGAGCGGAATAATAGACCTAGATAGTTCCAAAACCATTATCTATTATCTTTTTGCCTGATGATAACATTCTGATTTACGTATATATTTTCTTATAAATACCTTCAACTATACCAAGAAGACTTTGTGTTCGGTTTGTTTCGATGAAGCTTACCTAGATATTTCCTACTTTTATTTATGCATCAAGAGTCAGCGTAATTTCTCCATCTACAGCTTCCCTCTGAATAGTTTGAGCGTACTGTAACCAAGCCTCATAATGAGATTTATTTATGGCTGATAATTGCGCATCTGCCATATCAGATTCATTCATAAATGTTTTATAGACCACATACATTGCTTGAGGCTTATCTTTTTCACTATCCCCATCTTCACTTTTTATAACCTGTAAATCAGATATCGCAAAACAGAAACCATCTCTAACTCGAAAACCATATTTTGCACCAACTCCATACTGATCTAAATGCCTATTAATCTCATCATTCATTTCAATGGGCATTCCTCTTTTGTTTCTTGAGAGATATCTACAAACTACATCATTTGCATTAAGTGACAAATCTTTTAAATACCTCTCCTTATATCTATCAAAGAAATGACTTGTATATACTTGAACCTGCCTAAGAGGCATTAATGGGCCTTCTTTAGTATGACTATACCCACACACTGCACACTTAATTACATATCTATTATTCTTTTTATCAAAGACTATGGAAAAATTGTCAATCTGAGGCCGCTCGATAAAAGCTCGACTCTCAGCATAAAAAAATATGACATACTTATTTTGTGATGCAGGCACAGTGTATTCATACCATCTACATGCAGGGAATCTCTTCTCCTTCTTGAATTCTTTTATTGCCTTCGGGAGAAAGTAATTCTCTCTTATCTTTACTTTTTGAAGATCCTTGCTAAGATGATCGTACATTTCTTTATATGTCATTGTTGGTAATAACATAGTTACTTCCTTTTGATATCCCACAAAAATAAATATTTTCATGTAGATAGTTATGGATAAAATATTAAAGCTATGACATTAGTAATAAAAACATAAGTAAGAATCTCTCAGCCCTACATCTTTTCCCAGCAACAGACGAACTATATTCTATCTCATAAATCGGACGGTTATTCCGTCCAGAATCCATGTACCCACACAAACATCACCAAAAATCAAGGTTGAATATCAAGTTCCTTTTTTATTTTCGCGGGCAGAACTTTCCCTTTCCGGTTAAGGAACTCCTCCACTTCCGAAGCCTTGTAATAGGTACGCCCATCAATCATGTAATAGGTCACCAGTTTCTTCTGTCGATAACGGGCAAGGGTGCGTTTTGTAACGCCAAGCAGTTCGCACATATCTTGGTTGTCGAGCAATTTGTCCCCTTCAAGGGCTGCTGTCTGTCGATTCATACGGTTCAATCTGGCTTCGATTCTATCAAACCGTTCCATTATCTTTTGGAGCATCATCTGAAATGTCTCCCTGTCTATCTGTATCATAATGAGTTCTGTTTTTTAGTGTAATAATTCCGTTAATTACACCGTGTTGCGCAACAGGTTTCATTATGTAAAAGGACAAAACGTAGACCAACGAAGTATTTTGTTACGCAAGAGCATGACAAGATATTGAATAACAGTGAGATAAAAGATTTCCCGCAGAAAAACGAGACTGATTGAGGTATTGCAAATGCAAGTACATGCAATCTCCTATTGCAATGTTTTGCAATAAGTCAGACAGATTCCGTTCCTGAATGTTTGTGTTCTAACCCAGTTTTTGTTCGTAGAAATCTGTTTTGTATGGGCTCTGCCCCGGAACTGATTGCCGAATATAAAATTACATTCCAGCTGGCAGAATGTTATTTCACATTATAGCCGGATATATATTGTCTTCATTTGTTGTTCAATCCATATTTCTTCATTTTCCGGTACAACGTGGACGGATCAATGTGCAGCATCTCCGCTGTCCGTTTTCGGTTGCCCGTACATATTTTCAAAGCCCTGACAATGGAGAGTTTTTCCTGTGTCTCATTTTCCGGGAAAAGGAAAATTTCCTCTTCCTCATCCTCGACTTTTATATTCAAACAACCTGCTTCGATTACCGACTGTTTGGACAGCAGAACAGCCCGTTTGACCTTGTTCTGCAATTCCCGTACATTTCCCGGCCAGCCATATGAAAGCAACAGTTGCTCCGCCTCCTGGCTGAATCCGTCGGTCTGTCGGTTGAGTTCCCTGGAGAACCTTTTCCTGAAATGTTCGGCAAGCGGAAGTATGTCTTCCGGGCATTCATGCAGGGCCGGCAGAACGATTTCAAATTCCCCCAGGCGGTGGTACAGGTCTTCCCGGAATCGTCTCTCCTTGATGGCCAACTGCAGGTTCTCGTTGGTTGCCGCCACAATCCTTACGTCAGCATATTTCTCCCGGTTGCTGCCTATGGGAATATAGGTGCCTTCCTGCAAGGTACGCAGGAGCATACTCTGTACCTCAACGGAGAGGTTCCCCACCTCATCAAGAAACAGAGTACCACCACAGACCGTTTCAAAAAAGCCCTCCCGGTTTGTGGCTGCTCCCGTAAACGCTCCCTTCACATGCCCGAAAAAGAACGAGGGTGCAAGCTCTTTGGGTATGACACTACAGTTTACCGCCAAGAACGGCTTTTCCCTGCGCTCGCTGGAATAATGGATATGTTGTGCTATGGATTCCTTGCCCGCTCCGCTCGGGCCAAGAATCAGGACGGATATATCGAATGGAGCAACCGTACGGGCCAGATTCTCCACGTTTTTCATCTGATGGCTGTTCCTGGGCAGGATTTCCTTGTCCTTTCCGTATATGACAAAGCGAGGACGCAAGATGTCCTTTATCAGACTTTGCAACTCATCCATCTGAACCGGTTTAGCCAGATAGTCCTTCGCCCCCATCTTGATAGCACGGACTGCGTCCGGGACAGAGGCGTATCCGGTCATGATGATGAAGGGAACATCTATCCGTTCTCTCTGCATCCATTCGAGCAGCGATATGCCGTCCCCTTCCGGAAGACGGACATCGGAAAGGACAAGATCGAAAGACTCTTTTTTCAAAAGTTGCCTCGCACCGGGTTCGTCTATTGTCGTCACGGCTTCATAGCCGTATTTCTCGAACCATTTCTTTTGCTGTCCGGCCAGCAGGATATTGTCTTCAACTATGAGTATTCTGTGTTTCATTCGTATTATTCTTTAAGGCAAGTCTTCTGATATTCGAAAGCATATTCTTCGCATCGCCTATCAACTGATCTATTCTTCCCATAACCTCCTCGGTATGTGTACGGATAGTCTGCTCATCGGACGTTTCGTCATGCAGAATTCTGCTGTATGTCTCCAGTTCACCGGCCACTCCCAGCTGTTTCCAGGTGGGATACATGCGATGAAGGGTGTTTTTCATTCGCGGTATGTTCGTTTTCATACTTTCGAGGGCTTCCTTCAGTTCCGTCCTGTTGGCAAGCGATTCCTCAATGAAGGCGTTAAGCATCCATTCCATATCCCCCGTCTCTGCGGCCAGGGCATTGAAATCAGCCTTCTGCTCCTGCTGCTGTCCCGACTTTTCCATGACAGAGGAAAGGAAAGCCAGTAGCTCGTTCATGGAGAACGGCTTCCGTATGCAACCGGAAAAGCCGGCTTCGATGTAACGGTTCTCGTCCTCATCGTTTCGAGCAGTCATGGCGGCAACCGGAATGGTGCGTGAATTTCCAATATTGGAGTGACGCAGAAGATATAGCAGGTCAAAACCGCTGGTTCCGTGCATCTGGATGTCGGTCAGCAGCAGATCATACGGCTCTTTTCGCAGTTCGCCTGCCACGTCCTTCGCCTCGACGCAAGTCCGGCAGGCAACTCCGTTCCGCTCCAGCATCTCCATGACGATGCGCAGCTGCATCGGGTCGTCGTCCACCAAGATGATGCGCTTGGGAAGGCTGTACTTTTTCACGGCCGGTATGACCCTATTCTTTACCGGTTCAGTGGAAATGGCAAGGGGGATTTCCGCATGGAACAGGCTACCCTTCCCGACACGACTCGACACGGAGATGTTACCACCGAGCAGGTTCAAAAGCCCCTTGGTTATCGGGAGACCAAGCCCGAAGCCATCCGACGATATCTCTGGTGCCGCCCGCTCAAACGGCCGGAATATGCGTTCTACCGTCTCCTTGTCCATGCCGATACCCGAGTCCTCCACCTCCATGGTCATTACCCCGTCCTTGTGGCTTACCCGGAAACGAACGGTCCCGTTACGGGTGAACTTGAGCGCGTTGGTCAGCAAGTTGTCCGCCACCTGACGAATACGATCTGCATCTCCATATACCACAATATCTATCTCCTCTGCTTCCGTTTTGAAGAGCAGCCCCTTGTCATTGGCCGCACAAGTATATTCCATAGTAATATCGTCGGCAAAAGTTTTCAGACTGAAAGGTATCTTGTTCAATGATTCCTTCGCTTCGTCCAATCTGGAAAGATCGAGCAGGTTGTTGGCAAGTCTTGTAATATGGAGTGAAGATTTGATGATGTTTTCAAGGTAAATGTTGCGGCGTTTCCTTTCTCTGGTGTCAATAGCCAGTTCAGCACTGCCGCAGATGGCGTTTAGTGGTCCCCTTATGTCATGGGAAAGCGTCACGATAATACGCTTCCTCATTTCAGACAGCTCCCGGTTCTGCTTAAGCGCATTTACAAGTCTGCGGCGATCATGTCTCTTGCGTCGTATGTCCCTCTGTATGACAAGATGAGATATGATTAGCAGGACAATGGCAACGATGATGGAGGCCGCATACAGCTTGAACGAAAGAGCCTTCGCCTCCGCAATCCTTATTTCCCGGCTCTGAAAGGAGGTCTGAACTTGCTCGTCAAGGGCAGTGATGAAGGAGTTCAGTTTTTTATTCAATTTCAGGTTTTGCAGGCGCAAGCTATCCATATAGAGCCCGATATGTTTGTCATGCTCTTCCTGCATGTTTATCAACTGTTGATTGAGCTTCCACAATTCTGTCGTAGAGACCGGAACCTGCACCGTTTCCTTCTTACCGAATAAACCGGCTATACCGCTTTTCCGGCGGGTGACCGTGCGTGTACGGGTACTCTTGTCAATAACCTCGGGCAAACGATTGTAGAGCAGACTGTCCGAGACCCCCTGCTTTTGAAAAGCCTCTATAAGATGGTACAGGTGATTTTCCTTCTCCGCCAACAGCTGACGCAATGAGTCTATCTGTTCGGGGTTTACCAGATCCAGGCCGTTGTCTTTCATTCGTTCCAGCAGGCTGTCTATGTGCAGGCGCCTGTTCCGGTAGGCAGAGAAGTCCTCCCTATCCCATCCGATGGCAGATTCCCCCAGTAATGCGATTCTGACGATGTGACGGCGTATGGCGTTGACTTCATTCCGTATCTCACGTATTTCTGCGGTTCCGTCTGCTATGTCGTGCATTTTTTTGCGCTCATGAAGCAGTATGGCAATCATGCTTCCGATGACTGCCAGCAATATCAGATAACCAACTATGATTTTTGTCTGTAAAGATATCCCATTTAGCTTCCCCATACATTTTATGATAAAAAATCCCGGAAGGTAGTCGAGGGTGCAGTCTTCCGGGATGTGAATATTTTGGATGCCACCCCAACCTGCTATCCTGTCGCACGCAAAATACACTCCAGCCCTTTATGGCCTTTGTAAGCCACAACTTGTCCGCTTGACTCTCTTGTCCGACCATTGCAACCGGCAGAAGATTCTCTGATTTGAGCCTCCAATATCTTATCCATATGTTATCTTTTTACAGTCAGTTCCTATTTCTGTGTATCCATATCGCCATACTGATAAAAAAACCGGGGCCCCTTTTATGTCCCGATATCGGAACATAAATAGCCCCCTGTTGTCATTTGCCGGATTTACAGACCCTCCGACCAACGATATGATATTCTATCAAGCGATGCAGTGAAACGCAAATATATACATTTTAATTTAACACAATAAAAATAGCATATATTTATTCTAATTTTGAACAAGTTTTAACACGATATATATTGTAAAGATATAATCATACAGGTATCGAATTCATTTTAACAGGTCCAGACAGCTCCCTTATGCTGCAATGATAAAATCGGTGTATGTTCCCTGCTGTCAGATTTCAGAAGACCAGGAGACTCAGGATGCACAGGAGAATAGCCAGTGCCACGAGCAGGCAGGCTGCCCGGTAGAGGAACCTGAAGATTCCTCTGAAACATACAATGGCCACGGCGGTCCATACGGGAGATATGCCGTGTGTATAGAGCCAGCTGAATATGACAGCTGCCGTGACGGCCAGCGCGAGGGGCTTTGTCCATCTGCTGCCTGCTATCTTTTTGATATGTTCTTTTGCTTTCATAATCTTCCTGTTTTAGTGGGGATACCATTCCCGTTTTCGGGGGGCTTCTTGCAGTCCGCCTCCACAGGCAAGGGTTTCGGGGAAAATACCGGAGTGCAGCGAGGATGATTTTTCCCGAAACCGCTTGCGGCCCGACCTTGCCGGTGGGAACGGGCGGGCTGCGACCTTTGCCCCACGAATCGGGATGGCTCTGTTATCTCTTCTTTTTCCCGTTTTTGGGGAACGAAAGTGTCAGGGTGAAGCCGGCGTCAAAGGTGACCGAAGCGTCGAAAGCCACGCCCTTCTTCCCCTTGAATCCCTTGATGAGCCGTGTGGAGCCGGAAGAGAAGAGCTGTTCCAGATGCTGGTCCGTCAGCTGCTTGTTTAGGAACCTGCGGTACACGGTCAGTCCACAACCTTTATTGTCGCAGCGGGCAATCTTCTCCCTGACGATGATATGCCCGGTCTTGCATTTGGGACAGGTGAACGTGCGGGCGGTTGCTGACGGAAGGCTGAGGTTCAGGATTTCGCGGGTGGCCTTGCGTGTGTAGTCCGTGATGGAAGCCATGAAAGCCTCGGTCGTGAGCGTGTGCCGCTCGATCTGCAGCAGGGCCTTTTCCCAGCTTCCCGTCAGGGAGGCATCCGCCACAAGCATCTCCTTTACCGCCTCGTAGATATGCAGCCCCTTTTCCGTGGGGACGATGCTCTTGCCCGATCGGGCGATGTAGTCGCGCTTGAACAGGGTGGTAATGATGGCGGCTCTCGTGGCGGGCGTTCCGATTCCCAGCTCCTTCACGGCCTCCCGTGCCTGCTCGTCGGCTATCTCCCTGCCGCAGGTCTCCATGGCCGCCAGCAGCGTGGCTTCGGTATAGAGCGGCCGGGGCATGGTCTTCTTCTGGGCCAGTCCGTGGCCTGAAACCGGGACCGTATCCCCTTCGGCAAACACAGCCGTACCCTCGTCGGTTTCCGGCTCGTCATCTTCCCGGTCCTCTTTCCGGCCAAAGATGCCGCGCCATCCCGGGCTGACCACGGAAGAACCCTTCGAGCAGAAGTCCAACCCCTCCACGCGACACTCCATGAGCAGCATTTCCTTCTCGCAGCAGGGCGAGAACGCCTCCAGCATACGTCCAGCTATCAGCGTATAGACAGCGGTCTCCGCCTCTGAAAGCCCTTCGGGAGCAATGCCGGTCGTGATGAGGGCATGGTGGTCCGTCACTTTCCTGTCGTCCACGCTGCGGGTGTTGAGACGTGCAAGGTCGAGGGTTCCGGCGCAGGCGGCGAATCCCGGCATGACCAGAATTCTTTCCAGCAGTCCGGGCACGCAAACCATCACGTCGTGCGGGATATATCGGCTTCCCGTTCTCGGGTAGGAAATGAGTTTCTTCTCGTAGAGCGACTGGGCGATGTCCAGCGTCTTTGCCGCGGACAGGTCGAGATGCACGTTGCACTCCTTCTGGAGTGCCGTCAGGTCGTAGAGCAACGGCGGCTGTTGCAGGGTTCTCCTGCGTTCCACCTTCGTGACCGTCGCCCGGGAATCGGAAGAGATACGGCGGTAGGCCGTCTCAGCCTCCTGCCGGTCACTGAAGTTCACCGTGTGGAAGAAGCGGCGGTGCGAATCCCCGTTCTTCAGGGTGACGTGCAGCTGCCAGTACGGTGTGGAGACGAAGTTCCGGTTCTCCCTGTAGCGGCTGCATATCATGGCAAGCGTCGGCGTCTGTACCCGTCCGATGGAGTTGTTGGACGAGCCGGAGACGATGGCCAGGGCACGGCTGGCGTTCATGCCCACCAGCCAGTCGGCCTTCGCGCGGCTGTCGGCGGCGGCATACAGGCTGTCGTACTCCGTCCCGTCTTTCAGGTTTTCCAGCCCTTTCCGTATGGCCTCGTCGGTCAGCGAGGAGATCCACAGGCGGCGGAACGGTTTCGTACACTCCAGGAAGGCGTATATCCAGCGGAAGATAAGTTCCCCCTCACGCTTATCACAACTTTAGATAATCGCGATTATCCAAAGTAAAAGATTATCCAAAGTAGAATTCTATTCGTATTTGATTATGAGATAGTTATATTTAATACTTACAAAAACTACTTTGGATAATAATTAGTCCTACTTTCCAAGTCCTTTTAACCAGTGCTTCAATTTTGAATCTTTCTCCCAAGAGCCTTCTACTTTATCCATGACAGGAATGATGTCTGCATAAGCAGCTTCAAGAGCCTCTCTTTTCTGTTTGGAATCAGCCCGAGCGTATATTTCTGTAGTTTGTATAGATACATGCCCGAGTATATCCCGAATATAAATCAAGTTTACTCCGGCTTGCAACAAGTGCATCGCCTTGCTGTGCCGTAGGCTATGAGGGCTGATTTTGGCTGGTATAAGATTCGGATCTGCAACATGTGCATTCCTCACGTATCTCATCAAAATAAAAGTTACCCCCGCATTTGTGAGTTTTCCCCCTCTGTTGTTTACAAACAAAGGACGTTGGTTCAACGATTGCTTCAACAGACCTTCGGTTTCCATATACTTTTTAAGTAATTCCACTTGCTGTTCTTGTAGCGGAACAAGCCTTCTTTTCCGTCCCTTGCCAAATAATGACACATAATATGGCTTAACCAAATGCAAGTCTGTCGGTGTCAAATCTATGAGTTCCTGAACTCTGGCTCCACTGTCATACAGTAACGCTATCAAGGCAAGATCACGAAGTCCGTTTCTCGTATTTACTGGTATTAACGACAACAATAGTCTTATTCCGTCAATAGACAAATAACTTACCGACTGCTTTTCGCAATGTTTCGATTTTATAGATAATATGGATTGCCATTGGTCCAAATGGAAGATGTCAGTATACAGCATATACTTACAAAAAGTATGGAATGCGGAGAGCTTTTGATTGCGTGTTGCTGTACCGCATCCTTTGTTTTCTTCCGTCCAATGTAAAAAATCCGAAACGTTGTTTCGTGTCAGATGTTCCAGCGATATCCTGTCTGCCTTAATGCATCTTGTTTTTTCCATAAAATCTATGAATGACAAGAATGTATTTCCATATGCCCTTATGGTGTTATGGCTCAGACCTCGTTCTCCGGACAGATAACTTGTAAAAAAGCGAGTCAGATACTTTGCAAAATCATCTTTCATAGGCTACAGGATTATTGGGTAAAGCGGGGTATAAAAAACTTGTAATGGAACTTTCCAGTTTCAGTACATCCGGATACATCTCTTGTGTCAGCCGCACATAGGTTTCCGTATCGGACAGCTTCTTATGTCCAAGAAAAACGGAAAGAATAGGAAGCGTACAATATATATCCGCCCCGTTTCTTACTTGGCGCATCAACGAATGTACGGCAAATGTATGCCTTAGATCATGTACTCTGGGTCCTTTTTTAGCACAATGCGGAATACTGCATTTTCTTAATATAATTCTGAACCACGCATAAACCCTGCTCTGGTTCAGAGGCAATCCGGATGGAGAAATAAAAAATGGAGACTCCATGGCATTTACATGGGGTAAAGGCAGCCTGTTCCTCGCTTCCACATATTGGCTTAACATCTGGTGCAATGACGGACAGACAGGTATCAGGCGTTGGCGCTGGTTCTTGGTTTTCCTTATTGTGATTACTCTTTTCTCGAGATTTATATCTTGGTTCAACAATGACGTGGCTTCACTCACACGCATCCCTGTACCATACAGCAGGCGAAAAATGGCAGGTATAGAAAAAAGACGGCTGTCCATATTTCCGTGATCGCTGGCCACAAGAGAATCACACACTGTAAAAATGGAAAGCACTTGTTCGTGCGTGAAGATGTATGGTGCATACGTATTGGCTTTGCTCTTTGGAATTCGAGGTACATAACAAGGAAAACCTATGTTATTCATATACTTTGCAAACTGTGCCAATATAGAATATTTGCTACAAATCGTTTTATAGCTGTTATTAATCAAAGTATGTCCCCATTTGTCTATCAGTACACTTGGGATAAAAGGAGTCCGTACCTTTTCTTCGATGAAGAACCGATCGAGTAACCCTAAAACACTTTCAAAATATTTCCTTGAAAAACCCAGAGCTTCTTTTGCATCCACAAACTTTTGCATATATGGAGCGAATACGCTCATAAATTTACATTTTTCCATAAAAGATACCTCCTTTCTGTTCGTAAAAAGCGGGATTGACAAGCGGTACGTCAAGGGCACATTTCATCAGGCTTGACAAATCTACCCTTAAATATTCCATTGTACTCAAGGAACTCTCGTGTCCCAATGATTCAGATATGACTGGCAGCGAAACACCGTTGGCAAGCAGTCTGCTGGCGAGAGAATGACGCATAGCATGAGGACCGAACTTACGTTTGGATATATCAACGCCTGATTCTCTCATAATTCTTGATATTACACCGTTTATTCCCCAACGGAACATTGGACGATAAGGTGGACGTGCCGATAAGAATATTTCCGAATGCCCGGAAATCGGTCTGCCATAACGCAGATAATTGACTATGGCTTCACCGACATCAGTAAGCAACGGAAGCTCTATCGATTTTTTTGTTTTGTATTGGATGAATGCAATGACATTGTGATCCCAATCCAAATGGTCAAACTCCAATCTGCAAATATCCGAAGCGCGTAAACCGAGCCGTGTGGCAAGAAGCAATATTGCATAATCACGTTTCCCTACCGGACCTGATTGTTCAACCGACAACTCTATTTGTTTGACTTCTTCGGCACTATATATGGAAGGCAGTTTTTCCCGTTTGGGATAACGGTTACGAGAAAGAACATATTCAAAATCTGTCTGAATATATTCTTTACCTGCCAGGAATCGGAGAAACAGCCGTATAGAAGAATATCTGTCCCTGGCGTTTCTACTCGTACTCAAAAAAGTCACGATTTCATCTTCTCCAATATCGCAAAGTTTTGATTTTGACTTGGTTTCCAAAAATTCAATAAAATAACTCAAATTACGGCGATGTTTTAAAACCGTAATATCATTACGCCGACTATTTACCAGCTCTTCCAGAAAAAGATGTGCAGCTTCTCCAATCTCTCCGGGCAAAGGATGTTCTTCTATTGGTACTATCCTTTTTGGAATAATACCTGTATCCAAATAAGCGGAAAGGATATGCACACTACGAGTAAGTACCCGCTTGGAGAATGGGGTTAAATTCGAAAGAACTGATTTCAGGTAACATTCTCCGGCTTCAGTCGAGTAGAACACGATGTCTTTTTCCTGTAGATAAGGCAACAGGTATTCCGACCATTTCTTCTGGTGTAAAGTAATGCAGGCTTCCGAATACCCAAGAAACCGCAAGTGTTCTGTACATTCTTGTATCAGAACATGAATGTTTTTCTTTTTGTTGTTGGACATATTTATTGATTTTAACGGGTGGTTTGTTCCAACCCTATGCGAAATTACCATTATATTATCCAAACAACATTATCAAAAGTAATATTGAAAATCAATTTATTGGAAACTTATAGTTGTTATTGCTTTGGATAATCTTTTACTTTGGATAATCACGCTTATCACAACTTTAGATAATCGTGAAGGGGAACTCATCTTCCGCTATATCTATGAATACCTCGGCTACACCAAGCCTTTCCGCAGACTGTGGATATCGTCGCTCACAGACGAGGCAATCCGTACCGGCATGGCGAACCTGCGCGACGGTCGTGAGTACGACAGCCTCCATGCCGCCGCAGATTGCCGCGCGAAAGCCGACTGGCTTGTGGGGATGAACGCCAGCCGCGCCCTCGCCTGCGTGTCGGGCACTTCCAACAGCTCAATCGGACGTGTGCAGACACCCACGCTGGCTATGGTGTGCGCCCGTTTCCGTGAGAACCGTGATTTCGTGTCCGCCCCTTACTGGCAGCTCCATGTGACTCTCTCCAGGGACGGCAGTCTGTGCCGTTTCTTCCACAAGGATGATTTCAGGGAAAAGACACAGGCTGACGCCGCCTTCTCCCGTATCGTACCCGGTGCCACGGGGCGTGTCACCAAGGCGGAATGCAGGCGTTCCGACCGCCAGCCTCCGCTTCTTTACGACCTCACAGCTCTCCAGAAGGACTGCAACGTACATCACGACATGACCGCCGAAAAGACTCTGGCCGTGGCGCAGTCGCTCTACGAGAAAAAACTGATATCCTATCCGCGAACCGGGAGCCGTTACATACCGCAGGATGTCATGCGAACCGTGCCGGAACTGCTGCAAAAGGTGTGCGCCATGCCGGAATTCCACGCCTACGGCACTGCTTTTGACCTTTCAACGCTCAACAACCGCAGCGTAAACGACTCCAAAGTGACCGACCATCACGCTCTGATTGTCACCGGTGTCACCTCCTCGGGCATTTCAGGCGACGAACGTGCCGTCTATCTGATGATTGCCGGGCGTATACTCGAAGCATTCTCGCCACCGTGTGTCACCGAAACATACCTGACCGAAGCCGAAATCTGCGGGATGCCGTTCCGTTCCAAGTCCTCGTCCGTCGTAATACCCGGCTGGCGTGCCGTGTTTGACCGCAAGGAGGACCGTGGCGAGGATGAATCCGATGAAAATGCGGCTTGCCCAGCCTTTTCAGTTGGTGACACCGCACCGGTTTCGGGACAAGGGCTGGCGCAGAGGAAGACCATGCCGCGTCCGTTGTACACCGAGGCCACCCTCCTTGCCGCAATGGAATCGTGCGGCAAGGATATCACCGATGAGAAGGCGCGCGAGGCTGTCCGCGACATAGGCATCGGCACGCCCGCCACTCGTGCGGCCATTATCGCCACGCTGGTGAAACGCGACTACATACGTCGTTCCGGCAAGAGCATCGTACCCACCGACAAAGGTCTGGCACTGTACGATGCCGTAAAGGATATGCTCGTGGCGGATGTAGGCATGACAGGCAGCTGGGAAAACACACTGTTGCAGATTGAACGGCACACTCTTGAACCCTCTACCTTCATGAACGCCATCGTCGGCTATACGCGCAAGGCCACCACTGAAATTCTCGGAATAACCGTGCCAGTCACCCCGGTACATTCCCGACCGTGTCCCAAATGCGGCAAAGGGAATGTCGTCATTCGAGCCAAGACTGCCCGGTGCGATAACACAACCTGCGGTCTGTTGGTATTCAGACGATTCTTGAACAAGGAACTCACGGACGGCCATATCGAGCAGTTGCTGTCATCCGGCAAGACTAAGCTGATAAAGGGATTCAAGGGAAAGAAGGGAAATTCATTCGATGCCATGCTTGTTTTCGACGGCGGCTACAATGTCACGCTCGCTTTCCCGGACAGGAAGACTTCAAGAAAGAGATAGGACAGTGAATGCCGTCATTCGGATTCGGAGGCGAAGTTCGTGGCTCGCCCGTTTCCACCGTCAAGGCCGGGCCTTGCGGTACGGGCAAAAATCATCCTCGCTTCGCTCCGGTATTTTTACCCGTAGCCTTGCCTGTGGAGGCGCGCCACGGGGGAGCCTCCGAAATCCGGATGACACCGTGTCACCCCGGTAAATATATATAGTTATGAAAGCATCTGCACTTATCACAAGGATCATAGGCATGAGGTGGCTGTGGAAAGCGATCCTGATACTCGCTTTGGCCGCCGTGTTCGGATACCTCTATACAAGGGGAGTATCACCTGTATGGGCGGCGTTGGCAATAGTCTTTTTCAGGGGATTCTTCCGATTCCTCTATAAAATTGCCTGCATCATAGTGGCGGCGGCACTGCTGTTCGCCATAATCAGCGGTCTGATTTTCTGAAATGTCACAATGCCATATGTCCTATAAATGTTAATCACAATATTTTATCGGATATGATAATGCTGTCTCTCTATCCGATGTGACTGGATGGTTATTGATGCTTCAGAAACAATCAGATTGTTATTCTTTTATTTTTTATTTTTCTTAAATTTGCAACATGAAGCAGATGAGAAAAGCAGCAAGGCAGAAAGATGAGGAATGGGCACTTAATGTGTTTGACCGTGCACCCTTTGTAACTATGTCAATGATTCGTCTGGACGGAACGCCGTACGGACTCCCGCTGTCGTTGATAAGGAGTAACAGACGCACGTTTTATTTCCATTGCGCCGACGAGGGGGATAAGCTGGATTGCATAAGGGCCAATCCCGTTGTAAGTCTGAGTGCCGTCAGTCGATGCACCCCGAAGTTTGAGGCCGAGAAAAAGAATTTTACGATGTATTATGACTCTGCCATTGCTTTAGGGGAAGCGGAGATTGTGACTGATAATTCGGAAAAGATTATGGCTTTGCGTCTGCTCTGTCAACGCTTTCTCCCTAAACATATGGAGAATTTTGATGAAGCGATAAAGCGCAGTCTCGAACGAACCGTTGTTGTAAAGATAACGCTCACAGAGCCGTCGGTTGGAAAATCCAAGCCATAGATGAAGATCAAATATGAAATCAAGGTGGTATGGCAGATGATTCGTCTATACTGCCGCTTGAAAGAAGGGTACAAAAATCTTTGTCCGGATTGTGAAAAACTGGCGGAATATGCGGAAAACCGTCTGCGCCATTGTCCTTTCGGTGATGAAAAGGGAAGCTGCCGTAACTGTAAGATACATTGTTACCGCCCGGATATGAAAGAAAAAATAAAAGAGGTCATGCGTTTTTCCGGTCCGAGAATGCTGTTTTATCATCCCGTCATGGCTATACGCCATTTGGCAGGGAAATAATAAAGACATCCGAGGAGTCTATGCTCTCCGAATGTCTTAATTGTGAAAGCCAGTACGGGATTATGCATTGAGTTTGGTGACAAGAACCTTGAACCGTTCCGTAGCCTTTAAGGAATGTTTCACACCCGGTGTCATAGTGAGCGCATCACCCTCTTTCAACTCAAGCACTTTATCCTCAATAGTGAACTCCATGCTTCCTTCTATTATCTGGACGAGCACGTCGGCATTAGCCGTATGTGTGGGAATCTCAAGTCCCTTGTCTACTGCCATAAGGAGCGAAAGCCCGCTATGGTTCTGCATGACAATCTCCTTTGCTATGGAGCCGTCCGCGTATGGAATTCTGTCTTTTAATCTGAACATGTCGTAAATTTATTTAGAGGTTTCTTTTTTTGCGAATCTTCATAGTGATGACAAAGCCGATGCCGAATATAAGAAAATATAATGCGGTGAAGGCAAGCCCGAGGCAGAGGAACAGTTCGGATGATATTCTCATGACTTGACTGATTTAAAGGTTTCCTGCAAACGCGGCGGTATTCGCCCGTTCATATATTTCTGCCATCCGGCATTCAGTATGATAAGGAGCAATATCCACCATTCGGGGTATTTCAGAAAAAGCAACGACAGGGTTATTGCTACCGCTATGTTCACGACAATCCATCCCCACAATCCGGCCTTCCTGAAATCAATCCTAACATCACCGGCAGCGGCCGCCACGCGCCACGTGCCGAGTCCGGACTCACAGACATATGCACAGTATGCCATGAGTGTGGAACCGAGAAGCGCCTCGGCAGCCGAATACCCGTGGTCAAGATGGAAATATGCTGCAAGCGACAGCGCCGCCAGCCAAAGGATGGCGTGTGCCGCCGCTATCACATATTTATGGATAAACCGATTCACATTCCGACCGTCCATTTCTTTCAGCCGATAAGGGTAGCCAGATCTTCGTCAACGGTGGTGATGGTACCTATATTGAACTTCTCCTGAAGCACTTTCAGAATTTCGGGGGTGAAAAACGCCGGCAGCGTCGGGCCGGTGTGGATATTCTTCACTCCGAGGCTCAACAGGGCCAGAAGCACTATCACCGCCTTCTGCTCATACCATGCGATGTTGTAGACAATCGGCAGATCGTTGACACTCTCCAGGCCGAAAGCATCCTTGAGAGCATTGGCAATCACGACGAGCGAATAGGAATCGTTACACTGTCCGGCATCGAGCACGCGCGGAACACCCTCGATATCACCGAGCGGAAGCTTGTTGTAGCGGTATTTGGCACAGCCTGCGGTGAGAATCACGCAGTCTTTAGGGAGCCTTTCCGCAAATTCCGTATAGTATTTGCGCGAGGGCATTCTGCCGTCACAGCCTGCCATGACCACAAACTTGCGGATTTTACCGCTTTTGATGAGGTCGATAATCTTAGGTGCCAGAGCGAGCACCTGGTTATGGGCGAATCCGGCGACAATCTCACCGTGCTCTATCTCTGTCGGCGGCTGGCATGTCTGCGCCCGCTCTATGATTTCGGAAAAATCCTTTTTGCCGTCCTTCCCCTCGAGGATAAAATGTGTGCCGGGCATTCCGACGACACCGGTCGTGTAGACGCGGTCCATGTAGGTGGTTTTCGGACGCGGGGGCACAATGCAGTTGGAGGTGAAGAGGAACATGCCGTTGAATGTCTCAAACTCGTCAATCTGCCGCCACCATGCGTTGCCGTAGTTTCCTGCGAAGTGGGGAAATTTCTTGAAGAACGGGTAGCTCTGGGCGGGGAGCATCTCCGAGTGGGTATAGATATCGACACCTTTGCCGGCGGACTGTTCGAGCAGTTCCTCAAGATCCTTGAGGTCATGACCGCTCACGAGTATGCCCGGATGGTTTCTGACACCAATGTCGACCCTGGTGATTTCGGGGTTGCCGTAGGTCGATGTGTTTGCCTTGTCAAGCAGCGCCATAGCCTTTACACCGCCCTCGCCCACATTAAGGACAAGCGAGAACAGTTCGTCCACATCTATGTCAGGACGGCTTATCTCGGCAAGGGCGTTCTCGATGATGACATATACATCTTCGTCCTCATAACCGAGGTTACAGGCGTGACGGGCATAGGCCGCCATACCCTTGCAGCCGTACATGGCAAGCTGTTTGAGACCTCTTATGTCCGGGTTCTTGTCGTGGAGAACACTTGTGATTTCTTCTTTAAGAGTACCTCCGTGTTCGATTACCTCATGTACGCCATATTCCTCCTTTGGAATATGATACGACACCTCAGGCATGAAAGGAGGCTCCATGCCGCGTTTTTTCGACTCTCCTTCGAGTTCGTTTTTCAGTTCGAGGGCTTTTGTGATATAGCCGTCGAGCATATCATTGTCGAAATTCGCGTTGGTGATGGTGGTGAACAGTGCGTCGACGATAAACCGGGATGCACCCTTGCTTGATGCGCCTTTCTCGCGCAACTGCCGGTTTACGATGGCGATTCCCCGGGCTATATAAAGGAGCTGATCCATTCTTGCAGACGTCTCGGGTTTCTTTCCGCATACACCTTGTATCTCGCAGCCTTTGCCGCGTGCCGTCTCCTGGCACTGGTAACAGAACATTTTCATAAGTGGAGGATATGTTAAGAAGTTATGTTGTTAGAAGATTATAGATCACAATAGCATTGTTATGTTGTTCGTCATGAGAGGAATAAAGTAACGTCACGACAGATTTCTGTGCAAGAAGATGTCGCAATGTCCCGAATGAAGGATTTTCCTCCAGTTCCTTGGTATATCGTATCTCAAATTCGGGCCAGCGGTCAGTGGGATCTTCATGGAACCATTCGCGGAGTTCTGTGGACGGCGCGATATCCTTATCCCACAAATCATAATGGAAAGTCTCGTGCGAGAGACCTCTCGGCCAAAGTCTGTCTATATATACCCTGAAGCCGTCTTCCGGAGAAGCGGGTTCGTAAGCCCGTTTTAATTGATATTGTGTCATAAACTGTGATATTACATATTACTATTTACTATCCAATTTCAACACCTGTATCTGCGGTATGGTTCATAATTAATAATGCGTCATTAGGATTGAATTTTATTTGAAATAAAGCATACCACAAAACTTGATATTAGTAGTACCCCGTTGAAAAATGACTGCATGAACCAGGGTCGAGTGGAATAGTCTGGCTGACAGACCCGAAGGAACTACCGGGCAAAATTAGCGCCCGCCTCTTTCGGACTGCAAGGCCGGGCCTGTCGGTTTCGGGAAAAATCATCCTCGCTACGCTCCGGTATTTTTCCCGAAAGCCTTGCATTACCGGAGTCGGCCGCTGTAATGCCCTTGTAGTTCATCGGGCTGCCAAGCCCGGATATTCAATAATAAATTAAAAAAGAAATGACTATGAGACAGGCTATCATGACAGCGGCACAGCCGGCGGTGACAATCCCGGTGCCGAAGAAAAGAATCGTCCGGATCCAAAGACCGGAAATCAAGTTTCCGTCACGCAGGACAGGGGGACCGGTGCATATCTCCACCATCCTGGATCCTATAATTGAGATAAGCCGCCATCCCGACCGCAACAGGCTTCTCGCTGAATTCTTCAAGGGATGAGCGCAGGCAATAACCGGAAATATTCACACTAAATACGATAAGAATATGTTTTTTCAATCAATGAACCAGATGATGACCCCTAACGTGGATATCACGTTGGTCATCCGCAAATCCGCCGAGGGACGCATGGCGGTGTCGGTGCTCCCGAAGTCAAACACACTCAAGGACGAGGCGCAGAACAGCATCGTGCCGCTGACACTTAACGGCACACCCGAAGAACTCGACTCAGGCTTCATGCAGGTGGTCGCACGTCCTATGCAAAAAGCATCAGGACTGATCTCCAACATGGCGCAGTTCGAGGCGCAGGCCAACAAAGCAGCGTCATCGAGCAAGGGAGCTAAGGAAGCCAAGACGAAAGAATCCAAAGAGGACAGGGAGAAGCGCGAGAAGTATGAAAAGAATCTCAAGAAGGCAGAGGAGCATATCGCCGCCAAGAGACACAAGGAGGCTGTGGACGCGCTTACCGAGGCACGCAAGTACGCCAAACCCGACGACTTGAAGACAATCGACGAGCGGCTTGACGAACAGAAGAAGTTAGTGAGACAAGGAGATCTCTTCGCAATGATGGAGGAACCCGAGCAGGCTCAACCGCAGCAGCCCCAAGTCCAGCAACCGGTGCAACAGCCCGCGACGGCGCAGGTACAGTAACCGCAGGCACAGCCTCTGCCAATGCCGGAACCTGTACCGCAAGTTCAACAGCAAACTGTTCAACAAACCGGGCCACAACAGCAACCTACCATGCCACAGCAGGAAATGCCGGCACAAGCCGCACATCCCGCTCAACAACCATACGGCAACCCAGGACAGGGATATGGTGGCCAGTACGGATATCCGCAACAGCCGCAGGGATGGCCGCAGCAGGCACATCCCAACGGTGGTTATCCGCAATATGCGCATCAAAATGGCGGGATGACGCCGCCAAACGGGGGACAACACGGCACGTATCCTCCCAACGGGCAGCCACGGTATGCGCAGCAGCCGATGCCATTCGAGCATGACATGGCAGCTCATGCACCAAGAATGGCGGACCCTGACGACGCTCCTCCTTACCGGCCGGAGGAATATGCAGACTACCCCGACTTCCCGGCATCAATGTTACAAGGAAACTATGTTCAACCTCAAATGATGTAAGACTATGGCACTCGAAATCACAGGAATCAAACGCGTGTTCACTTTCAAGAAAGGAACAGCCACAATCACACTTGACGACCCCAATCCATCGGACAGCCCCGAAATGGTGATGGGTTTCTATTCCAACACCTATCCCGAACTGACAACCGCCACTGTCCACGGTCCCACCATGAAGGACGATGCGGCGGTCTATGAGTTCAAGACCACAATCGGAACCAAAGGATAAGAACCAATGCCCGTAAAACCTAAAAAAGAGAACCAATGCAGACTCCTGAGCGAATCACAGTCGGAACAGCTCGCAAAACTGCTCATAAGCCAGACCGAGAGGCGCTATCATTACGGAGTGAACCGGCAAAGAAGAATTACAGCGCCCAGCGGTGCTGTAATTCTTTTCTGAAAACGACCTTCCAGAGCACAGTACCTTCGTTCATAATCAAGGATTATGGGGATGGGACTTTCAACATAATCACGCAGGAGAACTATGATTTCCTGCGTGATTCATATTTCCGATATGCGGAATTGTTGAACGTGAAGGCCGACCATACACCCGGCAGAACCCTGAATGATAGCATCAACCAGTTATTCTATGACTTGGAGACCATTCTCTCCGACAAGATTGGTCTGAATATCGAGATGTATGACGGCAGACTTCATTTTACACTCTGGAAATACCATCGCTGGGGAACCTGCGAGCTGTATTATTTCCCAATAAAATTTCTAACCCAAGTCAACGCCGAACTTAGACGTATAGCCATATCGTTCCTTAACAGGTTCATGCGCGCAAACGGGATAGGTTCAATATTGGATTGTGATGAACATGAGTGTATAATGGAAAGTATCCTTTGGGAACATGACACCAATGAGACAGACAAAGAAATTATCAAGGACAGGAAACGCATAGAGTCATATCAGACCGGCGCGATAAACAAGCTACTCAAACGTGTTGAAACAAAGTCATATCATGATGACATACACACTGCGTTACATGACTATAAGCCGGTTAGCGCATGGGAATCAAAACTGATAGACGCCATGCTGGACGGTATGGAATTCCTTGACCCGAAGAAACCGATAATGGATTATGACTATGACCCATATTTTGAGGAAGAGCCGGACATATATCCGGTGAGGCTGCACCGCCAGATCTGCATTGTTTATGAGGATGACGACATAGTGACAAGGACACTGATTGACTTCATAAACTCTGATTACCGGGAATCATACGAGATAATACCGGTGACAACCATGAAACTGACTCCTGACACCAAATCTCTCTTCAAAATATCGGATGAGTATCCCGAACGGTTCTTTCAATGGTCCGACAAATTCATTAACATCATAAGAAATTTTGAATCATGACAAATACTAACCAACTGACACGGGAGATAAGTTCCGTTATATATCCCAAGGCCGTTCTGATCGCCTATGTCAGCGAGGACGAGAAGAAGCATTTTCTGGAGATGCGTGCAATAGACAAGAATGGAAACATGGGTGAAGGACGCCCCGTGACCTTGGAGTTCATGAATGACCTTGTGAGAAATTATTCGGAAGTACATGACAGCACTCCATGCGGGATATTGCCGTCAAATCTGCTGTATTGCGATACACGCAAGGGGTCTGAACGGTATGTATGGTATAATCCGCCGCAAAGACGAATGATGTATTTTGTGGAAAGCCTGAAGATTGAAAATGCGGAATATAATGTTCCGGGAGTGATCTATGAATCAAAGGAAGGTGGCGGAATGAACGTGTATGCCTTCAAAGGAGAAGTCCCCACTCCGGAGACAAAACTGTACGCCGCCCCGTTTTTCAACGTCACGAGTGCCAGCGTGTGCATGGGGAATCCGAAAATTGAAAGTCCGAGGCAACCGACATTCGGAACATTTCTGGAATATCTTGAGAAAAGGTTCTGGCTGACGGAGTTCTCACACTTGGGCGGAGGCCGTAATCCTACGAAGTCCAATCTTGTGCTGGTGACAAAGGCCGCACGTGACAAACCGTTCAACCTCAATGAACTTATACCTCTGAATAATCTTAAACTAAAAGACCTTCTGAAATGAAACGTGTACATTATATTCACAATTACCTGCTCAATCCGCAGCATCCGGTTACGGTAAACCTTATAGGTGCCGGCGGCACGGGTTCACAGGTCCTTACAAATCTCGCCCGGCTCGATGTGACACTTAGGGCATTGAACCATCCCGGTCTATTCGTGACAGTCTATGACCCGGACATAGTTACCGAGGCCAATATCGGGCGTCAACTTTTCGGTTGGTCGGATATCGGGCTGAACAAGGCACAGTGTCTGGTGACACGGATAAACAATTTCTTCGGGAATGACTGGACTGCAATCCCGGACTTATATCCTATCCTGTATGTCCCAAGGATGTACGAAAGAATAATCTTGCCAATATCACAATTACATGCACCGACAATGTGAAATCTCGTATGAATTTATGGAAAGTGCTGAAAGCGATACAGGAATCAGACTACACCAATCATGGTACACCGATATATTGGCTCGACTTTGGCAATTCGCAGTCAAGCGGACAGGTTGTATTGGGAACTGTGCCAAGAAAAATAAAGCAACCGGAATCGCATCTTTATGAAACGGTAAGCTCACTGAAAGTGGTGACACGCCTTGTGCGGTACTCAAAAGTGAAAGATAATGATTCAGGTCCAAGCTGCTCCCTCGCCGAAGCATTGGAGAAACAGGATCTGTTTATCAACTCGACATTGGCGCAGCTCGGCTGCAACCTGCTGTGGAAAATGTTCCGTCACGGTATGATAGAGCATCAAGGCCTGTACCTAAATCTCGCTACTATGAAAGTAAATCCAGTCTCAGTATAATTGAAAATCTACAATAAACAGGCGAAAGAAATTTTCTCTCGCCTGGATAAACTAATTATTTAAATTTAATCTACTGGTTTTATTGAAATTGCGAATCCGCCGCCACGAGCCATATGGATTTTGTCTTTTGACGTACTGTCTACCGTCTTGGTGGTAATGGTATAAACTTCGGGATTGTCGAAGCCATCGCCATCCGGAGCATCGGCATAAATGGTTGCTTCATACGTTTTACCGGGTGGCAGGAAGTTGTAATCAAGTGTATAGTCTCGGGCATTTTCATCAGTAACGCCTCCTACATACCATGCATCGCTGCCTTTGTCTTTGCGGGCGACTACGATAAAATCTCCCGGTTCTGCATCAAGATATACACTTTTGCTCCAATCAACCGGTACGTCTTTGATAAATTGGAATGCGTCCATGTGCTTTTGATAGTGCTCGGGCATATCCGCAGCCATTTGTAAGGGGCTGTACATGGTGAGATACAATGCAAGCTGGTTGGGGATGGTCGCACGCTTCTGTTTACCTTGACCGCCAGGCGCAAAATCGGTTATCTTCATACGGAATATGCCCGGAGTGAAGTCCATAGGACCTCCTTTAAGGCGGGTAAAAGGCAGTATGGTGCAGTGTTGCGGACTCATGTCGGCGAATTCCTGTCCCATAGCACTTTCGTTGCCTACGAGATTGGGGTATGTGCGGCATAGGCCTGTCGGACGTACAGCCTCATGGGCATTTACCATAATATGTTTATCTGCTGCTTTTTTTACAGCATCGAGATAGTGCTTTACCTGCTTCTGACTGTAATGATGTTCTCCTTTAGGTATGATATTACCGACATATCCACTTTTCACTGCGTCATAGCCGTATCGCTTCATCAAGTCGTAGGCGGCGTCCATGTGGCGGTCATAATTATCGACCGAAGAGGAAGTTTCATGGTGCATCATCAATTTGATACCTTTGCGGTGGGCATAATCATTGAGTGCAGCGATGTCAAAGTCGGGGTAAGGAGTGACAAAATCGAATACATAGTCCTTCTCTTTGCCGAACCAATCCTCCCAACCGATATTCCAGCCTTCGACAAGAAGTTGGTCGAAACCATGCTCTGACGCAAAATCAATATATCTCCGCACATTCTCATTATTAGCCCCATGAATGCCATTCGGTTTGGCTTTTGAATAATCAAAAGTCGCAAGATTGAAATTATCGGCCCATGTATAGCTCCATGAACTTTTGCCGGTAATCATTTCCCACCATACTCCCATATATTTGGTAGGATGAATCCATGATACGTCGTCCAGAATACATGGATCGTTCAGATTTAAAATAAGATTTGATGCGAGAATGTCAGTTGCTTTCTCTCCTACGGTGATGGTGCGCCACGGCGTTTTAAAGGGAGTGTGTATAGTTGCGATCGTACCGCCTTGTCCGGGCGTGAGATGGCTTTTAAATGTCATTGTGGTGTCATTGAGTTCGAGACTCATCGCAGGGAAGTCGACCAATGCCGCCTCGTGGAGATTAAGATAAAGACCATCGTTGGTTTTTAGCATCAAGGCTGTCTGCACTCCCGTAGGTGAGAATCTTTGTTGCGACGCATTATTCATGAAGTTGTCGTCGGCGTGTGCGCGTATTTCGCTTAGGCGTGATGTAGTGTATTCATATTCCTGGGTGTCATAATCTCCGGGGATCCACCATGCCGTATGGTCGCCAGCCATTGCTATCTGTGTGGCTTCGTCTGCGATTACAAATGCTTTGGCCGTCTGCTCAGGGAATATATATCGGAAGCCGAAGCCGTCATTATATGCTCGGAACTCTATGTCCATTTTCCGGTCGCCCTGTTGGAGGTTGACGATCATCTGTGTGTAACAGTTCTCGATAGTGTCGTTTTCGCCCCATACTGGTGTCCATGACTCATTGAAATCAGAGCGTTCGATGCCTGTTATCTTGAAATTGTCGGTTAGAGAGGTTGTATCTTTAAGCACAAAGCCCAGCAAAGAAGGAAGAACGATGTCGTTGCCTTTGTACTTTGCGGAGTAGGATGGCTCGCCTTTGTCTGTGAGAGTAAAGGCAATCTCGATATTGCCGTCTGGCGAAAGCAGATTTTCAGTGGTAGAGCTACAGCTGGTAAGGACAAGGGCAATAGCGAATAATTTTATATGTACATTCATATGAAAGATTCGATTATATGATTTTAGGAAGGCATTATGCGGATTCTTGATTTAAATTTGGTTGTATCGTTGGGGGATTTCAGGTTCTCAAATTCACACGTCACAGGAGCGGCCAATTCAAAGAAACGCACCACCTCGCTTATGTTCTCGCCGTTAAGAATCATCCGGAATGTTCTCTCTTTCAATTCTGGCGCAATATCGAACTCAACATCATATATTTGCTGAAGCCTATTACAGATATTAAAAAGAGGTTCATCCTCAAAGATTAACGTGCCATTTCTCCAACAGCAATATTTTTCTGTATTTATATGGTTGCTAATTGTTGGACGGCCATCTGCTACTGCCAGATGTTCGCCGGGATTAAGTGTCATTGATTTACTTTCTACTTCTACACTTACTTTACCATCGACTAATGTTATGGAAGCGGACGAGTCATAGGCATTTACATTGAATTCCGTACCGGTTGCCGTGACTGTCATATATGGAGTCTTTACATTAAATGGATGTTTCGCATCAGCTTTGACATCAAAGTATGCCTCTCCGTGTAATATCACATTCCTCACATTGTCATCCATCATGGGGTCATATTGCAATGAGCTGTTTGCGTTAAGCCATACGATTGTGCCGTCTGGAAGAACCGTGCTGCTGAGACAGCCAAAAGAGGTGGTGATTGTCACATCAGCAATATCTCGTCCCTCCGATGGCCTATAAATCAGATATCCTACCACTGCAAGTAGTGGCAAAATAGCAACAGCTGCAATGCGCGACCAATATCCGAGCAACTTCTTGAATATTGCAAAACGTAAAGATACAATACCGGTCTTACGAAGCACTTTCAATTCTGCGCTTACGGTATCTATATCGTTTATATCTAAAGTCGGATTCAAGACTGCCCATATATCCTGTTGTCGCTGAAAGTATTTTCTATTTTGCTCATCCGACTCAATCCAACGCCGTAATTCCTCAATCTCATGCGATGAAGCATTACCCATCAGATAGCGGCTAATTAAGGAATCTATCGTATTATTCATGTTATTATCCATCGTAATTTCTTATAAAAGGTGTTGAAACGTTAGAATCCAATATATGATGATCTTATAATCTTTGAGATGCTGTTGAAGAAATTTTACCGTTTTGCTGACGCGAGATTCCACAGTCCTAACCGAAATATTGAGTTTCTCGGCGATTTCGGTATATTTCAGATTATGTGTTCTTGACAACCTATATGTTTCAAGAACATCCGGTTGGAGCTGTGAGAGCAGATTATCAATAGCGTCACTTAATTCCGAATACATGACATGTTCATCGGCCGGCAGGGACATGATAATCTCATGGTTCATATCCTGATATAGGGTCTTGACCTTGCGGTGCTTGATTTCGTCTAAAGCAAGATGCTGTACTAAGGATATAAGATATGTCCTCAGTGATGTCCGAATTTCAAGAACTTTTCGGTTCGTCCAGATTTTCACAAATGCTTCCTGGACTATATCTTCGCATGTCTCATTATCCGGGATGAAACGGGATGCGAAGATTACAAGGTCTGAATAATAATGTCGAAAAATTTTAACAAACGCTTCATGGCTGTCTATCTTCAAGGCAGCCACTAAAAGCATTTCGTTTTCAAATTTTTCGTTTTCCATGTTATGATATTTGTTGCGAAGTTAATTATTATTACGCTCGCTTCCAAGCACTTCAAACAAAAAATGAATAAATTGAAAATTTTGTACTTTCTCGATGTGGATTATTTTTTCACAATCGTTCTTTATTTAGATTACAATAAAAATCTATAAATTACCTCAAAAATCATACCAGAAAACAATACCTCATATCAAAATAATGGAAAAAACAAATTTACATCCAATGCGCAGCCGTTGGCATCTGATGTTTAGGGCTATGCTCTTCCTGATGATGTTTGGCTATGGGCTATCTGCCTACGCATCCAACAGCAAGGTATCCATTGATGTCGATGGAATTGCCTTGGAAAATGTTCTTAAATCCATAGAACAGCAGACAAAATACCGGTTCATTTATAGCAAAG
>NZ_NFJR01000002.1 GCF_002159975.1 Barnesiella sp. An22 | reverse complement strand
GGACCTTCCTCTCAGAACCCCTATCCATCGTCGCTTTGGTGGGCCGTTACCCCGCCAACTGGCTAATGGACCGCATGCTCATCTGTAACCAAGATTGCTCTCTTTAGACATCGTCCCATGCGAGACCTTGTCGTTATGGGGTATTAGGCCGGATTTCTCCGGGTTATCCCCCTGTTACAGGCAGATTGCATACGTGTTACTCACCCGTGCGCCGGTCGCCGCCAGAAGTATTGCTACATCCGCGCTGCCCCTCGACTTGCATGTGTTAGGCCTGTCGCTAGCGTTCATCCTGAGCCAGGATCAAACTCTTCGTTGTATATCTTGTTTTTCTTATTTTATACCTTCGAAGGACTCCCGGCCGAATTGACTTCGTTCTCTCTTTTTCTCTTGTACTACACTTGCTTCTTTTCAGTCTTGTCAATGAACTGTGCCCTCCGTTTTCGCTCCGGTTGACCCGGTGTTCTTTCGAAAAGCGATGCAAAGGTAGGCGTTTTTATATATTCCCTCCAAATTTTTTGAGGACTTTTTTATGCTATAAAACATACTTTTCTCTCAACTTCCCCATTTTCACTCCGTTATAAACAAACTTTTTTTTCGCGATTTTTTGCGACTATGCCAAAAGCCTGCCTCCCCGGAACGAAAACAGAGCGGAATTAGACAATCGTTTTATAACCATATTGGGCTACGCTACCCAGCTCCTCCTCGATACGGAGCAGTTGATTGTATTTGGCCATGCGGTCGGAACGGCTGAGCGACCCGGTTTTTATCTGCCCGGCATTGGTCGCTACGGCAATATCGGCAATAGTGGCATCTTCGGTCTCGCCCGAACGGTGCGAGATGACAGCCGTGTACCCGTTGCGCTGCGCCAACTGTACGGCCCGAAGCGTCTCGGTAAGGGTGCCTATCTGATTAAGTTTTACCAATATGGAGTTGGCGCAATGCTTGCGAATACCCTCGGCCAGGTAGTCGACATTGGTCACAAAGAGGTCGTCGCCTACGAGCTGACACTTGTCGCCAATCAAATCGGTGAGGAGACGCCAACCTTCCCAATCGTCTTCGCTCATGCCGTCCTCGATCGAGTCGATAGGATAGCGCATGATAAGGTCTTGCAGGTATTCGGCCTGCTGTTGAGTCGTGCGCTTGACACCACCGGGTCCCTCGAAACGCGTATAGTCGTAGAGTCCATCGACATAAAACTCGGACGACGCACAGTCGAGAGCAATGCGCACATCGCGCCCCGGCATATAGCCGGCCTGGTTCACGGCATCGAGTATGGTCTCGATGGCAGCCTCGGTACCCGGCAAGGCAGGGGCAAAGCCTCCTTCGTCGCCCACGGCGGTACTCAACCCTTTGCCATGCAGCACCTTCTTCAAGGCCTGGAACACCTCGGCCCCCATGCGCAACCCCTCCTTAAAAGAGGATGCCCCTACGGGACGAATCATAAACTCTTGAAAAGCAATAGGAGCATCGGAATGCGAGCCGCCGTTGATGATATTCATCATGGGGACGGGCATCACATAGGTATCGGCCCCACCGATATAACGATACAGAGGGATACCCAATTGAGCGGCAGCCGCTTTGGCCACAGCCAGGGAGACACCCAGGATGGCATTGGCTCCCAGCTTCGACTTCGAGGGGGTACCGTCGAGGTCGATCAGCTGCCGGTCGATACGACTCTGCTCGAAAGGGTCGGCCCCTTTGAGAGCTTTTGCAATCACATCGTTGACATGATGCACAGCCTTCTGCACACCTTTTCCACCATAGCGCGATTTATCGCCGTCGCGCAATTCGAGGGCCTCATGTGCCCCGGTCGATGCGCCCGAAGGAACAGCGGCACGGCCTCTAACACCCGAATCGAGCACTACATCGACTTCGACCGTGGGGTTACCTCGTGAATCGAGAATCTCCCGAGCTTGAATGTTTGCAATCTTTTCCATATCCATTTGATTTAATTGGTGATTTATACAGAACATTCCTTACTCTACTTTTCCCTATCGGAGGAGGACTGTTTAATAATTATTAACTATACGACAAAACCGTTTGGCGCTGCATGTATATACATTTGTAGGAAAGATGTGCAGATAGGCTTCAAATCCATTATACACTAAACCAAAATATCTTAATACTAACCCTTAAACCGTAAACTGTATGAAAATTCATCGCATGAAAATTTCTACACTTTTGCTATGTGCTACCTTCTCGCTGGCAACAGTTGCTCAACCGCAAGCCGCAACCGAACCAATAACACCGCCCTACGCGGAGAGTTTCGCTAACGATGCTTTCGTAAACGACTACACCATTGTCGATGTAAACAACGACGGAGTAACCTGGGGCCCCTATCTGGGATCGGTTCAAATCTCGTACAACTCGAATGAGGCCATGAATGACTGGCTGATAACCCCGGCTCTGGCCCTCGAAGGGGGAAAAATCTACAACTTCTCGATTGAAGTAATGACCGGAAGCGACTCTTACAACGAGAGCTTTGAGGTGATGTATGGCAAAGAGAATACTCCCGAATCCATGACCGAGACCATCATCGAAAAAATGCAGGTCGCACACACCGTCTACAAGAGTTACAGCGGCACCCTCTCACCGAGCGAAAGCGGTACTACTATATCGGCATACACGGGTGCAGCGATGCCGATATGCTCTTGATCAGTCTGAAAAACCTGAGTGTGGGCGAAGCCAAAGGGGCCTCGGCTCCGGCTGCTCCGTCGGACTTGACAGCAACTACCCGCACCAATGGTGAGTTAAAGGCCGACATCGCCCTCACCGCCCCCACCCTCGACCTGAACGGCGATGCCCTCGAGAGCCTCGAGAGTGTTCGCCTCATGCGCAACGACAGCCTCATACACACCTTTGACTCCCCGGCTCCCGGAGCAGAACTTACCTATGTCGACGAAGTGCCCGAATGCTCGCGCTACACCTACTCGGCCGTTGCCGTGAACGGTTCGGGCGAAAGTCCCGCCATCGAAACAAGCGCCTTCGTAGGAGTGCTGGAACCCTCCAATCCCACCGGAATCAGCCTGACCGAAGGGAGCAAACCGGGTGAGGTGATTCTGAAATGGACACCCGTTACCACCGACATCCGCAACAACACACTCGACCCGGCCTTCGTGACCTACCGCATCTACGGCGGCGACGGCCTGGCCACACTCCTGTTCGACGGTATTACCGGCGACTCCTATACCTTCCAGGCGACCGACGACGTGTCGACACAATCGTTTGTGCAATATGCCCTCGTAGCCGAGACCCGAGGCGGTATCTCAGACTTCATGAACTCCCCGTTGCTGCCTCTCGGTCCGGCCTATGCAACCCCGTTCGTCGAATCATTTGCCAACGGAACACCGGCTACTATCATAGGACTTTACAGCGACAATCTGGCCACCTGGAAAGGATTTACCAACGAAACGGGCATCGAATCGCAAGATGGCGACAACGGCTTTTTCGGCTCGGAGGGCTCCTACCTGCAAGACTCGGCTACCTTCGTAACCGGCAAAATAGACTTGAGCGGTCTCGAAACTCCGACACTTACCTTCTATACCTACAATATCGTAGATGGTGAAGATCGCGACATCAATACGTTGAGGGTTTCTGCAATCGCCAACGGAACTGTACAGGAGGTAAAATCGTTCCAGATTTGCGACCTCGGCGACCAAGAGGGATGGCTGAAGGTAGAGGCTTCGCTCGAGGCTTACAAAAGCCAGACCATACAACTGGAGTTCACCTCGCTCCACGCACTCTATCCCTATATCTTTATCGACAACCTGCGCATCGACAACTATGGCGCCAGTGCTATCGAAACAGCCACATCGGCCTCGGTATTCATCGCCGGCGGCCAAGGCGAGATAATCATCGCCAGAGCCACCCACGAGCGCGTGGAGGTATTTACCATCGACGGCCACCTCGTGACCCAGCAGACGATAGCGGCTCCCGAATATCGCCTGCCGTTGACACCGGGCATCTACATAGCCCGTGTGGGACAAACTACGCAAAAGGTAATCGTGAAATAATCGATTGCAATCGGTCTCCCTCACGGAGACCGATTCCGCCACAAAGGGCTGTACCGGCCGAACCGTTACGTCGGGGTGGTATAGCCCTTGTTTTAGTCCTATATCCGTAAGACCAATCACCCCAAAGCCGCCACCCAAACGTCGGCAAATGCCCCATACAACCGTCGAATGACCGCCAAATAATCCTATACAACAGCCTCTCCCCAAACCCGACAAGACTGTCTGCCCCTATCTCTACAGCCGTTTCCCGGACAAGCACTACCACCCCGACAGAAAAATAAAAAGCCCCCCGAACACTCGGAGAGCTTTTTACTATATAGCAATAAATCGATCCTCTTATTCTGCAGCTTTTTCCTCGGCAGCAGGGGCCTCGGCGGCCGGAGTTGCAGGAGCTTCAGCAGCGGGAGCAGCAGCCTCGGCAGCAGCAGGAGCGGCGCTCTTTTTCGAACGACGGGTACGAGTTGCTTTCTTAGCGGCTTTCTCTTTGAGCATGTTTTCGTTGTAGTCAACGAGCTCGATCATACAAGTAACGGCGTTGTCGCCCAAACGGTTGCCCGTTTTCAAGATACGGGTATATCCTCCGGGACGGTCGGCAATCTTAACCGAAATCTCTTTGAACAGTTCGGTAACAGCCTGTTTGCTCTGCAAGTAGCGGAATACTACACGACGCGAAGCGGTAGTATCTTCTTTGGCACGATTGATCAGGGGCTCGACATACATTCTCAGCGCTTTGGCTTTGGCCAACGTGGTGAAGATTCTTTTGTGGAGAATCAAAGAAGTAGCCATATTGGACAGCATAGCGTCGCGGTGAGCTTTGGTACGACCCAAGTGGTTGAATTTCTTATTATGTCTCATCGTTTTACTCTTTATCTAATTTATATTTCGAGATATCCATTCCGAACGAAAGGTTCAAGTTAGCCAAGAGCTCATCGAGCTCGGTGAGCGATTTCTTACCGAAGTTGCGGAACTTCAACAAATCGGTCTTGTTGAATACCACCAGATCGCCAAGGGTCTCGACATCGGCCGACTTCAAGCAGTTGAGGGCGCGTACCGACAAGTCCATGTCGACCAGTTTGGTTTTGAGCAACTGGCGCATGTGCAATACTTCCTCGTCGAACTCTTCATTACCATCGGCATCGTTGGTCTCGAGCGTGATTTTCTCGTCAGAGAACAACATGAAGTGGTAAATCAAGATTTTGGCAGCCTCTTTCAACGCCTCTTTGGGGTGAATGGAACCATCGGTTGTAATCTCAAGAATCAGTTTTTCGTAGTCCGTTTTCTGTTCTACGCGGAAATTTTCAACAGAATATTTCACATTCCGAATCGGGGTATAGATCGAATCGATAGGAATTACATTCACATCGTCGGCGGGGTTGCGGTTCTCATCGGCGGGAACATAGCCACGGCCTTTGTTGATGGTGATATCTATTTGAAAACTTGCGCTTGAATCCAAATGGCAAATAACCAAATCGGGGTTCAAAACTTCGAAACCGGTAAGCGATTTACCGATGTCACCTGCCTTGAACACGTCCGTACCCGAAACAGTAATGGTTACTTTTTCATTCTCGATTTCTTCAACGACCTGTTTGAAACGAACCTTTTTGAGATTCAGAATCACGTTTGTCACGTCCTCGATCACACCGGGAATCGTAGAAAACTCATGCTTTACGCCATCGATACGAATCGACGTAATCGCAAAACCTTCAAGCGAGGAAAGGAGGATACGGCGCAAGGCGTTACCCACGGTAACACCGTAGCCGGGCTCCAACGGACGAAATTCGAATTTACCGAAAAAATTGTCCGCTTCCAGCATTAATACTTTATCGGGTTTTTGAAATGCTAATATCGCCATGGAATCAATTATTGTTTAGAATACAACTCAACGATCAACTGTTCTTTAATGTTTTCAGGGATATCGGCTCTTTCGGGCAAATGCAACAATTTACCGCTCTTCAAGCTCTCGTCCCACTCTAACCAAGGATATTTGCTGTGATTGAATCCAGCAAGTGCATCGGCTATAACCTCGAGCGATTTGGCTTTCTCACGAACGCCAACTACTTGACCCGGTTTTACCGAATACGACGGGATATTCACCACTTTGCCGTCGACAACAATGTGACGGTGCAGCACGAGCTGACGGGCAGCGGCACGCGTGGGGGCGATGCCCAAACGGAATACCACGTTGTCGAGACGAGCTTCGAGCAGTTGAAGGAGCACTTCACCCTTCACACCTTTGGTACGAGAAGCCTTCTCGAAGAGGTTTCTAAATTGTTTTTCCAATACACCGTAAGTGTATTTGGCTTTTTGCTTTTCACGAAGCTGAACGCCATACTCGGAAGTTTTTCTTCTCTTGTTGATGCCGTGTTGTCCCGGGGGATAGTTCTTTTTCGTAAGAACTTTATCGGGGCCAAAAATAGCTTCGCCAAATTTACGAGCGATTTTTGTTCTAGGTCCGGTATATCTTGCCATTTCTAAAATTTTTTAATTATTAAATATTGCGAACCGAGAAGAGTGCAGCCGCGATTGCAGAGAGGATTATTATGCAATCTTATTCACTGTTCGGGATTCTCTGTTTACAAATAAAGAAAAATTAAACTCTTCTTCTCTTAGGAGGACGACAACCATTGTGCGGCAGCGGAGTTACATCGATAATCTCGGTTACTTCGATACCAGCGCCATGAATAGTTCTTACAGCCGATTCACGACCGTTTCCGGGGCCTTTTACATAGGCTTTCACTTTCCTCAAGCCCAGGTCATAAGCCACTTTTGCACAATCTTGTGCGGCCATTTGAGCGGCGTAAGGAGTATTTTTCTTAGAGCCTCTGAAGCCCATTTTACCTGCCGACGACCACGAAATCACCTGACCTTCGCTGTTGGCAAGTGTTACAATAATGTTGTTGAACGAAGAATGGATATGGGCCTGGCCAACGGCATCAACCTTTACAACCCTCTTCTTTGCTGCGACTGTTTTTTTTGCCATACTTACTTATTATTTAGTAGCTTTTTTCTTATTTGCAACGGTTTTCTTTTTACCTTTACGCGTACGAGCGTTGTTCTTGGTGCTCTGGCCTCTCACAGGCAAACCGATACGGTGACGGATACCCCGGTAGCAACCGATGTCCATCAGACGTTTGATGTTCAGCTGTATTTCGGTACGAAGGTCACCCTCCACCTTATACTCGGTACTGATGATTTCACGTACTTTTGCCGACTGGTCGTCGGTCCAATCTTTCACTTTGATGTCTTTGTCAATGCCGGCTTTACTCAAAATGGAATTAGCCGCGCTACGACCGATACCATAGATATAGGTCAAGGCGATCTCTCCTCTCTTATTTTGCGGCAGGTCTACACCAACAATTCTTATTGCCATATATTAGAATCTTTTAATTTGCAAAAATAATAATAAATTTATCCTTGACGTTGTTTATACTTAGGATTTTTCTTGTTAATTACGTACAAACGGCCGTGTCTTCTCACGATCTTGCTATCGGGCGTACGTTTTTTCAATGATGCTCTTACTTTCATATTGTTGTTTTTTATTTATATCTAAAAGCAATTCTTCCTTTGGTCAAATCATAGGGCGACATTTCGATCCGCACCTTATCACCCGGGAGTATCTTGATGAAGTGCATACGCATCTTTCCCGAGATATGGGCGGTTATCTCATGCCCGTTTTCCAACTCTACGCGGAACATGGCATTCGACAATGCCTCCACGATTACACCATCTTGTTCTATTGCAGCTTGCTTCGCCATAAATTATAGTTAAATTGATTTGTCTCCTAAAACTTGCTCTACATATTCAAACGAAGAGAGTATATCGGCCTTCCCTCCTTTGATTGCTATCGTGTGCTCGAAGTGAGCAGCGGGTTTGCGATCGCGTGTGCGGGTAGTCCAACCATCGCGCTCGATGACGATATTGCGTGAACCCAGGTTGATCATGGGCTCGATGGCAATACACATGCCGTTCTTGAGCAGCGGGCCGGTACCGGGACGTCCGTAATTGGGGACATTGGGCTCTTCGTGCAGGTGCTTGCCTACACCGTGTCCGCACAACTCCCTCACTACAGAATAACCACGAGCTTCGCAATAGGTTTGAATGGCATGGCCTATATCGCCTATGCGTTTTCCCTCGACAGCATGCTCGATACCCAGATAGAGTGACTCTTTGGTGGTTTTGAGCAACTGTTTCACTTCAGGGGCAACCTCGCCTACACAGAAGGTATAGGCCGAATCGCCGTTGAAGCCGTTTTTCACTACGCCGCAATCGATCGACACGATGTCGCCCTCGCGCAGGGCGTAGCTGTTGGGAATACCGTGTACAATTACCTCGTTGACCGAGATGCAAAGAGAGTTGGGATAGCCGGCGTAACCCAGGAACCCGGGTTCGGCCCCGTGATCCCGAATGAACTCCTCGGCTATCTTGTCGAGCCGGAGGGTGGTAATCCCGGGGACTACCCACTTGGCCATTTCGCCCAGGGTCATGCCCACCAAGAGATTACTCTCCCGCATCAACTCTATCTCTTCGTCTGTTTTAAGATAAATCATTATCTATACTCCTTGTTTTAATAAGCTCCGCTACGACCTTTAATGCGGCCCGATTTCATCAGACCGTCGTAATGGCGCATCATCAAATGGCTTTCGATTTGTTGCAAAGTATCCAACACTACACCTACCAGAATGAGCAGCGACGTTCCGCCGAAGAACTGAGAGAACTCGGCGCTTACACCGCAAATCTGGGCAAAGGCCGGCATGATAGCCACGATAGCCAGGAAGATAGAACCGGGCAACGTGATTCTCGACATGATCGAGTCGAGGTAGTCGGCAGTCTTCTTACCGGGTTTCACACCGGGAATAAAGCCGTTGTTGCGTTTCATATCCTCGGCCATCTGCGTGGGTTGCACGGTGATTGCCGTATAGAAGTAGGTGAAAACGATGATAAGGAATGCAAACACGAAGTTATACCAGAATCCCGTCATCGACATGAACGATTGCCAGAACGAACTTGCGTTGGTCACGCTGAACCCGGCAATGGTGATGGGGATAAACATGATGGCCTGGGCAAAGATGATAGGCATCACACCGGCCGTGTTGACCTTCAAGGGGATATACTGGCGAGCGCCGCCGTACTGTTTGTTACCCACAATACGTTTGGCGTATTGTACGGGGACTTTCCGGGTGCCTTGTACGAGCAGAATTGCTGCGGCGATAACGGCCAGCAGGAAGACGATCTCGACCAGGAACATCACCAAACCACCTTGTTTCGAAGCCAGACGGCTGGTAAACTCGGCGGCGAAAGCCAGCGGCAGACGGGCGATGATACCGACCAGGATGATAAACGAAATACCGTTACCGATACCTTTGTCGGTGATCCGTTCGCCCAGCCACATGATAAACATACTACCGGCAGCAAGCACGATTGTAGAAGAAACTATAAACAACCAACCGGAGGGGAATAAGGCCGAACCCATCTGTACTTTCAGGTTCACCAAGTAGGCGGGACCTTGCAGGAGCAGAATGATAACGGTCAAATAGCGGGTGTATTGGTTAAGTTTCGTACGACCGCTCTCGCCTTCGCGTTGCAGCTTCTGGAACGAGGGCATCACCATACCCAGCAATTGAATCACAATCGAGGCGGTGATATAAGGCATAATTCCCAAGGCAAAAATCGAAGCGTTGGAGAATGCACCTCCCGAAAACATATCGAGCAACTGCATCAGACCCTTGCTCGTCTGGTTGCGCAAGGCATCCAGATTGGCAGGATCGATACCCGGAAGCACGACGTATGACCCCACGCGGTATACCAGCACCAGCAGGATAGTGGTGATGATACGTTTGCGGAGGTCTTCGATTTTCCAAATGTTTTTTATAGTTTCTATTGCTCTCATTGTATTAGAGTTTGACTACTGTTCCACCTGCGGCAACGATAGCAGCTTCGGCAGTTTTGGAGAATGCGTGAGCGCAAACTTCCAATTTGGCCGTAAGAGCACCTTTACCAAGAATTTTCACTAACTGATTCGAAGAAATAAATCCGGCAGCCACAAGTGTTTCGATGTCGATCTTCTCCAATTTCTGGCTATCGGCCAGCGATTGCAGAGCCTCGAGGTTGATGCCTTTGTATTCTACACGATTTATATTCTTGAAGCCAAATTTCGGAACACGGCGTTGGAGAGGCATCTGACCACCCTCGAAACCGATTTTGCGTTTGTAACCCGAACGCGACTTTGCTCCTTTATGACCTCTGGTAGAAGTTCCACCCAAACCCGAACCCGGTCCGCGACCGATTCTCTTTCTTGTTTTGGTTGACCCTTCGGCGGGTTTTAAATTACTCAAGTCCATATTGTTACTTTTTTTTAATCGATGGATAAAATTACTCAACTACTTTCACCAGGTGTTTTACCTTCTCTACCATACCCAGGATTTGGGGGGTAGCGTCGTGTTCTACGACATGGTTGAGTTTTCTCAAGCCCAGTGCATCAAGTGTCTTCTTCTGTACAGCGGGGCAGTTGATGCGGCTCTTTACTTGTTTGATCTTTATCTTTTCCATTGCTTCTCCTCCGTATTAACCTTTAAAGACTTTTTCTACAGAGATACCTCTGTTTTGAGCTACGGTAGCCGCATCTCTCAGTTCGCACAAGGCAGCAATCGTGGCTTTCACCAGGTTGTGGGGGTTGGACGAACCTTTCGATTTGGCCAGCACGTCGGTAATACCTACGCTCTCAAGCACGGCACGCATGGCACCACCGGCCTTTACTCCGGTACCCGGAGAAGCAGGTTTGATATATACGAGGGCACCGCCGAATTTGGCCAGCTGATCGTGGGGGATGGTACCTTTGAGAACCGGTACTTTCACCAGGTTCTTCTTGGCAGCTTCCACACCTTTGGCGATTGCGGTAGTTACCTCGCTCGCTTTACCCAGGCCCCAGCCTACGATACCGGCTTCGTTGCCCACTACGACAATAGCCGAGAAGCTGAACGTACGGCCACCTTTGGTTACTTTCGTTACACGGTTGATGGCAACCAGACGGTCTTTCAACTCGATGTCGTTTGTCGATTTTACTCTATTTATTTTTCCTGTCATGACGATTAAAATTTAAGGCCACCGTTGCGGGCAGCATCAGCTAATTCTTTTACTCTCCCATGATACAGGTAACCGTTGCGGTCAAATACAACCGTGGTAATACCGGCTTCCTGTGCTTTCTTGGCGATAGCTTCACCTACCTTGGCTGCCATCTCTTTTTTGGGAGCGGCTTCCATGCCTCTGGACGAGGCGGCGGCAAGAGTTCTGCCGGTGAGGTCATCGACCAATTGCACATATATTTGCTTATTGCTTCTAAACACCGTCATACGGGGACGCTCGGCCGTGCCGGAAACTTTACCGCGTATGCGGGTTTTGATTTTGAGTCTTCTTTCTATCTTCGTTGTCATGATAATACCTGTTTAATGATTATTTGGCACCTGCCGATTTACCCGATTTTCTACGGATTACCTCGCCAACGAACTTGATACCTTTACCCTTGTAAGGTTCGGGCTTGCGCAGCGAACGAATCTTGGCACATACCTGGCCGATCAGTTGCTTGTCGCACGATTCGAGAATAATCAACGGGTTTTTGTTTCTCTCCGATTTGGCTTCTACCTTGATTTCGGCAGGAAGTCTCAAGAAGATGGCGTGCGAGTAGCCCAGCGAGAGCTCGAGCACCTGGCCTTGGCTTTGGGCACGGTAGCCTACGCCCACCAGTTCCATCTCTTTCTTATACCCTTCGGAAACACCTACCACCATGTTGTGGATAAGAGCACGGTAGAGACCGTGGAGGGCACGGGTTTGTTTCTCATCATTAGGCCGGGTCACGTGGATAGCCCCGTCTACCATTTCAACTTTAATTTCGGGCGATACGGTCTGCGACAGCTCCCCTTTGGGTCCTTTTACCTTTACCTCATTTCCGGAGATAGTAACGGTAACTCCGGCGGGTACTACTATGGGCAATTTTCCTATTCTTGACATAATATATACCTCCTTTTAATTAGTAAATGTAACATAATACCTCACCGCCGATCTTCAGGTCGCTGGCCTCTTTGTTGGTCATCACGCCTTTCGAGGTGGAGAGAATTGCAATACCCAAACCGTTCAATACACGCGGCATGTCTTTGTAGCCGGTATAACGGCGCAAACCCGGACTCGATACACGAATCAGCTTTTGGATTGCGCTCACTTTGTTTACGGGGTCGTACTTCAAGGCAATCTTGATGGTGCCTCGGGGACCGTCTTCTACAAACTTGTAATTGAGAATGTAGCCTTTTTCAAAAAGGATTTTCGTGATTTCTTTTTTCAATCTCGAGGAAGGCACTTCAACTACTCTGTGATGAGCTTTGATGGCGTTTCTCAATCTTGTCAGATAATCTGCTATTGGATCTGTCATATAAAAATTTGTTTAAATTGATCCGGAGTCTCCGGACAATATTTAACACTAAAAATAATTACCAGCTTGCTTTCTTTACACCCGGGATAAGACCTGCCGAAGCCATTTCGCGGAATTGTATACGGGAAATTCCAAACTGACGGATGTATCCTTTGGGACGACCGGTGATCTTGCAACGGTTGTGCAGACGTACACGCGATGCGTTTTTCGGCAGCAGTTGAAGGGCCTCGTAATTGCCTTCTGCCTTGAGTTGTTTTTTCTTTTCGGCATATTTGGCAACCAGCTTGGCTCTCTTCACTTCACGAGCTTTCATCGATTCTTTTGCCATATCTTAGTCTTTTTTTGCGTTTTTAAAAGGTAAGCCAAATGCTTTGAGAAGAGCATACCCTTCCTCGTCGGTTTTGGCTGAGGTTACAAAGGTAATATTCATTCCCATAATTTTGGTAATACTATCGATATTTATTTCAGGGAAAATGATTTGCTCCTGAATTCCGAGGGTGTAGTTGCCTCGTCCATCGAGTTTGCTTTCGATACCTTTGAAGTCGCGGATACGGGGAAGAGACACGCGTACCAGACGCTCCAGGAACTCGTACATGCGCTCGTGACGGAGGGTTACCATCACACCGATGGGCATCTTCTTACGCAGCTTGAAATTCGAGATATCCTTGCGCGAGAGGGTTGCCACTGCTTTCTGACCGGTGATGGCCGTCAACTCGTTGATGGCGGTTTCGATGATTTTCTTGTCGGCCGTTGCTTCGCCAAGACCTTGATTGATCACGATCTTTTTCAAAACAGGCACCTGCATGATCGACGAGTAGTTGAACTCCTTCTGCAAGGCGGGCACGATTCTTTCAAGATATTCTTTCTTCAGATTTGCGGTGTTGTTCATTACTTAATCTCCTCTCCTGATTTTTTGGAATAACGTACTGAAACGCCTGCTTCATTTTTCTTCCGGCCGATACGGGTAGCTTTTCCGCTCTTCGGATCCAGAGGATTCAAGTTCGAAATATGAATAGGAGCTTCTTTCTTCACTATACCTCCCTGGGGGTTTTTGGCATTGGGTTTGGTACTCTTCGATACCATGTTGATACCTTCTACGATGGCACGTTGCTCTTTTACCAACACGCTCAGTACACGACCGGTCTTGCCTTTGTCTTCACCGGCGTTTACATAGACTGTATCTCCCTTTTTGATATGTAACTTGCTCATTTAATCTTTCGCTTTATTCGATTAAAGTACTTCGGGTGCCAACGACACGATTTTCATATTTACGGCACGCAGCTCACGGGCTACCGGGCCAAAGATACGGCTACCGCGCAACTCACCCGCATTGTTCAACAATACACAGGCATTGTCGTCGAAGCGGATATACGAGCCGTCTTGACGACGGATTTCCTTTTTCGTGCGCACGATAATGGCTTTCGATACGGCGCCTTTTTTCACATCGCTCGAGGGGATAGCGCTTTTGATCGCTACGACAATCACGTCGCCTACCGACGCATAGCGACGGCCGGTACCACCCAACACGCGAATACAAAGAGCTTCCTTAGCTCCGCTGTTATCAGCTACTGTAAGTCTTGATTCTTGTTGTATCATAATTACTTAGCTCTTTCGATGATTTCTACTACTCTCCATCTCTTTGTTTTGCTCAAAGGACGAGTCTCCATCAGCCGCACGGTATCACCGATGTTGCATTCGTTCTTCTCGTCATGAGCATGGTATTTCTTCGTCTTGTTCACGAATTTACCATAGATCGGGTGTTTCTCTTTCCATTTCACGGTCACGGTAACCGTCTTTTCCATCTTGTTGCTGGAAACCACACCGACTCTCTCTTTTCTTAAATTTCTACTTTCCATCTTAGATATGTGGCTGATTATTTTTTATTAAGTTCACGTTTGCGCAACTCGGTTTTCATGCGCGCAATCATCCTGCGTTCGTGAGTTATTTTAGCAGGACTGTCCAACGGCGAGATGCTGTGGTTGATCTCCATCTGGTTGAGTGCGGCTACGGCTGCATCCAATCTCTCTTGCAATTCCTTGGAGCCTAATTCTTTTACTTCTGCTTTTTTCATAACTTACACATTTTGACTGGCGTCGTAGTCACGACGAACAACGAACTTAGTAGTAATCGGGAGTTTCTGGGCACCCAGGCGCAGAGCCTCCTTGGCAATCTCATAAGGTACACCCTCTACCTCGATAATAACACGACCCGGCGTGATGGGGAATACGAATCCCTCGGGATTACCTTTACCTTTACCCATACGTACATCGGCCGGCTTCTTAGTAATAGGTTTATCGGGAAATATACGGATCCAAATCTGACCTTGACGTTGCATGTAACGTGTTACAGCAACACGAGCGGCCTCGATTTGACGACCTGTAATCCATTTCGTATCTAACGACTTGATGCCGAAAGAGCCGAAAGCCAGCTGGTTGCCTCTTTGGGCATTGCCCTTTTGGCGACCTTTTTGCTGTCTTCTGAATTTAGTTTTTTTCGGTTGTAACATAGTTCAATTTTCGTTTAGCGGTTAGTTTTGGGTTTTCTGAAGCCCTTTTTCGGTCCTCCGTTTCCACCACGTGCCTCTTTGGCGTTGTTGGTGAACGCGGGAGCCAGGTCTTTCTTTCCGTAGATTTCGCCACGGCAGATCCAAACCTTGATACCGATGATGCCTACTTTCGTAAGAGCTTCTACCAAGGCATAGTCAATATCGGCACGCAATGTGTGCAGGGGGGTTCTTCCCTCTTTGTACATTTCGGAACGAGCCATTTCGGCACCGTTCAAACGACCCGACACTTGTACTTTGATACCCTCGGCGCCCATGCGCATCGTCGAAGCGATGGCCATCTTCACGGCACGACGGTAAGCGATTTTGCCTTCGATCTGGCGAGCGATGTTGCTGGCCACGATTTCGGCGTCGAGTTCGGGGCGTTTTACCTCGTAGATATTGATCTGTACGTCCTTGTCGGTAATCTTCTTCAACTCTTCCTTGAGCTTGTCTACCTCTTGACCGCCTTTACCGATGATCAGACCCGGACGAGCCGTGCACACGGTAATAGTGATCAACTTCAACGTACGTTCTATAACTATGCGTGAAACGCTGGCTTTTGCAAGACGGGCATTCAAATACTTCCGGATCTTGCTGTCTTCCAACAACCTGTCACCATAGTTTTTACCGCCATACCAATTGGAATCCCAACCTCTGATGATTCCCAAACGGTTACTTATCGGATTTACTTTCTGTCCCATCCAGCAATTAGTTTTTGTTATTGTTTTTATTTATTGTATCGACAAACAATGTTACGTGATTCGAACGTTTGCGAATCCGGTAACCTCGTCCTTGCGGAGCCGGACGAAGACGCTTCAACATTGCTGCGCAATCTACATAGATTGTCGAGATGTACAGTTCTCCGCTTTCGGCCTTGCGCTCGTTCTTTTGCTCCCAGTTGGCAATGGCCGAACGCAACAGTTTTTCCAGTCTTTGCGAAGCTTCCTTGTTCGAGAACTTCAATACGCCCAAGGCTTTGAATACCTCCATACCTCTTACCATATCGGCTACCAAGCGCATTTTACGGGGAGAGGTAGGAACATTGTTCAACTTGGCGAAATATTGAGTTTTCAGAGCTTCCTTCCTTCTATTGGCTGATTCTCTTTTTCTTGCACCCATTTTTCAATTCTTTAATTGTATTAAAACTCGCATTCCCTCAGGCCTTATTTTTTCTTGTTACCTGCATGGCCGCGGAATGTACGCGTAGGAGCAAACTCGCCGAGCTTGTGGCCTACCATGTTTTCGGTAACGTATACGGGAATAAATTTATTACCATTGTGTACTGCAAAAGTATGCCCTACGAATTCGGGTGAAATCATAGATGCACGCGACCATGTTTTGATCACAGACTTTTTGCCTGATGCCTCCATGGCGGCAACTTTTTTATCCAGCTTCACACTGATATATGGGCCTTTTTTTAATGAACGACTCATGTTGTTGTCAATTTATCAGATTACTTTTTCCTTCTTTCAATTATATACTTCGAAGAGTGTTTCTTCGGAGCTCTGGTCTTCAAACCTTTTGCATACAAGCCTTTTCTCGATCTGGGGTGTCCACCTGATGCACGACCTTCACCACCACCCATCGGGTGATCTACAGGGTTCATCACGACACCACGGTTGCGAGGACGACGGCCCAACCAGCGCGAGCGTCCGGCTTTACCCGAGCGTTCGAGGGCGTGATCCGAGTTTCCTACGCTGCCGATCGTGGCTTTACAGGTTGCGAGGATTTTTCTGGTTTCTCCAGAAGGTAATTTGATAATTGCATAATCGCCTTCTCTCGAAGTCAACTGAGCAAACGTGCCGGCTGAGCGAACCAGGAAGGCTCCTTGACCCGGACGCAACTCGATGTTGTGAATAACAGTACCGATAGGTATGTTTTTCAAGGGCAACGCATTTCCTACCTCAGGAGCTGCATTTTCGCCAGACATCAAGGTTGCTCCAACTTCCAAGCCGTTGGGTGCAATAATGTAACGTTTTTCACCGTCTGCATAGAACAAGAGAGCGATACGGGCCGAACGGTTCGGGTCGTATTCGATCGTCTTTACAGTAGCGGGTACACCGTCTTTGTTTCTCTTGAAGTCGATCAATCTGTATTTTCTCTTGTGACCGCCGCCAATGTAGCGCATCGTCAGATGCCCTTCATTGTTACGACCACCCGATTTTCTGACACCTCTTACAAGAGATTTTTCTGGCGCGCTAGCAGTGATATTATCAAATGCACCAATAACTTTGTGTCTTTGCCCCGGTGTTGTGGGCTTTAATTTTCTTACTGCCATTGTTTAATTAGATATTGCTATAAAAATCAATAGTTTCTCCTTCTTTCAATGTAACCAAGGCTTTCTTATAAGCGGCCGTCTTACCCGAGATGAGACCGGTCTTGGTGTAGCGGCTTTTGTTTTTGCCACGATAGTTCATCGTGTTTACCGATACGACCGTCACGTTGTACATCGCTTCTACGGCTTTCTTGATTTGCAACTTGTCGGCCTTCGGGTCCACACGGAAACCATAGCGATTGTATTTCTCGCCCATGGCCGTCATTTTCTCTGTTACGATAGGTTTAATAATAATTCCCATATTTAAGCCTCCTTACATCAAAAGTTATTGATAGCGGCTACCGTGCTCTCCGTCAAAATCAAAGCCTTGTTGTCCAATACTTTGTAGGTGTTGAGCTCCGAAACCGTTACCACATTTGTTCCCGTAAGATTACGGGCCGACAAATATACGTTTTTATTTTGTTCCGATAAAACCAAAAGTGACTTTTTATCAGCAACTTGCAAATTTTTCAGCAAGTTTACGAATTCCTTGGTCTTGGGGGCATCGAAAGAGAAGTCCTCTACCACTACGATGGCATTCTCCTGAGCCTTGTAAGTCAATGCCGACTTGCGGGCGAGTTCTTTCACTTTCTTGTTCAGTTTGAAACGGTAGTCACGGGGTTTGGGACCGAATACACGACCACCACCGATCATAACCGGCGAGTTGATATCACCGCTACGAGCGCCGCCCGTTCCTTTTTGTCTTTTCAGTTTGCGGGTACTACCCGATACTTCGCTTCTTTCTTTGGATTTGTGAGTTCCTTGACGCAGGTTGGCCAAGTATTGTTTCACATCGAGATATACGGCGTGATCGTTGGGCTTGATTCCGAATACGGAGTCGTCCAGAACAACCTTCTTACCGGTGTCCTCACCTTTAATGTTATATACGCTCAGTTCCATTATTTCTCAATTATTACGATTGAACCTTTACTGCCCGGTACCGATCCTTTGATGAGCAAAAGATTGTGCTCGGGTATTACTTTTAACACTTGAAGGTTTTGCACGGTTACACGGCTGTTACCCATCTGGCCGGCCATACGAGTACCCTTGAACACACGGGCAGGATACGAACATGCACCGATAGAACCGGGGGCACGCAAGCGGTTGTGCTGACCGTGAGTGGTCTGGCCTACACCGCCGAAACCATGACGCTTAACTACACCTTGGAAACCTTTACCTTTTGATACGCCGATTACATCTACGTAATCCGCACCTTCAAACAAATCGACGGCAATCGTGTCGCCCAATTTGTATTCGGTATCGAATTTGAACTCGGCCAAGTGTCTCTTGGGCGTTACGCCTGCTTTCTTGAAATGGCCGGCTTCGGGCTTCGTAGTGTGTTTATCTTTCTTGTCGATAAAACCTACTTGTACTGCCTCGTAACCATCCTTTTCAACGGTTTTGATTTGCGTAACCACGCAAGGACCAACTTCGATAACAGTGCATGGTACATTTTTACCCTCGGCACTGAAAACGGATGTCATTCCGATTTTTTTTCCTAATAATCCTGGCATTTCTACTTAATTTTTGTTGAATCACACTTTAATTTCTACATCCACGCCGCTGGGCAACTCCAATTTCATCAAGGCGTCTACGGTCTTGGCCGTCGAGCTGTAGATGTCGATAAGACGCTTGAACGAAGACAACTCGAATTGCTCTCTCGATTTCTTGTTTACGAAAGTCGAGCGGTTTACCGTGAAGATACGTTTGTGAGTAGGAAGAGGAATAGGCCCGCTCACTACTGCGCCCGTAGCTTTCACCGTCTTTACGATTTTCTCGGCCGACTTGTCAACCAAGTTGTGGTCGTAAGACTTCAATTTAATTCTGATTTTTTGGCTCATATTGATATTTGATGGTTTAATTACAATAAATCTACTCTACCGTTTACTTCGGTCAACACATTCTTGGCAATCGACGAGCTTACCTCGGCATAGTGCGAGAACGACATCGTCGAGGTGGCACGACCCGAAGTGATGGTACGCAGGGCGGTTACATAACCGAACATCTCGGCCAGAGGTGCCGTTGCTTTCACGATACGGGCGCCCGAACGGCTCGACTCCATACCTTCGATTTGGCCACGACGTTTGTTCAAGTCGGAGATTACATCACCCATGCTCTCTTCGGGGGTTACTACCTCGATCTTCATGATAGGCTCGAGCAATACGGGTCCGGCTTTTTCGCAGGCTTTCTTGAAGGCCTGGATGGCACAGAGTTCGAACGACAACTGGTCAGAGTCTACGGGGTGGAACGAACCATCGAGTACGGTTACCTTCAGGCTGTCTACCGGGAAGCCGGCCAATACACCGTTCTTCATAGCCGTAGTGAAACCTTTCTGAATCGAGGGGATGAACTCTTTGGGGATGTTACCACCTTTTACTTCATCTACGAATTCGAGACCGGCCTCTTCGCGAGTCGAGGGCTCTACGCGTACGATGATGTCGGCAAATTTACCACGACCACCCGTCTGTTTCTTGAATACCTCGCGGAGCTCAACCGGTTTGGTGATAGCCTCTTTGTAGGTAACTTGGGGACGACCCTGGTTACATTCTACCTTGAACTCACGTTTCAGACGGTCGATAATGATCTCCAGGTGGAGCTCACCCATACCGCTGATAACCGTTTGTCCCGTCTCCTCGTTGGTAGCTACGGTAAAGGTAGGATCCTCTTCGGCCAGTTTCTGCAGACCGATACCCAGCTTGTCGAGGTCTTTCTGAGTCTTGGGCTCAACAGCGATACCGATCACAGGTGCGGGGAAGTCCATAGCCTCGAGTACGATAGGAGCGTCTTCGGCGCAGAGCGTATCGCCCGTGCGGATATCCTTGAAACCTACACCGGCACCTATATCGCCGCAGTCGATCGACTCTTTGGGGTTCTGTTTGTTCGAGTGCATTTGGAACAGACGCGATACACGCTCTTTCTTACCCGAACGGGAGTTGAGTACGTAAGAACCGGCAACGATTTCGCCCGAATATACACGGAAGAAGCAGAGACGGCCTACATAGGGGTCGGTTGCAATCTTGAAGGCCAATGCACACATAGGCTCAGAGAAGGAGGGGTGACGTACCACTTCTTTCTCGGGGTCGTTCATGTCGTGACCTACCACGGCCGGCGTATCTACCGGGCTGGGCAAGAATGCGCAAACGGCATCGAGCAGCGGTTGTACACCTTTGTTCTTGAACGACGAACCGCAAATCATAGGAACGATTTGCATGGCCAGCGTACCTTTGCGGATAGCGCGGACGATTTCGTCTTCGGTAATCGTCGAAGGATCGGCGAAGTATTTCTCCATCAGCTCGTCGTCACACTCGGCGATTTTCTCGAGCATCTTGTCTCTCCACTCGTCGCACTCGGCTTTCAAGCTGTCGGGAATTTCCTCCAGACTGTAGTCGGCACCCATCGTTTCGTCGTGCCAGTAGATGGCTTTCATGCGAATCAGGTCGACTACGCCTTTGAAAGTCTCCTCAGCACCGATAGGTACTTGGATGGGACAGGGGTTTGCACCCAGTACATCTTTCAGCTGGCGAACCACCTCAAAGAAGTTGGCACCCGAACGGTCCATCTTGTTTACATAACCGATACGCGGTACATTGTATTTATCGGCCTGGCGCCATACGGTTTCAGATTGGGGCTCAACACCACCTACTGCACAGAATGTAGCCACAGCACCGTCGAGCACACGCAACGAACGCTCTACCTCTACGGTAAAGTCGACGTGCCCCGGAGTATCAATCAGGTTGATTTTGTATTTCTCGCCTTTATAGTTCCAGAAAGCGGTAGTGGCGGCCGACGTAATCGTGATACCGCGCTCCTGCTCCTGCTCCATCCAGTCCATGGTAGCGGCACCGTCGTGCACCTCGCCGATTTTGTGCGTCAACCCCGTGTAGTACAGAATACGTTCCGAAGTCGTTGTCTTACCGGCATCGATGTGTGCCATAATACCAATATTTCTGGTATATTTCAAATGAGCGTCAGATTTTGCCATTTTCTTTATTCCTTATTTTATTCAATTAAAATCTAAAATGAGCGAATGCACGGTTGGCCTCGGCCATCTTGTGCATGTCTTCTTTACGTTTGAATGCACCACCCTGCTCGTTGAAAGCGTCGACAATTTCGGCAGCCAGTTTGTCGGCCATCGTTTTGCCACCTCTCTTACGAGAATAGATAATAAGATTTTTCATTGAAATAGATTCCTTACGATCGGGGCGGATTTCCGTAGGTACTTGGAAAGTAGCACCACCCACACGGCGAGACTTAACCTCTACTTGAGGTGTAATATTTTCCAGGGCTTTCTTCCAGATTTCGAGGGCCGATTTCTCCTCGTTGGGCAACTTCGATTTCGCAATCTCCAGTGCGCTGTAGAAAATAGAGTAGGCAGTATTTTTCTTGCCATCATACATCAAGTGGTTCACAAATTTCGAAACCCTTACATCATTGAATACGGGATCTGGTAATACAACCCGTTTCTTTGGTTTTGCTTTTCTCATTTTTTACAATAAATTGTCGTTCTTGTTTTTGGTTGCTGTTCTTTACATCTTCAACGAAATCCGCCGATTTCATTTACTCAACCCAATCAGCCTATCCAATAAACGCGAACCAGTGTTTGACACTAATTCTTTTTAATCTCTTTGCTGGCTTTTTCTCAAAGGTATCGATTATTTCTTACCTTTTGCGGCAGGTGCAGCTCCTGCTTTAGGTCTCTTGGCGCCATATTTCGAGCGACGTTGCGTGCGGCCACCTACACCGGCAGTATCCAACGTACCGCGTACGATGTGATAACGTACACCAGGGAGGTCTTTCACACGACCGCCACGAACGAGTACGATAGAGTGCTCTTGCAGGTTGTGGCCTTCACCCGGGATGTAAGAGTTCACCTCTTTACCGTTGGTTAAACGTACACGAGCAACTTTACGCATGGCAGAGTTAGGTTTCTTAGGAGTCGTCGTGTAAACTCTCACGCATACACCACGTCTTTGCGGACATGAATCCAATGCAGGAGATTTACTCTTGTCTTCCAATACAACCCGTCCTTTTCTTACTAATTGTTGAATCGTAGGCATTTCTTAGAACTTTTTTTAAAAATCTTTTTACTTATAATTTTCCTTCTTATTCTCTCTGTCCAAGACGCTAAAATTGGTCATAGCTTTCACATAATCAATCGATTATATAAACGCTTCGACCTTTTACAGCATCAAAAGTGGTGCAAAGATAAGCACTAAATCACTAAAAACCAAATATATTCGGATTATTTTTCACCATTTTATCGTCAAGTCACAAACGACCGACAACAGTGATTTATATTCCCGCCTGTTACTCGAATGTCTCGATTTCATCGAACCCGAGCCCCTTCATATCTTTCGGCGAGAGTAGCATATCTTCGGGCTTCACCGGCCACACCACACCCACATGCGGGTCGTTGTAGAGCAATGTAGCCTCATGCTCAGGGGCATACACATTGTCGACCTTGTAGCAGAACTGGGCTGTCTCGCTCAATACGGTAAAGCCGTGGGCAAATCCGCGCGGCACGAAGAGCTGGCGCTTGTTGTCGTCGGAGAGTTCTACCCCGATGTACTGGCCGAAGGTGGGCGACGAGCGGCGCAGGTCGACAATCACGTCATACACACGACCTTGAGTCACCCGCACCAGTTTGGCTTGCGAATATTCACCCTTTTGGAAATGGAGACCGCGCAACACACCGTAACTCGACCGCGACTCGTTATCCTGTATGAAATCGACCGGTCCTACATATTGGTCGAAAAGTTCCTTTTTGTAACTCTCCATAAAATAGCCCCGACTGTCGCCGAACACTTGCGGCTCGATGACGAAGGCTCCCTTTAACTTTTGCTCTATAAATTTCATCACGATTGATTTTGGATGCAAAGGTAGTGAAAGTCAAGAAAAAGAGTTACGACGGAGCCATTTATTTTTGCGCGCCTGCGGCGGTGCCAATCGCCTCTCCTGCCCGCCCGGCCATCGGTCAGCCCAGACTCTTCAGCTGCAGGCAGAGCGAAAGCAGTTTCCACACCTTCGCCGGGTCGGCAAAGAGTTCATCCTCTTCGTGTCGCCAGGCCCGTTCCAGACGAGTGTGGTCGAACCACTCCGATACCCGCCCGTAACGCAGGTCGAGCACTACCTCGTCGGCCCACCGCTTCATCTCGGCAGGCAGCATCGGCTCCTCCGCCTCGCTTTCTGGCGCCAGCCTCACCTCTCCCGAAAGCAAAGGGGTTACCACCTCGTGGTCGAACCACTGCCTGCGCGCCCGTCCCGAAGGGCTGTCGCCGGCCAAGGCAAAGGCTATCTCTATGAGATTGTGGTTCAAAAAGGCATTGCGTATCTGCACGCCATAATACATGCTCATCTTGTCGACACACCGCAACAGGTGGGGAATGCGCTCATAGCATAAGTCGCAAAACTTCAAATGGCTGTTTTCCGACTCGAACAGCCTCCGGTACCGAGGCTTGCGGGCCAGTTGCCGAAAGTCGGCCGACAATACCTCCGAGGGTACCAGCGACGTATATCGGTCGCCCGGCAGAACGGCATCGCCCAGAAAGTGGGCCAACCCCCAACCGCCACTGACCACCGCCAGCCCCCGCTTGCGCATCACCCGGAGAAAGGCCGACCGAGCCACCATCTCCATTCCGTCGACAGGTTCCTCTTGCCAACGGGACAGAAAATCGAGCTCCTTCAACAACATCGCAGGGGTAATGGAAACCTGTTCGAGCGGCACAGCTGTAGCCGACAGTTGCTCGGCCCCCCACAGCACTCCGCTCTGGTGCAACTTCCCGCGATAGGGCATGTAACTCTTCAGATAGCGAGGGGTCCCCGTCCCTTTCATCAAGGCTATAAAGAGGGCCGACTCCATGCCTCCATCGAGCGAAAGGCCCTTGGGCATCTCGCCCATGAGGCTATACCCTACACTGCGGCGCATCTGCTCTCGAAAGGCTTCGGCTCTACGTTCGGGCGATTCGTTGCGCCAGGCTTCGACCCGATTCTCCAATTCGTACCAACGCTTTTCGACCAGCGAATAACCGTTGTAGCGCAGCAAAAAACCGGCCGGCAACTGGTGCACCCCCTCCCAAAAGGTCTCATAGGGCGAACCATAAGTCGAGTAGGCCAGATAACCGGCCCACCGCTCGGCCGACAGCAGGGGCCTGACACCCCCGGCAAACAGGGCCCGCACCTCCGATGCAAAATAAAGATTTCCCCACCGGGTGGCATAGTAGAGCGGCTTGATGCCGAAACGGTCGCGACACAGCAACAACTCTTCGGAAAACCGATTGTAAACGACCAGGGCAAAATAGCCCTCGAAGCGATCGAAGCTGCTATCGCCCCAACGGTCGTAAGCCTTGGCCACCACCTCGCACATGCACCCGGTGGCAAAAGTGTAATAGTTGGCCAGTTGGTCACGCACCTCGGCGTAGTTGAATATCTCGCCGTCGAGCATCACCACCAGCCCCGTATCGGCATCTTCGTAAGGCTGACTCGGAGCCCGGGCCGGGTCGATGGTGTTCATGCGATTGTGCATCAATCCCACCCGGGCATCGACAAAGGTGGAGACCCACCCCACCGGCGTCTCGCGTCCCCGATGATTCTGGGCCTCCGACATGTGTCGCAATACCTGTTCCAACTGATCTACCTCTCCTACAATTCCCGACAAGCCACTCATATCCGTTCGCCTCCCTGCTCTCGTTTTATTCCTTGCCGGCCAGACCGGGGGCACACACCCGTTGAAACAGTTCGTCGAGGGTTCCCGTACTCGAGAAATCCTCGGGGGTCACCTCCACATGATACTCCTCCTCGAGCATCATGGCCAACGAGACTTCAAACAAAAAATTCCACTCCTTCAACCCTTTATAACGGGTATCCAACGTCAGCGTGTCCCGATTCGTCCGGTACAGCATACCGGCGACCAGTTGCACAAAGCGATTTTTCTCCATATCCTTCTTTTTTTCCATAAACGACCACACCGGTCCATTTGTTCAATCCATCATCCTCGAGGCAATACCTCGCCCCAGATTTTGATTTTCCATAAGATTTACATTACCTTTGGTCTATCAATCCATTATACACGATTATGAAAAATATCATTCTCTTCGACACACCCCAGCAGCATCTCGAGCTGCTGCCCCTGGCCTTCACCCGCCCCGTCGCCGACATACGCGTGGGTATCCTCACCCTGAGAGAAAAGTGGGAACGCCTGCTGCCCGGCAGCTACTCCTATATCACCCCCGAATATATGGCCGGGAAATATCCGGCCGTCATCGCCCCCGACAACCTCTTCATCGCCGGTCACCTCATCCCCGACGATACACTGGTTGCCCAGATAGACCGGTTGCAGCCGGGCGAGGCGCTGGTCGACCAGGATACGGTCATCGCCTTCCGGGGCAGCGAAACCGACTTCCGCGAAGGGCGTCACACCGCCACGCTCGCTTGCGAGCAAGAGCCCCGCTACATTCACCACCTCTACGACATCTTCCTGCTCAACGGCGAGTGTCTCGAGGCCGATTTCAAACTCATCACCCGCGGCCGCACCAGCCAGCCGCTCAGCCCGTCGAACCGCGTCATCGGCGACCCCTGCTTTGCCGACGGAACCCCCAAGATATTCATCGAGCCCGAAGCCAAGGCCGAGTGCGCCATCTTCAACGTGACCAACGGCCCCATCTACCTAGGTGCCGACAGCGAGGTGATGGAGGGCAGTTGCATACGGGCCCCCTTCGCCGCCTGCGAACATGTGTTTGTCAACATGGGTACCAAAATCTACGGAGCCACCACCCTGGGACCCTACTGCAAGGTGGGCGGCGAACTGAACAACGTGGTGATGTTCGGCTTCTCCAACAAGGCACACGACGGATTCCTGGGCAACGCCGTCATCGGCGAATGGTGCAACCTGGGCGCCGGCGCCGTAGCCTCGAACCTCAAGAACGATTACAGCGAAATAAAACTGTGGAACTACCCCACCCGCCGCTTCCTGCGCACCCACCTGCAATTCTGCGGCCTCATCATGGGCGACCACTCCAAGGCCGGCATCAACACCATGTTCAACACCGCTACGGTGATAGGCGTGGGAGTCAACATTCACGGTGCCGGGTTCCCCCGCAACTTCGTCGCCTCGTTCAGCGAGGGCGGCACGGCCGGCTTCACCGACGTGCAACTACCTAAATTCTACGCCATTGCCGAGAAAATGATGGCCCGTCGGGGACGCTCGCTCACCGAAGCCGACAAGACTATTTTCGAAGCTATCTACAATCAGGCCGAACAATTGAAGTAGTGCATAAAATAGAATTAAACTAAATTACAAAAAACAGCACCTCTACTGAACAAAATGTCACGAAAAGTAATATATTTGCAACAGAATCATCATACTTATGCAAAGAGTTACTTCAAAGATTGCTTTAGGGGTGCTGTTTTTTGCATCTTCACTTAGCAGCAAAGCCATACCGGCTTACCCCCACGTAGTCGAGTACATCCAACCCGACGGTACAGTGCTCACCATTTCGCTCACAGGCGACGAGCACGGACACTACTACCAGACCCTCGACCGTATCCCTGTCGGGAAAGGCGACGACGGCTTCTACCGATACCTCGACCTGAGGGGGAATACCCTCCGGCAAACTTTCATTGCTCGCAATCCACAGAATCGCACGCCTCGCGAAAAGGCGTTCGTCGACAGTCTTCGCACAAAAAGCTCATATCGCCAGGCTATACAGCAAAAACGCATCAACAGACGCCAACGTTTAGCCCGGGCATTCGACTTTCCCAACCGGGGCGAAGTGCGGGGCCTCATCATTTTGGCCCAATATGCCGACATAAAATTCTCGCCGGTGGGTACACGCGAGGCTTTCGAGGCCCAAATGAACCAAAAGGGCTATGCCGAAAACGGAGCCACCGGCAGCGCCCGCGACTACTTTATAGACCAGTCGAACGGTGTATTCATGCCCTCGTTCGATGTGGTAGGGCCGGTCACCCTCTCTCACGACATGAAATACTACGGAGAGAACGATTTTTACGGGAACGACCTCAACCTGGCGGCCATGATTACCGAGGCCTGTACCGAAGCTCACGAAAAATGCGATGTCAACTTTGCCGATTATGATTTCGACAACGACGGTACAGTCGACTTGGTATATGTCATCTATGCCGGACATGCCGAATCGAACGGAGCCGACGAGAACACCATTTGGCCCGCTGCCGGTACCCTCGACGAGTTTGGTCACTCCCTCACCCTCGACGGGAAAAAGATTTCGACCTTTGCCTGTTCCTCGGAACTAAGTGGAGAAACAGGCGAAATCCTGAGCGGAATAGGAACCTTCTGCCACGAATTTAGCCACTGTCTGGGACTCCCCGACATCTACAACACCGAGTATGGCGACACCTTCGGCATGGGAACCTGGAGCCTCATGGACATGGGCAGCTACAACAACGACAGCAAAACTCCCGTAGGCTACTCGGCTTTCGAACGATACAGCTGCGGCTGGCTCGACCTGCAAGAACTGCAAGAGCCACAAGCCCACATCGCCCTCCCGCCGCTCAACCGCTCGAATCGGGCCTGTCTCATGCGGTCGCCCCATAACGAAAACGAATTTTTCACCCTCGAAAACCGGCAACAGACAGGCTGGGACCGATATGCCGCCGGGCACGGACTCATGATTGTACACATCGACTATGACCCTGTGGCCTGGGATAACAACACCGTCAACAACACCGAAGGACACGAACGGGTGCAAATCGTACCGGCCGACGGCAATTTCACCAACCCGGAAGGCGACCTGTTCCCCGGCACAACCTACAATACCTATTTTACCGAAGACAGTAATCCCGCACCCGAATTGTATAGCGAAGGAGCTTTGAACAAACCGATTATCGACATTCGCGAATCGAACGACACCGTCTATTTCCATTTCATGATCGACCGACTGGCCACCCCCGACCAACTGGGCGTAACCGACGTGACCGACGACGGTTTCACGGCTACTTGGGGCGCAATCGACGGAGCCGATTCCTACACCGTAACTTTGTCCGAACAATACCCCCTGAATACCTTGCTGTTAGGCGAGTCGTTCTCGGGTTTCGCAAGCGGTACTTACTTGATGCCCGACACGACCGAAATTTCACAAAGCCTCGACTCCTACACACAACAACCGGGTTGGACCGGCGAGCGAATAGGCCAATGCGGCGGACGTTGCTGTATCAAAGCCAAGGGATACATGGTCTCGCCCCGGCTCGATTTCAGCGGCGACGGAACTTTCACTCTCGAATTTGAGGCCCAAACCACCCGCAGCTACTACGACGGGCTCGTTATCACACTTTGCGAAAACGCCGATTTCACAGGAGAAAAAATCATCTTCTCCCTGAAAAGCCCTACCTCAAAGACTCTCATCTCCCAAACTTTCAACACGTCAATCGACTCGGGATACCTCAAAATCGAGAGTCTCTCGAACCTCGCGTTGTCGAACCTCTCGCTCTATTCGGGCGAAAAATCGACAGCGCCCAAAAAACCGGTCGCCTCTCATGCAGAGCCTGCAATCATCACCGGGGTCACCGACAATCACTATTCGTTCACCGGGCTGAACCGACAGAGCAAATACCTCTTCAAGATACAAGCCCAAAACACCTACACCCGCTCCGACGAATCGATAAAATTCAAGGTAGGCAACACCTCCGCAATCGACAAGATCGAGACGTCGGGCATGCGCCATATCGCTACAAATCGGAATATACTGCATATATACGGTCAACCCGGCGACCCGGTAACCATCGTATCGATGACCGGACAAGTTCTCCTGAAACGGCAATTAACCGCCGATTCCCTCTCTCTCACGTTGCCGAGCGGTCTGTTCATCATACGTGTCGGCGACGAAACTTTCAAAGCAATCATATCACCTTTAACCCTTTAATCGGAAAAGCATGAAAAATTTACTACTTGTCGGAGCCTTGTGCTCCCTCACGCTGTTACCCTCGACAGCCGCACAATCTTTCGATGAAAACCCGGCTCAACGAAGAGTCGAAATAATTCAGACCGCTAGAAAGAGCATACGCTCCGAGGCCGCCAGAACTTTGAAAACCTATGAGCAAAACGGGCGTAAAATCGCAGTAAAAGAGACTCTCGACGGCAAACGCCGCTTCAAGGCCTTTGCCAATCGGAAAGAGAACCTGGCTCCTGTATATACCGCTCAAAAAGAGGCGATGCCGGCTGCCGACGAAGAATATACCTTGGCCGAAGGCTTTGAAGAATTTGCCAACCATATCGACGACCCCGATGCGCTCGAATGGCTGCCCGAAGGCTGGACCAGCATCAATACACACCCCAACTACGACGACCCCGATGCACTCTGGTACAGTTGGTACATCACCGAACCCAGCATCGCAAAAGGGCTTCCGCTGAACCCCGAAAGCCAATACATTGCCTATATCCAATACGATGAATACGAAGAGTCGGACGAGTGGCTTATCACCAAGCCCATCACCGTCAAAGAAGAAGACTATCTCTTCTTCGATTTGAGTTACCTCCCCTGCTACGTATTCTATAATTTCTATAACAAAGACGACGGTATCGCCGCCACCATGAAGATAAAAATCTCGGACAACGGCGGTGAATCATGGGATTTGCTGCTCGATGTGGCCGACCTGGAATATACCGACGAAGAACTGGAAATCTCCGATTTCCGCCGGTTCAGAATCGACATCAGCGATTATGCAGGGAAGACGGTATTAATCGCTTTCCAATACGAAGGAGTATACGGCGACTCGATGCAACTCGACGAAGTGTATGTACGCCCCATGCTGCCTACCGCCATCTACAACCGTCCGCAAGGAACGTTCCTCTCGGGTGTCAACTACAAGTGGGAAGCCTTCTCGACAACCTCGATTTTTGCACCCGCATTCAAAGATCTCGTGTGGAACAACTACTCCAACGAAGCCTTGTCGTATCAATGGGATTGCGACGGCGAAAACTACGACACCCCGACCTACACGGCCAACTATTCCATAGGCACACACTCGGTGCCCTCTCTCACCGCTACGTCCGGTTCGCGCCAAAGTTTCTACACCTGGAACGGCACTCTAACGGCAGGCCGGGCCATGACCATCGGCAATCTCGATGTCAATAACAACCGGCTCACCGTGCTCTCCTATAACGACGTGCCGGCTCCCCGAAACTACGTTTTCGGCAGTTGCGAACTCGATATGCGAGGTTACCACATCACCACCAAGGCCGTGATGAACATCTTTGAGAAACCTTGCTCCCCGATGCTCATCTCGGGTGTCGACCTCATTCTGGCCACCTTCGAGGCACCCGACGATGCCGAGTTCTTCCTGAGAGCCGTAGCTCTTACCGAAACAGGGGAGCTGGGCGACACACTGGCTATCGCTTCGCTCAAAGCCTCCGACGTAGAGGCTACCGAACTGGGTGGATACTATGGATATGGCATGCATTTCGAGTTTCTCAAAGAGGTGAACGGAACCCCCATGCCGCAACGGCTCCTCATCGACGAACCTATGGCCTATATTTTCGACGGATTTGACCGCGACGACGTAGTTGTCGGCGTGGTTTCGAACAGCGTCGAACAAACCTTCGACGCCGGTGCCTATGTATACCGTCTCCTTTCCAAAGAGGGTGAAGAGGATATGGTCGACATCTCCTCGATGGGCAGCTATTCTCTGGCCATGTCGCTGTGCAATGCCTCCATGTCGAGCCTCGGATGCGAAAGCCCCGTCGAGATTCCCGGAACGGCAGGCAGCTCGTCTGTCACGGTCTACTCGACCTTGTTCATGGCCGACGGTATCGACTGCACCGCAGCCGATTCGTGGCTCACACCGGGAACTCCGGTCGACGGTGCCTCAACCGAAATCTCGATACCCATTACATTCGAAGCTCTCCCCGAGGGAACCTCGCAACGCACGACAACGCTGACCGTAGAGACCCTCTATGCCGACCCGATTACCATCGAAATCATTCAGGACAAAAACGTTTCGGGTATCACCTCGGCCTCGATACTGAGCGGACTTTATGTAGCCAACACATCGGGCGAACTGGAATTTATCCACGCCCAAAATAGAACCGGCAAACTGGCTGTCTACAACATGCAGGGGATAAACCTGGTTACTGCCGACCTCTCGACAAGCGGAACGACCTCGCTCGACATCGACCTGGAGAGCGGCATCTACGTTGCCGTAGCCCAATATGCCGATGGCGGCTGCGAAAAGGCCAAATTCATCAAGCAATAACACTATCGGAAGCCTGGGAGAAAGAGAGCTCGGCAACGGGCCATCCTCCCAGGCTTTCTCATATCTTTACGGTCCGCACTCGAGGACCTTTGCACGACTCACGACAATCCCGGAAATTTTTCCCAATCGACAACCGCTATCCTCCCATACAGACCTATTTGACACGAAAGGGAAAAATATCTTGCCATAAGTTTCGATTTGTCAAAAGAATTTATTTATATTTGCAAATAACTAATGACAAAACCAAAATGATTATATAAGGGGACATATAAACAAGGGGACAACATTCAATAAGACATTTATAAAACAGCGTTAACTTTTTGTTTCTACAGATCTGAGAAATTCGGGCATACCGCAGAGAGAAAGTTCTGTGTACTTATTGCGCCCGTTCTGACTTAATATCGTGGTTTTTATACGATTTTCTAAGGTTTTAAAGAATGAAAAAGTTTGGGTCCGCGCTCTTTTATATTCGTCTGTAACACACACATAAACATTCCGATTTTGGGACCGGTCGGATTTTAATCAACATTTTATACTATGAAGTATTCAACATTTCGTATCGTGCTTCTCATGTGCATGGTATTCGCATTCGCCGCTTGCGAAGAAGATCAACCCACCAATGTCGATACCATATGGACAAGGGGACTGGTTAACTACGAAGAGGGCTTTGAATTTCTCAACAAAAACATTGCCATCACCTGGAACGAGGGGAAAATCGAAGGTGTAGCAGGCCGCATGACCACCTTCACCGACCTGGGAGTACAACGCACCGAGACAATCGACCTGAGTGCCTTCGGCGTACCCGAAGAGGGCGAGTCGTTCTGTGTTCCGGAACTGGGACACCTCTATTTCGTGCACCAGGCTTGGGAAAGCGAAACCCGCATTCAGAACCACTGCGGTTATTTCCGGGTAATCGAATTTTTGGGGAACCAGAAGGGTGTCGTCATCTTATCGTCGGAATATACCCCAGCCGGATGGAACTGGATAGGTCAATAACAAGCACAGAGGGGGCAAATTTAAATAAACGAACCTATCCTACAGCGAGGGCTGCCCTTTCTCGGGCAGCCCTCGTATTTTATTCTCTATCAATAAAATCGTCTTTTACCCCACGATGCGGGTACCCCCGTGAGGCTGCCCGATGGCATCGGCCCGGGTAATAATGACCTCGCGCACCCCGTGGCGAATGGCATCGAAGGCATTTTCGAGTTTGGGTATCATACCGCCCTGCACCACGCCTTCGGCCCGGTAGGTCTCGAACTGCTGTCGGGTCATCTCGGCAATTACGCTGTTGTCGTCGTTCTCATCGCGCAACACCCCCCGCTTTTCAAAACAATAGACCAGCGATACTTCGTAACGCGAAGCCAGAGCCTTGGCCGTCTCGCCAGCCATCGTGTCGGCGTTGGTATTGAGCATTGAGCCTCGCCCGTCGTGGGTAAGCGGAGCGATTACGGGCACGACACCCATCTCGATGAGTGCCGACAGGGCGGCAGCGTCGACGCGACGCACATCGCCCACGTAACCGTAGTCGACCTCGCCCACCGGACGTTTGTCCGACAGCAGGATATTCATGTCGGCCCCCGTCATGCCCAGCGCATTTACTCCCTGGGCCTGCAGGCCGGCCACGATATTCTTGTTCACCAGGCCGGCGTAGACCATGGTCACCACCTCGAGCATGGCCTTGTCGGTGATGCGACGACCGCCCACCATACGGCTCTCGATACCCAGCCGCGACGCCATGGCCGTGGCCGATCGGCCGCCTCCGTGCACCAGCACCTTGCGGCCGGGTATGGCGGCAAACGAGGCGAGCAGGCGACTCAACGTAGCCTGCTCCTCCACAATCTTACCGCCCACTTTTATCAGCGTGAGTTTCTCCATACCGGTTTATGCGTTGCTTTCGTCACCGCCGAACTCCATCAGATAGGCTTTGATAAAACCGTCGATCTTGCCGTCCATCACGCCTTGCACGTCGGAGGTCTGGTAGTTGGTGCGGTGGTCTTTCACCCGGCGGTCGTCAAACACATAGCTGCGTATCTGCGACCCCCACTCGATTTTCTTCTTGCCGGCCTCAATCTTGGCCTGCTCGGCCATACGGTGCTGCAACTCCTTGTCGTACAAGATAGAGCGCAACTGGCGCATGGCGTTCTCTCGGTTCTTGGGTTGGTCGCGGGTCTCGGTATTCTCGATCAGAATCTCCTCCTCTTCGCCCGTATAGGGATCTTTGAACTGGTAACGCAACCGCACGCCCGACTCCACCTTGTTCACATTCTGTCCACCGGCACCGCTCGAACGGAAAGTATCCCACGAGATGTTGGCGGGGTTGATGTTGATTTCGATGGTATCGTCGACCAGCGGTGTCACGAATACCGATGCAAACGAGGTCATGCGCTTGCCCTGAGCGTTGTAGGGCGATACCCGCACCAGACGGTGCACGCCGTTTTCGCTCTTCAGGTAACCGTAGACATAGTCGCCCTCGATCTGTATCGTCACCGACTTGATACCGGCCTCATCGCCCTCGAGAATATTGGAGATGGAGGTCTTGTAGTTGTGCTGTTCGCACCAGCGCAAGTACATGCGCATGAGCATCGAAGCCCAGTCTTGCGCCTCGGTACCACCGGCACCCGAGTTGATTTTCAATACCACGCCCAACTTGTCCTCTTCGCGACGCAGCATGTTGCGCAACTCGAGATTCTCAATCAGCGTCATCGTATGGTGATAAATCTCGTCGACCTCCTCTTCCGAAACGATACCCTCTTTTACAAAGTCGAAGGCCAGCTTCAACTCCTCGACCGATTTCTCGATTTCGGTATAGCTGTCTATCCAGAAGTGCAACGATTTTACCTTTTTCATCTGCGCTTCGGCCTTCTTCTGGTCTTCCCAGAAGTCGGGCACATGGGTGCGCAACTCCTCTTCTTCTACCTCGATTTTCTTCGAATCGATGTCAAAGATACCTCCTCAACGCCAACTTGCGTTCTTCTGTCTCTTTTAATTGTTCTTGTGTAATCATATCTTTATCACTTGTTTCTGTTATACGAAAAAAGGGTGTACAAAATTATACACCCTTGTGCTATTTACCAAATTTCGGTTTTCGTTTTTAGGCATACATCGCCTCTATCTCCTCCTTGTAGAGCAGGTTGATGACCGACCGGCGTATCTTGAGCGTGTTGGTCAACTCGCCTTTCTCCATGCTGAAGGCTCTCGGCAGCAGCGTGAAACGCTTGATTTGCTCGAAGCGGGCAAAGTTCTTTTGCAGCGCGTCGATACGCTCCGAGATAAGAGCATGAATCTTCTGGTTCTTCACCAGATCCTCGAGGGTGCGGTACTGTATGTGCTTCTGAGCGGCATACTCCTTCAGGGCCTCGAAGGCCGGGATAATGATGGCCGTCACATACTTGCGCTGGTCGCCGATGACGGCTACCTGATCGATATACTTGTCTTCGCCCAGGCGGGTCTCCAGAGCCTGCGGGGCAATGTATTTCCCGTTCGAAGTCTTGAAGAGGTCTTTCAAACGCTCGGTCAAGGCCAAAGCCCCTTCGTCGTTTATCTTGCCGGCATCGCCCGTGCGGAACCAGCCGTCCTCGGTAAAGACGCGGGCCGTCTCCTCGGGCTTGCGATAGTAGCCCTTCATCACGGTCTTGCCCTTCACCAGTATCTCGTTGTTCTCGCCCAACTTCACCTGAATATCGGGCATGAGCGAGCCTACGGTACCGAACTCGTAGCCGGTCAGGTCGAAGCAGCTCACCGTGGCCGTCGTCTCCGACAAACCATAGCCATAGACGATATTGATGCCGCAGATGTGCAGAAATTCGTTGATGGTATCGGAGAGCGGAGCCCCGGCGGTGGGGAAGATATTGCCGTTCTCCACCCCTACGGCCCGACGGATTTTCGAGAATACGAACTTGTCGTAGAATTTGTACTGACACTCGAGCCACAGCGGAACCCGTTTTCCTACACGCAGATACTCCACATTGCGACGGCGTCCGATGGCAAAAGCCCGCTCGGTGAGACGACGGGTCATCCCCTTCGTCTTCGACAGTTTGTCCTGGATGGCCGAGTAAACCTTCTCCCAGAAACGGGGCACGCTGCACATGATGGTGGGGCGCACCTCGCGAATGGTATTCTGTATATCCTTGGGGTCTACGTTGATGGCAATGCGCATGCCTACCGTCAGGCAGTAGTACGACCAAGCCCGCTCGAAGACGTGGGTCAACGGCAGGAAGCAGAGCGATACGTCGCTGTCGGAGCAAGTCACCAACCGTTGCAGGTGAATGCGCATGGCCTCGTCGTAGTTCGAGTGAGCCAGCATCACCCCTTTGGGCTCGCCGGTCGTACCCGAGGTGTAGATGAGCGTAGCCAAATCGTCGGGCGTACCGGCATTGCGACGGCGTTCTACCTCGGCTACCACATCGGCACCGGCCAGACGGCCCTGCTCCATGAGGTCATCGAAATAGATCGACGTATGGTCGTCGGCAGTCCGCTTGATGGCAGGGTCGAAAAGAATGAGTTTCTCGAGCGTAGGACACTCACGCAGGGCCACAATGGCATTGTCGTACTGCACCTGCCCGCCCACAAACAGAAAGCGCACCTCGGCTTCGTCGATGATGTACTTAATCTGGTCGAGCGAACTGGTGGGATAGAGCGGAACGACTACCGCACGGTTGTCGAATGCCGCAAAATCCACGATGAGACCTTCGGGTTTGTTTTGTGTATATGTCGAAATGTTTTCTTGCTCGCGAATACCTAAGAGAACCATAGCTTGCGCTATGTACGATACCTGTTCAGAGAAACGGTTCCAAGAGGTAGGAACCCATTGATTGTGCTCATAGTCCTTATGGCTGAACGCCTCACGGTTTCCGTATTTGGCAGCCTGTTTGCGAACCAAAGCGGTAAGTTGATTTACCATAAATTCAGTTATAAATCCGCTGCAAAGTTACGCATTATATTGACTCTATGACCATTTTAATAAGTTTTAAGCAGATTGGGCACTTTCATTTTGCCAACTCGACATAGCAAAAACGCAAGACTTCCTATCTATTTATCAACATTTCGGACGATTTATCCCCTCAAATTCAAATAGTTAATTACTGTTAATATTTTATCCCCGTTTTTTCGACCTTTCCCTACAATTTGTACAAGAAGTTACTGAAAGAGATAAAAATAAACTACTTTTGCATAAACTCGTAACCACCATGTATTCGAAAGACGAACTCTACTACATAGCCACCGACCTGCTGCACCGGCTCATTGCTACCCCTTCGGTCAGCCGGGAGGAGGGACAGGCAGCCCAACTCCTGTGCGAAACACTCGAAAAAAACCGATTCACCCCGCACCGCATCGGCAACAACGTATGGACCCTGGCCGGGGAGTACGACCCGGCGAAACCGACCCTCCTGCTCAACTCGCACATCGACACCGTGAAACCGGTGGCCAGTTGGAGCCGCAACCCTTTTGAACCTGCCGAAGAGGAAGGTCGCCTCTACGGTCTGGGCAGCAACGACGCCGGAGCCAGTCTGGTATCGCTGCTCGCCGCCTTCCTGTTCCTGGCCGACAGCGAGCAACCCTACAACCTGATTTTCCTGGCTTCGGCCGAAGAGGAGGTTTCGGGAGCAAACGGCATCGCCCGGGCCTTGCAGGAGCTGCCCCCTGTCGATCTGGCCATCGTGGGCGAACCTACGGCCATGCAACCGGCCATCTGCGAAAAGGGGCTGCTGGTGCTCGACTGTGCCACGCACGGGCGGTCGGGACACGCTGCCCGCGAAGAGGGAATCAACGCCCTCTACAAAGCCACCGAGGCTATCGAACGACTGCGGCGATTCGAGTTCCCCCTCGTCTCGGAGTGGCTGGGACGGACGAAACTCACCGTCACCCAGATAGAGGCCGGCACGCAGCACAACGTGGTGCCCGACCGCTGCAACTTCGTCATCGACCTGCGCACTACCGATTGCTACACCAACGCCCAGGCGGTCGAAATCCTGCGCGAGAACTTCCCCGACGTGACCTTCACCCCCCGCTCGCTGCGGCTCAACTCGTCGTCCATATCGCCACGACACCCCTTCGTGCGACGGTGCGTACTCACCGGACGCGAACCCTTCGGGTCGCCTACCCTCTCGGACCAGGCGCTCATGCCCTTCCCTTCGGTCAAGATAGGACCGGGCGAATCGTCGCGCTCCCACACGGCCGACGAGTATATCCACCTCGACGAGATACGCGAAGCCATCGAGCTCTACACTTGTCTGCTCGACAACCTGCAATTCGAAAAAAAATCAGTGTAACAGCCGTTCGGCCAGAATAGCCGAACCGCGCCCTCCCCACGACACATAACGATAGACCAGCGGCAGAAACCACCGCAAGGTGCTGTCGTCGCGAACCTGGTCGAGGGTCCAGTGATAAATTTCGGGCCCTCGCGGGCTCTTCTCGCGACGACACAGACCGGCCACCACCATCTGCTTGTAGAGCAAGAGCCGGTGCAGACGACGCTTGTCGGGATGGTTGCTCTGCTCCACATCGGCATGGGCATGGGCAATAGCCTGCAAAATATCGTCACTGTTGGGGGCATAGCGATAGCCGGTAATGCTGTCGGCATGCAGATAGACATGGACCAGCGGCGGCCGCTCGATCCACACCACCCGGTCAGTAGCGAGCAACAGACGCAGCCCCAGCTCCCAATCTTCCCAACGCATATACTCCTCGCGCCATCCGCCTACGGCCCGCACCAATGCCGTGCGCACCGCATAACGCTGTGTACCCAGCGTGCAATGAAACAGATGGGGCTCCACCCGATTGGAAAAGACCGCCTTGGCCCGATAGGGACTACCTGCCTCGGGCACCATCTCGACCGTACACCCCACGATGTCGACCTGCGGATGGCTGTCGAAAGCCTGCATATACCGGGCAATAGCCTCGGGCACGTAGGTATCGTCACTATCGAAGAACGAGACAAACTCCTCCCGCACGCACGACAACCCCCGGTTGCGGGCAGCCGAAGGGCCCCGCTTCGCCTCCTGGGTCACCGTCACTTCGAAGTTGTCGCTCTCGTAACGGGCTTTCAGCTCCCGGCACAGCGCCAGCGACCCGTCGATCGACCCGTTGTCGACCAGCACGACATGCAGGGGCCGGTAGGTCTGCGCCACAATCGAGGCAAACGTCCGCACCAACTCCTTCTCCCGATTGTAGACGGGCACTACTATGGCTATGCTTGTCGGTTTCATCGTTTTCAAAAATAGCGAAAGGTGAGCGCAGAGGCAAAGGAAAACTGCGTTTTCAACTTCGACCATCTCGAGCTGCATTCTCTCTTTGGCAAAGATAGAAAAAGAAATTTTTCCCCATCCCAATTATAAATTCTTTTCTTAAAATTGTCGCCGATACGGCAAAAACGGTGTAACTTTATCCTCCGGGAAAGTTGCAGCAATCGGGGCGATGCCGTTTGGCTTATTCTTTTTAAAAAACCACCGTCACCCCATTGATTCATAACGATGTAACCAACTTATACTCATCTGCCGCCATGACCGAAGAGACGCTGAAGAAACTGAAGATACTCACCGAATCGGCAAAATACGATGTATCGTGTTCGTCGAGCGGCACCGTACGGTCCAACACCCGGGGAGGGTTGGGCAATACGGTGGGCGGGATAGGTATATGCCACAGTTTTGCCGACGACGGTCGTTGCATCTCGCTGCTGAAAACGATGCTCACCAACTCGTGCATGTACGACTGTGCCTACTGCATCAACCGACGGAGCAACGATATTCCGCGGGCCACCTTTTCGGTGCGGGAGCTGGTGGAGCTCACCATCGAATTTTACCGGCGCAACTACATCGAGGGACTGTTCCTCAGCTCGGGCGTGGTGCGTAACCCCGACTACACCATGGAGCGTCTGGTAGCCGTCGTGAAAGACTTGCGCACCATCCACCGGTTCAACGGCTACATCCACTTGAAAAGCATTCCCGGAGCCAGCCGCGAACTGGTGAACGAGGCCGGCAAGTATGCCGACCGCATGAGCGTGAACATCGAGATTCCCAACGAATGCTCACTGAAACTGCTGGCTCCCGAAAAAGATTTCAAAAGCGTCTACGAGCCCATGGCCTACATCCAGCAACAGACCCTCGCCTCGAAAGAGGAGCGCAAACTCTTCAGGCACGCCCCTCGTTTCGTCCCGGCCGGGCAGAGCACGCAGATGATTGTGGGGGCTACCCCCGACCACGACCGCGACATTCTGCGACTGTCGTCGGCCCTCTACGCCCGCCCCACCATGCGACGGGTCTACTACTCGGGCTATATCCATGTCAACACCTACGACACCCGGCTCCCCATGCTGAAGCAGCCCCCTCTGGTACGCGAAAACCGACTCTACCAGGCCGACTGGCTCTTGCGCTTCTACCAGTTCAAGGTCGACGAGATTGTCGACGATGCCAACCCCGACCTCGACCTCGAGATTGACCCCAAGCTGGCGTGGGCCTTGCGCCACCCCGAAGTCTTCCCGGTCGACATCAACAAGGCTCCCTACGAACTCATCCTCCGGGTTCCCGGCATCGGGGTGAAATCGGCCACCCTCATCGTCAACTCCCGCCGCTTCAATCGCATCAACAGCTCGCATCTGAAGAAGATGGGGGTAGTGATGAAGAAAGCCAAATACTTCATCACCTGCGGCGAGCTGATGTCACCTACCGTCAACGAACTCCGCCCCGAGAACGTAAGGCGACTGCTCACCCCGTCGACCTCGAAGCGGCGAGACGACCACCAGTTGCAACTACCCCTGTTCCACGATTAACGATACTCCGCCGTGTCTCTGATTATCTTTCAATACGACCGCACGTTCGACGGCATGCTCACCGTCGTGTTCGACGCCTACGCCCGCCGTTCGTTCCCGCAGGCGATTCAGGGCACCGACGAGCCGCTCCCCCTCTTCTACGACGAGGTGCACCCGGTCATCACCGACGAAGCGAAGGCGGGCCGGGTGTGGAAGGCGCTCGAGAAGAAGCTGTCGAAGGATGCTCTCTCGTGCCTCACCGTAAGCTACCTCTCGGAGCTGCCCGAACTGGACCTGCACCTGTTTCGCTACATCTGCAAGAATATCGACAGCCCCGTAAGCCTCGAGAACAACCTGGCCGACGACGACATTCTGTTTGTCACCAACACCTTCCGCAAGGTGCTGTACGAGCGTCTGCGCATGATGCAGTTCATCCGCTTCCAGAAGGCGGCCGACGGCACCTACTTCGGCATCATGGAGCCGCAATACAACGTCTTGCCGCTGGCCATAGCCCACTTCAAGGACCGCTTTGCCGACCAACCCTTTGTCCTCTACGACAAGAGGCGCCACTACGGCTATTACTACGACCAGCACGAGGTCACCCAGGTGACCTTCGACGAGAGCCTGCCCCACTTCGTCACCGGCAAGCTGGACGAGTCGCTCATGGCCGACGACGAAAAACTGTTCCAGGAGCTGTGGCGCACCTACTTCAAGGCCGTCTGCATACGCGACCGGCTCAATCCCCGGAAACAGCGGAAAGACATGCCCGTGCGATACTGGAAATACCTCACCGAAAAAAACAAGTGACGGCCTCGCTCCTGCGTGCGACCTCCCGATAAAACAAGTGCAGCGGCAAACGAGAGCACAAGTCTCGGTTTGTCGCTGCACCACCTTTTTATCAATCATCACTAAAACAGCTCTATCGAAAGCGGGGGCACTCAAACAGGCTCCCCCTCAACCCTCTGCGGGTCTGTCACCGTCAGTTGCTGCCACCCCCCAAGGCGTTGTAGAGGGTGATGATGGACTGACAGTGGGTGAAACTGTCCGACACCAGGTTCAGCCGGGCATTCAGCAACGACTGTTGGGCCGTGAGCAGTTCGAGGTAAGTGGCATTGCCCGTTTTGTAGAGAGCTTCCGAAGTTTCGACCGTGCGCTCCAGTTCGCGGCACTGTTTCCGGTGAATCTCCAGATTGCGCTGGGCCGACTCGACGGCATAGAGCGCGTCGCTCACCTCCTGCCCGGCATCGAGCAGCGTCTGCTTGTAGTTGAGCAAGGCAATCTGCTCCTCGTCTTTCGATACCCGCAGGTTCGAAATCAGTTTTCCCCGGTTGAAAATCGGCTGGGTCAGCGAGGCCACGGCCGAGAGAATCCATCCGCCGGGATTGGTCACCACCTGTCCCAGCGCATTGGTCCACCCCGCACTGCCCGTGAGGGTGAGGTTGGGATAGAAGGCCGAGCGGGCCTGGTTGGTCGTGTAGTAGGCTCTGGCCAAGGTCATCTCGGCTTCACGCACATCGGGCCGTTTCGAGAGCAACCGCAACGGTACCCCCACGTTGAAAATCTCGGGGAACTGCTGCCCGGCCAACTGCCCCCGCTCGATGCTCCGGGGCGTCACCCCCAGCACGGTACAAAGGGCATTCTCGGCCTCGCGCTGCTGCCGCAGCAGGTCGTTGTGGGTAGCCTCCAGTTCATACAGGTTGGCCCGCGCCTGGGTGACAGCATTCTCGGTCTCCTCGCCCACCTTCAACAGCGACTCCATGATGCTCGCCGTCTCGGCCAGCGTGCTGCCGGCAGGGGTATCGAGGCTCACGAAGATGGAGCCGGTATCTTCCGAGGGCACCAGACTGGTCTTGGTCGTTGCCATCAGATAGAGCAGCAGCCCCACCGAGGCGGCAAACGAGGTCCACACCAGCCACTTGTGCTTGATAAAGAACTTGGCTCCCTCCTTATACTTGAACACGAGGCGTTTGAATATCGCATCGAAGGCCAGCCGGAACCGGGTCGAGAACTCGGGCTTCTTCCCGTCGACCAGAATCTCGTTGGGCCGCAACAGCAGCGCACAGAGTGCCGGCGACAGGGTGAGGGCGTTGATGGCCGAGATACCCACGGCTACCGCCATGGTGATACCGAACTGGGTGTAGAACACGCCCGAGGTACCCCCCATGAACGACACCGGCACAAACACCGCCATGAACACCAGCGTAGAGGTGACGATGGCCGACGAGATACCGCTCATGGCATCGATCGAGGCCTTGTAGGGCGAGCGATACCCCTCGTCGAACTTCACCTGCACCGCCTCGACTACGATGATGGCATCGTCGACTATCGTACCGATGGCCAGCACCAGGGCAAAGAGGGTGAGCAGGTTGATGCTGAACCCGGCCAGATAGAGCACGGCAAAGGTACCGATAAGCGACACGAAGATGCTGACGGTAGGGATAAGCGTCGACCGCGGGTTCTGCAGGAACACGTAAACCACCAGTACCACCAGCACGATGGCCTCGAGCAGCGTCTTGATTACCTCGTTGATCGAGGCGTCGAGGAAGTTCTTAGTACTCATCAGCTCCACAATCTCCATATCCTCGGGCAGGTTCTCCTGCAGTTCGTCGAGCAACTGGTCGATGTTGGTGATGATTTCGTTGGCATTCGTTCCGGCCGTCTGGTTAATCATACAGGTCGTACCCGGCGCACCGTTCATCCGGCCGGTGTAGGAGTAGCTCTGCGAGCCCAGCTCGACCGTGGCAATATCTTTCAACCGCAGCACCCGGCCGTCGTCGAAGGCCTTGATGACAATCTCCTCGAACTCCTGCTCCTTCTCGAGACGTCCGCGGTATTTGAGGGTATACTGATAGACATTCTTCGAATCTTCGCCGATAGCACCCGTCGAGGCCTCGATGTTCTGGCTCGCGAGGGCCGCCTCCACGTCGCTCGGCTCCAGCTCATACTGGGCCATCACGTCGGGCTTCAGCCAGATACGCATGGCATAGTCGCCACCCATCACATTCACCTCGCCTACGCCCGAGATACGTTGTATCTGCGGCTTGATATTGATGCTCAGGTAGTTGGTGAGAAACGCTTCGTCGTAGGTACCGTTGGGACTGTAGAGGCCGAAAATCTTCAGCATGCTGCTCTGCCGCTTCATGGTGGTTACGCCCACCTTGGTCACCTCGGCCGGCAGCAGCGAGGTGGCGGTAGAGACCTTGTTCTGCACGTTCACGGCCGCCATGTCGGGGTCGCTCCCCTGTTTGAAGTAGACCGTAATCTCGGCACTGCCCGTGTTGCTGGCGGTCGAGGTCATGTAGGTCATGTTCTCCACGCCGTTGATAGCCTCTTCGAGCGGCACGATTACACTCTTCTGCACCGCCTCGGCATTGGCGCCGCTATAGGTGGTCGATACCCGTATGGTAGGCGGGGCGATGTCGGGGTATTGCTCCACCGACAGGGCAAAGAGCCCGATCAATCCTGCTACGAGGATGACGACCGAAATCACCATCGACAAGATGGGCCGGTCTATGAAATATTGCAACTTCATGGTCAATCCTCCTCTTTAACCTCTTGTGCGGCGACCGCAGGGTCGACTACGGTACCCTCTTTCAACAGGCCCGCACCCTCCGATACAATCACGTCGCCCGATTGCAAACCGCTCTCCACGATATACTCGGTGCCGTCGTTTATCTCAAATACCTCGATGGGAGTCGATACCGCTTTCCCGTCGACCACCTTGTAGGCAAACACACGGTTCTGTATCTCGTAGGTTCCTCCCTGCGGTATGACGATACACTGCTTGCGATCGTAGGGCACGATTACATTGGCCGACCCGCCGCTCAACAGCCGTTTGTCCTTGTTGTCGAATACGGCCCGCAGGCTCATCGTGCCGGTGGTCTTGTCGATCATGCCGCTGATGACATCGACCCGACCCTTGGTCCCGTACACGGAGCCGTCGTTCAGCTCGAGCGACACCTCGGGGAAAGAGGCGAGGGCCTTGTCGAGCGACCCGTATTGCGCCGTGAGCGCGAGCACCTGTTTCTCGGTGAGGGAGAAATAGACATACATCTGCGAATTGTCCGATACCCGGATGAGCGGCTCGGTCATCGACGAGCTCACCAGTGCCCCGATACGAAACGAGGTCATGCCGGCATAGCCGTCGACCGGGCTCTTCACCTCGGTATACGAGAGGTTGTTCTGCGCATCGGTCAGTTCGGCCTGTGCCTGCTGCAAGGCAGCCTGTGCACTCTTGTACTCGTTCTGGGCCGTATGCAGTTCAAAGTCCGAAATCACCCGGTCGGCAAAGAGCAGCTTCTTCCCTTCCAGAGTCTGTTTGGCCGTAGCCTCGTTGGCCTCGGCCGTAGCCACTGCGGCGACCGCCTTCTGCAAAGCGGCTTTATAGGGCACCTGGTCGATAACAAAGAGCACCTCGCTCTTGCGCACATGGGCACCCTCCTCGACCAGCACCCGGGTGATGGTGCCCGATACCTGCGGGCGCACCTCCACATCTTGTTTTCCTTCTATCACAGCCGAGTATTTCACCGAGAGTTGTCGGTCTTCCGGCTTTACCGTCAGTAGCGGATAAGTATCGCCGCTACTCTGCATGCCGGCCTTTTGCTGACATCCCGCCAACATGCCGGCACAGCACAAACCCCATACTAAAAATCTTTTTACCTTCATTTTTTAGTTAATTTTGTTATTTCCCGGTGTAAAAATAGATGGTGTTGTCCGGCTACTGCTTAGACAATCGGCGCAAGGATTTGTCCAAATAGCACCCCATTAGAATTTATTAGGAAATCGTATGTCTATTTGACGTATAGAATTGTAATTTAGAGACATTTTGCCCTATTTTTGTAACGATTTAATATCGTATATATCAATCGCACCATGACTCAAAAAGAGTTATCCTCCCTCTTCCCGGAGAGTTGCCGGATAGGGAATCTGATTTTGCTTGTTTCTCCCGAACAGTTTTACAAATTGGAAGGTCTCACCATCACGGGCAACCGCATGTTTATGATGCTCTGCCAGGGAAGTATGAGCCTGACCCTCAACGACCGCCCCTACGAACTTGGAGCCCACTCCTATTTCGACATCATGGAGACCACCACGGCCCGCATCGACTCGACCTCGTCCGACCTGCGGGGATGGTGCCTCTTCATCTCGTTCGAGTTTGCCAGCGAATCGCTCAAGAATCTGCGCCCCGGCCCCCTGCACTACTCGCTCGAGCACCCCAACATACGCATCTGGCACTTCTCGCCGAGCGAAATCGACCGGCTCGAACTTCAGCTCAACCTTTTGAAAGAGACTATCGCCAACCCCTCGCACTACTACCGCCGCGAACTGGCCAGTGTCTACTTCAAGAGCTTCAGCCTCGAGCTGGGCAACTGCATGCTCTCGCACCAGGAGAACCCCAACGACATGCCGCCCTATGTGAGCAAGCGCGACTTTATCACCCTCAACTTCATGACGCTTGTCTCGAAACATTTTGCCGAGGAGCACCACATCGAGTTCTATGCCAACGCTCTCTGCATCTCGACCAAACACCTCACCCGGGTGGCGCGCGAAATGGTGGGGAAAACGCCTCATGCCGTCATCTGCGACGAAATTACGCACCAGGCCATGACCTTGCTCGAAGACGACCGCATCTCCATCGGGCAGATTGCCGAGCGGCTTCACTTCTCGGACCAGGCCTCCTTCTGCAAGTTTTTCAAGAAACAGAAACAGATTTCGCCCATGGCTTACCGCCGGCAGAACAAGACGGGCATCGAGTGACGGCTGACTACTTGCCGCCAAGACGAAGGAAAAGAGTGACTACCAATAAGCCTGTTCCCGGCACACGCCCTCCGGTCGATAGTTCGTTTTTCTGAAAAAAATCGTTACTTTTGTCTCGGGCCCGTACCGCGTGATATCCACGGACCCACAGGCTTATGAATCCGCTTATCTCTGTCATCATACCGGTCTACAATGCCGAGCAGTTTCTGCCGGCCTGCCTCGACAGCGTGCTGCACCAGGACTACCCGTCGTTCGAAATTCTGGTTATCGACGACGGCTCGACCGACGGCTCGGCAGCCCTCATCGACCGATATGCGGCCCGAGAGCCCCGCATCGTGGCCCTTCACCAGCGCAACGCCGGGGTATCGGCGGCCCGCAACCGGGGACTGACCGAGGCCCGGGGCGAATACATCGCCTTTGTCGATGCCGACGACCGTGTGACCCCCACCTATCTCTCCCACCTGCTCTCGACTCCAGCCGACCTGGTCATCGCAGGCATAACGCTGCTCCATGAGCCGTCGGGACGAACAGAGTCGCACGGGTTCGACCGCACCCGCTCGGCCCGGACCGACTGCGAACGGGGCCTCCTCTTTGCCGATGCCGAGATACACGACACCACCAAAGGGCCCTGCAACAAACTGTTCAGACGTGAGATTATCGAGCAGCACCACCTTCGTTTCGACCCTCGCTACTCCTATGGCGAAGACCACCTGTTTGTACTGGAATTTGTGAAGCACTGCCACTCGATAGCCCAAATCGCCCACACCGACTACCTCTATATTCACCGCCCCACGGCGGCATCGCTCACCCACCGGCTGCTCCCCTACAAGGCACTGTCGGCCTACGCCCGCGAGGCCTACGCTCTGCGGCAAGAGCTCATTGCCCGGCTCGGTATCGACAACCGGGAGTACGACCGCTACCTGCTGGAGGAGCGGGCGCACCTCATCTACCAGTCGATTTACGCCCTCTACTCGGCCGAGGGGCACTACCCCGCCGACGAACGGTGGGCCTTCATCGAGGAGGTCTACCGCTGCGACTACGACATGGTGACGACAGCTACCCGGCTGCCGCTGATATTCCAATTGATGAAAATCGCTTTACGCTGGAAAAGGCGGCCGTGGACCGACGGCACGCTGCTGCTCCTCTCGCGAGGGAAAGAGTGGATCAAGAAACATTTTTAAGAAACTTGTTGGAGAACATCCCTATCGGCATCGGGCCCAAAAGTCGAGAAAACGCCGGGCTACCACCTCGTCGCGATTGTGTTTCACCACAAACTCGCGGCTGCGACGCGCCTGCTCGGGCAGACGCTCGGGGTGAAGCACCAGCTCCTCGAGCTGTGCCTCCAGCTTTTCGTCGTCGGGGATGGCATTGACAATCGGGTGGTTCTCCTTCTCCCCGATAAAATCGTAATATTCGGGCTCGGCCCCGCTCACCACCACCAGCCCCTGGGCCATCGCCAGCAGCGCGTTAGTAGCCGGCGTGTAGCTGTACAGCTGGTCGAGCACCACATGCGACGACCGCATCAGCTCTACATATTCGCGATAGGGACGGTTCTCGACAAAGACCAGTTCGCACTTGTCGGGGTGACGCTCGGCCACCCTTCGGGCGGCAGCCCACATGCGGTCGGTACCCTTCTCGACCATGCGGTCGCGGTGTACCCCCAGAAAGAGCTTTACCCGCGAGGGAATCTCGTCGCCGTGGGCCATCGTGAACGAATCGGTATCGATGGGGATGCCGGCATAGGCCAACCGTGAGGGGTCGACCACCCGGCGGCACGACTCGTTGTATTCATACAGGGCACTCACCACCCCCCACACATGCTCATACACATAGCGGGTATAGTCGGTCAGTGCCGGAGCTTGCCAGCGCCGGAGCTCGTCGGGCTGGGCCAAGGCAAGCGGCGAGGGCCGGTCGCCTATCTGCCACTCGGTATACCGCAACGCGCCCGACAGACAAAAGTCGATGTAGTAGGTATCGGTGCCCATGGCGGTGAGATAAACCGCCCCGTTCCTGGCAAGCAGGCGGTCGAAGAGCTGGCGTAGCCGGCAAGGCTGCAAGGAGGCGAATCCGGGGGAATTGATTTGTACGATGTCATACCCCTCCAACCGCGACCGCAGCAGGGTATTCAGTTTGACCCACAACAACAGCCCGCCCACCTTGTTCCTGAACGGACGCGAGGTGTCGATGTCGCGGGCCGTATTCATCCAACGCGACCCGTCGGAGGCCACCGTCACTTCGTGCCCCATGCGCCGCAACGCCAGCGACAGGGCCCGGTGGTAATTGCTGTAATCGCCTGCCAACAATATCTTCATGCTTTCATACCCTCCTCGAAATACTATCTTCTTACTTGAAAAACGCCTGTTCGCCCCGCTTTATTGCATGGCACCTACAACAGCCTCCGTTTCAACTGCCAGCCGGCCAGAAGCACCCACATCGCCGTGGCTACCCAGGCACCGATCACCTGACCGCCCTGCCACAAAAGCAGCACGACGGCACACCCGGCCACACTCAGCCCCAACAGCCCGAATACCCGCAGGGGCACGCGCAACCCGTACTTGATACGGCACAGCAGATAGATGCCCGTCCCCGAACAGAGATAGGCCAGCAGATAGGCTACCCCCACCCCGGCCAGTCCCCACCGGGTATATCCCAACAGGTAGAGAACGAACATCAGCGAGTCGGCCAGCACTTCGGTAATGAGGTAGAGGCGACCTGCCCCCTTGGCCAGCAGCACAAAACTGACGCTCCACGAGAAGGCGCGGAACAGCATGCCCAGGGCCGCCCACGAGATGTACCCCCCGATTGCCAGGAAATCGGCCGTATATAATATATGTATAATCAGCGTTTGCAAAACGATAAAGAGCGAGATGAAGGGCACCAGTATCAGCAGCGAGGTCTCGACCTGCCGCGACACATGCTCCGAGAGCAGAGCCCGGTCTTCGCAAACGACCGAAAGCCGGGGGTAATACTCCATCGACATGGCCGTGAAGACCAGCCCCACATATTGCATCACCAGCGTGTAACCGGCCTGGTAGTACCCCACCTCGCCGGTGCCGCTGTGGCTGTTGAGCCAGGCCACGAACAGATAGGAGTAGAGCGTGGTGATGAAGCCGCTCACCGTCATGTAGATGCCCAGTGCGGCGATGCCCCGCCCCTGCCGATAAGTCTCGCGCCAGTCAATCGAAACCGGCTCGATTTTCATGCGACGGCCCAACAGCACCGTCACCAGAACGATGGCAAAGGTGTGGGCGATAATAGCGGGCACGATACCCGAGATGCCGTAGAAGTAGAACAACGGCAACGACAGCAGCAGTGCCAGCACCGACCCCAGCACCGAGCAACGGGCCAGCACCCGCAGGCGGTTCGAGGCCTGAATGATGGCCCGCTCACCCTCGGTAAGTGCGGTAAACAACAGCGTGCACGACAGGAAGACAAAACCCCAGATGTGTTGCGAGTCGCCAAAGGTGTAGCGACTCAGCACCGGGGCAAAGGTGAGCATAAGCACCGCCCCCAGCAGACCGGTGAACCACACCCAGCGGCGCACCACCTTCACCAGGCTGGCAAACCGGTTACGGTCGCCCGACTTGAAGGCCCTCGACAGGTCGCGCACCGAACTGGTGCCGATGCCCAGCCGGGTCAGGGCCGAAATCATGTCAACCGTGTTGCTATACAACCCGATGATGCCTACCCCCTCGGCACCCAGCCAGATGGCTACCAGTTTGGTCTTGATAATCGAACAGAGGATGGTGAACACCTGCGTCCCCCCGAAAAGGCCGGTAGCCTTCACGATGGTGCGGTATATCTTTTTGTCCTCCCCGCTGTTCATGGCTGGTTATAAAATTATCTCGTAAATGTTATAGGCGACGGCCCGGCATCCGAACCCCTCCTTCTGGGTGATGAGCCCCTCGTTGAGGTAGTGGCCCATATCCTCGGTCGACTGCCCGAAGTCGAACCACTTGCGGTCGGCAAACACCTCGCCGATGATTTTCCCATAAAGCAGGTCGAGAGCTCCCGAGCTCTTCCCCTCATGCGAAGCCGAGGTGTACTGGGCATGTGCCACGATACCTGTGTCGTAGATGACACTGCCGGCCAGCACCTCGTTGCCGCGCATCGTCACCAAGTGACGGATGCGGTCGGGGAAACGGCTGTGCAGCAATTCGATTTCGGCCAGCGAGTGGACCGGCTTCACGTGGAACCGCTCCTGCAGATTGGCCTCCAGAATGGCCCAGAAGGGGGCGAAGTCGGTCGTCTCGACCACCTGCAGTCCGGCCTGCTCAGCCTTCTTGATGCGGCTGCGGCGGTCGGCCCGGAAGCGCAGCGGACGATCCTGCTGCACGGTCGACGAGATGTTGCATCCCACCCACCGGGCATTGAGCCGGAAGAGGGCGTAGAGGTCGGCCTCCGACGGATAGCGGTGATAGATATGGGGCACGCATTTGTAGACCCACTTGACAAAACGCTCCTTGCGCAGGAAGTCGGCAATGAGCTGCATGATTTCGAGCACCTGCACCGTAGTGTTGCGGGTGGTCATGATGAGCCCGCCATAGGTGAGGCCGGCGTGCGAGTAGAGCACGTCGCCCTGGCGGTTGGCCGGCAACAGGGCCAGCAGTCTGTTATCGTCGTAGACCAGCAGCGAGTAGTCGCTGAAGCGGTCGGCATGATACTCCATGTACTCCCGCAGAAACAGGAAGGTCCCGTTCGACGACTCGTTGACAAAATCGTTCCAATCGCGGTGATAAGCCGCCGTATACCGGTGTATCTCCATGCCCATACCTTTTTCGTTTTTACAGATTAAGCCACGACTCGGGGTTCAGCTTCGTACGCTCTTTCCAGAGCTGGAAGGTGAGGATGGTGCGGTTGCCATCCTGCGAGTCGGAATAGATTTTACCCAGGTTCTGCCCGGTCTTCACCTTCTCGCCGGCCCGTACATAGACCTCGCTCAGGTTGGCGTAGATGGTCAGGTAGTTACCGTGCCGCACGATGATGGTACTGTTGTATCCCGGGGTAACGAAGATGCGCGATACCACCCCGTTGAAAACGGCCCGAGCCTTGGTACCCGGTGTAGTCTCGATGTCGATACCGCTGTTTTCGGTCTGCACGTAGCGCAGTTCGGGGTGCTGCTGACGACCGAAGTGGGCCACAATCTTGTAGCTGCCCGAGAGGGGGAAGGGCAGTTTGCCCTTGTTCTTCTCGAAGCTGCCCGAGAGGGCCAGCTCCTCCTTGGTCATCTTGTAGCCCTTGGTCGAACGCTTGGCAGTCGAGGTCTGCCCATCGGCCTTGTTGGCGCGGTCCGACGACTTGCGCTCCTCCTCGGCAATAAGCTGTTCGAGCTTGCGGTCGAGAGCCTCGGCCTGTTTCCGCTTGCGGTCTATCTCGCGTTTCAGCTGTTTCTCCTGTTTCTTGAGACCGGCAATCAGGTTGCGCTTGCTGCTCTCCTGCTTCTCCAGCACATTGGCTTCGGCGCTACGCTCCTTGAGTATGGCATTCTTCTCGGCCATGCTCTTGGCCAGCTCCTTCTGCAACTCCTCGAGCTGCTGCTTGCGCTCGGCTATTTCGGCGGCCTGCCGCTTGCGCCAGGCCGAATACTCCTTCAGATAGCGGGCCCGCCGATACGACTGGCTCAACGACGAGGCCGAGAAAATGAACATCAGTTCGTCATACTCCGACCGCCGGTGCCCCATGCGCTTCACGGCATTGGCATAGCTGCGCTTCTTGGCCGTCAAATCCTTCTGCAGCAGGTAGATGGTATCCTTGACCGCCCGCTGCTTGCGGTTGATGACGGCAATCTCCTTGTTGATTTTGGCAATCAGATTGCGTTGCTGCTTGATTTCGGCCGTGATGCTGTTCAACTCGTTGAGCGAACTCTTGGCGCTGCGCAGCGTCTTGTCGAGCTTTTTGTTGGTCTCGTTCAGCTCCTTCAACGTCTGCTCCCGATTGCGGCGCAGCTTCTCCATCTCGAGGGTCTGGGCGAAGAGAGTCGAAGCCCCCAACCCGATGATGCAACATAAGACTAACCACCTTTTCATATCGACAACTCCTTTAACAACTGCGTAGCCGAAACTCGCGTATACCTCGACAAGTCGAGCTTCTCGATGCTTACCTTCCCGTTCCAGGCAATCGACGAGGCGTCATAGCCCAAATTGAGCGACAACGGCAGACTCAACCCCGTGAGAGACAACTGCATGGTGGTGGGGAAGTTGTCGCTCGTCCCCTGCTTGACAAAGTCGGCATAGTGGCACACAATCGACTTGCTGCCATCGGCCGAACTCAACTGCGTCGAAAGCAGCTTCGTGCCGTTCAGGTCGAACCGATAGCCAAAACGGGTATCCTGACTGCGGGGTTGCAACGACCACCGCGACGACCCCGACTCGATGACCTCGAAGTCGTCGATGTGACAGGCCGACGAGCTACTGCCCAGCAGGAAGATGCGCCCCAGCAGGGCATCCTGAACCGTGGCCAGCGAGAGCTCCTGCGAGAGCCGCGCCCCTATCGAGGCCAGCGACTCGCCTACGTACCGGCGCTGCATCTTGTCGATGACAAAGAGGCTGTCGCGCGTCATGTAGAGCCGCGCCACCTCGATACCCAAAAAGACTCGCACCGAAATCTGCAACGACTCACCGCGCACCATGCGCACCTGCGTGTTCGTGCTCAGCGAGCCCCCTTTGCCCAGCCCCACATCGGCCGACCCCTTCGCCGAGAAGGTGGTCCACTCGGGATACGATGCCATGAGGGTCTCGAAATTGTTACGCACCTCTCGCGACACCGGCTGGTGGGTGGCCAGCTCTTTTCCCCCTTTACAGCCTGCCAGCATCGACAGCAACGCGATACAGACCGCTACGTATATAGGTTTCATTTCTCAATATATTTCTTTTGCTCGATTTTCTCTTTCAATACATCGGCCGACTCGCTCCCCAGGTCGAGGGCCTTTTGCCAATAGGTCACCGCCTCGTCCAGCTCGCCCAGCATGGCCAGTATGTCGCCGTAGTGTTCATACAGTTCGGCACTGGGTTCGGGGCTCTTGTCGATGGCATTCTTCATGTAGAGACGGGCCAGCGAGTAGTCGCCCTTCTTGAAAAATATCCACGCATAGGTATCGAGGTAGGTGGCGTTGTCGGGTTCGGCTTTCACCGTTTGGGCACTCATCCGTTCGGCCTTGTCGAGGTCGCGCCCTTCGACGGCCAGGAAATAGCTGTAATTGTTGAGCACCGGTATGTTCGAGGCGTTGTACGACAGCGCCAGGTCGTACATGGCATAGGCCTTCTCGCGGTCGCCCGACGAGTGATAGACATCGCCCATCTGCCCGTAGAAGAACGACTTCGTGCCGTTGTCGCCCTCGTCGACATAGGTGAGTCCCGTCTCGAGCATCTCGAGCGCCTCGGCATAGCTCTTCGTCTGCGTGCTGGCTACCGCCACATACATGTAAATATCCTTCTGGTCGGGCACATACTGTATGGCCCGCTTGCCCACCCGTATCACGTCGGCATACTTCTCCTGATAGAGATACAGCCCGATCAGCTGCAACCAGTTCTCGGGGTTGGAGGGGGCCAGGTCGGTAGCGATGGCATACTGCTCCTCGGCCCGTGTAAACTCCTTGCGGCTCGACAGGTACATGCCGAAGAGCCGGTGCACCGGCTCCTCCTGCGGATATTGCTCGAGCATCTCGGCAAAGAGCGAATCGACCCGATTCAGCTCCTGCTTCTTCTTCATCAGGTCCACGATGTAGGTGCTGAAGATGTTCAGCTTCGTATCCACGTCGATATGACGGTTTATCAAGGCATTCCGTATCTCGTTGTTGTAGGCGATGGAGTCGCCCTTCTTCTCGTAATAGCCGGCCTTCGACAGATAGACGTAGCCATTCTCGGGCTCCACCTCCAGAGCCCGGTCATACATGGCCAGGGCCGACGAGTCGCGCCCCGCCTCGAGGTAGATGTCGCCCAACAGCCGCATGTAGTCGGTATTCTGGGGAAAGGTGCGTTGCAGTTTCTCGGCCTCGGAGACCATCGCATCCATATCGCCCATGTGCTCGTAGAGCTTCAGCTTCTCGATGGTGATGGGGACCTTTATCCCCATCGACGACTCCAGACTGTCGTAGCAGGCTACAGCCGATTTCAGGTCGCCCTTGGCGGTATAGGCTTCGGCCAGGGCCGAATTTATCTCACCCTTGTCGGGATTCTGTTTGAGCAACCGCGACCAGATGCGAATCGCCTCGTCGTGCTGTCCGCTCTGTTGCGAAAAGTTGGCATAAACCACGTTGTACCAATAGTTTTCGGGGTGTTGCTCGGCGGCATAGCGCAGGTCGCCGCGAGCCTGGTCGTAGAGGCCCAGACGCAGGTAGTAGGGAGCCAGAAAGAAACGGGCAGCCGCACTGGCGGTATCGATTTCGGCGGCCCGGCTCATCAGGTCGAAAGCCGCATCGTCGTGGTCGAGAGCCTTCTGCCGCTCGGCCTCGAGGTAAAAGTATTCGAACTTCTGGCGCTCTTCGGCCGAGAGTTCACCCTCGCCGGCTCCGCTTCTGTGCAGGGCACAACCGGTCAGGGCAACACACCACGCTACGCACAGCAGCGCTATCGTTCCATATTTTCGCATGCTCATCATCCTCATCATAACTTCGTCCAGAGGCTTTTTATTTCACACCCGTATGACCGAATCCACCGGCTCCGCGCTCGGTCTCGTCGAGCGACTCGACCTCGTCCCACTCGACCCGGCAATACTCCTTCACCACCATCTGGCAGATGCGCTCGCCATCCTCAATGGTAAAGGGCTTGTCCGATACGTTGAGCACAATGATGCCCACCTCGCCCCGATAGTCGGCGTCGATGGTGCCCGGCGTGTTGGGTATGGTGATGCCATGCTTCAGCGCCAGCCCGCTGCGCGGCCGTATCTGCGCCTCATACCCCTCGGGCAGGGCGATATAGAGACCGGTGGGGATGAGCTTGCGCTCGAGGGGAGCCAGGGTGACCGGCTCGGACAGGTTGGCGCGAATATCCATACCGGCCGAAAACAGCGTGCTGTACGAGGGTAGCGCGTGATGCGACTTGTTGACTATCTTGACAGAGACCTTCATCGGAATATACGTTTATAAAGAATACTTATTTTCACTCTTTTAATCTGCGAAAATAACGAAATCCTATCAATAAAGCACCCTATTTTTTATATTTTAATGCGATACCCGTCCAAAGGGGGCCGAGTTTTTTGCCGCTTCGCAATATTTTATCTCTCTTTTTTACTACATTTGCACAGATTGTTGACAAGAATCCATAAACATGCAAGCCAAGGATACCCCCACCCAAATGCACTGGGACCGCCTCATCACCTCCAAACGCTTCGGCATGGAGAAATACCACGACGAGCGGCACCACACCCGCACCGACTTTCAGCGCGACTACGACCGCCTGGTCTTCTCGGCACCCTTCCGTCGCCTGCAGAACAAGACTCAGGTATTCCCGTTGCCGGGCAGCATATTCGTGCACAACCGGCTCACCCACAGCCTCGAAGTCTCGTGCGTAGGGCGCTCGCTGGGCAACAACGTGTCGTCTACGCTCTCCGAGAAATACAGCGGCGAGCCTTGGTGCCACAAGCTCAACCACCTGGGGGCCATCACCTCGGCGGCTTGTCTGGCCCACGACCTGGGCAATCCCCCCTTCGGCCACTCGGGCGAACGGGCCATTGCCACCTACTTCTCCGAGGGGAACGGGCAGGTGCTGAAACAGGAGTTGAAAAACGAGCACCACTGGCAAGACTTCACCCACTTCGAGGGGAATGCCAACGCCTTCCGCCTGCTCACCCACCAGTTCCACGGCCGGCGTCCCGGCGGCTTTGCCCTCACCTACTCGACTCTTGCCTCGATTGTGAAATATCCCTACTCGTCCATCCAGTCGACCAAGCGGGGCAAGTCGGGATTCTTCACCTCGGAGAAGGAAGATTTCCTGCGCATCGCCAACGACCTGGGCATGCTCCCCGAGGGCGACAGCGGCGAGCGTTACCATCGCCACCCGCTGGTCTATCTGGTCGAGGCGGCCGACGACATCTGCTACCAGATTATGGACATCGAGGATGCCCACAAGCTGAAGATTCTCACCACCGAAACGGTGAAGAGGCTCTTCCTCGACTTCTTCGACCCGAAGCGGCAACAGCACATTCTCGACGTGCTCAAGGTGGTGACCGACCTCAACGAGCAGATTGTCTACCTGCGCTCCTGCGTCATCGGCACCCTCATCGACGAATGCTCGGCCCTCTTCTGCCGCGAAGAGCAGGCGTTGCTCGAAGGACGGTTTACCGGGGCTTTGGTCGACCACATCTCCGACCGTCCCTGCCAGGCCTACCGCAACTGCGCCGCCACGGCGATGGAAAAGATTTACAAATCGTCCGACGTGCTCGACATCGAGCTGGCCGGTAACCGCATCATATCGGTGCTGCTCGACAAGTTTCTCGATGCCGTGCGATTCCCCGACAAGGCCTATTCGCGCCTGCTGCTCAACAAGGTACCCGAGCAATACGAGATGCACGCCCCCACGCTCTACGGCAAGGTACAGGCGGTCATCGACTACATATCGGGCATGACCGACGTCTATGCCCTCGACCTCTATCGCAAAATCAACGGCATGAGCCTCCCCTCGCTTTAAACACGAATACACGCATGAAAAGATTCTGCACGATACTCCTGCTCCTTCTCTTCGTCCCCCTGCTGCGGGCAGTCGAATATACCCCCGCCCAAGTGCCCAACGTGCACCAGACCGACGGCCGGCGGTTTGTAAGCAACCCCGACGGGATACTCTCGCCCGAGACCGTCGACACGCTCGACCGCACGCTCTTCGGCCTGCAAGAGGCCACCACCAGCGAGGTGGCCGTCGTGGCCCTGCAGTCGATCGGCCAGGCCGATACCGACCTCTTTGCCACCGAGCTCTTCACCCAGTGGGGCATCGGCAAAAAGAACGACAACGGCCTGCTCGTGCTGCTCGTGCTCGACCAGCGGCGCATCACCTTCCGCACCGGCTACGGGCTGGAGGGGGTTCTGCCCGATGCCATCTGCAAGCGCATCCAGTCGCGCTACATCCTGCCTCGCTTCAGGGAGGGCAACTACGACCAGGGCATGATCGACGGTATCACGGCCGTCTCCCGCATACTCACCGACCCCGCCGCGGCCGAGGAGATTACGGCAGCTCCCCAGGTTCAGGGGATAGAAATCGACTGGGGAAAGATATTCAACGGCTACATTACCATCTCGCTCATCGTCTCGCACATCCTGCTCTTCGCCATGCTGTGGATAGTGGCCCGCTATGCCCGCAAAGGACCCTACGAACAGTACAAGCGGCTGGTGGCCTTCCGCCCCTTCCTGCTTGTCGGCAGCTTCATCTTCCCCTTCTTCGTGTGGCTGCTCTACGGTGGGTTGAACCGCCGGCTCAAACGGCTGCGCAACAAACCCCGCAAGTGTGAATCGTGCGGCGGCACCATGCGCAAGCTGAACGAAGAGGAGGACAACCTCTACCTCACCCCGCAGGAGAATACCGAGGAGCAACTCAACTCGGTCGACTACGACGTGTGGCTCTGCGACCAGTGCGGCAACACCCTCGTCTATCCCTACGAAAACCAATTCACCCAATACCAGCGGTGCCCCTACTGCCACAGCCGGGCCTACAGCCTCGAAGGCGACCATATCCTGCGCCGGGCTACCGCCGTAAGCACCGGACTGGGCGAGAAGCGCTACATCTGTGCCCATTGCCACAAGATAGACCGCAAAGTCTACATCATCCCCGTCGTTGCAGCGGCCACCATCATCGGCGGTTCGGGCCGGGGCGGAGGATTCGGTGGAGGCGGTTTCGGCGGCGGATTCGGTGGAGGCTCCACCGGCGGCGGTGGTGCCTCGTCGGGCTGGTAGTGCTTCGGTCTCCTCACGCATCAGACAATCATCATTCATCACTTAAACATACCATGGACATGAAAAAATCGCATCTTCTGCTCACTGCGCTGGCCATAAGCTCGCTGACCGCCTGCAAGACGACGCCGCAAAGCCCCGTATCCCTGCAATGGGAGATGGGCGAGAACCAAGAGGAACCCGGATTCTACGGGAGCACCTTCACCCTCGTCAATTCCTCGGACAAGCCGCTCGAAACCGGATGGGAAATCTACTACACCCAACTCTCGCCCCGCCAGGTAAAGAACTACGAAAACTCACCGGTGACAATCGAGATGGTCAACCCCGGATACTACAAGATGACCCCTGCCGACTCGTGGCAACCGCTTGCCCCCGGCGACTCCATCGCCATACACTACCTCAACAGGGGTATCCTCACCCAAACCCAATTTACCCCCAAGTCGCCCTTCTTCGTGCAGAGCGACGACAAGCCGGTATCCATACCCCTCACCATCGCACCCTTCACCCGTGAAGCACAGTGGACCGTTCCCGACCGGGTAGCTCCCCCTTACCCCGACGGGGCTACCTGCTATGCCCAGAACGAAGCGCTCCAGACCGACTACACTCCGCAAACCTACGACATGCTGCCCTCGCTCAAAGAGGTGACCCCGCGCACGGGGGTGTCGGTTATCTCCGAGAACATCTCGCTCAGCGTCGAGGAGGGTTTTGCCAATGAAGCTCGCCTGCTGGTGCAGGAACTGGAAAAGATAGGTTACCACGTCACCGACAACGGGCAGACCGTCATCGCCCTCTGCCACTTCGCCAAAAACACCCAGGCCCGCAACGACGAGCACTACCGGCTCGATGTCCGCGACAACTACATCACCGTCAGCGGGGCTACGCCTCACGCCATCTTCAACGGCTCGCAGACCCTGCTCTCGCTGCTGAAGCGGCAGAACATCCCTGCCCGGCTCGACAACGTAGCCATCGACGACTACCCCGACCTGCTCTACCGCGGCATGATGCTCGACATCGCCCGCAACTTCACCCGCAAGGCCGACCTCTTCAGGCTGATTGACCTGCTGGCCTCGTACAAAATCAACACCTTCCACTTCCACTTCAGCGACGACGAAGCCTGGCGGCTCGAGATTCCCGGACTCGAAGAGCTCACCTCGGTAGGTTCGCGCCGGGGATTCACCCGCGACGAGAGCCAATGCCTCTACCCCAACTACTACGGAGGCTGGGACCCCGCCGATACCACCGCCACGGCCAATGGCTACTATACCCGACAGGATTTCATAGACCTACTCAAGTATGCCGCCCAACGCCACATCACCGTTATCCCCGAAATCGAGTCGCCGGGTCATGCCCGCGCAGCCATCGTTGCCATGCGAACCCGTTACAACAAACTGAAAGACAGCAATATGGAGAAAGCTCGCGAATATTTGCTCTCCGAAACGAACGACACCTCGAAATATGTTTCGGCCCAAGCCTATACCGACAACATCATGAACGTGTCGCTCCCCTCGGTCTACCGTTTCATGGAGAAGGTGAGCGACGAGATTATCGCCATGTACCGCGAAGCCGGTGTACCGCTGGCCGCTATTCACATCGGTGGCGACGAAGTACCCCACGGCTCGTGGGAAGGGTCGCCCTCTTGCCAGCGGTTTATGAAAGAGCAGGGTATGACCGACCCGCACCAACTGGCCGAACACTTCCTCGACCAGGTATCGGCCATGCTGGCCGGGAAAGGTGTAAAAGTATCGGGGTGGCAGGAGGTTGCCCTCAACCACTCACCCGAGCTGAACGCCCGAATCGCACCCCGCTTCGACGGTGTATACTGCTGGCGCACCACCGGACGCAGCGACATAATACCCTACACCGTGGCTAATGACGGATATGGCGTGATTCTCTGCAATGTCAGCAATTTCTACCTCGACTTGGCCTACAATTCCCACAAAGACGAGCCGGGACTCATCTGGGGTGGCTATGTCGACCAATTTGCCTCGTTCAACATGCTGCCTTACAACATCTATTGCTCGAACCGCACCGATATGGCCGGCGAGAAAAACAACCTTAAAACGGCAGCCCGGGGCAAAGTGCAACTCACTGCCCGGGCTCGCCCGCGCATCAAGGGTATACAGGCGCAGCTCTTTGCCGAGACACTGGGCAGTTTCGAACAGGCGCAATACTACATCTTCCCCAAGATTTTCGGCCTCGTAGAGCGCGGCTGGAATGCCACCCCCGACTGGTCGCCCACCCCGACCGACGACAAAGAGGCTCTTTATGAAGAGGCCCGTGCCATCTACAATGCCAAGATTGCGGCAGTCGAAATGCCTCGCCTCGCCCACGAAGGGGTCAACTTCCGCATCCCCCAACCCGGTGTGCAGATTGTCGACGGCAAGCTCTATGCCAACTCGCCCATCCCGCAAGCCGAGATACGCTACACCACCGACGGCAGCGAGCCTACGGCCGAGTCGCCCCGCTGGGAGGAACCCCTCGACTGCCAGGCTCAAGTTGTCAAGGCCCGACTCTTCTACCTGGGGAAAGAGAGTCTCACCTCTACCTTTGTCAACAACGACTGACCTCACGTCGACACCCCATAACAAGACAGCCGCACGGAGCACTCCATGCGGCTGTCGGTCATTTATAAACAATACAAATTTCAATACGGGCAGAGCCCTTTCTTGAAAACCACGGGGCCTGTTTATTGCTTGTGTGCCAGCAGATACTCGGCAATCTGCACGGCATTCAGGGCAGCACCCTTCTTAATCTGGTCGCTCACGGTCCAGAAGGTCAACCCGTTGGGGTTGGATATATCGCTGCGGATACGGCCTACATACACCGGATCGCACCCGGCCTTGAAGAGCGGCATGGGGTATACGCGATTCTCGGGATCGTCCTCGAGCACCACACCCGGGGCATGGGCAAAAGCCTCGCGGGCCTCGGCCACCGATACGGGACGCTCGGTCTCTACCCAGATGGCTTCGGAGTGAGCCCGCATCACCGGCACACGCACGCAGGTTGCGCTCACGGCTATATCGGAGTGCATAATCTTGCGCGTCTCGTTATACATCTTCATCTCCTCCTTGGTATAGAGGTTGTCGGTAAAGACATCGACCTGGGGAATGAGGTTGTAGGCCAGTTGGAAGAAGAATTTCTCGACCGTGGGTTGCTCGCCGGCCACGAGTTGCTCGAACTGTTTCTTCAGCTCGGCCATGGCCGATGCACCGGCACCGCTGGCAGCCTGATAGGTAGCCACATGCACCCGCTTGATGTGCGAGAGGGCCTCGATGGCATTCAGGGCCACAACCATCTGTATGGTGGTGCAGTTGGGGTTGGCGATAATTCCGCGGGGACGCACGAAAGCATCGTCGCCATTCACCTCGGGGACCACCAGAGGCACGTCGTCGTCCATGCGGAAAGCACTCGAGTTGTCAATCATGATGGCGCCGTAGCGGGTAATCGTCTCGGCAAACTCTTTCGAGGTACCGGCACCGGCCGAGGTGAAAGCAATATCCACGCCCTTGAAATCGTCATTGTGCTTCAGCTCCTTGACTACAACCTGTTTACCCCTGAAGGGATAAGCACGTCCTGCACTCCGAGAGGAACCGAACAACAACAGTTCGTCGATCGGGAAATTCCGCTCGTCCAAAACTCTTAGGAACTCTTGTCCGACAGCGCCACTGGCGCCCACAATAGCGACTTTCATCTTCTTTCTTTTGTAATTTTATACGTTAAAATCTCGTTTTTCCTTTTTCCCTAAAAAGAGATGCAAATATACAACTATTTAGGTAAAACCATATCAAAACGTAATAATTATATTCTTCTCACTGCATTTTAGATATTTGCGACACTTTTCAAACAGAAGGAAGCGTATGGCTTGCAAGAGCGAACTTTTATTTGTATTTTTGTTGCATATTTACAGTTTCAGCATCTCAAAATTACAGAGTCATGGGCAGCATTACTTCTCTACCGATTGAGAATCCGGTACTGATTTTCTTTATTGTATTGGTTATCATCCTGCTTGCGCCCATACTCCTCAACCGCATACGGGTTCCACACATCATCGGACTCATCATCGCCGGGGTTATCATCGGGCCCAACGGCCTCAACCTGTTGGCCCGCGACAGCAGTTTCGAGATATTCGGCAACGTAGGTATCCTCTACCTGATGTTTTTGGCCGGTCTCGAAATCGACATGAACGATTTCAAAAAGACCCGCAAAGACGGTATAATCTTCGGTCTCTACACCTTTCTCGTCCCCATGATTCTGGGTACGATTACCAGCTACTACACGCTGCATCTCGACCTCATGACCTCGATTTTACTGGCCAGCATGTATGCTTCGCACACACTCATCGCCTATCCCATCATCAGCCGGTACGGAATCTCGCGCAGCCGGGCCGTACCCGTGACGATTGCGGGCACGATTTTCACCGTATTGGGAGCACTCATCATTTTGGCGGTCATCTCGGGCATGGTGCGGGGCGACCTCACCGAGTTCTTCTGGCTCAGACTGTCGGTCAACATCGCCATCTACAGCGTGGCCATCCTCTACATCTACCCGCGGCTCACCCGCTGGTTCTTCAAGAACTACAACGACAACGTCACCCAGTTCATCTTCATTCTGGCGCTCGTCTTCCTTGCCTCGTACATGGCGCAGGTCATCGGGTTGGAGGCCATCTTGGGAGCTTTCTTTGCCGGCATCGTACTCAACCGGTTCATTCCCAATGTATCGCCGCTGATGAACCGGCTCGAATTTGTAGGCAACGCGCTATTCATTCCCTATTTCCTCATCGGGGTAGGTATGCTCATCGACTTGCGGGTTATCGTCAGCGGCACCGATACGCTCATCGTCGCCATCAACATGTCGGTTGTCGCCACCCTGTGCAAATGGATTGCCGCCTGGCTCACCCAAAAGAGTTGCCACATGACAAAGATAGACCGCAAACTCATCTTCGGGTTGAGTAACGCCCAAGCCGCTGCCACACTGGCCGCCGTGATTATCGGTCACGACATCGGGCTATTCAACGAAGAAATCCTCAACGGCACCATCGTGATGATTCTGGTTACCTGCATCATCAGTACGCTGGTCACCGAGAAAGCCGCCCGCCAAATGGTCGTCGACATGCAGAACAACGAACCGAAATCTTCCAAATCGCCCGTACAGAGCGAACAGATACTGATACCCATCGCCAACCCCAGCACCATCGAGAACCTCATCAACCTGGCCCTGCTGCTCAAGTCGCCCCAAAAGCGGACTCCCCTCTATGCCCTGCATGTGACCGACGACAGCAAGACGAGCAACTACCGCTCGCAGTCGATTCTCGAGTTTGCCGGTAAAGTAGCCTCATCGGCCGATACCAAACTGATTCCCATCGCCCGGTACGACATGAACATCACCAGCGGCATCATCCACACCATGAAGGAGCGGAACATTACCGAGGTCGTGCTGGGTCTGCACCACAAGGCCAATATCGTCGATACCTTCTTCGGTGCCAAAATCGAGTCGCTGCTCAAGAACACCAACAAGATGATTCTCATCTCGAAGTGTGTAAACCCCATCAACACCATTACCCGCATCGTCATCGCCGTACCTCGCAAGGCCGAATATGAAACGGGCTTTGCCCGATGGATAGACCGGATAGCCAACATGGCCAAACAGATAGGCTGCCGGGCCATCTTCTATGCCTATGCCGAGACTATCCCTTACCTGAAAGCCCGGTTGAGAGCCGGTCGATACAACATCCGCAACGAGTTTGAAGTGCTCGAGAGCTGGGACGATTTCATGCTCTTGGCCAATGTAGTGCTCGACGACGACCTTTTCATCGTCGTGAGCGCACGTCCCACTTCGGTCTCGTTCAATGCCGACGCCGACAACATTCCCTCGTTCCTTTCGAAATACTTCGTCGACAACAACCTTATCGTACTCTATCCCGAGCAGTTCGGTACCGCCGAGCCGGCCCCCGCTTCGTTCATGGAACCCATGTCGCACGACATGCTCAGCCACTCCGAAATTCTGGGTATCGAAAAGATTTTCCGACAACTCATCGCCTACAAAAAACGGTGGACCCACCGCAATCGCAAAAAGAAAATCGAATTGTAATACCGGCAAGGTTACCGCCCTACCATCCCTTGTGCCTGCACTCGCACCCGACAAAGAGCGGATGTGCCATTGGTTTTCGTCTCTACCGGATTGAAGTGTCGCAGCACGGCGTTCCAACGTCCCGGTATAGATACGCCGCGGGCTGCACCCGTTCCACTCCTCAAACGCATAGACAACTATTTGGGAACCACCCAACAAAAAAAGAGAGACTCGTAAGTCTCTCTTTTTTTATGCTACCATAAAATAACTTCTTTATTTTACTTGGTCGGCCAACTCGGCACCAGCTTTGAATTTAACCACTTTCTTGGCAGCGATAGTGATTTTTTCTTTAGTTGCCGGATTGATACCTGTGCGAGCAGCTTTCTCTGCAACGCCAAAAGTTCCAAAACCAATAAGAGCCACTTTGTCCCCTTTTACGAGTGATTCCGAAACTGCTTCTACAAAAGCGTCCAATGCCTTCTTTGCGTCAACTTTGCTCAAACCGGCTTTTTCGGCCATAGCATTGATAAGTTCAGTCTTGTTCATAACATGTATAATTAAAAGTTAAGTAATAATCTCCCTGAAGAGCAGCACGGCAAATGTAAATATTAAAATGATATAGTGCAAACAATAAAGTAAAAAAATATAATAAAAGTCGCTATTTTATAATATAACACACCCATATTTGAGTAAATCCTTGAAAAATCACTATTTTTGCTTGCAAAATCAGGGGATAATCTGTTTTATGTCTTAGACTACAAGGCAGTTACCCTCGTCAATAAAAGAACGATTATTTATGCAAAACAGATCTTTTTTGGGATCGATACCGCCCGTCACGCTCAATCTTATCATCATCAACTTCATTGTGTGGCTGGCTGCGTTGACCCTGCCCAAAATTGCCGGCATCGACTTGAATTATCTGCTGGGATTGCACTACATCGAAGCCGACGATTTCAACGTCATTCAGTTGGTCACCTACATGTTCCTTCACGACACGAACAGCTTCGACCACATCTTCTTCAACATGTTCTCGGTCTTCATGTTCGGCCGCACGCTCGAAGCGGTGTGGGGAGGCAAACGGTTCATCTTCTACTACCTCACTACCGGTATAGGGGCCGGCCTGATACAGGAGCTGGCCTGGTACTTCGAGCTTCACTCGGCCATCGACGCTACGGTAGCCCAGTTGGGCTGGGACCAAACCTCGATGCTGCTCAACCAGTTTGTTACCGTGGGAGCCTCGGGAGCCGCCTTCGGTATCCTGCTCGCCTTTGGCATGTTGTTCCCCAACGTGCCGCTCTTCATCCTGTTTATCCCCATACCCATCAAGGCTAAATATTTTGTTATCTTCTACGGCCTCCTCGAACTGATATTCGGTATCAGCGGCACCATGAGCGGTGTAGCTCACTTTGCCCACCTGGGAGGCATGCTCTTCGGATTCTTCCTCATACGCTATTGGAAAAAGAAAGGAATAGGCGGTGGCGGCTTCTATTATTGACAACCTCAAGCGGCAGTTCGGGCAAGGCTCGGTACTGCTGAAACTCATCTATATCAACGTAGCGGTGTTCCTGCTGCTACGCATCACGGGGGTTGTACTCCTGCTGTTCAACATCGACCTCTCGATTGTGCTCCCCTACATCGAGATGCCCTCCGATCCCTACGAGTTTATCACCCATCCGTGGACTCTGCTCACCTACATGTTCGTGCACTACGACGTGTGGCACATCCTCTTCAACATGCTGTGGCTCTACTGGTTCGGGCAGATATTCCTCACCGCCTTCGGCGAGAAGCAGATGGTGGGGCTCTACCTGTGGGGCGGCATTGCCGGCGGACTGCTCTACCTGCTCTCGTACAACCTCTTCCCCTATTTCGAGGGAAAGCAGGGGCTCATGTGCGGAGCCTCGGCCTCGATTATCGCCATCGTGGTGGCTACCGCCTTCCGCATGCCCGACTATAAAATCAACCTGCTCTTTCTCGGGGCTATCTCGCTGAAATACATTGCTATCGTCACCATCCTCATCGACCTGCTCAGCGTCACCTCGGCCAACGGCGGCGGACACATTGCCCACCTGGGCGGTGCCCTGCTGGGCTACTGGTTCATCGTGCGTTGGGAGAAGGGAAAAGACCTCACCGCTCCGCTCAACCGACTCATCGACCGCATCGTGACGGCTTGCAAGCCGCGGCCCCGTATCCGTGTGAAGCGCCCCTCGGCCCGCACCGCCTACCGCACCTCGTCACGACCCGAAACCGATATGGAATATCGGGCCTGCAAAAAACGGGAGAGCGACGAGATTGACGCCATTCTCGATAAAATCAAGAAATCGGGGTACACCTCACTGACGGCCGAAGAGAAAAAGCGGCTCTTCGAGGCCGGGAAAAAATAACCGGGATATGAAACATGTCGTCAAAATCATATTACTGATACTCAATACCCTGTGGGGATTACTCCTCATCATGGGAGCCTACTCGGCCTACTGTCCCACCCGCGTGGGCATTCTGCTCGAGCTGCTCTTTCCCCTCAACCTCTTCGTGTGCGTGGCCTTTCTCTTCGTATGGCTCGCCTATAACCCGCGCTATATCTGGGTACCCGTGGCGGCCCTGGTACTGGCCTGGGGAGGCATAGCCCGCTACTGCCCCATACACAAGCCCCAGCCGCCCGACAACAGCGCCCCGGGGTTCACGCTGATGACCTATAACGTCTATTTCCTGCTCGACTACGAGGGGAGCGATACACCCCAAAACCGCACCATCTCGTTCCTGCTGGCACAGGATGCCGACCTGGTGTGCCTGCAAGAGGCGCCCGAACTGGCCGACCCCAACCCCGGCCTGAAGGTTGCGCAGGCGCAAATCGACAGCATCCACGCACGCTATCCCTACCGGATACCCACGAGCCACGGCATGAACTTCCTCTCGAAATATCCGGCCCGCCTGCTCTTCGACACCGTCTACTCCGAATCGAGTGCCGTAGCGGCCTATCGGGTACAGATAGGCGAGCGCGAGGTTACCGTCGTCAACCAGCACATGGAGTCGATCGGGCTTACTCAAACCGACAAGGAGCTCTACCACGAGATTACCGCACACCCCAATACCGACTACCTCGACGAGGTGAAGAAGCATCTGCTCTCCAAACTTGTCAATGCGGCCCGGGCCCGCAACAAACAGGCCGACCTCACGGCCGAGAAAATCGAAGAGCTCGCCGGCAACGTAATCGTGTGCGGCGACTTCAACGACTCGCCCCTCTCCTATGCCGTGCGCCGGTTCCGCCGCATGGGATTCCGCAACGCCTACAACGAACTGGGTCTGGGGCCCGGTATCACCTACCACGCCAACCGGTTCTGGTTCCGCATCGACCACATTCTCTACAAGGGCAACATGGAGGCGCGTTGGCTCGAACGGCTGCGCTACAAGAGTTCCGACCACTACCCGCTCCTGGTACGATTTGCCTGGGAGCCCCCTGCCGAAATTCATTAACACAGTAATATTATACCACATGAAAAAACTTTTAGTCACATCGTTAACCGCTCTTATGATGATTTCCTGCAATCAAAAAGAGAATCCGCTTTTGGGCGAATTTAACACTCCGTTCGGCGTACCGCCGTTCGACCAGATCAAGACCGAGCACTACATGCCTGCTTTCGAAGAGGCTATCAAGCAACACGATGCCGAAATCGAAGCCATCGTCAACAACCCCGAGGCTCCTACCTTCAAGAATACCATCGAGCCTCTCGAATTCAGCGGCCTGCTGCTCACCCGGGTAAACCTCATCTTCAGCAGCCTCACCGAGGCCGATACCAACGACGAGCTCCAGGCAATCGCCAAGGAGATTTCGCCCCGACTCACCGAGCACTACGACAACATCTCACTCAACGACAAGCTGTTCCAGCGTGTCAAAGCGGTATATGACAACCGCGAAAACGAGGGTCTCGACGCCGAACAGATGAAAGTGCTCGAGAACCACTACAAAGATTTCGTACGGGCCGGCGCCCTCCTCTCCGAGGCGGCCAAGGATACCCTGCGCGAAATCAACAAGGAGCTGGCCATGCTCTCGATTCAGTATGGCGACAATGCCTTGGCCGAATCGAATGCCTTCCAGCTGGTAATCGACAACGAGGCCGACCTGGCCGGACTGCCCGAAGCCGTAGTGGCTGCCGCTGCCGACGAGGCTGCCGCCCGCAACCTGGCCGGCAAATGGGTATTTACCCTCGACGCTCCCAGCCGCATTCCCTTCCTCCAGTATGCCGACAACCGCGCCCTGCGCGAGAAGGTTTACAAGGCCTACATCAACAAGGGCGACAACGACAACGAGCACGACAACAAGGCTCTCGTATCGAAGATTGTCAACCTCCGCCTTAAAAAGGCCAATCTGCTGGGCTTCAAGACCTACGCCGACTTTGCCCTCGACGACCGCATGGCCAAGACCGACGAGAATGTGAACAACCTGCTCAACCGTGTGTGGGAATATGCCATCCCCCGGGCCAAGGAAGAGGTGGCCGACATGCAGAAGATTATCGATGCCGAAGGCGGCAACTTCAAACTGGCTCCCTGGGACTGGTGGTACTATGCCGAGAAGGTACGCAAGGCCAAATACGACCTCAACGAAGATGAGCTGAAACCCTACTTCAGCCTCGACAACGTGCGCGAAGGGGCCTTCATGGTGGCCAACAAGCTCTACGGCATCACCATCACCGAGCTGAAGGATGTACCCGTATATCACCCCGACGTGCGGGCCTTCGAAGTGAAGGATGCCGACGGTAAACACCTGGCCGTGTTCTATACCGACTACTTCCCCCGTCCCAGCAAACGGGCCGGTGCCTGGATGTACAACTTCCGCGAAGCCTATGTACAGGATGGCAACGAGGTACGTCCCATTGTCTACAACGTAGCCAACTTTACCAAACCTACCGGCGACACGCCTGCCCTGCTCACCATCGACGAGGTACAGACGCTCTTCCACGAGTTCGGCCACGCCCTGCACGGCATGCTCACCCGCTGCCACTACCCCTCGGTAAGCGGTACCAACGTAGCTCGCGACTTCGTGGAGCTGCCCTCGCAAATCAACGAGCACTGGGCTACTCATCCCGAAGTACTCAAACTCTACGCCAAACACTACAAGACGGGTGAGGTGATTCCCGACTCGCTCATCGAGAAGATGGAGGCCGCTTCGAAATTCAACCAGGGCTTCACCACCACCGAGCTCATTGCCGCTTCGATTCTCGACATGCGCTGGCACGAAATCAGCGAAGTCAAAGAGTACGACGTGCGCCAGTTCGAGAAAGAGGTAGCTCAATCTATCGGCCTCATCGACGAGATTACCTACCGCTATCGCAGCACCTACTTCTCGCACATCTTCACCAACGACTACTGTGCCGGCTATTACAGCTACACCTGGGCCGAGGTGCTCGATGCCGATGCCTTCGATGCCTTCATCGAACACGGTATCTTCGACCCGGCTACCGCCAAAGCCTTCCGCGAAAACATCCTCGAAAAGGGTGGCAGCGAAGACCCCATGAAACTCTACCGCCAATTCCGCGGTGCCGACCCCAACCCCGACGCACTGCTCCGTAACCGCGGTTTGAAATAATACACGAATAAGCACATTCGACCTGCAAGGGCTGCCTGGTAAAAACCGGGCAGCCCTTGCTATATTTGTCTTATTTGTACTATCTGTCCATAAGAAAGGATGCGGTTCGGCATGGTCAAATTTGAAAACAAGGTTTTCATTTGCCTCTGCTCTCACCTTTCACTATCTTTGTAGAAGATAAGATTCGGTTCTGCATAAAGTTCAAGTAAACTTGACTTTCTGCTCTCACCTTTCACTATCTTTGCACCGTTCAACCGCAAGAGATGGAAAAACCTGTACCCCAGATACACAAGAAGCGCATCGACAGCATCGACCTGCTCAAAGGTCTTGCTATCGTGGGTATCGTGTGGAAACACACCGTCCACCCCCATTGGTGCGACCTGATTCTCATCAGCGCCATCTTCTTCATCCTGTCGGGTACCTTTTTCAAGGACGAACCCTTCGTCCCCTTCCTGAAGAAGCGGGTGAGGACGATACTCGTTCCCTTTCTCGTCTTCTATCTCTTCTCTTTTCTCGCCCGGCTGCTCTTCCATGTAGCTCACCACCACACGCTGCACGGGTTCGACTGGAGTGCCGTGCTGCAACTCTTCACCATCGACAGCGGGTCGCTCTACCTCTCGGTCAATATTCCGTTGTGGTTCCTGGTCTGCCTCTTCGTGATGCAGCTTATCTTCTGGGTATTGAACCGACTCATTCCGCAGCGGCATCGCACCCTCTGGTTCCTGCTCGTAATAGCCGTCATCTACGCTGGCTACCCGGCTATCGAAGAGTGGCGCACCCTATTCATGGTCAACGTAGCTCTCGAGAGTCTGCCCTACTTCATCGCCGGCAACCTCTTCGGGCTGCCGCTGGCCCGATACCTGGCCCGCAGTTCACACCGATACCTCGTGGCACTCCTCGGGCTGGCACTGTTCATAGCCGTGCAATACCTGCCGGTCGAGTGGCCGGTACTCTCGCTGGTCAAGTTCTTTGCCCTCTTTGCGGCCCTCCTTGCCCTCCTCTCTTATGCCGAGGGCAACCGCTCGCCGTTGGCCCGTTTTGTGCGTACCTGCGGCGAATCGTCGCTGCTCATCATGGGCATCCACGTCATCCTGCTGGCACCCCTGCAACCGATAGCCTGTGCCATCACCGGCAAGCCCGACCTGCTGGCCGGAGCCATTGCCCTCGCCCTCACCCTGCTCGTCATCTACCTGCTCATTCCGGTAGTGAACAAGTATATCCCCTGGGCTGTGGGGAAGAGACGATAGTCCATCGTATCGTATGAGATAAAAACCAAGCGGAGCGGAAGAGTCAATGACTCATCCGCTCCGCTTGATTATGGTGTGGCTACCGATTACTCCCGAGGTTGGAGCAATCGGTTATACTCGGCATCGTCGTGGATAATCGCCATCGCCCTGACAAACGAGGGATTCTCGGGGTTCATAATGCGGAAATAGGCCGCCGTGTCGAACATGTCACGAGCGACGAGCGCCTTGACCTGCAAGGCTATGAGATTGCGCGACTTCCGGTACTGCTCCTCGTCATACTTCACCTTCTCGGCCTCGCCCATCTTCAGCAGGTCGGCAAGCATCTCGTCAGTCACCGTGAAGCCCTCGACAAACTGCTCCACATTCTTGTAACGGCTCGTCAGCTCCTTGCGGTGCTTGTCGAGGTAGTTGATAGGATACTGGTTCAATACCCCCTTGGCCAGCAGATCGCGGTGAAAATCGGTATAGATGGTAGTGTCGAGCGGCACAAATACATCGGGCATGATTCCCCCGCCACCGTAGACGATACGCTTGCTCTTCAAGGTCTGATATTGCAGCGAGTCGGGGAAATGAATACTGTCGGTATAGATGAGTTCGCCGTGGTTGAAACGGTCGAGCAACTCCCGCTCGTAGGCCTCGTGTCCCTTGTCGTAGGGTTTCTGGATGCTGCGCCCTGCCGGGGTATAGTAGCGGGCTACGGTCAGACGTATCATCGAACCGTCGGGGAAGGGAATAGGCCGTTGTACCAGACCCTTGCCGAAGGTGCGGCGACCGACAATCACGCCACGGTCCCAATCCTGCACGGCTCCCGACAGAATTTCGCTGGCCGAAGCCGAACTCTCATCGACCAGCAGCACCAGTTTCCCTTTCTGGAACAGCCCCTGTTTGGTGGCAAAGGCATCGTCGCGAGGCGAACGGCGCCCCTCGGTATAGACAATCGACTGCCCGTCGTCGAGAAACTCGTCGGCCATGCCGATAGCGCTCACCAGGTATCCGCCTCCGTTACCCTGAAGGTCGACAATAAGGTTTTTCATACCCTTCTTTTTCAATGCCTTGAGCGCATCGGAAAACTCCTTGTCGGTCGTGGCGGCAAAACGGCTCACCCTTATGTAGCCCGTCTCCTTGTCGGCCATATACGAGGCATCGATGCTGTAAATGGGTATCTTGTCGCGTACGATTCTGAACTCGATGGGCTCCTTCACCCCCTTGCGCAACACACTCACCCGCACCACCGTGCCGGCCTCGCCGCGCAAGCGTTTCATAATGTCGGTATTTTTCATCTTCACCCCGGCAATCACCGTGTCGTTGACCGAGACGATGCGGTCGCCCGCCAAGATGCCCACCTTCTCCGAGGGGCCCCCCACGATGGTCTGTATCACATACAGCGTGTCGCGGTTCATGTTGAACTGAATGCCGATGCCGCTGAAGTTGCCCTGCAACGGTTCGTTCATCTCCTTGGTCTCCTCGGCAGTCGTATAGGTCGAATGGGGGTCGAGTTTCTCGAGCATACCCCGTATGCCATCCTCGACCAACTTCGCTTCGTCGACCTCGTCGACATAGAGGTTGGTGATGGCAAAATCGGCCAGACTCAGTTTGCGCATGCCTTCACTCTGGCCCTGCGCCCGTACGGCTCCTGCGGTCACGGCCAGCAGGAGTATTGCAAAAAACAGTCTTTTCATCGTTTGTTGTCAAATTATACCAGTTTCAAACCCTTGGGTACAAACTCGTCTACACTGTGACCGAAGCGCAAGAGCTCGCGCACGATGGTGGAGCTGACGTGGGTCAGCTCGGGTTCGGTAAACAGAATGATGGTCTCTACGCCCGAGAGCTTGCGATTTACGTCGGCAATCGTCTTTTCATACTCAAAATCGTTGACCGACCGGATGCCCCGCAAGATAAACCGGGCATTCCACTCCCTGGCCAGGTCGATGGTGAGGCTGTCGTACGAGACAACCCGCACGCGGGGATTGTCGCGGAAGAAGTCGCGCAGCATGTCGAGCCGCTGCTCCACCGTAAAATAGGTGCGTTTCGAGTCGTTGATACCGATGGCAATCACCACTTCGTCGAGCAGTTCGAGCCCGCGGTTTACAATCGACATGTGGCCGATGGTAAAGGGGTCGAAAGTCCCGGGAAATACGGCGATTCGTTTAGACGAGGTTGGTGTCATCTTCTATAACCAGATTTTGTACAATAAAATTTTGTCGCTCCATGGTGTTCTTGCCCATGTAAAACTCGAGCAGGTCTTTCACCAGGTCTTCTTTTCGCAACGATACTTGGTCGAGGCGCATATCGGGGCCGATGAACTGGCGGAACTCCTCGGGCGAAATCTCGCCCAACCCTTTGAATCGAGTCACCTCGGGATTGGCCCCGCACTTCTCGATGGCAGCGATACGCTCTTCGTCGCTATAACAATAGTAGGTCTCCTTCTTGTTGCGCACCCTGAAGAGGGGGGTCTGCAAAATATAGACATGCCCCTTCTTGATCAGGTCGGGGAAGAACTGCAGGAGGAAGGTAATCATCAGCAGACGTATGTGCATGCCGTCGACATCGGCATCGGTAGCGATAATCACCTTGTTGTAGCGCAACCCCTCGATACCCTCCTCGATATTGAGAGCCGCCTGCAACAGGTTGAACTCCTCGTTTTCATACACCACCTTCTGGGTGAGGCCGTAGGTGTTGAGGGGCTTCCCCCGCAGCGAGAATACGGCCTGAGTCTCTACGTTGCGAATCTTGGTAATCGAGCCGCTGGCCGAGTCGCCCTCGGTAATGAATATGCAACTCTCGTCGCGCCGGTCGCCCTTCGCATCGTTGTAGTGTATGCGGCAGTCGCGCAACTTGCGGTTGTTGAGGCTCGCCTTCTTGGCCCGTTCGCGGGCCAGCTTCGTCACCCCGGCAATAGCCTTGCGCTCCTTCTCCGAGGCCAATATCTTTTTCAGCATCACCTCGGCCACATCGCCGTGCTTGTGCAGGTAGTTGTCCAGCTCCTTCTTCAGGAAGTCGCCGATAAACTTGGCCACCGTAGGTCCTTCGGGGCCCATGTCTTTCGAGCCCAGTTTGGTCTTGGTCTGCGACTCGAACACCGGCTCCTCTACCTTGATGCTGATGGCGGCCACCATACCGTTGCGAATGTCGGTATACTCGAAATTCTTGTTGTAAAACTCCTTGATGGTACGCGACACCGACTCTCTGAAGGCGGTCAAGTGGGTACCGCCCTGGGTGGTGTGCTGCCCGTTGACAAACGAGTAGTACTCTTCGCCATACTGGTTACCGTGGGTGATGACCACCTCGATGTCGGTCCCCGACAGGTGAATGATGGGATAGAGCGGATCGGTGGTCATGTTCTCGTTGAGCAGGTCGACCAGACCGTTGCGCGAGTGGTATCTACGCCCGTTCAGCAAGATGGTGAGCCCCGTGTTCAGGAACACATAGTTCTTGAGCAGCGGCACAATCAGCTCCTCGCGATAGGCATAGTTCTTGAATATGGTATTATCGGGGGCAAACTGCACCAGCGTGCCGTTGAGCTCGTCGGTAGGCGTGAGGCCGCTCTCCGAGATGACTTCGCCCCGGGCATAGCTCACCGAGTTGCTCATGCCGTCGCGATACGACTGGATGAAGAAACTCGACGACAAGGCATTCACCGCCTTGATACCCACGCCGTTCAACCCCACCGACTTCTTGAAGGCCTTGGAGTCGTATTTACCGCCGGTGTTCATTTTCGACGATACGTCGCGCACCTTGTCGAGAGGGATACCCCGGCCGTAGTCGCGCACCGAAACCACTTCGGGCGAAATCTCCACGACTATCTGTTTGCCAAAGCCCATCATATGCTCGTCGAGCGCATTGTCGAGCACCTCTTTCAGCAGCACATAGATGCCGTCGTCGGCGTGCGAGCCGTCGCCCAGCTTGCCGATATACATACCGGGACGGCGACGGATGTGCTCTTTCCAGTCGAGGGTCTTGATGGCGTCGGAGCCATATTCCAAGTCGATATTTACATGTGTATTTTCTTCCATAAAATTCTATCCTGCCGGCTCTGTACCGGCTTTCCACACAAAGATAACGCTAAAAAAAGAGTAAAAAAAGAATAACTCCCTTTTTACGACCTTTTTAAGAAATAAAACGGAGCCCGGCAGGGCGTAAACGCCTTGCCCGACTCCGTGAAAATTCGATTTCGCCCAACCCGGCTATTGCTGCTCGGCCAGCGCAAAGTCGAGCTGCTTGCGCTCGAGGTTGGCCCGAGCCACCTTGATGCGGATGGGATCGCCCAGCCGATAGATGCGGTGGGTACGGCGCCCCATGAGGCAGTAGTTCTTCTCGTCGAACTCGTAGTAATCGTCCTCGAGGTCGCGTATGGGTACCAGCCCCTCGCACTTGTTCTCGTTGATTTCGACATACAGTCCCCACTCGGTAATGCCCGAGATGACACCGTCGTACTCCTGTCCCAACCGCTCGCTCATGTACTCGACCTGCTTGTACTTGATCGAGGCACGCTCGGCACTGGCAGCGAGCTGTTCCATATCCGAAGCGTGTTCGCACTCATCCTCCAGCGCCTGCACATTCACGCTGCGGCCGCCGGCCATGTAGCGCTCGAGCAGCCGGTGTACCATCAGGTCGGGATACCGGCGTATGGGCGATGTAAAGTGGGTATAGTAGTCAAAAGCCAGTCCGTAGTGGCCGATATTGACTGTCGTATAGATGGCCTTGGCCATGGCCCGTATGGCAATGGTCTCTACCAGGTTCTCTTCGGGACGTCCCTGCACCTTGGCCAGCAGGCTGTTGATGCCTTTCGACAGGTCGCTCTTGCTGCCCTCGGTCTTGATTTTGTAGCCGAAGCGGGTGATGAAGGCAGCAAACGACGACATCTTGTCGGGGTCGGGCAGGTCGTGTACACGATAGACAAAGGCTTTGGGTTTGCGGCCATCCTTGGGCTTGCCCACAAACTCGGCCACCGTACGGTTGGCCAGCAACATGAACTCCTCGATGAGCTTGTTGGCCTCCTTCGATACCTTGAAGTAGACCCCTATGGGCTTGCCGTTCTCGTCGATGTCGAACTTCACCTCGTGACGGTCGAAGTTGATGGAGCCGTGCTCGAAACGCCGTTTGCGCAGTTTCTGAGCCAGGTCGTTCAACGTAAGTATCTCTTCCTTGTAATCACCCTCGCCGGTCTCGATGACGGCCTGTGCCTCTTCGTAGGCAAAGCGGCGGTTCGACCGAATGACGGTGCGGGCGATGTGCGACTTCTGTACCTCGGCCTCGTCGTTCAGCTCGAAGATGCACGAGAAGGTGAGCTTCTCTTCATCGGGGCGCAGCGAGCAGACGTCGTTGCACAACCGCTCGGGCAACATGGGTACCACACGGTCGACCAGATAGACCGACGTACCGCGGTGCTCGGCCTCCTTGTCGATGATGCTGCCGGGCTTCACATAGTAGCTCACATCGGCAATGTGCACGCCTACCTCCCAATGGCCGTTGTCGAGACGACGAATCGACAGGGCGTCGTCGAAGTCCTTGGCATCCTTGGGGTCGATGGTAAAGGTGGTCACCTCTCTGAAGTCCTCACGAGCGGCAATCTCCTCGGGCGTAATGGTGTCGGGTATCTTGTTGGCCGCCTTCTCCACAGCCTCGGGGTAGCGATAGGGCAACCCGAACTCGGCCAGGATAGCATGAATCTCGGTATTGTTCTCACCGGCCGGTCCCAGAATGTCGATAACCTCGCCATAGGGATTTCGTGCCCGGTCGGGCCACTCGGTGATGCGCACCACCGCCTTGTCGCCCGTCTTGCCCCCCTTGAGGGCATTCTTGGGAATGAATATGTCGTTGGCCAGCACCTTGTTGTCGGTAAGCAGGAAGGCAAAGTGCTTCTGCACCTCGAGTGTACCCACAAAGGTCTGCGGATTCTTTTCGATAATCTCGACCACTTCGCCCTCGGCATCGTGGCCCTTGCGCTTGGCATAGACCAGCACCCGCACCCGGTCGCCGTCCATGGCGTGCATCGAGTTGCGCTCGGCAATGAAAATCGACTCTTCGTCGTCGGTAATGACATGATTCTTACCGTTCGAACGACGTTCGAAACGGCCTACCACCTCGGTGCCCCGGCTGTTGGCCTTGTATTTGCCGGGCGAGACCTCGATCAGGAAGTTCTGCTCGGCCATGCCCTCGAGCAACTGGAACACCATCTGTTTCTGGGGCGTAGTCTTGGCCCCAACCCCATGAGCGACCTGTTTGTAATTAAACGCCCGCTTTCTGTCCTGATTGAAGAACTCGACCATCAAGGCCAGCATATCTTCCTTTTTGATTCGCTTGGAATCTTTTTTCTTCGTCTGTTTCATCTTATAGGGGTTTAATGTGGATATACAACAATCGTGAACGGCAGGAGTCGGATGGCGATAACGGCCTCACTCTCACGCAGGCCTTGCCGCCTCGTCTCCTATGACTATCCAAAGATAGCGAAAACGTCGGTAGAAACAAACTAAAACGGAACTTATTCTGGACTTTTGAGCGAAAAAACAGGTGTTATTTCACAACCGCCCGGCCACGTACCCCGCGGCACAGAGCGACACTCCCCCCGCTGTTGTTACATAAGCTCAAAAGACCTTGAGCAGCCCGAAGGCCATACCCAGATAGAGGAAGAGCGTGATGAACGACCAGGCGAAACGAGCCTTGACAAAAGGCTCGCCCGTCGACTTGCACCGCCTGGGATAGCGCAGAATACCCGCTACAGGTCCTACAAAACAGACGGCCATGGCCGCTTGCAACCAAGTGAGGTCGAAATAGACGCCGACCAAAAACAGCACAAAGATAAAAAAGGCTATCAGCTCCATGTAGCCGAGACTGTTCAACGCTTTCCGTTCCATAACACGACTCTCTTTTATTCTTCCCCGGCCCCGATGCAGCGCGGCATCGCCCGGGGAGTGTTACAACTCTATTTAAACCAAGTCAGCCCGATATTGAACAACCGGGCTGACTCGTATCTGGTTTCAGCAATTAAGCATCGATATTGGCATAGGTGGCATTCGACTCGATGAACTCGCGACGCGGACCTACATCCTCGCCCATCAGCATCGAGAAGATGCGGTCGGCCTCGGCGGCATTGTCGATAGTCACCTGCTTGAGGATACGGTTCTCGGGGTCCATGGTGGTCTCCCACAACTGGTGGGGGTTCATCTCACCCAAACCTTTGTAACGCTGCGTCTCCATCAACTGCTCGTTGCCGTCGCAGTATTTCACGCAGAACTGGTCTTTCTGCTGGTCGGTCCAGCAATACTCCTCGGCTTTGCCCCGCTTGCTCTTGCACTTGTAGAGCGGCGGCGTGGCCAGATAGACGTAGCCTTGCTCCAAGAGCGGACGCATGCGGCGGAAGAAGAAGGTGAGCAACAGGGTGGCAATGTGTGCGCCATCGACATCGGCATCGGTCATGATGATGATTTTGTGGTAGCGCAGCTTCTCGATGTTGGCCTGCTTCGAATCCTCGGCCGTACCGATGGTTACGCCCAGCGCCTTGAACATGTTGCTGATTTCCTGACTTTCGAATACCTTGTGGTCCATGGCCTTCTCGACATTCAGAATCTTACCGCGCAACGGCAGAATGGCCTGGAACATACGGTCGCGGCCCTGCTTGGCCGAACCACCGGCCGAGTCACCCTCGACGAGGAATATCTCACACTCCTCGGGGTTACGCGAAGAACAGTCGGCCAGCTTACCGGGCAGCCCGCCTCCCGAGAGGGGCGACTTGCGTTGTACCAGCTCACGAGCCTTGCGGGCGGCATGACGGGCCGTAGCAGCAATGATTACCTTCTCGACGATGGCCTTGGCCTGAGCAGGATGCTCTTCCAGATAGTTGGCCAGCGCCTCGCTCACGGCCGTATCGACAGCACCGATTACCTCGCTGTTACCCAGCTTGGTTTTGGTCTGACCCTCGAACTGAGGTTCCATCACCTTCACCGAGATAACGGCGGTAAGGCCTTCGCGGAAGTCGTCGCTGCTGATTTCGACCTTCACCTTGTCGAGCATCTTGGAATCCTCGGCATACTTTTTCAGCGTACGGGTCAAACCGCGGCGGAAACCGGTGAGGTGCGTACCGCCCTCGATGGTGTTGATATTGTTGACGTAGGAGTATACGTTCTCGTTGTAGGTGGTATTGTAGGTCATGGCCACTTCGACGGGGACACCCTGACGCTCGGTCGAGATGTGTATCACGTCGTCGATCAGGTGCTCCTTGTTGGAGTCGATGTAGCGCACAAACTCTTTCAAGCCCTCTTTCGAATAGAAAACATCTTTCCGGAACTCGCCGTTCTCGTTGACTGCCCGACGGTCGATCAGCGACAGCGTAATGCCGGCATTCAAGAAGGCCAGGTCGCGCAGGCGGTGTGCCAGAATATCGTAGTCGTAGACCGTAGTCGTGAAGATAGAGGCATCGGGGTGGAAGATAATCGTCGTACCCCGCTCGTCGGTTTCGCCAATCACCTCGACATCGTGCAGCGGTTTTCCACAGGCATACTCTTGCATATAGACCTTGCCGTCGCGGCGAATCTCGGCACGCAGATAGGTCGACAGGGCATTCACACACGAAACACCTACACCGTGCAGACCACCCGATACCTTGTAAGAACCCTTGTCGAATTTACCACCCGCATGAAGCACCGTGAGCACTACCTCGAGGGCCGACTTGTGTTCCTTCTCGTGCATGTCGACCGGGATACCACGACCGTTATCGACCACCTTTATCGAGTTATCTTCGTTGATATACACCTCGATGTGTGTAGCATAACCGGCCATAGCCTCGTCGATTGAGTTGTCGACTACCTCGTAGACCAGGTGATGCAAACCTTTGACGCCAATATCGCCAATATACATGGCCGGGCGCTTACGAACGGCCTCGAGCCCTTCGAGCACTTGAATACTATCGGCTGAATAAGTTTTGTTTTCTGTTCCTTCTGACATATTATCCGAATCTTTTTATTTGTATTGAGGTCTTTCCCTCCTCCGGTTTTCAGACCGGTACCTTACGGGAAAAACACCGTAGAAGCGGCTCGAAAAGCCGTCTCTCCACGAACAAACAAAAATAGAGAAAAAAGTTGGAATGACGAAATATCACGCCAAGAAATCGCACCCTTTCAGAGACAAACGCCACGGGTTTTACACATCGCCGGTCCTCCTCGACCGGCCGAATATAAAAAGAGTGCGGCAGCCGTTACTGTCGCACTCTTAAAGTAGCCCATAGGAGAATCGAACTCCTCTTTCAAGAATGAAAATCTTGCGTCCTAGCCGATAGACGAATGGGCCGTACCTATCACCGGCGGGGGTGTCCCTGCCGATTTTCAATCTCTACGAAATTACAATTTGTTGACGTGGAGAGCCAATTTCGATTTCAGGTTAGCGGCTTTGTTTTTGTGGATTACATTTTTCTTAGCCAGCTTGTCCAACATCGAGCTCACTTTTACATACAAAGCGGCGGCCTCTTCTTTTACAGTAGTAGCACGCAATTTACGAACGGCGTTACGAGCAGTTTTTGCGTAGTAACGGTTACGCAAATTTCTCACTTGTGTTTGTCTGATTCTTTTTTCCGACGATTTATGATTTGCCATCTCAATAGTCTCCTAATTATTTTATTTTTATATTCGTAGCCCATAGGAGAATCGAACTCCTCTTTCAAGAATGAAAATCTTGCGTCCTAGCCGATAGACGAATGGGCCCTTGATAAAAATGCGCCTTAGATGTAAAAAGTAAGGCGCCCTTTCCAAATGCGAGTGCAAATATAGAGCGGTTTTTTGAATTGGCAAAATTTTTCCCTAAAAATCTTTCATTTACCCCCTTTTACTACTCGATTTCGGGTCGCCCTCGCCCCTCGATATAACCCCTGTTCAACTCGATACGGGACGAGGGGACCTCTTGAAACCGATTATCGGGATATTGATTCACCGACTCAAAAACCTACCTGACGCTGTTGTTCGGCATTGTACCGGTCGCCCACGACGGGAATCTCGGCCACAGCCGCTTCGAGTGCCCGCCAGTCGGCTGCCGGCAACTCAAACGAGAGGGTTCGCAGGTTCTCCTCCAGATGCGACAGCTTCGTGGTGCCCGGGATAGGGACTATCCACGGGGCCTTTTGCAACAGCCAGCCCAGCGCCACCTGGGCCGAGGTCATACCCCGGGTGCGGCCGAACTCTTGCAGCACATTCACGATGCGCAGATTGGCTCTGATGGCTTCGGGCTGGAATCGTGGCAGCGTGGGACGGTTGTCGTTATTCGGGTCGAAGGCGGTATATTCGTTGATGCAACCACCCAGAAAGCCCCGGTTCAGCGGACTGTACGGCACAAAGCCGATGCCCAACTCCCGACAGGTGTCGAGTACGCCGTTCTCCTCGACAGCCCGGTGCATGAGGTGATATTCGCTCTGTATCGCCGTGAGCGGCTGCACGGCGTGAGCCTTGCGGATAGTCTCGGCACTCACCTCGCACAACCCCCAACAACGCACCTTGCCCTCGCGAATCAAATCGCCCAACGTGCCGGCTACCTCTTCGATGGGTACCTGCGGGTCGAATCGATGCTGGTAAAAGAGGGGGATGCAGTCGATGCGCAACCGACGCAGCGACTCCTCGCAATAACGACGAATCGTAGCCGGGCGGCTGTCTTGCCGACCGGTCGCTTTCCCGTCAATCACCTCGTGGCCGAACTTCGTCGTCACACAAATGCGGTCGCGAAAGGCGGCCAGCGCCTCGCCCGCCAACCGCTCATTGGTCAGCGGTCCGTAGATAATGGCCGTATCGAAGAGAGTTACCCCACGCTCCACAGCCTCATGCAGCAGAGCCATACACTCCCTTTTCCCGGGGTGCTGACTGCGATTATAGGTCATGCCCATCACCCCGAACCCGAGAGCCGATACCTCCAAGGCTGCCGCTCCGCTGCCCAATACCCGGCGGGTGGCAATCGTGGCTGCCTCCCCTACCGGTTGATCGGCCTGCGGTTTATCGACAGCCGGCGACTCCCCGGCCCAAACGCGTTCTATTCCCGAAGGCAGAGCCAGTGCGGCTCCGACCGCAGCCGCCCGCTTGAAAAAAGACCGGCGGCTTATTGCTCCTGTTCGATTCTCTTCTTTCATGTTTGCCTCTCTCAATGAATCGAAAATGCACCATCGACCAACAAAGCGTGGCCGTCTACAAAACTGGCATCGTCGGAGCACAGCCACAGCACAGCGTGGGCAATCTCGTCGGGACGCCCCATGCGGCCGGCCGGAATATCGCGCACCAGCTCTTGTTCCAAATCGGGATTTCGCCGAAGCAACTCTTCGGCCATCGGGGTTCGTATCACACCCGGGCACACGGCATTGATGCGTATTCCCTGGGCGGCATAGTCGATAGCGGCCGTACGTGTGAGACCGATGACCGCATGCTTGCAGGCTATGTAGGCAGCCTGCCCGGGGAAGCCCGTGACTCCGCCTTGCGACGAGGTGTTGACAATGGCACCACCGCCCTGCCTGAGCATCTGGCGTATCTCGTAACGCATGCAGTTCCATACCCCCTTCAGATCGACGGCCACCGTGCGGTCAAACTCCTCGTCGGTAATCTCGGCCATGGGCCGTTGCGGGGTCTGTATGCCGGCATTGTTGTGCGCGGCATCCAACCGGCCATAGGTGGCCACTATCCAACCTATCATCTCTTCTACAGCCTTCGTATCGGAGACATCACAGCGGTAGGGCACGGCCGCGTACCCCGCTTGCACCAGCCGGGCTGCCTGGTCTGTCGGCTCGTTAATATCGGCCATCACTACGGTAGCTCCAGCCCGGGCAAAAGCCTCGGCGCAAGCCAACCCTATACCGGTCGCTGCCCCGGTAACCAAAGCGACTTTTCCTTGCATAGTTTCCATACTTGTAGTTGATTGTTTATAAGGCAAAGATAAAGATTGAGCCTCGCAACGGGTTTGTTGCGGGGCTCAATCTACTTTACCCAGAAGCTCATTTTGCCGATGGCGGAACTCCGTAAACCTCTTTATAAGCTCGCGAGAAATGGGCCAGATTCTTGAACCCCACCTCGTAGCAAACATCGGTAATGCGATGGTGCCCGCTCTTGATCAGGTCGTGAGCGGCAGCCAGTCGCCGCCGGATAATCCACTTTTGGGGAGTAAGGTCGCTCACTTTGGCAAAATCGCGCTTGAACGTAGCGAGGCTACGCCCTGTATAACCGGCAATTTCGCTCAACGAAAGGTCGAACATGTAGTTCTCGTTGAGATAATCGAGAATATCGATCTTCCACGGCTCCACAAAATCGAACAACGAGGCGTACAGACTGCTGTCGGTATGCAACAACACATACACCCCTTCGACCATTTTCAGTTTCAGTATCTCCTCGGAGGGTTTCTCCCCCGATTCGAAATAGGGAATCACCGACTCGAACAACGAGCGCACATCGGCCCGGTCGCGTGGCAATATCCACAGACTCACTCTCTCCCGGCGACTCTCGGCAGGAATCTCCCTCGGGTCGAGCCGTTGCTGATAAAACTCCCGGAGAAATGCCTTCGAAAATTTCAAAGCAATCGAGTGATAAGGCTTGTCGCCTACAATGCGCTTTTGCAACCACATGCGGTTATCGCGCCGCATAAATGCACAATCGCCCGCACGCAGCACGGTACGTCGGCCCCGCTCCTCAATCTCCAGCTCACCCGAGCATAAATAGATGAGCGTATGATCTCGATTCTCGTGGGCACAACCCCGGTTATCGGTAAAATAACTCGCAATAAGCACATTCGAGTAATCAAAAACTTCCAACCGTTCCATACCTTTTTTTTACATGATAGTACAAATATAACCTCATATTCCAGAGCCCCCTTTGCTGTGAGGCTCTTTTATCATTTTCCCACTTAAAACTCTTGTTAAAACAGTCGCTTAGAGGCTCTTCCCTTTTGCTCAAAAAAAGTTATTTTTGCACTAAACTTATTACTCGAATGCTCGAAAAAACCTTAGGTATCGTTCTGCATATTATCCCCTACAACGACAAGGTAGCGGTGGCTCACCTCTACACCCGGGAATATGGACGCATGGCGTTCCTCTTCCCTCAGGGCAACGGCCGGAAAGCCCGCATGTACCGCCCGCTCTTCATGCCTTTCTCGATTCTCGAACTCGACATCGACCATCGCAACACCCGCGAGTTGCAAAAGATTGTCGAGGCCCGCACCATGCTCCCCCTGCAAAACATCTATACCGACCCGGTGAAGAATGCCGAGACGCTGTTCCTGGCCGAGATGCTGGGCCAGACCCTCAAGATGCCCGAGCCCAACCCGCAGCTCTTCGCCTTCATTGCCCAGGCTATCCAGGTGCTCAATCTCATCGACGAGGGCAAAGCCAACTTTCACCTCTGCTTCCTGCTGCAACTGTGCGGATTTCTCGGCTTCAGTCCCAACATGGAGAGCTACCACCCGGGCTACTACTTCGACATGCTCAACGGCATATTCACCCCCAGCCGCCCGCTACATGCCTATACGCTCGAGCCCCGCGAGGCCGAAATTTTCGCGCAGCTCACCCGCATGGACTTCAACAACCTGCGCTACTTCCGCTTCAACCGGGGCGAACGCAACGCCGTGCTCGACCGCATACTCACCTACTACCGCCTGCACCAGCCCGGCATCGACGAGCTGCACTCGCCCGAAATATTGAAAGCCCTCTTCGACTAATCGGCCCAAAGGGTTGACGGATATAAATTTTTATACTACTTTTGTCGGCTGAATGCCCTTGTAGTTCAACGGATAGAACGGAAGTTTCCTAAACTTTAAATCCGAGTTCGATTCTCGGCGGGGGTACAAAAGGGGCTGAACCGGATACACTTCTCGGTTCAGCCCCTTTTGTTGTGACTGCCAGCCCCGGCCCCTGCCACAGACAATGACTTGCCACCCAAGGTGACAAAAAAAAGGAATCCGAAAACTCGGATCCCTTTTTTCTTATGCTTAAGCGCCTGCTTTATTTGGCAGCGGCAGCCTCTTTGGCGGCCTTCTTGGCAATGCTGCGGCGTTGGATTTCGTAAGCGATGGGCGTAGCCACGAACAAGGTCGAGAACGTACCGATGATTACACCGAACAGCATGGCAAATGCAAAGCTACGAACCGACTCAGCACCCAACAAGAGGATACACAGCAGCACGATAATCGTACTTTGTCCCGTATTGATTGTACGAGGCAACGTACTGTTCAAGGCGCTATTAATCGACGTTACCAAATCGCGCTTGGGATAGAGCGTTTTTTCCTCGCGAATACGGTCGAAGATTACCACCGTATCGTTCACCGAGTAACCGATAACCGTCAATACCGCAGCGACAAAGTTCTGATCGATTTCCATCGAGAAGGGCAAAACTCCATAAAGCAGCGAGTACAAGCCCACTACCGAGAAAGTGGTAAAGGCTACCGAAACCAGCGTACCCGCACTGAACGCGATGTTGCGGAATCGGAGCAAGATATACAGAGCCATCGCAATCAACGAGAAAAAGACTGCCCAATAGGCTCCCACCTTAATATCGTCGGCAATAGTCGGGCCTACCTTCTGGCGGCTCTGAATCATATTCTTGGAAAACTCTTCATAGGTAGTATCGCCCAGCAGGCTCTTCATTCCCTCGTAGAGTTTTGTTTCGATTTCACGGTCAACCTCCTCGCCGTTATCGGCAATACGGTAATTGGTCGAGATACGCACTTGATTGCTGCTCGTGATGGTGATTACCGACAACGAATGTCCTTCGAACGAAGGCTCAAGCATATTTTCGATTTCGAGCGGGCTTACCGGTTGTTCAAATCGAACCACATAGTTACGGCCTCCCGAGAAATCGATACCTTGATTCATTCCACGAGTGAAGAACGAAACGACAAACACGGCTATTACGGCCAGAATGCAGATATAACCTATCTTGCGCAACCCTACGAAATTGATGTGGGTATCGGTGAGGAAATTACGCGAAATAGCCGTAGTGAAAGTCATATTATTGAATTTCCCGCGGTTCAGACCAGCCTCGAAAATGAGACGGGTGATAAAGATAGCCGTAAAGAACGAAGTAGCGATACCGATAATCAAGGTTGTGGCAAAGCCCAAGATGGGACCCGTTCCATAAATCAGCAGAATCACACCCGTGATGATAGAGGTCAAGTTCGAGTCGAAGATTGCCGAGAATGCATTCTTGTAACCATCGGCAACCGCCGATTTCATATTCTTACCCGCACGCAATTCTTCTTTGGTACGCTCGAAAATCAGCACGTTGGCATCGACCGCCATAGCCAAAGACAACACGATACCGGCAATACCCGAAAGGGTGAGCACGGCTTGCAGCGAGGCAAGAATACCCACAGTGAAGAAAAGGTTGCATATCACACCGAAGCTGGCAATAAGGCCCGGCGTCCAGCCGTACATGATAATCAAATAGGCCATCAGCAGCACCAAAGCGACCAAGAACGAAATCAATCCGTTTTGAATAGCCTCCTGGCCCAGCGAAGGACCGATGATGTCTTCTTGTACAATCGTTACAGAAGCTGCCATCTTACCCGATTTGAGCACATTGGCCAAGTCTTTGGCCTCTTCGGGCGAGAATCCGCCCGTAATCTCCGAGCTACCACCCGTGATGGCACCATGTACATTGGGGAACGAATATACTTGATTGTCGAGCACGATAGCGATGGCGTTGCCGATGTTGTCGCGGGTCAGTTTCTCCCACGTCTTGGCACCCTCGGCATTCATGGTCATGCTCACTACCGAGCCTTTAATCTTGTCGAAATCGTCGCGAGCATCGGTAATCACGTCGCCGCCCAGAGGAGCTTTTCCTCCTTTACCGGCTTTAAGGGCAACGAGTTCATACATGGTTTGTTTCTCGTCGATGGGTTTCACCGTCCAGCGCAGGATAAGGTCGCTGGGCAGGATGTCGCGGGCAATCTTGCTCGACAACATGCTGTTTACGGCAGCCGTATCGTTTTTGTTCACAATACCGATTACCGGCGAACCGCCGTAGGCTTGTGTATAGTTCATCAGCGAAAGCAACGGATTCTGTTTGCGGAAACGAGCCATCATTTCGGCATCCGACTCCTCTTTCTGCAGTTTGGCTTTCAGCGACTGAGCGGTGCTGTCGCCCGTAGCGGCAGCGGCAGTAGCCGTCGTGTCGGTTGCAGCCGGTGCAGGTTCGGTAACGGGAGCCTCGGCAGCTACCGAGTCGGTAGCCTGGCCGGCATTGGCAGCAGCCAGAGCGTTGTTTACAGCATCGAGTTTGGCAATGAGCTGGTCGAGCTTATAAGTTTCCCAAAACTCGAGGTTTGCGCTACCTTGCAACAGTTTTCTTACACGTTCGGGCTCTTTGATACCCGGCAATTCTATCGAGATAAGACCGTCTTTCTCCAACTTTTGGATATTGGGAGCAACCACACCGAAGCCGTCGATACGCGTGCGCAATACATTATACGAGTTGTCTACCGCACTGTTCAATTCGTTGCGCAAAACGGCTATTACCTCTTCGTTGGTCGACTTCGGCGTAATCTTGTCTTTCAACTGGAAGGTGCTGAAGATAGCCGAGAGGCGCACATTGGGATCGATTTTTCTGTATTCGTCGTAGAACGAAGCGATAAAATCGTTGTTCCCGGCTTGTGCAGCCTGTGCGGCAGCAATAGCCGCATTGAAATTGGGGTCGGGGTTGTTATTCGACAACGATTTGAGCACATCGGCCACCGAAATTTGCAGCATTACATTCATACCGCCTTTCAAGTCGAGGCCCAAACCTATTTCCATTTCACGGCATTGCTGATACGTATAATACCACCAATACACCTTTTCCGTAGAGATAGAGTCGATATAATGTTTATACTTCGCCTCATCGCCGGCGGCATACTCTTTCGCTTTGTTGTTGTAAACAGCGGTTACAACCGAAAACGAAATGTAGAACAAGCAGATAAGTGTAAGCAAAACCGCAATGACTCTAATAAATCCTTTGTTTTGCATGTGATTAGTACTTTATTTTTTGTTTTAATTGATTTTCGTATTTTTATCAAGGTGCAAAGATATATTATTTTTTCACAGATGCCCAAAATTATTCGATTTATTTATTATTAGCATCTTTGTCGCCTATTCATCACGACCGCCCCACTCATACGACAACTCCACTCCGACGGTTCTGAGCAAGCGCTCGATTATTAATATAACTAAAAGTTTGTATTTTTTAAACCTTCGTAGATATTACTATACTCTGTTTATAAATATTTTTATACATTCATCACTTAATCCCGAAAAAACAGAATCCAATACAGCTTTATAATACTCTCTAATAAAACCGTTTGTTCAATTTAATTATTTAACTTATGAAACACTCATGTTTACTTTTGACGGCTATGATGCTGTTGGCTTTTCCCAGCAGGGCTGATAATCTTGAGTCCGAAGAGAAAGCCGAAATCGTGCTATCCGTAACCAAGGAAGACATCATAGGGAACGGAACAGGTTACCAGATGTTGCTCGACGGCAGCCACTCGACGTACGGCGATATCATCTTGCCCAACCTGCAAATATTGGCAGGAGAGTATGGCGATATATCCTCAGAGATTTATGATTTATTTAATTACAAAATACCGGAAAATGCCGACGGAGCATTGTCCACATCGAATGTACTGCGGGGTACCCGGCAAAGCATTTTTGTGGAACCGGGTATATATGATTTCTGCATAACGAACCCGACCCCGGGCATGTGGGTGGCCATTGCCAATGGCAAGTTCGGGAGATTCGACAATTATGAGTTCCGTGCCGGATATACCTATCTGTTCGAAGTAAAACTGAACGGCTTGATCGACGTCGTCGAGCATCACCCCCATTTCGATTTGGCGGTAGACCAAATCAATGTTTCCGGCCTCTCGGGCAGCGAAGAGACCCTCTCCATGAGCTTGTCAAACACCGGTCAGCAAAGTATGGCCGAAGAAGTCAGTTTTTACTATTCAATCAATGATGGCAAAACCGTGACCGAGCAGTTCGACATCAATCTCCGGCCCGGCGAAAGCACAACATACAATTTCTCGACAAAATGCGATTTGTCTGCTTTGGGCACATACAAGATAAAGGCATGGATAGCTTGTGCTTCGGACTGTATCCATTACAACGACACTCTGGCTTCTGCTTTCGAGCACAAAGACATCATAGAATTGCCGTTTACCGACGGATTCAACTCTGAAAGCTCTTTCCAACGCTGGACCATATTGAACGTAAACAACGACGATAAGACATGGGAATACAACAACCTGCTCGACGATGCCAACGGTGGAACAGGTATCGCCCTTTATCTGTACTCCTGGGAAAACCCGGCTAACGATTACATGATTACTCCTCCGATACAAATCGAGCAAGGACAAATCAATGTCTCGTTCGATTACATGACATCGACTATTTCGGCCGAAAATTTCGAGTTGATGTACGGGACGAGCAGTGACCCGACGACCATGACAGTTATCGAACAGTACACCGACGTGAAAGTCGATACCTGGCAGAAGGCCTTCAATACAGTCGATATACCCGAGGATGGCACCTATTATTTCGCCCTCCATGCTTTCTCAGAGAAAAACAGATACCGCATTCAGATAGACAATTTCAGCATTGAACAAGGCGCTTTCAGCGGTCAACCCGATTTGACCCTCACAAACGTCATCTTACCCGTATCGGGTTGTGATTTGTCTGCGGAATCTCCAGTGAAATTCACCGTAAAGAACGAGGGCACCAATCAAACCGAAAAACTCTATTACAGCTACCAATTACGCGGGAACGATGGAGAAGGAGTTTGGGTGAACGAAGAACAAGACATCGTCTTGGACCCCAACGAGGAGACCGAAATCACATTCGCACAAACTGTCGACCTGTCGGCCCTTGGCTGGCATTACGTGGAAGTGCGGGTTTCGTATGACGGAGAAGAGTATGAATCTGCACAAGATTCGGTGCGCAATTTCGAGCCGATCACGTCCCTCCCGTTTGTTTCCGATTTTACGAGAAGCAGCGGCAATCATGGCGATTGGATATCCGGCGAAAAGGGAGGCTGGGCAGTCAACGTCATCTACGACGGCCATGGCTCGTACAACTGCGAGAAAGTGAACGTGCCGCTCATCTCTCGATGCCTGACATTGGACAAAGGCCAATACCGCATGATATTGGAATACTATATGGGCGGAAGCGCCGAAGAGGGCGACAGTGACGATTTCGATGTATTATTGGCTCAATCGGGAGAAGACATGGACAAGGCAAAAATCCTGAGATCTTTCACCAACGTCACTACAAAAGAAGGTCTCGACACGATACCATTCACCATCGAAGAATCCGGCCATTTTGTTCTCGCCGTGAAATCGACGAAACTCTCCTACCTGAATCTCACCAGCATACGGGTAGAGACAATGAAAGGGCACGACTTGGCTATCGAAACCTTCGCTCCGGACGTATACCACATGATGCCTGTGAACCAGTTCAACGCCCCGCGCGAATTTCAAGCGACAGTGCGCAACAAAGGGAACCTCGCATCAGAGAAATTTGACTTTGTGATAACCGTCGGCGATGAAGAGGTAGCAAGAAAAACCGTGGAAGAACCTGTACAACCCAACGCAATACTGAATATCACGACCAAAGCCACTATCGACAATGTGCCTGTGGGAACCGCAAAAATCACAGCATCGATAGACTATGCCGCCGATGAGAGCCCAAATGACAACATCGCATCGGTCGACGTTCTTGTTTCCGACTCGACCTTTGCCACGGATATCGAAGAGCACGAAATTTTCACCAACGGTGTGGCCGGTACCTCGGAGATGACATACGGCAATTTGTTCTATATCTCGCAAACCGACACCCTCACCTCGATTACCGTAGGATTGGGCGGGAAAGGCGTTGCCGACCATGAATGCGATTTCGAACTGAGCGTTTACAAAGAGAACGAGCTTCAAGTAGAACTGGTGAAAACGGTTTCTTGCCACATGAGCCTCGACAGGGTAGGAGAACCCTGCTCTTATCCTTTCCCCGCAACCGAACTGGAAGCCGGCAGTTATTATTTCGAAATCCACCAGCTGAATGGAGATGACCTCGTATATGTAGCTTTCGACAACGAGGAAACAGGATATTTCTACTACAACCACGAAGGCCTATTAATCAAAGTCGACGACTACGGCAACATTCATCTGCGCCCGAATTTCGGCGAGACACGACCCGTATCGGGAATCAACGAAATAGACGGCAAAGCAGCTGTTTATTGTGTATCCGAAGCCGGAGCGACAACAGTATTCTCGACCGAGATGATAGCCGAGGTTTCGGTTTACGACATCTCCGGCAGACTGCTTCATCACCGGAATGTGGGAGCGAACGAATATCGCATAGAGAATACCGGATTGGCCGAAGGCCTGAATGTGTGGGTTGTAAAGACCTCAAACGGCAAACAATATGAAATAAAGACCCTGCTGCGTAAATAAGGCTCCCGAAGATACCGGCGGCGCCCGGCAGTAAAACGCCTTATCCAAAACAAAGGGCTTAGCGAGTTGTATACTGCAACGAGAGAACTTTTAATCGTTCTTTTGTTGCAGTATTTTTTGTCGGGTAGGGCATGAGAGAAGATTGAAGCCGCCCTACTGATTTTCCACGGTGCCGGCACAACTCCGGGAAGACAAGAATACTTGTTTTTAGTTTTAGTCTCGGCTTTCACTATCTTTATCTATCTTTGCAACGAATAGATAGAATTATCCGGCAAAACAGAACAAAACTTGTTTTTGTTCTTATTTATAGTACCTTTACACTCAAAACCGTTGACAATGAATTTGAAACGACCTATTTCCCCCACGACCGCCTATCGGTTTGCCGCCGCTCTGGTGCTGGTGCTGTCGATATACTCCTGTGCCAATATGTCGAGACCCGGAGGAGGGCCCCGCGACGAGACCCCGCCGCTGTTCGTCAAGAGCACCCCGGCTCCCGGCGCGCTGAACGTGTCGAAACAGCGGGTCGAAATCGAATTCGACGAAATCATCCAGGTCGAAAGCCCGGGCGAAAAGGTGATTGTATCGCCCCCGCAAAAGGACATGCCCGAAATCCGGGCCCTGGGGCGCAAGGTGACCGTAGAGCTCAAAGACTCGTTGCTGCCCAACACCACCTATACCATCGACTTCTCAAACTCGATTGTCGACAACAACGAGAAGAACCCGCTCTACAGCTTTGCCTACTCCTTCTCGACAGGCCCCACCATCGACTCGCTGCAGGTGTCGGGCATCCTGCTCAATGCCAGCGACCTGGAGCCGGTGACCGGCATGCTGGTAGGATTGCACAGCAACCTCGACGACTCGGCCTTCCAGAAGCTGCCGCTGGAGCGAATCGCCAGTTCCGACGAACTGGGGCACTTCACCATACGCAACGTGGCCCCGGGCAAATATCGGCTCTTCGCCCTCAAGGACCTCAACCGCGACTACAAGTTCGACAACCCGTCGGAAGAGATTGCCTTCTTCGACTCCATCGTCGTGCCTACGGCCGATGTCAAGCTGCATGTCGATACCCTGTGGAAGGACAGTGTCACCATCGACACCATCATCGAGTACAACCACACCCACTTCTACCCCAACGACATTCTGCTCACCTCGTTCAACGAGGGGTTTCAATCGCAATACCTCGACAAGACCGAGCGCACCGACCGCCGCCGGCTCAATATCTACTTCAAGGCTCCGGCCGACTCGCTGCCCCGTCTGAAGCCGCTCAACTTCGAGAGCGACGACTGGGCCATTCTCGAGCGGTCGCCCCACAACGACAGCCTGCAATACTGGATTAAGGACTCGACCATCTACAACATGGATACCCTGCTCTTTGCCGCCGAGTACCTGCGCACCGACTCGCTCCGGGAACTGTCGCTCTACAACGACACGCTCAAGTTCACCATGAGGCGATACAAGAACACCAAGAAAAAAGAGAAGAAGAAAGAGGAGGGCGACTCGATCGAGGCTCCCAAAATCGAATTCCTGCAGATGAGCTCCAAGACGAGCGGCTCGCTCGACCTGTACCGCCCGCTGCGATTCTCCTTTGCCGAACCGCTGCAGAGTTACGACCGGGGCAAGATTCACCTCGAGCAGAAACGCGATACGCTGTGGATTCCCGTAGCCGACTCGCTTGTCACCTTCCAGCAGGACTCGATAGCCATACGCGACTATACCCTCTCCTACAAGTGGACGCCAGGCGAGGCTTACCGCGTGGTGATGGACTCGACCGCCTTCACCAATATCTACGGGCTTTTCACCGACGACTACACGCAAGAATTCAAGGTGAAGGCTCTCGAAGACTATGCCAACCTCTACCTTGCCATCACCGGAGTTACCGACTCGGCCATCGTCGAGATTCTCGACTCGGGCGACAAACCGGTGAGGTCGGCTCCTGTCGTCAACGGAGGGGCCGAATTCATGTACATGAACCCGGGCACCTACTATGCCCGACTCTACATCGACAGCAACGGGAACGGCAAATACGATACCGGCAACTATGCCGAGAAGCGACAGCCCGAAGAGGTGTCGTACTACCCCCAGGAGCTGGAACTGAAGGCCAACTGGGACATCGAACAGGAGTGGGACATATACGCCACCCCCGTCGACCGACAGAAGCCCGACAAAATCAAGAAAAACAAACCCAAGGAGAAGAAACGAAGTTACTGACCTGCTTAACTCTTACAAGGCCATGTGTACCCAGAGTCATACGTCTATCGTTGCAAAGGCACGCCTCGCCGTGCTGACACTCGCTCTCCTCGCCGGCAGCCTGCTGTCGGTCACGAGTTCCCAGGCACAAACCTTACCGGGAGTGCAACCCGAGAACCTCACTTACGACATCATCTACCAACTGGGGTTTCTCTGGAAACGGGCCGCCACGGCTACCTTGCAGCTGACCGTCCGCCCCAACAGCTACCACTCGGTGATGACGGCGCGCACGCTGCCTTTTGCCGACAACATCTTCCGGGTGCGCGACACCCTCGTAGCCGACATGCGCCGCAACAGCAACCTGCTGCCCATCTACTATGCCAAGCTCGCCGACGAGGGCGGTACCTACCGCAAAGACGAGGTGCACTACTCCCATACCGAATCGGCTACCACGGGGAAGATACGGCTCTACCGACCCAAGCGGAATGCCATCGAGGATTACACCCTCACCGAGCCGGGCATCGTCTACGACATGCTCAGCATCTTCTATGTGATTCGGGCCTTCGACTTCAGGGCCATGACCATGAACCAGCTCTACAAGACCAAAATCTTCTCGGGAAAAAGCCTCGAATACCTCGACATCGAGTATCTGGGACAGGAGATTCTCAAACAGAACAAAAAGGAGTACAGCACCTTCAAGGTGCGGTTCCGATTCTACGATACTTCGGGCAAAAAGACGAGCGACAACATCTCGGCCTGGATCAGCACCGACTCGCGGCGCATCCCCCTGAAGGTGGAGGGCAAACTGGCGCTGGGCTCGATGAAGGCGGTCTATACCGGCGATTGAGCCACGTGGCTCAACGCTGTGACAACGGACCCCGATAACCGGCCAGACTCTCGGCCAACCGCGCTGCCACCGCCTCGCGCAACGACTGCGGAGCCAACACCTCGGCTTGCCAGAAACTCAGGGCATAGAGCTCCTGCACCAGGTCGGGGGTAATCTTCAACCGGTAGCGGAAAACCGAATGGCTGTCGCCGCGCTCGCTCTCGACCTGGCTCTCGTGCAACGGCAGCGTGCGCAGGTAGTTGGCCTGGAGGGCCGAGACCCGCAACACCACCTCCTCGGCCGGCTGCTCGCCGTAAGTAATGCCGAAACAATCCTTGAAATAGTCGGCCGGCTCGAACCCCTCGGGATAGACAAAGGTGCGGTCGCTCAACTCGAGTGAGGTCACGCGGTCCAACGCATAGGTCTTGATTCTGCGCTCTCCTGCCGGGAGGCCCACCACATACCACCGCTGCCTGAAGAGCTTCACAAAGTAGGGGGCCACCAGCGTGCGCGACCCCGTAATCCGGCGGAACGAATGGTACGAGAGCCACACCATGCGGCTCTCCTTCATCGCCTCGAAGACCTGGCGCAGGAACTTCTGTCCCGAAGGGATATTCTCCAGCACGATGCGGTCGCGCAGCTCCTGACTCTCGTTGAGCAGGGTGTTGACCGAGAGGGTATTGAGCGCCCACACCCGGGCACCGTTACCCTCGAGGGCCTCGGGGTCTTCGATGTAGTATTCGTAGGTCGAGGGGTCGCACTCGATATTCACGTCGAACATCTCCTGTATCGCCTGCCGGTAATTCATAAAGGTACGCCGCGCCATCGGCTTCCCCTCGGAGTATTCGCTTCGCATCCACAACTCGTCGATCTCTCGACGGGTGAGGCGGCCGTAGCGTTGCAGCAGGTCGATAAGCCACACATATCGATTGAAAAGCTCCTTTGCCATACACGCTCTGTTTTATCTTTTCCAAAAATAAGCACACCTTTCGAAATTTACCTCATCTCTGCGGCAAATTGTGCGACACCCCGTCGGCCGGGCCTGCCACAGGGTACCTCGTATTCTCAAAAAGAGTGCTCAAAAAAAGACAAACGCTTTGCTCCCCGGTTGGGGACAAAGCGTTCGCTGCAATAGGATAAACCGCCTCTTATTTCGTCGATTTCTTGCGGACCGGTTTCTTCTTGGCCGGTGCCTTGTCGGCCTCCTCGATAATCTTCATGCAGTCGGCAAAAGAGAGCGAGGCGGGCTCGGTGCCCTTGGGCAGTTTGTAATTCTTTTTCTTGTAGGCGATGTAGGGGCCGAAGCGTCCGTTCAACAACTCGAGCTCGGGGTCTTCGTCGAACTTCTTGATGAAGCGCTGCTTCTCCTCCTCGCGCTTGTGCTCGATCAGGGCAATGGCCTCGTCGAGCGTCACGCCCTGCGGGGTGTACTCCTTGGGCAACGACACATACTTGCCGTCGTGCCGGATATAGGGACCGAAGCGACCGATACCTACCACCACCGTCTTGCCCTCGTAGTCGCCCAGCGTACGGGGCAGCTCGAAGAGTTTCAAGGCTTCGTCGAGGGTGATGGTGCTCATCGACTGACCCTTGAGCAGCGAGGCGAACAGGGGCTTCTCCTCGTCATCGGGGGTGCCTATCTGTACCAGCGGCCCGAAGCGGCCTATCTTCACCGACACGGGGCGGCCGCTCTTCGGGTCGGTACCCAGCACACGCTCGCCCACCTTGTGCTCCAGACGCAGCGCCATGGCACTCTCGACCACGGGGTGGAACAGTTTGTAGAAGTGGTCTATCTCGTCGCTCCACACGGTCTTGCCCTCGGCAATGTCGTCGAACTGTTGCTCGACGTTGGCCGTGAAATTATAGTTGAGAATCTCGGGGAAGTATTCGGTGAGGAAGTCGGTCACCACCACACCGATGTCGGTAGGCAACAACTTGCCCTTATCGGCGCCGGTAATCTCGCTCTTCTCGACCGCACGGATATTGCCCTTGCTCAGCGTAAGCAGGTGGTACTTGCGCTCGGTCCCTTTGCGGTCGCCCTTCTCGACATACTCGCGTTGCTGGATGGTCGAGATGGTGGGCGCATAGGTCGACGGACGGCCGATACCCAGCTCCTCGAGCTTGCGTACCAGACTGGCCTCGGTGTAGCGGGCGGGAGCCTGCGAGAATCGCTCGGTGGCGGTAGCGGTCGAGAGGGTCAGCGCCTCGCCTCGGGTCAGGGGGGGCAGCATCTTGTCGTTGCTCTCGGCATCGCCTTCGTCGTCGGTCGACTCCATGTACACCTTCAGGAAACCGTCGAATTTCAGCACCTCGCCTACGGCTACGAAATACTCCTTGCGCCCCGATATGGTGATGGTCGCCGTGGTCTTCTCCAGCTCGGCGTCGCTCATCTGCGAGGCGATGGTACGTTTCCAAATCAATTCGTACAACCGCTTCTCCTGCGACGACGAGTTGATTTCGCGGTGACTGATGTAGGTGGGGCGGATAGCCTCGTGAGCCTCCTGTGCCCCCTTGGTGTGGGTATGGTAGTTGCGGGTGTGGAGATATTTCTCACCCAGCGTTTTGATGATTTCGTCTTTGGTCGTATTGAGGGCGAGCGACGAGAGGTTGACCGAGTCGGTACGCATGTAGGTAATGTGTCCGGCCTCGTACAACCGCTGGGCCACCATCATGGTTTGGGCCACCGAGAATCCCAGTTTGCGGGCCGCCTCCTGTTGCAGAGTCGAGGTGGTAAAGGGGGCTGCGGGCGACTTGCGGGCGGGTTTCACCGTCACATCGCCAATCGAGAAAGCGGCCGTCTTGCAGGCCTCGAGCAGAGCCATCGCCTCGGCTTCGGTCTTGAGCCGCTGGTTCAACTCGGCCTTCAGCACCTCACCGCCGGGCAGGACAAACTCGCCCACTACCCGATAGGCAGCCTCGGGCTTGAAGGCGGCGATTTCGCGCTCGCGCTCCACAATCAGCCGCACGGCTACCGACTGCACCCGACCGGCCGAAAGTGCCGGTTTCACCTTTTTCCACAGCACCGGCGAGAGCTCGAAGCCCACGATGCGGTCGAGCACCCGGCGTGCCTGCTGGGCATCGACCCGGTGCATGTCTATATCGCGCGGATTGGCTATGGCATGCAGAATGGCATCTTTGGTAATCTCGTGAAACACGATACGCTTGGTCTTCTCGGGCTTCAGCTTCAGCACCTCGAACAGGTGCCAGGCAATAGCCTCTCCCTCGCGGTCCTCATCGGAAGCCAGCCACACCATATCGGCCTTGGCGGCCTCGGCCTTGAGGGTGTCGACCACCTGCTTCTTGTCGGCAGGTATCTCGTAAATAGGTTTATAATGGTCGTTAATATCTATGCTGAAATCTTTTTTCTTCAGATCCCGAATGTGACCATAGCTCGAGAGGACCTCGTAGTCCTTTCCCAGAAACTTCTCTATTGTTTTAGCCTTTGCCGGAGACTCTACTATTACCAAATTCTTCGCCATACACGCAACTTTCGTTCAAATTTTGCGCAAAAATAGGAAATCGAATTGTAAAACAGCCTTTTTTTCTACTTTTTTATTAAATAATGTATAGCCCGAGTATCGGAGACAAAGGTACCGCAGAGAGCGGGAATCAGAATTTGAAATCGACTCCGAACATGAAACTGATTCCCTGAGCCGGCATACCGTAGGCGATGTCGTATTTACGGTTCAACAGATTGTCGGTGAGACCATAAAGCGAGAACCAGGAGGTGAAGGCATACGAGGCTTTCACATGCACGAGGTGCATGTCGGGGATGGCGCCCAGCACGCCGTATTTGCGCACGGCGGCAAAGTCGTAACCCGCCTCGAGCGAGAGTTCAGCGAGCGGATTGTAACGCACATTCACCCCGCCTTGCCATTGCGGCCGATCATACGATACCACCTGACCGCCGCCCGTGGTGGTCCAGCGGCAATAGTCGACCCGGGCCGAAGCCTCCCACAGGGTACCGTAGCGATACGAGAGGTCGAGACCGGCTTTCCAGGCATAGGCATCGATACCCCAGAAGCGCGACACGCCGGTAAACTGGCCGTTCACGGTCTGTTCGGGCTCGAGGAAAAGAACATTCTTACCGATTTCGTAGCCGCCCGAAATACCTATCGAGAAGCCGCGCAGGGCGTTGACCCGCAGCCCCAGCCGGGCATCGAGCGGAGTATAGCTGTTGTCGACCACGGCCGAGGGATTGAAGTAGAGCGTACGGGCCGATACCCGATGCCAGGTATTCAGTTGCTTGCCTCCGGTGAGTAGGGTGTAGAACTGCAGGTCGGGCACGATGGTCCAGTCGAAACGCACATCGGGGGCAAAGCGGAAGATGGTGCCGTTGTTGAACGAGATGTCGGCCTTCACACCGGCCGAGAGCGACACCCGGTCGTTGTGCCAGCTGTACCGCGGATTGAGCGACAGCATGCCATAGCCCGATGCCGACGGCAACCGGTTGTAGCCCACATAGTCGAACACGCCGTCGAGTGCTATGTCGCTGCTGGGGTCGATGGGGGCCACGAGGGCGAAATCGGCAGCTACCACATTTTCGGCAGCCCCCTTGTCGCCTTGCAGATAGCCCCGCTGGTAGCCATACCGATAGTAGGCCAGCGATGCCGAGTAGCGCAGTTGGGCATCGGGGTTGCTGGAGGCGATGCGGCTCTTGAGGAAGAAGCGGTTTATCTCCTGCCCGGGCGAGGCGATGCCCTGCACACCGGGGAAACGCAGGCCGTAGTAGTTGAACGAGTCGTACCGATAGCCGCCCCGTATACCCAGGTCGAGCTTCTCGAACGAATGGCGATAGTCGGCCACCACCCGCTCTTCGAGCTGCCTCATCGTACGCGAGGTTTCATAGCCCGGCAGAGTCTGGTTGTAGTCTACCGAGCCGCAGGTCGAGCGGTGTTGCAGCCACACGCCCAACTGGTCTTTCTCGCTTTGCAGGATGCGGTAGCCGGCATTGCCCACCATGTTCCAGTAATTGCCCAGACCGAAATCGAAATAGCCGCGCTTCAGGTTTTCGCGGGCCGGGTCGCCGAAACCGCCGGCCGGCAACAACACGGCGCGGGCCTCGAGCGGGGCCGGTACCGTCCAGTCGCTGTACTGTATCGACTGCCGGGTGACCGTAGGCGCCTCGACCTCGGGGAGGGTGTTGATTTTCGAGGCATCGCGCACGATGGGCGTAAAGTCTTTCTCTATGGTTACTTCCCGACGCAGCGAGTCGGCCTGCTGTGCCGACAGGGCGAAGGGAATGATCAGTATCGTCAAAAAAGAAAACCGTTTCATAAGTTACATGTATTGAATCGTTCTACTCCGTTTTTCCCAATCGGGCCAGCCGCTCGTCGATACGGGCACTTATATCGTCGTCGCTCGCCGGATAGTTGTTGCGCAGGCTCTGCAGATACTGCCGGGCCTGGAAGGTCTCGCCCCGCTTCTCGTAGATGTCGGCCATGAGCAGGAAGCCCCGGGCCAGCCAGTAGCTGTGCGGGGTGCCCTTGTCGATAAAGGCGTTCAGGGTCTTCTCGGCATTGTTGAGGGCTTTGTTGTCGAACTGATATTGAGCCAACAGGTAGGCACTCTGTGCGCCATACTCCGACCGCGTATCCTGGGCCAGTTCCTGCCAGTCGGCGGCAGCCTTCTCGCCCTGCCCGCTGTGGGCACAGGCATCGGCCCGGGCAAAGAGTACCTCCTGCCGCAGGTCGGGCGACAGCTTGCTCTCGCCCAGCAGACCTTCGGCGGCAGCGAGTACCAGGTCGTACTGCTGCTTGTTGCGGGCTATGCGCAGCATGCCCAGCCAGGCCGCCTGCTTGTTCTCGGCCGTCGTGGCCTTCTTCTCAAGGGCCTTGAAACCTTCGAGAGCCTCGTCGTAACGGCCATTCAGATAGAGGATTTCGCACTTACGGGCCAACGACTCCTCGCCAAACTCGCCGTCGGGACTGTGGGTCACCACATAGTCGAACGAGGCGAGGGCCTTGTCATACTCCTTGGCGGCAAAGGCAGCCTGTGCCACATAGAAGTGGGCCGGCACCACAAAGGCCCCACCCGGGTAGTTGCGCAGATATTTCTCGAGCGAGGCCGCCCCCTTGCCCGTCATGTAGGTGCGCTCGGCAGCCATGTAGGAGAGCGAGTCGAGTTCGCCCACGGGTGCCTGTTCGGCCAGCCCCACGCGGTTGAGGTAAGTGGCATAGGCATCGACGGCATCTTTCTCGACATAGACCGACTTGAGGTCGGCCACGGCCACACGGGCCTCTTCGCTGGTAGGATAGCGCTCGATTACCTGCTGGTAGGCGGCTACCGACTCGTCGGTCTGGCCGTTGTTGAAGTAGACCATGCCCAGCTGCAGGCCGCCCTTACGGGCTATCGCGCTCTGGGGATAGTTGTCCATCAGCTGGCGGTAGCTGGCTATGGCCTCGTTGTTGCGGTTGAGTATCGTATAGGCTTGTCCCTTTTCGAACCAGGCATTGGCCAGATAACCCGAGCGGGGATACTGGGCGATGAGCTGGTCGAGCAGTTCGATTTTACGCTCCTGATTTTTCTGCAACCCGGCCATGAATGCCTTCTGGAAGAGGGCGTAATCGCCGCCGGCCGGATAGGTCTGCTGCGCCTGTGCGTAATATTGCTCGGCATCGGCATAGCGACGGGCGTAGTAGTAGCAGTCGCCGGTACGGGCATAGGCATCGGCCACCATGCGCTTGTCGGCCCCCGTCTGTGCCGAGAGGTAACGCGAGAAGCCGTCGAGCGCCTGCGCGAAGTTGTGTTGCTTGAACTGGCAATAGGCCCAGTCGTACCAGGCCAGGGCATACATCTCGCTGCGCTTGTCCTTGCAGGCCGAGAGGAATGCCGAGTAGTTGCGGGCCGCGGCACCGTATTGCTCCTGACGATACAGGCACTCGGCGAGCCAGAACGAAGCCTTGGCGCGGATGTCGGCATCGTAGTTGCCCACGCCGATAGCCTGGGTGAAAAGCTGCCGGGCCTCCTCGATGCGGGTATTGGCAAACGCCTCGGTACCCAACTGGAACAGGATGCGCTGCTTGGCGGCCAATATCTTGCTGTCGGGCCGCTGTATCTTCTCGATTGAAGCCAGGGCCGACCGGTAGTTGCGGGTAGTCATATAGACCTCGACCAGGTAGTCGTTGATGCGGTCGGCATAGCGCGACTCGGGGAACTCGTTGAGGAAACGCTCGAACACCCCCACCGAATTGTCGAAGGGCGAGGCCGACCGGTCGTAGAGACAGAGGGCGTAGTTGTAGAGAGCCGTCTCGCGCACCTGAGTGTCGTAGTTGCCCTGCGAGGCCATCTCGAAGGCCATGCGGGCGTTGTTCTTGTCGCCGGCCCGCAGGTAAGCCTGCCCGATGTAGAGGTAGGCATTTTGCGACAGGGCATCGTCGGTGGCGGTCACCCGTCCCAGATAGTTGATGGCCCGCACATCGTCGCCCTGACGATAGGCCATCACACCCATCGCATAGAGGGCCGAGCGTTGCGGCTGGCCAGTGCGTTGCAGATAGCGCTCGAGGTAGTCGGCGGCCAAGGTGTCGTTGCCTTCGTGGTAAGCACTCTCGCCCAACAGACGAAGCAACTCGGTATAGGCATCGGCATCGGTCGTGGTGTGCGAGAGCAACTCTTTACCCTCGCTCAACACCTGGGCAAAACGCTTCTGCTTGAAGTAGATTTGCAGCATGTGCAGCCGGGCCGAATAGCCGTATCGGGCATCGCCCGAGACCTTGGCAAAGTTGCTCAATGCCACCCGGTCGTCGCCCTCGTTCATCTGGATATAGGCCAGATAGAAGGTAGAGCCGGTTTTGAATTTATCTTTCCCGATGAGAATCTGAAAGAGCGGTTTGGCCGATGCGGGCTCGCCGGTCTTCAACAGCGAACAGGCGGTGCGGTAACCCCAGCGGTCCTCCTCGTCGCCGGTGAGCAGACTCACGTTGATCGAGCGGTAGGCCTTCAAGGCCCGGGCATACTCCTGCCGGTCGTAATAATAGTCGGCCAGAGCCAACCGCGCCTGCAGAGTGTGCGACGACTCGGGGTATTCGCGCAGGAAAGCCGTCAGCAGACTTACCGTCTGCGGCGAATGGTTGCGGGCCTCGGCCAGCGCGATATACCAGTCGGCCGTCTCGCGCAACTCGCGCGGCAGGTCGCCCTGGCGCGCCTCCTGCATCACATCGGAGCAACCCACGTAGTTCTTCTCTTCGAAGAGAGAGATACCCCTGTTTATCAAAGCCTTGTAATCGTCGTAGGCCGGCACGCCCTGTTTCGTGGCCGCGAGCTGTCCCACACAGGCCATTCCCAAGATTGCTGCAATCGCTCGTTTCCTGAACATAACTATTTCGATTTAAGTTCCGAACTATCTACCCATTTATACAATTTGTCCGACGGACGTATCTTCTCGTCGACCCGCATCGAGAAGCGGTCGCCCTTTACGGCGGTCTCGACCGGTTTCAGGTCGACCCGTATCTCCTCGACCTTGCGGAAGAGGGCTCCGGTCGTGGGCCCGGTGATGACCACCTCGTCGCCTACGCTCAGCGACCCGCTCTCGAGCAGAAACTCGGCCACCCCCAGGTTGGAGAAGTATTTCACCCCCTTGCCTATGTAGACCTTGCGCTTGGTGGCCGCCGACCCGTAGTTGTGGGTCCACTCGCCCAACCGCTGCCCCAGGTAATAACCGTTCCAGAAACCCCGATTGAAGACGGTGGCAAGCCGCTGGTCCCAACCGGCTATCTTCTCGTCGGTGAAGTCGCCGGCCAGACAGGCATCGATAGCCTCGTTGTAACACGAGACGACGGTACGCACATATTCGGGACCGCGGGCACGCCCCTCGATTTTGAACACCCGCACGCCGGCATCGATGAGTTTATTGAGGAAGTGTATGGTTTTCAAATCTTTCGGCGACATGATATAGGCGTTGTCCACCTCGAGCTCGTCGCCGGTCTCCTTGTCTCTTACCTCGTAGGAGCGGCGGCAAATCTGCATGCAGGCTCCCCGGTTGGCCGAGGCATTCATCTCGTGCAGGCTCAAATAGCACTTGCCCGAAACGGCCATGCACAGGGCCCCGTGGCAGAACATCTCGATACGCACCGGCTCGCCGCCCGGCCCCACGATGTGGTCGCGCTCGATGGCCTCGTGAATGCGGGTGACCTGCTCCAGATTCAACTCGCGGGCCAGCACCACCACGTCGGCAAAGCGGGCATAGAAACGCAGGGCCTCGGTATTCGAGATATTCAGCTGGGTCGACAGATGCACCTCGACCCCCACCTCGCGGGCATAGGTCATGGCGGCCACGTCGCTGGCGATAATGGCCGTGAGTCCCGCCTCCTTGGCCGCATCGACAATGCGGTGCAACAGGGCGATGTCTTCGTCGTAGATGACGGTATTGACCGTGAGGTAGCTCTTGATGCCGTGCTCGTTGCAGATGCGCACAATCTCGTGCAGGTCGTCGATGGTAAAGTTGTTGGACGAACGGGAGCGCATGTTCAGCCCCTCGATACCGAAGTAGATCGAGTCGGCCCCTCCCTGTATGGCGGCAGCCAGCGAGTCGTACGAACCCACGGGTGCCATAATTTCAAAATCGCTTCTCTTCATCATGAATCACTGTTATTTCCCGGTGATTATCTTTTTTATCTCATTCAGTTTGTTCAGGGCCTCGACCGGCGTGAGGTTGTTGATGTCGGTCCGCAGAATCTCGTCGCGCACCTGCGAGAGCACGGGGTCGTCGAGCTGGAAGAAACTCAGCTGCACGCCACCGCGCGACGAGGCAATCTCGGCCGTAGGTTTGGCCAGCCCCGTCTGCCGGTTCTCGTCCTCGAGCTGTTTCAATATCTGGTTAGCCCGCTTGACGATGCTCTGGGGCATGCCGGCCAGCTTGGCCACGTGGATACCGAAGCTGTGTTCGCTGCCGCCCCGCACCAGTTTGCGCAGGAATATCACCTTGTTGTCAATCTCCTTGACCGAGACGTTGTAGTTGACAATGCGCTTGTAGGTGCGTTCCATCTCGTTGAGCTCGTGGTAGTGAGTGGCGAATAGGGTCTTGGCCCGTGCCTTGGGATGCTCGTGTATGTGCTCGACGATGGCCCAGGCAATGGAGATGCCGTCGTAGGTACTGGTGCCGCGCCCCAACTCGTCGAAGAGCACGAGGCTGCGTTCCGACAGGTTGTTGAGGATGTCGGCCGCCTCGGTCATCTCGACCATGAAGGTCGACTCGCCCAGCGAGATGTTGTCCGAAGCCCCCACGCGAGTGAATATCTTGTCGACAATGCCTATGCTGGCCGCCTCGGCGGGGACGAAACTGCCTATCTGCGCCATCAGCACAATGAGGGCCGTCTGCCGCAACAGGGCCGACTTACCGGCCATGTTGGGACCGGTAATCATCATGATCTGCTGCTTGTCGTTGTCGAGCTCCACGCTGTTGCTAACGTAGCTCTCGCCCGGGGGCATCTGCTTCTCGATGACCGGGTGGCGCCCCTCCTTGATGTCGATGGTGAGCGAATCGTTAATCTCGGGGCGGATATAGCGGTTCTCGACGGCCGACTTCACAAACGACAGCAGGCAGTCGAGCCGGGCTATCAGATTCGAGTCGAGCTGGATGGCCGGGATGAACTCGGTGAGGGCCAGAATCAGGTCGTTGAACAGCTGGGCCTCCAGCGAGAGTATCTTCTCCTCGGCCCCGAGTATCTTCTCTTCATACTCCTTCAGCTCCTGGGTGATGTATCGCTCGGCATTCACCAGGGTCTGCTTGCGCACCCAGTCGGCCGGCACCTTGTCCTTGTGGGTATTGCGCACCTCGATGTAGTAACCGAACACGTTGTTGTAGCCCACCTTGAGGCTGGGGATACCCGTGCGGTCGCTCTCGCGCTGCTGCACGTGCAGCAGGTAATCCTTGCCCGAGGTAGAAATCTCGCGCAGGTCGTCGAGTTCGGCATTCACCCCCTTGCGGATGATGCCGCCGCGGTTGGAGACGTTGGGCGCATCGGGCACAATCTCCCGCTCGATGCGGTCGCGTATGCTCGCGCAGCAGTTGAGTTGCTCGCCTATGCGTTGCAGCACCGGCTCGTCGCTCTGCTCGCACACCGCCTTGATGGGCTCGATGGCCTGCAGGGCCACCTTGAGCTGCACCACCTCACGGGGCGAGATACGCCCCACGGCCACCTTCGAGATGAGCCGCTCCATGTCGCCGATGGTGTCGAGCTGCGGGTCGATAACCTCGCGAGCTTCGGGGTGACGGAAGAAGAACTCCACGCCGTTCAACCGGTCTTCGATAGGCTTCACATCCTTCAGAGGAAAGATAATCCATCGCCTGAGCATGCGGGCACCCATGGGGGTGACGGTGCGGTCGATGACGTCGAGCAGACTCTTGCCCCCCTCGTTCATGGGGGCGAGCAGTTCGAGGCTGCGCACCGTAAACTTGTCGAGGCGCACATAGCGCTCCTCCTCGATGCGGGAGAGCGAGGTGATGTGCGAAATATGGGTATGTTGGGTAATGTCGAGGTAGTGAAGCAGCGACCCGGCCGCAATGATGGCACAAGGCATGTTGTGCACGCCGAATCCCTTGAGGTTCTTGGTCTCGAAGTGGCGCAGCAGGCGGTCTTTGGCAGCATCTTCGGTATAGACCCAGTCGTCGAGTTCGAAGGTGAAGAAGCGGCTGCCGAAATGCTCTTCGAAGAGTTTACGCTTGGTGCGCTCGAACAGCACCTCCTTGGGGGCGAAGTTGCCCAGCAGTTTGTCTACATAGTCGTAATCGCCCTCGGCAGCCAGAAACTCGCCGGTCGAGATGTCGAGGAAAGCCACGCCCACCTTGTTGTTTTTCCCGAAGTGAACGCCGGCCAGGAAGTTATTCTCTTTATGGTCCAGTATATTGTCGTTGATCGACACACCCGGGGTCACCAGCTCGGTGATACCCCGCTTCACCAGCTTCTTGGCCAGCTTGGGGTCTTCCAGCTGTTCGCAGATAGCCACCCGCTTGCCGGCCCGCACCAGTTTGGGCAGATAGGTGTCGAGGGCATGATGCGGGAAGCCCGCCAGCTCGACATATTGCGCGGCACCGTTTGCCCGACGGGTAAGCGTAATTCCCAGAATCTCAGATGCCACGATGGCATCGTCCGAAAAGGTCTCATAGAAATCCCCTACTCTGAAAAGCAATATAGCATCGGGGTGCTGGGCTTTCATCTCGATATACTGCTTCATGAGCGGAGTTTCAACAATTTCCTTGGCCACGATTTATTCTTTTATCTTCTTGTTTCTATCCTGTTTAAGAGAAACAAAGATAACGGTTTCGGCCGAATTTGTGAAATTAAAAAAATGTAAACGCCGTTTTATTCCCTCCCGGAAACCCGACAACGGTGCAGCCGGGAGCTCCCGGCGCACCGCTATACCTTCAAAAATATCTGTTTGCGATACAGAAAATAGAGGAAGACCCAGCAACAGACCACATACCCCGTACGAAGGAACACCTCGCCCACCGGCTCTCCAGCATATTCGCCCGCCCAATGGGCCAGCCCGCCGAACAAGAAACGGTTCAGATGCGAGAAACCTATCATCGGCTGGGCCAGATAGATGGTGATGGAGTTGAGCCCTATCACCCGAAAGAAGAGAGTCCACGACCGCCAACCTCGCACGTCGACCACATAATAAAAGAGGGCAAACAACAAGAACGAGAGTCCGCCGGCAAAACAGGTAAACGAGCTGCTCCACAGAATTTTATTAATAGGGAATACCTCGTTCCACATCACGCCCAGGGCAACCAGTCCCACACCTGTTGCAGCCAGCCACAGGCTCTTCCGAGCCCCGCTCCCCAAACGGGCCGACCGTACCATCTCGCCGGCATACATACCCAACAGGGCCGTTACTATGGCAGGCAGGGTACTCAACAATCCCTCGGGGTCGAAACAGCCATCGTTCAACCGGCCCGGCAACAGAATGCGGTCTATGTATCCCGCCAGATTGCCTTCGGGCGAGAAAGGCGAGGCTCCCGGAGCATCGGGAGCCGGGACAAACGCCAGCAACAGCCAGTACACCACAAGAATAAACACGATGAGTCCATACTGCAACCGCTTCGGCAAGCGCATGTAAATCCAGGCCCCGACCATCCAGGCCACCCCTATGCGACCCAGTACACTGGCCACCCGCAAATCGGCAAAATCGAACTGCAACAGGCCGTTATAGACCATGCCCAACACCACGAGGGTCACCCCCCGTCGCAATACTCGCAGGCCGATGCGGCGGTCGGGCACCCCTCGGCTGCGCTGCTTGGCCAGAGAGAACGGGAAAGAGATACCGGCGATGAAGAGGAATAGAGGAAAAATCAGGTCGTGTTGTGTAAACCCATGCCAAGCCGTATGCGACATCTGCCCGGCAAGCCAGTCGCCCACGGCTGTCGGGTAACACCGGTTCAGGGCTACAACCAGCGGAGCAAACCCCATGATAAACAGCATGTCGAATCCCCGCAAGGTATCCAACGACAACAATCGTTCTTCTCTCTTCGTGTCCATATTCCTACTCTTTTTTATATGGTATACAGGCAACACTTCCGATTTGTCCAACCAAACAGGAGAAAAATGAAGCGGAGGGGCTACCCTCGCATGGGCCGGCCCCTCCGCCTTATGTCATCACGGTTTATCCGCTATCAGTTATACAATCCGAAGTTCTCGTGACCCGAGATAAACTCCATGCGGTTTTGTATCCACTCTTTCAATTTGTCGAGGTTTTCTCTAAAATGAAACGACCCCTCGGTTCGGCCCGGTTCGGCCGGCCATATCAACCCATTCTCTATGGCCGACGGCTCTATCGTGTCGGCATATTCATCGATATACTCCAACAGCAGAGGATAAAGCGAGGTCTTGAAATGGTCGAATTTCTCCTTATAGAGAGCACGAAACTCGGGAGTAGAACAGATTTTTTTCAAGAAATCGGCATGTTGCCCTTGTTGAAAAGGCTCCAGCAACGGCAAGGTAGGCTCCTGATTTTCCACCCCGTCGTTGTAGGTAAAGGCCCAGTCAAAGTCCCAAATGGGGCCGAAATGATAAACATCGTCGAGACTCGCCTTATACAAATAAAGGCTCTTCGGCCACACGGGCTCGCGATTGCCGCACACGTTATAGACTATCAGGTAGTTGACAAGCGACTCCATATCGAGACTGGTAGAGAGATCCTCGCCCATAAAAACCTTGCGCTCAAACTCGGTAAAATCATCGCCCCAGGTGGTCAACAGCGACTCGGGGGTCACCCCCTTCAACTCGGCAATTTCGCTCAGGTCGGGATCTTTCACCATCATGGGCAGGTTGTAGTAGCGCGACCAGAACTTGTAGTCCTCGTCAAAGTTGGTATCCATCTCAAACAAGATGCCAGTCTCTTCGTCGATATCGACACTCGCCCCCGTGATGCCAATCTTCTCGGTGATGAAGTATGCCCCCTTGAAGATACCGTTGAAATAGACCCGTATCGGCTGGCAATGGTTGGTATAGGGCATCTCGAGCAACTGGCCTATCTTCAAGGCGATGGCATTCCGCATGAGCGTACAGTCGATGTAGTTGGCAATCAAGGCATAGCTCTTGGCTTTGGCCAGACCGCAAATGGCAATCTTCTTGTCGAATTTCAACCGATAGGGTTTCTTCACATAGTTCCAGGTACTGTTGCCCCGCCCCTTGATCGAGACGGCCGTAGGTTCCAAATCGTCGACTACACCGTTGCCGTCGATACTGATCATGGCATCGAGGTAGAGCTCCTTGTCATAGAGTTCGCTCAAGTTGGGATAGTCGGGTATCGTGATGTATACGGTGGGGACATTCGTGCCCACGGCACAGCGGTCTATATCGGAGAGAGCTACCGACAAGCGGTTCTCTTTCGTGTTGACAATGAGACTGTCGAGCGAATCGTCGCTATCGGAGAGGCGATGTGTCATCTCGGTAATCTCCGTAGCCTTTACCGAATTGAAATCGACATCGTTGTGGTATATGTGAAGCCAGGGGTGAGCCTGTTGGCCGTATACCCAAAGCGGCAGCAACAGGAGAAGGAGGAATAGTTTTTTCATGTTTTTCTATTTGAACTACTGGTATGATATTCTTTTATTTATTACAACTCTCTATCGGAAGGATTACCCTCGTGGAGCGACGATAATCTTGCGCGACACCTGGCCATAGTTGACCACATAGACCCCACCGGGCAACCGGTCGAACGCCAGACGGAACTCGCCGTCGACCTGTGCGTCGGCCACCACGCGGCCGTTCAGGTCGTATACCCGCACTGTCGTTCCGGCGGGCAATCCGTTTATCTGCAACGACTCGGCTGTCACGACAAAGGTCTCGGCCGTGACCTCCTGAATACCCGAAATGGCCCGCTTGGTATAGCGAAAACCCGAAATATCGGCCAAGGCAAAACTGTTGTCGGTCTCTGCACTCTCAAAAACGAGGGCATCGTCGGCAAACCGCATCGTCAAATCGGGAGAGAGCACCACGCTCACCACCGTGTTGTCCTTGTACTCCACATCGATTACCTTTTTCAGGGTGTCGGAGTACAGCATAAAATTCAGGCATAAGAATATGCCCAACAAGCCTATTTTCTTCATTGCTAATGTTATGATGGTTATATTTTTCAGTTATCAGTTTAAGGATTCTCAATTGCATCATCTTCCCGCGAAGGACATCAAGGTCTCCTTTTCGCGGCAAAAATAGATATTTTTCTTAAATTGTCTTTATCCCTATCCCGGTTATCTGCTTCGCCGGCGAAAAAAACGCCCTTTACTCAACGGTCGCCCCAGTTCTCGCGGTCGAGGTTGCGGTAGTTCACCGCCTCGTTGATGTGCTGCACCTGCACCGTCTCGCATCCGTCGAGGTCGGCAATGGTGCGAGCTACCTTCAAGATACGATCGTAGGCTCGGGCCGAGAGGTGGAATCGCTCCATGGCATCCTTCAGCCGTTTGAGCCCGGCGGCATCGGGTGCGGCATAGCGGTTCAGCAGTCGGGGAGTCATCTGGGCGTTGCAGTAGATGCCGGGATACTCGGCAAAGCGGGCGGCCTGAACCTCCCGGGCGGCCACAACACGCCGACGTATCGCTTCGCTCGACTCGGCCGGACGGGTATCCGATATTTTTTCGAAGGGTACGGGCACAATCTCTACCTGTATGTCGATGCGGTCGAGCAGCGGACCCGATATTTTTCCCAAATAACGCTGTATGGCCCCCGGGTTGCAGATGCACTCCTTGTCGGGGTGGTTGTAATAGCCGCAAGGGCAGGGGTTCATCGAGGCTACCAGCATCACACTGGCCGGATATTCAATCGAATATTTGGCCCGGGCGATGGTGATTTTGCGGTCTTCGAGCGGTTGGCGCATCACCTCGAGTACCTGACGCGAAAACTCGGGCAGCTCGTCGAGAAAGAGCACCCCGTTGTGAGCCAGCGAGATCTCGCCCGGCTGGGGATAGGCACCGCCACCGACCAGCGCTACCGACGAGATGGTGTGGTGCGGAGCCCGGAAGGGGCGTTGCGACAGCAGTGAACTACCCCGCTCCATACGGCCGGCTACCGAGTGTATCTTGGTGGTCTCGAGGGCCTCTTGCAGGGTGAGCGGCGGGAGTATCGACGGCAACCGCTTGGCCATCATCGACTTGCCTGCCCCCGGCGGACCTATGAGTATGATGTTGTGCCCGCCCGCAGCAGCGACCTCGAAGGCACGCTTCACGCTCTCCTGCCCCTTCACGTCGCTGAAGTCGAGGTCGAAACGGGTACACTCCTTGAAAAATTCGGCCCGGGTGTCGATGACGGTCGGTTCCAACTCCACCTCTCCATCGAAGAAACGGATCACCTCGGTGAGGTTCTCCACCCCGTAGACCTCGAGGTTGTTCACCACGGCCGCTTCGCGCACATTGGCCTTGGGGATAATCAACCCCTTGAATCCCTCCTCGCGGGCCTTGATGGCGATAGGCAATGCCCCCTTGATGGGGAGAATGGAACCGTCGAGCGAGAGTTCGCCCATGAGCATGTAGTCGCCCAGGCGGTTGCTCTTCACCTTGCCGTCGCTGGCCAGGATGCCGATGGCCAGAGGCAGGTCGTAAGAGGCCCCCTCCTTGCGGATGTCGGCAGGCGACATGTTCACAATGACTTGTCGACGTGGAAATTTATAGCCGTTGTGCTCTACGGCCGAGACAATGCGTTCGTGGCTCTCCTTGACTGCCGCATCGGGCAGCCCCACCATGAGAAATCGAATCCCCTGCGAGCAGTTCACCTCGATGGTGACGACCAGGGCGTCGATGCCCTGCACGGCTGCTCCGAAAACTTTCACCAACATAGTAATAGATTTAAGCAGGTTATATACACCCGATTAGGGTTTAATCATCCGGTCGATGCAGGCCCGGGTCGAGTCGGGCGACAGACCTCGTGCCACCACCCGGCCCGTCGAATCGGCTACCAACAGATAGGGCAGGCGGTGTATGTCGAGCCACTTCACCCCGGCATAGAGGTAGCCCCCCTTGGCCCACAACCGGGTCCACTGCACGGTGTCGGGGGATACCGTCCGGCGCCATACGGCACTGTCGCGGTCGAGCGACACATCTATCACCTGCACGGCGGTATCGTAGCGGGCGGCCATATCGCCCAGGAAAGTTTCGTAGCCGCGGGTCCCGGCCGTCTCGGCTGCCCAGAAACAGAGCAGCGTGGCCCGGGCCTCCTGGGCATCGATTATCCACGAGGTATCGGCCACCGTGACCAGCGAGAGGTAGGGCAATACCGAATCGGCTTTCAACGTATTCTCAAACTCCCGATAGCGCACCAACGGAACTCCGGCCCCACCGGCCAGCACCCCGGGGTCGAGCAGGGCAATGAGCGAATCGCAACGGGCCTGATCGGCCTCGCCCAGCAGATAGTTGCTCAACAGGATGGCACTCACGGGCGAGTCGCGATGCTTGCCCACATAGTCGGCCACCACCCCCTGCAGCTCCCGGCACAACTGTTCGTACCGAGGGGTGCGCGAACCCGAAGCCGAGGCGTTACGCTCAGCCAGCCAGGTTTGCAACAGCTCCTTGTTCTCCTGGTTGAACTTGAACAGCTCCTTGTTCAGCGAACTGCCCTTTACCTTCAGGCCGAAGGGGTCTTGCCCGTCGCCCGAAAGCTCGATGCGGTCGCCGTTCTGCACATAAATCTGGGTAAACGGAGTCTTGTCGAAATAATAAAACTGAATGGGAATAAGCTCGGCCGACGAATTTTTAAAGGCGATATATCCGTTTTGCGGACGCAGGGTATCGACCACGATACCGCTCTCGGTGCTGTAAACCGCATAGACAGGCCGACCGCCCAGGTTGTTGAGGGTCCCCTCGACCGAAAACTCGTGACTTTTGCCTCCACAACCGCTCAACAGCAGCACACCCACACACAATATTGCGCCTATTTTGCTCATGTAAAACCTTTTTCTTTTCTTGCAAATGTACTCGATTTGCGGGAGAAGCCAAACTTTATCGGTCAAAACCCTCGACCGAGCCCGAACTTTCTGGAAAAAACGACAAAAAAGAACGACCTTTTTGACTATATATCTCCGAGAAGTTAGCCTATATTTGCACCTCCAAAAGGAGGTACGACGCAACACCATGTGAAAACCGCGTTTTCACTTGTAGCGGTTAATCCTTTTCCCTTTTGGTAGAATACAGGATACACCTTTTGGTATAAAAATCAAGCGAGCTTATTTTTATACTCCCGACTTTCTATATATTTGCAAAATATCTTATACCTTGTCTATGAAACGTTTTGCCATTCTCCTCCCCTTGCTCCTTCTGGCAGTCGTCGCCAATGCCCAGATACGCAACAATGTACCCAAGTACAATCCCGACAGCGTACGCGAAGAGCTGGACAAGCGCCCCTACTTCTCGCTTTTCAAAGACAACTATTTCATCGTGGGTTCTACTCTGGGCGGGAGACCCACCGGACAAAATTCGGATGTAAAATTTCAGTTGAGTATCAGCCAGCGACTCACCAAGAGCAAGCTACCCTTCGATACCTACCTCTTTATCACCTACACGCAAAAGGCTTTTTGGAACGTATTCCAAGAGTCGCTCCCTATGTATGACCTCAACTTCAATCCGGGCATAGGCCTCACGCACCCGGTCATCTACCACGACCGCTTCATCGGACAGGTCACGCTCCTCGTCGAGCATGAGTCGAACGGAAAAGACAGCATCTGGTCTCGCAGCTGGAACAAAATTTCGCTTATGGGTGCACTTGCCGTCGATCACAACGTAGAGCTGCAATTCAAAACCTGGATACCCATTATCGACAGCGGCAACAACCGCGACATACTCAAGTATTGCGGCATCTTCCAACTGGCCGGCAGCTACCTGAGCGACAACCGCCGATTCGGAGCCTCCATCATCCTCACCAAACGCAGCGGCTGGAACTTCAACTTCAACACCGTCGTCGAGTTGAGTGCCCGCCTCTTCCCCAACGAGAACCAGTATCTCTTCCTGCAATATTACAACGGCTACGGCGAGGGACTGCTCGACTACAACAAGTTCCACTCCCGGCTGCGTATCGGGTTCGTCATCAAACCCCAGAATTTCAGCAACTTCTAATCTCTCTTTCCCGATAAAATACTAAAGGCATCCCCCAACAGCCTCGCCGAATTACCCCTGTCGAAAACGAGCGAAGGGTGCACCCGTTCGAAAATCGCAGGCACACCCTTCGTATGGTTCCGTTTCGACCGGTCTATCGGTCAGTCGAGATTGAAGGCTTTCTTCACTACATCCACATAGTCGAGTTTCTCCCAGGTGAAGAGCTCTACCTCGCGCACCACCGGCTCGGTGTTGTAGTGCGACGTGAAGGTCTTGACCACCGTCTGCGGTTTACGGCCCATGTGGCCATAGGCTGCCGTCTCTTCATAGATGGGGTTACGCAGTTTCAACCGCTCCTCGATAGCCCGGGGACGCATGTCGAATATCTCGCCCACGCGACGGGCAATCTCGGCATCACTCATCGGCACATGCGATTTGCCGTAGGTATTCACATAGATACTTACCGGCTCGGCCACCCCGATGGCGTAGGATACCTGCACCAGAATCTCGTCAGATACACCGGCAGCCACCAGGTTCTTGGCTATATGCCGGGCGGCATAGGCTGCCGAACGGTCTACCTTCGAAGGGTCTTTGCCCGAGAAGGCGCCGCCGCCGTGACCACCCTTGCCGCCATAGGTGTCGACAATGATTTTACGACCCGTGAGACCGGTATCGCCGTGAGGACCGCCGATGACAAACTTGCCCGTGGGGTTCACCAGCAGCACCAGCTGGTCGTCGAAGAGTGCCCGTACCCGCTCGGGCAACTGGGCTATCACGCGGGGCAAAAGCACCGTCTTCACATCGTTATAAATGGTCTGCAACATCTCGCGGTCGGCAGCATCCTGTGCCTCTTTCGAGCCATCGACCGGCGTCACGAACTCGTCGTGCTGGGTCGAGATGACAATGGTGTGCACGCGCACCGGCTCATTCTTCTCGTTGTATTCGATAGTCACCTGCGACTTCGAGTCGGGACGCAGATACGATGTCACCCGCCCCTTGCGCAGATAGGTCATGGCCGAAGCCTCGCGGCGAATGGCGGCCAGCTCGATGAGCAACAGGTGCGACAGGTCGAGCGAGAGAGGCATGTAGTTGTCTGTCTCGTTGCAGGCATAACCAAACATCATGCCCTGGTCGCCGGCACCCTGCTCCATGGCATCGGCACGCTCCACGCCCCGGTTGATGTCGGCCGACTGTTCGTGAATGGCCGAAAAGATGCCACACGAGTCGGCATCGAATTTGTACGAGCTCTTATTATATCCAATCCGGTGAATTACCCGACGGGTCACCTCCATCAAATCGACATAAGCATTCGATTTAACCTCGCCCGCCAAAACGACCTGCCCGGTCGTCACAAGGGTTTCGCAAGCAACTTTCGAGTTCGGGTCATAGGCCAGGAACTCGTCAAGCAAAGCGTCCGAAATCTGATCGGCCACTTTATCGGGGTGTCCTTCCGACACCGATTCCGAGGTAAACAAATAGTTCATTTCTCTCTTGAATAAATAGTAAATACTTCTTTTTCAAGGAAGAACGACTGCAAAGCCCACGAAAGTAAACTGATTTTGATAAAGCCGGACGGGCCTCGGCGAGACCCCGTAACGCAGTTTTAGCATTTTTTTTCGTGGTTGCAAGCAGCCAAATCCTTCCACAGTTTTTTGTAATTGCGCGGCAAAGATAATATATGCCGCGAGCAATACCAAATTTTATCGCTCTTTTCGCAACGAATTTTCAATTTGCCACGACAGCTACCGCAGCAAATACGGCATTCTCTCCCTGGATGTTACCGCCCCTCCAGGCCGGCCAGTATCTCGGCAGCCGTCTTGCCCAGAACGGGGTGCATCCACTGCGGGGCAATCTCGGCGAGAGGCTCCATCACAAAGGTGCGCTTGTGCATGTAGGGGTGAGGAAGCACCAGCGCATAGGTGTCGAGCACCTGGCCGTCGTAGTCGAGCAGGTCGATGTCGATAAGCCGGTCGGCATAACTGCCGTCGCTCCGCCGATGGTCCTTGCTCCCCAACTCTCGCTCGATGGCCTGTACGGTCGAGAGCACCTCCTCGGGCAGCAAATCGGTATCGACAGCCATGGCCGCATTGCAAAAGGTATGTACCGACTGGTACCCCCACGGCTCTGTCTTGTAGAACGACGACACGGCTACAACCGTGCCTACCCGCTTGCCAATCCGGTCGATGGCTTTCCTGATGATTTGCTCCTTATTCCCCAGGTTCGAGCCTAAGCCCAAATATACTCGCTTCGCCATGATGTTTATCTCTTTTTTGCGCTACTAAGATAGCAAAAAGGGGCTTTTTTGCAAAAATCTTTGGTTTAAATTTTTGATGATTTTGAACATATCCGAGAGAGCGACAACTGTCGGGACGTTGTCCGATGTATCGACCATGACACCTCCATAAACAACAGAACATTGCCCCACCTACTGACACCTTATACACCTACCCGTGCACAGCTATCTTTATAAAAGATAGAGGGTTGTACCAAAAAAATTTTCCGATTTTGCTTGCAGGCTCTCACTCCATTCACTACCTTTGCCTCTGCACAGTCTCGCCACTGCAGGCGGCAGACTGTAAATTTTGATCATATACAACAAATGATTGTCAAAGAGATGTATCACGCAACAAGCTTTCGAGTCTGGTTCGCGCCGTAGGGCATGAACCCGACAAGATTGTACCCGCACTCGCAGGGAGCGGATTTGTTGCGTTCTTTGACGTAATCGGAAAAGTTACGTTCGTTTCGTCCTGGGAAACGAGCGTGGTTCAGTTGTCGTTTTCGCGTGAGGCGAAGAGGGCAGCGCACAATTCTTTTTTCTCATTTTTTCACCTTAAAATCATTTGTTGTTATGAATAATCCTCTGACTTTACGAATCATGCGTTCGCTCGACGATTCGCTCGAGGGACCCGAATATGCTATCAATCTGCTGATTGCCGAACTCTCGACCGACACTCTGCCCGACCCGGTGCAAGAGGTGTCGATTCGCATCTACTCTACCCGTTATCAACTGCTGGGTGCCGACGTGTGGCAAAAACCCAACGGCCGAAAGGCACCCCGCAAGATACGTTTCCAACTGGCCTCCAGCTCCTATTGGCTCGAAGATTGCTGCCACCTGTTTCTCTATTGCAACGGACTCCTGCGGGGCTACGCCTCGTTTGCGCTGTTCAGCGACTATGACAAGTGGGAAAACATCGCCCTCGAAGAGGCTGCCGACCACCCCGAAGCGCTCTTCTTCGTCGGCCACCTGTGCCACCAACCGTGGTGGAGCCGATTGGCTCAGGGGTCGATTTCGCCCACGGCCATTCGCAAACTCATCGACAGTCTGCTCTGGTACACCTCCGCTCCCTCCCCGAAGCGGCACTGGGTGGTATCGGGCGACGAGGCGCAGGCGGCTGCTTTTGCCACCAGCATTCTGGCGGCCAGCCTCACCGACAGCCATCCGAAGGCCTGTTGCCGGTTTGCCCTCAACGACCTGCTATCGGGCCGCTTGAGCTGGTCGTTGTTGCGAGACAACCTCGACGACAAAAAGACGGTCGTGGTGCAGGTCGATCGCATGGGGACCAGCACCTGTAACGAAAACATGCTCGACTTGCTGAGCGACTGGCTCAAGAGTGCCGATGCCCTGCCCTTCGTGTTCCACGGCTCGGAAAAGAACATCGACTTGCTGTTGCAGTATATCCCGGCTCTGGCCGACCTCTTCGACGAGCATACGACCTTTGCTCTGTCGGAGATGCCGGACAACTCGATATGGAACGACGACGAGGAGACAGAATTGCCGCTGCCCGAGGAGGCCGGCGTCTGCGACCTCAGACAGCCCTGCCCCGAAACGACCGACACCTCGTGCAATGCCACTCAGAAACTGGAAAGACTCATTGGCCTCTCTCAACTGAAGGCCGACATGCAGGATGCCTGCCTGGCGGCCCGGTTTGCCCGGGAGCGCCGCGAACTTGGCCTCGACCCCCACGAAGAGAATCGTCACCACATGCTGTTCTATGGCAACCCGGGGACCGGGAAGACTACGGTGGCCCGTCTGGTAGGCGAACTGTATCATCAAATGGGAGTGCTCTCGAAGGGGCACACGGTAGAGACCTGCCGCACCGACCTGGTGGGCGAATACATAGGTCACACCGAGAACCGCATGAAGGAGGTGCTGGAGCAGGCCCGAGGCGGGGTGCTCTTTATCGACGAGGCCTACACGCTGGTGGGCCGCAGCAAGGAGTCGAACGACTTCGGCAAGGAGGTGATTCACGCCCTGCTCCCCATCCTGTCGGAACCCGACCCCGACCTGATTGTGATTCTGGCCGGCTATGAAGAGAAGATGCAGACTCTGCTCCAGTCGAACCCGGGATTGAAGGATCGCTTCCCCCTGAAATTCTATTTCGAAGACTATACCAACGACGAACTCTACGCCATTGCCTGCCAGACGCTGCAAGACCGGGGATTTGTACTGACCCCTGCTGCCGAACAGCGGCTACGGGCGGCGATTGCCCGAGCTACCGCTCACCGCGACGCCCACTTCGGGAACGGCCGCTGGGTGCACAACCTGATAGAACAGGGCATTGTCAAAAGCATGGCTCGCCGCATCATGTCCATTCCCGGCCACGACCGTACCGACCGGGTGCTGCTCAGCACCGTAGAGGCGACCGACATCGACGAAGCCGAAGCGCGACTGGCCCTTCGCCCCGACTTGAGAGTTCCTCAGCCGGTACGTGTCGGATTCAGAGCCTGACCGTCCCGAAAACCCAACATTAAAAAACAAGAGGAGGCCGCCTCTCAACCGGGGGTGGCCTCCTTGGCAGCCAACGCCACCAAATTCGTTCGGTCTCGACAAGACCGGTTACAATTTCACTTTCTTGCTCTTGCCGTCGCTCTCGTTGTGCATGCGGTCTACAGCCGTCACCACATAGACATACTCGCGAGTACCCCGTTTATAGGGGAGCAGGCAGCGGGTATCTCGGGTCACCGTCACCAGATGAGAGGTATCGTAGAGGTTAATCTTCTCGCTCGGGGTAAAGCGATAGACACAGAAGTAAATCTGTTTCTGCATCTCGTCTTTGGTCTCCTTGCGTTTCCATTGCAGCTCGTAACCGTCGGGAGTCCACTTGGCCTTGAGCCCCTTCACCTCGGCCGGAGCCTTGCTGTCGATAAAGGTATAAGCCGGGATAAGGGCAGGTACGGCGTGGTAGTAGTTGCGCAAGTCGTCGGCTATACCCTTGTAATTCTCGAGCAACGAGTAGCCCGGCCAGAAACAGTTGCCCCCCACGTGGTCGAGGTAGCGGCTCAACTGCATCTTGTGGTTCAACTGTGTGTAGATGGGATTCACGTCGGTAGCATTCATGGTGCGCACCACATCCTGCCCGATATAGAGGTGCCGGCCGTTGGCATGGTTGTTCCACCAATAGATAAGCGTCTCGACACAAGCCGCCTTGTGACCAATCTCCCAATAGAGTTGCGGCAACATGTAGTCCACCCAACCGTTACGGGTCCACAGCAGCACATCGGCATAAAGCTGGTCGTAGTTCTGCAAGCCGTTGGTCGCACTGCCGTCGGGGTCGCTCTTCTGGTTACGGTAGATACCGAAGGGGCTGATACCGAAGCGCACCCAGGGTTTGCGCGTCTTGATAATCCCGCTCAACTCCTTGATGAGCAGGTTCACATTCTCGCGACGCCAGTCACCCCGCTCCATACCGTTACCATAGCGGGCGTAGCTGTTATCGTCGGGGAACTCGCTGCCGGCAATAGGATAGGGATAGAAATAGTCGTCCATGTGGATGGCATCGACATCGTAGCGAGTCACAATATCGTCGACCACCCGGCCGATAAACTCGCGGCACTCGGGCAATCCCGGGTCGAAATAGAGCTGTTTACCATATTGGACGAACCACTCGGGATGCTTGTAATAGATGTGCGACGGTGCCAGCGGCTCGGCTCCGACCGTCCCCACCCGGTAGGGATTGAGCCAGGCGTGCAACTCCATATTGCGGGCATGGCACTGGTCAATCAGATATTGCAGCGGGTCCCACATAGGGTTGGGAGCCACCCCTTGCTGCCCCGTGAGATATTTGCTCCACGGCTCCAACTGCGAGGGATAGAAGGCGTCGGCCGTAGGGCGCACCTGGAAAATCACCGCATTGATGCCGATGTGCTGGAGACTGTCCAACATTCCATTGAAATAGCGCTGCATGGAATCCCGGTCCATATCGCGGTAACGGCTCTGCCCCACCGTATGAATCCACGCTCCACGGAACTCCCGTTTCGGGTGCTCGTCGGCCCGTACCAGGCTGCCACCGAGGCAAACGAGCAACAGTAGCGATAAATAAATTTTAAGTTTCATTGTCTTGAATTTTGTTTTTGTGTCAAAGATAGTGCAAGCCGAGAGCAAAAACAAATTTATTTGTGCTTTGCCGAGGCGCAGCCTGTCTTCGGGTCCCAACGGAGCCAAAGAGGTGCAAGCCGAGAGCAAAAGCAAATTTATTTGTGCTTTGCCGAGTCGCAGCCTATCTTCGGGTCCCAACGGGGCTAAAGAGGTGCAAACCGAGGCGCAGACCACCAGAAGAAAGAGTCCGTAAAGAGCGTACGGTACAGATAAGAATCAGTACGATTTTACACCTTTTACAAACCTTGTGCCTGCTTTTTTGAAAAAATAAGAGTCGTTGTATTTGAGGCACAACGACTTCGTATTATATTTGCAACGTAATCTCACTAAAATACACAAGACCTATGAAGAAATTACTTATTATGGCCTGCATTGCCGCCGCTTCGATCATCGCTTTACCGGCTGTTGCTCAAAACACAACCGACAACAAAGCGAAAACCGAGTGCTGCAAAAAGGAATGCAATAAGAAAGAGTGCAAATGCACCGATTGCAAATGCAAAGAGTGTAAAGGGAATTGCCAAGCGTGCAAGTGCACCAACTGCACCGGCAAAGAGTGCAAAGCCAACTGCCAGAAAAAATGCCAGTCGAATGCCAACTGCGGCAAACAGGCTCCCTGCAACACAAACTGCAAAACGCCCTGTTGCAAACAGAATGCGAACTGTGGCAAGCAAGCTCCCTGCAAAACCAACTGCAAAAAAGCCAACACGCCCTGCTGCAAACAGGAGAACGCCAAGAAATAATTCGGCTCATCGAATAACAAGAACCGAGGGCTGTGCCGTTTTCCAATCGCGGTACAGCCCTTTTTGTCTCCACGAGGACAATCCACACGCAAGCAATTGCCCTCCGCAGGAAAAGAGCATCCCTTACCAATCGCGGCACAACCGTCTGTTCCCCGGTCAACCCACCCGCTCCACCATCGGGCTCCTGACACCCATAAGCCAACGAATGCAAAGAGGCCGGCACATCTATTAAATTATATTAAGAAGAGACCCTTCCTATTGGGACTCCACAAAAGATAGCTACCTTTGCATCGAATTTTTATACGCTTATTTGTATGATATTAGTACTGAACAAAGTTCGATTTTCCATCGTTCGAGGTAACGCATCGCCTACCTCGCCCACGGTGTATGTCCACTGGTTCAGCGGGTTCATTTGAGCCATTCCCCTTCTATAAAGGGAGTAGTGGCACCGCTATCGGCACAACTCCCGACCGGGGCAAGCACCTCGCCCCAGACTCAATCAAACTCTATATTACCATCATTGCAGCCAGGTAACCCTCGGCATATACGGCCGACGGAGAAGTGCTGCACAAAAGCGTGTACAACTATGTTTCGCATTCTCATCTTACTCGCCATAGGCATAGGCGTAGGGATGCTCCTGCGGGGACGCTCCTGCGTAAAGGCTACGAAATGGGGCATTCAGGCCACCGTATGCCTGCTGTTGTTTGTTTTCGGTATTTCGATAGGGTCTAACCGCGACCTCATCGACAACCTGTACCGATTTGGCTGGCAAGCTCTGGTCATTGCCTGCCTGGGCGTAGTCGGCAGCATCGTGGCTGCCCGGGCTGCCCAACGGATCTTCTTCAAGAAAGGAGGTAAACTATGAAAGAGAATCTGCTCATTCTGGGATGTTTCGTGGCCGGTATTGCGCTGGGACTTTCAAACCAGGCACCCGACTGGCTGCACGGGCACGACCTGCCTATGATTATCCTCTCGCTGCTCATCCTGCAAGTAGGCATCAGTCTGGGCAGTGCCACCGACTTGCGCCAGCTGGTCCGCTCGCTCAATCCTCGCATGTCGCTGCTGCCCCTCTTTACCATCGCCGGCACCCTGCTCTTCTCGGCCATAGGGGTATTGCTGCTGCACGGGCGTAACCTCAGCGACTGCCTGCTTGTGGGGAGCGGGTTCGGATACTACTCGCTCTCGTCGGTGCTGATTGCCGACCTCAAGAGTGCAACCCTCGGCGTGCAGGGCGCTACCGAACTGGCTACCGTGGCTCTGCTTGCCAACGTCATACGCGAAATGATTGCCCTCTTTGGCACTCCTACGTTGGCCCGCTGGGGCGGACGACTGGTGCCCATATCGGTGGCCGGCATCAACTCGATGGATGTGTGCCTGCCCATGATTGTGCGCAATACCACGCGAGGCGAAGAGCTCATACCCATCGCCGTTCTGCATGGTATCGTACTCGAGGTGAGCGTACCGATCCTCATCAATGCCTTTTGTTGAAACGGCCGGTCGCGACAACGATTTGGTCCTGCCCATACCCACTTGCTCACTGCGAACAGGTGGGGCTCTTTTATTCCCGGCACCGTCAAATGTCGAAAACTTCGTTTTCCATTTGCCTCTGCGCTCGTCTTTCACTATCTTTCCAGAAGAAAGGAGGCGGCTCGGCACTGTCAAATGTCGAAAACTTCGTTTTCCATTTGCCTCTGCGCTCGCCTTTCACTATCTTTGTACCCCATATATTTAATAAAGTAGAGAGATGAAAATAGAACAAATCATATCCGATGCCGCCGCCAAGGCCGTGAAAGCCTTGTATGGAGTCGACGCGGCCCCCGGGACGACCAATCCCCAGAAGACGAAAAAAGAGTTCGAAGGCAACCTTACCCTCGTGGTCTTCCCCTTCTTGAAGGCCTCGCACAAAGCTCCCGAAGCTACGGCTCAGGAGATTGGCGAATACCTGAAGGAGCATGAACCTGCCGTTGCCTCGTTCAACGTAATCAAAGGGTTCCTCAACCTGGTTATCGCTCCGGCGTTCTGGAGCGAGATGCTGCACCACATCGACGAGGAGGCTCAATTCGGTATCCGCCAGGCTGCCCCCGATGCTCCGCTCATCATGGTCGAATACTCTTCGCCCAACACCAACAAGCCGCTGCACTTAGGTCACGTACGTAACAACCTGCTGGGATACAGCCTCTCGAAAATTCTGCAAGCCAACGGCAACCGGGTGGTGAAGACCAACATCGTGAACGACCGGGGTATCCACATCTGCAAGTCGATGCTGGCCTGGGAGAAGTGGGGCAACGGCATCACGCCCGAAAAGGCCGGCAAGAAGGGCGACCACCTCATCGGCGACTTCTACGTGCTCTTCGACAAGCACTATAAGGAGGAGCTCAAAGAGCTCGAGGCCAAGGGCATGACGGCCGAAGAGGCCGAAGCCGCATCGCCCCTCATGCAGGAGGCTCGCGAGATGCTGCGCAAATGGGAGGCCGGCGACCCCGAAGTACGTCGGGTTTGGGAGATGATGAACAACTGGGTATATGCCGGATTCGACGAGACGTATCGCCGTCTGGGTGTAGACTTCGACAAGATCTATTACGAGTCGCAGACCTACCTCGAAGGGAAGGCCAAAGTGCTCGAAGGTCTCGAAAAGGGGCTCATGTTCCGCAAGGAGGACGGCTCGGTATGGGCCGACCTGACGAACGAGGGCCTGGACCAGAAACTGCTGTTGCGCAGCGACGGCACCTCGGTCTACATGACCCAGGACATCGGCACGGCCCAACAACGCTTCAGGGACTTCCCCATCGACAAGATGATTTATGTGGTGGGTAACGAACAAAACTACCACTTCCAGGTTCTCTCCATACTGCTCGACCGGCTCGGCTTCAAATGGGGCAAAGACCTGGTGCACTTCTCCTACGGCATGGTAGAGTTGCCCGAGGGCAAGATGAAGTCGCGCGAAGGTACGGTAGTCGATGCCGACGACCTGATGGACGAGATGATCGACACCGCCCGCGAGACCTCGGCCGAACTGGGCAAACTCGACGGCTGTACCCCCGAAGAGGCCGAAGAAATTTCGCGCATCGTAGGCCTGGGCGCCTTGAAATACTTTATCCTGAAGGTAGACCCCCGCAAGAACATGACTTTCAACCCCAAAGAGTCGATCGACTTCAACGGCAACACGGGGCCCTTCATCCAGTATACCCACGCCCGCATCTGCTCGGTGATGCGCAAGGCTGCCGAAGCCGGTATCGACTACCACAGCGTAGATACCAGCCACGTAGAGCCTACCGAGAAAGAGATTTCGCTCATCCAGCACCTGGCCGACTTCCCCTCGGTCGTAGCCGAGGCCGGTCGCATATATAGCCCCTCGCTCATTGCCAACTACGTGTACGACCTGGTCAAGGAGTACAACCAGTTCTACCACGACTACGCCATCCTGCGCGAGGAGGATGCCCAGGTACGGGCCTTCCGCCTGATGCTCTCGGCCAACGTGGCCAAGGTCATCAAGACCGGTATGGGTCTGCTCGGCATCGAGGTGCCCGACCGTATGTAAAGAACAACAACCTTTTAAAACCAGACAGATATGGAAAACTCGTATGATTCGTATAAATCGACAGCCACCTCATCGGTGCTGTCGACCGTGATGCGCAAAGTATATGTGCGCATGTTCCTGGCTCTCGTGGTGACTGCCTTCACGGCACTCTACGTAGCCTCGTCGCCCGCCTTGCTGACCACCATTCTGGGCAGCCGGGCCATCTTCTTCGGCCTGATGATTGCCGAGCTGGCTGTCGTGTTCGTCCTCTCGGGCATGCTCCACAAGCTCAGCACTGCTACGGCCACCCTGCTCTTCTACCTCTATGCCATACTCAACGGCGTGGTATTCTCGTCGATATTCGTGGTGTATGAGTTGGGCTCCATCGCCTACACCTTCTTCATCACGGCCGGTGTATTCGGTGCCATGAGCGTGTACGGCCTGGTGACCAAAAATGACATGACCCGATTCGGCAGCTACTGCGTGATGGCCCTCTTCGGCCTCATCATCGCCACGGTAGTGAACATCTTCGTAGCCAGCAGCACCCTCGACTGGATTATCAGCTTCGTGGGGGTAGCCCTCTTTATCGGCCTCACCGCCTGGGATACGCAGAAAATCAAAAACGCCGCCTACGAAGTAGAGTCCTCGCAAATGGGCAAACTGGCCACCATCGGAGCCCTGTCGCTCTACCTCGACTTTATCAACCTGTTCCTCTATCTGCTCCGCTTCTTCGGCCGCAGCAACGATTAAGGGAACAACCTGAACAAGCTATCTAAACAGACACGATATGACACAACCCTTTTTCATCTACAATACGCTCGACCGTAAAAAGGAGGAGTTCAAACCGCTGAACCCGCCCTATGTGGGCATGTATGTATGCGGTCCCACCGTCTACGGCGACGCGCACTTGGGACACGCCCGTCCCGCCATTACCTTCGATGTGCTGTTCCGTTACCTCAAGCATCTGGGGTATAAAGTGCGCTACGTGCGCAACATCACCGACGTGGGTCACCTCGAAAACGATGCCGACGAAGGCGAAGACAAAATCGCCAAGAAGGCCCGCCTCGAGTCGCTCGAGCCGATGGAGGTGGTACAATATTACCTCAACCGCTACCACAAGGCCATGGAGGCCCTCAACGTGCTGCCCCCCAGCATCGAGCCGCATGCCTCGGGACACATCATCGAACAAATCGAATACATCAAGAAGATTCTCGAGGCCGGCTACGCCTACGTGAGCAACGGCTCGGTCTACTTCGACGTGGTGAAATACAACAAAGACCACCACTACGGCAAACTGTCGGGCCGCAACATCGACGACCTGCTCAACACTACCCGCGAGCTCGACGGGCAGAGCGAGAAGCACAACAGCTTCGACTTCGCCCTCTGGAAAAAGGCAGCCCCCGAGCACATCATGCGCTGGCCTTCGCCCTGGAGCGACGGCTTCCCCGGCTGGCACCTCGAGTGCTCGACCATGAGCACCAAGTATCTGGGCGAGGAGTTCGACATCCACGGCGGCGGCATGGACCTGCTCTTCCCCCACCACGAGTGCGAGATTGCCCAATCGGTAGCCGCACAGGGTCACGAAACGGTGCACTACTGGATGCACAACAACATGATTACCATCAACGGGCAGAAGATGGGCAAGTCGCTGGGCAACTTCATCACCCTCGACGAGTTCTTCACCGGCAACCACAAGCTACTGCAACAGGCCTACTCGCCCATGACCATACGCTTCTTCATCCTGCAGGCCCACTACCGCAGCACCGTCGACTTCAGCAACGAGGCGCTGCAAGCCTCTGAAAAGGCTCTGCAACGCATGCTCGAGGGTTGGAACAACCTGGCCAAAATCACGCCGAGCGACACCTCGACGGTCGATGTCAAGGCTATCCGCGAGCACTGCTACGAGGCCATGAACGACGACCTGAGCACGCCTATCGTCATCTCGCACCTCTTCGAAGCGGTGAAGATCATCAACACGGCGCTGGCCGGCGAGGCCAAACTGACGGCCGACGACATCGCCCACCTGAAGGAGACCTTCTCGACCTTCCTCTTCGATATCATGGGTATCCGCGAAGAGGCCAAGGCTTCGGACGAAGGCAACGAGGCCTACCACAAAGCCGTAGACCTGCTGCTCGACGTACGCAAGGAGGCCAAGGCCCGCAAGGACTGGAGCACCTCGGACTACATCCGCGACAAGTTGACCGAAATCGGTTTCGAAATCAAAGATACCAAAGAGGGCGTGGAGTGGAAACTGAAATAACCGCACGCTCGACCGAACAAAATAATAACGCCCGGGGCCGTTGCCCCGGGCGTTATTTGTATAGCATCGTCGTGGAAGAGAGGCGCGGCACCGAAGCCGCTCCACCCCACGCGCCTATTTCTGCATTTCGGCCACGAACTCGTTGGCCTTGGCCACCGCCTTGGTGATGTGGTCGCAGATGTGGTCGTCGCCGATGAGGCGGTCGATATTGGCCTTTTTCAGCGTCTCGTGTACCTGGGGATTGACACCCGAGAGAATCACATGTATCTTCTCCTTCTGCGACGAGGTAATCAGAATCTCGAGGTTGTGCAGGGCCGTGGAGTCGATGAAGGGCACCTTGCGCATGCGGATGATGCGCACCAGCGGACGGTCGGCCATGCTGCGCATCAGCTCGTCGAACTTGGTGGCGATACCGAAGAAGAAGGGGCCTTCGATTTCGTACACCTCTACCCCCGGGGCCACCTTCAGCACCTCGTGCTGATTCGACTCGGTGCCGTGGGCAATGTCGAGCTCGTCGTGGAATACCGAGATTTTGGTCGTCTCGGTCATCCGGCGCAGGAAGAGCACTACGGCCAGCAACAGACCTATCTCGATGGCAATCGTCAGGTTGAAGATGACGGTGAGCAGGAAGGTGATGATGAGCACCGATACGTCCGACTTGGGGTTCTTCAGCAGCGAGCGCACCGTGCGCCAGCCGCTCATGTTATACGAAACCACAATCAGCACACCGGCCAGGCACGACATGGGCACCAGCCGGATAAGCGGCATGAGGAAGAGGAATATCAGCAGCAACACCACGGCGTGTATCATGCCGGCTACCGGGGTACGGCCGCCGTTGTTGATGTTGGTCATGGTGCGGGCAATGGCACCGGTCACGGGGATACCGCCGAAGAAGGGCACCACGATATTGGCAGCCCCCTGGGCTATCAGCTCGGTGTTCGAGTTGGTCTTGTCGCCGGTCACACCGTCGGCCACGGTAGCCGAGAGCAACGACTCGATAGCCCCCAGCACGGCGATGGTGAAGGCCGGAGAAAGGAGTTGGTTGATGGTATCCATGTTGATATTGAGCGACTGCGGCTCGGGCACTTCGCTGCTGATGTTGAAGCGGTCGCCAATCGTCTCGATACCCTCAATGCCCCAGACATTACGGAGGATATAGACCAGTACCGTCATCAGGATAATGGCCATGAGCGAACCCGGTATCTTGTTGGAGATACGCGGCGTATAGGCGATGATGAGGATACTGAGCACCCCGATGCCCAGCGACCAGAAGTTGGTGGTATCGATGTGCTGGAAGTAGGCAATCCACTTCGATATGAAGTCGGCCGGCACACTCTCCATCGTGAGCCCCAGCAGGTCCTTTATCTGTGTGGCAAAGATGGTGAGGGCGATACCGCTGGTGAATCCCACCACAATGGGATAAGGTATGAACTTGATGATGGTTCCCAACCGGAAGCAGCCCATGAGCACCAGAATCAAGCCCGCCATGAAGGTAGCGATGGCCAACCCCTCGAGACCGTAGGTCTGTATGATGCCGTAGACAATGACGATAAAGGCGCCGGTAGGTCCGCCTATCTGCACACTGTTACCGCCCAGAAACGAAACCAGGAAGCCACCGATGATGGCTGTAATAAGACCCTTTTCGGGCGACACCCCCGAGGCGATACCAAAAGCGATGGCCAATGGCAGTGCCACGATGCCCACGATGATACCGGCCATGAGGTCTTTCAGAAATCTCTCTTTGGAATAGCTGGCCAACGAAGCCACGAACTTCGGGTGAAAATCCAATCTGCTTTTCATCTTTCTTTACCTATATATAATACCTGTTATTATCCTCTTTTTCTCAACAGAGGTCACTCGATAGCAACACCGGCAAGCCCGGCAAAAGTGCGACTCAAGCGAACCGGCATTCGCGCCGGTTTGAAAAACAGCGGCAAAATTAACTCTTTTTTATGATTCGAACGGTATGTTTGTTGAAAAAAATTAAAATAGAAAAGGGGGCGATAACTCGCGGATGGTCGACCCGACGAGCCTTGCCCCCTGAAGGGAAAAGATAGTTACTACGCGATAAAATGCTTAATAGATAATGAGCAGACCCTTTTGAGCCGTACCTTCGAGGAGTACCAGATAGGTACCGGCCGTAAGAGTATCGGTCGAGAGGGTATCGCCCTCGGCCCGCAACGACTGGCTATCGACCAGCATACCGTTCACCGAATAGATGTCGAACCGACCGGTGCAACCGGCGTTGACCCGGCTGCCCTGCCTGACCGGATTGGGCGAAAACAACAGGTTGTCGACCTTGACCGAGGCAATGCCCGACGTGCTGTTGTCGACCAGCGAAAGAGTGTTGGTGCTCTGGGCCAGGTTGAGCAGAGGTACCTCGGCGCTCAACGGAGCATAAATCTCGAGGCTCGAGCGCAACATCTTGCCTTCGGCTACGGCGGCCAGCTCCTCGGCATTCATACCCGAGCGCCAGAAGAAGAGCTGACGGTACTGAGCCTCTGCGGGGGCTGCACTTCCACCCAAGGCAAAGCGTTTCACCACGAGCTTCTCGGCCAACTGTCCGGCATGGACACCGTCGACATAGAGCTGGGTCATACCCCAAGCATAGTAGTGGGTGAGCGAAACGGTGTGCCAGCTACCGGCCGTGAAGGCTACGGTCGAAACAATCTCCCCACCCAGCGGCGAGCGATAGACCAGGTTGCCGCTCTCGTCGACGACGAGGCGACCCATACCGCTTTCATTCTCGAACGAGGCCAGTGTACCGGCCGAAGCGGCATTCACCTCGAACGAGAGAGTAAAGGGGTGAACAATATTCTCGGGCATGAATTCGATATGCTGTGTAGAGGTAGCCGTACCCAGTTCAAAGGCCGTGCTCTCCTGGCGCTCCGGGGCCTCCTTGCCGGCATCGAGGGCATCGAAGAGCGAAGGTACGATGGCGTAGGAGAACTCGCGGTGACCGTCGGAGTTGGGGTGAGCGCCATCGCTCTCGATGGCTTTGACCCAGCGGCCCGAACCGTCGTCGACAGCACCCAGCATGTTGACCGAGGGAACCGTCCATTGCTGGATGGTGAGGTTGAGGTTTTTCAAAATCTCGTAGTCGTCGGCATTGAAACCGGCATTGGCATAGTTGTTGGCCATGACGGGAACGATGCCTACCGAATCGGCCTGATGGATGAGCTGCTTCATACCCTTCTCGTAGTTGATGGCCGCCTGTTGGGTAGGTGTACCGTCGTTGCGCTCGTTACCGAGCGAGAGGCCGTAGAAGACGTAGCGGCCGCAGTCGCGCAGCAAATCGCGCTCCCAACGGTCGAGCACCATCTGGGTCGTGTTGCCGCCTATCGAAATGTTGGACGAAATCCAATCCCGACCGATACCCTGTTGTGCCCGTTGTTCCAACAGGTCGGCATACATGTAGGCATAGCCATAGTTGTTGGTAGCACCGGTACCGTAGCATACCGACGAGCCCATGAACGAAATCTTATACTCGTCAATCTCCTTGCACGACTCGGGATAGGGCTTCTCGATGTCGGGACGCTCCATCGGTTCGTCGGTCTCGTGAATCTCTATCTTGTCGATATTGGGTCCACTGTTGCGGCACGACTCGGTAAACGAGATGGTGTTGAGCCCCTTGTCGAGCCAGACAAGTACCGAAGTTTCGGCTGTGGGCAGCTGGTCCCAGCCGCCTTGCGATTTGTTCACGTTGATGTAGATTTTGGCATAGTTGTTGGTCTGTATGTCGAGCGGACGACCCATCGGGTCGTTGGTGAATATCTTCAATTCGTAGGGACCCTCTTCGGGAATATCGATGCAGGTAAACTGCAGAGCCGAGTTGGTATCCTTGTTGAAGTCGCCCACGTAACGGTCGTTCGACATGCCTTCGAGCGTCTTCACCTTGAGGGTTCCCGACAGGTGGGCATACTCGGCCTCCAGCACGATAGGGAAACCCTCGTGAGGTACGGGCAGCGGAGTTTCGGTCGTTTCGAGAATCTCGAACTTGTCGAGGTTGGGACCACCCGACGTCGTGGGATAGGGTGTAATCTTGATGTTGTTCTTGCCGGCAGCCATATAGACGAGCACGCTCGTGGTCTCGGCCGGCGGCGTATCCCATTTGGCCGTACCCTTTACCGAACACTCTACCTCGGGGTAGTTGTTTACCTTGACGGTGAAGCGGCGCGTGCCGTTGCAGTTGAAATAGGTTTTGAACTCGTAGGTCCCGGCCTCATCCATCTCGACATCGTGAAAGAAAAGGTAGCTGCCGGGATCGTTGCCTCCGACATATTTGCCGCCCGAGAAGCCATCGACCGACTTGACTTTAGCCGGAGCATGAACCGAGTCGGCATTCTCGGCCTCCAAGACAACAATCTGATTTTGTGCGCACAAGCCAACAGCGGCACACAAAGAGAGGAGCAGAATCCCCGCTTTCTTCTTGAAGTACAAAAGGTTTTTCATATGGATATTATATTAAAGTTTCAAATACTATTTTTATGACACAAAAACACCTTCGAACCCTTATGCCCGAAGGCAAAAAATTCAATTTCCTCCACACCAATCCCCTCACCCCCTATCGGATACTCCCCCGATAAGCAACGATAGCCAGGTAGCCCCCGTGGGAAAAAAAACAGGGAAGGCGGTATGCTGTCATAAATTTGATTTATATTTGCGACCTATAAAAAGAAAATCCGCTCCACACACAAGAGCACAAAAAACAATATTTCATGACCAAACTATCACAAGAAAGCTCAACAAGCATAGGAAGGATTGGGCTTGCCGGTTTCTTCATCTCATTGGGTATCGTATTCGGCGACATCGGGACCTCTCCGCTCTATGTGATGAAGGCCATTATACACACGGGTGAAATCCTTAACGAAAATTACATACTGGGTGCCTTGTCGTGCATTATCTGGACACTCACCCTACAAACGACCATAAAATATGTGCTCATCGCTCTCCGAGCCGACAACAACGGCGAGGGCGGTATTCTGGCTCTTTATGCCCTTTTGCGCAAACATCGGCGAAAGTGGATTTATGCCATTGCCATCATCGGGGCAAGTACCTTGTTGGCCGACGGTATCATTACCCCCGCCATCACCGTGACAACAGCCATCGAAGGTCTGGAAGGCATCAGTCCCGACTTGCCGGTGATTCCCGTAATAATCGTCATTATCACCATTATCTTCTTTGTCCAGCAGTTCGGAACCGAATACATAGGCCGTTCATTCGGGACCTTCATGTTTCTTTGGTTCTTGCTGTTGGGGGGATTGGGCATCGTCGGGCTCATCTCTTATCCCCAGGTATTCAAGGCTTTCAATCCCTATTACGCCATTTGGTTGCTGACCGAGTCGCCCAGTTGGTTCTTGATTCTGGGAGCCGTATTCCTCTGTACTACGGGAGCCGAAGCTCTTTATTCCGATTTGGGACACTGCGGCCGGGGCAACATTACCGTCAGCTGGATTTTCGTGAAGGCGATGCTTATCCTCAACTATCTGGGGCAAGGCGCATGGGTGCTGACCCATCTCGACGAGGCGATGCAAGAGTGCAATCCGTTTTATGCCATCGTGCCCAACGGCATGCTGCTGCTTGCCATTTTCATGGCTACGGGAGCGGCAATCGTGGCCAGCCAGGCCCTTATCAGCGGTTCCTTCTCGATACTGAGCGAAGCCATGAACCTGAAATTCTGGCCCCGTATGCGCATCAAGCATCCCACCCACATCAAGGGACAACTGTATATACCCACCATCAACCTGTTCATGTACATAGGTGTAGTAATCACGGTGTTCCTGTTCCGCGACTCCTCGTACATGGAAGCGGCCTACGGCCTGGCGATTACAATCACCATGCTCATGACCACTCTGTTATTGGGCTTCTACCTGAGCATGCACGGGACTCCCCGTTGGGTAGTCTATCTGTTTTTAGGCGTTTATGGCGTAATCGAGGGGATATTCCTCCTGGCCAACCTCTCGAAGTTTGTCGCCGGCGGTTGGTTCACCTTGCTCATCGGCGGTGTGCTTTGCTTCATCATGTTTGTGTGGATAGGAGCACAAAGAATCCGGCGCAAGAACCTGTCAACCAAACGGTTGAGCGACTACTACAAAATCATTTCAGACATCAAGGCCGACGAGAGCATACCCAAGTATGCCTCCAACCTGGTTTATGTGAACCACGCACACAGCGAGGGCAATGTCGACGACAAAATACTCTACTCGATTATCAACAAGCAACCTAAGCGCGCCGACCATTACTGGCTGCTCAACCTGGAGTTTGTCGATACGCCCGACACGCTCGAATACAGTTTTACACCACTCATAAAAGGGACACTTTTCGGCATAACGATTCGCATCGGGTTCCGCATTGAGCCCCGTGTAAGCCTCTATCTGAGACAAATCGTGGAAGATCTGGTGGCCGAGGGTGAAATGGAATTGACCAGCACCTTCCCCTCTCTGCGCAAAAATGGCATACCGGGTGATTTCCGGTTTATCATTATCCACCACATCTACTATCCCGAGGACTCAAGCGACCGTAAGCAGAATTTGCTGATGAGCCTCTTCTCGGTCATTCGACGAATCGGTATCAACGAGCCGAGTTCATTGGGGTTGGACACGTCGACAGTTGTCGTGGAGCACGTACCCCTGATTATAGCCAACCGAGGTAAGCAGCTCGAACGGATCATACGGGTAGAACCTCACCAGGAAGAGGACTACTCATAACCGAGATAAACGACTACTCACTCTCGCATAACACACCGCCGGCAGAAAGAGAGCACACTCTTTCTGCCGGCGGTGTTATTGGATGGAACAATCGTTCAGATTTTCTTCGTGTAGGCCCGACGGCGTTTGTGCTGATGGCGTTCGAAGTATTGCCACTGCGACTGCACCTTCTCGTTCTCTTCGAGTTCGGGATTGCTCTCGGCATATTTGTAGCCGTTGCGGATAAAGACGGGAATGAGGTCGGAGAAGAGGAGCGCATTGACCCCTTTGCTCTGATAGTCGGGGCGCACGGCCACCAACAACAGGTCTACGACATCGTTCTTTCCTTTCAAAGCCTTGAGCAAAGGGACAAACCCGAAGGGGAAGAGGCGGCCTCTCGATTTCTGCAATGCTTTCGACAACGACGGCATAGCAATACCCACGGCCACGAGATCGTCGTGCTCATCGACAATAAGCGTCACATTCTCAAGGCGCAACACCGGGATATACATGTTGACGTAGTAATCGATCTGCCGTTGCGAGAGTGCCGAATAACCGTAGAGTTCGGCATAGGCATCGTTGATAAGGTCGAAAATCTTCTGTCCATATTTTCCCTTATGAATCTCCGACACCTTTTTGAACTTGAGGATACGCAGATTGTACTTGCGCTGCACGATGTCGCTGATGCGTTGGTGCTTCTCGGGCACACTCTCGGGCACCTTGATTTTATACTCGACCCAGTCGACGGCCTTCTCATATCCCATACCCTCGATGTGGTCGACATAGTAGGGATAGTTGTAAATCGAAGCCATGGTACCCAGCTGGTCATATCCCTCGACCAGCAGCCCTTCGGGGTCCATATCGGTAAACCCGAGGGGACCGTGAATTTCGTTCATTCCCTTGGAACGGGCCCAATTCTCCACGGCGTCGAAGAGCGCCTTGCTCACCTCGCGGTCGTCGATAAAATCGACAAAACCGAACCGAGCTGCCTTCTCGCCGGTCTTTTCGTTGACTTTGCGATTGATGATACCGGCTATACGTCCCACGGGCTTACCGTCGCGATAAGCCATGTAATAGACCGATTCGCAAAAGTCGAATGCCGGATTGCTTTTTGCACTCAACGTGCCCACCTCGTCCAGGACCAGTGAGGGCACATAATACTCGTTGCCCTCATACAAATCGATCGAGAACTTGACAAAATTCTTTAGAGCACGATTCCCGGCAATTTCCTTAATTGTGATTGACATGATGTTTATAATTTCAGCAATTTATTCCTATGCGCTTGCCTCCGCTTCTACTCCTTGATTCCGTAGGCAAGGTCGCCCGCATCGCCCAGCCCCGGCACTATGTAGGAGTGGTCGTCGAGCTGGTCGTCTATGGCTCCCACCCACAAGGTCGTGTCGTCGGGGAAATGTTGTTTCACATAATCGATGGCCTGCCGACTGGCAATGACCGAAGCCACATGCACGCTCTTGGGGGTACCTTTGGTAAGCAATGCCTTGTACGACAACTCCATGGAACCACCGGTAGCCAGCATGGGGTCGGTGATGACGAGTACCTTGCCATCGAGACGAGGAGAGGCAATATACTCGATGAAGATGTCGAAATTGAGTTTGTCCTTGTATTTACGATACGCCGATACAAAAGCATTTTCGGCATCGTCGAGACAACTGAGGAATCCCTGGTGGAACGGGAGACCGGCTCTCAAGATCGTAGCCAGCACCACCGTATCGTCGGGCAGATTGACCCGTGCGGTTCCCAGCGGGGTGGTTACCTCTTTTTCGGAGTAATGGAGGCGATGGCTTATTTCGTAAGCCATGATTTCGCCAATGCGCTCGAGATTCCGACGAAACCGTATCCGGTCATTCTGAATGTTCACATCCCGTAATTCGGCCATGAACCGGTTTACTACCGAGTTTTTCTCGGCAAAATTGATAACTTCCATACTTTTCTGTTTTTTGCCGAAGAGCAAAAGTACGTATAAATTTTGTTTTAGAAAATTATAAATTGTTTTTTCTCCTGTTTGCCCTAAAAAAAGCGCCTTTTTGCTATGCCGGCATAGCGATTCGGGGTATATTTGTAATAAATACAAACAATTAGCGAAAATTTTCTTTAATTACATCGCTACTTGTAGAATTTGTTTTTAATTTTGCAGTCGGTTTTCATGGACTAAGAATACAAATAAACATTTTATAAACCATTAAATTCAAGAACAATGGCAACATTAGATTTAAGCAAGTATGGTATTAAAGATGTAAAAGAGATTTTACACAATCCTTCTTACGAAGTGCTGTTTGAGGAAGAGACCAAAGCAGGCTTGGAAGGCTACGAAAAAGGTCAGGTAACTGAACTTGGTGCTGTGAATGTAATGACGGGTATCTATACCGGTCGTTCTCCCAAAGATAAATTCTTTGTAATGAATGAAGCCAGCAAGGACACCCTCTGGTGGACCAGCGACGAATATAAAAACGACAACAAACCTTGCTCCGAAGCTGCTTGGGCCGATTTGAAAGCCAAAGCCGTAAAAGAACTCTCGGGCAAGAGACTGTTCGTGATGGATACGTTCTGCGGTGCCAACCCCGCTACTCGTCTGAAAGTACGTTTCATCATGGAGGTTGCATGGCAAGCTCACTTCGTTAAGAACATGTTCATCCGTCCTACCGAAGAGGAACTGGCCAACTACGGCGAACCCGATTTCGTATCGTTCAACGCTGCCAAAGCCAAAGTTGACAACTACAAAGAACTGGGCTTGAACTCCGAAACCGCTACGGTATTCAACTTGAAGACCAACGAGCAAGTAATCTTGAACACCTGGTACGGTGGTGAGATGAAGAAAGGTATCTTCTCGATCATGAACTACCTGAACCCCCTGAGAGGCATGGCTTCGATGCACTGCTCGGCCAACACCGACAAAGAGGGCAAGAGCACCGCTATCTTCTTCGGTCTCTCCGGTACGGGTAAAACCACGCTGTCGACCGACCCGAAACGTCTGCTCATCGGTGATGACGAACACGGATGGGACAACGACGGTGTATTCAACTACGAAGGTGGTTGCTATGCCAAGGTTATCAACCTCGACAAAGAGAGCGAGCCCGATATCTACAACGCCATCAAACGTGACGCCCTCCTCGAGAACGTAACGGTTGACGCCAACGGTAAGATCGACTTCGCCGACAAGAGCGTAACGGAGAATACCCGTGTATCGTATCCTATCTACCACATCAACAACATCGTTAAACCGGTATCGAAAGGCCCGCACGCCAAACAGGTTATCTTCCTGTCGGCCGACGCATTCGGTGTATTGCCTCCCGTTTCTATCCTGAACGCCGAGCAAACGAAATACTACTTCCTCTCGGGCTTCACCGCCAAATTGGCCGGTACCGAGCGTGGTATCACCGAGCCGACTCCTACTTTCTCGGCTTGCTTCGGTGCTGCCTTCCTTTCGCTGCATCCTACCAAATATGCCGAAGAGCTGGTTAAGAAAATGGAAATGGTCGGTGCCAAGGCTTACCTCGTAAATACGGGTTGGAACGGTACAGGCAAACGTATCTCGATCCGCGATACTCGTGGTATCATCGACGCCATCCTCGACGGTTCTATCGACAAGGCTCCGACGAAAGTTATCCCCTACTTCGACTTCGTTGTTCCTACCGAATTGCCGGGTGTTGACAAGAACATCCTCGACCCGCGCGACACTTATGCCAACGCTGCCGAGTGGGATGAAAAAGCCAAAGACCTGGCAGGCCGCTTCATCAAGAACTTCGCTAAGTTCGAAGGCAACGCCGCTGGTAAGGCTCTGGTTGCTGCCGGCCCGAAACTCTAATCGAAAATCGATTAACTCCAATAAAAACCGAGGCTACTCCACACGGAGCAGCCTCGGTTGCTTTTTAAATACATCTGATTCAATACGGATTCCTCTTGCCGGCCCGGTAACGGCTCTCACACGAGTGCCGCTACAAACTCATAGATGAAGTAGCCGCAGAGCGATACCTTAATCACTACACCCAGCAGGAAACCCACAAAGGCTCCCAGCCCTGCCCTGAGGGCTTCGTGCGTGAGCTTGCCACCCAACAGTTCGCCTGCGATAGCCCCCACCAGAGGGCCCAGAATGATACCCCACGGCGGGAAGAAAAACATGCCTATCACCGTGCCGGCTATGCAGCCGCGATTGCCCCACTTGCTGCCACCCCCGTATTTGGTGCCGATGAGCGGGGTGAAGTAGTCGAGCACCTGCACCACAATGACCAGAATGGCCCACACAACCAGTTGCGTGACAGTAAACTGCACCCGCTCGGTAATGTGCAGCAACAACATACCCACATAGGCCAGCGGCGGCCCGGGCAGTGCGGGAAGAAAACAGCCGGCCAGCCCCACGAGCAGGCACAAGACTCCCAAAACAATCCATACAATATCCATATCGTTCTTTCGGTTTTAAGGGTTATGCTCGTCCCCTCCGTCCGGCAAATCGGGTAAGCGACCCAACCGTCGAGGCGGGGACTTTCACAAGCAAAGATAGCATAAATGGACGACGAAACAAATTCTACGAAACGGTATCTCCGCTCACATTCAAGCAATTCCGTCGGGAAAATGAAGCCGCGAACATTCATTTTACGGACGGGGATTCCGATTTTCTCCAAAAAAAGAGTATCTTCGTAAATTGATAAAATACAAAAAGAGAAGATACGATGAACGAAGAGTGGCTGTCGCGAACCCGCCTGCTGATGGGCGATGCCGCCATGGAGCGATTGCAACGCGCCCATGTGATGGTGGTGGGTGTTGGAGGCGTGGGTGCCTATGCAGCCGAGATGATTGCCCGGGCCGGCGTAGGCCGCATGACCATCGTCGACGGCGACACGGTGGCCGAGAGCAACCTGAACCGCCAGCTCGTAGCGCTGCACAGCACGCTGGGGCGACCCAAAACCGAGGTGATGGCCGAGCGTCTGCTCGACATCAACCCCGAGTTGCAGCTCACCGCCGAACAGCGATTCCTCGAAGCCGACGACATCCCGGCCCTGCTCGAGCGGGAACCGGTCGATTTCGTAGTCGATGCCATCGACACCCTGGCGCCCAAGATTGCCCTCATCACCTATTGCCTGCGTCACAAGGTGCGCATCGTCTCGTCGATGGGTGCAGGTGGCCGCAAAGACCCGTCGGCCATTCGCCTGGCCGACATCGCCGACACCTATCACTGTGGACTGGCCCGGGCCGTAAGGCTGCGGCTGCGCAAGGCAGGCATCACCAAGGGACTGAAAACGGTATTCTCGACCGAACAGGCCGACCCGCACGCCGTCATAGCCGTAGAGGGCGAGCGCAACAAGAAGTCGACCGTGGGCACCCTGTCGTATCTGCCGGCCCTGTTTGGCTGCCATCTGGCCAGCTACGTGATACGAAAACTTACGGAATCATGATAGAGATTAAAAACATACACAAGAGCTACGGCTCGCTCGAGGTGCTGAAGGGAATCGACGCCACCATCGAGCAGGGCGAAATTGTTGCCATCGTAGGAGCGAGCGGCGCCGGCAAGACCACGCTGCTGCAAATTGTCGGTACCCTCGACAAGCCCGATTGCGGCGAGATACGCTACGACGGCAAGCGGGTAGACAACCTGCCCGACCGCGAGATGGCCCGATTCCGGAACGGACACATCGGGTTTGTCTTCCAGTTTCACCAACTGTTGCCCGAGTTCTCGGCCCTCGAAAATGTGATGATACCCGCCCTCATCGGCGGACGCAACAGCTCGGAGGCGGAGCGGGAGGCCAAGCGGATACTCGACTTTCTGAGTCTGGGCGACCGGCTGGCACACAAACCGGCCCAACTCTCGGGCGGCGAGAAGCAGCGGGTGGCCGTGGCCCGGGCCCTCATCAACCGTCCCTCGGTAATTCTGGCCGACGAACCCTCGGGCAGCCTCGACTCGAAAAACAAAATCGAGCTGCACAAGCTCTTCTTCGACCTGCGCGACGAGTTCAAGCAGACCTTCGTCATCGTCACCCACGACGAGACACTGGCCCAAATGACCGACCGCATCCTCTTTATGAAAGACGGCTCTATCGTGGAACCGGCCGGGAAGGAGGAGGCCGAGGTATGAAACGACACGTCGCCCGTCGCTGGTGGCTGCTCGCCGTGCCGTTGCTGCTGTTGACGGCCTGCGAGAAGGAGGAGGATCTCTACGGCATCTTCTATGCCGACATCGTCACTTGCCACCGGGGCAACGAAGGGACCTACTTCACCTGCCAGGCCACCGACTCGTCCCCGATGGATACCCTCTGCCCCATCGGCGCGGTAGACGAGAGCCGCACGGCCGAAGGGGTGCGCGTGCTGCTGCAATACCGCCCCGTCGAGGAGTTGAGCACGACCCGCAAACGGATAGAGGTGCAGGCCCTCTCGGCCATCCACTTCGATACCCTGCGGCTGGTCTCGCACGAGCGGATGACCGAGTTGCCCGACGATACCCTCTACCTGCAAAGCATCTGGAAAACGGGCGATTTCCTCAACCTGCGCTACCGTATCGACTACCACAGCCAGCCGCACAGCATCATGCTCGTAGCCGACGAATCGACCCTCGAGGGCGATACCCTCAAGGTGGAGCTGCGCCACAGCCGCAACGACGACCCCGAGGGACACTGGAGCAACCTCTACTCGTCGTTCAACATCGAGGGGTATCGCAACCGCCCCTACACCACGCTGCAAGTATATGTGAACCAAGTAAATTTCAATTATAAATATTATTATTTCAAACTAAACTGACATCATGGAAGAGAAAAAAGAGATTCAAATAGAGTTATCGGCTGCCGTAGCCGAAGGTACCTACTCCAACCTGGCCATCATTTCGCACGCTCCGTCGGAGTTTGTCATCGACTTTATCCGGGTAACTCCGGGCGCTCCCAAAGCACCGGTGAAATCGCGCATCATCCTCACGGCCGAGCATGCCAAACGGCTGCTCTTCGCCCTGCAGGACAACATCCGCAAATATGAATCCCAGTTCGGTCCCATCCAGATGAACGACCCGCAACAACGGGGCGGAGGCATGCCTCCCTTCATGGCTCCCGGCGGCGAGGCTTAATCGACTTGCAGGCGGGCCGCTACCCGGTCTGCCTGCCTTTGTATCACCCTCTAAAAGACGACCACATGAACATCACCCTGCAACAATGGCTGGCGCGGCAGCCCTATACCCCCACCACTGACAGCGACCGCTACTACACGCGACTGGCCAACCGGCTGTACGACGAGATAAAACAATCGCCGCTGAAGACGCGCTGGAGCGACGGCGCGGTAAAATCAATCTGCTGCGACCTCGTGGGCTACTTTGCCGACATCCTGTCGGGCACCGGGCTGTGGGCGGCATTCGTGGCCCAGCACCAGGCTTTCTACGGGCGTACACTGCCCTTCTTTACCCCCGAAGCCTACTACGAAGGCGAGGTGAACCGCGACGACGTGCGGGTGCTGCTGTGGTATCTGTCGGCTGCCTACGGCAACGAACACGAGGTGCTGTCGCCTCTCGATGCCGACCTCATCGCCACGGCCGACCCCATCTACAATCTGCTTGAGAGCGAATACGAAACGGCACCCGACTCGCCGTTGCTGCAAGAGTTTTGCCAACCCGAACTGAACGATACCTCCGACCCCGAGGCGCGGTACCGCTTTGCCGAATGGCTCTTTTGGGAATCGTTCCTGCTGGGACCGTCGAACCGCTCACTGGCCCGCCAACTGCTGCACGAGGTGCACAGCAAACCGAATCACACCGACAAAGAGAAACTGAACCGACTCGAAAAACTGCGCCGCGAGTCGCTCTACACCCTGCCGGCCGGACCGCTGGCCCTCTTTGCTCACGAATGGGTGTCGCTGTTGTGGCAACACACCCTGCCCGAAGAGCTCGAAGAGCAGAAAGAGCTGCACCCCTATTACCAGCAGTTCACCCAATCGACGGGCGGCAGCCCCGTGAAGTATATCGGCTCGTATGCCGAGCTCGACCGCTTCCTCACCGAAGGGATGCAATGGGGCGAGACCGAAGGCGGACACCTGTCGCACCTGGCTCACAAAAAGAATTTCGTCCTCTACGTAACTCCCTATAAAGGGATGCTGGTGGCCTCGGATATTGCCCAATACATAGCCGACCCGGCCAACCCCTGGTACAACCCCGAGGAGGCTCGCAAAGGGGCCATATCGCTGCTCACCGTGCCGGGACGTTGCCCCGTAGACCTGCTGCTCTACCTCTGCTCGCACGGCTTGCTGCCCGATGCCTGCTTTGCCGACGGCAACCCGCAGCTCGTGGCCGATAATTGGGATTTCATAGCCCGCTGCCTCCTGCAAGATTACTACCGAGCCGTGTAAACACTGAATTGCCTCATTCTGTTTTCTGCCCCTGCGACAGGTGCAGAATGCGCTGGTTGCTGCTGCCCCTGAAGGGTAGCGTGGGATCGAAGAGCGACTGCACGAAGGGGCCGTCGACCAGCGTGTCGATATACTCGAGGCAAGGTCGCCGGGCCTCATCGTCCAACAGCACCTCGTAGGTATAGCCCGTATAACACCAGATATTCAATCCCGTCTCGGCCTTGAGGCGCCGCAACAGAGCCAGCAGGGCCGGCGGATTGTAAAAGGGGTCGCCCCCCGAGAGGGTAATGCCGTCGAGCAACGGATTGGACCTGATTTCGGCGATGATGCGATTGAGCAAAGCCTCGGTGAGCGGCTCGCCCGCCCGGGGATTCCAGCTGCCGGCATTGTGGCACCCCCGGCAATGGTGCGTACAGCCGGCCAGATAGATGGAATAGCGTACCCCGAAACCGTCGGAGATGGTCTCGGGGTAGACATTGATCAGGTGCAGTGTTTCCATTTACTTGTGTTTTACCCGGTCGCGCTCTTCGGCCTGCTTGGCCGAGTTCCACGACTCGAGGCTGCCGGTAAGGTAGCCGGTAATGCGACGCATGCGCGAGATGTTCTCGCTCTTGCACACCGGGCATTGCGTATAGATGACACCCCGGTAGCCGCACGCACGGCAGGTATCGACCGGGTGGTTTATCGAACCGTAACCGATGCCCTCGTCGTGCATCACCTTCACGATTTTCAAGATGACCGATACATTCTTCTTCGCCTCGCCGTCGAGCTCGACATAGGTGATGTGTCCGCCCCGCGTAATGGCGTGGAAGGGGGCCTCCTTACGAATCTTCTCGACGATGGTCACCGGCTCCTTCACGTCGATGTGGAACGAGTTGACGTAGTAGTCGCGGTCGGTCACGCCGGGGATAACCCCGTAGCGCTTGCGGTCCAGACGGGTGAAGCGACCCGAGAGACCCTCGGCCGGCGTGGCCAGTACCGAGTAGTTGAGCCCATAGCGGCTCTTGTACTCCTCGACCACGTTGTTCATCACCATCACGGCATCGTAGAGCGTCTGCCAGGCCTCCTCGTTGCGGGCATGCCCCTCGCCGTAGATGGCACACATGGCATTGTGGCCGCCGATAAAACCGATGCCCAGCGTACCGCTATTGATTACGTCGCCCACCTCATCGTCGGGATTCAGCCGTCCGCCACCCTTCCACACGTCGTTACCCATCATGAAAGGGAACTGACGGGCGAGAGCCTTGCGCTGGTATTCGTACCGCTCGTGCAACTGCTCGGCAATCATCGAGGCGGTGGTGCGCACCTTCTCGAGAAAGAGGATACGGGCCTCGCGGCGGATGGCGTGCTTGTCGCCGTCGGGGTGCAGCTCTTCGGCCTCGCGACGCGCCTCGATGGCCAGGCGCGGCATATTCATCGAGGTAAAGGAGAGGTTGCCCCGCCCCCACGAACTCTTCGCACCGTGCAGGTTTTCAAATACCCGGGTACGGCAACCCATCGTGGCCACCTCGTAGCGGAAGCGGTCGGGGTCGTCGGCCCGCCAAAGTTCGTTCCGGTTGTAGTCGGTATCGAGAAATACGAAATTGGGAAAGAGCGAAGTGGCCGTGGTCCGGCACGACTCGAGCAGCAGGTCGAAGTTGGGCGCCTTGAATGGGATACGTCCCGCCATCGCCCCCTCGAAGTCGGCCATCGCCGCAGCATAATCCTCGTCGCTGTACGATACCCCATTCTTCACCTTGAAAATCTGTATCGGGAAGACCGGCACCTCGCCGTGGCCCAACCCCTCGGTTGTAGCCGAGAGCAGCTCGCGTATGACCATGCGCCCCTCGGGCGAGGTATCGGTACCGTAGTTTATCGAACTGAAAACCACCTGGTTGCCACCCCGCGAGTGCATGGTGTTGAGGTTGTGCACCAACCCCTCCATGGCTTGGTGGGTATCCTTGCGGGTAGTCTCGTAGCTTTGTGTCCAGGCGGTGCGCAACTCATTGGCCGAGAGAGTCAGGCCCAGAGTCTGCAGGCGGTCGGCCAGTGCAGCCTGTTGCACCTCCGTATCGGCTATCGAGGCGACCGAGTCGGCTATCGCCTCTCGCAGCGACGGATGGTCGCTCTCGCCATGCAGGCGCAAGATGAAGTCGATGGCCGTCTCGAGATGTTTGCGGAAACTCTTCAGCACCCCCGGTGCCATGAAGTGGTCGAAAGCCGGGATGGCCTGCCCGCCGTGCTGCTCGTTCTGGTTGGTCTGGAACACGATAGTGGCCAGCGTGGCGTAGCTCTGTATCGACTGAGGCGTGCGCACGGTTCCGTTTTTGGTATGGAAACCGCGGTTGAAAATATCCTCCAGGTCGTACTGCACGCAGGTAGTCGTCTTGGTGGGATAGTAGTCGAGGTCGTGAATGTGAATGTCGCCCTCGCGGTGCGCCCGCCCGTAGCGCACCCCCACCAGATACTTGTAGGCGTAATCCTTGGTCACCTCCGAGGCGAAGGTCATCATCTGCCCGGCCGGCGTATGCGACGACATGTTGGCGTTGCTCAGGTTCACGTCGTTCTTCTCGACAGCCACGATGCCGTCCATCACCTGCTTCATCGAGGTGCGTTTCTCGCGCTCCTTGGTGCGCCACTCGCGATAGATGATGAAGCGCTTGGCCACCGAAGGGTTGCGCCGCATCAGATGGCGCTCGACCAGATCTTGAATCTCCTCGACCGAAATCTCGCTCTTGTCGATGGCGGCGGCCACCTCGCCGGCAATCTGTTTCACCGCAGTTTCGTCGTCGATACCATCGGCCCGATAGGCCTTGGCAATAGCCCGCTCGATTTTGGCAATCGAGAAACTCTCTTGGGCACCATCGCGCTTGGCAATGGTAATGCCTGCATAATCCATGTTGATAAGTTGTTTAGGGTTGGATACTGCGGACGTCTCCTCGAACGTCCTTTTGCTTCTCTCTCACTCCGGCAGGTCTTCTGGCTCTTCCCTGCCCCGATGACGCCTTCCCGACATTACAGAAACAGATTCTCGTCAGTGGCTCGTGTCACGGGACTTTCACAGGAATTACAGCAGCGGGACTGCTCGGGATTCTCACCCGATTCCCTTTTTATCGACACCATCGTACAACGGGGCCGAACCGGAATGCGGGTACAAAGTTACACAAATTCGCGATAACCAAACAACAAATTTCGAGACAAAAGTTTCCTTTTTCGGGAAACTTTTGAAAACCAGAATAGAAAAAAGTTTCCTGAAACCAGCAACGAATAGAGGCCTATACCAACTCCCATATGGAAACTATACTGCTATAAAACAGCAAAAAAGGCATCTATTCCATTGTTCAATCGGATATCCAATCGAACCAACCAAATTGTTATCTATTCCAGCAACATAATAAAAAAGGCGAGATAGTAATCTCTCTATAAGAGAGAGAACCTTGCCGCACCGTTTGTCCCCAAGGTGCAACAAGGTTCTCTGTATCTTCCGGGACAAGAGCGTCCCTGATATCTTACCAATTACAGAATGAGCATGGCGTCGCCATAGGCACCGAAACGATACCCCTCCTTGAGGGCAGCATCGTAGGCCTCGAGGACAATTTCATATCCGCCGAATGCCGCTACCATCATCAGCATGGTCGAAAGCGGCATGTGGAAGTTGGTCACCAGACTGGTGGCTACCGTAAAGTCGTAGGGCGGGAAGATGAACTTGTTGGTCCAGCCGTCGTAGGTCTTCATGTGGCCGCCGGTGCTGACCGCACTCTCGATACCCCGCATCACCGAGGTACCCACGGCGCACACCTTGTGGCCGCCATCCTTGGCGTGGTTGACGAGCTCGACGAGCTCGGGGGTCACAATCAGCTGCTCCGAGTCCATTTTGTGCTTGGTAAGGTCTTCGACATCGATTTCACGGAAGTTACCCAGGCCCGAATGGAGGGTGAGGAAGCCGTAGTCGATGCCCTTGATCTCCATGCGCTTCAACAGCTCACGGCTGAAGTGGAGCCCGGCAGCGGGAGTAACCACGGCCCCTTCGTGACGGGCAAAGATATTTTGATAGCGCTCGGCATCGAGCTCCTCGACCGGACGGGTGATATAGGCCGGCAAAGGCATCTCGCCCAGTTTGTAGAGGGCCTCTTTGAACTCGTCGTGCGAGCCGTCGTAGAGAAATCGCAACGTACGGCCGCGCGAGGTGGTATTGTCGATTACCTCGGCCACCATCGAGTCGTCGTCGCCGAAATAGAGTTTGTTGCCGATACGTATCTTACGGGCCGGCTCTACCAGAACGTCCCACAGGCGATTCTCTTCGTTGAGCTCGCGCAGAAGGAATACCTCGATTTTGGCACCGGTTTTTTCTTTATTGCCATAGAGGCGTGCAGGAAAGACTTTGGTGTCGTTGAATACAAACACATCTTTCTCTTCGAAATAGTCGATAATCTCTTTGAAGATGCGGTGTTCAATCTTTCCCGTTTTCCGGTCGATGACCATCAACCGGGACTCGTCCCGGTTTTTTGCCGGGTATTGAGCGATTTGCGCTTCGGGCAATTTAAATTTGAATTGGGACAGTTTCATATTTGTTCGTTATTACTTTCTTCGTTTTTATCTTCTTCGGAGGTTGTCAAGGGGGCCTCGTCAATCATCCGGGCCACCTCGTCGACCGACAGGCAATCGGCAAGCGTCACATCGCCTACCCGTGTACGCACGAGCCCCACCAGATGGGCACCACTGCCGAGGGCCACCCCGATGTCACGGGCCAAAGCCCGTATGTAAGTCCCTTTGCTGCAAACGACCCGTATCCGGATAATGGGCAATTCGCAGGAGAGCAGCTCGATTTCGTCGATCACCAGCTCCTTGGGTTTAAGCTCTACCTCCTGCCCCTTGCGCGCCATGTCGTAGGCACGGCGACCCTCGATTTTACAAGCCGAATAGGAGGGAGGCACCTGCATAATGGAACCGACAAAACGCGGTAATGTTCGCTCTACGCTCTCGCGGGTGATGTGCTCGTGCGGGTAGTGTGCATCGATTTCGGTCTCCAGATCGAACGAGGGGGTAGTCGCACCCAACTGCAAGGTGGCGATATACTCTTTGGTATGATACTGAAACTCCTCGATGCGTTTCGTGGCCCGCCCGGTGCAGACAATCATCACTCCCGTAGCCAGGGGGTCGAGTGTACCGGCATGACCCACTTTCAGTTTCTTCTGCTTGAGCCTGCGCAAGATTCGCAAACGGATTCGCTTGACGACATCGAACGAGGTCCAATGCAGCGGTTTGTCGATATATATGATTTCGCCTTCGTTAAAATCCATTACACATTACATAATCGTTAAGTTATGTCCCGTCAACAACATGACGAGAATCACACCACCCACTATTATACGATACCACCCGAAGGCCTTGAATCCATAGCGGGTAACGAAACCGATGAAAAACTTGATGGCCAGCAAGGCTACCACAAAGGCAACTACGTTGCCCAACAACAAAGTACCCATGTTGTTCATAATCAAATCGGCTCCTTCAGGTTCTGAAAACAGCTTCAGCATCTTGTATGCCATTGCCGCAAACATGGTGGGAACAGCCAGAAAGAACGAGAACTCGGCTGCCGCCTTGCGCGAAAGTTTCTGTGCCATACCGCCCACGATGGTCGCCATCGAACGCGATACACCCGGTATCATGGCGATACATTGGAACAATCCTATGTAAAATGCTCGTTTCTCGGTAAGCTCGGTGTTGTCGCTGCCCTTGTTGAATATCCGGTCGCAGAAGAGCATGAAGATACCGCCAATAACCAGCATGACGGCAACGACTACCACGTTTTCGAGCAGGGTATCAATCCAGTCGCCCAAGAGCAAACCGAATATGGCAGCGGGGATGAATGCCACCAGCAACTTCCAGTAAAAATCGTAGGTGTGCAGGAAACGCCGCAAGGCCGAGGGATTGCCCGGGAGCGGAGTGCGATTGAGCCGGAAAAACCGTTTCCAATAGAGACATACCACCGACAAGATAGCACCGAACTGTATAATGACCGTAAATGCCCTTACAAAGGGAGTACTTTCTACACCCAGAACACTCTGTGTAATAATCATGTGCCCCGTAGAGGAAACGGGTAAAAACTCGGTCAGTCCCTCTACAATGGCGATAATAATCGTTTCTAAAAAATCCACTTTCTTGAAAATTTAAACAGAAATATCAAACTGCCTTATTGTCTCTTTTTAGAGTTGTGCATGATTGCATAGACCATGAAGACAAACCCCACGAAGGCTATGCCGGGGGCCAGCACAATGCGACGAAAACTGAAGATGTCGGGGTTATATGCCTCGGGGGTAGTACCGGGCCCCAGCATCAGCAGGAAGCCGACTACAATCACGGCAAACGATATGGCAATGAGCTTAATATTGGCTTTTCCCAGAGCAAACGAGGCCTTTTGCTCCGTGTCGGAAAGCACCGGTGCCGATTTCTTTTCTTGAGATTTCATATGGTTATACTGTTTTTTTATCACACATAATACAAGTCGTCTCTATCCATGCGGATATAACGGTTCACGGCCCAATAGGCCGAGACGGCCGACAGGATAATACCCAGCACCAGCACGGTGAGGAATACCAGCAGCATCATGGGTACCGACACAAGTGTCGTGAAGTTTTCCATCTCGGACATGAGGTAATAGACACACCCCGAGAGGAGCAGCATGGCAATGACCGAGGCCACAATGCCGTTGATGACATTGGAGACAATAAATGGCCTCCGTATGAAGGCCGGGGTAGCACCTACCAGCTTCATCGTGTGAATGAGGAATCGCTTGGAGTAGGCACCCAACCGGATGGTATTGCTAATCAGGGCAAACGATATAATCATCAGCACAATGGCCAACGCCAGCAAGATGAGGCCGATGCGGCTCATGTTGTCGTTGACCGACTGAATGAGGTCTTTCTGATAGAGGATGTCGCTCACGATTACCTGGTCGCGAAGGCCTTTTTCAATAACGGCAAGACTGTCGGTATTGGCATAGTCCGCTTTGAGCTTGACCTCGATCGACGATTGCAAGGGATTGACCCCCAACACATCTTCGGGATTTTCGCCCAACTCGATCATCACCTCCTTCAGGGCATCCTCTTTCGAGATGTACTGGGCAGCCTTCACATAGTCGGCCCGCTCGAGCATGCGTTGCAACTGGTGCACCTGTTGTTCGCCGGCCGACTCGTTGAGGACAATCGAGAAGCCTATATTCTCCTTGACATGACGGGAGAGATTGTTGGCCAAAAAGCCCATCAAGACCATAATCCCCAAGATGAAAAGGACCAGCGACACGCTTAATGTCGAAGTCATTCGAGCATTCAGAAAAGAAATCCGTTTGCTGAAAGAAGCCTTGTTGTTCATATCTCTCTTTTTTACCAAATCAAGCCTTTTGTTCTGTGAGGATTTTACGCCTCTGTTAGACACCTATTTCGACGTTCCTACCCCTTTCTTTTAACGAACCAGAAAACAAAAGGATATTATTAGCCCAAATTTTATGCAAAATAAAGTCTATCTGGGCGAAATTGCTCTTTTTATTCACATATTTTAACATTTTCTATCGCAACTTATATTTTTCGAAATGGGCTGCCGTCTTGAACCGGAAGAGCAGGTATCCTATCGTGCAGAGCACACAAGCGGTAGCATAGACCGTAGCATAATTGGTGAGGTCGGCAATCTGTCCGCCGATAAGGACCCCCAGCCCTACCCCCAAGTCCCAGGCTGTGAGGTAGGTCGAGTTGGCTGTACCCCGCTGATTATTGGGAGCCAGATTGATAAACATCGTCTGATAAGCCGGACAGATGCAGCCGTAACCCAAACCCAGCACCACCGCCGCACCGTAGTAGCCCCACTCGTTACGCACCCCTACGAAGATGAGGTAACCGAGCAGCGACAGCAACATGCCCACGAAAATGTTGCGGGTAACGAAACCGCGATTGAGCCATTGCCCCGAGGCGAGCCTCGACAGGATAAGGCCGATAGCCAGCAGAATGAAGAAAAACCCGGCCCCCGACTCGATATCCAGCTCCTCCTTGCCATAGACAGCCAGATAGGTCGACAGCACCCCGTAGCTGAACGAATAGAAGATGAGCGTAACCGCTTCGGGCATACCCCTCAGCAGCAGAAACCGGTCGAGCGAGATGGGCGGCTTCTCGGGTACCGGGTCGCGCCGGTAGGGCATCTTGATGGTCGAAACGGCAATCAGTCCGATAGTAGCCGATACCATCGAGAGCAAAAAGATATAGTCGAAGTTGGCATAAGCATCGTGTATATAAAGTGAAAGTGTGGGTCCGACAGCCATGGCCAGATTGTTGCTCACCCCGTAGTAGCCTATGCCTTCGCCCCGTCGCGACGAGGGCATCACATCGATAGCCACCGTACTGTTCGAGACGGTGAGCAGACCGAATGCGACCCCGTGCCCGGCCCGAATGATGGCAAACAGGAGCAGCGTGCCGGCCAGCAGATAGCCGCCGAAGAAGAGCAAAAAGACAAAATAGCAGATGAGCAGCAGCGGCTTGCGGGGAAAGGTGTCGACCATATACCCGGCAAAGGGGCGTATCATCAGGGCAGTGATGGTATAAGACGAGAGTATGAAACCGGCCGTGGAACGGCTGGCGGCAAAGGCCTCGCTCAAATACATGGGCAATACCGGCAACAGCAGGTAGAAGGCAAAAAAGAGCAGGAAGTTCCCGGCCACCACCACACAGAAGCTGGGTGTCCACAGTTTATCTTTAACCACTTTTTCCATAAGACACTCGGGAGTTTAGTCCAACGCTTCGCCCAGCAGGGTAGCCGACGAGGCGTCGGTCACCCGTACCCGCACCAACTGGCCGATACGGTGGTTGCCCTTGTCGAAGACCACCACCTTGTTTTGCGAGGTGCGGCCGAAGAGCTGTTCGCGCGAACGCTTCGAGAAACCCTCGACCAGCACTTCGAACTCGTGGCCGATGTCGCGGCGGTTGCTCTCGAGCGAGAGCTCGTTCTGCAAGTCGATCATGCGTTGCAGGCGGGCAATCTTCACCTCCTCGGGTACATCGTCGGGCAGATGCTTCGAGGCATACGTACCGGGACGCTCGGAGTATTTGAAGAGGAACGACGAGTCGAATCCTACCTCGCGCATGAGCGAGAGGGTCTCTTCGAAATCCTCTTCGGTTTCGGAGTGGAAGCCGCTGAACATGTCGGTCGTGATGCCGCAATCGGGCAAGATGCGACGGATGGCGGCAATGCGGTCGAGATACCATTCGCGGGTATACTTGCGGTTCATCAGTTTCAGAATGCGGTTACTGCCCGACTGTACCGGCAGGTGTATGTGGTGGCACAGGTTGGGCCAGGCGGCGATGACGTGGAGGGTCTCGTCGCTCATGTCCTTGGGGTGCGACGTGGTGAAGCGTACCCGCATCTCGCCGGCAGCCTGGGCCACCAGAGCCAGCAGGGCGGGAAAATCGACCACCGTGCCGTCGGCCCGCTCGTAGCGATACGAGTTGACATTCTGCCCCAGCAGCGTCACCTCCTTGAAGCCCTTGGCCTTGAGGTCGGCCAGTTCGCCCAGAATGCTCTCGGGCTCACGGCTGCGCTCCCGCCCGCGGGTATAGGGTACAATACAATAGGAGCAAAAGTTGTTGCACCCCCGCATGATGGAGATAAAACCCGAAATGCGGTTCAACCCGATGCGCGAGGGAATCACCTCGCGATAGGTCTCGGTAGTCGAGAGCTCTACGTTCACCGCCTTCTCGCCATGTTCGGCAGCCCCTACCAGATTGGGCAAGTCGAGGTACGAATCGGGACCAGCCACCAAATCGACGCCGTTCTCGGCAATGAGTTGCTCGCGCACCCGCTCGGCCATGCAGCCCAACACCCCTACCACCAAATGCTTGTGATGCTTGCGCAACGACTGGAAGTAGGCCAGACGCGAGAGCACCTTCTGCTCGGCATTGTCGCGAATGGAGCAGGTATTGACGAAAATGGCATCGGCATCCTCGATATTATCGCACAAGGTGTAACCAGCCATCTGCATGATCGAAGCCACCACCTCGCTGTCGGCCACATTCATCTGGCAACCATAAGTTTCGATAAAGAGTTTCTTCTCTGCAACCGGCTGCCCAACGGGGGGTTCAGTCGCTTCCATATTTTTCATTCTATCCGTTTTATTCTTCATTCAATTTTAATTTATCAACAAAATCGACAAAAAAGTAATATTTTCTTTTCTAAAATTTGTTTTTTAAAAAATAATTATTTTCTTTGCAATCACATTACATGAAATTTTTTCATAGTTAAGGTTTAGGTTAAATCGGCTAAGAGTTGTTGAGAAACAGCTCTTAGTTATTTTATAGAGCTCCAAAATTTGGAAGATTCTCAATAAAACTCTATATTTGAGGACAAAAATAGTAAAAAGAGATGGATTTTTCAGAGATAATCGTCGCTATAATCATCGGGTTGGTCATTCTTGCCATCAATTCCGTTGGTTCCAAAAAGCAACAAAGCTCTAAAAATCAACCGGGAAGACAACCTGGTCGAACCATCTTTCCCGAAGCCTCCACTCAGGCCCCTCAGCGAGAAGAGCAGGAAGAGAGTCGAGATGCTTCCACACCACTTACCCTGGACGAAATTTTCGCAGAGCTGCGCCGAGCTCACGAAGAGGAGGAGCGAAAGGCTCACGAGGCCGATGAATATATCCCCCGAGCTCCCCGAAGAGCGCAGCCGCAACCGTCTCGCCGCCCTCAGGTGCAGCCCCTGGAGCGAAGAGAACCTCAAACCGAATGGCGACCACAGCCTCGACCTGCAGAACAGCCGGCTGCGACCGTCCCAAAACCCGAACCGGCAGCAACGATACTGACACCCGAGGAGGAGGGAAAATCGGCGCTCGCCCGTCCGCAAACATCTGCCCGACCCGTGACACAAACCGTACCGGTACAGGAATCCGAAGCAGAGACTGAATCAATAGATATAAGCGATATAGATTGGCGAAAAGCGGTCATCGCTGCAGAAATACTGAATAGAAAATACTGAAACCGAGAAACACCTTAACCTTGAAATATCTCAAAAACAACAAAATTTATCATAGATATGGCATTTAATTTTATTACCGCCGAAGAAGCGGCTCAATTCGTTCACCACAACGATAATGTAGGATTTAGTGGCTTTACTGCAGCAGGTACCCCCAAAGTAGTCCCTGTCGCCATCGCCCAACGGGCCGAGGCCGAACATGCAGCCGGACGCCCCTTCCAGATTGGCGTCTACACCGGTGCCTCGACCAGCGACTACGTAGACGGCGCCCTCACCCGTGCAAAAGCCATCAGAAGCCGTACACCCTACCAGTCGCACAAAGATACCCGTGCAGCCGTCAACTCCAACGAGATTGCCTACTTCGACATGCACCTCTCGCACCTGGCGCAAAACCTGCGTTACGGATTTCTGGGCAAGGTAAACGTGGCCATCGTCGAAGCTACCGAGGTAACCCCCAACGGAGAAATCCTGCTGGGCAACGGTGTGGGTGCTACTCCCACCTTCTGCGCGCTGGCCGATAAAATCATCATCGAACTGAACCACCACGACCCCAAAGAGCTGCGGGGCATGCACGACATTTACCAACCGCTCGACCCGCCCTACCGTCGCGAGATTCCCATCTACAAACCCAGCGACCGTATCGGTGCTCCTATCATTAAAGTAGACCCGAAGAAAATCGTGGGCATCGTCGAAAGCGACAAGCTCGACGGCGTGAAACCCTTCACCCCGGCCGACGAGACCACCATGAAGATCGGAAACAACGTGTGCGACTTCCTCGTAAGCCAGTTGAAAGCCGGCCTCATCCCGCCCCAATTCCTGCCGCTGCAATCGGGTGTAGGCAACATCGCCAACGCCGTGCTGGGCAGTCTGGGCTCCAACCCCGACATCCCCGCCTTCGAAATGTATACCGAGGTGATACAAGATGCCGTTATCGACCTGATGAAAGAGGGTAAATGCAAATTTGCCAGCTGCTGCTCCATGACGATAAGCGACGGCAAACAAGACGAGGTGTTCAGCAACATCGACTTCTTCCACGACAAAATCATCATGCGACCGGGCGAAATATCGAATCACCCCGAAATCGTACGCCGACTGGGCCTCATCACCATGAACACCGCCCTCGAGGCCGACATCTTCGGCAACGTGAACTCGACCCACGTAACCGGTACCAAGATGATGAACGGCATCGGCGGCTCGGCCGACTTCACCCGCAATGCCTACCTCTCGATATTCACCTGCCCCTCGATTGCCAAAGGTGGCAAAATCAGCGCCATCGTACCCATGGTTTCGCACCTCGACCACAGCGAACACTCGGTACAGGTGCTCATCACCGAGCAGGGCGTAGCCGACCTCCGCGGCAAATCGCCCATCCAACGCGCTCACACCATCATCGAGAACTGCGTTCACCCCATGTACAAAGAGCTGTTGTGGGACTACCTGAAACTGGGCAAAGGCCACACGCCTCACAACCTGAAGGCCGCCTTCGGATTCCACAACGAGTTCCTGAAATCGGGCGATATGGCTCTTACCAACTGGGCCGAATATGTATAATTAAACCGTCGAATGCGATTATAACCGATACCCTCGAGGCCACCCGCGCCTCGGGGGTATTGTGTTTATAACGCGAGAGCTGGAAACGATCTTTTTCGTCGCACCGATTCCGATTACTCGTCGGGCAACCGGATGGGCCGCCGACGGAACACCGTGTCGGAATTCCGGGCGAGCGGAGTCGTCAGCCGGTATTCCTGAGCGGCATCGTCATACTCGAGTATCACCAAGTCGCCATTCCGGGGCGAAGCCATCTCTTCAAACTCCTCGACCGTGAGGTGAAACCACCGCATCACAAAGAGGCGTATGGCCAGCGAGTGGGTGATGAGTACACAGTTGGGCGGGAAGTCGGGGCTGCGGAAATCGCGATGCAGCGACCCCAGCAGGTCGTTGATGCGGTCGTAGACATCGGTGCCGGCCTCGCCGCCCGGAAACCGGTAGTAAAACGTGCCGTAGCGGCGACGCTCCTCTTTCAACCGCTTCAGCTCGGCATAGGTGCGCAGGTAGCCCCACTCCTGCTCTCTGAGGCGGGGCTCCTCGTTGTAGTCGAACTGACGACGGGGAAAGGCCCGGGCCACCTGCTCAAAGGTAGAACGGGTGCGCCAGAAGGGCGACACATAGAAATAGAGCGGTTCGTCACCAACCAACGCCTTCAGGGCTTCACCTGCCTCACGAGCCTGCTCGAGACCTCGGGGAGTCAGCTCTATCGTGTAGTCGGGTTCGGTGGCAAACTGGCTTTCGTCGGTATTGGCATAGCATTCGCCATGACGTATCAGGATAATTCGGTGTGGTTTCATAGGTATATTTACATGAGGTATGTGTGTATGATCTTTGCAAACGAAGGGTCCCCGGTTCTTACAGTCCCCCCGGGGCATTGTGCAACAGTCCCCGAAACAAGTATTGCCTCTTGTTGTCTCTTCTTATTTAAAGAAAAGGGGCTGCATCACGCCGATACAGCCCCTCTATACAGGTTACGGATTATCGTATGGGATGATATTCTACAAAGGCTTCGATGGCCTCGTACGAAGCCAGACCGAGGCTGGCGTAGAGGTCGGCCGTAGCTTTGTTACGATCCTCGGCACGTTGCCAGAACAGACGCTCGTCGTCGCCCAGGAAGGGAGCGCTCTCCATCTGCGACTGGTGTTTGAGAATCGAGTTACGTTTCTGACGCAGCTCTTCGGGGCTCAGGGGCACAGCCATTTCGATGTGGTCGATTTCCCATTCGGCCCAGGCACCACGATACATCCAGATGCGGCAATCTTTCATCCACTCTTCGTCCTTGATTTCGTCGATAGCGGCCAGAACGGCATCGAGGCAAACCTTGTGAGTTCCGTGCGGGTCGGCCAAGTCGCCGGCTACGAAAATCTGGTGCGGTTTAACCGACTCAATCAGGTCTTTTACAATCTGAATATCGGCTTCGGTCAAATCGCCTTTCTTAATGGTACCCGTCTCGTAGAAGGGGAGGTTCAGGAAGTGAACATTCTCGGGCTTGATGCCGATGTATTTGCAGGCGGTACGAGCCTCGCCCCGACGAATCATTGTCTTGATAAAGCGAATATCGGGCGTATCGGACTCACCGTCTTTCTTCTGCTCGATGAATTTGTGGATTTCGCTGCTCTCTTTCAGAAGCTCGGGGGTATCGAACTTGAACTTCTTGGCGATGTTGTCGATAAGCATGATGTAACGCATCATATCTTCGTCGCCTACGGCAATGTTGCCCGAAGTCTCGTAAGCCACGTGTACATCGTGTTTCTGTACGGCAAGACGTTTGAGGGTACCACCCATCGAGATCACATCGTCGTCGGGGTGCGGGCTGAATACGATAACCCGTTTGGGATACGGAGTAGCACGCTCGGGACGGAAAGTGTCGTCGGCATTGGGTTTACCACCGGGCCAACCGGTAATGGTATGTTGCAGCGAGTTGAAGATGCGGATGTTTACGTTGTAGGCCGAACCGTAGAGGGCAACGAGTTCGCTCAAGCCGTTGTCGTTGTAGTCTTTGTCGGTCAGTTTCAAGATGGGTTTACCCGTCACCTTGCAGAGCCAAACAATGGCCCGACGGATGAGTTTCTCGTCCCATTCGCACGACGTTACGAGCCACGGACGGCTGATGCGCGTCAAAGCCTCGGCAGCCGAAAGGTCGAGCACCACTTTGGCACGACGATGGGTCTGCAGGAAGGAAGAGGGAATGAGGTCGGTCACTTCGCCCTCGATGGTGCGTTTCACGATGTTGGCGCGATTTTCACCCCAGGCCACGCAGATGATACGACGGGCCGACATGAGGTTCGAGATACCCAGCGTGATGGCACAGCGGGGAACATTCTCGTTCGAATTGAATTGCGACGAAGCCACGTGACGGGCATCGCTACCGAGCAACATGAGACGGCACGACGAGTTGAGCTGCGAACCCGGTTCGTTGAAGGCGAGATTACCCACGGCACCGATTTCGCACAGAGCCAGGTCTATACCGCCGCAGGCTTCGATCTCTTCCTCGTATTTCTTGCAGTATGCGAAGAGATCTTCTTTCGAAACCATCTTGCTGGGCGTATGGATATTCTCGGGGTCGATATTCACCTTGTCGAGCAAAAGCTCTTTCAAGAGGCTCATGGTACCGGGAGCACCTTCGGCCAAGGGATAGTATTCACCGATGTTGAACACGATTACATTCGAGAAGCTGATTTCTCCGGCCTGATACATGCGCACCAGTTCGGCATAGACCGAGTGAGTGGCTGCACCCGAACCCAAAGCGAGAACGCAATGGCGATGTTCGGCCTTGCATTTCTGAATCAACTCGGCAATGTCGTGAGCCACATATACCGAACCTTCGTCGGAACCTTCGAAGATTTTGGTATAGACCTTTTCTTCCCGCGTCAGAGCCGCGAGTTCCAACTCACCGTCAGGATCGTAATACCGTTTGGGTATACGGTCCAGTTTAATTTGAGAACTAAGATTTGTTTTCATCGCGATAGTATTTTTGAGTTACAAACTTAATGATTCCTTTACATTTTTTCCACACAAAAAAGGTGAAAAATGATGGAAGTATATTCGATTTTTAGAAAAATACACAAAATTTTCACCCGCCGGTCGATACTTGCCAAAAAATGATTACTTTTGGGGAAAGCTAAAATCCATAAAAATCTATAAAATCATGAGACTGATTATCGAACCAACCTATGATGCAGTTTCGCGTTGGGCCGCTAACTATGTGGCATCGTGCATCAATAAATTCAACCCTACCGAAGAGAAGCCTTTCGTACTGGGCCTCCCCACCGGCTCGTCGCCGCTGGGCATGTACAAACACCTCATCGAGTTGAACAAGAAAGGTATCGTGTCGTTCCGCAACGTCGTTACCTTCAACATGGACGAATATTGCAACCTGCCCGAAGATCACGAGCAGAGCTACCACACTTTCATGTGGAGCAACTTCTTCTCGCACATCGACATCCGTCCCGAGAACGTCAATATCCTCAACGGCAACGCTGCCAACCCCGAAGAGGAGTGTGCCCGCTACGAGGCTAAAATCGCCTCCTACGGCGGTATCGAACTCTTCCTGGGCGGCGTAGGCCCCGACGGCCACATCGCCTTCAACGAACCGGGTTCGTCGCTTACCTCGCGCACACGTGTGAAAACCCTGACGCAAGACACCATCATCGCCAACTCGCGCTTCTTCGGCGGCGATACCAACCTCGTGCCCAAAACGGCGCTCACCGTGGGTGTAGGCACCGTCATGGCTGCCCGCAACGTACTCATCATTGTCAACGGCCACAACAAGGCCCGTGCCTTGCAACAGGGCGTAGAGGGCGGCGTTTCGCAAATGTGGACCATCACGGCTCTGCAAATGCACCCCAAGAGCATCATCGTATGCGACGATGCCGCTACGGCCGAGCTGAAAGTGGGTACCTACAAATACTTCCTCGACATCGAGCACAACAACCTCGACCCCGACAGCTTGCTGAAGTAATCTCACTCGAAAGCCAAAATCTTTCGAACCGCATAGCGAGGGTTCCACACATCGGTGTGGGGCCCTCGTTTCTTTTTACCCTCACTCAAGGGATGTATTTCAAAAGGGAACAGGATAGAGCCGGCTATCGGTGTGAAGGGGGTACGATGGTATCGTTTTGTGCCGATTCGTCACGATTTACGGTTTTTCTTCCACACGGCAAAGTTGCGCATGAGCCCCGCATACTTGGCCCGGCGCACGGCCGAATGGCGGAATATGCGGTTGAAATCGTCGGGAGTCAACGCCTCGAAACGGGCGGCGTCGAGAGCGAGCAGTTCGTCCGAGGGGGCGAACTCGGGGTGCGTCGAAGGAGTAGCCGCCCGATTCCAGGGACAGCACTGCTGGCAGGTGTCGCAGCCATAGACCCGGTTGCCCATCCGGTCAGCCACCGCGGGCGGTATCTCGCCGCGGTTCTCGATGGTCTGGCACGAAATGCAGCGGCGGGCATCGACCTGCCCCGGCTCATCGAGCGCCCCCACAGGGCAATGCTCCCGGCAGAGCAAGCAGTCGCCGCAGCGGTTGGACAAGGGTTTGTCGGGGGGCAAGGCGAGTGTCGTAAGCAACTCGCCCAGAAAGAAGTAAGAGCCCTTACCGGGGATAATCAACTGGGCATTCCTGCCGATAAATCCCAGACCGGCCTGCACGGCCCAATAGCGTTCGCGCACAGGGGCGGTATCGCAACACACCCGCCCGGCATCGCCCGAGAGAGGGGCCACGAAAGCGGCGAGCTGCCGCAGCTTGTCGCGCATCACCTCGTGGTAATCGCGGCCATAGGCATAGTAGGCAAACTGAGGATGCTCCTGCGGCTGGAAACGGGCCGGATAGTAGTTGAGCGCCACGCATACGATGGTGCGGGCTCCCGGGTAGAGAAGGGCCGGATGATCGCGCAAGTCGAGGTAGTTGCCCAGATAGTCCATCTGGGCCTGCCTGCCCTCGTCCAGCCAACGGCGATAAGCCTCGCGGGCCCGGGGCTCTACCTCGTCGACCCGAGCGAAGCCACACGCATCGAAACCCAACCGAAGGGCTTCGCTACGAATCTGCTCTCGCCACTCAAAGGGTGCGGAAGATGAATCCATTTTCGCGCAGCCAGTTTATGGTTCGGGGCAAGGCATAGTGCAGGTTGCGCTCGGCCTTGATCGAGTCGTGAAACACAATGATGGAGCCGTTGCGGGCATAGCGCTTCACGTTGCCAAACACCTGTTCGCCTGTGAGCTTGTTGCTATAATCGCGAGTCACCACATCCCACATGATGATGCTGAAATCTTTTTTCAACAGGTTGGCCTGCCCGGGGAGCATGTGTCCGTGGGGCGGACGGAAGAGTTGGCTCTGAATCAGGTCGTGGGCATTGAGCACGTTGCGCACATATTTCTCGGGCGGGGTCGACATGCCCTGTATGTGATTCATCGTGTGGTTGCCCACCTGGTGCCCCCTGTGCCTCAACTCCTGGAAGAGGTTGGGATTGCGAGCCACATTTTCGCCCACACAAAAGAAAGTCGCCTTTACCGAATAGTAGTCGAGGACATCGAGCACCCACGGCGTAACCTGGGGAATAGGACCGTCGTCGAATGTCAGGTAGACGGTCTTCCGATCGCCCGGGATGCGCCAGATGGCCTCGGGGAACAGCATCCGATAAAAAAACGGGGGTTGCTCTATAAACATAAATGATATATCTAACGAAAAAAATCGGGAGAGAATCGGCGAAACAAGCTCCCCGACACTCTCCCGTAAAGGATTATATTCGATTACTCCCGAACGGCAAAACGCGATGCAATCTTGTTTTGCAAATCGGTAAGTCCGTAGGCTGTACTCAGCTCGTTGATGGCATGAACGATGTAGACATGCTTCTCGTAATCGTTGCGGATGGAGCGGAGCTGACCCGGAGTGAGGTCTTTGTACCAGTTGAGGTAGCCGGCCGAGTTTTCAAGAATCTCGTTGAGCAGAGCCTCGCCCTTGGCCGTTTCGCCCAGTTCGAGGTAGGACTGACCGAACGACAGCGACGTAAGGTCGTGAGTTACCTGCCAGCCCGGAATCTTCTCCATGATAAGGTTCAGAGCCGTCAGGGCCTTTTCGTTCTTGCCCTCCTTGATAAGCTGCTCTACCAGGTCGGCAAACATCATACGGATGGTATTGCACATGCGGCGCACGTTCTCGTCGAGATAGAGCGGATGCTCTTTCGTCACCTGGTCGATACCGCCCCAGCGGAAGCGGTTGACCATATTGTCGTACATCTTGTCGGTATTGATGTTGTTGTTGACCCCTTTCAAAGGTACCACCTGATAGGCCAGACCGGTACGCGAGAAGTAGTCCTCGAGACCCAGGTAGTAGCTGTTACCCACCGTCACGGCAAAATAGACGGGGCGTTTCCAGCCCTGCTCGGCATTGGTGTTGATGATGTCGAGCGAGGCGATTTCGCTCATGGTGAATCCCCGCTTGTTGGAGAAGTCGGGCACGATGCGCGAAACGATGCTGTCCTTCAATGCGGGAGCTACCGTACCCGAAGCCACCACGGCATTAGCATCGACCGGTATATAGAGCTGGTTGGTGGGCAGGTGGTTGAGGGCACCGTATCCCGGCACATCCTTGGTCCACGACTCATCGCTATAGAGATAGTCGAGTGCGTTGCGTACCGTAATCGAGTCGGCCAGACGGTTGATTACGTAGTTGTAGGAACGCACGTCATAGGCATACTTCGACTCGTCGGCCGAGATGGGCAGTGCTGCCGATTCGTAGGCCGGACGCTTCATCTGGTCGATGTACCAGTCGGTCTGCAGATACGAGAGGTTGCACACCCGCACATCGGTGCGATAGCCCTCGACCTCCTGTACATACCACAAGGGGAAGGTATCGTTATCGCCGTTGGTGAAGAGAATGGCGTTCTCGTCGACACTCGAGAGGTAGTTCATACCGAAGTCGCGGCAGACATAGCGGCCCGAACGGTCGTGGTCGTCCCACGTCTGGCTCACCATCTGCAAGGGCACACACAAGCACAGGAGCAAAGCCACCACGGCAGTCGCCGTCGACTTGGGCTGCTCGTCGGTCGTCTTGGCCAGGTAGTTGAGGCCACGCCAGATGGCGGCGACACCCAACCCGATCCAGATGGCAAACGCGTAGAACGAACCGGCATAGGCGTAGTCGCGCTCACGCGGCTGGTAAGGCGTCTGGTTGAGGTAGATGACAATGGCGATACCCGTCATGAAGAAGAGGAAGAAGGTGACCCAGAAGCTCTCGATACCCTTCTTGCCCGAGAAGGCCTGGAAGAAGAGACCGATGAGACCGAGCAACAACGGCATCATGTAGAAAACGTTGCGGCCGGCATTGTTCTTCAGGTCGTCGGGCAGGTTGGTCTGGTCGCCGGCAATGTGCTTGTCGATGAAGTTGAAGCCGCTTATCCAGTTACCGTTCTGCACTTCGCCGTGGCCCTGAATATCGTTCTGACGGCCGGCGAAGTTCCACATGAAATAACGCCAGTACATGTAGTTGAGCTGGTAGTCGAGGAAGAAGGCGAGGTTTTCGCCGAAGGTGGGCTTCATCACCGTCTTGGTACCGTCGGGAGTCTTCACCTGTACGGGGCGGCCCTTGAAGTTGGTCCACTCCTTATAAGCCGATATATGTTCGGCCTTGTCGCTGTACATGCGGGGGAAGAGCATGCACAACTCGGGTTCGTATTTGTAGTGTTCGTCGTGCCCGGTGATGATGTAGCGGTCGGGATCGTCGGGCGACGATTTCAGTTTCTTCTTCCAGATGGGTTTCCCCTGGGTCGACACGGCCGTACCGTTGGCATCGCGCAACACCTCGGCGGGGAAGGTCTGCCCGTAGAAGAGCGGACGGTCGCCATACTGCTCGCGGTTGAGGTAACCCGAGAGGCTGAAGATGTCTTCGGGCGAGTTCTGATCCATGGGCGTGTTGGCCGTCGAACGTATCATAATCAAGGCATACGACGAGTAACCGATGAAGATGACGAACAACGAGAGCAGAATCGTGTTCATGGTCACTACCGACGGACGCTTGCGCATGAAGAAGAGGTAGTAGGCCAGGGCCAGCGAGAGGATGATGCCAATCACATAACCGTCGCCGATGAAGGGGATACCTACCAGCACGATACTGATGAAGAACGAAATCTTCATCAACTTCTCGCTGCGCTGGGCGTAAGTCTCGTAGATGGCCCAAGCGATAACCCCTACAATCAGGAAGAAGTAGAATACCACACCGCTGTTGAAAGGCAGGTGGAAGACATTGACAAAGAGCAGTTCGACCCAGCTGGCCACCTCGACGAAACCGGGAACCAGTCCGTAGAGCAGCAGCACGATGAGCACAAACGAGAGCAACAGGGCAATGATGGAGCCCTTCAGGTTGGTATTCTTGAACTTGCGGTAGTAATAAACCAGCACGATGGCAGGGATACACAGCAAGTTGAGCAGGTGCACCGCAATCGACACGCCGATGATGTAGGCGATGAGTATGATGTAGCGGTTGGAGTGCGGCTCGTCGGCTACGCTCTCCCATTTGAGAATCAGCCAGAATACGAGTGCCGTACAGAAAGAGGAGTAGGCATAAACCTCGCCCTCTACGGCCGAGAACCAGAAGGTATCGGACCAGGCATAGGCCAGAGCACCTACCACGCCGCAACCCAGGATAGCAATCATCTGACCCATCGACATGGTCTCGACGGTCTCGCCCTCACGCAGCACAACCTTCTGTGCCAGACGGGTGATGGTCCAGAACAGCAGCAAGATGGTGGCGGCACTCAACAATCCCGACATGAGGTTGACCATGTAGGCTACCCCCGAGGGCGAAGAGGCAAAGTTGGCAAAGAAGCGGGCCGTCAACATGAAGATGGGGTTTCCCGGCGGGTGACCCACTTCCAGTTTATATCCCGAAGCTATAAATTCACCGCAGTCCCAAAAACTGGCGGTCGACTCCAAAGTCAGGATATAGGTAATCGCCGCAACGACGAAGACCACCCATCCCAACACATTGTTCAGTAATTTGTACCGTTTCATTATACTACTTTTGTCTTTATTTTCAGGCAGTTCTACAGACAAACGCCACACACGAAAACAACCCCGGGAAAGGCCGAAACCATTTTACCGAGGGAGCAAGAGGTGTCTATCTGTTTTCATATACCCGGCAAAGATAATGAAAGATTGTTAATCTCCCCTCATTATAAACTTTTTATAATAATTTATCGGCTATATTTCACAAAATCGCAGTTCGACAGCCCTACTTCGCCGGTTTCTTATTACTTTTACCCGCCAAACGAAATTGCATTATGAGTACCCGAATACTGATTACCGGCGCCGGTGGATTCATCGGCGGATTCATCGTAGAAGAGGCCCTCTCGCGGGGATACGAAACCTGGGCCGGGGTGCGCAAGACCACTTCGCGCGAACACCTCAAGAACCCGGCCATCCGTTTCATCGACTTCAACTACGGTAACCCCGACCTACTGGCCGACCAGTTGCGCGAGCACAAACGGGAATATGGCAAGTGGGACTACATCGTGCACAACCTGGGAGTGACCAAGTGCAAGAACCCCGACGACTTCGACCGCATCAACTACGGGTTTGTCAAGAATTTCACCGAGGCCCTCGTCGCTACCGACATGGTGCCCAGGCAGTTTATCCTCATGAGCAGCCTGGGAGCCTGGGGGTTGGGCGACGAAAAAGGCTTCACCCCCATACGCCCCACCGACACACCCCACCCCAATACCCGTTACGGACAGAGCAAGCTGAAGGCCGAGCGACACCTGCAATCGCTCGAGGGCTTCCCCTACGTGGTGATGCGCCCCACCGGAGTATACGGGCCCTACGAAAAAGATTACTACCTGATGATGAAGAGTATCAAGTGCGGATTCGACTTCATCGTAGGATACAAGCCGCAGCTCATCACCTTCATCTACGTGAAGGATCTGGTGCAGGCCATCTTCAAGGCCATCGACCGGGGCGTGACGCGCCGAGGCTATTTCCTCTCCGAGGGGAGGGCCTACACCTCGTCGCAATTCCGCCGGTACGTAGCCGCGGCATTGGGCAAGCGTTGGGTGATACCGGTGAAGATTCCCATCGCCGGACTCTGGATTGTCTCGGTCATTGCCGAAAAGGGTGCCGCTCTCCTGGGCAAGACCAGCACGCTGAACCGCGACAAGTTCCGCATCATGAAGCAACGCAACTGGATATGCGACATCAGCGATGCCCGCAACGAACTGGGGTTCGAACCACAATACAGCCTCGAGCGCGGGGTAAACGAGTGCGTGAAGTGGTATCGCGAGCACCATTGGCTGTAAGGTAGCCCGCTGTAGACACGCCGTCTTTCAAAAAAAAGCGTTACCTTTGCAGTGCGATTCAAGCTGGTGACAATGAAAAAGATAAAATCGGTGTGCGTCTACTGCGCATCCAGTTCCAAAATAAACCCCGATTACTTCGAGGCGGCCCGCGAAATCGGGCAACTCCTGGCCCAACGAGGCATGCGATGTGTATGCGGTGCCGGGAACCAAGGGCTCATGGGCACCCTGGCCGACAGCGTGTTGGCCCACGGTGGCGAGGTGCTGGGGGTGATTCCCCAGTTTATGATTGACGAGGGGTGGTGCCACCCGGGTCTGACCCAGACCGTAGTAACTGCCAACATGCACGAACGCAAGGAGCGCATGGCCCAAGAGGCCGATGCCGTCATTGCCCTGCCAGGCGGCTGCGGCACGTTGGAAGAGCTCTTCGAGATTATCACATGGAAACAACTGGGGCTCTTCCTCAACCCCATCGTGATACTTAATATCGACGGATATTACGACCCCCTCATCGCGATGCTGAACAAGGCTATCGACGAGAACTTCATGCGCCACGAACACGCCCGCCTGTGGCAAGTGGCCCAGACTCCTCAGGAGGCCATCGACGACATCTCAAACGCTCCGGCCTGGGACCCCAGTATCCGCAAAATAGCTGCCATCTAACCACCCGACCGCCATGCCTATCCCTGCTGCACCTCACTCCGCTATCGTAGCCGACACCCTGCACACGGCCGATACCACCGGCACCCGGCTGCCGGCGAGCCAGCCCGAAGTGTTCGTGCCGCAATACATCGGGGGCTTCGAGCGCAGTACTCCGCTCAAGGAGAGCGACCCCCTCAAGGACCTGCAAGAGACCATCATTGCCATACCCGAGGGGTTTTCTGCCGAGCGTATGCCCGATACCCCCACCAACAACTCGCTGCTGGTGAGCATTGTTGTAGTAGTTTTTCTGCTCTTTGCCTTCACTTTCAAAAAAGGGACCAAGTTCCTGGGCGAGATATTCAACAGCGTGCTCAATGTGAAAGACCGCCAGAACCTTTTCGACGACACCACCGTGCGGGAGACCCAGCTACGAGCCGTACTGCTGGGCATGACCTGCGTATCGGAGGGGTTCTGTCTGTTTCAACTGCTGGCCTCCACCCGACCCGACCTGTCGATATCGATCGGGGTGGGTGTCTGCTGCGGCAGCCTCATCGCCTGGGTCTACTATACGTTACAAAAATGGCTCTATCGCGGACTCGGACTCGTATTCTCCGACACGGCCCACACCCGCAAGTGGGTCGAGAGTTTCATCTCGATCAATGCTATCATCAGTATCCCCATCGCCGTGCCGGTACTCTTGTCGATATTTGTTCCGCAATGGGGAAAGGTGATGCTGGTCGTCGCAGGAGTTATCTATCTGGCATCCCGTATCTTATTTATTTATAAAGGGTTTAAGATTTTTTACCGCAATATATTAGATTTATTCTATTTTATTGTGTACTTTTGTGCCCTCGAAATCGCACCCCTATTTTGGGTATATAAATCAAGCATATTGATATATCATTTTGTCGAACTAAAAATACAGCAGCTTTGAAAATTAAGAAAATTCTTGTTTCTCAGCCTAAGCCGAGTTCCGAAAAATCGCCTTACTACGATATTGCCAAGCGATATGGCGTCAATATCGTATTTCGTCCCTTTATCAAAGTAGAGGGCCTGACCTCCAAAGAGTTCAGACAACAGAAGATTTCCATTCCGGAATATACCGCTGTCATTTTCACGGCCCGTACCGCCATCGACCACTTCTTCCGCTTGTGCGAAGAGTTGCGCGTCACGATACCCGAAACGATGAAATACTTCTGCACGACCGAAGCCATAGCCCTTTACCTGCAAAAATACATTGTCTATCGCAAGCGCAAGATATTCTTTGGCAACTCGGGCAAACTGGACGACCTGGTTCCATCGTTGCTGAAACATGCGGGAGAGAAATACCTCTTCCCGGTATCGGATGTACACAAAGAGCAAACCTCGGTGCTGGAAAAGCATAAAATCAACTACACGCGTGCCATCATGTACCGCACCGTGAGCAACGATTTTGAAGAGGGCGAACCGTTTGACTACGATATGCTCATCTTTTTCAGCCCGTCGGGCATCAAGTCGCTGCTCAAGAACTTCCCCGAATTCGAGCAGGGCGACATCAAGATCGGTACCTTCGGTCCCACGACGGCTCAAGCCGTACGCGATGCCGGCTTACGGCTCGATGTCGAAGCCCCCTCGCCCGGAGCACCATCGATGACCGCCGCTCTCGACCTTTTCCTGAAAGAACAAAGCAAAAAGAAATAAACTCTTTTTCAACAAGAACCAAACCTCATAATCGTCTTTCACCGAAAGGAGGCGCTTATGAGGTTTTATTTTCAAACACACGATGAACGAACACAGTCTGCCCAAAAGCGAAAAACTATGCAGCCGAACAGCTATCAACCGCCTGTTTGCCGAGGGTAGTGCCTTCATCGTATACCCGTTGCGCGTCGTCTACCGCATCGACGATGACTCCACGGCTCCGCCGCAATTCTTTGTCAACATACCCAAGCGCAAGTTCAAACGGGCCGTCAAGCGGGTCTATCTGCGCCGACGCATCCGCGAAGCCTATCGACTGCACAAGGAGATTCTGACCGAACCTTTGTTGCAACGCCACCAATCGATGCACGTAGCTTTTCTCTACCTCGACAAGGACCTGAACGATTTCCACACCATCGAACGCAAGATGATCGAGGCTCTGCAGCGCCTGGTGCAGAAAAGCGAACAGCAACCCACCCCTCCCGCCGTAGAGCCATGAAAAAGTTGCTGTCGACCCTGCTCGTGTGGCCCATCCGCTTCTACAAGGCGGCCATATCGCCCATGCTGCCGCCCTCGTGCCGCTATGTGCCCACCTGCTCGCAGTATGCCATCGACGCCATACAGATACACGGCCCCTTCAAAGGCTTGTGGCTGGCCACCCGTCGGCTGTTGAGCTGCCATCCCTGGGGAGGCAGCGGCTACGATCCGGTTCCCCCCAAGTTTCCGACCGACATCCACACCCATCACGACCGTTACGGGGCCATCATCAGCACCACTCCCGAGGAGTTTCGTCCCCAACCGGGCAAATACTATTCGGTAGGGCTGCACCCCTGGAGCCTGTCGGATACCTCGAAAGAGTCGATTGCCCGGCTCGAAGCCGCCGTACAACACGAACAGGTGGTGGCCGTAGGCGAAACAGGGCTCGACAAACTCAAAGGAGGCGTCAACTACGAAGAGCAGCTCATCTATTTTGAGAAACAGATACGTCTCTCGGAGCAGTGGCACAAGCCGCTGGTCATTCACGCCGTGAAGTCCTACGACGACATCATCCGCATACACAAAGCCAAACGCCCCGCACAACCGTGGATTATCCACGGCTTCAGAGGCAAGCCCGAAACGGCGGCACAGCTCCTCCGCGAGGGACTATTCCTCTCGTTCGGCGAGTATTACAATCACGAAACCCTGAAATCGGTACCCCTCGACCGACTCTTCCTCGAGACCGACGAAGGCAACATGACCATCGACAAACTGTATCGGAAAGCAGCCCACATACGCAACCAGTCGCCCCGACGGCTACACAAGGCTCTGGCCGGCAACATTGCCCGCATCTTCCCGTTGGAGCAACCGGCCCGACAATCGTCTCAACCCGAAAACATTATGGAATACGTTCGATCAACGAAGGGTGAACAAATGCCGTAGCCACGGCCATAACCCCCTCGATCGAAACTACTACCCGCCGGTCGCCCTTGACCCGCAGGAACACCCCCTCGACCCCGGCAAAGACACCGCCGGTAATACGCACCCGATCGCCCTCGCGCAACGAGACAACCTGCGAATCGAGATAAACCACCTGCTCGTCATAGGCTCCTGCCACGGCTATAAAGCTGGACATCTGCCGGTCGGGCACCACCAGAGGCTCGTGCTTCTCGCGATCCATGATATAGCGCAAAGGAACCTTGAGCGAAATCTCCTTCTTGATTTCGTCCATCTTCTCGCGATTCAACCGCACGAAAACCAAATTGTGAATGACGGGAACCAGCTTGCGCACCTTGCGCTCGCCCTTGATAAACTCCTTGTAGTGCATGGGGATAAACGACTCTATCCCATACTGGTCGAGATAACCTTTCAATGCCATCTCCCGGCTATAAGTCACCCGAATGGCAAACCATTTGAGATCGGTCTTGTTTATACCCATAACAGTATCTGAAGAAAATAGGTTTGCACAAAAATAATTTAAATACACGAGATTAACGAAAAAAAACAGAGATGGTTCTTATTTTTTGTTATTTCGAAATTAAAATTGTTTATTTCGATAAAGAGTCGTAATTTTGCAGCTACCGCAGAAACAAGGAGTTCGGTAAGTCTGCACAACCTGCCGCCCCCTATCACCCTGCGAGAAACAACGACCAAACATTTAATAAAGTTTTCATTCGATGAATTTTGTAGAAGAACTAAAATGGCGCGGAATGGTACACACCATGATGCCGGGTACAGAAGAACTCCTTGAAAAGGAAATGGTTACCGCCTACTTGGGTTTCGACCCCACGGCCGATTCGCTCCACATAGGCCACTTGTGCGGCGTGATGATGCTGCGACATTTCCAACGCTGCGGCCACAAACCGCTGGCCTTGGTCGGGGGTGCTACCGGTATGATTGGCGACCCCTCGGGCAAATCGCAAGAGCGCAACCTGCTCGACGAAGAGACCCTGCGCCACAACCAGGAGTGTATCAAAAAGCAGTTGAGCAAGTTCCTCGACTTCGAGTCGGATGCTCCCAACCACGCAGAACTGGTAAACAACTACGACTGGATGAAGGACTTCTCGTTCCTCGACTTCGCCCGCACCGTAGGTAAGCACATCACGGTCAACTACATGATGGCGAAAGACTCGGTTCAAAAACGACTCAACGGCGAGGCTCGCGACGGACTTTCGTTCACCGAGTTCACCTACCAACTGCTGCAAGGCTACGACTTCCTGCACCTCTACGAAACCAAGAACTGCAAGCTGCAACTGGGCGGTTCGGACCAATGGGGCAACATCACCACCGGTGCCGAACTGATACGCCGCACCAACGGCGGCGAGGTATTTGCCCTCACCTGCCCGCTGGTAACCAAGGCCGACGGTACGAAATTCGGCAAGACCGAGTCGGGCAACGTATGGCTCGATGCCCGCTACACCTCGCCCTACAAGTTCTACCAGTTCTGGCTGAACGTGAGCGACGAAGATGCCAAACGCTACATCAAGATATTTACCTCGATTTCGCGCGAAGAGATCGAAGCCCTCATCGCCGAGCACGACCAGGCTCCCCACCTGCGCGCCCTGCAGAAACGGCTGGCCCGCGAGGTTACCGTCATGGTACACTCGCAAGCCGACTACGACGCTGCTGTCGAGGCCTCGAACATCCTCTTCGGGAACTCCACCTCGGAGCAACTGCACAAACTCGACGAAGACACGCTGCTCGCCGTATTCGAGGGCGTGCCCCAGTTCGAAGTGTCGCGCGACGCTATCCTCGGCGGGGTACCCGCTATCGAACTGACCACCGAAATGGCTGCCGTATTCCCCTCGAAAGGCGAAATGCGGAAACTCACTCAGGGCGGTGGCGTCTCCATCAACAAAGAGAAACTCGCAGCCCCCGATACGAAAATCGACGGCAGCTATCTGCTCAACGACAAATACATCATCGTACAACGGGGTAAAAAGAATTATTACCTGCTTATCGCAAAATAATTCGACTAAAATTTGGCAAAGCCGTAAAAACACATTATCTTTGCCTCGCTTTTGAGGGTTAGACCTCAAAGCATAGAAGTTTGGCTTATGGTGTAATGGCAGCACAACAGGTTTTGGTTCTGTTTGTCTAGGTTCGAATCCTGGTAAGCCAACACAAGAACGAGCAACGGTACGCCGCTGCTCGTTTTTGCGTTTATACAGAGGTATTCCTCCATTCTGCCCCCACTTCCTGAAAAAGCCAGACTAACAGTTGTTTTCCTGTCCGCTTTACATTATCTTTGTGAAACAAGCATCCTCCCCCTTCAGACACAGATGAATATAAAATAAAAACAGCCCCCCGGCCTCCATGGGCCATCCAAACAAAAATAACCATATAAAAAAACAAGACCATGAAAAAACACAACTTACAAGAGTCAGTCCCTGCAAAGACCCCTCAACGGTCTGCCACGCAGAACCGCATCGGATTGCCAAATTTATACTCCACACGGCTATGGGCAATCTGCCTGATACTATTCGCCTCGTTCACAGCTCTGCCCTATTGCAACCAGGCCAAGGCGGCTACCACAGAAGAGGAAGATTCAGCCCTGCCAATCGTCGCCTGGTTCAACGAACGCGATACCATGACCTACTGGATAAGCGAAGGCTCCTGGAAATTTGAAGGGACCGACACGGTCAAGACCCTTGGAGCCAACACCAAAGTGATGATAACGGTTACCGACTCTACAAAAGAGGGGTATCAGATGGAATACAAGTTTCTGAAATTCAGCACAGACACGGATGCCGAATCCGAAATGCAGAACTTCATGCAGGAAACCGTCCAACGACTTCAAGACGAAATTGCGGGTACAACCATACGGTTCAGAACAGACGAGTTAGGAAAGATTACCCAATATGACAACCTGGAAGAGGTGGAGAAACAGGCCAAGCGTGTATTCGACGGAATCATCCAAGAATCTTCATGGATGGACAAACTGAATTCAACCGGCATAAAAGCCGACGAGCTATTCAGAAACATAGACCCCAGCAAGCTGGTACAAAGCTATACGGAAGAGTTGGAAATGCTTTTCCAATACCATGGATACCAGTTTCCCCTGAAAGAGACCACCCTGCACGAAGAGGCCACCGATACCAAGTACGAATCGGATACTTACCTGTCGGCAACCATCGACCCCGAAAGTTATGAATATGATATAATCATCGAAATCAACAATTACATACCCAGGAAAGATATCAAGCAACTGCTTGGTGGGTTCGTCGATATGCTTATGGACAAAGAGGACGCTACTACCGTGAAGGAAGATATGGATACCGGATTTGACGAGCAAGTGACCGAAGATGCCGTAAGCAAAGAATTTCTGCACATAAAATATTTCCCCGACGGATGGCCCCAGGAGGTCATCAGCCAGCAGAAAATAATTATCGGCAACAAAGGCAAAATGACGCAAAAGTACATTACATGGGATGAGCGCAGCGTGCGCAACTCTGACTGACACAGGAGACCAGTCTCCCCATGGTCCCGGCCGGACAAGCCTTCGAAATGCCAACCCTAAAAGTCGGTAGAGCCATTCGTGGCTTTCCCCCAAGAGCTTCGTGTCTGCAAGTATACACACAACAAGAGCGGGAACTCATCACAAGTCCCCACTCTCGCACAAGTTGAAAATGTTATGATTTATTTGACAAGCAGTCGATGGTTATATACCTTACCGCCCACTGTCACTTGCAGCAGATAGACACCTGCATCGAGCCCGTCGACCGAAAGGGTCTGTACGGGAGCCTCGGCTGCAAGCACCAAAGCACCACGCAAATCGTAGACAGCTACCTCAGACACACCGTCGGCCAGCGTGATATAATCTTGTGCCGGGTTGGGCCAGAAGAGTTTTTCAACAGCTACCCGCTCGATTGAAGTGGCTTTCTCTACCTCATAAGCACCGATTGAAGGAGCCGTTTCCGAACGGGCTTTACCGCGCTGATCGACCGTGGGAACACCCTCTACCACGATACCGGCACCGGCAGCAATACCCTCGGGCGAGATGGCTATCGTTTGGGTAGTTCCCTCGTTGAGAGCCGGAACGGGTTCGGCATCGGCAAACAGGGTCTGGTCGGTATATACCGTGTTGTCTACAAACCCATCGACCGTAACCGGAGACCCTTCGGCTATCGTACCGTAAATATTATGGCTTCCTGCCAGGGTACAATTATTGTAGGTATATATATCGCCGATACCGTTCACACCCCCGACAACAATATTATTGTACAGGTTGAAGCCTCCGTTCGATGCCGAGTGTATACCCGTGCCGTACAGGTTGTTTTGCAACTCATTCCCAACAAGAGTACTATTGTAAACATCGACAACGGCTGCCTGGCAGGCCAAGGCTCCGCCACCACCGGTACCACCTGCATTTTTATAGAATGTACAATTCGTGAAAACTCCACCGGGAACTTTCACAAGAATAGCTCCACCATGGGCCGTACATGTATTCTCTCCAAAATAGGAACCCGATACGTGGCAGCTATTGACATCGGCTGCCGAATACGACGCATACCAGGCACCGCCGGAACCACCACTGCCCGATACGGCATTGCCCTCGAAGGAACAATTCTCGACCGTAACATCGCCCATCCAGGTAAGCAAGGCACCACCGCCACCCTTGGAGGCCGTAGACTTGTTCTGGCTGAATGTAGTGTTTCTGATGGTCAAAACGCCGTTCGAGGAAATGTCTTTCTTCTGTGCGATTGCACCTCCATAACGGGTGGTTTGGTTCTGCGTAAACAGACAGTTGTCTATTTCGGCCGAAGCCCCGGCCCTTTGCAAATATATGGCACCACCATCACAGCTGGAACCCGTAACGGAATTGCCCGTGAAGGTACAGTCGCTGAAGTAGTTCGTGCTGCCCGAACAACCCACGGCACCACCGTTGGTCGTATTGGTATTGTTGGTAAAGGTACAGTCGGTGAAACGGGCCGTCACGCCGCTGTTGGTATAGACGGCACCACCGATTTTCGTAGCCGAGAGATTCTGGAACGTACAGTTTGTAAGGGTGATGTCGCCACAAGCCATGATACCGGGCGAATAGCCGTTTTTGGCTTTGTCGAAGAGCAGGTTCTCGCCGGTGAACGAACCGTTCTTACCCACGAGAATCGTTGCCGACCACGAGGCCATGGTTGTTTCGTCGTCGATCAGGGCCGTGCCGTCACCGCCATAGAGCGTACAGTTCTTGAGCGTGAGCGAAACCAGTTCGGCATCTTCGGCCGGCGCATAGAGGCCTATTTTGAAAATACGGTAGTTCGATACCCCCGGCTCGGCCACCGAGATGGTTTTGCCCTGGGCATCGATAGTCAGATTCTTGTCAATCTGTATCGTGGCCGGAATAGTCACCGTAGTTTCGTCGCCGATAGAAAATTCTATCTCCGATCCTCCCGGAGCATTGGCCACCACATAGGGAAGCGAGCCCTCTTCGCTGGCATCGCCCGAGGTCTTGGTCACCAAAAAAGTTTCGGCAAAAGCTGCGCTCGAGAACAAACAACATGCGCAACTCATCAAGAGTAGTTTGTTTTTCATAATAGCACTTTTTAAAAGGTGATAAGAAATGAAATAATTATTTTTTGCAAGTATAATAATTTTTTTATTTATGCACAAAAGATTTCGTTTAGTTTCTCTATAATTTCTATATTTTTCTATTTGAAATATAAAAGAAACTAAAAAGAAAAAGAAATGAAATATATACTACAAAAAAAAGGAGCGGCCCATGTGGGTCGCTCCCAAGTTTTGACGATAAAGCACTACCTGCAGTCTCTCAAGCGAGCTCTATCTACGGTTTCTTTTGTCGATTATTTACTATTGTTTTATTTCACATTCTTCATCACCTCGGCAACTTTCTCTTTCATGGCTTCGTCGCGCAGGTCGCGAGCAGCAATGGAACCGTCGGGGGCAAACAAGATGATATGGGGAATACCCTGAATGCCGTAGAGTTCGGTCGGTATCTGTTGGGCGTTGATGATTTGCGGCCAAACGATACCCAGCTCCTTGATGGCAGCCTGCGTATCTTCGGGTTTATCCCACACGGCTACACCCAGCACATCGAGACCCTTGGCGTGATATTTGTCGTAGAGCTCCTTGATGTTGGGAATCTCGCCCCGGCAGGGACCGCACCACGAAGCCCAGAAGTCGACCAGCACATACTTGCCCTTGCCCACATAGTCGGAGAGCGAAACCTTCGTGCCGTCGGGTTGCTCGATGGTGAAGTCGGTAAACATCTGACCCTCGGCTGTCTTTTTCCAGATTTCGAGACGTTGGTTCATCACCTTTACCAGAGGATCGGCCTTGAGGGTTTCGCCGGCCAGGTTGATGACCGAGTCGAGACGCTCGGGCGAAAGATCCCAGTTGAAGAGGGTCCATGCACCCACGGCGTTGTTGTTGTTACGGTCGAAGTAGTGCGAGAAGAGTTTGTCTATCTCGGGCATGATGAAGGTCAGCTGCACCTTGTCCCACTCGGCCGAAGCCTCTTCGTCGGACAAACCTTTTGCTATGATCTCTTGTTGTTTGGCTATGAAGATTTGGTTCAACGAATCGATGTCGTTCATAAACGAGGCAAACTCGTCGTTGAGCGGAGTACCCGATACCTTGTCGGTTTCGCCCAACTCTACGGCAATGTGACCGTTCTCGACGATAAATCCCATGCGGTAAAAAGAGGGTACTTGCAACATACCCACGAAAGCGGTATCGGCCTTGCCCTTGAACTGGAACTTGTTATCGGCAATCACCGCGCTGTCGAGCACATCGCGCGAAGCCATATCGGTCAGGTAAACCATGTCGCCGTTCAGGGTAGAGTCGGCCACTGTTCCGTCGATGGTATACGACGAAGGATTGGAGTTGCAGGAAACAACCGTTGCGGCAGCAGCAGCCACCAGAAAGAAAAGATTTCTATTTTTCATATACGTTATAAATTGATAGCGAGGCAAAGATAGAGATATTTCGATAAAAACGGGAAGTTTTACGTTCTTTATCATTTAAAAAGAGTGAAGCCAAAGGACTATACATTAAAGAAATATTTCCTTATTATCTTGTATATTCCGCATACTTCAGTTACTTTTGCATGGTGCAAGGTTGCATAATCTTTATTTACAACAAATAATAACTTAAATTCAAATCCTATGTGGTTAAGTAACTCGTCCATAGGACGAAAAGTAGTCATGAGTGTGACAGGACTCTTTCTCGTCCTATTTTTAACGTTTCACATGTGTATGAACTTAGTGGCGTTAATCAGCCCTGCCGGCTACAATGCCGTATGCCAATTCCTGGGAGCTAACTGGTATGCCCTGATTGGTACGGTCATTATCGCCGCCGGAGCCGTGATTCACATCATCTATGCCTTCTGGCTGACGATTCAAAACCGGAGAGCCCGCGGTAACGACCGCTATCTGGTGAACGTACGTCCGAAAAGCGTAGAGTGGGCTTCGCAAAACATGCTCGTACTGGGTATCATCGTGGTACTGGGTCTGGCTTTGCACCTCTTCAACTTCTGGTACAAGATGCAGCTCAACGAGGTTATCGGTCACCTGCCCGAAGTCAATCCTCACGACGGTATCGCCCTGATTCGCGAAACCTTCAGCTGCCCGGTTTATGTAGTTATTTACCTCATCTGGTTCGTAGCTTTGTGGTTCCACCTCACCCACGGATTCTGGAGCGCCATCCAAACGCTGGGTATCAACAACCACGTATGGTTCAACCGTTGGAAATGTATCTCCAACATTTTCACTACCATTATCTGCTTGGGCTTTGTTGCCGTTGCCATCTCGTTCTACATCATGAGCCTGACCGGCTGCGGAACTTGCACCCTTTAATAAACCAACCTATTCATTTCACAGAAAAAAAATTGTTATGGCTACAATAGATTCTAAAATACCCGAAGGCCCCTTGGCTGAAAAGTGGACCAATTATAAAGCACACCAAAAATTGGTGAACCCGGCCAATAAACGTCGTCTCGACATCATCGTCGTTGGTACGGGTCTTGCCGGCGGTTCGGCTGCCGCTACGCTGGGCGAGCTGGGATTCAACGTGCTGAACTTCTGTATTCAGGATTCGCCCCGCCGCGCTCACTCTATCGCCGCACAAGGCGGTATCAATGCTGCTAAAAACTATCAGAACGACGGCGACTCGGTATACCGCCTCTTCTACGATACGATCAAGGGTGGTGACTACCGTGCCCGCGAAGCCAACGTATACCGTCTGGCCGAAGTGTCGAACAACATCATCGACCAATGCGTGGCTCAAGGCGTACCTTTCGCCCGCGAATACGGCGGCCAGTTGGCCAACCGTTCGTTCGGTGGTGCCCAGGTATCGCGTACTTTCTATGCCAAGGGTCAAACGGGACAACAGCTGCTGCTGGGTGCATACGCATCGCTCAACCGCCAGGTAAAGAAAGGTACGGTAAAACAGTATACCCGCTACGAGATGCTCGACCTCGTCATCATCGACGGCCGTGCCCGCGGTATCATTGCCCGTAACCTGGTAACCGGCGACATCGAGCGCTTTGCCGCTCACGCCGTAGTTATCGCTACCGGTGGATACGGTAACGTATACTTCCTTTCGACCAACGCCATGGCATCGAACGGCTCGGTTGCCGTACAATGCTACCACAAAGGTGCCTACTTTGCCAACCCGGCCTATGCGCAGATTCACCCCACCTGTATCCCCGTACACGGTGAATTCCAGTCGAAACTGACGCTGATGTCGGAGTCGCTGCGTAACGACGGCCGCATCTGGGTTCCCAAGAAAAAAGAGGATGCCGCTGCCATCCGCGCCGGCAAACTGAAACCGACCGATATCAAGGAAGAAGACCGCGACTACTACCTGGAGCGTCGTTACCCGGCATTCGGTAACCTCGTGCCCCGCGACGTGGCTTCGCGTGCCGCCAAAGAGCGTTGCGACGCCGGCTACGGTGTAAGCCCCTCGGGGTATGCCGTATACCTCGACTTCAAAGAGAGTATCGAGCGTCTGGGTAAACAGGCCATCCAAGGTCTCGACCACCACGAAATCGAAAAACTGGGTGGCGAAGCCGCTGCTATCCAAATCAAGGGTAAAGAGGCTGTGGCCAGCCGCTACGGCAACCTGTTCCAGATGTACGAGAAGATCGTAGACCAGAACCCCTACGAAACGCCTATGATGATCTATCCCGCTTCGCACTACACGATGGGCGGTATCTGGGTAGACTACGAACTGATGACCTCTATCCCCGGTCTGTTCGCTATCGGCGAGGCCAACTTCTCGGACCACGGTGCCAACCGTCTGGGTGCATCGGCCCTGATGCAAGGTTTGGCCGACGGTTACTTCGTACTTCCCTACACGATTCAAAACTACCTGTCGGACCAGATTCAGGTACCCCGCTTCTCGACCGACCTGCCCGAGTTTGTAGAGGCCGAAAAGGCTGTCAAAGCCCGTATCGCCCGCTTGATGAACATCAAGGGTAAACGCTCGGTTGACTCTATCCACAAAGAACTGGGCCACATCATGGTCGAGTATGTAGGTATGGGCCGTAACAAAGCCGGACTCGAAACCGCACTCAAGAAAATCGACGAGGTGAAGAAAGAATTCTACACCAACGTACGTATCCCGGGCGAAGCCAATACGCTGAACGTAGAGCTCGAAAAAGCTCTGCGCGTAGAGGACTTCCTCGAAATAGGCAAGTTGATGGCTCTCGACGCTCTCAACCGCGAAGAGTCTTGTGGTGGCCACTTCCGTGAAGAGTATCAAACCGAAGACGGAGAGGCTAAACGTGACGACGAACACTTTATGTATGTAAGCTGCTGGAAATACCAAGGCGAAGATAAGAAGCCCGAACTATTGAAGGAAGAACTGAAATACGAGGCTATCAAGGTTCAACAACGTAACTACAAGAAATAATTTGTCTAATCGCCGTTTAATTCCGGTATAACACGATAAAGTTATGGAAAAAACAATCAATATAACACTGAAGATTTGGCGCCAAAAAGGGCCCAAAGAAAAAGGTAGATTTGAGGAATATAAACTCAACGGTGTATCTACCGACAGCTCTTTCCTCGAAATGCTCGACTTGCTCAACGAGCAACTCATCAACGAGGGTAAAGAGCCCGTAGTTTTCGACCACGACTGCCGCGAAGGTATCTGCGGTATGTGTTCGCTCTATATCAACGGACACCCCCACGGCCCCGACACCAGCGTGACGACCTGCCAGTTGCACATGCGCAAGTTCAACGATGGCGATGTAATCACGGTTGAACCGTGGCGTTCGGCCGGATTCCCCGTAATCCGCGACTTGATGGTAGACCGTCGTGCCTTCGACAAAATACAGCAAGCCGGTGGTTATATCTCCATCAACACGGGTGGTGCTCAAGATGCCAACGCTATACCCATCTCGAAAGAGGCTGCCGACGAGGCTATGGACTCGGCTACCTGTATCGGTTGCGGTGCTTGTGTAGCTGCTTGTAAAAACGGCTCGGCCATGCTCTTCGTTTCGGCCAAAGTAAGCCAATATGCCCTGCTGCCGCAAGGCCGCGTAGAGGCTGCCGCTCGTGCCCGTGCCATGGTAGCCAAGATGGACGAACTGGGATTCGGTAACTGCACCAACACCGGTGCCTGCGCTGCCGAGTGCCCCAAGAACATCTCGCTCACCAACATCGCCCGCTTGAACCGCGAGTTCATCTGCGCCAAACTGAAAGACTAATCACCTCTTTCATACGTCAAAAAACAATCCCGGGAAGGCCTTCCCGGGATTGTTTTTTTATAGAACACCACCCCATCGCGACTCATCGCATCGAACTAGGACCGAAAATCGAGAACAAATAGAGTTTCGAGATAACGAATTATTCGTATCTTTGGACTGCGTATTTGTGTTTTGGCTATGAGACGAGGTTTTCTATTCGTCATATTCGTATTGTTATGGATAGGGTTGGGCTCGTGCAGCCGCTACCATTCCGGAAGGGCCGAATCGCTCTATCAGCAAGCCCTGGAGATGGAAGAGCTCCACATCCCCGACTCGGCCATCGTACTCTATCGTCAAGCTCTGAAACAGTTGAACGGAACCGAAAACGCCGAGTTGGAAGCGTCGATATACAACCGGCTGGGCGACCTTCTGCTCGACCACAATATCTACGAAACGGCCTGGGACACCTACACACAGGCTCTGAAAGTATCGCAAAACCTGCCCGACAAAAGCAATCTGTCGCACGCTTACCGGGGTATGGGCAAGTATCACTACCTCTACAAAGACCCCGACAGCGCTCTGTTCTACTTCGAAAAACCTCTCGCCTTCCTCGACCAGATAGCCGACCGAGAGGAACGCTCGTCGGTCTACAACAACCTGTCCAGCGCATACAAACAGCACAACGACCTGGCCCGGGCCCTGCAATGCAATGCAGCAGCGTTGTCACTGACCCGCAACAAGGTGAAACGGCTGCGCAATTATGCCGTGAGGGGACAGCTTTTTGCCTTGCAAATGCAATACGACTCGGCTCTCTTTTATCTCGAACAGGCCAGCCGTAGCGACGATATGTCGGTAAGGGCATCGGCCTACTTCAAACTGGCCGACCTACCCGACGAAGCCGGTATAGCCGACTCGTTGCGATACCGGTATCTGCAAGAGGCTTACCGACTCTCCGACTCGATCGAAAACATGGCTATAGCCCACCAGATAGATCGCCAGGAGCATATACGCATTACTACCGATCTGCAGGAACAGAGCCACACACGCCTGATTGTAGCCATAACGATATGTGTGGTAGCCTTGCTGTTGATTTCGGTAGCCGTATTCATGTTCTATCGCCGGCATCTCAAACGCCGCAACGAGCAACTCTTCGCCCATAAATGGGAGAAACAGGAGGCCCGGGCTCAGGAAAACGAGAGCCGCGAACTGCAAATGATAGAGATTATCCGCAAGGCCGGCGAACGCTGCAGCCGCGATTTCAAGGCAAGCAGCACCTATAACGAGTGGTACAAGCGAATCACCCGAGGCAAAGAGTCGCTCAGCTACGACGAACAAAAGCAGTTTCAGGAGATTGTCGTGAAAGAGTTCGACCCCTACCTGCAACAGCTCTCGAGCGTAGTACCGTTGACGGGAAACGACGCTTTTCTCTGTGCCCTTATCCAACTGGGATTCTCGACACGCGAATGCGCCGCATGCCGGGGAATCAGCAACGAAACCATCCGCTCGCAACGCACCCGACTGCGGAAAAAAATACCCCAAAACTTTTCAAAACAGGGTCTGGGCACGGTCATTTTGGGCGAATAAAATCTTTCAAAAAGTTAAATTGCAACGCTTCATTTTATAACTATTTGATTATCAAATATCATTTCCAATTAAATAGCAACACCCTGCGTATTGCTATTCTCTTATTTTTTTCTCATTTTTGTATTAAACAATTTTCATTTCGACAGATATATCCTTTGCAAAAGACCAAAATAAAGCAAATCGTATGAAAAAATTTACAAGTTTCCTATTTTCGTTGTGCCTCGTTCTGGGAGTTTCAGAGGCATGGGGTGAAATAAAAATCACCACCTCGCTCGAACTGGGCAGTGAGTTTACCTTCTACCCCTCGCCGGTAGCCTCGGACGGTAAAGTGATTGTCGACTGGGGCGACGGTGTTCAAAAAGAGTATACCGTAGACGGTATGTGGACCCGCAGCGTGAGCGACACTCAAGTGGGCGACACGATACGGATACTCTCGTCCATGCGTTCGTTCGACTGCTCCGAAGCACATGTAACTTCGCTTTCGATTGTCAACGAACCCGAGTTGACCACACTCGACTGCTACCGCAACGAGATAGAACGCACCAATCTCGATATTTCGGGTGCCCCCAACCTCGAAACCCTTAACTGCTACAACAACCCCAAACTGATGTTCCTGAACCTGTCGGAACACAAAAAACTGAGAAACCTCGACTGCCGCTACGATAAAACCGATGCGTCGAACCCCGACGACCGGGGTGGCATCACAACCATCATATTGCCCAGCGAAGGCAGTGCTCTGGAGTCGATTACGGCCTACAACAACGACCTGAGCGCCATAGACCTGTCGGGTTGCCCCAATCTCTACTCCATCAACCTGGAGGGGAATGCTCTGGCAGAGATAGACGTTACCAAACTGGCCGAACTGCAACAGCTCGACATTCGCTACAATTACATCCAGTCAATCGACCTGACCCAAAATGCCAAACTCGAAAAGCTCTTCTGCAACGACAACTATCTGACCGAACTGAATGTATTTGCCAATACCGCCCTGATGGACCTGGTATGCAGCAACAACCAGTTGACCCGGCTCGACCTGACAGGAAACAGCAAAATCACCAACCTCTCGTGCGATGGCAACCAACTGACCAAACTGAACGTGTCGAACATGTCCAACCTGCTTTCGCTCAAGTGTGGCGACAATCTGCTTACCGAAATAGACTTGAGCCAAAACACTCACCTGACAAGATTCTGGGGCCCCAACAACCTCTTTACCTACCTTGACTTTTACTATAACCAGGGCATCAATACCATCGATATTCGCAACAACAAGGGTATGACTCCCTGCAGCCTCAACTACATGTATCAGACTCTCTCGGGTCTGGAGAGTGCAAGCCCCTACCCCAACCTGCTGCTCGAAGGCAGCAATGCCGAGACCAGCGACACCTACATCGCTACCGAATCGAAATGGACAGTCGACGTTACAGGCGACGGCAGTGCTACCTGCGGCACGGTGACGGCTACAATCGTACCCTCCGAATTGGGAACCTTCACCCTCTCGCAACCCGACCTGGTAACACACGAACTGCACGCAGTCGAAAACAACCAGCTCGAATCGGGTGTACCTACCTACATCACCGCCTCGCCTGCCGAAGGTTATCAGGTGCGCTACTACGAGGTGAACGGCCAACGCATCAACAGCAATATTTTTGCTGCTTCGGAGAATGTAACCGTATCGGCCGTATTCATCCCCATCGCTGCCAACAACTACATTGCCATGGAGGTAGAGAACAACGTGCCTTTCTCGTTCGGAATAAGCGGAATTGACCCTGAAACCGAAGTTGAAATCGACTGGGGCAACGGCGAAATCGAGACCATGACCATCGACAACGAATCAATTGTGAGACTCGACGGCAACTCCAAGGGTACGACTATCCGTATCAGCGGCTTGATCGACTATTTCGATTGCTCCGAAAACAACCTGATTTCGCTCGACGTAACCCACAACGCTACGCTGGCTACCCTCGACTGCTATTGGACGGGTATTACCTCGCTCGACCTGTCGAAGAACCCCGAATTGGGCAAACTCGACTGCTCTTACAACGAAATAGGTACCCTCGACCTGTCGAAGAATACGAAACTCTTCTCGCTTACCTGCTACAACTGCGAATTGACATCCATCGACTTGTCGAACAATACCGAACTCGAAGAGGCTGTGATACGCAACAACTCGCTCTCGAGCGTGACTCTGACCAACAACACCAAACTGATGTTGCTTGACGTACAGAACAACTCGCAACTGAGCTCTATCGACGTGAGCATGCTCTCCAACCTGCAGGAACTGCAATGCAGCAACATGGGCCTGACTTCGCTCGACGTAACCCACAACACGCAACTGGTGCGACTCACCTGCTCGAACAACCAGCTTACGACCCTCGACTTGTCGAAAAATACCGAGCTCGAACGCCTCTTCTGCGACGGCAACCAACTCGAACCCATCGACCTGTCGAACAACACGAAACTGAACTACATCGAGTGCTCGGGCAACGGTATGACGGCTTGCGAGCTCAACGACCTGTTCTATCACCTGCCCGTTTGTGCCACGACTCCTACCAACGTCAACCTCTTTATCGCCGGTATCAGCAATGAAAACGAAGCCGAAACCAGCGAAACCTCCATCGCTACGAAGAAGGGTTGGAAAGTCTCTATCGATGGCGACGGCAGCGGCTGCAACGAGGCCTACATCACCATCGAACCCTCGGAGAACGGTTCACTGGAACTGCGCAACGAGAATAACGAGGTAGTAAACTCGGGCGACAAGGTGGCCAAGAACAGCACGGTTACCATCACGGCTCTCCCCGACGAAGGTTACTTGCTGAGAAACGTGAAGGTAAACGGCGTGAGCGTAAGCGGTTCGTCGTTTGTCGTGAAGATGGCTTCGGTAGTAACGGCCGAATTTGCCGACGAATCGGCTATCGACGAAACCGAGACTGCAGGGGTTAAAGTATGGAGCCTGCCCGGTATACTCCGAATCGTAGCCGACGATGCCGCCGTACAGGTATATACCACAAGCGGCAGCCTCGTATGGGAAGGCCGGGTAATCAACGAAAGAGACCTAAACCTTAACCAAGGTATCTACATAGTAAAAGTTCATAACACTCTTTCGACACAAAGTAAAAAGGTAATTGTGAAATAACACATCACCCTTTTACCTCACAAGAAAACCCGATGCAGATAAACTGCATCGGGTTTTCTTGTATTATCGACAGCCTATGTTCATATCATGTGAACAGCCATCAGGCCGATACCGAAACCTCCAGCCCCAGCTCCCTCACCCGGGCGGCTATCTGCTCCAACTCCTCGCGAGAGACCTTTTCGAGCGATTCCTCGGGGGTTTTACGGTCGATGGTATAAATCATCACCGAACGAGGCGAAATGTACTGCAGCGCCTCCAACCACGGCGAGAGCTCCTCTTCTACGGTATTGTCGATGCGCTGTCCGTTGTGCCAGCCACGCAGGAACATGGTCTGCACGATTACATTGCCCGAAAAGCGTTTCAAGTCGCATACCACACGGTTCACGTCGAAGTGGGGATCGTTGGGATTGTCGATCAGGGCCACCGTCTCGGGACGGAGCGAATCGAGTTTGAGTATGTTGTTGTCTACCCGGTTCAAGGCTCTGAATACCGATTCGGTGTGAATGCGGGTCGCATTGGAGAGCACGCTTATCTTGGCCTCGGGATAGTAGTGATCGCGCAAATAGAGCGTAGTATCTATAATCTTTTCGAACTGCGGGTGCAACGTAGGCTCGCCATTGCCGGCAAAGGTAATGACATCGAGTTTTTCGCCTGCCTCGTGCATGGCTTGTAAACGGGTTTTCAACACCTCTTCTACCTGGTCGGCCGAGGGTAACCCGCTCTTGCCCACTCCCTGGGCATTGTAGCCGCACTCACAATAGACACAGTCGAACGAGCACAACTTGCCATCGGTCGGCAACAGATTCACACCCAGCGATATGCCCAGACGACGGCTGTGCACGGGTCCGTAAATGATTTCATGAAATAACACTGTCTGCATAGCAATACTCTTTTTACTTTACAAAGGTAGAATTTATCTACTATCCAACCATAGATTTTTGTAAAATCTATATACTCCTTTTCAAGTTATACACAAGTTGTGAATAAACTATATCTATTTATATGTCAATTATATATAAGAATAATAAACAAGGATGTCAACGATTTATCAACTTATGAAAAAACAATCGGGAGACAAAAGTCTGAAAACAGCCATACCAACAGCTTATCCACGGGTTTTCAACCACCGAAATACAAAAAATACTCACGTTATAAACAATTTGTAAAATTCTATTTATTAAACTATTAACCATAAATAAACAATCATATCCACAAGATATGGACAATCTGTACACATACACTATCAACACCGGTTAATATTATAATTATTGCAAAAAAATAGTCATCGAAAAATCGAAAGATTTACATTTGTACCCGATGAAAAGAGGATGGTCCATATTGTTTCTTTTTCTCTTTCTGATGGTTCCGAGCCTTCAGGCACAGATCTTTCAGGAGGAACATCCGGCTTATAAACATTTTTATCGGGTAGTTATCGACAACGATACGGTAGCGTTGATAGGACTACGCACCTTCTATGTATTTCCCCCCGAAAAATTCAAAAACAAAAAGGAGGAGAAATTTTACTGGAAAACCGTACGCGATGTGAAAAAGACCCTACCCTATGCCAAACTCATCTACAATATCTTCATAGAGACCTATGAATATATGGAGACTCTCCCCGATGACGAGGCACGCGAGCAGCACATGAAACGTATGGAGAAAGAGGTTTTCCAACAATATAAACCGGTGTTGAAAAAGTTTACCCTGTCGCAGGGTAAGATGCTTATCAAGCTGATAAACAGAGAGTGCAACCAATCGTCCTACGAGTTGATAAAGGCTTTTCTGGGGAGCTTCAGAGCCAACTTCTGGCAATTTTTCGGCAAGATGTTCGGCGCCTCGCTCAAGACCGACTGGCAACCCGAAGGTAAAGACAAGACCATCGAGCGCATCTGCATTCTGGTAGAACAGGGTTCGCTATAACCCCAGTTGTTTGAAGAAATCCCAAATGACCAGACCGGCCGTAACCGACACGTTCAACGAATGTTTGGTACCAAATTGCGGTATCTCTATACTGCCCGTACACTTGTCGACAACCGACTGCTGTACCCCCTTTACTTCGTTGCCCAACACTACGGCATATCGTTTGTTCTTGTCCAACTCGATGTCGGTGAGGCTTATACTCCCCTCCACCTGTTCGATGGCATAGACCTCGTAACCGGCCGCCAACAACTTATCAACAACCGTGCAGGTATCTTGCTCATAAATCCAGTCTACACTATCCTCGGCCCCCAGTGCCGTCTTGTGTATGTCGGTGTGCGGCGGTGTAGCGGTGATTCCGCAAAGGTAGATGCAGGCTACCTTGAAGGCATCGGCCGTACGGAATACCGATCCGATGTTGTTGAGACTGCGCACATTGTCCAACACAACCACTAACGGTATCTTTTCGAGATGTTTAAACTCCTCTTGCGAAACCCTGTGCAGGTCGAAAATACTCTTTTTCTTCATAAAGGACTCTCTTTACAAGTGTCGACAAAGATAATACATACACCCGACAAAGACAATTTCTTTCATCCGTCCCCTACCCTGTAAACAGCGTCGTTAATAACCGTGTGTACAAGTGTGGATAAGGCGTTATAAAATGGGGACATAAAAAGCGGTACAAAATTTTGAAATCAGAAAATTACCTCTATACGACACCTCCCCGTAAAAATGCAAATAATATATGCACCAGTTGTGAGTTGAAATATCCACCTCAAAATATCTATTTATCAATCATGCAAATAGAATAAAGTTATTAACTTTGCAGTTTGTAAACAGGGCGTTGATAAGGAATTTAATAGGCTCATTATAACAGGATAATGACGTTGACAAGACACGGATAACGTAAACCCCGAAGGTTGATAAGATAAAAAGCAACTATTTTAACAAGAAGTTATCCTTACTGTCAACAGCCTATTATCATCAACAATAAGAATTTTAAATTAAAAAATAAAAAAGGAATAATATATATGTTCGATGTAAATATCTCCAAAGGTTATGTGGATATGCCTGTTCCCGAAGGCGTGGATATGGTAGCCGAGATCGAGAAAATGAAGCGTGAGAAGAATGCCGTCGTGCTGGCTCACTACTACCAGTCGGGCGATATACAGGATATTGCCGACTATGTGGGCGACTCGCTGGCGCTGGCCCAATGGGCCGCCAAGACCGATGCGTCGATACTGGTGCTTTGCGGCGTGCACTTCATGGGCGAGACAGCCAAGATACTCTGCCCCGACAAAAAGGTGCTCATCCCCGACCTGAATGCCGGTTGTTCGCTGGCCGACAGTTGCCCGGCCGATGCCTTTGCCGAGTTTGTAAAACAGCATCCCGGCTACAAGGTGATTTCGTATGTGAACACCTCGGCCGCCGTAAAGGCACACACCGACGTGGTGGTGACTTCGTCGAACGCCAAACAGATAGTAGAGAGCTTCCCGGCCGACGAGAAGATTATCTTCGGTCCCGACAAAAATCTGGGAAACTATATCAACAGCGTCACGGGTCGGAACATGTTGCTGTGGGACGGTGCCTGCCACGTGCACTCGCAATTCTCGCTCGAGAAAATCGTAGCGTTGAAAAAGGAGTATCCCGATGCCCTGCTGCTGGCCCACCCCGAATGCAAACGCGACATTCTGCTTGTGGCCGACAAGGTGGGTTCGACGGCCGCCTTGTTGCGCTTTGCTACCCAGTCGGACTGCAAACGCTTTATCGTAGCTACCGAGTCGGGTATCCTGCACGAGATGAAGAAGAGCAACCCCGGCAAGGAGTTCATTCCGGCCCCTCCCGACGATGCCAGTACCTGCGGCTGCAGCGAGTGCAACTTCATGCGGTTGAACACGATGAAGAAACTGTACAATACCCTCAAGTACGAGTTGCCCGAAATCACGGTCGACGAAGCCATAGCCCGGGAGGCCATCAAACCCATACGCCGTATGCTCGACATATCGGCTTCACTGGGAATTTAAGAGAAGAGTAACTAAAAAAATATCACCTATCACATATTGTTCATCATGGAATACAATTTCAAAGAAATAGAGAAAAAGTGGCAGAAGTACTGGAAAGAGCATCACATCTACCAGGTTACCGAAAACAAGGAGAAACCCAAATACTACGTATTGGACATGTTCCCCTATCCTTCGGGTGCAGGTCTGCACGTAGGTCACCCGCTGGGATATATTGCTTCTGACATCTATTCCCGTTACAAACGGCTGAAAGGTTTCAACGTGCTCCACCCCATGGGTTACGATGCTTATGGACTTCCGGCCGAACAGTATGCGATACAGACCGGACAACATCCGGCCATTACGACCGAGAAGAATATAAATCGCTATCGTGAGCAGTTGGACAAGATTGGTTTCTGCTACGACTGGAGCCGCGAGATTCGCACCTGCGATCCCGAGTATTACAAGTGGACCCAGTGGGCCTTCATACAGATGTTCAACAGCTACTACGACAACGACAGGCAACAGGCCCGTTCGATTGAAGAGCTGGTAAAACATTTCGAGACGAAAGGTACCGAAGGGTTGAATGCGGCCTGCAGCGAAGAGCTTTCGTTCACAGCCGACGAGTGGAAAGCCAAGAGCGAGAAGGAGCAGCAGGAGACGCTGATGAACTACCGCATTGCTTACCTGGGCGACACGATGGTAAACTGGTGTCCGAAACTGGGTACGGTGCTGGCCAACGACGAGGTGAGCGAAGGAGTATCGATACGGGGTGGCTATCCCGTAGAGCAGAAGGTGATGCGCCAATGGTGCCTCCGGGTATCGGCTTATGCCCAACGTCTGCTCGACGGACTCGACAAACTCGACTGGACCGACTCGCTGAAAGAGACGCAGAAGAACTGGATAGGCCGTTCGGAGGGTGCCGAGATGCAGTTCAAGGTAGTAGACTCGGACGTAGAGTTTACCATCTTCACGACGCGTGCCGATACGGTATTCGGGGTTACCTTCATGGTACTGGCTCCCGAAAGCGAGTATGTGCAACAGGTGGTAACTCCCGAGCAGAAAGAGGCTGTCAACAAATACCTCGAGAGCATCAAACACCGCACCGAACGCGAGCGTCTGATGGACCGCAGCGTGACGGGTGTGTTTACGGGTGCCTATGCCATCAACCCGTTGAACAACAAACATATTCCTATCTACGTGAGCGACTATGTATTGGCCGGTTACGGTACGGGTGCCATCATGGCGGTACCGGCTCACGATAGCCGCGACTACGCCTTTGCCAAGCATTTCGACCTGCCTATCATTCCCTTGATCGAGGGGTGCGACGTGTCGGAAGAGAGTTTCGATGCCAAGGAGGGCAAGATGATAAACTCGTGTGGCAACGGTCTCGACCTGAACGGCATGGAGGTAAAGGATGCCATTGCCGCTACCAAGAAATTCATTAAAGAGAAAGGCATAGGCCGTGTAAAGGTGAACTACCGTTTACGCGATGCCATCTTCAGCCGCCAGCGTTACTGGGGTGAACCCTTCCCGGTATATTACAAGGAGGGCATGCCCTATATGCTCGACGAGAGCAAGCTGCCGTTGAAACTCCCCGAGGTGGATAAGTTCCTGCCTACCGAGACGGGTGAACCCCCGCTGGGTCGAGCCAAGAACTGGGAGACCGAAGACCACTATCCGCTGGAGTTGTGCACGATGCCCGGTTTTGCCGGCTCGTCGGCCTACTATCTGCGCTATATGGACCCCCACAACGACAGGGCGCTGGTATCGAAAGAGAATAACGAGTATTGGCGCAATGTCGACCTCTACATAGGTGGTACCGAGCACGCTACGGGTCACCTTATTTACAGCCGTTTCTGGAACAAGTTCCTGTTCGACAAAGGGATGATTTGCGAGGATGAGCCTTTCAAGAAACTTATCAACCAGGGTATGATACAGGGGCGTTCCAACTTTGTATACCGTATAAAGGACACCAATACGTTCGTTACGCTCAACAAACGCAAGGAGTACGACACGACGCCCATTCACGTCGATGTAAACATCGTGAGCAACGATGTACTCGACATAGAGGCATTCAAGAAATGGCGTCCCGAGTTTGCTACGGCCGAGTTTATCTTGGAAGACGACGGCCGCTACATCTGCGGTTGGGCCGTAGAGAAGATGTCTAAGTCGATGTTCAACGTCGTCAATCCCGACGATATTGTCGAGAAATATGGAGCCGATACGTTGCGTCTGTACGAAATGTTCCTGGGCCCCATCGAGCAGAGCAAGCCGTGGGATACCAACGGCATAGACGGTGTACACCGCTTCTTGAAAAAACTGTGGAACCTTTTCTATCAGGGCGACAAGCTGGCCGTGCAGGATGCCGAGCCTACGAAAGAGGAGTTGAAATCGGTACACAAGCTCATCAAGAAGATTTCGTGGGACGTGGAGAACTTCTCGTACAACACCTCGATCAGTGCCTTTATGATTTGTGTAAACGAACTGACGGCGCTGAAATCGCGCAATAAGCAGATGCTCGAAAAGGTGATTATTCTGTTGGCACCTTTTGCCCCGCACATCAGCGAAGAGTTGTGGCACGAGCTGGGTCACGACCAGACGGTATGCGATGCCGAGTGGCCCGTGTGGAACGAAGAGTATCTGAAGGAAGATGTGGTGACGTATGCCGTCTCGTTCAACGGCAAGGCCCGTTTCAGCCTCGAGATAAAGTCCGGTACACCGCGCGAAGAGATAGAGCAGATTGTTCTCAACCACGAATCGTCGGCCCGATGGCTCGAGGGTAAGACCCCCAAGAAGATTATCGTGGTGCCCAATAAGATTGTCAATATTGTGATATAATGAAATACCTGATCCATGCTTGCCATGAGTGGTGGGCATGGATATTTTTTTGATATACAAGAATATAATAAGAAGGAGTAAACAGTTTAGAAACAAAGAGTAATATGCGATTGCCTTTTAACAGTGTATTGTATGCCGTAAAAGACTATATGGTCATCATATTCGGCTTGTTGCTGTATGCGCTGGGTTGGGTTGGATTTTTGCTGCCCAACGAAATTACTACCGGCGGTGTGACCGGTATTGCAGCCTTAATCTATTATGGAACGAAGATACCGGTATCGGTGTCGTATTTTACCATCAACGTGGTTCTGTTGTTGGCAGCTATCAAGGTATTGGGACTTAAGTTTTTTGTACGCACGATTTTCAGTGTGTTCATGTGTTCGTTCTTTCTGGGAATACTGCCCGAGTTCATACCTCACTCTCTGGTCGAGGAGCAGCCCTTCATGTCGGCCATCATCGGTGGTATTTTGTGCGGTTTGGGAGTAGGTCTGGTATTTGTATCGAACGGCAGTACGGGCGGAACCGATATTATCGCCGCCATCGTCAACAAGTACAAAAACATCTCGTTTGCCAAGATGATGATGTATATCGACTTCCTGATCATTGCCAGCTCGTACGTGCTGTTCCACAGCATAGAGAAGATGATTTTCGGTTATGTGGTGATGGGTGTGATGAGCTACACGATGGATATGGTTATCAACGGCAAGCGCCAGTCGGTACAGATACTGATTTTGTCGGACAAGTACGAAGAGATAGCTACGCATGTCAACCAGGATATACATCGGGGTGTAACCGTGCTTGATGGCATGGGATGGTACTCCAAACAGCCCAAGAAGGTGCTGATGATTCTGGCCAAACGTAACGAGTCGGTGAAGATATTCCGGTTGATCAAGTCGATAGACCCCAAGGCCTTCATTTCGCAATCGAATGTCGTAGGTGTTTACGGCGAGGGATTCGACAAGATAAAGACTTGATTCAGGAAATATACAACATATCGGGAAAACAGGGAGAGACAGATATTCTCCCAACCGATAGGTATCTAAAATAAAAAGAGATATTTATCGTTATAGATAAACAGAGGAGGGCAGTTGAATTTTTCGAAGCAGAAATTTGGCTGCATTCTTATTTTTACAAAAAAGGTTTTGATTATGAAACTGGTTTTTGCCACGAATAATAAACACAAGTTGGAAGAAATCTCGGCTATTGTCGGTGATAAGATAGAGATTCTCAGCTTGAACGACATAGGCTGTCACGACGACATACCCGAAACAGCCGATACGTTTGAAGGAAACGCCTTGCAAAAGGCCCGTTATGTGAAGGAGAAATATGGTTACGACTGCTTTGCCGACGATACCGGTTTGCAGGTAGTAGCACTCAACGGCGAGCCCGGTGTATACTCGGCCCGGTATGCCGGCGAGCCTGCCGACTCGGAGAAAAATATAGACAAACTGCTGGCCAATCTGGAAAACCGGATGGATAGAAGAGCCAGTTTCATTACCTGCATAGCCTTGATTCTGGGGGGTGAGGAACATCTGTTCTATGGCGAGATAGATGGAAGTATCATCGACGAACGCAGGGGTTCGTCGGGGTTTGGATACGATTCGGTATTTGTACCCGAAGGTCATGACGAAACCTTTGCCCAGATGGGTGAAGAACAGAAAAACAAGATTAGTCATCGGGCTCGGGCCGTGAAGAGGTTGTCGGAATTTTTGAATACATTATAATCGTTTGATATGTCAAGGAGAATATCGGCTTTAATAGGTTTCATCGTATTGTCGTTTGCGTTTTTGACGCGGGCGCAGTTGGCCGTAGGCAATTGGCAAATCTACTCGTCGATGGGCGATCCCGTGAAGGTGATAGATACCGGCGACCGGGTCTATTACGTGTCGGGCATTTCGCTCTTCTGTTTCGACAAGGAGACCGAGGAGATAGAGTCCTACAACAAGAACAACCTGTTGAACGATATAGATGTGGCAAATATCTATTACAACTACGATAAGAACTATCTGGTGGTGGTATATGCCAACTCGAATATCGATATTCTCTACGACAACGGCAAGGTGTACAATATTCCCGATATCAAGAATGCCATTATGACCTCGTCGAAGGCTGTCAACGACGTAAAGTTTTACGGCAACCGCATCTATCTGGCCACCGACTTCGGTATCGTTGTACTCAACGACGAGAAGTATGAGGTGAGCGAGTCGTACAACTACGGGGAGAAGATAAATCTGATAGAAGTATGTGACAAATACTGGTTTATCGCTTATGACGCCGGCATCTTTTACCTGGATAAGGATAGTGTGCTTAAGTACAATTTGACTCAATGGAACACTCTTTATGCGTCAACAGTAGAGACATCGGCCATGATGCAGATGAATGATGAGTATTTGCTTTTCATTCAAAATGGAACAATTTATACCTACAAAATATCAGATTTGACGACTCTCTTACATACATTGTCGATAGGTGCTAAATATTTACAAAAATATTATGAGACCTGTATGGTATCCAATGATAGCTATGTATTTTTTGTAAGTACGAGCAATTTGGATAACGGCATTCAATATGATCAATCCTATATTTTTTATGATAAGTCAAAGTATCTGACCGATGTAGTGACCTCTTCGTATGAAAAGGATAAGTCGATATGGGCCTTGGGTGAATATGGATTGTGCCACTTCAAGATGGAAAATGACCAGGTGACCATGTTGAAAGAGCCTTTTATGCCCAATGTGTCGAATGTAGCCGATCCCTGGAACCTGGTTATAAACGACAACAAGTTGTATGTGAGCAACTCGGGGCCTCGTCGGGGAACCGAAGACCAGTATGCGAAGACTCGCATGAGCGTGTTGGATCAAAACAATTGGACCGCCATCGATTTTGGTGAATTACCACTGGTCAATGACAAGCATGCCGCTACGTTATACTCGAGCTACAACATGGCATTCGATCCCGATGATCCCAATACTTTCTACATAGGTACCTGGTTCGAGGGCATATACAAGTTTACGAACTTCGAGTGTGTAGGCCATTATACGACCGAAAACTCTCCGTTTACGAAGTATATGGATTGGGCATTGAGTGTGCCTGTGGTAACCTTTGACAAGGAGGGTAACTTGTGGGTGGCTCATACCGGCGATGTAGGTGTGTGCATGCTGCCCAAATCGAAACTGTCAATCAGTACCGACCAACTCAAGGTGAGTGATTGGTATCAGTTCAAGTATTCCGATATTGTGAATAACAAATATGCCAAGTTGCTTATACCCGAGCAGTCTACTCCCAAGTGGGTTATCTATGGCGATTGGCCGGGTTGGGTTTTTGCTTTCGACGATAAGGGTACCTACAATACAACAGCCGATGACCGGACTCGAAAGTTGGTTTCGTTTATCGACCAGGACAACAAGACCTTTACCCCCAACTACTACAATTGCATTGCCGAGGATCATAACGGCCAGATTTGGATAGGGACTTCGTCGGGACCTATCGTCATTACGAATCCCGACAATGTCTTTAGCGACAGTTTTCGTTGTACCCGCATCAAGATAGCCCGTAACGACGGTACCGACAATGCCGACTATCTGTTGCAGAATATCAACATTACCGATATTTTCGTCGACGGTGCCAACCGCAAGTGGATAGGTACCCGCGAGTCGGGGCTCTATGTGGTGAGTGCCGATGGGTCGGAGGTGCTCGAGCACTTTACAACCGAGAACAGCAAGCTGCCGTCGGACTTTGTGACCGAGGTAGTGGTCGACCCGGTGACCGGTATCGCCTATGTGGGGACGACCAGCGGTCTGGCCGCCTATCGTTCCGATGCCGTACAGGGCAACGAAGATTACAGCAGTGTCTATGCTTTTCCCAACCCGGTACGGCCCGATTACGAGGGGTGGATTTCGGTAACGGGATTGATGGACAACAGTCTGGTGAAGATAACCGACACGGCCGGAAACCTCTTTTTCCAAGGGTATTCCAACGGTGGACAAATTTCGTGGGACGGTCGCGACCGCAACGGCAAGCGGGTGAAAACCGGCGTCTATCTGGTCTTTGCCTCGTCGAGTGCGAGCGGCAGTCAGTCGGGAGTGGTTACCAAAATATTGGTTGTCAACTAAACAAAGAGAGATTATGCACCCGCTTCATCTGTTTCAATATTGTCCCCGGTGCGGTTCGCACCGGTTTGTAGAGAACAACGCTTCGTCGAAGCGTTGCGAAGATTGCGGCTTTGTCTACTACATCAATCCCAAAGCGGCAGTTGCAGCCTTTGTGATGGACAATCGGTCGCGGCTGTTGGTTTGCCGTCGGGCCTTTGAGCCGTCGAAGGGGATGCTTGATTTGCCGGGTGGATTTACCGAGTGCGGCGAGACGGTCGAGGAGGCTGTGGCCCGGGAGCTTTCGGAGGAGATAGGGTGGCACCCCGACCAGATGCGTTACATGTACTCTTTTCCCAACATTTACCGTTATTCGGGTTTCGACGTGCATACGATGGATCTCTTCTTTCTGTGCAAATACAAGGGCGATTCGGGGGCACTGGCCGCACACGACGATGTGGAGTCGTGTTTCTGGCTTTCGCGCGACGAGATTCACCCCGACCGATTTGCCTTCCAGTCGGTACGCCGGGCCATCACGCTCTTATTGAACGACGACGCCTGTTGGCAAGTCGATTAAAACAGATTGGGAAACCACTCTTTCAAGTAGTTTACCCCGATAATCACGAGGTAGTAACGCGAAAATTTGCCGGCCATCATCGAGAGCAGGGTGCCTATGGGGTTGGCCCGCATCAGTCCGAGGGCCACAATCATGATGTCGCCTATGACCGGTATAAAGACAAAGAACCCGAATAGCGAACCTTTGCCCTGGAGGAAATGTTGCATCTTGGCCAGTTTCTCTTCAGGCATCTTCAGGTAGGTGTGTATCCACTCGGTTTTTCCCAGGTAGCCTATGTAGTAGCAAGTGACTCCGCCCAACCAATTGCCCAGCGTGGCCGAAATGACACATCCCCACGGGTCGTATCCGGCGACCAGCAGGACTCCCAGAACCACTTCGGAACTGAATGGTATGATGCTGCCGGCCAGGAAGGCGGCAATAAAGAGTCCTAAATATCCCCATTCGCTTAGGCTGGCAATAAATTCCATATAAACAGAGCTATGTAAAGGGTGAGTATAAGGTAAAACAGAATTACGCCCGGTTTGCGGTTGCCGTTGTTGGTAAAGAAGAAGGCCGCCTGCATGGAGACTGCCGCATTGAGCACGGGCAGATAATAGGCGTAATGCGTGTAATCGAGTATGAGCAGGAGTGCCGTATAAACCGAAAGCAGGTTTACAAAGCCATTATAGGCCCGTATTTGGCGTTTCTCGTTGAAAGAGGTATAGAGCATGGTCGTACCTGAGAAAAGTCCCAGAAGAGCCGTTAAAACGATAATCCAGAATTGCGGATGGTCATAAGGCAGACTTGCGGGCAGGGTAGGGGTAAAGTCGGGCAGCAGCAACGTCAGTTGCGAGAAGGGTATCAGGTCTATGCCCACAATAAACCAGAAGGGGGTGATGAACCCGATGAGGGCTCCCGACAGCGACTTTACCGACAGGTATCTGATTTGCGAAAAACCTATGAGAAAGAGTGGTACAAAGTAGGCGAACCGGGTACAGAAGAGGGTACCCAATGCCAGGGCTCCGAAGATGAGAAAAGCGGGTTGTGCTCTGTCGGATTGGTAGGATTGGAAAAAGAGAACGAGCAGCAAGAGCAATATCACGGTCGTGACCGTTCCGTCGCCCAACAGGGAGAGGGCGGGGGAGGCGAGCTCGAGCAACAGGAAGAAGAGAAAGGGCAGCAGGGTATGCTTCTGAATAAGGGAGAAGCGGTTGTTGATACGCAGCAGCAAGACTCCGCACAACAGGACGAGCAGGCAGTTTACGACCCGGTTGAGCAGCGCAGGGGCAAGCCATTGTCCGGCTCCGGGCCAGAGCAATCCGCCGTGCGATTCGACCATCGGTAGTGTAGTCAACCGCCCGGTAAGATAAACACCGGTCAGGTAGAGGATAATCCACCAGACCGATGTGTATTTACCGCTTATGAATAGCTTCAGATTCATGATTTCAGAGGTCTGCTCCTATGTCGGAACGGAAATATTTCCCTTCGAAGGAGACCGCTTGGGCACTCTTGAACGAGTTGGCGAGAGCCTCCTCCTTGGTAGCCCCGTAAGAGCTGAGGGCGATGACACGTCCGCCGTTGGTTACAATCTTGCCCTCTTTGAAGGCTGTACCGGCATGGAAGGGGATACTGTCGGTCACCCGGTCGAGACCCGTAATCTCCTTGCCTTTCTCGTAGTGTCCGGGATAGCCGCCCGATACCAGCATGACAGTAACGGCACAGCGAGGATCCTCGACGAGCTCCCGGTCGCACAGATTGCCCTGAGCCACCCCTTCGAGCAGGTCTACCAGGTCGGACTGGATGCGCAGCATCACCACTTCGGTTTCGGGGTCGCCCATACGCACGTTGTACTCGATGACCATGGGTTCGCCGCCTACGTTGATGAGGCCCAGGAAGATGAAACCCTTGTAGGTGATTTTCTCCTCTTTCAGCCCCTCGATGGTGGGTTTCACGATGCGCTCTTCGACCTTTTTCATAAAGTCGGCATTGGCAAAAGGTACGGGCGAAACGGCACCCATACCGCCGGTGTTGAGGCCGGTATCGCCTTCGCCTATGCGTTTGTAGTCTTTGGCTACGGGCAGTATGCGGTAGTCGTTGCCGTCGGTGAGTACGAATACCGAGCACTCGATACCCGAGAGAAACTCTTCGATAACCACGGTTTTGCTGGCACTGCCAAACATCCCGTCGAGCATCTGTTTCAGTTCCTCCTTGGCCTCTTGCAGGTTGTCGATGATGAGCACGCCCTTACCGGCTGCCAGACCGTCGGCCTTGAGTACGTAGGGGGCCTTGAGCGTCTCGAGGAAAGCGTATGCAGCTTCGATGTTTTCGCTCGTGAAGCTCTGATAGCGGGCGGTAGGGATGTGGTGGCGCATCATGAAGCCCTTGGCAAACTCCTTGCTGCCCTCGAGGCGGGCACCCTCTTTCGACGGGCCGATGACGGGGATATGTTTCAGTTCGTCGTGTGCGACGAAATAGTCGTATATACCTTTTACCAACGGGTCTTCGGGGCCTACCACCACCATATCGATGTGGTTTTCCACGGCAAAACGGCCGAGGGCGTCGAAGTCGGTGGCCGATATTTCTACGTTGGTGCCGATAGCGGCGGTCCCGGCATTACCGGGAGCGATGAAGAGGCGGTCGGTTTTGGGACTCTGTTTCAGTTTCCAGGCCAAGGCGCATTCGCGGCCGCCCGAACCTAAGAGCAATATGTTCATGATAGTCGTTATTTAGGGTTTATTTTGAGGTGTCGGTTTCGTCGGTGCGAGGTTTCGTATCCTCGTCGTTGGGTTTGATCGAGGGGCGCTTGAAGGTGACGAATTTCTGGAAAGCCTCGTCGCCGTGCAGCCGCTTGGGTCGTTCGCCTTCGGGTTTGAACCGGTCGCGGTCGCGATGCTCGAAGGGTTTCCCTTGGGGGCGTGCCGGGCGGAAGGGACGTTCCGGACGTTCGCCTCGCTCACCGCGTTCAAATCGTTCGCTTCGTTCGGGGCGTTCGTCGCGGTGGCCGTAGCTCTTTCGCCGGCCGAAGGTCGACTGGTCGCGCGGCCCCGAGCGGCGGGGCGAGTCGTGGCGCTTGTCGAGGTTGTGACCTTCGCCTTTGAACTCCTTGTAGCGGCCGTCGAAAATCTCGTATTTGCGGTATTCGCATTCGAGGGCCCCGTTCATCAGCTCTATCTTCACCGAAGGTTTCAGACCGATGCGGTCGAAACACTCTTTGTGGTAGCTGATAATCCAGGCATCGTACCCCTTGAATACATGTTTCAGCCGGTTGCCTATCGACTCGTAGAGACCCAGCAGGTCGCTCGACGAGATGCGCTCGCCGTAGGGCGGGTTGGTGATGAGGATTCCCTCGGGCGACGGGGCTGTTTCGTACCGTTGTATAGACATGATTTTGAGGTCGATGTATTTGGCTACGCCGGCACTTTTTATGTTTTGGGTAGCGATGTCGATGGCCCGCGGCGAGATGTCGCTGCCGTATATGCGGTGGGTAAATTCGCGTTCGTGGCTGTCGTCGTTGTAGAGCGATTCGAAGAGTTCTTCGTCGAAATCTTTCCACCGCTCAAAGGCGAAGTTCTTGCGGAAGATGCCGGGATAGGTGTTGGTGGCGATGAGGGCGGCTTCGATGAGGATGGTACCCGAGCCGCACATGGGGTCGATGAGGTCTTTCTCGCCGTGCCAACCGGTCTTGAGAATCATGCCGGCAGCCAGTACCTCGTTGATGGGAGCCTCGGTTTGTCCCACGCGGTAACCACGCTTGTGGAGCGACTCGCCCGAACTGTCGAGCGAGAGGGTGCAGCTCATGTGCGAGATGTGCAGGTTGAGCACCACCTCGGCCCCGTTGAGGCGTACCGAGGGGCGTTTGCCGTTCTTCTCCATGAAGTAGTCGGCAATGGCATCTTTGGCGCGGTAGGTGACGAATTTGGAGTGTCTGAAACTGTCGGAGTTGGTGACGGAGTCGATCGAGAAGGTGGTCTCGGGCGAGAGCAGTGTCTCCCAGGGGAAAGCCTTCATCTTTTCGTAGACTTCGTCGGGGTCCGAGGCTTCGAACTTATAGATGGGTTTGAGTATTCTCAGAGCCGTGCGGCAGGCCAGATTGGCTTTGTAGAGCAGGGTTTTGTCTCCTGTGAAAGAGACCATTCTCCGGCCCGTTTCCACGTTTTCGCCGCCGAGCTGTCTGATCTCTTCGGCCAGGACATCTTCGAGCCCCTGGAAAGTTTTTGCTACGATTTCAAATTTTTCGGTATTCACGACGCGTGTATATTGTTTGGTTTTTTACTGTTTTGCTTTGGCCTGTACGAGGCGTTCGCCGGGGGCCACATTCTCGGTCACCCAGATGTTACCGCCTATGACAGCCCCCTTGCCGATGGTGATTCGGCCCAGAATGGTGGCGTTGGAGTAGATGATTACATCGTCTTCGATGATGGGGTGGCGGGCGATTCCCTTGATGGGATTGTTGTTCTCGTCGAGCGGGAAGCTGCGGGCACCCAGCGTGACACCCTGGTAGAGTTTCACCCGGTTGCCGATAATCGAGGTGGCTCCGATGACGACACCCGTGCCGTGGTCGATGGCAAAGTATTCGCCTATGGTGGCGGCGGGGTGTATGTCGATACCCGTCTCGGAGTGAGCCATCTCGGTGATGATGCGGGGTATGAGGGGGACTCCCAGTTCGAGCAGTTTGTGGGCGATGCGATAGTTGGCGATGGCCCGTATGGCCGGGTAGCAGAGGATGACCTCGGCCTTGCTCTGTGCGGCCGGGTCGCCGTTGTACATGGCGGTGACGTCGGTCGAGAGTATGCGCCGCATCTCGGGCAGATAGGATATGAAGTTGACCGCCTTCTGTTCGGCTACCCCTTCGAGTTGTTTCGGGTCGTAATGGATAAGGGGGTCGTCGGTCACAAACAGGAGTCCGGCCGAGATTTGACTCACCAGCAGGTCGAACAGTTTTTCGGTGTTGATTCCGGTGTGGTAGAGCAGGTTTTTGTCGCTCACATCGGGCGAACCGTAGAAACCGGGGAAGATGAGCGAGCGACAGAGCGCGATGATTTCTTGCAGTTGTTGTCCCGAGGGGAGCATCTCTCCCTTGCAACTCTGGTGGTGCAACTCTTCGAGCGAAAGGAAATCGGACAGTTTCTTGACCGTCTCTTTCAGATTTTCGGCATATTTATAGCTGCTCATGTACAATGTTAACTATTTGATGGAGCCAAGATAGCGCTGTCGGCAGATTGAGGTTCGCACAAGAATATCGCACTGGAGAGCAGCCTATTTTGTATTTGGGAGCAAAGATAAGAAATATAGCCGATAAAGAACTCTTAAAGGGGCAATTCTTATGATTCTTTGAGGATAAGAATCGACTCGGGTCCCATATTCATCAAGAGGTCGAGTATGCTCAGGTCGGGCAGGAAACCATATTTGGGGGCAAACACCTGGTAGTAGGGTTTGAGGTGCATCGAGGGGATAGTCTCGGCAATATTTCGTTTGGGGTGTATGGCTTCGCGCAGGTCTGCTTCGCCAGGGGCGGGTTGGGCATACTGGTCGGTGTATTCAACGTGCGGTTCCAAGCCGATGAGTTCGCAGAGGGTCTGTCGGATGGCTTCGTTGAAGTCGAGCAGAAAGGTGTATCGCTTCTCGAAGAAGGGGCGAATATCGTCCTGGTAATACTCGAAGAAGGGCGACGAGCCGTAGGCCGAGGCGATGGCGTTCCAGTGCAGGTGACGCCACTCCCCGTGGTCGGAGATGCGGATGTCGCGGGTGGGGCACTTGAGGGTATCGGGCTTGACTACCGGCACCGAGAGCGACAGCATACCGTTGGCACCGGCTATGTGGCATCGGTTGCGGTAGGTCTGCTTGGTGTAGTTGCACCACTGTTCAATCACGATGCGGTCGTAGGCAAGCAGGGCCATGTAGTACGACACCGGGGCAAAGTAGGCGGTAGAGAGGTAGGCGGTGGTCATAGCGGTCGGGTGAAGAAACGGTCGGTACGGAACGATTGCCAGAAGGGCTTTTCGGGGTCGCGCGAGTAGCCTATCCACAGCCCTTTGCCCATGAGCAGGGAGTGGGGCAGGGGGCCGAAGGTGCGCGAGTCGGCCATGCCGGCGCGGTTGTCGCCGATGACCCAATAGTAGTCTTGCGAGAGCCGGCACTGGGTGACAATCCGGTCGCCGTGGTAGATTTTGCCCTCTCGACAGGTCACGGGACAGTTTTCGTATTGGGTGAGGAGGTAGGCCAGCATCTCGGCATTCTGCGGGGTGACTCGTATGTTTTTCCCTTTTCGGGGGAGTGTGATTTCGTAGCTGTCGCGGTTGAGGAATACGGGATAGAGCAGCGAATCGGGCGCAAGCTGCTTGCGTACCTTGTCGTAGTCGTAGCGCGAGAGGAAGAGCAGCCGGTCACTGCCCACCTTTCCCTGCTCGACAAATTGCGCCTTGTTTTGGCGCAAGGTGCGGTTCACGTCGTTGCGCATCGAGTCGGGCGAGAGGTAAGCCTCGAGAATGAGCGGGGGTTGGGCTACCGCCTTACGGTTGATAAACAGGAGGTTGCCGGTGCTGCGAATGGTGTCGCCGGGCAGACCTATGCAGCGGGCCATGGCCACCTCGTCACTGGCACTCTGCGGCTGGTGTAGCGAGGGCAGTGTGAAGACCAGCAGGTCGCGGCGCGCAGGGGTGCGATGGCCCCAGCGGAACGACCACTTGTCGACCCACAGGCGGTCACCCGGCAAGAGGCTGTTCTCCATCTGGCCGGGCGGTACGCGGTAGGGTTCGACCACGAAAAAGCGGACAGACCATACAATCGCGATAATGACAATTACCGTGACCAGAATCGTGCGTATAGTCTCTCGTTTCATCATCTGTTAGTTGACCAGGCTGTCGACCGACCGGAACATGCGGTTGAAGCGAATCTTACCGTCGAAGAGTCCTTTGTCCTTGTCGAGCGAGAGGAATACAAACATGGGTTTGCCCACGATGTGGTCTTCGGGTACGAAGCCCCAGTAGCGGCTGTCGGCCGACTTGTCGCGGTTGTCGCCCAGCATCATGTAGTAGTCCATCTTGAAGGTGTAGGAGTCGGTCTCCTGCCCGTTGATATAGATTTTGCCATCCTTCACTTGCAGGTCGTTGTGCTCGTAGGCGGTGATGGGTCGCTCGTAGATGGGCAGGTTTTCGAGGGTGAGCTTGAGGGTGGCTCCCTTCTTGGGAATCCACACGGGGCCGTAGTCCGAGCGGGTCCAGGTGTTCGAGGTCACCAGCGGGTAGGTCTGTCCGCCCAGGAATCCGGGTTCTTCGACTATCTGCTCGATAGAGGGGTCCTTGCGCATCTGGGCAATCATGGCCTGCGTGAGGGGGAGTTCATAGACGGGGTTCATGCTGCCGTCGGGGTTGGGGGTGATGCCCCAACTGGCCAGGTTTTTGCGGGCGTTTTCACTCGAGATGTCGAGGGGGATGCGGTCGTCGACACTGATGCCCCACTTCTCGAAATCGCTGTTGGCCAGGTAGCGGCCGTTGGTTTTCACCAGGTAGTTGAGCTGCATGTGTTTGGGGCGCGGCTGCTTGACGCCGTCGATGTAGATGTCGTTCTTCACGATGCTGAAGGTATCGCCGGGCAATCCCACGCAGCGCTTCACATAGTTCTCGCGACGGTCTACGGGACGGTAGATGATGTCGCCATAGAGTGCCTTGTTGCGGTTCACCGCTTCGCGTCCGTCGTAGAAACAGAGGGTGTAGTAGTCGGGGTTGGGCTGTTTGGTAGCCACGGTATCGCCGGCCGGGAAGTTGAAGACCACGATGTCGTTGCGCTCTACCTTACCGAAACCCTTGAGCCGGTGGTAGTCCCACTGGGGCCACTCGATATACGATTTCGTATTGAGTATGGGCAGGGTGTGCTGGGCCAAGGGGAAGTGTAGCGGGGTGTTGGGTACCCGCGGACCGTAGCTCATCTTGCTCACCAGCAGATAGTCGCCCACCAGCATCGACTTCTCGAGCGACGAGGAGGGTATCTGGTAGTTCTGGAAGATGAAGATGAAGATGAAGTAGACCAGCACCAGGGCGTAGACAATGGCATCGACCCACTCCATGACGGTGCGCACGGCGCGGTTTTTGCTCGTCTTCCACCAGCCCCAGGGGATATACTGGGTGAGGTAGATGTCGATGAGGAGCAGGAGGCCGAACAGCACGTAGTAGTTGTTGAGCCAGATGGTCCAGCCGATGTAGATGAGGGCTACGATCGAGAATCGTATCCAGCGGGTCTTTTTGACCCGTTTCAGCCGTTCGGCGAGGCTGTATTTCGAAGCGGTGTTTTGATCCATGACAGGGGATTATTTGAGGAACGAGAAGAGGTCTTGCATGGTGAGGAAACCTTTCTTGCCCACCGTAAACTCGGCGGCAACGACGGCTCCCAGGGCAAATCCTTTGCGGCTCTTGGCCTCGTGAGAGATGCGGATGGTATCGACCTCGCTGTCGTAGGTGATGATATGGGTGCCGGGCACCTCGCCTTCGCGACGGGCTACGACGGGAATGGCGTCGGCCGGGGCAGGCTGGGCCTCGGTCCACGAATGCTTCGAGTCGAGTTGGCCGATAATATCTTCGGCCAGCGTGATGGCGGTGCCGCTGGGGTGGTCGAGCTTGTGCACGTGGTGAATCTCTTCGAGGCTCACTTCGTATTGCGGGAAGTGGTTCATGATGCCGGCCAGGTATTTGTTCACGGCAAAGAAGATGTTCACGCCCAGGCTGAAGTTGGAGGCGTAGAAAAAGGTCTGACCCTTCTCGCAGGCCTCTTTCACTTCGGGCAGATGCTCGAGCCAGCCCGTCGTACCCGATACCACGGGAACACCGGCGGCAAAGGCCCGGCGGTAGTTGCCCAGTGCCACGGTGGGAGCGGTGAACTCGATGGCCACGTCGGCACTCTTGAACTGGGGTGAATCAAAATCGTCCTGGTTGTCTTTATCGATGCGACACACAATTTCGTGTCCGCGAGACAGAGCTATCTCTTCGATGGCATGTCCCATTTTTCCGTATCCAATAAGCGCTATTTTCATATCGAACTTCTGTTACAAAACATCTCGGTTTATACCGGTTTATTCAATAAGGTTCATTTAATTTGCATATATGCAGAGACAAAGATAGTAAAAGATAGAGAATGGTGAGCGCCGAGGCGAATAAAAACACCGTTTTCGGGAGTTATCTCTGTCGTTTTCTCCCTTTTTCCCGGGTAGGGGAATGGACGGAAAAGATGAAAAACACGCAAACAGCTTGCTCGTATGGAAAAACTCATGCAATATGTGTGGCAGCACCGGCTCTTCGACCCGTCGCGACTGACGACGGTCGACGGCCGCAAGGTGCGGGTAATCGACGTGGGGCGGTTGAATACCGACTCGGGCCCCGATTTTTTCAATGCCAAAATCGGGATAGACGGTTACGTCTGGGCCGGTAACGTGGAAATTCACCGGCGGGCTTCGGACTGGCGGCGGCACAACCATCACCTCGACCCGGCCTACGACTCGGTGGTGCTGCATGTGGTCGAGGTGGCCGATACCCCGGTCTACCGCACCGACGGTGAGGAGATTCCCACGCTGGTGCTGTCGTGTTCGCCCACGTTCCGGGCCGATTACGAATCGCTGGTGACCCATTCGCCCAGCCAGTCGTGTGCCCGGTACATCGGCGATTTCGACCCGGTGCTGCTGGCCGACTGGATTTCGTCGCTGGCCGTGGAGCGGTTACAGGCCAAGGCGCAGCGTCTGCACGACTGGCTCGAGCTCTATCGGGGCAGTTGGGAAGAGGTGTGCTATGTGGCGGTGTCGCGCAGCCTGGGATTCGGCATCAACGGCGACGCCTTCGAGCGGTTGGCCCGCAGTCTGCCGCTGCGTTTCATGCAGAAGCATGCCGACTCGCTGGCACAGGTCGAGGCCTTCCTCTTCGGGCAGGCGGGACTGTTGGTAGAGGGGGAGCATGCGGGCGACGACTACTATACACGGTTGACGGGCGAGTATGCCTTTTTGCGAAACAAGTTCGGGCTCACGCCCATCAATCCCGACAGCTGGAAGTTCTTCAGGCTGCGGCCGGCCAACTTTCCCCACCGGCGCATTGCCATGCTGGCCCAGTATATACACCGGGGATTCAACCTCTTTTCGCGCATCTGCGAGGCCGACAGCGACGAGGCGCTGCGGGCTATCTTCAAGGTCGAGCTGTCGGGTTATTGGACTACACACTACCTCTTCGGGCATGCCTCGCCCGAGTCGAGTGCGGTGCTGGGCGAGAGTGCGATCGACATCGTGCTCATCAACGCCGTGGCCCCGCTGCTCTATGCCTGTGGGGTATCGACCGGTAACGAGGCGATGACCGACCGGGCCCTGGCGTTGCTCGAGTCGTTGCGTCCCGAGAAGAACTCGATTGTGCGCCGTTTCGCCTCAATGGGGGTGGGGGTCAACAGTGCGCTCGAGAGCCAGGCCGTGATACAGCTGAACAACGAATATTGCCAGGCACACAAGTGTCTCTATTGCCGCATCGGGCACAAGTTGCTCGCCCGCTCGGCCATGAAGCCGTAGGCGAGGGGGACTCGGGTAACGGCTTGAGGGGCTACAAAAAAGAGACCCGTGGCGGCGACGGGGAGTCGCAAACCACGGGCTGGGTCGTATGAAAAGATAGATAGTTTTGTTCAATAGTTTTCGCGGGCGGGCTCGAAGAAGGCGCGCGGTTCGAGACAGGCCGGGCATCGGGCGGGGGCCACGGTACCTTCGTAGATGTAGCCGCAGTTGCGGCATTGCCAGCGAATAGGAGTCTCGCGTTTGAAGAGGGTGTCGTCGTGGAGCCGTTCGAGCAGTTTGCGGTAGCGCCACTCGTGGAAGTTCTCGACCTGGGCGACCATCTTGAAGGCCGTGGCCACATCCTTGAATCCTTCGTCGGCAGCTACCTGTCCGAAGTTGTTGTAGAGGTCGCTCCATTCGAGGCGTTCACCTTCGGCAGCCTCGAGCAGATTTTCGGCCGTGGTGCCTACGCGTCCGGCCGGATACTCGGCGGTGATGGAGACCATGCCCCCTTGCAGGAAATTGAAGAAGCGGGTGGCGTGGGCCAGCTCCTGTTCGGCCGTTTCGGCAAAGACGGCTCTGATTTGTTCATATCCTTCCTCCTGCGCCTTCCGGGCAAAGAGGGTGTAGCGGTTACGGGCCTGCGACTCGCCGGCAAAGGCTTTGAGCAGGTTCTGTTCGGTCTGGGTTCCTTGAATCGATTTCATCATGGCAGATTGCTTTTTGTATGGTAAGAACAACCGGGGAGAGAAATGGTTCGGGAAAGTAGGGGTAGAGTTGGCTATAAATTTGTTTCGGGGGTGTGTGGAAATGAAAAAGAGTTCGTCCCCAACCGGGGGCGAACTCTTTTCTCAGGAGGGAATATCTGCTTTATTTCTTCTGATTGACAGGAATATAGGGAGTATTTGTATTCTGGAACAGGAAGGCGTAGCAGTCGGTAGCCTCGTCGATACGTTTCGAGGTAGGCTTGCCGGCACCGTGCCCGGCGTTGGTTTCGATGCGTATGAGTATGGGGGCGTTGCCCGACTGGGCATATTGCATCTGAGCCGCAAACTTGAACGAGTGGGCCGGCACTACCCGGTCGTCGTGGTCGGCCGTGGTGATGAGGGTGGCGGGGTACTTCTCGCCCTTCTTGATGTTGTGCAGCGGCGAATATTTGTAGAGGTATTCAAACTGCTCCTGGTTGTCGCTCGAGCCATACTCGACTACCCAACCCCAACCGATGGTGAACTTGTGGTAGCGGAGCATGTCCATAACGCCCACGCTGGGCAGACACACGGCAAAGAGGTCGGGCCGCTGAACCTCGCAGGCACCTACCAGCAGACCGCCGTTCGAGCCGCCGGCAATGGCCAGTTTTTTCGACGAGGTGTATCGGTTGTCTATCAGGTATTGGGCTGCCGAGATGAAGTCGTCGAATACGTTCTGCTTGTTCTCGAGCATGCCGGCCCGGTGCCATTTCTCGCCATATTCGAGTCCGCCGCGCAGCGTGACGAAGACATACACGCCGCCCTGCTCCATGAACATGATCGACGAAGGGCTGAAAGAGGGGGTGAGGTTAATCTGGAAACCGCCGTAACCGTAGAGGTAGCAGGGGTTGTTGCCGTTGAGCTTCATCCCTTTCTTGTGCGAGACAAACATGGGCACGCGTGTGCCGTCCTTGCTGGTGAAGAATATCTGTTCGGTGGTGAAGTCGTCGGGGTTGAAGGCCACTTCGGGACGGAAGTAGAGGGTAGACTTGCCGCTCTCGAGATTGAACGAGTAGATGGTGGCCGGGGCCGTGAAGGTGGTAATCGAGTAGTAGAGTTCGGTATCCTCCTTTTCGCCGTTGAAGCCTTCGACTGTGCCTATACCCGGCAGTTCTATTTCGCGGATGAGCTTGCCGTCCAGACCGTATTGATAGGCCTTGTTTTGCGCATCCTCGAGGTAGATGGCCATCAGGCAGCCACCGGCCGAGCTGACACTCTCGAGCAGATTCTCCTTTTCGGCGATGACTACCTGGCGTTTTGTGGGGTCGTTGAGGTCGATTTTGATGAGGTGGTAGTTCTCGGCCCCTTCGTTGCTCATGACGTAGAGCTGGTCGTCCTGGCACTCGACGGGGCTGTAATCGTAGTCGAAGCCCTTGAGCAGAACCTGGAAGGAGGAGTCGCCCTTGCGTTTGTAGAGAATCTCGCTACCCGATGTACCCTCGGACGAAAGGACGAATACCCAGCGGCTGTCGTCGCTCTCCCAGGCCGAGAAGTATCGCAGCGGATGCTGGGGGTCGGTATAGACGAGGCGGTCGGCGCTTTGGGGAGTGCCTACTTGGTGATAATAGACCTTTTGATATTCGTTCTTGGAGGTAAACACGCCCTCTTTGGGTTCGTCGTATCGGCTGTAATAGAAGCCTTTGCTGTCGGGGCTCCAGGTGGCTCCCGAGAATTTGGCCCACTCGATGCAGTCGTCGAGCAGACGTTTACCCTCGGTCTCCATGACGTGTATCTCGACCCAGTCCGAGCCCGATGCAGCCGTAGCGAAGGCAAAGTATTTGCCGTCTTTCGAGAACGAGGTGGAAGCCAAGGCTACCGTTCCGTCGTCGGAGAGTTGGTTGGGGTCGAGGAATACCTCGGCTTCGGCTTCGGGGTTGGCCTGCCGGTAGATGATGTCTTGATTTTGCAAACCGTCGTTGCGCGAGAAGTAAAGCCAGTCGCCCTTTTTCGTGGGGGCACTCTCTTTGGGGTAGTTCCACAGCTCGGTCAGTCGCTCTTTGATGGCCTGGCGGAAGGGAATCTTCGACAGGTAGTCGAAGGTCACTTCGTTTTCGGCTTTTACCCAGGCGGCCGTCGCTTCGGAGCGGTCGTCCTCGAGCCAGCGGTACGGGTCGGCCACCTCGGTGCCGAAGTAGTTGTCGGTCACGTTGCCGCGCTCGGTTTCGGGGTAGGGCAGATGTTCTATTTTCTTCACTTGATTACAATTTGAAAAGGTTGTCATCGCTATTGTCGCTATGGCAACGGGGATGATACGATTTTTCATAACAATATATTGGTTTTTTAGTTCTATTTTTCCCGGGCGGCATGGTGCATGCTATCGACAACAAGGGGCTGTGGGAAAAACGAATCATTTCTACACAGCCCCGTTGATATAAGCAATGCGGTACTACGCGTGGGTCGACAGTCGTGTTTTCGACCGGTTACTTGTGCGGTGTGGTGTCGGGGTGCGGGTAGTCGATGGTGTAGTGCAACCCTCGGCTCTCCTTGCGGTCCATGGCCTGACGCATCACCAGATAACCGGTGTTGATCATGTTGCGCAGCTCGCAAATCTCTTTCGAAGCCTTGCTGCGCTTGAAGAGGCTTTCGGTCTCTTCGTAGAGGATGTCGAGACGGTCCCAGGCCCGTTTGAGGCGCAGGTTGGAGCGGACGATACCTACATAGGTACTCATGATCTGGCCCACCTCCTTGACACTTTGGGTGATGAGCACCATCTCTTCGGGCTCTACGGTCCCCTCGTCGTTCCACTCGGGGATATTCTCTTGGTAGGAGTAGTTGTCGATGACCTTGAGGCTGTGTTTGGCAGCCGCATCGGCGTAGACTACGGCCTCGATGAGCGAGTTGGATGCCAGCCGGTTACCGCCGTGCAGGCCGGTGCAGGAGCACTCGCCCACGGCATAGAGGCGGTTGATCGACGAGCGGGCGTCGAGGTCGACCTTGATACCGCCGCACAGGTAGTGGGCGGCCGGGGCTACGGGTATGTAGTCGCGGGTGATGTCGATGCCCAGGCTCTTGCACTTCTCGTAGATGTTGGGGAAGTGTTTCTTGGTCTCTTCGGGGTCTTTGTGAGTGACGTCGAGGTAGACGTGGTCGTCGCCCCGGTTTTTCATCTCGTTGTCGATGGCCCGGGCCACAATATCGCGGGGAGCCAGCGACAGGCGCGGGTCGTACTTCTGCATGAACTCCTTACCGTCGAGCGTACGCAACACGGCACCGTAGCCGCGCATGGCCTCGGTGATGAGGAACGAGGGGCGGTCGCCGGGATGGTAGAGAGCCGTGGGGTGGAACTGGATAAACTCCATGTCCTTGACGGTACCTTTGGCCCGGTATACCATGGCGATTCCGTCGCCGGTAGCCACGAGCGGGTTGGTGGTGGTTTGGTAGATGGCACCCACGCCGCCGGTGGCCATGAGGGTCACTTTGGAAAGGAAGGTCTCTACCTTGCCGGTATTGAGGTCGAGTACATAGGCACCGTAGCACTCGATGTCGGGCGTCTGTCGGGTGACGGTAACTCCCAGATGGTGCTGGGTGATGATTTCGATGGCGAAATGTTTCTCAAAGATGGTGATGTTGGGGTGTTGTCTGACGGCCTTGATGAGGCTGTCCTGGATTTCGGCACCGGTGTTGTCCTTGTGATGGAGGATGCGGAACTCGGAGTGACCGCCTTCGCGGTGCAGGTCGAATTCGCCTTTTTCGTTTTTATCGAAGTCTACACCCCATTTGATGAGCTCCTTGATTTGTGAGGGTGCCTCGCGCACGACCTTCTCGACAGCGGCGCGGTCGCTGAGCCAGTCGCCGGCTATCATGGTGTCTTCGATATGTTTTTCGAAGTTGTCGGCCAATGTGTTTGTTACCGAAGCTACGCCTCCTTGAGCGAAATAGGTGTTGGCCTCTTCCAATTCGGTTTTGCAAATGAGGGCTACTTTTCCTTTGTGAGCCACTTTGAGGGCAAAACTCATTCCGGCAATACCGGAACCGATGACTAAAAAGTCGAATTTGTGTACCATCTCTCTTTCTTTTTGCGGGAAATACGGGGGATATACCGTATTTTTATTTGCACAAAGATAAAAATAATTGCAACAAAATGTACCTTTGTGCCCGGATTCTGTGTAGAATAGTTGTCGCCGGGCAAAGTCGCTTGTCGAGATAGATGAAAAAAACAGGAAATGGCAATAGGGGAAACGTATCTCTATAATGTTTTAAAAATGAGAAATTTATTTTGCCTGTTCGAGAAATGGAAGAAAAACCTAAAATTTTTTGAGAGGCATGCAGCAAAATAGGTGTAGAATACATCTATTCTTATGTAAACCGTAAATTGAGATTTAAGGATGATTATAGGATTCGATGCAAAAAGGGCTAACGCCAATTTTACCGGATTGGGCAATTACAGCCGATTCATGGTAGATACGATGGCTACGTACGGCAACGAGCACAAGTACCGTATGTATATACCCAAAAGATGCAAGAATGCCTCGTATGATTCCCTGTTGAAGCACAAGAATGTGGCTTCGATTTTGCCCCGCACTTTCTTGATGAAAAGTTGCAAGGCCTTGTGGCGTACCTTCTTTATCAAACGGGGGTTACTGCAAGACGGTGTACAGCTGTATCATGGATTGAGCAACGAACTTCCCATGGGGCTCCATCGCACGGGTATTCGCAGTGTGGTGACCATTCACGATCTGATATTCCTGCGCTATCCCCAATATTATCACTGGTTGGATAGAAAAATCTATAACTACAAGTTCAGGTATGCGTGCCGCAAGGCCAACCGCATTGTGGCGGTGAGCGAGTGTACCAAGCGCGACATCGTGAAGTTTTACGGCATCTCGCCCGACAAGATCGATGTGGTTTATCAGGGTTGCGACCCTGTTTTTGCCAAGCCGGTAGCAGCCGGTGAGAAGGAGCGTGTGCGTCAGGCCTACGGGCTGCCCGACCACTTTATCTTGAGTGTGGGCACTATCGAGGAGCGTAAAAACCTGCTGCTGGCCGTGAAGGCTATCGAGCGGTTGGGCGATGTGCATCTGGTGGCCGTGGGCAAATGCACCCCTTACGCCGAGAAGGTGAAGGCCTATGTCGAGGCTCATGGGTTGAGCAATCGGGTACACATTATTCATAATCTGAAGTTCGGCGATCTGCCCGTACTGTATCATCTGGCTACGGCGTTTGTCTATCCGTCGCGGTTCGAAGGGTTCGGCATTCCCATTGTCGAGGCTCTCTCGGCCGGTGTGCCGGTAATAGCCGCCACGGGGTCGTGCCTCGAAGAGGCCGGCGGACCTCACTCGATTTATGTAGGTCCCGACGATGTGGCCGGTATGACCGATGCCATGAAGCGGGTGATGAGCGACGAGAAACTGCGCCACGAAATGATCGAGCAGGGCAAGGCGTATGTCGTGCGGTTCGACCCGAAACGGTTGGCCGACGAGATGAATGCCGTGTATCTGAAATGTTTCGACGACAATGCTTCGGGCGAGGAACGTTTTGTGCAGACTTCGTCGAACATGCGGAAGAAAATATCGCGATACCTTCCTTTCCTGTAAGCGAGGGGAGGGTTAGAGACGGTGCGATTAGCCGTGTCTAAGTGTTTGGATATGTTGTTCCCAAAAGGGCAACATATTTTTTTTGCTCCAGCCGTGACACCCGAAGGGCAACCGGTGGCCGTTGAGTTCGTAGCAGACGGCCGGGTTCTTGTCGAACGAGAATTGGAGCGCCTCTTGCCAGTGGGGTATCTTCAGCCGCTCTTGGTCGCGGTTGGCTTCGAGACTCCAGAAAATATCTTCGTTGTAGAAATCGACCCCGGGATGGCTCAAATAACGGGCTACTTGCGGTTCCATGTCGCGAGCGGTGCGGGCAAAGAGGGCGATGCGCCGCAACGACAGGCCGCCGTTGCCCACCCGATAGTAGAGCTGGCTGTAGTCCGAAGCCCCCGACACCCGGTTGAGAGCCCGTTTCAGGCGATTGAAGAGGCGATAGTAGAGCCGGCCGTATTTGGGTTTGGGTATCCAGGGAGCCCCTATATAGTCGTAGCCGCGGGCACACCAGTCGTCGAGGTTGTCGGCGAAGACCCAGGCATCGGGCTGATAGATGAGCATGTATTCCCACTGCTCGAAAGCCTCGTAGAACTCGGGCGACATCATGAGTCGGTTGTAGGCGGCGATGCCCAGGAAACAGGTATCGGGGAAGTCGACGACGTAGTCGGTCCGATAGCGGTCGGCGAGGGGTGTCAAATCGAGCGACTGGGGTTTCACGAAACATATATCGTGTGTGGCGAGCACCCGGAAACACTGGTCTAAAGCCGCCAGTTCGAGGTCGGATAATCGTGTTGTGTAGATGGGAATGACGATGATTACCGAGGGCTTGTTCATGACTTTGCAGGATTGATGATAGCAGTAAAATCTTGGGCGAATGAATGGACCGAGAAGCGGTTCTCGACCGAATCCAGTGCATTCTGTTTCAAGGTAGAGAGGTCTTGCCGGCGTAGCAAGATGATTTTGCGGGCCAGGTCATGGGCATCGTCGCGGTTGTAGAGAAAACCGTTGTATCCCTCCCGAATCAGTTCCCGGCCGAAAGGTTTGTCGGGAACAACGACGGGCAGCCCGCATTTGAGTCCCTCAACGATTACCCGGCCGAAACATTCAAAACCCGAGCATACCAGGGCGGCGTCGGCCTGTATGAGGTAGTCGTGGGGGTGAATGGTGTGCTCGACAATCGAGACATTCGATTCCAGTTTGTAGGCAATGACGCTTTCCTTGATTTCCTGAGCATATCGGCTGTGGTTGCCGCCGATGAGCAGCAGGTGTGTGTCGGGGTACTCTTTCACGACCTCGCGAAAGGCCTCGATGGCGATATGTTGTCCCTTGTTGGGCTCGAAATTGGCCAGCATGCCTATGGTGAAGGGCTGGTCGACCCGGGGACGTGCGGGGGGCACGATGTCGACCGACTGGTACACGACCTCTATTTTCCCGGCTTCGGGGAAATGGGCTTTGTAATATTCGCCTACGAAATCGGAGGGGACGATGATTTTCTGCGACAGGGCACCGACTTGTTTGAGGCTTTTCCCTTCGTTGAAAAGGTAGACCAGATTGCGTGCCAACGGGGGAATTTCGTGTATGAACCAATAGTGTGTGATGTTCTCTTCCCGTGCTGCCCAGGCACCGATGGGGGTCGCCAGGGTGTTGGTGATAGCTATGTCGGGGGCGACGGTGCGGAGGTAATTGCGGGTTTGGCGTATGGCATTACGCTTCTGTATGTTGAAGAGAAGCCGCTTGCGCCAGCCGTTCTTTTTGGGACGAACCAGCCACCAGGGTTGTCGTATGAAGGCATACCCCGACAGGTAGGGACGAGACATTTCCCATAATTCGTCTTGTCCCGGGAAGACCACATAGATTTCCCACGACTCGTGGGCTTGCTTTATTCCTTTGATGAGGTCGAGCAAGCAGCGTTCGGCGCCGCCGTTGGCGCGTTTTCCATGCGAAAAGAAGAGAATCTTCATGGTTTGTGTCTATTTTATTTTCCGGGTGAAGAGATAATACCGAGCCATCAGCTTGCCCCAAAATTCGCTGCGGGCATAGGCTTTCAGCAGTTTGCGATAATGGCGGGCGGGGCGCTGGTGCAGCAGCCCCGGGAATTGTTTCTCGATTTCCATGGCTCGCAGGGCCAGGCGTCGGGCCTCGCCGAACCAGCGTTTGCTCAACAACAGGACGATGGCTCCCAATTCGACATTGGCAAGAGCTTTTTCTACTTGTCGATAGGTAGGCTTGTCGGCATAGAAACGCCGTTGCAGTTGAGGATACAGTTCGATGTCACGAGCCTTTTTTTCGGAGAACCCGCTCAGGGTGGCCGAGCCGCTGTGAATGACATAGTGCAACAGCGGGTGTGACTCGAGTACCACGATTTTGCGGGCAAAGTAGGTCAGTTGCGAGGCCAGATAGGCGTCCTCGCCATAGCTCAATCCTTTTTCGACATGTACCCCGGCGTATAGCGACCGCTTGTGCAGGAACGACCACACGGCCCAATAGTTGCGGCAAAAGGCCAGGGAGTAGAAAAACGATACCGAATCGTAGGTTCCCGGTGTAGGGTTGGAGGCTTTCTTGCGGTTTTCACTTTCGAGCCAAAAGGGGAGTACTACCATATCGGCCTGTTCGTCGACAGCTTTCCGGTAGAGCAGTTCGATGGCATCGGGTTCGAGGAAGTCGTCGCCATCGAGATATTGTATGTATTCTCCCCGGGCAGCCTCCACACCGTGTTTGCGGGCATAGGCTACTCCCTCGTTGGGTCGGTCGATGATTACGATGCGGGGGTCTTGTCGGGCAAACCGGGCGACAATCTGGGGCGAGTCGTCGGTACTGCCGTCGTTGACAACAACGATTTCCAGGTCGGTAAAAGTTTGACCGACAACCGACTGCAAACAGGTTTCGAGCTGTTTGCCCACGTTGTAAACCGGAATGACGACAGAGACTCGGGGTGCCATTACTTGATTTTCTTTTTGCAAATATAATACTGGGCATACAATCTTCCTAATATCGGGCTATGGGCATAGAGGGTGAAGAGCTTGCGGAAGGCCCGTATCTGGGGTATGCTTTTGAGGTCGGGGTACTGCCGCAAGATGGCGAGCGACTCCCGGCTCAACCGGTGGGCATCTTTGAACCATCGCTTGCTCAACAGGGTGTTATAGGCCTGTATGCGGATAGCCCCGAGCTCTTTTTGCAGCAAGTTGTATTCGGGTTTATCTTTGAAAAAGTCGTTTACCAGGTCGGGATAGAGCAATATATCCCGGGCTTTTTGCTCGCTGAACCTGCTGTTGGTGATGGAGCTATTCCGTATGATATAGTGCATGAGAGGCTTGCCTTTGATGACAGCTATACGTGAGGAGTAGTAGGTTAATTGTGTGGTGAGGTAAACATCTTCGCCGTAGCTTAGCCCTTTGCAAAAGGTGACATGGTCATACAGGTTGCGCTTGTGCAGGTAGCTGAATACCGACCAATGGGCTCGGGTGAAAGCAATTTCGGAGAAGTATTCCAGTCCGGTGTAGCTTTCGCGACCCGGCACGAGCGAGTGCTGCGACTGGCCGGTCTCGGGATAGTCGATTACGAAAGGCGCTATAGTCATGTCGGCATCAGTTTCCCGGGCTTGGGCATATATCAGCTCGATAGCATCGGGTTCGAGGTAATCGTCGCCGTCGAGGTGGTAGATATAGGTGCCCCGGGCAGCCTCTACACCCGATTTGCGGGCATAGGCGAGCCCTTCGTTCGACTTGTCGATGACCACGATGCGTGAATCCTGTCGGGCAAATCGGGCAATGATCTGGGGCGAGTCGTCGGTACTGCCGTCGTTGACGACAACGATTTCCAGGTCGGTAAAGGTTTGCTCCACGACCGAGGAGAGGCATTTTTCGAGGTATTTGCCTACGTTGTAAACGGGAATGATGACCGATACTTGGGGTGTCATGCTCTTGTCGTTTTTTCTTTTTTGTAAAAGTAGTGATTATACGGCAATAGGCTCGTGGGTTGGCAAAGAGATTTTTATTTGCGGGCTTCGCGACGGATAAGTTCGCGGGTGTTGCGTATGAAGTCGGGCACGTTGTGTACCTGTTTTACATATTCATACCCGGCAATCGAGAGAGCCTGCCGCTTCTCTTCGTTCTCCATGAGGGAGCGAATGGCCTCGACGAAAAGGTCGATTTTGTCGAATCCGTCGCCCAGCACGGGGCCGGTATAGACCCCGAATTTCTCGGTGAGCTCCTCGGGATTCTGGCAGCTCACCAGCAGGGTTCCGCAGGCGAGTGCTTCGAGGAAGGTCACGGGCAGAGCTTCGTGTATGGAGGTGTTGACAAGAATTTTGGCTTCTTTGATATAGTTGAATTTTTCTTCTCCCTCGACATGTCCCGTGAAATGCAGGTTTTTGATTCCCGACCGGTATTGCGCCATGACCGAGTCGTTCTGTGCTTTTTCGCGGAAGGATTGCCCCAGCATGTAGAACTCGTACTCGGGCATGCGTTTGGCTATCTCGCAGAAGAGCCAGCCTCGCTTTACCGACTCGATGCGGCCGATGAAGATGATGTGGTTTTTCTTGGGGAAATTCTTCACGTCGAATTGTGGGTCGATATCTACCGGGTTGGGCAGATAGGCGATGGGGGTCTCGGGCGAGAGTCGGTAGAGGCAACGTGCCTTCTCGATGAGGAACCGGCCCTGGGTAACGAAGGTGACACGCCCCTCGGTGTAGAGGCGGTGTACGAGTTCGTAGACCTCGGTGTTCCAGTAGCACGACTCGGGGAAAAGTTTGACGGTTTGTATTTCGAGCCAGTCCTTCCAGGGCCTCGGGTCTTGTACCCACAAAAGCAGCCGCTTGTTGGGGTTGGGTTCGTATTTGAGGAACGAGCTGGTGAGCTCGATGGAGAAGTAGAGGTCGTAGTTCTTTCTCTTCAGCCAGGCAGCGGCATATTTCCGTCCGGGCAGCACATATACGTCGACGTTGTCTACCCGGGTTTTGGTCGCTTTTTTCTTTTTCCGCTGGTAGTCGAGCCGTAGCAATACGTCGATTTGTATATCGTCGCAAGGTATATATTTGGCTATATAGTGTCGTGCCAGAAAACCGTATCCGCCGAATGCCGTTCCGGCACCGCCGAAAAACTCGTCGATGAGCAGGGCCACGCGTATGGGGCGAGACGACTCTTTCGGTTTGCGGGAAAAGAGGTGGGTCAGTCGTTTCAACATGGAGTCTTTTTTTAGCGTATCGTTATAAGGTGTTTTTTTCAGATAGTCGAAATACAGGTGTTTCAAGGGGTTGGCACAGACCTCGCCGCACCAGGGCTTGCGTTCGCCGGTATAGTGAATGATGGTGGCTTCGGCCCGTTGGTCGGGGTGTTTGAAGGCGTTTTCGGTCGTGAAGTTGAACTTCTCGGGCAGTGCTTTGATTTTGCCCCGGCACACGAGATTGATGATGTCCTGGTCTTGGAATTTTATTTTGTAGGGCGGTTGTGCCGTAGCCTGTGACAAGAGTAGGCCGGTGTGTTCCGCTCTCATTTTTTTCAAGTTGAGCAGGAGTACTCCGGCGTTGATATAGAGCTCGTCGAGCGACATGCCTATCTCGGGTTTGTAGTAGATGTTCTCAATCCACAAATCGGGGACCCCGGCACAGATATAGTCGGTTATATCGGTCTGCCACAAGGCTTTGAGCGGGCCGTTTACCACCAGGTCGCAGTCGAGATAGAGGGCTTTGTCGAGTTGGGGAAACCACTCGGCGATGGCATACCGGTAGTAGGTTTGCAGGGTGATGTACCCGATGTTGAGGTTGAAGTTGCGGAAGTCGGTATCGTCGACGATGTGGAAATGTATCGTGTGGTGGCTGTATCGTTGCCCGAGCGACGAGAGTTTCTGCCGGTTCTCGGGCGAGATATAGTCCGAGAGGAGGTAGATGTCGAAGAAGTCGTCGGGGTTGTTCTCCAGGAGGGAAACTATTGTCGTGCAACAGTGCCGACAGTAGGTGTCGTTCAAGGCGAAAAACAGGTGAATGTGTTCCATTTCGGGGTGACTTGGTTATTTTTTTCGATATAAAACGGCGATTGGTCGAAATAATATGTAAGAAAAAAATCGCTGCTTTATCTTTGACAAAGATAATATTTATAAATGTGCCTGTAAAGAAAGACCCGAAAAATTAGGCTGTTGAGAGTCTGTTTTCATGGGTTTCGCGGCTGAGGTGTTTTACTGACGAGGAGCCGAGACGGTTTGGTTTTGTAATCGAGAGGAGGATTGTTTGGCATGATTTCCATGATAGTTTGTTCGGTCGACCCGGCGAAACTGGAAAAGTTTTGCGAGAATGTGCTCATGACGATAGGTCTTCCCTGCGAGTTTATCTTTTATGATAATCGGGAGACGGGTTACAGCATTACCCATGTGTACAACCTTTGTGCCGAGAAGGCAAAAGGGGAGTATCTCTGCTTTGCACATGAGGATATTTTTTTCAGGACACCCAACTGGGGCGAACGCATCGTGTCGCTGCTGCAGAAACCAACGACCGGGGTCGTGGGCTTTGCCGGTTCGATGGCCAAATTGGCTACCTGTTCGGGGTGGGGCTCGCTGAAGCAATACACGCGCTACAACTATATTCAGCACTTCAAGGATGGATCGATCAAGTATTTCATCACCAACCCCGACAAGGTGTCGGCTTCGCCGGTGATTGTGCTCGATGGCATGTGTCTGTTCATGCGTCGGAATGTGTGGGCCGAGTTTCGGTTCGACGAGGATACCTTCCGCGGATTCCATCTGTACGATCTGGATATTTCGATGGCCGTGGGTCAGAAGTATACCAACTATGTGACGAACGATATATTGCTGGAACACTTTTCGGAGGGCTCGTACAACCAGGCTTGGCTCGACGATACGGCCAAATTTCACAAGAAATGGGCCGACCGTTTGCCCTTCTACCTCAAGAAACCCAACTCGCTGGTAGCCTATTTCAGAGAGATAAAGATGTCGTTTCGCTTTATCAGAATGTTGATGAAGAAACGGGTGGGGAGTTGGGATTTTATCGAGACTTGCTGTCACGAGCATTTCAAGCGCTACTACTGGCATATCAGTTCGCTCAAACTGCTGCAACGCCTTTACAAGTACAAACGTCAGTGGCGTCGCGAGGGCAGACTTTGAATCATATTTCTATTTTTGCATGTAATGTTTGCGTTCCTCGGGTGTGAATCGCTCGATGGCATAGCGTAGCATGGTGCGCGGCATCTGTCGGTAACGGGTGTCGAGGAATCGGCACAGGCGGGCTTTGTCTTTCTTGCCGACCTCGCGCAACATCCAACCCGTAGCTTTGCGTATGAGGTCGTGCTCGTGGTGGAGCAGCAGGTCGGCCAGAGCCAGGGTATCGTCGAGGTGACCGCGGCGAATCCATTGCCAGGTGGCGACGATGGCGATACGCTGTTCCCAAAGCTGTGGGCTTTGAGCCAGACGGTAGAGCGGGGCATGGTCGCGGTGTTCGAGATAGCCCCCTACGATTTGCGAGGCCGAGAGGTCTACCAGGTCCCAGTTGTTGATACAAGCGGTGTGGGCCAGATAGGTGTTGTACAGGGCCGTGCGTTGGGCTTTGTCGGCTTTCTTGAACTGCTCGACCATGCAGAGGAGAGCTGCCATGCGCAACTCGTGCACAGGACTATGCAGCAGAGTGGTGAGTTCGGCAAGTGGAGTGTCGAGGTATTGCTTGGCGATACTTCGTGTGACAGGAACGGGCACCCCGATGAAAATATCGTTTTCGCTATATTCTCCCTTTCCGGTTTTGAAGAATCCCGAGAGAACTTTTGCTTTTGCCGGATTGGCTGCTGCCCGGATGGCTTTCTCGATATCTTGAGCTGTGTGCATGGTGATGTGTCGTTTGGAACAAAGGTAGTGAATTTTTCGACTGGTCGATTGCGGAGGTTTGTTGCTTTTTAAAACAGTTGTCGATGACAATATTTCAAATTGTTAAAATAGAGGCTCCTGGCTGAAAAAATGACGCATAGGTAATCGAAAGAAAGAAAATATTCGATTCTCCAGAAGATAAAAATTAGATAATTGTTTGATTTGTAGTAATATATGTGCATTTTGGAACGTGCGGAAAAAAACGCGAAATAGAACGGTGTCGGCTGGCCTGTTGTTGCCCTCTCTCTTTTTAAGCCTCGAGCGAGTGTGCGACTCTCTAAAATGACTGTTTTCTGAGAAAACAGGATGCGGCTCGGCAAAGTCAAATATTGAAAACTTGGTTTTCCATTTGCCTCTGCTCTCAGCTTTCACTATCTTTGAAGAAGATAGGATACGGTTCGGCATAAAAAATATCTGAAACAAGTTTCGATATTTTATTCTGCGCTCACCTTTCACTATCTTTGTCCCAAGAAACGAAAAACATTCAAAAACAGTCGTATGGTTCTTAATTACATCTGGATTGCATTTTTTGTCATTGCCTTTGTGGTGGCGGTGGTACAGACTGTAGTGTATGGCAATACGGCCATTTGGACCGACATAATGAATGCTTCGTTTTCTTCGGCCCGTACCGCCTTCGATATTTCGTTGGGGTTGACGGGTGTTCTCACCTTGTGGCTCGGTTTGATGAAAATCGGCGAACGGGGTGGTATGGTGGCCGTGCTGTCGCGCCTGATTAGTCCGCTCTTTACCCGCCTGTTTCCGGGGGTACCCAAGGGGCATCCGGCTTTGGGTTCGATGTTTATGAATGTGTCGGCCAATATGCTGGGACTCGACAATGCCGCTACTCCGCTGGGGTTGAAGGCGATGAAGGAGTTGCAGGAACTGAACCCCAAAAAAGACACGGCCACCGATGCGATGCTGATGTTTCTGGTGCTGAATGCCTCGGGGCTTACCTTGATACCCATCGGGGTGATGACCTATCGGGCTCAGATGGGGGCGGCCAATCCGTCGGACGTTTTCCTGCCTATTCTCATCGCCACCTTTATGGCTACCTTTGTAGGGCTTTTGGCCTTGTGTATCAAGCAGCGTATCAATATATTCGACCGGGTAATCGTGCTGTGGGGGCTCGGGCTCACCGCCTTTGTGGGTGGGGTCTTCTACTACTTTTCGTCGTTGCCCGAAGATAAGATTTCTACCTACTCGGCTTTTGCTGCCAACAGCATTCTGTTTACCATTATCGTGGTCTTTATCGTCTCGGGTCTGGTGAAGCGTATCAACGTCTACGACGCCTTTATCGAAGGGGCCAAAGAGGGCTTTAAGACGGCGGTGATGATTATTCCCTACCTGGTGGCTATCCTGGTGGCCATCGGGATATTCCGGGCCTCGGGAGCCATGGATTATATCGTCGAGGGCTTTGCCGCCTTCTTCGGGTGGCTGGGCATCGATACCGAGTTTGTGGGCGCGCTGCCTACGGCGCTGATGAAGTCGTTGAGCGGTAGTGGTTCGCGAGGCATGATGGTCGATGCCATGTCTACCTACGGAGTCGATTCGTTTGTGGGTCGGGTGGCCTGTACCGTACAGGGTTCGACCGATACCACCTTCTACATATTGGCCGTATACTTCGGTAGCGTAGGGGTGCGCAAAACCCGCTATGCCGTGGGGTATGCCCTGCTGGCCGATGTGATAGGGGCCATTTCGGCCATTACGGTCTCTTATTTCTTCTTCAAATAGAAAGGAACGGAATAAATGTGTATCTTTGACCGTATGCTGCGAAATGCGGCCTGTGTGGCGATGGAAACAATCTGGAGCAGGGTAGAACGGTCTGACCTTTTCAGGAGGTTGTGAATACCTCTCCTGCACGAATATACTTGCTTCTCCCCCGGGTTTGCACTATCTTTGCGGTGACAATAAGAATATAAAAAAGTACGAGTTATGGCTGTGAGTTATTTTGCCGAAGATGTCAAGATGCCGGCGATAAAAAAGAGAGAAACGACCGATTGGATTCGTCGGGTCGCTTCGGGGTACGGGAAAAAATGCGGCGATATAGCCTATATTTTTTGCTCCGACGAGAAGATTCTCGAGGTGAACAAGGCCTATTTGCAGCATGACTATTATACCGATGTCATCACCTTCGACTATACCGAGGGCGATAAGATAAGCGGCGATATTTTCATCAGTGTGGATACGGTCCGTTCCAATGCCGAACAGTTTGGGACCGACTACGACGAGGAGCTCCATCGCATCATCATACACGGTATTCTGCACTTGTGCGGAATCAACGATAAAGGACCGGGTGAGCGCGAAGCGATGACCCGTTGTGAAGACGAGGCTCTGAAACTGAGATAATCGAGAAACAGATATGACCAGGGGGGTGGGGAAGCGTTCGCTTTTTCTCCCCATAGGTCATGGAGAAATACAATACAATGGATTTTAATTACGATGTAATCGTGGTGGGTGCCGGTCATGCCGGTTGCGAAGCGGCATGCGCTTCGGCCAATCTGGGTTCGAAGACCTTGCTTATCACAATGGATATGAACAAGATAGCTCAGATGAGCTGCAATCCGGCCGTGGGTGGAATTGCCAAGGGTCAGATTGTTCGCGAAATCGATGCTTTAGGTGGTTTCATGGGTATTGTGACCGACGAGACGGCCATCCAGTTCCGGATGTTGAACCGCTCGAAAGGGCCTGCCATGTGGAGCCCCCGTTCGCAGAGCGACCGCGCCAAGTTCATCACGACCTGGCGTTCGATTCTCGAGAATACAGACAACTTGTATATGTGGCAAGATTCTGTAAATCAGATTCTTGTAAAAGACGGAAGGGTAACGGGCGTAGTTACGGCCATGAATGTAACCTTTACCGCCAAATGCGTGGTGCTCACGACCGGTACCTTTATGAACGGTCTGATGCACATCGGCCGCACCAAGTTGCGTGGCGGTCGTATTTCGGAGCCGGCTTCGTACGGAATCACCGAGCAATTGGTCGAACTGGGCTTTACGGCCGGCCGTATGAAAACGGGTACTCCGGTGCGTATCGACGGCCGCAGCATCCACTTCGAAGAGGCGGCCGAGCAGCGGGGCGAGAACGATTTCCATAAATTCTCGTTCCTCGATTTTCAGCCCCGTCCGTTGAAACAGCGCAGTTGCTGGACCATCTATACCAACGAGCACGTGCACGATATTCTTCGTGCCGGGTTGCCCGATTCGCCCCTTTACAACGGGCAAATCCAGAGTATCGGGCCCCGTTATTGCCCCAGTATCGAGACCAAAATCGTGACTTTCCCCGATAAAACGGAGCACCAGCTCTTTCTCGAACCCGAGGGCGAGACGACGCAGGAGTATTACCTCAACGGCTTCTCTTCGTCGCTTCCGCTCGATGTGCAGGTGCGGGCTTTGCAGGCGATTCCGGCGTTGCGCGACGTGCGCATTTATCGACCGGGATATGCCATCGAATACGACTATTTCGACCCCACCCAGCTGAACCATAACCTCGAGACCAAGCAGATTGCCAACCTCTTTTTTGCCGGTCAGATAAACGGAACGACCGGTTACGAAGAGGCCGGAGGGCAGGGGCTTATTGCCGGTATAAACGCTCACATCAACTGTCACGGCGGTACACCTTTCACGCTGGGTCGCGACGAGGCTTATATCGGTGTGCTCATCGACGACCTGGTGACCAAGGGTGTCGACGAGCCCTATCGTATGTTTACGTCGCGGGCCGAATACCGTATCTTGCTGCGTCAGGACGATGCCGACATGCGGTTGACCGAGCGCTCTTATCGGTTGGGGTTGGCCAAGTCTGACCGCTACGATTTGTTGCGGGAGAAGCGGGATAGGATAGACCATTTAATCCATTTTGCCGAACATTATTCGATAAAACCGGCCTATATCAACGCCGGGCTGGAGGCTTTGGGTACTACGCCGCTGAAACAGGGAGTGCGGTTGATTGACTTGGTTTTACGTCCGCAGCTCGATTTGGCACAGCTCTCGCAACTGGTTCCGGCTTTGAAACGGGAGTTGGATTCAATCAAAAACCGACGCGACGAAATTGTAGAAGCTGCCGAGATAAAGATGAAGTATCAGGGCTATATCGATCGCGAAAAGATGATTGCCGAGAAGATAGCCCGACTTGAACATATTCGCATAAAAGGACGATTCAAGTATAGCGAGATACATGCGCTGTCGACCGAAGCCCGTCAGAAACTGGAACGAATCGACCCCGAAACCATCGCACAGGCTTCGCGTATACCAGGCATCTCGCCGAGCGATATAAACATCTTGTTGCTGCTGTGCGGACGTTGATGTTTCACGTGAAACAAAATCGGGCAAAGCCTTATTACAAAAGGGAAGGACAAACAAAATAACAAGAATAAAAAATGAGTTTAGAGATTATTAAAAGCAAGATTCGCGACGTGGTCGATTTCCCGCAAAAGGGAATTGTATTTAGAGATTTGACAACGGTATTCAAAGAGCCCGACTGCTTGAAAGAGTTGTCGGATATGCTCACCCGTATGTATGCCGAGAAGGGGATAACCAAAGTGGTGGGTATAGAGTCGCGTGGTTTTATCATGGGACCTATTGTGGCTACCCGCATCGGGGCCGGATTTGTGCCCATGCGTAAACCGGGCAAGCTGCCCGCCGAGACCTGGCAGGAGAGTTATACCAAGGAGTATGGGGTAGATGTAATCGAGATTCACAAGGATGCCCTTTGCGAAAACGACGTGGTCCTGTTGCACGACGATTTGCTGGCAACGGGTGGAACCATGCTGGCTGCCTATAAGCTGGTGAAACGGTTTAATCCGAAAAAAATCTATGTCAATTTCCTGGTCGAACTGGAGTTCTTGAAGGGCCGCGAGGCTTTCCCCGACGATGTCGAGGTAGAGGCTCTTATCAAATATTGATACGGATTGATCGAGAAAAACGAAAATATTAAGAACAAACTTGCCCTCTTGCCCGATACACCTGGCGTGTATCAGTATTTCGACAAGACGGGCAAGATTATCTATGTGGGGAAGGCGAAGAACCTGAAGCGTCGGGTCTCTTCGTACTTCAACAAGGTGCACGATTCGGCCAAGACGAATATGCTGGTGAAGAATATCTATGACTTGCAGTATATCGTCGTGAAGACCGAAGAGGATGCTCTGCATCTCGAAAACAGTCTGATCAAGGAGTACAAGCCGCGTTACAATGTCTTGCTCAAGGACGATAAAACTTACCCGTGGATTTGCTTGCGGAACGAGCATTTTCCACGGGTATTTCTTACCCGTAGGGTGAATAAGGATGGCTCGAAATATTATGGCCCGTATGCCAACGTGCATTTGGCCAAGACGGTGCTGGCGTTGATACGCGAGCTCTATCCGATACGCACCTGCAACTATGCGCTTACCCCCGAAAACATCGCAAAAAAACGGTTCCGGGTCTGTCTGCAATACCACATCAAAAACTGTAAAGGGTGTTGCGAGGGGAAGATTTCGGAACAGGAGTACGACGGTTATATCGAGCAGGTGCGCCAGATTCTCAACGGCGATATTCACCAGTTGAGTCGTCACCTGTTGGAGGAGATGCAGAGCCTGTCGGCCGAGCTTCGTTTCGAGGAGGCGCAGGCGATTAAGGAGAAGTACGATTTAATCGAGAAATATAAGGCCAAGTCGGTTATCGTAAATCCGTCGTTGCACGAGATCGATGTCTTTTCTTACGATGAAGACGAGGGGGTAGCTTTCGTCAACTATATGCACGTGCGGGGTGGGTCGATTGTACAAAGTATCACCATCGAGTATAAGAAAAAACTCGATGAATCGGCTCCCGAAATTCTGTCGCTGGGTATTGCCGAGCTGAGGTCGCGGTTTGGCAGTAAGGCCCGGGAGGCTCTGGTTCCCTTCCTGCCCGAGTCGAGTTTCGACGATGTGGAATTTGTGGTTCCGCAACGGGGTGATAAGAAGAAATTGCTGGCGGTCTCGGAGCAGAACGTGAAGCAGTACAAGATAGACCGGCTGAAGCAAAACGAAAAGCTGAATCCCGAGCAGCGGGTGATGCGGGTGCTCTCGCGCATACAGCAAGATTTTCGTTTGCCCGAACTGCCGTGGCATATGGAGTGTTTCGATAACTCCAATATCCAAGGCACCAATCCGGTGGCTTCGTGCGTGGTCTTCAAGAAGGGGAAACCCTCGAAAAAAGATTACCGACATTTCGATATTAAGACCGTGGTGGGTCCCGACGACTTTGCTTCGATGCGCGAAATTATCTATCGTCGTTATCGTCGGTTGCTCGACGAAGGGGAGGAGCTGCCCCAGTTGATCATAGTCGATGGCGGCAAGGGGCAGTTGAGTGCTGCACTGGAGTCGCTCGAGGCGTTGGGCCTGCGGGGCAAGGTGCCCATCGTGGGTATTGCCAAGCGGTTGGAAGAAATCTATTTTCCCGGTGATTCGCTGCCGCTCTATATCGACAAAAATTCGGAGTCGCTGCGGGTGATTCAGCACATGCGCGACGAGGCTCACCGGTTCGGTATAACCTTCCACCGCAACAAGCGGAGCAAGGGGCAGGTGAAGTCGGCTCTCGATTCCATTGCCGGAATAGGGCCAAAAACCCGCGATGCGCTGTTGACGCACTTCAAGAGTGTGAAGCGCATCAAAGAGGCGTCGGAGGCCGATTTGGCCTCGGTGGTGGGCGAGGCCAAGGCCCGCATCATCAAAGAACATCTGGTTTGATTTTTATATAGTTGATTATCAGTATTATAAATATACCATACAAAGGCAATTCCGTTTAATTGGGAAGCGATAGCTTATCGCTGACCTGAGGGAGACGGATGAAATAAAATTTGTTTCTGTTGTCGTTTGTATTATCTTTGTGCTTTACGCAGAGGGGAGTATGAACTGCGCCGGTCGGTTAAGATCGGGTGGGGGATAGGCTCGACATCTGCACCGATAAAAATGGAGAGTTTCACATGAGAGTAGTTGTTCAACGGGTAAAGCGGGCTTCGGTAACGATAGGCGGTGAGTTGCATTCGTCAATCGGTCGGGGGCTCTTGATTTTGCTGGGCGTGGAAGAGAGCGACGAGCTTTCGGAGCTTGAATGGCTGGTTAAGAAGTGTGCCAACCTGCGCATTTTCGACGATGAAAACGGGGTGATGAACCGCTCGTTGCTCGATGTGGGCGGCGAGGCCATGGTGGTGAGCCAGTTTACGCTGCTGGCCTCGACCAAGAAGGGGAACCGCCCGTCGTACATACGCGCTGCGGGTCACGAGGTGGCTGTGCCTATGTACGAGGCCTTCTGCCGGCGTTTCTCCGAGGAGGTGGGCCGACAGGTCGCCACGGGTGTTTTCGGCGCTGACATGCAGGTAGAATTGATAAATGACGGCCCGGTGACCATTTGCATGGATACCAAAAACAAAGAGTAAGGAAATATGACAATCAAAGAGGCACAAGAACAGGTAGACGCCTGGATCAAGAGTGTGGGGGTGCGGTACTTCAGCGAGCTGACCAATATGGCCATCCTGACCGAAGAGGTGGGCGAGGTGGCCCGTATCATTTCGCGCCGCTACGGCGACCAGTCGTTCAAGCCGGGCGAAGAGGCGCAGAGCGACCTGTCGGACGAGTTGTGCGACGTCTTCTGGGTGCTGCTCTGCCTGGCCAACCAGACGGGCGTGGACCTGACCGCTGCATTCGAAAAGAATATCGAGAAGAAAACCAATCGAGATAAAACAAGACATATCAATAATCCTAAACTGACCAAACATGGAGAATAAACTGGACAAATATGAAGAAATGTTGAGTCGGTACAACACCGATTTGGACGATGCCCAAGTAGCGGCTGCCGTAGAGAAAATCGTTCGCGACAATCTGGCCGCAAACAGTACACCCGATGTGTACAAGTTTTTGTTCCACTGCATCGACCTGACGTCGCTGCATACCGAGGATAACACCGAGTCGATTACGCGCATGACCAAGCGGGTGAACGATTTTGAAGAGGAGCATCCCGAGATGGACAACGTGGCTGCCATTTGTGTCTATCCCAACTTTGCCGGAACCGTTCGCGCCAACCTCGACGTGTCGGCCGTGAATATTGCTGCCGTATCGGGCGGTTTCCCCTCGTCGCAGACCTTTACCGAGGTGAAGGTAGCCGAGACGGCTCTGGCCGTTGCCGACGGGGCCGACGAGATTGATATTGTAATCAACGTAGGCAACTTCCTGGCCGGGAATTACGAAGAGATGTGCCAGGAGATCGAGGAGCTGAAACACGCCTGCAAGGAGTCGCATCTGAAGGTTATCCTCGAATCGGGTGCCTTGAAGACGGCTTCGAATATCAAGAAGGCCTCGCTGCTGTCCATCTATTCGGGTGCCGATTTCATCAAGACATCGACCGGTAAAACCGAGCCCGCCGCTACGCTCGAGGCTGCCTATGTGATGTGCCAGGCCATCAAGGAGTACTACGAGCAGACGGGAACCATGATTGGTTTCAAACCGGCCGGAGGCATCTCTACGACGGTCGACGCCGTGAAATATTATTGCGTGGTAAAAGAGGTGCTGGGCGAGCAATGGCTCAACAACGAGCACTTCAGAATCGGTGCCAGCCGGTTGGCCAACAACCTGCTCTCCGACATTTGGGGCGTCCCCACCAAATTCTTTTAATCGAGATCGTTTGGTGTACGCCAAATAACAGGAAGAGCCGGAGGAAAACCTCCGGCTCTTCCTGTATCGTGTCGACGCTGTACGACGGTTTAGATGTAGGTATCGTCGAAAGCCATCTTGGCGTCGGTTACAAACTGTTTAATTTTCTGCTCCTCGCTCTTGGGGCAAATGAGCAGCACGTTGTCGGCCTCGGCAATGATGTAGTCCTTCAGCCCCTCGACAACCACCAGCTTGTCGCCCTTCACGGCAATGACGTTGTTTGTGGTGTTGTAGAGCAGGGTCTTGCATCCCTGGGCCACGTTGCCGTCTTTGTTTTTGGGCGAGTGGTCATACAGGGCGCTCCACGAACCCAGGTCGCTCCAGCCGAAGTCGGCACAGAGAACGAATACGTTCGAGGCCTTCTCCATCACACCAAAGTCGATCGAAATGTTGGGACAAGCCGCAAAATTCTCGTCGATAAACTGTTTCTCGGCCGGCGTATTGAATACCTCGTTATGCTCTTCGAACCGGTTGGAAATATCGGGCAGGAATCTCTGGAAGGCGTTGATAATCGTCTGTACATTCCAGATAAATATACCCGAGTTCCAGAAGAATTCGCCGCTCTCGACAAACATCTTGGCAAACTCGAGGTTGGGTTTCTCGGTAAAGGTCTTTACCGTTTTGATGTCACCTTCGGCATCCTCGCCAATCTGTATGTAGCCATATCCCGTTTCGGGTCGGTTGGGCTTGATACCCAGTGTGAGCAGAGCCGGATATTTAGCTACGAATTCGAGACCCTGATTTACGCAGCGGGCAAACTCATCCTCCTTGAGAATGAGGTGATCGGAGGGAGCCACCACGATGTTGGCCTTGGGGTTGATTGCCCGGATATGATACGAGGCCCAGGCAATACAAGGAGCCGTGTTGCGGCGAGCCGGCTCCAAAAGAATATTCTCGGCCGGCAGGTCGGGGAGCTGTTCCTTGATCAGGTCGACATAGATTTCGTTGGTGACGATGAAGATGTGATCCTTGGGTATGATTTTGGCGAAACGGTCGAAACTCATTTGGAGCAACGAACGCCCAATTCCGAAGAAATCGAGAAATTGTTTCGGTCTGTTGTTTCGGCTGAACGGCCAAAAGCGGCTTCCCACGCCGCCTCCCATAATTACGCAATATCTATTTTCCATGGGCGAGCCATTTTTTTATGTTAATTATTCCGCTAATGTAATTATTTTTTATTAGAAAGATGTATCAATCAACTTTTTTTGAAAAAAAACACAGATTATTTGGCGCATTCAAAATCTATCCTTACCTTTGCCACGTCTTTTCTGCCCAGATGGCGGAATCGGTAGACGCGCTGGTCTCAAACACCAGTGGATTAACCTCCATGCCGGTTCGATCCCGGCTCTGGGTACAAGATCGAAGAGGCTGTAACCGCAGGGTTGCAGCCTCTTTTCTTTGTTGGATTCTATCTTTTTCTCCGGCCTAATGGCCTAGTCGACAAAATTCTCCCCTCCCTCAGAACGACCGCAGCCAGTCGGCCAGGGCGTTGTGCACCTCATGCTTGAATCGGAACGTCTCCTGGTAGCCCCAGCCGTGGCCGCCGGTGGGATAGATGTGCAGCGACACGGGCACGTGGTGACGGTGCAGGGCGGTGTAGTAGCGCAGGCTGTTCTCGACGGGTACCACATTGTCGTCGTCGGAGAGGGCGATAAAGGGATCAACGTAAAAACCTGAGGGATTTATAAGATTAAGCATAAATTTTAGCTAGTCTGAACAAGAAGAACGCTTTATCCTTTACTCCTCTGAACTGCGAACGGAAGCTCTTTATTTTGGCATTGAAGGATTCAGAAGCCGCGTTTGTGGAACGCCTCTCAAAGAAGTTAATGATTTCCAGATAATGTGTCTGTATGGATCTTGCCACTCTGCCAAAAGCCAGGAAGCCCGATTTGTCCACCTCGTCATACCATCTGGCAAGTCTTGTCAATGCGGTATCCTTATGCTTGCACTGGTGATATATCAGCCCGAGTCTCATGGAAAGATAGTAGGCCTTCTTTATCTCGGGATATTCTCTGAAGAGGATTTTGGCTCGTACACGCTGTGATTCGGTCCATAAAGATTCCTTCTTATAGAGAAGATAGATGCTTCTTGCCAGCAGCTGCTTTCTCGAATCCCCGTTCTCGAATACCGGAGCATGATAGATTTTCCCGCAAGCTTTGGCATGTGCTATCTGTATGGATTCCTCATCCAGGGCTTCCCAGCGTGCCTTCACTCTCATTTCCTGAACCGCTTCATAAGCCAGTTTCTGGACATGGAAGCGGTCTGTGACACGGCGTGCGGCAGGGAAGCAGATTCGTGCCGTCTGCTCCATGTTCGGAGCCATATCGAGGGTTATCTCCCTGACCTGAAACCGCCTGCGTCTGGAGAGCTTCAGCAGGACGGATGTGACGATCCTTACATCGGTACCCTTTATGATGGCAATGATACTTCCCAATCCTCCTCTTCTCTCCTTGTTTATCAGGATTGTGTAGAGTTCTCCCTGTGAAAGGTTGACCTCATCAATTCCCACATACGGACCGATATTCTTCTCGAAAAGAATCCATTCTTCGGCATGGGGGAGCTGGTCCCAGCTCTTGTAACCGCTCAAGTGGTTGCGGTACTGACGCTCCAGAAGATCTCCGTCCACGCCGAAGAGGAATCCCAAAAGCTTGCAGCTTACCGGAAGTGTATCAATATAGTTCTTTTAAAAAAGACGCAAATTCTTGCGTCATACGGCTCCCTTCTGCAATCAGCTTCCAGTTGCGGCTTACATAACGGCCTTCTTCCTTCACAATCCATCTGCGCCGGCGGATATTCAGGAAAAGTTTCTTGCCACGAACCGGAAAGTCCTGAACCACTACAGGATCATAAAATCCCTTGCTTTCCACTTTCATTTTTGAATGTTCTTCAGGGACTTCGTTTTTCTCTTCCAGATATATTACTATTTCCGTATTGCTTTCCTTTACATCCGAGATGATAAAATAATCCAATGTCCCTTCGGGAAGAAGGAGACGATAGCCGTTGCTTTCCATATCTGTTGCTGATTCATTGTTCGCAAAGATACGATTTTATACGGTTTACTCCTCAGGTTTTTACGTTGATCCCGATAAAGGCCCGAGGCGTCTCGGCATCGACCTGGAGCTCGTTGGAGTAACAGTCGACAAGTTGTGGGTCGGGATTCTGTCCGATGAGGTTGTCGCGAGACCCCCGGTGGGTGATGGTCGTATCCATGGAGATGACGGGGTAGAAGAGTATCTGGAAGGCCGGTTTCAGCTCTTGCGGGTAGTGTGTGGCCAGGGTCGAGGCCAGGTGCCCGCCGGCCGAGAAGCCCATCACCCCGATGTCGTCGGGGTCGATGCCCCACTCCCGGGCATGGGCCTTGACGGTGCGCATGGCTTCGCACAGGTCGGCCAGAGGTACCCGGTGGTTGCCGTGCGGCATGCGGTATTTCAGCACAACGAGGGCGATGCCCTGGTGGGTAAAGTAGGAGGCATAGTCGTAGCCTTCGTGGCCGTAGGCCAGGGTGTAGTAGCCCCCTCCGGGGCAGATGACCACGGCACGTCCCGTGCGTCGGCCTTCGGGAAGAAATACCCGTATCGAGGGCTGGAATATCTGTTGGTTTTCGTCGCAGGGTTTTCCCTCGTCGGCATTCCTTTCGGTGGCGCCGTTGGGCCACAGGGCGATGTCGATGGGCGTTTGGGTTTGGCCGTATGAGGCGGTGGCGAAGAGGGTAGCAACAAGCAGGAGTGTGATGAGCCGGTTGAGTTTCATGGGTCTGGTTTTTGCGTGTATGTGTCGTGTGCAGGTGCTGCACAAGTTAACGGCTGCAAAGATAATCGGATAGGCCGGATGGTGGAGTGGCTCGAGAAAAAATATGTGTCGTGTGGAGAATTTCGTGACGAAACAATTTGTACTTTTTGTACTTTTGCGCCCAAAATAGTGGGAAATGAAAGATAAATTGAAGGGCCATTCGGCCATGTTTACGGCGAACTTCCTGTGGGGAATCATGTCGCCTATTTCTAAATCGATTTTTTTAACGGGTGTCATATCGGCTTTTTCGTTGACCAACATGCGTATGGTGGGGGCGGCTGCCTTCTTCTGGATAGCCTCCCTGTTCATGCCTCGCGAGTCGGTGACCAAGCGCGATTTACTGTTACTGTTTGCGGCCTCCCTGTTTGGAATTACTCTGAATCAGGGATTTTTTGTGGTGGGACTCTCCTATACGACGCCTATCGATGCGTCGGTGGTAGCCTCGCTGACGCCTATCATTACGATGATTCTGGCTGCTTTCATTCAGAAGGAGCCGATGACGGGCAAGAAGGTAATCGGTGTATTCATGGGTCTCACGGGGGCTCTGATTCTGATTCTGGATGGCGCCGGCAGTGCGTCGGGCGGCAGCCTGTCGGACGGCCGGGTGATGGGCGACCTCTTCTGCCTCATTGCCGAGGTGAGCTTCGCCATTTACTACGTGGCATTCAAGGGGCTTATCAGCCGCTATACGCCTGTTACCTTGATGAAGTGGATGTTTCTGTTTGCGACCATCTGCTGTCTGCCTATCGGCGGGTCGGAGGTGATGCGCATTCCCTTTGCCCAGCTCGACAGCACCATTTACCTCGACTTGTTCTTTGTCATATTCGGGGCCACCTTCCTGTCGTACATGCTGGTTTCGGTGGGGCAGAAGCGGTTGCGCCCGACGATTGTGAGCATGTACAACTACACGCAGCCTATCGTGGCCTCGTTGCTGGCCATCTGGTGGGGCATGGACAGCTTCGACGTGATGAAGGGCTTTGCCATTCTGCTGGTATTCCTGGGCGTATATGTGGTAACGACCAGTAAGTCGAAGGCTCAACTCGATGCCGAGCTGGCTGAGAAAGCGGTTCGTGAAGAGGCGGCTGCCAGCGGTGGAGATGCTGTGGATAAGCAAAAGTAGGACTTTAAAAGAGTATATACATATAAGCCGTGAGAGTGAGTCTCTTACGGCTTATGTTTTATCTGTAAACTATCTGTATTTTATCTGTAACGGAGCGGGTTTAGAGATAGTCGTCGTAGAGGAAACGGGCCACGCCGTCGTGATTGTTGTCGGGGATGATGGCGGTGGCCTGCCGTTTCACCTCGTCCATGGCGTTCTCGGGAGCATATCGCCGGTCGGCCATGCGGAAGAGGGGCAGGTCGTTGAGGTTGTCGCCGAAGGCCACCACCTCCCAGGGGTTGAGGTGGTCGACAATCTGCTGGGCGGTCGATGCCTTGGAGACCCCCTGCGGGTAGATTTCGAGGTTGCCGTAGCTGGGGTCTACGATGTCGCGGTAGCAGAAGATGCTGCATTGTCCGGCCCGGCCTATCTCGGCGGCTGCGGTCTCGAGTCGGTCGAACCGGTCGATGACCAGGATGAAGAGCGGCGGCCGGTCGAGCAGCGGCTCGGCGTAGCGGTCGACGGGTACGAAATCCTTGTAGGGTGTATTCTCGCGCTGACGTTTGAATTCGCGCTGCATCTCGTTGGACAGCGGTTTGTGGAAGACGTGCAGCTTGTTGTTGTCGATGCGATAGACAAAGGGCACCAGGTCGCGCTTCTCGAGCAGGTCGATGTAGTTGAGGGCCGAGTTGTCGGTGAATCCGTTGGCCCGGATGTAGCGTTTGCGACGGATGTCGTAGAGTACGGCCCCGTTCATGAGCACGGCCGGAATATCGAGGTCGAGCTGTTGCAGCAACGGGACTACCGTAGCCGGCGTGCGGGCCGTAGCCACGGTGAATCGCATGCCCTTGTGCAGCAGGTCGTTGATAATCTGGGTAGAGCGGGGCGAAACCACGGAGTTGCCGTTGAGCAGAGTCCCGTCCAGGTCGGTGATGTAGAGCGTTTGGGTTTTCATCGTCGTGCAGGTATATCGGTCACAGCGGGGTGACGGTTGTTGAACAGGGGGTGACGGGGGAGGGGATTACACCGTCCACCCGTCGGGAATACCGGTCAGAACCACTTGATTTTCCGGAAGATAATGAATGCCAGGGCCGACAACAGTATCGAGAAGAAGACGATCAGCGAGAAGGCGTGCGGTATCTGCTCGATGTGAATGTCGACGTTCATGCCGTAGAAGCTGGCGATGAGCGTGGGCACCATGAGCACAATCGAGAGGCTGGTCATGCGTTTCATGATGGTGTTCACGTTGTTCGAGATGATGGAGGCAAAGGCATCCATCGTGCCGGTGAGGATGTCGCTGTAAATATTCACCATGTTGTGGGCCTGCCGCAGCTCGATCATCACGTCGTCGAGCAGTTCGGGGTTCTGGTAGTCCTTTTCGTGGAAAATCTTGGGCAGTTTGCTGATCATCATTTCGTTGCCTCGAATCGAGGTGTTGAAGTAGACGAGGCACTTCTGCAGGTTCATCAGTCGCAGCAGGTCTTCGTTGCGGATGCTCCGTTGCAGCTCCTTTTCGGCCGAGCTCACCTCGTTGTAAATCTGTTTCAGGTACTTGAGGTACCACACGGCCGACGAGTAGATGAGCCGCAGAATGAACTCGTATTTGTTGGGCACCGCAATCTCCTTGCGGCGGGTATGCTCGATGAAATCGGGAATCATGTCGGTCGAGCGGTAGCAGACCGAAACGAGAATCTCGTTGTTGGTGATGATGCCGATGGGCACGGTGGTGTAGGAGATGGTGCTGTTGCGTTCGACAATAGGTATACGCAGGATGGTCAACAGCCAGTTGCCTTCGTTGTCGATACGCGGCCGTTCGTCGGTATCGGCGATGTCGTGTAAAAACGAGGCGGGTACCTTCAAATCGTTTTTCAGGAAATCGAAATCGTCTTGCGTGGGGCACTCTACGTTTACCCAGCAGTTGGGCAGCCAATTGGGTTTCTCTACGAAACCGGCTTCACAAAAGAGATATTTTCTCATCGCGTTGCTCCTTTCTTGTTTTGTATCCCAAGAGGAGCCCGCAAAATTTGACCTTCAAACCTTACTTGCTCTCCAGGGAGAGGTGAATACTATTGTTCGCTCGCGGGTTTGAATCGTCCATAATTCATTGTTTTTGGGGTGAAAAAAAGAGTTCGTCTTGTGAACGAACTCTCCGGAAGCTCTTCAGGTTGGACTTGAACCAACGACCCTCTGATTAACAGTCAGATGCTCTAACCGACTGAGCTACTGAAGAATAGGTGTTTCAAAATGTTTGGCTCTTCAGGTTGGACTTGAACCAACGACCCTCTGATTAACAGTCAGATGCTCTAACCGACTGAGCTACTGAAGAAGATGTCATTCCTTAAAAATGCGATGCAAAAGTAATGGGTTATTTCCAATTATGCAATATATTTGCAAAAAAAATTTTTCCGCAAATGAGGATAGTAGGATTGGGAAACGCACTGACCGATGTGCTGGCACGTTTGCATTCCGACTCGTGTTTCGAGGAGATGGGCCTTTTGAAAGGGGGTATGCAACTGATTGACGAGGAGCGTCTGTTGAAAATCATGGCGGTCTTCGAAGGGCTGGAAACCACGTTGGCTTCGGGTGGCTCGGCTGCCAATGCCGTATCGGGTGTGACCCGTATGGGTGTGTCGGGTGGTTTCATCGGCAAGATTGGGCGCGATGCCTATGGGCGTTTCTTCCGTGAAGATATGGAGCGTAACGGGGTGAAAACTTCGTTGATTGAGAGTGACCAGGCTTCGGGGTGTGCCATGACCCTGATTACCCCCGACGGCGAACGTACGTTCGGTACGTTTCTGGGTGCCGCCTCTACGCTGAGTGCCGACGAGCTTACCCCCGAGATGTTTGCCGGGTACGACCTGCTTCACATCGAGGGCTATCTGGTACAGGACGAAGCCCTCATTCTGCGGGCCGTGCAACTGGCCAAGGAGCTGGGGTTGCAGGTCTCGTTCGATATGGCGAGCTACAATGTCGTGAAAGAGAATTACGCCATCATCCGTACTTTGGTCGAGAACTATGTCGACATCCTTTTTGCCAACGAAGAGGAGGCCATGGCCTATACGGGCGAGGAGCCGCGGCAAGCTGTCGAGACACTGGCCCGCTGCTGCAGGATTGCGGTGGTCAAGTGCGGTGCGCAGGGGTCGTTCGTTGGTTGCGGCGATAGCATTGTCGAGGTACCGGCTACGCCCGAGGTACGCATCGATTCTACCGGGGCCGGCGATCTCTATGCTTCGGGTTTCCTCTACGGCCTGTCGCAACACTGCTCGCTGCATGTTTGCGGCGAGATAGGTTCGTTGTTGGCCGGCCGGGTCATCAAGGTAATCGGTACCAAGATGAGCGATGAGATATGGGATGAAATAAAGTTAAAAGTGGCCGCCTTGATTGCCGGGGACCGGTCGCATTGACTATCTTCGTAAAGCTAAGACAAAACAGAGAGTGATGAGAAAAATACATTTGGTTTTAGGAATCGCCTGTGCGCTGACCCTCGTGGCAGGGAGCGTGAGTGCGGCACCGGCCGGAAAATCGGATCGGAGGGATTTCGAAGTTTCGCGTAATCTCGATATATTCAATGCACTGTTCAAGGAGTTGAACCTCTTTTATGTCGATACCATCAATGCCGAAAAGGCGATTGGCGACGGGGTGAATGCCATGTTGGGCCGGCTCGACCCCTATACCGAATATATCCCCGAGAAGGAGAAGGACGATTTCTTCTTCTCTACCACCGGCGAGTATGCCGGCATAGGTTCGCTCATTATGGAGCGCGACAAGGCGGTCTACATATCGGAACCCTACGAAGGGATGCCTGCCCAATTGGCCGGTCTGCGCCCGGGCGACAAGATTGTGATGATCAACAACGATTCGGTGGCCGGTTGGAGCAGCTCGAAGGTGAGCGAACGGCTGAAAGGTCCGGCCAATACCAAGTTGAAGGTGACCGTAGAGCGGCCGGGTGTCGAGGGGCTTCTCTCCTTCGACCTGACCCGCAAAAAGATACAGATGCCCGCCGTACCCTACTACGATGTGGTATGCGACAGTGTGGGCTACATCTACCTGAGCAGTTTTACCGACTCGGCCGCCGATGAGGTGAAACGGGCTCTGCAAGAGCTGAAGCGTCGGGGCATCACCTCGCTGGTGCTCGACCTGCGAGGCAACGGCGGCGGTATACTCGAGCAGGCCGTGCAGATTGTCAACCTGTTTGTTCCCAAAGGGGTAGAGGTGCTCTCGACCCGGGGACGCAACAAGAAGATGGACAAGATCTACAAGACCACCCAAGAGCCGGTCGATGAAAAGATACCGCTGGCCGTACTGATCGATGGCGGTACCGCCTCGTCGTCGGAGATTGTAGCCGGTTCGCTGCAAGACCTCGACCGGGCCGTAATCGTGGGCTCGCGTTCGTATGGCAAAGGGCTGGTACAGTCTACCCGTCCATTGCCCTATAATGGCATGCTCAAGGTGACGATTGCCCGCTACTATATCCCCAGCGGCCGCCTTATCCAGGCTATCGACTACTCGCACCGCAACCCCGACGGCAGCGTGGCCCGTATCCCCGACAGTCTCACGCACGAGTTCAAGACGGCTCACGGCCGCATTGTGCGCGACGGTGGCGGCATCAAGCCCGATGTAGAGACTTCGGTCGAGCGTCGGGGCAACATCGGCTACTACCTGATGCGCGATTTCTATTTCTTCGACTTTGCCAACCAATACGCCGCTCGTCACGATACGATTGCCCCCGCCAAGGAGTTCGTATTGCCCGACTCGGTCTATAACGAGTTTAAGGCCTTCGTGAAGTCGAAGAACTTCAAATACGACAAGCAGAGCGAACGCATCCTCTCTGACTTGAAGGAGGTGGCCAAGTTCGAGGGCTACTTCGATGAGAAGACCCAGAAGCAGTTCGAGGCGCTGGAAGCCAGTCTGAATCACGACCTGGACCGCGACCTGGAGACTTTCCGCGACGAGATAAGCCAGTTGCTCTCGATTGAAATCGTGAAGCGATATTACCACCAGAAGGGCGAAATCATCGAGTCGATCAAGGACGACAAGGATTTGACCGAGGCCTGCTCGATTGTGAACGACAAGACCCGCTATGGCCAGATTTTGAACCTCACCGGGAAGCACTGATAGTTTCCGGACCTATACATCGGATACAACAAAGGCGATGAAATCGAATTTCATCGCCTTTGTTGTATGTAGATAATCAACGCAGCTTACACGTTGAAGCGGAAGTGCATGATGTCGCCGTCCTGCACCACATAATCCTTGCCTTCGATATACATCTTTCCAGCCTCTTTGCAGGCGTTTTCCGACCCGAGGGTGATGTAGTCGTCATACTTGATGACTTCGGCGCGGATAAAGCCCTTCTCGAAGTCGGTGTGGATGATGCCGGCACACTGCGGAGCCTTGCTCCCCTTCAGGTAGGTCCAGGCACGCACCTCTTGCGGTCCGGCGGTGAAGTAGGTCTCGAGGTTGAGCAGGCTGTAGGCGGCGCGGATGAGGCGCGATACGCCCGACTCCTTGAGGCCGATTTCGTTGAGGAACATCTGCCGCTCTTCGTAGGTTTCGAACTCGGCAATCTCCGATTCGGTCTTGGCGGCCACAATCAGTATCTGGGCATGCTCGTCCTTGACGGCTTCGCGTACCATATCGACATATTTGTTGCCCGATACGGCGCTGGCGTCGTCGACGTTGCAGATGTACATTACCGGCTTGTTGGTGAGCAGGAAGAGGTCGTGGGCAATCTTCTGCTCGTCTTTGGTCTCGAAGGTGACCGTGCGGGCCGGTTTGCCCTGCTCGAGAGCCTCTTTGTAGCGGCTCAGCACTTCGTAGGCGATTTTGGCCGCCTTGTCTCCGCCGGTCTGTGCCTGTTTCTGTACCTTGGCAATGCGCGATTCGATGGTCTCCAGGTCCTTGAGTTGCAGCTCAAAGTCGATAATTTCCTTGTCTCTTACGGGGTTTACCGAGCCGTCGACGTGTGTGATGTTGTCGTCGTCGAAGCAGCGGAGCACGTGCAGAATGGCATCGGTCTCGCGAATGTTGGCGAGGAACTTGTTACCCAGACCCTCACCTTTACTGGCCCCTTTCACCAGGCCGGCGATGTCGACAATCTCGACCGTCGTGGGGACGATGCGCTGGGGATGAACCAGTTCGGCCAGTTTGTTCAACCGCTCGTCAGGAACGGTAATCACTCCCACATTGGGCTCGATGGTGCAGAACGGAAAGTTTGCCGATTGCGCTTTGGCATTGGACAAACAGTTGAAAAGAGTCGATTTGCCCACGTTGGGCAGCCCGACTATACCACATTGTAAACTCATGCTCTTGTATTGTTTTGTTTTATATTCCCAAAAAATATCGCTACAACGGGTGGCGGCTGTTGCAAGTAGTTGGTTTTGAATGCTTAGCAAAGTGAACGCCCGGTTCTGGGCTTTCGACCTGTCGCCTCCTGTTTGTGCAGGCCCTGCAAAGATAGTGAAAGGCGAGAGCAAAGACAAACGGGAAAACTTGTTTTTCAAGTTTGGCTATGTCGAGTCGCATCCTATCTTCTACAAAGATAAGGAATCTTTTGCTTATTTCTCTCTTCCCTCGTGTGGGAGAAGGGATGGCAGAGCAGAGTGTGTAAATGTATTTTAAATGTTATTTGTTTTATTTTAGCAAAACAGAGTGAATGAATCTCTCGCTTTCGGTGTATTTTTGTCCTGCACACCAATCTGCTGAAAATAACATGAAAAAACATCTGCTCCTCATCCTGTTGGCTACGGTTTTCTTATTCTCGGCCGTGGCCGAATCGCCCAAACGAGAATTACGGGCTACGTGGCTGGCCTCGGTAAGCAATATCGACTGGCCCAAATCGACTCAGACGGCCGCACAGCAGCAGGCTGCACTGGTCGAGATACTCGACGGTATGCAGGCGGCCCGCATGAATGCCGTCTACATGCAGGTGCGTCCCATGTGCGATGCGCTGTATCAGTCGGCCTACGAGCCGTGGTCGCAATACCTCACCGGCACGCGAGGCAAGGATCCCGGCTACGACCCGCTGGCATTTGCTATCGACGAGGCACACAAGCGGGGCATGGAGCTGCATGCCTGGATCAATCCCTATCGTTACGAGAGCGTGAAGAACATGCACGGGGCCGATGACCCCATCCGCAAGAATCACCCCGAATGGTTGCTCGAGTATTCGTCGAGCTATATCCTCGACCCGGGCAATCCCGAAGTGACCGCCTATCTGGTCGATGTCATCGAGGATATTATCACCCACTACAACGTCGACGGCGTTATCTTCGACGACTATTTCTATCCCTACGAGGGAACTACCAACCAAGATGCCTATTCGCAGAGCCTCTACAAACCGGCCGGCAAGGATGTGGGCGACTGGCGTCGCGAGAATGTAAACACCTTGATGGCCGACATATACAGTATGATTCAGGCGACGAAGCCTACCGTGAAATTCGGTATCGGGCCCTTCGGTATCTGGGGCGGTCCGCAGAGCGTGGCCAACGCCTACGGCATCGACTACCTGAACACGAGCGGCGGCACGAGCGCCTATTCGCAACTCTATTGCGACGGGGTGGCCTGGCTGAAGGCCAAGAGCATCGACTACATCTCGCCGCAATGCTACTGGCCCAGCTTCAACACCCGGGCCTGGGGCTACAAGACGCTGGTGCCCTGGTGGGCCGGAGTGGCCGAGGTGATGGGGCGCCACTTCTACTCGAGCATGCGCATCTCGACCATGCCGCAGAGCGCTCCGCAACGCCGCAGCATCCTGCAACGGCTTCGCATCACCGAGAGCGAATACGACAACCTCTCGATGGTCGAGCGGTCGGTAGCCGCTACGGCTGCTCAGGGGACCGAAGAGTGCGGTTTCGAGGTGGACATGAATCGGTCGACCGACCTGCTGGGGGCTCCGGGCCATGTCTTCTTCAACACGACCCAGTTTTTCAGCTATGGTCTGGCCGACTATCTGGCCGAGGAGAAGTTTACCCAACCCGCCCTGACCCCGCTCATGTCGTGGAAGACACCCCAAACGCTCCCCCGGATTACCGATATAACCCTCTCTGGCAACACCCTTTCGTGGCAGGCACCCGGGGCCGACGAGACCATACGATATGCTCTCTATTATGTGCCTAGCCGGGTGGTCAACAGTCCTGCCACGTATGAAAAGTCGACCTATCTGCAGCAGATTACCTGGGAGACGAGTGCCGACGTGTCGTCGTGCACGCAGTCGGGCTACTACTTTGTGGTGACGGCTATCGATGCCGCCGGCAACGAGTCGGAGCCCTATGTGAAGACCCCTTCGGGCATACAGACCGGCCGGGCCGAATCGCTGGCCGTGTATGGGGCGCAAGGTGTCGTGTGCGTATCGGCTCCCGAGGCGACGACCGTGCGGGTCTATGCCGTTACCGGGCAACTGGTGCGCGAGGCCGAGGTCGAGCGGGGCACAACCGAGATTACCCTTCCTGCCGGGCTCTACATAGTCAATGGCTACAAAGTAGTCGTTCGGTAGTTGCTTTTAGTTTTTTATGAAGATGGAGCTTCTCTCGTTTTTGGGGAGAAGCTCCTTTTTTTGTGTGAGGGTGGGGTGAACCCTACGAGCCGGTGCGGCGTTTTTAGAAGAAAAAAACGGAAACGATGAATAAAGCGTACGAGATAGCCGACCGGCTCATGGCCTGGGTGTCGGATTTGTTGCAGCGGTTCACCGGCGAGCCTTCGCCGGTGTGGGACCAGATTGTGTACAGCCTGCTGGTCTTTGTCATTGCGATTGTGGTGGGCCGCATCTTGCGGGCCATCGTGATTTACGGGATTCACCTCGTGGCCCGCTATCGGGGCGGCAGTTTGATGAAGGGGCTGGTCAAGGCGCACCTCTTTACCCGACTGACGCACATCATTCCGCCGTTGGTCATCCTGTCGCTGTTGCCGTTTGCCTTTCACGGCACGCCGGCCTTCCTGAAACTTATCGAGAAACTCTGCTGGATTTATGTGTTGGGGGTGATTGTCTTCTCCCTCAATACGCAACTGTCGGTCTTTTGGGAAATCTATTCGAGCCGTACGACCCTGCGCAACCGTCCCATGAAGGGGATGATTCAGATTATCCGGGGGCTGTTGGCCGGTTTCTGGGTAATCGTGTCGGTCTCGATTCTCATCGAGCGGTCGCCCATGGCGCTCATTACGGGACTGGGTGCTTTTGCCGCGGTGCTGATGCTGGTGTTTAAGGATAGCATTTTGGGTTTTGTAGCCGGGGTACAACTGTCGCAAAACGACATGATTCGCAACGGCGACTGGATTGTGGTGCCGGGCGGCAGTGTAAACGGCATTGTCATCGACGTGTCGCTCGACACGGTGAAGGTGCAGAATTTTGACAATACAATCGTGACCCTGCCGCCCTATTCGCTCGTATCGGGCGAGGTGCAGAACTGGCGGGGCATGACCGATGCGGGTGGCCGGCGCATCATGCGCTCGTTGACCATCGACATCAGCACGGTAAAATTCTGTACGCCCGAGTTCCTGGAAAAGATGAAGGAGGTGGCGATTTTGCGCGATTTCATCGAGAAAAAGGAGGCTCAGCAGCAGCGGGGCGTCGTCGAAAATACCCAGAACAGCGAGGGTTTGGTAAACGGAACCATCGAGACCAACCTGGGTCTCTTCCGGGCTTATATGACCCTCTATTTGCAGCAGCACAAGTTTATCGGTAGCCAGATGCTTCTGATGGTGCGGGCCCTCGACCCGACCGACAACGGCCTGCCGTTGCAGCTTTACTGCTTCTCGACCAATACCGATTGGGTCAGCTACGAGTCGATTCAATCGGAGATTTTCGAACACTACATGGCCATCATGCCTACGTTCGGGCTCTATCCCTTCCAGAATCCATCGAGTCGCGACTACATCAATGCCGCCTTGATTACGGCCGGTCATCACCCCGACGAGATGTGGGGGATACCCTTCGGTACGATGCGTGCGTCCGGTTCGCCGGCGGCTAAACCGGATCGGTCTGCAGCACCTCCTCAAGCACCGCAACCGCCGATTCCACCGAAGTAATGTCCTTGATGGCCAGCGAGCGGCGACCCTTTATCTCGCGCAGTTTGCATTGACGCGGGTTCTTCTGCAGGTAGGCCAGTATGCGGCCGAAGGCAGCCGACTGGTAGTAGGCCACGTGTTCGTCGGAGACAAAGTAGAGGTACATCTGCCCCTGTTTCAGCCCCACCTTTTCGATACCCAGCTGCTTGGCGAGCCGCCGCAGACGCACGATGCGTATCAGCTCCATGGCCTCGTGGGGGATGCGGCCAAAGCGGTCTTCGAGCCGTTCGCAGAACTGGCGGATGTCGGTCTCGCGCTCCATGTTGTCGAGCTCCTGGTAGAGCGAGATGCGCTCCGACTCCTGCGGCACGTAGTCGGCCGGGAAGAGTACCTCGAGGTCCGACTCGATGGTACACTCCGAGACAAACTCTTCGGGTTTCGCGTCGGAGTCGGCACCGTAGTAGAGGTCGCTGAACTCGTCGTTTTTCAACTCGTCGACCGCCTCTTTCAGAATCTTCTGGTAGGTTTCATACCCCAAATCGGCGATGAAACCGCTCTGTTCGGCCCCCAGCAGGTTGCCGGCGCCCCGGATGTCGAGGTCCTGCATGGCGATGTGTATGCCGCTGCCCAGCTCCGAGAAGCTCTCGATGGCCTGCAACCGGCGGCGGGCATCGACCGAGAAGGTGTGGCGGGGCGGGGTGAGCAGGTAGCAGAAGGCCTTGCGGTTGCTGCGGCCCACACGGCCTCGGAGCTGGTGCAGCTCGCTCAACCCGAAGTTCTGGGCATCGTTGATGATGATGGTGTTGGTGTTGGGCATGTCGATGCCCGACTCAATGATGGTGGTGGCCAGCAGCACGTCGTAGTCGTAGTTGACAAAGTCGATGATGGCCTGCTCCAGTTTCTCGGGCGGCATCTGTCCATGGCCGATGACCACGCGGGCATCGGGTACCAGGCGGTGTATGGTGTTCTCGAGTTCGTAGAGTTGCGGGATGCGGTTGTTGACGAAGAACACCTGTCCGCCGCGGCTCATTTCGAAGTTGATGGCCTCCTTGATAATATCGTCGTTGAAGGCGTGCACCTCGGTCTGTATGGGGTAGCGGTTGGCCGGCGGGGTGGTGATGACCGAGAGGTCGCGCGCCCCCATAAGCGAGAACTGCAGGGTGCGGGGAATGGGGGTGGCCGACATGGTGAGGGTGTCGACGTTGACCTTCATCTGTTTGAGTTTCTCCTTGACGGCTACGCCGAATTTCTGTTCCTCGTCGATGATGAGCAGCCCCAGGTCGTTGAATTTCACATCTTTCCCGATGAGCTTGTGGGTACCGATGATGATGTCGATTTTGCGGTCGGCCAGGTCTTTGAGTATCGCTTTCACCTCCGACGCCTTGCGGGCCCGGCTCAGGTACTCGACCCGCACGGGGAACTCCTTGAGCCGCTCCTTGAACGTCTGGTAGTGCTGGAAGGCCAGCACGGTAGTAGGCACGAGCACCGCCACCTGCTTGTTGTCGCAGGTGGCCTTGAAGGCAGCCCGTATGGCAATCTCGGTTTTGCCGAATCCCACATCGCCGCAGATGAGCCGGTCCATGGGCCGTTCGCGCTCCATGTCGGCCTTGACCTCGGCGGTCGATTTTATCTGGTCGGGGGTATCTTCGTAGATAAACGAGGCCTCGAGTTCCTGTTGCAGGAACGAGTCGGGCGAAAAGGCGAAGCCCTTCTCCTGCTTGCGGGCGGCATAGAGCTTGATGAGGTCGCGGGCAATCTCTTTCATCTTGCCCTTGGTCTTCTCCTTCATGCGCTCCCAGGCGCCGCTGCCCAGCTTGTTGACGCGGGGCGTCTCTCCCTCTTTCCCCCGGTATTTGGCCAGCTTGTGCAGGGCGTGGATGCTCACGAAGATAATGTCGTCGTTCTGGTAGGTGAGCTTGATAACCTCCTGCATCTTGCCGTTGATTTCGGTGCGGATGAGTCCGCCGAAGCGGCCGATTCCGTGGTCGACGTGCACGATGTAGTCGCCTACCTCTATCTGGTTGAGCTCCTTGAGCGAGAGGGCCAGTTTGCCCGAGCGGGCATGTTCGCTCTTGAGGGTATACTTGTGGAAGCGGTCGAATATCTGGTGGTCGGTGAAGCAGCACATCTTCAGATCGTTGTCGACGAACCCCTCGTGCAGCGTCTTCAGCACGGGGGTGAAGGTAATCGATTCGCCCCGCTCCTCGAAGATGGCCTGGAGCCGTTCGATCTGTTTTTCGCTGTCGCTGAGGATGTAGATGGTGTACTTTTTCTCGATGAATTGGGAGAACGACTGGCTCACCAGGTCGAAATTCTTGTGGTAGACCCCTTGCGGTGCGCAGTCGAACCGCATGACGGCGGGAGTCTTCGCCTCGCTCGAGGTACCGTAGTCGATGCGGCGGAACGACAGCGCCTTTTGGCGGAAGGCCGCAGGGTCGATAATCTTCTTCATGGCGTCGCGGTCGCCCTCCTCGGCAATGAGGGTCTGCTCCGAGAGCGACTCCGAGGCGACGGCCTCTATCCGGTCGAGTGCCCACGAGAGGTTGTGGCATACGAGAATGGCGTTTTTGTCGATGAAATCGAGCATCGAGATGCCTGAAGCCTCCTTCCCGCAGACATTCGAGACGATGTAGACCTCGTCGAGCCGTTCGGTCGAGAGCTGCGTCTCGACCTCGAAGGTGCGGATGCTCTCTACCTCTTTCCCGAAGAAATCGATACGGTAGGGCAACTCGTTGGTAAACGAAAAGACATCGAGTATACTGCCCCGCACGGCAAACTGCCCCGGCTCATACACATAGTCGACCTCGCTGAATCCCAGCTCGCGCAGCTTGTCGGCCAGAGCCACGATGTCGTACTTGCTCTTTTTGTCGATGTGGAGCGTCTGGTCCGACAGCGTATCGACCGGCACCACCTTCTCGGCAAGAGCCTCGGGATAGGTGATTACCAGCAGGGAGTCGCCTTTCTGGTTCAGCCGGTTGAGCACCTCGGTCCGCAGGATTTCGGAGGGAGGGTCGGGCTGTCCGTACTTGATGTCGCGCTTGTAGCCCGAGGGGAAGAGCAGGATGCGGTCGCTGCCGTTGATCTGCACCAGGTCGTTGTAGAGGTAGCCGGCTTCGTCGAGGTCGTTGGCGATGATGAGGTGCGGCTTCTTGTTCTCCAGCAAGTTGGAGAAGAGCAGAGCCGGGGCCGAGCCTTCGAGTCCCTGAATGAAGATGTTTTTTCTCTTGGAGTCCTTGACCAGCGATAAAAACGCATCACGCCTCGCCGACGTATTGAAGCGTGCAGAAAAACTTTGAATGTCCATGTTTATCGTTTACTAAACCGGGAAACAAAGTTACACAATTATTCGTCGTTACGAGGCGTATCGCGCTGTTATTTTGGGGTCAATGGGCCTCGAGCCAGTTGTGGCCGGTACCATAGTCGGCAACCAGCGGTACCTGCAAGGGGTAGGCGTTCTCCATCTCGTGGCGTACGATTTCCTGCACCCGTTCGAGTTCGTCGGTCGGGACGTTGAAGTTGAGTTCGTCGTGCACCTGCAGAATCATGCGGCTCTTCAGCCCCTCCTCTTCGAATCGCCGGGCGATGCGAATCATGGCAATCTTGATGATGTCGGCGGCACTGCCCTGGATGGGGGCGTTGATGGCGTTTCGTTCGGCATATCCCCGCACCACGCTGTTGTGCGAATGGATGTCGGGGAGCATGCGCTTGCGGCCGCAGATGGTCTCGACGTAACCCTTTTCGCGGGCCACCTCGATGCTCTTGTTCATGTACTCCTTGATTTGCGGGTAGCTCTCGAAATAGCCGTCGATTAGCTCTTTGGCCTCGCTGCGGGAGATGTTGAGCCGTTCGGCCAGCCCGAATACCGAGATGCCGTAGATGATGCCGAAGTTGGCCGTCTTGGCCTTCCGGCGCATGTCGGCCGTGACTTCACCGATAGGTACCTTGTAGATTTTGGCAGCCGTGGCGGCGTGGATGTCCGACCCCTCGCGGAAGGCCCCGATCATGTGCGGGTCGCCGCTCAGGTGGGCCATGATGCGCAGCTCTATCTGGGAGTAGTCGGCCGAGAAGAAGAGGCATCCCGGGTCGGGCACGAAGGCGCGGCGAATCTCGCGTCCCTCGTTGTCGCGTATGGGGATGTTCTGCAGGTTGGGGTTGCTCGAACTGAGGCGCCCGGTGGCGGTGACTGTCTGGTTGAACGAGGTGTGAATCTTCCCCGTCTTGGGATTGATGAGCTCGGGCAGGGCGTTGATATAGGTGCTCAGCAGCTTGCGGATGCCGCGCTGGTCGAGAATCTTGCCCACGATGGGATGCCGCGAACGCAGTTTCTCCAGTATCTCTTCGGTGGTGGAGTATTGTCCGGTCTTGGTCTTCTTGGCCTTCTCGTCGATTTTGAGCCGTTCGAAAAGAATCTCGCCCACCTGTCGGGCCGAACTCACGTTGAAGGTGGTACCGGCCAGCTGGTAAATCTCCTGTTCGAGTTCGCCTAGGCGGCGGGTGAGCAGGTCGGACGAGCTTTTCAGTTCGGCCGTGTCTACATTGACACCGGCAATCTCCATGTCGGCGAGCACTCGGGTGAGGGGCATCTCCATCTCGTAGAAGAGCTTCTCCATCTTATCTTTGGCCAGCTCCTTTTCGAGCCGGTTTTTCAGTTGCAGGGTCACGTCGGCATCCTCGGCGGCATAGGGGTAGACCTGCTCGACGGGTACCTGCCGCATGGAGAGCTGCTTTTTCCCCTTCGGGCCGATGAGTTCTTCGATTTCCACTGTCTTGTAACCCAGATAGATGCTGGCCAGATAGTCCATGTTGTGGTACTGTTCGGGTTGCAGCAGGTAGTGGGCCACCATGGTGTCGAAGAGGTTGCCTTTGACCTCGACCCCGTAGTTGTGCAGCACGATGTAGTCGTATTTGATATTCTGCCCGATTTTCAGCGAAGCGGGGTTTTCGAGAGCCGACTTGAAGATGCGCACCGTTTCGCGGGCCTTCTCCTGGTCGTCGGGCACGGGTACGTAGTAGGCTTCGTGCTCCTTGAGGGCAAACGAGAGTCCTACCAGTTCGACGCTCATGGGGTCGACTCCGGTTGTCTCGGTGTCGAAGGCAAAGGCCGGGGCGCAGGCCAGCAGGGCGGCGAGGTCCCACATCTTTTCGGCGGTATCGACGAGGTGGTAGGTGTGGGGTACGGTGTGGATGTCGGCCAGCTTCGACTCGGCCGGCTTTTCGTCGGCAGCCTCTTCGGCAGGTTGCGGAGCCTGGTCGAAGAGCGAGCGCTGCGGGGCCGGTTTGGGCGCGGCGGCCGTGGCCGCTTTGTTGCCCAGCACCCGTTCGGTGAGGGTGCGGAACTCCAGCTCTTCGAAGATGGGGCGCAGCTTCTCGCCGTTGACCGGTTCGCGGCGCAGGGCCACTTCGTCGAAGGTCAAGGGTACATCGGTGCGGATGGTGGCCAGGAATCGGGAGAATTCGATCTGCTCGCGGTTGGTCTCGATTTTGGTCTTGAGGGCCCCCTTCAGCCGGTCGGTGTGGGCCAGCAGATTCTCGATGCCGCCAAAGTCGGCGATGAGTTTCACGGCGGTCTTCTCACCCACGCCGGGGCAGCCCGGTATGTTGTCGGAACTGTCGCCCATGAGGCCCAGAATGTCGATGACCTGCTCGGGCGAGTCGATGCCGTATTTGGCCTTTATCTCGTCGGGGCCCAGTATCTCGAAGTCGCCGCCGAACTTGGGGCGATACATGAAGATGTGGGGCGATACCAGTTGTCCGTAGTCCTTGTCGGGGGTCATCATGTAGGTATCGAAATCCTCCTTCTCGGCCAGTTTGGCCAGAGTGCCTATCACGTCGTCGGCCTCGAAGCGGGGCACCTCGATGATGGGGATGTTGTAGGCCTCGATAATCTGCTTGATGATGGGCACCGAGTAGCGTATCACCTCGGGTGTCTCCTCACGCTGGGCCTTGTATTGCTCGTAGGCCTCGTGACGGAAGGTGGGACCCTGGGGGTCGAACCCCACGGCGATGTGCGAAGGATTCTCTTTCTTGAGCAACTCTTCGAGTGTATTGACAAACCCCAGAATGGCCGAAGTGTTTACACCTTTGGAGTTGATTCGGGGGTTCTTGATGAATGCGTAGTAAGAGCGGTAGATGAGCGCGTAGGCGTCTAACAGAAATAGTCTTTTCTCTTGCATGTCGGATATGCGGTTTGTAGATAAGAATTAAAAAAGCGTCATTGCAATGCGGTAAAATTACGATAAAAATACGGATTCTTTTGTTTTATTACTATTTTTGCAGCAGAATAAATTGATATGGATAAACTTTTGGTCATACGGCAACCTATAACCGACGAGCTCGACTTACTGAATAAGACCCTTACCGAGACACTGCACACGAACAGTCCCTTGATGAACGAGGTAATCAACACCTATCTCGAGAGTAAAGGCAAGCAGATAAGGCCTATTCTGGTATTGTTGTGCGCAAAACTGTTCGGCCCGGTACCACGCGAAGCAATCGATGCCGCCGCCTCGCTGGAGTTGTTGCACAACGCCAGCCTGATACACGACGATGTGGTAGACGAGTCGCAGAAACGCCGGGGGCTGCCTACGATCAACCATCTGTACGACAACCGCATTGCGGTGCTGACGGGCGACTATTTCGTGTCGTGTGCCCTGGCCTGTTCGGTGCGGACCAACCAGATGGCCATCATTGCCAGTTTGGGTGTGTTGGGTCGCGAGCTGGCTCGCGGGGAGATAGACCAGCTCTCCAATGCCCGGGAACATCGCCTTGACGAGGATGCCTATTTCGAGGTAATTCGCCGCAAGACGGCATCGCTCTTCTATGCCTGCATGCAGGTGGGCGCCTTGGCGGCCGGAGCCTGCGAAGCCGATGTAGAGCGGTTGGGGCAGTTTGGCGAAAAGCTGGGCCTCTGTTTCCAGATTAAAGACGACATATTCGACTATTTCGAAGACAAGGTGATAGGCAAACCCACCGGCAACGACCTGCGCGAAGGGAAGCTCACCCTGCCGCTCATCCATGCCATTACACAGGGTAAGGGCGAGGAGAACGAACGGATGCGGGCCTTGTTGAACGAGGAGCATCTCTCGGCCGAGAGTGTGCACACGCTCATCGAGTATGCCAAACGCGAGGGTGGTATCGACTATGCCTACGAGACCATGAAGCGGATACGCAACGAGGCCGTGGCTCTGCTCGAGGGATTCCCCCCTTCGGAGACGGTCGATGCGCTCATCTCCATACTCGACTATACGATCGAGCGCGAAAAGTAAGAAGACAGTTTTCTTTCCAGGAGACCAGAGAGATACGACAACGGGACTGCTCACGAGGGCAGTCCCGTTGGTCGTTTATGGGGTGAATGCAGGTATCAATATTTGAAGCTGCTGCCGCCGAGGAACTCGCGCAGAAGCGAGGTGGGCGGTATCTCGCGCTGGTTGATCGACTGGAAGTAGCCCAGGAAGTGGAGCAGACGGTGAGCCTCGGCATATTCGCGGCAGTTGTGCGGCACGGCGCTGAGAATGGGCTGTGCATAATCTTTCATCACGGCCAGCTCGAAGAGGAGCGACGAGTTGAACATGGCGTCGGCATTCTCCTGGTAGGGGAAAATCCACTTCTCTTCGCCTCGGCGCACGCTACCCCAGCGGGCTATGGTGCTTTGGGCCGAGGCACCGCGGTATTTGAAGTCGCGGATGATGCGGCGCAGCAGCCGGTTGTCGGCCGTGGGTATCCAGTTGTGGTCGTCGATTGAGATGGTGGTGAGGGCCGAGACGTAGATGCGGTACTTCAGGTGCGGCTCGATTTGAGGCGTCAGGTCGGGATTCAGCCCGTGGATGCCTTCGAGAATGAGCACGGCCCCCTCGTCGAGCTTCAGGGTGTTGCCTCGGTATTCGCGGCTGCCGGTCTCGAAATTGTAGGTAGGCATCGGTACCGTCTCGCCTTGCAACAGCCGGTTGAGGTCTTTGTTGAAGAGGTCGAGGTCGAGGGCATAGAGCGACTCATAGTCGTAGTCGCCCGTCTCGTCGCGGGGCGTATCCTCGCGGTTGACAAAGTAGTTGTCGAGCGAGATGGCCACCGGCTTGAGCAGGTTGGTCATCAACTGTATCGAGAGCCGTTTGGAGAAGGTGGTCTTACCCGATGACGAGGGCCCCGAGATGAGCACGATGCGGGTGCCCTCCTCGTGGTATCGGCGGGTGATGTCGTCGGCAATCTTGCTGATTTTCTTCTCGTGCAGCGCCTCGGCCACCTTGATGAGGTCGGTCGCCTGGCGGTTCTCGACCACTTGGTTCAGGTCGCCGATGTTGCTCAACCCCACGATGTGATTGAAGGTGAGGTACTCCTTAAAGGCGTTCAACATCTTCTCTTGCGGTTCGATAGGAGCCGGCGTGGTGGGGTCGTCAGGGGTAGGAGGCACGAGCAGCACCCCGCCGTTGTACTTGATCAAGTCGAAACCCTGCAGGTAGCCTGTCGAGGGGGTGAGCCAGCTGTAATACGAGTCGGCCAGTCCGTCGAGGGTATGGTATTGGGTGTAGAGCTGGCGGGTCGACTGCAGCAGTTCCACCTTGTCGAGCATGCCTTGTGCCCGGAATACCTCGATGGCATCGGCCGTGTGGCACTCGATTTTCTCGAAAGGAATGTCGGCTGCGATAATCTGGGCCATGCGCTCCTTGATGCGGGCGATAGTTTCGGGTTTCAGTGCCTCGGGGTTGTCGAGCAGACAGTAGTACCCGTGCGAAAGGGAGTGTTCGATGCGCAGTCGTGTGCCGGGCACGATGTCGCGGATGGCCTTGTACATGACAAAGCAGAGCGAGCGCACGTAGGTGCGCATGCCCGAGGGGTGGGTAATGTCGAGAAACTCTATGTCCTTGGGGCCGTATACCCGGTATCTCAACTCTTCGGTCTTGTTGTTGACATAGGCACATACCGGACGATGAGCCAGTTGCGGTTTGGCCATTTCGTAAATTTCGAGCAGCGATTCACCGCCTTCTACGCGAATGGTCTTTCCGGTGTTTACACAAAAAACGTCAAATTTTTCTCTTTCCATCGTAGTTTTCAGCTCAGGGTAGAGCCTTCTTTAATTCGTTAATAAAAGTAAAACAACAATCTTTCCTCTGGGCAACTATTTTTATTTGTATAAATTTGCAAACGAATGCTTTTTCCAGATGCAAGATTGAGTGTTAAATATACCACAAAGAGGATAATAAAACAACTTATTTAAGAAACTTTTATGGAGTACACATTTCTGGACTTCTTGACCTTAATCGGGTCGGTAGGCTTGTTCCTGTATGGCATGAAGGTCATGAGTGAGGGGTTACAGAAGGTGGCGGGCGACAGGCTGCGCAATATCCTGGCTGTAATGACGAAGAATCGGTTTTCAGGAATGTTTACCGGTATATTGATAACAGCATTGATACAGAGCTCGTCGGCCTCGACGGTGATGGTGGTGAGTTTCGTCAATGCGGGTCTGATGACTCTGGGGCAGTCGATGGCCGTCATCATGGGTGCCAATGTGGGAACCACCGTTACGGCCTGGATTATCTCTATCTTCGGGTTCAAAGTCAACATCACGCTGTTTGCCTTGCCTCTGATTGGTATAGGCACTCCGTTGCTCTTCTCGGGCAGCAGCACCCGCAAGTCGTGGGGCGAGTTTCTCATCGGCTTCTCGTTCCTCTTCATGGGTCTCGATTACCTGAACCACTCGGTCCCCGACCTGAAAAGCAATCCCGAGATATTCGAGTTCCTCACCTCGTATACCCAGATGGGTTTCCTCTCTATCCTGATATTCTGTGCCGTGGGCGCTATTGTGACGATGATTGTGCAGGCCTCGAGTGCCACGCTGGCCATCTCGCTCATCATGTGCAGCAAGGGATGGATTACCTTCGACATCGCCGCCGCCCTGATTCTGGGCAGTAACATAGGTACCACCATTACTCCGCTGCTGGCTTCGATCAGTGCCAACGTGTCGGCCAAGCGGGCCGCCATGGGGCACCTGCTCTTCAACGTGCTGGGGTCGGTTTGGACGTTGATTCTCTATTATCCCTTCATCCGCTTCATCGTGTGGATATGCACCTCGCTGGGGGTAGGCAATCCCAACGACCTGATGGCTTTCGTCTCGGCCAACGAGCAGACCAACCCTTCGCTCATCAATGCCCTCAACAACGGAGGCACTCTGAATACGCCCGACTTTGAACAGCAAAAGGCCCATTTCGAGGCCATGCAGTTCTCGGTATCGTTCGGCCTGTCGATGTTCCACACGGTCTTCAATGTCATCAACGTAACCATCATGATCTGGTTTACAGGGCTCTACGAGAAGATTGTCACCCACCTGGTGCGGGTGAAAGACAAGAACGAGGAGGAGTTCCAGTTGAAATTCATTTCGCGTGGTATGCTCTCGGCCTCGGAGTTGAATTTGCCCCAGGCTCATCAGGAGATTGCCGTCTATGCCGAGCGGGTGCAACGCATGTTTGGCATGGTGAAAGACCTCTTGCACGAGAAGGAGGGGAGCGAGGCCTATATGAAACTCTATAACCGCATCGAAAAGTACGAGCAGATTTGCGACCGCATGGAGCTCGAGATTGCCGGGTTCCTGAATCTGGTAGTGGGTGGCCGGTTGAGCTTCGAAGGCAAGATGCGGGTAAACGGCATGCTCAGTATCGTGACCGAAATCGAGAGCATAGGCGACTGCTGCTACAACCTGGCCCGCACGCTGCAGCGCAAGCAAGACTCGCACATCGTCTTCAACGACGAGATTGTGAGCAACATCGACGCCATGTTCCGCCTCAACTCCGAGGCGTTGTCGAATATGGTGGCGCTCTTGTCGAGCAACGAACCTCCCATGAGCGAGATTATGATTTCGTACAACAAGGAGTGCGAAATCAACAACTTCCGCAATCAATTGCGTAAATCGAACATCGAGAATATCAACAACAAGCATTACGAATATCAGGCCGGTATCTATTACATGGATATGATTTCGGAGTGCGAGCGGCTGGGCGACTATGTCATCAACGTAGTCGATGCCATCAAGCAGCAGGAGGTACGCCACGCCTGACCCGGTTTGTGATAGCCGTATAGCACAGAGCCCGCGGAAAACATCCGCGGGCTCTGTGTGTAATTGGGGAGCAGCAGCGAGGTCACGCCTCGTGTCGTAAATCTTCGATCAGTTCGGCCACGCCCTCCGAAGCCCCCTTCTGGATGACGTGTACGGGGCGGTTTATCGGTACCCGCACCTCTTTGGGGTCGATGAGGTAGATGGGTACCTGCGGGCGTACATAGGCCAGCAGCCCGGCGGCGGGGTAGACGTTGAGCGAGGTACCTATCACCACAAATATGTCGGCCTCTTCGGTGATGCGGATGGCCGGCTCGATCATGGGCACCGCCTCGCCGAACCACACGATGTGCGGCCGCAGCCGGTCGCCGTGCGAGTCGGTGGCATCGGGGGCCAGTTCGTACTGGTCGGGGGTGAGTTCGTAGACCCGGCTTTCGTCCTTGACCGACCGCACCTTGGTCAACTCGCCGTGCAGGTGGAGTACATGCGTGCTGCCGGCCCGCTCGTGCAGGTTGTCGACATTCTGGGTAATGATGGTCACGTCGTACTCTTTCTCGAGCTCGGCAAGCCCCTTGTGGCCCGCGTTGGGCTCGACGGTCAACAGCTCTTTGCGCCGTTTGTTGTAGAATCCCTGTACCAGGGCGGGATTCCGTTCCCAGCCCTCGGGGGTAGCCACATCTTCTACGGGATAGCGGTCCCACAGGCCGCCGCTGTCGCGGAAGGTAGAGAGCCCGCTCTCTACGCTCATGCCCGCTCCGGTGAGAACAACCAGTTTCTTTTTCATATCATGCAGACTTAAAAAGGTTTATCGCTTTTTGTGTGGGAAGAACCCACCTAAAATTAGCATAAAAGGGCGACGGGTGCAAACGATTTGTATAAAATATGTTGAAAAACGCTTCTGTACCGGGCTATTCGGGGCCAAATTATATTTTTTTTTAAGGAGATTTTATCGAATTAAGCATAAAAGCCCTATCTTCGCCACGCAAATATTGTATTTATGTTTGCTTAACTGTACAATAGAATAGAAAATGGACAAACTGAGTTATGCTTTGGGTCTCAGCATGGGGCACAATTTCCTGGGTTCGGGCATCAAGTCGCTGAATGTAGAGGACTTTGCCAAAGGCGTAGAGGCCGTATATAAGCACGAGAAGCCCGAGATTAGTTTCGAAGAGGCCAAACAGATTATCAACGAGTATTTCACCAACCTGCAAAACGAGATTGCCGAGGAGAACCGGCGGGCCGGCGAGGCTTTCCTGGCCGAGAATGCCAAGCGTCCCGAGGTAGTGGTTTTGCCCAGCGGTCTGCAATACGAGGTACTCGCCGAGGGTACAGGCCGCAAACCCAAGGCTACCGACAAGGTGCAGTGTCACTATCACGGTACGCTGATTGACGGACAGGTATTCGACAGTTCGGTACAACGGGGCACTCCCGCCGTCTTCGGGGTCAACCAGGTAATACCCGGTTGGGTAGAGGCTCTGCAACTGATGCCCGAGGGCTCGCGCTGGAAACTCTACATACCCTCCGATTTGGCATATGGCGAACAGGGCGCAGGGGGCAGCATCCCGGCCAACGCTACGCTCATCTTCGAAGTGGAACTGATAAAAGTATTGTAATTTATTTACCTCATAAACAATGAAAAAAAATATTTTATTCTTTGTGGCACTTGCCGGTCTTACGGCAATGTCGTCTTGCGGAAACAAAGCCGCTGTGAAACTCGAAAACGCTGCCGATAGTGCCAGCTATGCGCTGGGTGTTTCGAATGGTGCCCGTCTGGGCGAGGCCATGAAATCGGGTATGTACGACCAACTGAAAGGTATCGATACCGGCGACTTCATGAAAGGCTTTGCCGCTGCCATGAAATCGGACTCGACTCAACGCTCTTATGAAATGGGTTTGAGCCAGGGTCTCTATGTGAAAGAGATGTTGAAAAACATCAAGCAAGGCACGGGCCTCGAAATCGATGTGCCTACCTTTATTCAGGCTTACGAAAAGGCTTTGGCCGGTGATACCACGCTGTTGATTTCGGACATGGAGGCCAATGGCGTTCTCGACGCTATCTTCAGAGCTGCTGCCGAGGCTAAGGAAAAAGAGGAACTCGCTCGTTTGGCCGAGTCTCCCGAAGCTAAAGAAAACCTGGCTAAAGGTGAAGCCTTCCTAGCCGAGAAAGCCAAAGAAGAGGGTGTAGTAAAGACCGAATCGGGTCTGCTCTACAAAGTAGTTAAAGCCGGTCAAGGCGAAACGCTTCAAGCCAACCAACGTGCCAAAGTATCGTACAAAGGTACATTGATCGACGGTACTCAATTCGATGCCAATGCCAGCGCTACCTTCTCGCCTGCCGGTGTAGTGAAAGGTTTCGGCGAAGGTCTGCAACTGATGCAAAAGGGTGGCAAATACATCCTCTATATCCCCGCCGAACTGGGCTACGGTGTACGTGGTGCCGGCGACAAGATCCCGACCAACTCGGTTCTCGTATTCGAGGTTGAGGTTCTGGATATTCTGAAATAAGAGGATAATCTCCCGTGAGGGGAAGTGGGTTGCCACAAGGTGCCTCGACCCTTGCGATTGAACCAGACGATTGTATTTTCATAAATAGAGAGAAAGAGCTCGGTATCGCACCGAACTCTTTCTTTTTTTGTAGATCCCCTCGTTGTGAGTTTTGAGATTCAATTAGTCTTTTTGTAGCTCAGGATAGCCCACGAAACCATCGCGGCTCCGATGGTGAGCAGACCCGCCGCATCGGTCCAGACATCGGCCAGCGAGCTGCCTTTGATGTAGATGCCGCGCATGGCATCGGCATAGTAGCGCATGGGATTCAGGTAGGTGATGGCCTGTGCCCACCCGGGCATCGAGGCGATGGGGGTGAAGATGCCGCTCACCAGCATGAATACCATCATGAAGAACCAGGTGACAAACATGGCCTGCTGGGCATTGTCGCTGTAGTTGGAGATGAGCAGCCCCATGCCGGCCGTCACCAGAATGTTGCCGGCCGTGAAGAAGTACATCAACCCCACCGACCCGGCACACGTGTAGCCGAATACCCAGCGGGCAATCAGCAGGCAGGCCGTGAGCACGAAGAAGGCCACCAGCCAGTAGGGTATGAGTTTGCAGAGGATGAAGGCTCCCCGGTTTACGGGGGTGACGTTGATCTGCTCGATGGTGCCCCGCTCTTTTTCGCTCACGATATTGAGGGCCGGAAAGAAGCCCGTGAGCATGGTGATGGCGATGACGATGAGGGCCGGCACCATGAACTTCTTGTAGTCGAGATAGGTGTTGAAGTAGTATTTCGACGACACGTCGAGCTGCGGACCGGCTGCTGCCGTAGTGGGTTGGGTCGGTGCATTCTCGGCGTAGTAGCGTTGGATGCACGAGGTGAGGTAACCGGCCCCGATGCTCCCCTTCGTGCCGTTGATGGTATTGACCTTTACCCCCACGGGCAGCGCCTCGCCCCGCTCCAGACAGCGGTCGAAGTCCGATTCGATGGTCAGGATGGCGTCGGCTTTGTTCCGGTCCATCAGCTGCATGGCCCGGGCCGGGTCGTCGCACACTTCCACCAGGTTGAAGTAGCCCGATGCGGTACAGCTCTCTACCAGTTTCGACGAGGCGACCGACCGGTTGCTGTCGACCACCACCAGGTCGACGTTGCGTATCTCCATGCTCACGGCAAAGGGAAATACCAGCATCATCAGCACCGGGAAGGCGATGGCCATCTTGGGCAGACCGGGATCCCTGAAAAACTGCTTGAACTCTTTCTCCAGCAAATAAAGTAGAACCATAGAACGACCTCCCGATTATAATCTTCGTTTAAATAGCCTTACACTCACGACCAGCAGAAACAGCGTCATCACCAGCAGGATGATGAACTCGGGGTAGATGTAGCTGAAACCCACCCCCTCGATCATTATCTTCTTGACCATGATGATGTACCACTTGGCCGGGATAATATCCGAAACGTATTGCAGAATTACGGGCATGCTCTCGCAGGGGAAGATGATGCCCGAGAAGATCATCGTGGGCATCGTGAGTCCCATGCCCGAGATGAGCAGCGCCGTCTTTTGGGTGGCCGAAACCACCGAGATGAGCAGCCCGATGCCCAGCGATGCAAGAATGAAGAGCACCGACATCACCGCCAGCAGGAACAGGCTGCCCCGCAACGGTACGCCCAGCACGAAGCGGGCGAGCAGCAGGATGGTGACCAGATTGATGAGCGACAGCGCCAGGTAGGGGATAGCCTTGCTGACGATGACTCCCACGGGGCGGATGGGCGAGACGAGCAGCAACTCCAGGGTGCCGCTCTCTTTCTCGCGCACGATCGAGATGGCGGTCATCATCGAGCAGACCAGCATGAGGATAAGCCCCATGACACCCGGCACGAAGTTGTAGGACGACCGCACGGCGGGGTTGTACATGTATTGCACGTGCGGGAACGAGGCCGTTTGCGTGCCCTCTGACGCACTCAACTCGCTTTGCACGGTAGACAATACCCCGTTCACGTAATTGACAATCATTTGGGCCGTATTGGGGTCGGACCCGTCGCCGAGTATCCGTATGAATGCCTTGTCGTAGTGGCGCAGCCGCTCGTCGAAGTTGCGTTCGAAACAGACGGCCACGTCCGACTTCCCGGCCCGGAACCGCTCGGCCACCTCGGCTACCGACCCCAGTACGGCCGTGACGTGCAGATAAGGGTTCTGGTCGATGCGTGCCACCGTCTGCCTCACCGACGGGTCGGCCAGGTCGCCCACCACGTCGACCCGGGCATCGTGCACCTCGGTACTGACGGCAAAGCCGAAGAGGATAATCTGCACGATGGGCATCACCAGCACGATGAGGATGGTGCGCCGGTCGCGGAATATGTGGCGGAACTCTTTCTTGATGAACGACAAAAACTCTTTCATAGCCTTACTCTCTTTTGGCTTGGTAGGCCAGTTTACGGAATACCGCGTCCATATCGGCCGCCTGATGGCGTTGCTTCAGGGCTGCGGGGGTGTCGAGGTCGGCAATGACACCGTCGACCATAATCGACACCCGGTCGCAATACTCGGCCTCGTCCATGTAGTGGGTGGTGACGAATATCGTCGTGCCCGCCTCGGCCGTCTCGCAGATGAGGTCCCAGAAGAGCCGCCGGGTCTCGGGGTCGACACCGCCGGTAGGCTCGTCGAGAAAGACGATGGCCGGTTCGTGGATGAGGGCGATGCTGAAGGCCAGCTTCTGCTTCCACCCCAGCGGCAGGTCGCCCACCAGTTCGTCTCTCAGGTCGGTCATGTTCAGGTAGCGCAGCATCTCGTCGCTCTTTTGCCGGATGCGCTTGCCGCTTAAGCCGTAAATGCCGCCGAAGAGGCGGATGTTTTCCCACACCTTCAGGTCGGCATAGAGCGAAAACTTCTGGCTCATGTAGCCGATGTGACGCTTGATTTTCTCCTGTTCGCGGCACAGGTCGTACCCGTTGACCGTGCCGCCGCCCGAGGTGGGGAGGCTCAGGCCGCACAGAATCTTCATGGCGGTGGTCTTGCCAGCTCCGTTGGCCCCGAGGAATCCGAAGATTTCGCCCCGGTGCACCCTGAAGCTGATGTGGTCGACCGCCGTGAAGTTGCCGAACTTCTTGGTCAACTGCTCTACGATGATGATGTCGGTATTTTCGTTCACGCCTTTTGCCTTTCTTTTTTAGCCAGTTCCATGAAACAATCTTCGATGTTGGGCTCGATTTCGTGTACCGTTGCGTCGCTGAATCCCGCTGCCCGAATCTGGGTCTGCAGCTCGTCGGGGGCAATGGTGCCGGGTGCGACGGCCACGTGGTGCTCCGACCCGAACGAGAAGCACCGCAGCAGGTCGTTTCGTCGCCGCAGATACTTCAGCAGCGGATAGGCCGGGTGGCCCGACACGCCGAAGAGCCGGTGCGGATATTGGGCCACGATGGCCGCCGGGGTGCCGGTCTCGATGATGTGCCCCTGCTGGATGAGCGATATGCGGTCGCAGAGCGACGCCTCGTCCATGTAGGGAGTCGATACCAGTATGGTGACGCCGGCCTCGCGGATGCGATAGAGCATGTTCCAGAACTCTTTGCGGCTCACGGCATCGACGCCGGTGGTGGGCTCGTCGAGAAAGAGTACCGTGGGGCGGTGCACCAGGGCGCAGCAGAGGGCCAGCTTCTGTTTCATGCCGCCCGACAGTTTCCCGGCCCGCCGGTCGCGGAAGGGTTCGATCTGGGAGTAAATCTCCCGGATGTTTTCGTAGTTGTCGGCTACGGTGGTGCCGAACATGGTGGCGAAGAAGTCGAGGTTTTCGGCCACCGTCAGGTCCTGGTACAGCGAGAACCGTCCCGGCATGTAGCCGATGCGCCGCCTGATGGCCATGAAATCCTTCACCACGTCGAGCCCCTCGACGCGGGCGTGGCCGCTGTCGGGAAGGAGCAGCGTCACCAGTATGCGGAACAGTGAGGTCTTGCCGGCCCCGTCGGGTCCGATAAGGCCGTAAATCTCGCCCGCCCGTATGTCGAGCGAGACACGCTCCAACGCCTGGCAGGTCCCGTATCGCTTGCTCACCTCGTCTACTTCAATGGCTCCCATGGCTGCACCTCTCTATTTGAAACGGACGTACGCATACATGCCCAGTTTGAGGAAGCCGTCGTTCTCGAGGGACACCTTGGCGGCATAGACCAGATCGGCCCGCTCGTCCTGGGTCTGGATATTCTTGGGGGTAAACTCGGCCTCGTCGGCAATCCATACCAACCGGCCTTCGTACTGGCGGGGCTTGTCGGTACCGTCTTCGATGGTCACCTGCACGGTGTCGCCCAGCTTCACCTCGGCCAGTTGGGCCGTGGTGAGGTAGGCCCGCACGTAGACCTGCTTCAGGTCGGCCATCTTGAAGAGCGATTTCCCTGACGTCACCAGCTCTCCCGCTTCGGCAAACTTGGTCAGCACCGTGCCGTCGATAGGGGCCACGATGCGGCATTTGTTCAACTGGTCCTCCTTCTCGGCAATCTGCACGTCGTAGAGGGCCAGCTCTTCGCGAATGCCCGTGTTGTTGCGCTCGTAGGTCTGTTTCTTGGCCGCCATCTCGCGCCGGGTTACGGCAATCTGCGAGGCGAGGTCGTCGACCTGTTTCTGGGTAGCGGCATCCCTGGCCTCGAGAGCCTGGTACCGCTTGTAGTCGGCCTGCAGTTTCTCGAGCTGGGCCTGTTGCGAGGCCAGTTGCCGGTCGATGTCTACCAGTTTGGTCTGGGCGTTCGACCGCTTGCGCACGAGCTCCTGCTTCTGCAGGTAGGTCTGTACCGAGTCGATGACACCCACGGTCTGCCCGGCCGTGAGCCGGTCGCCTTCGGTCAGTTGCAGGGATACGATGCGGCCGTTGGCCTCGGCCGAAACCAGCACCTCGGTCGCCTCTATCTGACCGCAGGCGTCGAAGTCGCGCGAGTGGTCGGCACAACTGCCGAGGGTGAGAAGTGCCGTTGCCAGGGCTGTGTATAAAATTTTCTCTTTCATTGTCTCTTGAGTTTATGTTCTGTATCGGTTTACTGTCCCAGAGTGGTCTTCAGGTCGCAGATGGCCATGATGAGCTGCACCTGGTGGAGCGATTCGGCCACCCGGGCGTTGAACTCCTCGTCAATCATGTCCATCAGGTCGGTGAGCATGATGACCCCCTGCTTGTACTGCTCCTCGCCGGCTTGGCGAATATCCTCGCGCAGCCTGATGATTTCGCGGTCCTGCTCGAGCACCTGCCGGGCTTTGCGCACCTCGTTCAGGCGGTCGGTCACATCGAGCATCGTGTTGAAGACAAAGGTCTCCTGCTCGCGCTCGATGCGCTCTTTCTGTGCGGCTATCTTACGGATGTCGTTCTTGCGCGAATAGAGGGCCCCCAGGTTCCACTGCATCTTTACCCCCACGACGTAGTAGGGCTCGAACTCGTTTTTCAGGATGTTCAATCCCGGGCGCCCGATACCTCCCTGCAACGACAGGTTGAACTTGGGGTAGAGGTTGGTCTGCAAATCCTGACGCTGTACCCGGGTCTGCTCCAGCTGTGCCTTGTAGAGTTGCAGTTCGGGCCGCGCCAGGGTAGTAGTGTCGATTTGCAGGTCGACCGGCGGCTCTACGAACTGTGCTTGCGACAGGTCCTCGCCGGTGAGCCGCCCGAGCATGTCGACGTAGGCCTGGCGGTCGGAGTTCAGCGACGAGATGGTCTGCTTGTAGTTGAGTATGTTCACATCGACGATGCTCAAGTCCGACTTGTACGACACGCCGTGCTCGATGCCCGCCAGCACCGACTCGCGGTTGCGGTAGAGGCTCTTGATGGCAATCTCGTTTTGAGCAATCTGCTTGTCGATAAGCAGGATGCCCAGGAAGATATTCTCCACCTTCTGCCTGATGCTGTACAACGATACCTCTACCTGTTGGCTCTGTATCTGGGCATCGGCGCTCACCAGCCGCTTTTTGCTGGCCGTCGTGCCGCCGTCCCAGAGGGTCTGGCTCACCTCGCCCACCAGCGAATATTGGTCGTGAGGCAGGTTGAACTTGAACTCGGGTATCTCGAACGGCATCTCGACCACCTTTGACTGATATTGGGCTTTGCCGCTGATGGTGAGTTGCGGCAGCCAACTCTGGCTAGCGGTGGACAAATCGTATTTCTCGGCTTCACGGATGAGGCCGAGCTCCTGTATCTGCGGGTAGTTGTTGCGGGCCTTTTCCACACAATCGCTCAGGGTCACTTGAGCGGCGGCCGCACTGGCGATACCGGCCCACAGGATAAGAAAAACCCATCTTTTCATCATATCTCTCTCGTTAAAATGCTCCTTGTTTTTGATTCCTTCTTTCCCGGTTATCGGTCGGGCTCACATCGGCCGTACAGCCGGTGGTAGAGCAGGGCGATAATCTCGTCGTGCCGCCTCTTCAGGGCCTGGTCTATCTGGTCACGCGGCATTCCCACCGCCTGTTCCATCACCGGTACCGACATGTAGGTCGAGAAGCTCAGCGAAATGAGGTCGAGAAACAGTTGTTCGAAGGTGATGGGGTTGCACCGGCCGGCCCGCACCTCGTTGTCGAGCAGGACCTTGTGATGGCCGGCAAGTCCCGAAATGAGGCTTATGGTGCTTTCGCGGTAACGGTTCAGCAGTTCGGGGTTGTGCCGGGCTACGTCGTACAGGAAACTGACCAGTTGGCGATGCTGGTTGAGGAATTCGAGCAGACGGATTACGCCACCTTTCAGGTTGGGCCAAAATGCAATAGTTTCGGCCGACATGGCATTGCGTACCGAGGTAAACAGTTCGTGCAGGTTTTTGTCGAGAACCTTGAAGAAAATCTGTTCCTTGGTTTGGAAATAGTAGTGTAGCATGGCGTGTGTTACACCGGCCCGGCGGGCTATCTCGGTCGTAGTGGCCAGCAGGTATCCTTTCTCGAGAAACAACTCTTCGGCAGCCGCCATGACGGCTCCCTCGGTATTCTTTCTTTTGGTGTTGGGTTTGGCTTGTGACATAGGTCATGTTTTATTTAACAGCGCTGTTAATTGCAATTATAACTATTCTGGACAAAATCGACAATAAAAAATCGATTTTTAACACAATCGGGGAGGCGGCAGTCCGCTTCGAAAAGTGTTTCAGCCCTTCTGTATTCTTCATTTTTTTATGAAAAAGTATCTTATAAAGGCTCAATAAGCCATCTGTTTTTAGTAAGGGAAGTATCTTTTTGTCAAAAAAAATAGCTAAAACATAGTTGTATATTCAAAAAGAAGTGATATTTTTGTCGCAAAATGATTTATGTAAATAAAATTTTATGGAAAAGATAGATAATCTAGATCGTCAGATTCTCGAGATTATAATGCGCAATGCTCGCATTCCGTCGAAAGACGTAGCCGCCGAGTGCGGCGTTTCGCGTGCGGCTATCCACCAGCGCATACAGCGCATGATCGATATGCACGTGATTACCGGTTCGGGGTATCATGTGAACCCCAAGTCGCTGGGTTTCAGAACTTGTACCTATATTGGGGTGAAGTTGGAGAAGGGGTCGATGTATCGCGATGTAGTTCCCGAGCTCGAAAAGATTCCCGAGGTAGTGGAGTGCCACTTCACCACAGGTCCCTATACGATGTTGTGCAAGCTCTATGCCCGGGACAACGAGCATCTGATGGAGCTCTTGAACGACAAGATTCAGCACATCAAGGGGGTAGTTTCGACCGAGACGCTTATCTCGCTCGAGCAGAGCATGAACCGCGAAATTCCGGTGATGAAGGAGTAAGCAACGATTTGCACGGGACACGCTGTGCAGACTCGACGTATAAAGACGAGGATGGCTTCGACGCATGTAGCGCGGGGCCATCCTCGTTTGTTATCAGCGGGTTGGATAATAATCCATGGGGGAAGCATGCCGTATTTTCTCAAGCGGCGGGCGTTACCCGATTGTTTTGCCCCAGTTTCCGGTTGGTTTGCCAGAGCATCAGCAGGGTGACGAGGGTGGCAATCGTGTCGGATACCGGCATGGCGCCCCACACGCCGTTCAGTTCGAACAGGCGGGGGAAGATGAGCAGCAGCGGTATGAGAAAGATGACCTGCCGCGTAAGACTCATGAAGATGGCCTTCGAGGCCATGCCCAGCGACTGGAACAGGTTGGTGGCGACCATCTGGATGCCCACGATGGGGAAGACGCCCATGGCGATGCGCATGCCGTGTATAGCCACGTCGATAAGATGTTCGTCAGTGGTAAAGGCCCGTATGATGTAGTAGGGGAAGAAGGTGGAACCTATCCACCCCACCGTGGCGCAGAGGGTGGCCACGACACAGGTAATCTTGAAGGCCCGTTTCATGCGGTCGTAGTTGCCGGCTCCGTAGTTGTAGCCCACGACGGGCTGCATGCCCTGGCACAGCCCCACGATGAGCATCACCACCAGGGTGGCGTAGCTGTTGAAGATGCCGAAGGCACCAATGGCCTCGTCGCCTCCGTAGCGGTAGAGCGAGGTATTGATGATGGCGTTGATTACGCTGCTGGCGATATTGACCAGGAAGGGCGACATGCCTATGGAGACGATGTTGATGAGGATGGCCCACTCGAGCTTGAAGTACCGGCGGTGGAACCGCACGTTGCTGCGGGTGTTGCAGAAGTGTGCCATCACGAAAACCGCCGAGATGGCCATGGCTATGTCGGTAGCGATGGCCGCCCCCTTGATGCCCAGCTTGAGGCCGAAGATGAAGATGGGGGCGAGAACGAGGTTGGAGAAGGCGCCGATGAGCATCGTGTACATGGCCTTGCCGGGATAGCCCGAGGCCCGCATCATGTTGTTGAAGCTGTAGCACAGGTTGGTGCAGAGCATGCCGGGCATGATGTAGAGCAGGAACTCGCGGGCATAGGGTATGGTGCGGTCGCTGCCGCCGAAGCTGCGCAGAATGTCGTCCATGAAGATGACGAAGAGCGAGAGGTAGCAGAGGGCGAAGGTGACGGAGAGGATGAGGCTGTTGGCCAGAATCTTCTCGGCCTTCTCCTTGTCGTCCTGTCCCATCACAATCGAGATGCGGGCCGCCGCACCCTGTCCGACCAGCATGCCGATGGCTCCCGAAATCGACATGATGGGGAAGGTGAGGGCCAGCCCCGATATGGCGTCGGGGCCCACACCTTGCCCGATAAAGATGCGGTCGATTACGTTGTAGAGCGACATGACCATCGTCCCCACGATGGCCGGTACCGAGTACCGCCAAAGCAGTTTGCCCACGGGGAGCGTGGCCAGTTCGGCGCGAATATTGTTCTTGCTGTCGTTCATTGTTCAGGTCAGAAATCTCAAGCGGGGTCGCACCAGTCGCCGTTGGCTTTGATGAGGGCGATGAGCTTTTCGATAGCCTGCTCCTCGGGTATGTTCTTTTCGATACAGCTCTTGCCTTTGTAGAGGCTCACCCGGTTGCGTCCGGCACCCACGTAGCCGTAGTCGGCATCAGCCATCTCGCCGGGACCGTTTACGATACAGCCCATGACACCTATTTTGAGTCCGGTCAGATGCGAGGTGGCCGCTTTGACCCGGGCCAGAGTCGTTTGCAGGTTGAACATGGTGCGTCCGCAACTGGGGCACGAGATGTATTCGGTCTTGCTGAACCGCTTGCGGGCGGCCTGCAAAATGGTGAACATGTAGTCTGTGAGGCTCTGTGCTGCTATTTCTCCCTCGTTGCAGAGGTAGACACCGTCGATGAGGCTGTCGAGCAGGAAGGGGCCGAAATCGGCTCCGGCCTTCACTTGCAGCTCCTCGGGGTTGTTCTCGCGATAGTCTCGCTTCAGTATCACGGGGCAGGTGCAGCCGGCTGCGGTCAGCCGAGCCAAGGCAGCACGCGTGTCGCCCACAGGGTTGATGTGGTGCGAGGTGACGATGAGTACCACCCCCTTCTCGCCGGCCAACCGGTTGAGCAGCGGCTCGGTCAGTTCGGTCGTGTCGGCCTGCAGGAACCGCAGCGGAGCCTGGCACGAGGTCAGGGCTTGCCAGTCGGTTGCCCGGAAGAGCGGGTAGGTGTGAGTCTCGCCCCGGTAGAGGGGATAGTCGACAATCGAACGCACCGCACCCCCGGCCGCCTGGTCGCGGGTGTAGTAGAAGTCGGCTTTGGCTCCCTTGCCGGGTTTCCCCTCGGCCAGGACCACCGGCTGTTCGCCGGCGCCAATCCCCTCGATGTGCTCTTTGGGGCGGGCGGCCAACTGCTCGAGCGAGAGGTGGGGAGCCTCAATGGGTGTATGGCCGGCCCGGGCGGTGATGTAGTCGACCAGCTTGCGGGCCACCGGCACCTCGGCCTCGGGTGCTTCGCTCAGCGAAACCCGTATGGTGTCGCCTATACCGTCGGCCAGCAGGGTGCCTATACCCACGGCCGACTTTATCCGTCCGTCCTCTCCATCGCCGGCTTCGGTTACCCCCAGGTGCAGCGGGTAGTGCATGCCCTCGGCATCCATCGTCTGGATGAGCAGCCGCACGGTGGCTACCATCACCACCGTGTTGGAGGCCTTGATCGAGATGGCTACGTTGTCGAAATGTTCGTCGCGGCAGATGCGCAGGAACTCCATGCACGACTCGACCATGCCCGCCGGCGTATCGCCGTAGCGGCTCATGATGCGGTCGGAGAGAGAACCGTGGTTCACTCCCAGCCGGATGGCCGTGTGGTGCTCCTTGCAGATGTCGAGGAAGGCGACAAACCGCTCCCGCAGGCGTTTCAGTTCGGCGGCATACTCCTCGTCGGTGTAGTCTATCTGCTTGAAGGTGCGGGCGCTGTCGACGAAGTTACCGGGGTTGATACGCACCTTTTCGACGGTGCAGGCCGCTGCGTCGGCCGCCTTGGGGTTGAAGTGGATGTCGGCCACCAGCGGGGTGTGGTATCCCCGCTCATGAAGCTCTTTCTCGATATTGGCCAGGTTTTCGGCCTCGCGCACCCCCTGGGCGGTAAGTCTCACATAGTCGGCCCCGGCCTCGATAATGCGGATACACTGCTCTACGCTGCCCGGGGTGTCGAGCGTAGAGGTGTTGGTCATCGACTGTATGCGTATCGGGTACGACCCTCCGAGAGGCGTGTCACCTATCTGTACGACGCTGCTTTCCCGGCGACGGTAGTTGTAATAGTCCATGATAAAAGAGAACGGCGTGGATAGCGATTAGTTGGTTTTGAATTTGTATTTGACTTCGGCCAGCGCCTCATTGGCGGCAACGATTTTCTGGGTGAGTCCGGCTTTATATCGCTCCACCTTTTCGGCAATGGCGGCATCGCCCAGGGCCAGCATCTGGGTAGCCAGGATAGCGGCATTGAGCGAGGCGTTGATACCTACGGTAGCTACGGGGATTCCCGGGGGCATCTGCACGATGGCCAGCAGGGCGTCGAGACCCTCCATGCCCGATTTGATGGGCACACCGATGACGGGCAGCGGGGTCATCGAGGCGATGACGCCGGGCAGGTGTGCAGCCATGCCGGCCGCAGCGATAATGACTTTGATGCCGCGGGCTTTGGCTCCTTTGGCAAACTCCTCGACCTGAGCCGGGGTGCGGTGTGCCGAGAGGGCCAGCATCTCGAAGGGGATTTCGCACTCGTCGAGCAGCTTGGCGGCTTTCTCCATGACGGGGAGGTCGGAGGTGCTCCCCATGATTATACTTACAACAGGTTTCATAATGGTATATATTACTTATCGGTTATGCAAAAATAAAGAACATCGACCCGCAGCAGAGTATCCCCAGGGCAAATCCGGCGCCTACCTGTCCCAGCGTGTGGCGTTTGAGCAGGATGCGCGACGAGCCTATGGCACCGGCCAGCAGCACGGAGGCAATCTGCAGCGGCAGGATATAGGGGGTGAGCATGAGGCCGTAGAAACTCATCAGAAAGACCAGCGTCACCATGGAGCCGGCTGCCACCATGTGGGCGCTTATCTTCCAGTACCGGTTGATGAAGAGCGAGATGATGAGCGCGACGATGGCACCCGCGATGAAGGCGATAATCCAGCTGGGTATCCCGAATCGGTAGAGATAGAGGTAGCAGGCTACGTAGCAGGCGAAGTTGATGAGGTAGGGGATGGTACGCTCGGTGCGTTCGTGCAGCCTGAAGTCGCTGATGTGCCCCAGTTTGTAGAGAATATAGATGCCCAGCGAGGGGAGTATGCAGGTCGTGAGCAACACCCCCACGATGACGATGCCCAGCAGGCGGTCGCCGAAGATGCGCATGTACGACGTGTAGAGCGCGATGGCGATGCCGTAGGTAGGCATGAGCAGCGGATGAAACACGGTCGACAGTAGGGTTGCCAGTTTGTTCATAAGTCGTTATGTTTTTTTTAGTCGTTCAAATCTCTTTGCGCAACCGGGCCACGGGGATGGAGAGCTGCTCGCGATACTTGGCGATGGTACGTCGTGCTATGGGGTATCCCTTCTGTTGCAGCATCTCGCACAGCTTGTCGTCGGAGAGCGGCTTGCGCTTGTCTTCGTGGTCGACCAGCTCTTGCAGCAGCCGTTTGATTTCGCGGGTCGAGACCTCTTCGCCGGCATCGTTCTGCATGGCCTCGGAGAAGAAATATTTTAACGGATAAATACCGAAATTTGTTTGCACATACTTGCTGTTGCTGGCCCGCGAGATGGTAGAGATGTCGTAGCCGGTACGCTCGGCCACATCTTTCAGAATCATCGGCTTGAGGGTACGCTCGTCGCCGGTGAGGAAAAACTCCTTTTGCAGCTCGACGATGACCGTGATGGTCTTGAGCAGCGTCTCTTGCCGTTGCTTCACGGCGTTGACAAACCACTGGGCCGCGTCGAGTTTCTGCTTGACAAACAAGAGGGCATCGCGTTTGTCGCGGGTCTGGTTCTGTTTGTTCGACGAGTAGTCTTCCAGCATGTCCTGATAGTCGCGGCTTACGTGCAGCTCGGGTATATTGCTGTTGTTGAGGCTGATGGTGAGCTCGCCATCCTGAGCCTCGACGTAGAAGTCGGGGATGATGTGGTGCTCCGAGTTGCCCGAGTAGCTGTTGTTCCAGGCACTGCCCGGCTTGGGATTGAGCAGGGTGATTTCGTGAATGGCCTGTTTCAGCTCCTCTTCGCTCACGTTGCACTGGCGCATGATTTTGTCGTAGTGCTTCTTGGAAAACTCGTCGAACATCTGGTCCACGATTTTGTAGGCCAGCAGGTTGGCGGGTGTACCCTCGTGACGCTCGAGCTGCAGCAGCAGGCATTCGCGCAGGTTCGAGGCCCCCACGCCGGCCGGTTCGAACTCCTGAATCATTTGCAGAATATCCTCGACCTGACTCACCGGTACGTCGAGCCCCACCTGAAAGATGAGGTCGTCGGTGATGGCCTGGATGGGGCGCTGCAGATAGCCGTTGTCGTCGATGTTGCCGATGATATATTGGGCAATCTGATACGAGGTGTCGTCGAGCGGCTGTTCGCCCAACTGGCTCTCGAGGTAGTCGTGGAACGACGAAGCCGAGACAAAGGGAATATCCTCTTTCTTGTCGTCTTTCGAGAAGTTGTCGGCCTCGAGCCGGTAGTCGGGGATGTCGTCTTCGGTGCGGTAGTCGCCCAGCGAGAGCTCTTCGGCCGATTCGGTGGGATTCCCGTCTTCGTCGGCGTTGGGGTTGTAGTCGTTCAGGCTGTCGAGGCTTTCTTCCCGGCCCTCTTCCAGGGCGGGGTTGTCGACCAGCTCTTGTTGCACGCGCTCTTCAAACTCCACTTCGGTAAGTTCGAGGAGCCGGATGAGCTGTATCTGCTGGGGTGAGAGCTTTTGTTGCAGCTTCTGTTGTAGCTGCTGTTTCAGTGCTGCCATAGGCCGAGAATCATTTGCAAACGAAGGTAACGATTTTTACGCTAAATAAGTAAAAAAATGAGAATTTTTAACCCCGCGCAATATCTGTTTGAGGTAGGCGAAAAAAAAGAGCCGTATATCGGGATGATATACGGCTCGTATGGCGGAACAGATAGAATCTGTTACTGTTTCTTGTTGTCGCGGTGACGGTCGTTGCGCGGGGCTCTTTCGGGACGGGGCAACAGAGCTTTCATCGAGAGACGGTATTTGCCGGTCTTCTTGTCGATTTCGATGAGTTTCACCGTTACTTCGTCGCCTTCGTGGATACCCGAGGTCTCCATCGTCTCGAGACGGTCCCAGCTGATTTCCGAGATGTGGAGCAGACCATCTTTGCCGGGGAGAATCTCTACGAATGCACCGAAGGGCAGAATCGATTTCACTACACCGGTATAGGTTTCGCCCTCTTCGGGTTGAGCCGTGATGGCTTTGATGCGGCGTTTGGCATCCTGAATCGACTCGAGGTTGGCTGCCGAGATTTCGATGTGGCCCTCGTTGTCGATTTCGTCGATGGTAACGATGGCACCGCTGGCTTCCTGAATGCTTTGGATGATTTTCCCGCCCGGGCCGATTACGGCACCGATCATCTCTTTGGGGATAATCATCGTCTCGAGACGAGGCGCATGCGGCTTGAGGTCGGCACGCGGTTCGGCGATGGTGTCGGTGATGATGTTGAGGATGTGCATACGACCCTCGCGAGCCTGATTCAGGGCTTTCTCGAGAACTTCGTAGGAGAGACCGTCGCACTTGATGTCCATCTGGGTGGCGGTGATACCGTCGCGGGTACCGGTCACCTTGAAGTCCATGTCGCCGAGGTGGTCCTCGTCACCGAGAATATCGGAGAGGATGGCATATTTCACATTGTCTTTGTCGGTAATCAAGCCCATGGCGATACCCGAAACCGGTTTCTTGATTTGTACACCGGCATCCATCAGGGCCAGCGTACCGGCACAAACGGTAGCCATCGACGACGAGCCGTTCGACTCGAGAATATCCGATACGACACGGATTACATAGGGGTAATCCTTCGGAATCATGCGTTTGAGGGCGCGGTTGGCCAGGTTGCCATGACCGATTTCACGACGGCCTACGCCGCGTTGGGCTTTAGCTTCGCCGGTCGAGAAGGGGGGGAAGTTGTAGTGGAGCAGGAAGCGGTCGCGACCCTGGTTGAGCACGTCGTCGAGAATCTTCTCGTCGAGTTTGGTACCGAGGGTAACGGTGGCCAGGGCCTGTGTCTCACCACGGGTGAACACGGCCGATCCGTGAGGACCCGGCAGGTAGTCTACTTCGCACCAGATGGGGCGAATCTGCGTGGTGGTACGGCCGTCGAGACGGATGCCTTCGTCGAGAATGCAGCGACGTACGGCCTCTTTCTCTACATCGTGGTAGTAGCGGCGTACGAGCGGTTCCTTTTCGGCGAGCTCTTCTTCGCTCAGACCGGCCAGATAGTCGTCGACGATAGCGTCGAAGGCGTTTTGGCGGGCGTGCTTGTCGGCATTACCCGAGCGGGCAATGGCGTAAGCCTTGTCGTAGCATTTTGCCCACACGTCTTTGCGCAGATCTTCGTCGTTGGTTTCGTGGCAATATTCGCGTTTTACGGTCGAACCTACGGCCTCGGCCAACTCTTTCTGTACGAGGCAGTGAACCTTGATGGCTTCATGGGCGGCTTTGAGGGCTTCGAGCAGGTCGGCCTCCGAAACTTCGTCCATTTCGCCTTCGACCATCATGATGTTTTCATAAGTGGCACCTACCATCAAATCCATGTCGGCTCTTTCGAGTTCGCTGAAGGTAGGATTTATTCTGAATTTACCGTCGATGCGGGCAACCCGTACTTCCGAAATAGGACCGTTGAAGGGAATATCCGACACGGCCAGGGCAGCCGATGCGGCCAGACCGGCCAGGGCATCGGGCATGTCTACGCCATCGGTCGAGAACAGCATGATGTTCACGAAGGTGTCGGCGTGATAGTTGTCGGGGAACAACGGACGCAGTACGCGGTCTACCAGGCGGGCGGTGAGTATCTCGTAGTCTGAAGCTCGGCCCTCACGTTTGGTAAAACCTCCGGGGAAACGGCCGAAAGCTGAATAACGCTCTTTGTATTCTACTTGCAAAGGCATGAAATCCACGCCTTCACCGGCTTCTTGTGCCGAACATACCGTGGCCAACAGCATGGTGTTGCCCATGCGTACTTCTACGGCCCCATCGGCTTGCTTGGCGAGCTTGCCGGTTTCGATGGTGATGGTCCTTCCATCACCCAAATCGATGGTCTTCTTAATAACTTGTTTAATCATAAAATCGATTTTTCTGTATTTTTTTCTTCTCAAAATCACGCAAAGATAATGAAAGTTTGAATGCAAAACTATGATTATGAAATAAAAATGAAAAAATATCGCCTATAAAAGTAGTTTGGCGAACAGATAGTGCGGTTTTTTGCGGGGGCATTCTTTCATTTTGCTTTTGGTACAGAGGCACCGAGGCATTGGAATGTGTGAAAAAAAACATATCTTTGTAACTGGTTTTCTCCAAGGGGAGATGGCCATGAACTTAAAATCTGAAACAATGAGAAAGTGGATATTTTTATGTGCGATAGCCGTGGCTGTTACCTCGTGTAGCAAGCGGCAGTTTACCATCGAAGGCGACGTGACGGGTGCTCACGGACAAATGCTTTACCTCGAATCGCTGGCTACGGGACAGCCTGTGGCGCTCGACTCGGTGACTCTCGACGACAAGGGCGCTTTCAAATTCAAACAAGAGGCACCGCAATATCCCGAGTTTTATCAGCTGCGGTTGAATGGGGCTCTGGTTCATTTTGCCGTCGACTCTACCGAGACGCTGTCGTTCTCGGCCCGGGCTACCGATTTTGCCGACGGCTACGAACTGACCGGTTCGGACGAGTGTACCAAGATGCGCATCGTGACCGACGAGAGCGGTAAGTTGAAACGTCGCATCAATGAACTCAACAAAGCTGTATCGGCCAACAGCATCCAGGTCGATACCTTGCGGGCACAAGCTATTCAGGCTTTGGCCGAGTACAAGGAGAAGATGCTCAACCTGGTGCTGGAGAATCCGGCATCGGCCGCCGCTTATTATATCGTGTTCCAGGAGATTAACGGCAGTCGGGTATTCGACCCTTACAATGCCGAAGACCGCAAGTTGATTGCCGCCGTGGCTACGAGTTTCGATATGCACTATCCCGAGTCGCCCCGCGCCAAGCAGTTGAAGCAGATGACACTGGAAGCCATCGCTGCCGAGCGAGCTGCCCGCCAGAGTAACGAGGCCAATATCGAGGCAGAGACTACCTCGTATATCGACGTGGAACTGTATGACCAGTTGGGTCGCAAGCAGACCTTGGGCGAGCAGATGGAAGCCAATAAGGTGGTGCTTCTCAGTTTCACCGCTTACCAGACCGATTATTCCCCGGCTTACAATATGAAGCTGGCCGAACTCTACAAGAAATACAGGAGCCGCGGTCTCCAGATCTATCAGGTTTCGCTCGATGCCGACGAACAGTCGTGGAAGGTAGCTGCCGACAATCTGCCGTGGGTGTGCGTGCGCGATCCGCAGAGTGTCTATTCGCGCAACGCCGCTATCTATAATGTGAAGAACTTGCCTACCTGTTTCGTCATCGACAAGAACGACGGCATTGTGAAACGCATCGAGAAAGTGGGTGAAATCGAGGCTGCTATACAATCGCGTCTCTAATGAGCCGACAAGTAAACTTTTGACGATTCTCGGCGTTTTTTTTTGGAAGATTAAAAAAAGGGCGTATCTTTGTCACAGTGAAAGCACAAAAAGGAGTCCCGGCTAACGGCGGGATTTCTTTTTTGTTTAATATGGAATAATAATTTATAAACACTATAGGAGTAAAATTATGGCTATTACGTACATGACCGAAGAAGGTTACAAAAAACTGATGGAAGAGATAGCTTATCTCGAAAATGTGAAGCGTCCCGAAATCTCTCGTGCGATTGGCGAAGCTCGCGACAAAGGTGACCTCTCGGAAAATGCCGAGTATGATGCTGCCAAAGAGGCACAGGGCATGCTCGAAATGAAAATCTCGCAGTTGAAAGATCTCGTGGCCAACGCCCGTTTCATCGACGAGAGCAAGTTGAACACCCACACGGTGCAAATCTTGAACACCGTAACTATCAAGAATGTCAAGAATGGCGCGGTAATGAAATATACCATCGTGTCGGAGTCGGAGGCCAACCTGCGCGAAGGCAAGATTTCGGCCACGACCCCCATTGCCAAAGGTCTGCTGGGCAAGCAGGTAGGCGACATTGTCGAGATTCAGGTTCCCTCGGGCCTGATGTCGTTCGAGATTGTAGATATTTCCATTTAATCGCATAAGCCGGTGTGCACACGTTGCATATCGGCTTTTTTGTCACAGGCGTTCTCCCGTTCTCTCCTATAGTTTGCAGAGCGGGAGAACGCTTTTTTATTTCTTTTCGCTAACTTTGCATATGGTGAAAACCGGTGGTGGCCAGTCTTGGTCAATGGGAGACGGCGTTTCCCATCGACCTCTGCTCCTGCTTTCGCCATCTATTGTAAAAACTAAAAAACAAGAAACCATGGCAACCATTTTCAGTCGTATTGTAGCCGGTGAAATTCCGTGCTACAAAGTAGCCGAGGACGAGAATTATTTTGCATTCCTCGACATCAATCCCGTAGCCAAAGGGCATACGCTGGTGATTCCGAAAAAGGAGGTCGACTATATCTTCGATCTCGACGACGAGGCTTATGTAGGTCTCACCCGCTTCGCCAAACGGGTGGCCCGGGCTATCGAGAAGGCCGTGCCCTGTAAACGGGTAGGTGTGGCCGTGATGGGTCTCGAAGTGCCTCATACGCACATTCATCTGGTGCCTATCAACCACGAGTCCGATATGAATTTCTTCCGCGACAAGCTGTCGCTCGACGCTGCCGAAATGCAGTCTATTGCCGATGCGATTGCTCGCGAAATGAAGTGATGTGGAGATAGTCCAAGATAACGACGGGGCGGCTCAAAAACAGTTTTGGGCCGCCCTGTTGGTATGTTGGCATGGGATAAGGATAGTATATATTAAAGAGGTAGGTATGCGTGCCAGAGGTTACTCTCTATTTGATTTCTCGGCGAGCAGGCGCTTGCGCAGAAACTTGGCAGGATACCAGGCGGTAACGAAGCCCAGGATGAGGACGATGGCGGTGACGGCCAGCGTGTCGAACAGTTCGAGCCGTACGGGGTAGGCGTCGGTGATGAACATACCCTCGGTGCTGCCCAGCTTCAGCAATCCGTACTCCTGTTGCAGGTAGCAGAGTATCACCCCCAGAATGAGGCCCGAACCGGCCCCGATGGCCGAGATGAGCCACCCCTCGGCCAGGAATATGCGCGAGATGAGTCGGTCGTCGGCTCCCAGTTTTTGCAGGGTGTCGATGTCGCGTTTCTTGTCGATGATGAGCATCGAGAGGGCGCCTATCACATTGAAGGTGGCAATCATCAGGATAAACGAGAGGATGAGGAAGGTAATCCACTTCTCAATCTGTACCCACTTGTACCAGTCGTTCTGCTCGATGTGGGTAGCCACGCGGTACGAGTCGCCCAAAGTCTCTTTCAGCTTCTGGGCCACGGCATGCTCGGTGTAGTCGGGAGCGAGGCGCAGCTCGATGGCGGTTGCCTCGGTGGTGTAGCTGAACATCTCGCGGGCGGTGGCCAGGGGCAGAATCACCAGTTGGTCGTCGTAGATGGCCTGGTTGGAGCAGAAGACGCCGGCCACGAAGAAACGCCTGCTGTTGAACGATTGTGCCGGGTTGGCCAGATTGACCCGTCCCAGCCGGTTGGGAGCATAGAGCTCTACGGGGTAGGGGGTGTTGGTGGCGATACCCAGTTGGGCGGCAATGCCTATGCCCAGCGATACATAGTCGACTCGCCCGTCGTTGAGCATGAAGGTGCCGCTGGTGATAAGCTCCTCGATGTGCGACAGTTGGGTATAGTTGTCGGGAACCCCTTTTACCAGCACCGGTTGCTGGCGGTCCTTGTATTGGCACAGGGCACTCTCCTCGATGACGGGCGAGACGATGGTCACCTCGGGCCACGAAGCTATCTGTTTCAGCTCGGGAGCCTCGGTATCGAGCGTTTTCCCCTCACGCGGGGTAATCTTGATTTGCGGGTCTATCTGCGAATAGAGCGACCCGATCAGCTGCGTGAATCCGTTGTAGACCGACAGGGTGCAGATGAGTGCCAGCGTGGTAATGGCCACCCCGCACACCGATACGATCGATATGGCATTGATGGCGCTGTGCGACTTCTTGGAGAAAAGGTAGCGCCAGGCAATTTTGCGGGAGAGCCGACTCATCGGTATACGCTATTTTTTCAACAGCGAGTCGATATTCTCGATGTAGTCGAGCGAGTCGTCGAGGAAGAACGAGAGTTCGGGCGTCTTTCGCAACTGGAAGCGCACGCGCTGTGACAGTTCGTAGCGTATGGTCTTGGCGTTGGCGTTGATGTTGGCAATCATTTCGGCGCTCTTTTCGGGCGGGAAGATGCTCAGGTAGGCTTTGGCCGTACTCAGGTCGGGGCTGACGCGTACCACGCTCACCGAGATGATGATGCCGTGGGTCTTGCGGGTTTCGCCCAGAAAAATGTCGCTCAGCTCCTTCTGCAGCAGGCGGCTTATTTTGTTCTGTCGTGTTGTTTCCATATATAGCTCCTTTTTTTAGATATAACCAAGTTGAGTGGGTAAAGATTGTGTGGCATTACGGTTTTTTCCACAAAATGGTGAGCCCGTCGCGCAGGGGCAGAATCACCTTCTCTACCCGGTTGTCGGTGGCGACGAAGTCGTTGAAGCGTTCGATGCCCACCGTTTGGGCGTCGCGGCTGTGCGGGTCGGTCACCACCTTGCCGTCCCACAGGGTATTGTCGGCCAGGATGATACCCCCCGGCCGCACCTTGGGCAACACCAGCTCGTAATACTTCAGATAGTCGCGCTTGTTGGCGTCGATAAACACGAGGTCGTAGGTGTCGGCAAGGGAGGGGACAATCTCGCAGGCGTCGCCTATGTACAGTTTGATGCGGTCGCCTACGGGCGAGCGGTCGAAGTAGCTGCGGGTGAAGTCTTCGATTTCGTCGTCGATTTCGATGGTATGCACTTCGCCCCCTTCGCACAACCCCTCGGCCAGGCAGAGGGCCGAGTAGCCGGTGAAGGTGCCCAGCTCGAGGATGCGGTGCGGCCGCATCATGCGACAGAACATCTTGAGAATGCGCCCTTGCAGGTGGCCCGACACCATGCGGGGCCGCAGGTGATACAGGTGCGTATTCCGGTCGAGCGCGGCAAGCAGTTCGTCCTCGGGGTCGATGTGGGTCAATATGTACTCTTCCAGTTCGCGGGTCATGCTTCGGCGTCTTCGATATTGGGCAAGGTATAGTGGTTGAAGTTGTCGAGCACTTCGCTTATCCGGTTTATCTCGAGGAATGTGGTGCCTTTTCCTTCGCCGAATCCTCCGCCCAGATAGGCAATGAGGTCGTCGCGGTCGATGAGGTGCAGCTCCATGAGGTGGTTCAGACCGTTGAACAGGTATTCGCGCGAGGTGCGGGTGCGCTCCTGATAGAGGGGGAATACGCCGTAAGAGAGAGCCAGCAACCGTATGGTGCGCTCGTAGTAGCAGAGAGCCAGCACCGGGTAGCGTCCCCGGTAGGCAGCCACATAGCGGGCGGTGCGGCCCGTATAGCTGTCGGTGATGATGGCCTTTGTACCCAGTTTGTTGAAGGTCTTTACCGCCTGTTTGGCCAGGAACGAGGTGACGTCGGGTTCGTCGGCCGACGAAATGACCCGGATGTTGCTCTCGGTGAGCTTGTTGTTTTCGGCCTCCTCGGCTACGCGGGCCATGGTGGCTACCGCCTCGACGGGATATTTGCCGTAGGCCGTCTCGCCGCTGAGCATGAGGGCGTCGGTGTGCTGGTAGATGGCGTTGGCTATGTCAGTTACCTCGGCACGGGTGGGCCGGGGGTTCTTGATCATCGAGTGGAGCATCTGGGTGGCGACGATAACCGGCTTTTTGGCCTGGATGCACTTCTTGATGAGGCGGGCCTGGATGCCGGGAATCTTCTCCTGGGGTACCTCGATACCCAAGTCGCCGCGGGCTACCATCACGCCGTATGCGGCCTCGAGTATCTCGTCGATGTTGTCCACACCCTCTTGGTTTTCGATTTTGGCGATAATCTTGATCGGGCTCTTATACTCGTCGAGAATGGCCTGAATGTCGAGCACATCCTGTTTGCTGCGCACGAACGAGTGGGCAATGAAGTCGATTTCCTGCTTGATGGCATAGCGGATGTTGCGGATGTCGCGCTCGGTGAGCGAGGGGAGGTTGATGCGCACGCCCGGCACGTTGACACTCTTGCGGGCTCCCAGTTCGCCGTTGTTGAGCGACTCGCACAGCAGTTCGTCGTTCTCTTTGCCGCGTACGATGAACTCGAGTTCGCCGTCGTCGATGAGGATGTGGCTGCCCACCTCCAGGTCTTGGGCAAAGTTGGGGTAGCTTACCCCGATGTATCCGTGGCCGGTGAGGGTCCCCTCGCGGCCGGTAATGCGCACGAAGTCGCCCGTGACAAACGACAGATTGTTACCGTCGGCCAGTGCGGTGGTGCGCACCTCGGGGCCCTTGGTATCCATCAGGATGGCTATTTTGTTGGAGACGGCGCGCACGTTGTCGATGATTTTGCGGAATCCCTCTTCCTGCAGGTGGGCCGAGTTCATACGAACGACATTCATGCCGTTGTCGTAGAGTTGTTTGATGAAGTCGACATCGCAGCGCGAGTCGGATATGGTCGCTACTATTTTCGTGTATTTGGACATAGGTGAAAGGGGTTTATCGTTTTTTTTCAATCAAAGCCTCGATGGCAAGTCGGTACGAGTCGAGTCCGAACCCGATAATCGAGCCGGCAACGGCTGCCGCTATCATGGATTTGTGGCGGTACTCCTCGCGGGCGTGGATATTGGAGATGTGTACCTCGACCACGGGGGTCGGTACGGCACGTATGGCATCGCTCAAGGCGATGGAGGTGTGGGTGTAGGCTCCGGCATTGAGCACGATGCCGTCGCAAGAGAACCCCGCCTCTTGAATCTTGTCGATGAGTTCGCCCTCGATATTGGACTGGAAATAGCCGATGCGGTGGTCGGCATAGCGCTGTTGCAACTCGCCGAGAAAGTCGTCGAAACTTTTTTCCCCGTAAATGCTCTTTTCCCGTTTGCCCAACAAGTTGAGGTTGGGCCCGTTGATAATGAGTATATCCATAATAACAATCTTTTTTGTACGGAGAGTCTCTCTGCCGATTGTCCCTCCGGCCTTTTTGTCTATTTAGATTCGATGCGATAGGATACGGCTCGGCATAGTCCAATTTGAAAGTTTTGTTTTCAGTTGTCTCTGCACTCGCCTTTCGCTATCTTTTAGATAAGACAGGATGCGGCTCGGCAAAAAATCTCAAACGAGTTTGATTTTTCTGCACTCGCCTTTCACTATCTTTACAGAAGATAGGAGTCGGCTCGGCATAACCCAAACACGAAACTGGGTTTCGGTTTGTCTCTGCACTCGCCTTTCACTATCTTTGCCCTGAAAGCCGATGCTCCGGGATATTCTCCCTAAGATAAGGCAAAATTACGGAAAAAAATGATATATCGGATAAAAAGAGTATGCCAAAAGTCGATGCAGATAATTTGTTGAAGCGTTTTGGGCGCTATTTGAAGTTGGAACGAGGGCTTTCCACCAATACGGTAGAGGGCTATCAATGCGATGTCGAGAAGCTTGTGGATTTTATTCAGACCGAGAATCTCGATTGGAGTCAGGTTACCGGCGACGACCTGCACCGGTTTGTATGCACGTTGCAAGACCTGGGCATCGGAGCCCGGTCGCAGGCTCGCATCATCTCGGGAATCAAGTCGTTTTTCGGTTTCCTGAAGTTGGAGAAGCTCATCGAGAACGACCCTTCGGAGTTGATCGAGAGTCCGAAGCTGGGGGTGAAGTTGCCCGATGTGCTCACGGTCGATGAGGTAGACCGTATGGTCGAGTCGTTCGACCTGTCGCAACCCGAGGACCGTCGCAACCGAGCCATCATCGAGACCCTCTATGGTTGCGGGTTGCGGGTGTCGGAGCTGGTGGGGCTGCGTATCTCCGACCTCTATTTGACCGACGGTTATATCATTGTCGAGGGCAAGGGCGAGAAGCGTCGCCTCGTTCCCATCTCGCAGAACGCGATACGCGAGATAAACCTCTATCTGGAAGACCGGCGGGAGCTCGACATCAAGCGGGGCAGCGAGGATATTCTGTTTTTGAACCGGCGGGGGGCGAAGCTTACCCGGGTGATGGTCTACTATATTGTGAAACGGGCCTGCGAGCGGTGTGGCATTCGCAAGCAGGTGAGCCCCCACACGCTGCGTCATACCTTTGCCACCCACCTGCTCGAGGGGGGGGCCAACCTGCGGGCCATTCAACAGATGTTGGGGCACGAGAGCATCACCACCACCGAGATATATACCCACCTCGACAGGCAGTTCCTGCGGCAGGAAATCTTGCAATATCATCCCCGAAACCAGCGGAAAGCCCCCAATAAAGGGGGTTAGAGAAAAAAATTTGTATAAAAATAGTGAGAGTGTTCTATTTTTGTTTATTTTTGCCTTTAAATATGAAATGCACTAATTCTGTTCTTCAAAATAGGAAAGGAAATATTTCAAAAATAAGTGTAACCAAACAATTATTATTATGATTAAGAAAATCTATCTTCCCCTAATGCTTCTCATGACATTGGCATTTGTAGGGTGTAACAAAGACATGAAGCCGTTATCGGCCGATTATTTTACGGTGACCCCTTCTCCTCTTGAAGTAGTAGGTGGCCAGGTTCCTGCAACCATTACGGGAACTTTCCCTGAAAAGTATTTCGATAAGAAATCGGTAGTTACAGTAACTCCCTACCTGGTTTACGCCGAGGGTGAAACTGCCGGTACTCCGTTTGTTTATCAAGGGGAAAAGGTAGAAGGTAACGACCAAGCCATTTCGTACAAAATGGGTGGTGTTGTTTCCATGCCTGTAAACTTCAAATACATTCCCGAGATGCGTAAATCGGAACTGCAACTGGCTTTCAAAGTTCAAAGAGGTAACAAAACGTATGAATTGCCTCGTGTAACGGTTGCCGAGGGTGTCGTTTCTACGGCCGAAATCGCCAACGCTCAAGAGGTGAACCCCGCTATCACGCCCGACAAGTTCCAACGTATTATCAAAGAGACCTACTCGGCCGACATCATGTTCCTCATCCAACAGGCCAACCTGCGTGCCGAGCAACTGAAATCGGAAGAGATGAAAGCTCTCCACAACGAAATCAACGCTGCTGCCGAGGCTCCCAACAAAGAGTTGACCAACATCAACATTTCGTCTTACGCTTCGCCTGATGGTGGTGTGAAACTGAATACCACGCTGGCCGAGAACCGTGAGAAGAATACGGTTAACTACATGAAGAAGAGCTTGAAGAAAGACAAAGTTGAAGCCGACATGACTGCCGAATTTACGGCTCAAGACTGGGAAGGTTTCCAAGAACTGGTTTCGAAATCGAACATCCAAGACAAAGAGCTCATCCTGAACGTACTTTCGATGTACTCCGACCCCGAACAACGCGAACGTGAAATCAAGAACATGTCGTCGGTATTCAAAGTATTGGCCGAGGAGATCCTCCCGCAACTGCGTTATTCGAGAATCACGGCTTCGGTGAACGTAATCGGTAAATCGGACGAGGAAATCTCGAAACTGGCTCAAGAAGATGCTAAAGCCCTCTCGGTTGACGAACTGCTCTACGCTGCTACGCTGGTTAAGACCAACAAAGAGAAAGCTGCCATCTATACGAAAGTGATTGAAATCTATCCGAACGACTACCGTGGTTACAACAACTTGGGTATGGTTCAATACGAAGAAGGCGACCTCGCTGCTGCCAAAGCTAACTTCGACAAGGCTGCCCGCATCGCTCCCAATACTCCCGAGGTGGCTATGAACCAAGGTTTGATCGCTCTCTCGAACAGCGATTACGCTGCCGCCGAACAAGCCTTTGGCAAATCGGCCGGTGTTGAGGAACTCAACGAAGCTCTGGGTGTATTCTACATGAAGAAAGGCGACTACAACGCAGCCGTAAAAGCATTTGGCGATGTTAAATCGAACAACGCCGCTCTGGCTCAAATCTTGGTAAAAGATTACAGCAAGGCTAAAGCTACGTTGGCCGGTGTTGAAACTCCCAATGCCAATACTTACTACCTGATGGCCGTTCTGGGTGCTCGTACCAACAACGAACAAATGGTTGTTTCGAACCTGAAGAAAGCTATCAGCATGGATTCTGCAAAAGCTCAACAAGCTGCTACCGATCTTGAATTTGCCAAATTCGACATCACTTCGCTTGTAAAATAAGTTAGCAGATAAATAGACCATCATAGGGCCGAGGTTGCATGTGCAACCCCGGCCCTATTTTTTCTCCGAAAGGCAAAGTTGCCTGAAAGAGGGTTTTTGTTTCAGTTTGTTCGCCTGGGAGCGTGATAATTACGGTTAAACTTGTACATTTGCAAAAAAAATACAGATTCGTAACAATGAAAAGTCATAAGAACCTTTGGGCCCTCTTGCCGGTCCTGTTGTTTGTCGTCTTGTCGTTTATCTATTTCTCGCCCGACGTTGTCGAAGGCAAGATTCTGTTCCAACACGATACCCAGCAGGGGTTGGCCATAGGCCACGAAGCCAAGACCTACGCCGAGCAAACGGGCGAAATGCCTCGCTGGACCGGCTCGGTATTCTCGGGTATGCCTACCTTCCAGATTGCACCCACCTACTCGAGCAACGCTCCGCTGAAGGGGTTGCAGCACGTCTATAACCTGTGGCTGGTATCGCCCGTGTCGCTGGTCTTCATCATGATGCTGGGCTTCTATATTCTGCTGCTCACGCTCAACGTGCGGTGGTATCTGGCGGCCTTCGGTGCGGTGGCTTATGCCTTTTCGTCCTACTTCTTTATCATTATTGCGGCGGGCCATATCTGGAAGTTCATCACGCTCGCCTACATTCCCCCTACGATTGCCGGCATCATTCTGGCCTATCGGGGGCGCTATCTGTTGGGTGGAGCCCTGGCGGCACTCTTCGGCGCGTTGCAAATCATGTCGAACCACGTGCAGATGTCCTACTACTTCCTCTTTGTCATCTGTGCCGTAGTCGTTGCCTATGGCGTGGAGCACTACCGCTCGCACACCATGCCGCGCTTTTTCAAGGCCACCGGCGTGTTGCTGGTAGCTGCCGTGCTGGCCGTGGGTGCCAATGCTTCGAATCTGTATCACACCTACAAATATTCCAAAGAGTCGATGCGTGGAGGCCATACCGAGCTCTCTTCGCCCGATGGCGACAAGGTGGCCAAACCGGCCGGAAGCGGTCTGGACAAAGAGTATATCACCCAGTGGAGCTACGGCAAGATGGAGACTCTCACCCTCCTGATTCCCGACAGCAAGGGTGGTGCCAGCGGTCCGCTCTCTGAGAGCGAGCGGGCGGTGAAGGCGGCCAATCCCGAGATTCGTCCCTACCTGTCGCAACTCGATCGTTACTGGGGCGACCAGCCCTTTACCTCGGGACCGGTCTATGTGGGTGCCCTCATCTTCTTCCTCTTCGTGCTGGGTTGCTTCATCGTGCGCACGCCGCTCAAGTGGGCCTTGCTGGTGGTGACGATTCTGACCGTCATGCTCTCGTGGGGTAAGAACATGATGTGGCTCACCGACTGGTTTATCGATTACTTCCCCATGTACAACCGATTCCGTACGGTGTCGAGCATCCTGGTGGTGGCCGAGTTCTGCATGCCGCTGCTGGCCGTGCTGGCGCTGAAAAAGATATTCGACGACCCGTCGATACTCTCGCGTGAGAAACGGTGGTTCTACCTGAGCGGCGGCATTGTGGCCGGTATCGCTCTGCTGGCGGCTCTGGCCCCTGGCCTCTTCGATACCTTCTTGAAAGACTATGAGCGCGAAGCCGCCGGTCAACCCGGTTATGCCGAACTCTTTGCCGGTGTGGCCGAAGCCCGCAAGGCTATCTTCACGGCCGATGCCTGGCGATCGTTCATCATCGTGGTGCTGGGCTTTGCCGTGCTGTGGCTGCTCAATCGGAAGAAGGTGAGTGCTACCGTGGCCATGGTGGCCCTGGCGGTGATTCTGGTAGGCGATATGTATCCGGTCAACAAGCGCTATCTCAACAGCGACAACTTCGTGACACCGGCCCGCAAGACCAATCCCTTCCCCATGACCGATGCCGACCGCTATATCCTGCAAGACAAGGACATGAACTACCGGGTGCTCAATGCGGCGGCCGGCGAGACGCTGGCAGCCAGTTTCAACGAGCCCCGCACGTCGTATTACCACAAGTCGGTCGGCGGCTACCACGCCGCCAAATTGCGCCGCTATCAAGACCTGATAGACCGTCAGCTCGTCAATGGCAACATGGTGGTACTGAACATGCTCAATACCCGCTACATCATACAGCCGCTCGAGGATGGGCGCGAGACCGTCGTGCGCAACCCCGGAGCGCTGGGCAACGCCTGGTTTGTATCGGAGGTCGAGTGGGTCGACAATGCCGATGCCGAGATGGCAGCCATTACCGACTTCGACCCGTCGCACACGGCAGTGGCCGATCGCCGCTTTGCCCGGGAGATTGGCGACAAGGTGGTTCCCCCCGCAGCCGGCGACACCATCTACGAGACTGCCTACAAGCCCGACGAGCTCACCTATCGCTACCGTTCGCAACAAGGCGGTTTAGCGGTCTTCTCCGAGATTTATTTCCCTTGGGGCTGGCAGGTGACTGTCGACGGGAAACCCATCGATATGGTGCGTGTAAACTACGTGTTGCGGGCTGTCAATCTGCCGGCCGGCGAACACGAAGTGATATTCCGGTTCGACCCGCCCTCGGTACATACGACCGAAGCCATTGCCTATGTGTCGCTCTTCCTCATCCTGGCCGGCTTTGTGGGCACGGGGGTAGTCTATTGGCGTCGTCGTAAATCGGTCCCGCAAGCCTAAAAGCCGTAGTCTATGCAGAAGAAGTTCTGGAAGGAGTATACCTCGCCGATGAGCCGCATGCGTCAAGCCTGGGGCTTCGGTATCCACTCGCCCTTTGCCTTTCGTCTCATCACGAAGGTGATACGCGAGAAGGCCCGTTATTATGCCTACGACGATGTAGAGGCAATAGCTCGTGCTCGTGTCATTGATGCCCTTCAGCGGCGGCAGAAACGGCAGCGACGGCTCATCTCCAAGAGCCGGGGGCGTCTCTTTTTTCGGCTGACCAACTTCTTCCGGCCCGACGACATTCTCGAGATAGGCTCTTCGTGGGGCATCTCGTCGCTCTATTTGCGGCTGGCCGAGCGTTCGGCACGTCTGACGATAGTCGAGCCGAATGCCGAGATTGGCAGTTTTGCCGAACAGCTCTTTGCCGAGGCCGGCGAGCAGGCCGAATTTGTGCGGGAACCTCATGCCATTGCACTCCCCGATTATCTGGCCGGTGAGCACGAGGGTTTCTATATCGTGGTCAATCGTCTGCCCAAGGCTCAGTATCGGGCGTTGCCCCGGTTGCTCGACCCGGCGCTCGACAAGCCTTCGATATTGATAATCGACGGCATTCGCCGGAATAGTGCGGTGAAAGAGTGGTGGGAGTCGCTCCTCAAGGACGAGCGGGTGCGCGTGACGGTCGACATGAAAAATGTGGGGTTTGTCTGCTGCAATCCCAAACTGAACAAACAGGATTATCAGGTATCGTTGTAAGGGGGCCTATTCGGCCAGAATTTTGCGGATGGCGGCCTCGTCGGCTACCAGTTGGGCCTGCAGTGCCTCGATGTGGGCAAACGTCTGTTCGGGGCGTATATACTGCACCAGCTCCACCGCTAAAGCCTCGCCATAGAGATTGCCTGCGAAGTCGAAGATATTGGCCTCGATACAGTAGTCGTTGGGGCGGTTCAGGGTAGGGCGGTTGCCGATGTTGAGCATGCCGCCGTAGCGATGTCCGTCGGCCCGTACAATCCGCACGGCATATACCCCGTTTGCCGGAATCAGCTTATCGGGGTAGTCGATGTCGATATTGGCCGTGGGGAATCCCAGCTCGCGCCCCACATGAAAACCGTTCACCACATGCCCGTGAAGCGTATAGGGGTATGACAGCAGGTGGTTGGCTGTGGCCAGGTCGCCCTGCAACAGCAGCTTGCGAATGATCGACGAGCTCACCGGCCCGGCGTCGGTCACCAGCTCCTCGGCGTGTAGAATCTCCATCCCCAGCTCCTTGCCATATTTCACATAGTCGTCGAATCCCTCGGCCCGATTGTGACCGAATCGATGGTCGTAGCCGATAATCAGCCCCTTGACCCGGTACTGCGACGACAGCACCCGAAGGAAGTCGAAGGCCGAGAGCATGGACATCTCGCGGGTAAAGTCGAGAAAAATCACGCGGTCGACACCCGTTTGCCGCAGCAACGCCTCGCGTTCGTCGGGCGAAGTGAGCAGGCGAAACGGCACCTCGGGGTGCAACACCTGTTGCGGGTGCGTGCGAAACGAAATCACGGCCGATGCCAGTCGACGTGCAGCCGCTTCGGCCTCGACCCGGGCAATCACGGCCCGGTGGCCGCGGTGCACACCGTCGAATACGCCCAGCGTAGCAAACAGCGGTTGGTTCGGAGCTATGTCGGTCGGTCGGGTGGTCATGGGCGAGAGTTGAAAAAGTCGATAATGCCGCAGTCGGGCGTTACGAGATGAGTCTTGAATCCGAGAGCCGCGGCGGCATCGAGGTTCTTTTGCGAGTCGTCGAAGAAGAGCGTCTCCTGCGGTACGATGTGCGACGAGGCAATCACCTTCTCGAAAATCTCGGCATTCGGTTTGCAAGCTTTCAGCCGGTAAGAGAGGTAGATGTCGTCGAAATAATCCTCCACCGTCAGCCCCTCCTGGGCAAAACAGTCGGCAATCTTCGTATCGAACATGATGGGATTGGTGTTACTCAGCATCATCACCCGGTAGTGGCTGCGCAACCGGCGCAACAACTGCAGACGCTCGACGGGGATACCTACGAGAAACGCGTTGATGGCATCGACGATGTCGCGGTCCGACACCCCGTCACGACCGATGCGACGGTGCATGTAAGCCAGAAAATCGGCCGCCGATATTTCGCCGGCCTCCAGTTTCATAAACTCGCCCTGCTGGCCATACAGCCCCAGCATGTTGGCCGCCTGCGTGTCGCCCAGCGCCGCCAGCGCATCGACGCACTGCTGTTGGTCGAGGTCGATAATCACCCCGCCCAAGTCGAAAAGCAAATTGTGAATACCCGTCAATGAAGCCTCCATAGCTCTACAAGTTAAGTGATGCAAAAGTAGTGAATTTTGTGCAGCTATCGGGTATTTGTAAAGAGAATTTAGTACATCCGGGCCTGTTGCCGGGAGGCCCTGGCCGCTTCGATTGCACGATAGGCAGCCGTCGGCAATCCTCGACTCAGCCGCAATATCTGTCGTTGAACTCTGCCCGGACTCTATCGTCGCGATATTTTCGAGAAAAAACGGCAAAATATTTGTGGCTTTCTATGAAAACCGCTATCTTTGCACTCGCTTACGGAAATATCCGTGCCGGTCCTATAGCTCAGTTGGTTAGAGCATCTGACTCATAATCAGGGGGTCCTTGGTTCAAGCCCAAGTGGGACCACAACTTCAGAAAATCTATCAGGCGAAGCTCCCGCAGAGTTTCGCCTTTTTTATTTTGCCTCGTTTCGATACGCTCTCAAAAAATAGGCCGGGAGCATTGTCGCAATGTTCCCGGCCTGGTATCACTTATCTATCTTTCGAAAACTCAATTCTCATGGTTGAGCTCTACTTCACGTGTATGAGAAAAACATGTTTTGTCGTTACATATCTATCCGTTTCTTGAGTACCCGGCTTTTTTCAGCCAAGAATCCCATGACATGGCTCTCGATAGAGAGGTCGATTGTACTGGTTAGATAAGACGCATCGCGATTGGCTACGGCCAGCACAAAGTCTTTCACAATACCGAAATCGCCGCCGGCATGGCCTTCGTATCCCGGCAAGGAAGAAATATCCTTATTCCATACCAGTTGTTTACGGGTGAGAAAATCGGTAACGGTAAACTTCTTCATATCACCCTCGATCCATCCTTTTGTTCCCATAATGCGGGTCAGACGACCACCGGTTGCCGTGAATGCCTCCATCGAGAAGGCTCCGGTTATGTTGCCGTCGAACTCGAGAGAAGCTACGAAATGGTCGCACTGGTCGTTGTTGCAGCGGTAGACGCATTGTCCATACTCCGATGTTCTCAACTTTTCCAAAATGAGGCTGTCGTATTTCCGGTTGTGACAATCATTGTCGGGTATATCGAAAACATACAGGAACTGACGCTGTTCCAGATAGATTTTTTTTGCGGAGTAGGGGCATTCCGATTCTACCGGGCAGTCGAGACACCGTTCGGTAGACCCCTCGGGTGCATTCTCCCGCTTAAACAACTTCAACCCGCCATAAGCCGAAACCGACTTGCAGGGCTTGTTGACAAGCCACCGCATCATATCCATGTCATGACACGACTTGGCAATGATAATAGGCGTAGTATCTTTCGAACTCTTCCAGTTACCCCGCACATAAGAATGAGCCATGTGATAGAATCGGATACACTCCATATGCTGTATGCTCACCAAATCGCCAATCTTCCCCGAGTCGAGCACCTTTTTTAGAGCAATAAAATAGGGTGCATACCGCAACACATGGCAAATACCCACAATGCGGTCGTACCGCTTGGCATACTTCAAAATATCGGTACACTCTTTAATCGATTGTGCTACAGGCTTTTCCAATAGCAAATCATAACCTGCAGCCATCGCTTTCAAAGCCGGTGCATAGTGCAGGTTATCGGGGGTTGCGATAATCACGGCATCGGCAAACTTTGGCCGACTGAACACTTCACTCCAATCGTCAAAGCAATTTTCATCGGGTATCTGGTACAGATTCTTCATATACTCCTGTCGCTCCCGATTTATATCGGCAACACCCACAATCTTGAGCGATTTGGGATAATGCTCGGAGTAGCTGGCATACGTGCGACCACGGGCACCAGCCCCAATGACAATGGCCGTTACCGGCTTGTCGACCACGGCTTCCTGGCTCTCCAAATCCGATTCAAGCAGTTTGGCCAAATCGTCCGAACCGGCTGTGGCCGAGCCATTCAACGACTCTACAGTCTGCGATATGGCCTTGAAATCGGATAGAGCGGCAGCAACAGTCGTTGCTCCCATCAGCCTTAAAAATTCACTTCTTTTCATGTTCTAACACTACAAAAATAAGCGACGGCCCCGATATCCCGGACTAAAAGAAGATACCGGGGTCCGTCGTTAGAAAACCAAATTACTACTACTTCTTCACGATAAAAGGTTTGGTCAATCGACCTTCGTCGGTCGACAATACCAGATAATAAACACCTTCAGGCATATCGACTGTCGAGATAGCCTCGTCGATTACATCGCCATAGAATGCCTTGCTCCATACGCTGGTACCCAACGGAGTCACAATGTTGACTTGAGCCCGAACGCTCTTACCGAAGCTGGCCTTCATGGTTATTTCGCCATAAGCCACTGTGGGATATAACTGGAATGAATCGGCGCTTATACCCTCTATGCTACTGGGATCGTCGTTGGAAAGTATCATTTGCAGTTCCAGTTCATCGTCGCAACCCGACGCACCGGTAGCTTTCACCGTAAAGCTGTAAATGCCCTCTTCATTCGACTCGGAAGGAGTTCCCGAAATAAGTCCTTCGGGCGACAAGGTAAGGCCATCGGGCAAGGCCCCACCAGTAAGCGCACATGTAATACCCTCGCCCTCTATCTCGAGTTGGAGCGAATAGGGATAGCCTATATAGGCATCGGGACAATGGTCGGTCACGATAAACACATCGCAGCCTTCACCCGACTTGATAACCAGCGTGTACTCCTTCTGGATAGACGATGCAGCGTCCGATACCTGAAGCGTAAACGTGAACGAACCGTTCCGAGTAGGAGTTCCCGAGATAGCCCCGTCGTCGCTCAACGAAAGTCCATCGGGGAGTGCACCCTCGGTAATCTCAAACGACACAGCACCTTCGGTATTGTCGACAACGATATTGCTGTAATAGCGCTCACCAACGACTCCTGCTTCGAGAGTCTTGGTCTTCACCATCAGTACATAGGAATACAACACCGTGTACACATCATAATCGCCTACAAAAGGAAGCGTGAGGTCCACCCCATCGAAAACCGTAGAACCGTCTCGATGATGCCCCGTTACATATACTTTATCACAATCGGGCGACATGGTTACGCACCAGGCTACCTCGTGCTGGTTGGCGTTATCGGGAGTAATGGTCTTTTCAAGTTGTACCAGTTCCCAAGTTTCACCGTCATATTTAGCAAAGTAGCCATCATGGCCTTTGCAAGTATACTCCTTAGACTCGCCGCGGGGATTCATGTTCACGGCCGTTCCGCCTTTGGAACCATCGCCATTTATATTACCGGCCACATACACATCGTCGTTCTTGTCGATGAACAGAGCCTTTGCCTCGTCGCGACCGCTTCCACCCAGGTTCATACCGTCCAGATAGGCTCCCGCAGGTGAATACTTAATCAGGAACGAATCGAAATTTCCATTGAACCCGAGAGCCGGTTGTCCCTCAGGAGTAACAGCCGATTGGCAGTGCCCCCAGATATAAACATTCCCTTGAGAGTCGGAATCGATTGAGCGAGTATCGATACGGTTGGAGTTCTTTACATGGGTAATCCACTGTCCCACACCCTCGCGAGAGAGTTTGGCCACATAAGTATCCTGGGTAGACTCACCGCCTATGTCGGTTGTAATAGACTCCCCATCGGTACCGGTGAGGGTAAACGAAGAACCAAAACGGCCGGTAAGCAGGATATTCTCGTCTTTATCCAGTTTCACGTCCCAGCCATAAGAATATTTGGGGCCAAAGCCTGCAATAGCCCACTGGCATTCCAGCGAACTGTTGTAGCATGCCAAAAAGGTGCCGGTATCAGTTCCACCAATAGTCACGCTCTTTCCGTTTCCGAAATCGGTCTGTCCTATGGTCGAACCCGTCACGTAGATAAGGCCTTCGCTGTCGGTAGCAACCGAGTTACACAGAGAAGCTCCCGTACCTTTTATCACGGCCGAGTTTTTATAGGTTCCGTCTTTACCATAGACTACAATGCAGGCATCGGTCGACTGAGTAGCACTCCAGGTCTGGTCGGTGCCATCGATAGTTACGTCGCCCGCAATTTTGCCCACGGCCACAATGTCGCCACCCGAGGTAACCGCAATGCGCTCAAACGAATCGTCTTTCGTACCACCGACTACTCGAGCCCACTGGAAATTCAGTTCGGCATCATATTTCACAAGAATAGCGTCCATACCGCCACGGCCTTTTACCATCGTACCGTTGGTAAACTCCACATTTCCGCGGCAAATACCCGAAATATAATAGTTGCCGTCGGCATCGGTCAACGAGCTGTACGGCTCGTCGGCCCCCGTACTACCATACGAAGCCGCCGTTTCAAACTTGGCATCTTTGGCCATAGCTTCTCCTACACAAAATAAGGGAAGCAATATAATTCCTGCTCCGATGTAAATTTTTCTTAGTTTCATAACTCCATGTTTTTAATAGTAAATAATTTAGACGACGATTAAAATTAAACTGAGAATAAGACAATATGATACTCTTTTGGTTTCCTGTTATTTGGCCAGCTCGAGTGTGACCATGATCGGAAAATGGTCCGACAAGGTGTTGTCGGAAAACACTTTTGTTTCCTTGACTACCCAGCCACTCGACGGATAATAGCCTATATGGTCAAAGCCCTCGCTGAAAGCCAGAGTCCACACGCTCGACAGTTCATTTATCTCGGCCGTACCCACACGGCGGTTCATATCACCAGCCAAGAGATACCACTTGCCCATTTGGGGGATACGGGCCACCTCTTTAATCTGAGCCATGCCGTTATCGAGATTGGACATGTCGAGATGGGTGTCGACAATCGAGACCTCGGTTCCATCGGGCAAAGTAATATCGGCAATAGCGGCACAGCGCTGTTCGGTTCCGGCAGCACAAGGCAACATGATACGACGGGTCTCGTCGAAACTGTACTTGCTCAGAATGGCATTGCCAAATTTTCCTCCGTAGCAACTTTCGAGGGTGACGTAGAACATGCCCTGATACCCTGTAAGAGCAGCCAGTTCATTGAGCATATTGATATTGTTGTTAATTGTTCTCGGCTTATTGGCTCCCGAACGGTTGGTATAATACTCGACCTCTTGCAAAGCCACGATATCGGGATCTTGAGCCTTGATAAAGGCCGCAATATCGGCCATCGGGGCATCGTACCCCGCATGAATATTGAACGACATGATTTTAAGTTGAGTCTGAGCCGACACACTGCCCCACAGACACACACTCAGCAAAATGAATATAAATTTTTTGGTCATAATTTTAATTTTCAATTGTTTAAAGAATATTCTCGAGCTAATACATCGTAAATGGTCGATGCTATTAGCTGGTTACCTTCTATGCCGGGATGAATCCCGTCGGGAAATAAGTCCTGATGTCCTTGCAATGCAGTGTGCAGATCGATTACGGTGAGACCTTGAGTTTCGGCTACCCGCTCAATGGCAGGAATAATCTCGGAGGTAATCACCCCGTCATCGGCACCAATCGAATTGCTGTATGCAATTGCCGGAGTACACAGGAAAACTCTGGGCCGGGTAGACAGGCTGCGAAGCTCGAGCACGAAATCGGTCAAGTCGGACTCAAATTCCGCCCCGTGATTGGGCCAGTTGATCGACCGCGAATCGTTTGTTCCAAACTTGATAATGACAATGTTGGGGAGAAAGGCTTTTGCATTGGTAAACTCTTTGGTGTTCCAATAGGGCTGATTCCCGTTTTTCAGCAGGGTAGTACCGCTACAGCCAAAGTTGCCTACCTCGAAGTTTTCGCCCAGCATATTGCCCAGTAAGGCCGGATAACACTCTTTTTCCCGGTCGTTCAAGAACTGTCGAGCTCCGTAAGTAATACTGTTGCCTATGCAAGCTACTTTCCTGACCGACTCGATGACTGGCGGACGATCTCCTTTGGGATAATCATCATCTTCTCCCGAACAGCCAACAACAACTACAGCCAAAAGGGTAAAAGCCAGTACACAGGCGCCCCATGTTCTATAACAACTGTATTTTTTCATCTTTTCTCTATTTTAATCCTATTCGCAAAAACAAAGCCTTATGATTCGATACCGTGGCATCGCCTTTTACCATTACCGTCTGTGTTCCCCAATTTTGAGAAAGAGGGGTGAGAATGTAATCATACCTTGATACAGGCTCATCGGCAGGATAGGTATTCTCTGCTGCAAACTTGCAAGAACGACGGTATTTTGTTGTCAAGATATTGAGGACATTCCCCGACAAGTCCTCATGAATAGAGGCACAGATGACAATATTCTGTTTCACTTGGTCGGCATAAGCAGCCAGAGCCTCGGCCTGGCGAACCCTTTTGCTGGCATCGTTCCGATCGAACTGACAAGTAGCTACAAGAACCGTCTCGCCCGATTTCAATTCATAAGGCATGGTGAGTAACACCAACTCATTGTTCAAATTCACCTTATTAGTTCCATAAAAGCACTCTCGCACAAAAAGAGAGACACCGGTTTCGCCACCATCTTCACGCCCGGTCGAGGCAAATACGCCCTGCCTGCGGTTACCCTCTTTGCTGCACCGATAGGCAACATCGGCCACCAAATTGGTCTTGCCGGTACGGGTAGTCCCATAATCGACATCTTGCAAAGCCACCACATCGGTATTGTTTCCTTGAATAAATGCGGCCAAAGGTTCTACCTGGTACGAGCCTGAAGCCATACCCCTATTGGCGCTCAATGACAACAAAGAAAATGAACGGTCCCCGGCCAAGGTTACCAGAGATTCTTCACTTTCGGTTTCATCCGGCCCAGATAAAACTGGGTCGGACGAACCGCAAGCTGTCATTAAAAGCACTCCAAACAGGCATAAAATGAATTTACAATGAGTTCTCATATAAAAGATAGTTTAATGATTCTCAAATAGATTACCACCCGGGATTATTGGGCAACAAATTAGGGTTGCGCTGCGTTTGGGTAAACGGTATGGGCCACAGATAATTCTTCTCGGCCAAGAAGGTGCGGCCTTCCATCAGAATCAGATTCCCTTCGCTATCGGTAGGAATATCTTTTACATACTCATATTCACTCGCAGGCACGGTGCTTTTGCGCATGCCGGTCACATCTTTGGCCAGCAGGTCGCCCTGTTTCCAACGCATTAAATCGAAGTAACGCTCGCCCTCGAGAGCCAGCTCAACCCGACGCTCGCGGCGAATCTCATCGCGCAAGTCGAGGCCATAGGCTTTCAAAGTAGTCAATACCATCTTGTCGGCTCCCACCCGGTCGCGGAGCAGATTGATCGACTTGTCAATATCGGGCTGGGTAATAGCGTCGCCACGCATCTCCTTAGCCTCAATCCAGTTGAGCAAAACCTCGGCATAACGCATCAGCGGGATTGCATTCTGGTCTTTGTTATAGCGCGAAATAGCCGAGAGCTCTACAAATTTGGTAAAATACCAGCCGGTTGTCGTGCGGCAACTGGTTGCCGAGTTGGAGAACTTGGGTTGTTCATAAATCGTTTTTCCGGGATATCCGCCCCATTCAGCCCCGGGTTTCAAGATAGTCTGAGCCATACGGGGATCTCGGTTGTTGAAGATGGCTTCGTGGGTATTCTCACGATAACGGCTTGCCGGGATGGTTATAGGCAGCCCGTTGCACAGATAAGCATCCATGAGCGAACGAGTAGGCGCATAACGAGTTTCTTCGTTGGGCACCTGCAACTCACGGCTGAGGTTATGGGTCAACCCGGCCTCCTCGCTATACAGACGGGTAACGATAAACTCACGGTTGCTTTTGTTTGTTACCGGGTTGGCGGCAAGGGTAAACAACTCGTGGTAGGTCGTCTCGGGGTTGCCGTTGTCATACAACTTGTGGAAATTGGCGGTCATCACTTCCTCTGCTGCAGCAACAGCATCGTCCCAACGTTCGTGATACAGGGCAAAGCGCGACTTGAAAGCCCATGCGGCCTCCTTGGTAGGACGTCCCAATTCGGTATCTTTCAAATCTTTGGCATAGGGCAATGCCGTAGCGGCCAATTCATACTCATTGAGAATCCACTCAATCAGAGTCTCTTTGTCGGTACGCGAGCCGTACAGAGCCTCATCGCCTACATCGATGGTATTGACAACCAAAGGCACATCACCGAAACAGTTGACCAAGTAACTATACAAATAGGCTCGCATGAACCGAGCCTCACCGGCATAGCGCTCCCGAATCGAAGCCGAAACCTTCTGAGCCCGCTCATAGTTCTCCAAGAAATGGTTGCAGCGTCTTATCCCGTCATAGTCGTTGGTCCACTCGGAGTTAATAACCGACAAATCACTTGTAAAGTTACCGCTCCCGAGCGTCTTGTACTCCGACGAACGTTCACGAAAAACATTGTCGCCGAGAAATTCCATATCGACACTCATGTTTTTCCCCCGCAGGTAATTGATGCAGGCATTTGAAGCCAGTATCAGATGCTCCTCGGTCTCCCAGTAAGTCTCGTCGGTGAGCTCGTCCAAGGGTATCCTGTCGAGGAACGAATCGTTGCAGCCCGACCATACCAACATCGAGCAAAGTAAAATAGCTAAATATCTTGTTTTCATATATGCTTACTGTTTATATCATCGATAATTATTTGAACGTAATACTCAACCCAACTGAATAAGAAGAGGTAATGGGATAGTAGCCTCCATCGCTTACTGGGATTTCGGGATCATACGACGGGAAGAAATCGGTAAGAGTCCACAAGTTCTCACCCGAGAAATAAACTCTTAAATTCTCGATGTGCAATTTGGATATGATCCCTTTGCGAGGAATGGTATAGCCTACCTGCAAGTTCTTTATTCTCAAATACGAGGCATCTTCAATCCAGAAAGAGGAGAACTCGTCGCGGTTATAGGTCTCGTCATAAGTAAAACGCGGATACGAAGCATGGGGATTCTGGTTCTCCCAAGTCCAACGGTCGAGATGGGCTTTTTGAGGATAGTTGGCCAGTTCGGTAAACGCATGGCGACCCATACCTCCGATATAACCGGCACACTTGCCTACCCCTTGCAGCAACAGGCTGAAATCGATGCCTCTCCAAGCGGCATTGAGCCCGATGGTATAGTTGTAACGAGGTATCGAACTGCCTATATAGCAGCGGTCATCGGTAGGGGTAATTTTCCCGTCGCCGTTCAAATCGACATATTTAATATCACCCGGCTGCACCTTGGTGCGATACTCCTCGATGATGGGTGTAGTAGGTTTGGGAGTATAGGTGTTGGTAGCGGGATCGTAGTTGAAATCGTCGACCGTATACAAGCCATCGGCCTTATACCCCCAGAAAGCGTCGATAGGATAACCCACGGCACGTATCTGGTCGCCGCTAAAGTCGTCGGCCGTATTGCCCACACTTACCACCTTGTTTTTCACATCGGAGAACGAAAGATTCACTCCATAGGTAAAATCCTTACCTATCTTGTCTTGCCACGACAGGGCTATTTCCCAACCTTTGTTCTGCACCTTGCCGGCATTCTGGTACGGCTCACTCACACCCAACACATCGGGGAGTTTCACCTTCAACAGAATATCATCGGTATTCTTGATAAAGTAGTCGGCCGTCAACGACAGTCGGTTGCCAAACAGGTTGGCATCCAAACCGATGTTAGTCATTCTTATCGTCTCCCACGACAATATATTGTTCGATGCCTCACTCTGTTGCATCGATGAGGTGATTTCACCGCCGATAGGCATATTCGAGGTAGAGGGCTTGATCAAAGCCATATAGGGATAAAGCGACGAGGTGTATTGATTACCCAAGGTACCATACGAAGCCCGTATTTTCAAATTGTCGAGCCAGCTACGGGTCGACTCCATGAACGACTCTTCGGACATGCGCCATGCCACCGAAGCTGATGGGAAATAACCTCCTCGACAACTCTTATGGAACCTCGACGAGAGGTCGTAACGCAGGTTGGCTTCAACCAGATAGCGGTCGTTGTAGTTATAATTGATGCGACCAAAACCCGAGCGAATGGCCCAGTGGTTGTCATAACCACTATTGGTCTGCAAATCGGTTCCGGCATTCAGCACATGCAAGTCGTTCGATACCAAGTCCTCCCGACTGGCATCCATCTGCTGGTACAATTGCCATTCTTGCGAGAAACCGGCCAAAATATGGAACGAATGCTTGCCAATGGTTTTATCGTAATCGGCCTGAGCCATCAGGTTCTGATAACGCTGGGCAATATCTCGCTGGCTGAATTTGCTCGTGTTCGAGGTATAGGCCAACGGAGTATCGGTGTCGGGATAAAAGTGCTGTATGATGTTTTGCTGCTGTTTGCGCAACACATCAACCAATCGGGTAGCATATTGTACCTTGGCCGTAAGACCTGTGATGATTTTCAGTTCTGCACTGAAATTCAACGAAGTTTCCCGTTTGTGATAGTTGATGAAACCGCCATCGTAGGCTTGTGCAATGGGGTTGGCCGAGCTACCGCCATACCCCCATTGTCCGTCGGTAAACTTGACCGGGGTAAGAGGCGACGAGCGCAGAGCCTGATAGAAAAGGCCCGAACTTCCGCTGTCGCTGGTGGCCGGAGTCCAGTTATCCACATCGGTATAGCTCATGTTACCGTTAATCGTTAATCGGTCGAAAAGCTCGGTATTCAGTTTCATTCTTACGTTGTTACGAGCTGCATGATACCCATTGCCAACCATAAGGCCCGAAGTCGTGAGGTTTCCATAGGAGAGATAATATCCCATTGTTTTATTTCCTCCGTTGATATTGACGTTATGTCCGTGTTGTGGGGCATAATCTCGGGTGATTTCCTTTATCCAGTTGGTATTGGCTCTGAAGTTGGGGTCGGTTCCGTTAATGATGGCGTCGATATCCTCCTGAGTATAGCCCCAACTCTTATTCACATTCGACGTAGCCTCCTTCAGCAAGGTAAGGTACTCGACCGCATCGAGCATTTCGGGCAGCGCCGTAGGAGTCTGCATGGCAAAATAACCATTATACGAAACTGTGGGTTTCACCTCGCGACTGGCTTTGCGGGTTGTAATCAGGATAACACCGTTTGCGGCTCTCGACCCATAAATGGCCGATGAAGCGGCATCTTTCAGAACCGATACCGATTCTATATCGTCGGGATTCAAGGTATTCATATCGCCCTCGACACCATCGATAAGAATAAGCGGGTCGGAATTGTTCAAGGTACCCACACCGCGTACCCGAATCGAAGAGTTGTTGTCGCCGGGGCGACTCGTTGTATTGACGATAGATACACCCGGTAGCAAGCCTTGCAAACCTGTTGTCACGTTGGCTATGGGTCGGTTGGCCAGCACATCGTGATCGACCGATACGACCGAGCCCGTCAAGTTTATCTTTTTCTGTACACCGTAACCTACGACAACCACTTCGTCCATCAGGTTGGCATCTTCGTCCAATCTGACTTCAATCGAACTTCCTTCGGTCACTGCAACCTCTTCCTTCTTGTAGCCTATCGACGAAACTACCAGCATAGCCTGGCCAGAAACATGATCGATCGTAAAGTTTCCGTTCACATCGGTCGAGGTTCCCACCGACGAGCCCTTAACGATAATACTTGCCCCGATAATAGCATCGCCGTTTCCGTCGACCACTTTACCCGAAATAGCCCGACTCTCCTTGGCCGTTTTCTGCCTGGGCAGAAGCACAACGACATTATCGACTTTCTTTTCAAAAGTAATGTTGGTTCCCTTCAACAACTGCTTCATCGTCTCCTCCAACGAGGCATTGTCGGTCTTGATTGTTACCAATTTGTCAAGCCCGTCCAACTCTACATTATAAAAGAAATTGTAATCGCTCGATCGCTCTATCTGCTTCAAGGCTTCTTTTAAAGGCTTCTCCTTGATGTCTACTGTAATCTGCGCCTGAATATTCCATGCAAAGAGCACAAATAGCGCGATACATAGTTTCCGCATCTTAAAATGGTGTGATTTCATACGTTTTTCATTTTGTCTTATTAGTAAAAAGGTACCTGCAATAATGTGTGTTATTCTCAAATTTTTTTCATCGTCTATTAGGTATACAAGGTGAGGGTGCCGATTATCCAAAGTCATTCCGAAATTAACATTCGTTATTGTTTGTGACCTTGTTCGTATCCCTCGAGCCTTCTGTCGGGAATGCCTATAAATCGCCCAGCCTTGATATAAATACCAAGGCAACTGTCCTCCCCCCCCCCTTGGGGGAGAGGAGTATGATAGTGTGGAGGAGCAGTATCTTTATTTCTTACGAAGCACGATTACAGAATCGCGCACCTCGTAGTGTAAGGCCGATGTCATCGACAGAATATCCAGCGCATTGGTTATTCCGCCACTACCAATCGATCCGGTAAAGAAGTATTTTTCTTTGGGGAAATCCTGATCAAAAACAATGTTTACATTATAAACTCGAGACAAGATTTTAACAATATCTTCCAGCGATTCGTTTTCGAAACGCAGGTTGCCATTGGTCCATTCGACATATTCTTTGGAATAGACCTTGCCTACCGTCATCAATCCTGTTTGTTTATTATAGACCAATTTTTCATCGGGCTGCATCACACAGCGACCTTGTGCCGATGTTACATCGACTTTACCCGTCAGCAATACTACCGAGACATCGGGGTCATCTTTATAGGCGCTGATATCGAATGAAGTTCCCAGAACAGTAATTTCAAGTCCGGCGGCTTTCACGATAAACGGACGTTCTTTATCGGGCATCACCTCGAAGTAGGCCTCTCCATCGAGTTCTATAACCCGTTCTTTGCTTCCGAAATTTTGGGGGTAGCTTATCTGTGAAGCCGAGTTGATATTTACTTGTGTACCATCGGGTAACTGTACTTTAGCTCGTTCGCCGCTTTCGGCCGATACAATCAACGGAAGGGTGTCGGGGGTGGGCGTCGAAAGCAATTCATAGGTTATCAATGCCGCTACAATAGGCAGGCAGATAATGGCGGCCCAACGTATGAGTCGGGTAAAGACAATCCTTTTCGAGCGGGTTTTCTCTTCTCGAGAATCTATGGCTTCTTTAATGCGACTATACAATCGGTCGTAAACCTCCTTATCGAGAGAAGAATCGCATTTCTCGATTTCACGCATCATCCAGCGATCGAGCGAATCGTTGTTGCGTATCCATTTACACAACTCCTCGATTTCGGTTGGCGAAGCGTTGCCTTCCAGATATTTCTCAATGAGTATTTTGAATCTGTTCTTATCCATTGTTACTTTACTTAGTGTACAGGTAAACCTCTTCGCCTATCTAATTTTACATGGTTAAATAGTCTTAATTAGCACCGTGTATATGATTACGGTCAATAATTCGCCATAATGATTCATCAGCTTGTCTTTCATAAACTTGAGAGCCAAAGACAACTGAGTAGCCACGGTACTTTCCGAAATGTTCAACTCTAAAGCAATCTCTTTATTGCTCAAGTTTTTGCGCTTGCTCATGATGAAAATCTTTTTGCGAGATGGGGGTAACTCTTCGGCAAGTCGATCGATATACTTTTCCAACAGTTTTCCATCCAGAACCTCGTCAAGGTTATTGTCGCTATATTCTTGCGCCGATTCGAGCACATACTCGGCATAAATATACTCGACCGTTTGGCGCTGGTATATGTTCAGTAACAAGTTTTTAGCGATGGTACAGAGATAGGAAATCAATGATTTGTCGGGATTCACCTGGTCGTGTATCTCCCATAATCTTACGAATGTACGCTGAACAATCTCTTCGGCCCAATAGCTGTCGCCTTTCGAAATTTTCATAACGAAATTGTATAACTTGCCACTATACAACTTGTAAATTTTCTCGAAAGCATCGAAAGATCCTGACTTAAGGCCTATGATAATATCATCGTATTCGTGTTTCATTCCTGCAAATTATTATATGCAAATGTAAGTCATCTGCATAAAAACAGCATTGGTTCTTTGTTAATTTTCTAATACAGATTTATCGTTCTCCTGTGAAATCAATACCCCATCAATCGTCTGAGAGCATTCTCGGCATCATACGAAGAGGTAAAGTTAGGCTGAATCACGATTCGGTTGTTGCGGTCGATAGCGCCCCATTGCCCCCGCTTCATCTCGACCACGGCATATCCTTCGCGATTGAAAGCTCGGGCTCGGTAATATTGCGGCTTGATAAACCAGGTGCCATAGTAATCGAGGTAGCCGTACAAGCCGGTGCGGGAATCTTGCTCTTCCCACAATTCTATGCCCCGCATTCTGCCTTTACCCATCGAAAGGATAGCGGCATCGACATCGTAACCGTTGGAAAAGTTGAAATTGATAACGGTCTTTCCGGCCATATTGATGGCCCCGTAGCGGGCTCCCAAACGTACACGGGCCAACCCGTTGGCTCCAAATCGATTTGCCGACTGGTATCGGGGTTGGATGGCCCACAGGCCTAAATCGTTGACGTAGCCATATAAGCCGGTAGCCGGATTCTCGACCGGTGTCAGTCGTCGGGCCATTTGCGACGAGTAGTTGCCTGCATAAGGCGAAAATGGCATGATGCCGGTACACGAGAGCCACGTCATCGGAACTAACAGGAGTAAAAGTATCGGCGATTTCATGTGTTTCAATTTTAAGGTTATCTTCTCTATTTTTTCTTTCCCCTTTGATCTCAATAGGACAAATATAGCGAACTATTTTAAAAAATCAAATTTTTCAGATTCTCCTCTATGGCCTTGTAGCGTGTGTATAAGAACAGCAGAGGCTGCATCGTGTATGGCGATACAGCCTCTGCTTGGATATGGAGGAAATAAAACTTCTATTTGAGTACTCCCAGATTCTTGGCCACTTTGATGAAGGCGGCGATGCAGGCATCGAGTTCTTCGCGGGTGTGGGCTGCCGAGAGTTGTACGCGGATGCGGGCTTGTCCCTGCGGTACGACGGGGTAGTAGAATCCGGTGACGTAGATGCCTTCGTCGAGCATTTGGGCGGCAAAGGTCTGCGAGAGTTTGGCGTCGTAGAGCATGACGGCGCAGATGGCCGACTGGGTGGGCTTGATGTCAAAGCCGGCGGCCAGCATCTTGTCGCGGAAGTAGGTGACGTTTTCCATCAGGCGGGTGTGGAGTTCGTCGCTCTCGTCGAGCATCTTGAAGACTTCGATTCCGGCACCTACGACGGCAGGGGGCAGCGAGTTGGAGAAGAGGTAGGGTCTCGACCGCTGGCGCAGCATGTCGATAATCTCTTTGGGACCGGTGGTGAATCCGCCGATGGCTCCGCCGAAGGCTTTGCCCAGCGTGCCGGTGTGGATGTCGATGCGGTCGTAGAGGTTGAAGAGTTCGCTGACGCCGCGTCCGTGAGGACCTACGACACCGGCCGAGTGGCACTCGTCGACCATCACCAGGGCATCGTATTTCTCGGCCAGGGCACAGATTTTGTCCATGGGGGCTACGTTGCCGTCCATCGAGAACACGCCGTCGGTCACGATGATGCGGAAGCGTTGGGCCTGGGCCTCTTGCAGGCAGTGCTCGAGCTCTTCCATGTTGGCGTTGGCATAGCGGTAGCGTTTGGCCTTGCACAGGCGCACACCGTCGATGATGGAGGCGTGGTTGAGGGCGTCGGAGATGATGGCATCTTCGGCCGTGAAGAGGGGTTCGAACACACCGCCGTTGGCGTCGAAGCAGGCGGCATAGAGGATGGTATCCTCGGTTTTGAAGTAGCGGGCAATCGCCTTTTCGAGTTCGCGGTGCAGGTCTTGGGCTCCGCAGATGAACCGTACGGACGACATGCCGAAACCGTGTGTATCCATCGCTTTTTTGGCGGCGGCGATGAGCCGGGGGTTATCCGAGAGTCCCAGGTAGTTGTTGGCACAGAAGTTCAGTACTTTGCCGCTTTTCTCGGCAATTCTGATGGCCGAACTCTGGGGGGTGATGATGGTACGTTCTTCTTTGTACAATCCGTCGGCCTTGATCTGGGCGAGCTGTTGGGCCAGATACTCTTTCATTTGTGTAAACATAGGCGTTTATTTAAGGAGTTTCTTTTTGAGGTGTTCGATCATGTCTACCGACATCGATTCGAGGTCGTAGTCGGGTTTCCAGTCCCATTCGGCACGGGCACAGGAGTCGTCGAGCATATCGGGCCACGAGTCGGCGATCTGCTGACGCACGGGGTCTATTTTGTATTCGGCCTCGAAGTCGGGGTAGAATTTCTTGATTTCGTGATAGATGATTTCGGGGTCGAAGCTCATCGAGGCGATGTTGAACGAGTTGCGGTGTTTCAGTCGCGAGGGGTCGGCTTCCATGAGCATGACCATGGCCTTGAGGGCATCGGGCATGTACATCATGTCCATGAACGTGCCGGCCTTGACGGGGATTTCGAACTTCTCGCCTTTGACGGCTGCATAGTAGATTTCTACGGCATAGTCGGTGGTTCCGCCGCCCGGCAGGGTTTCGTAGGAGATGAGGCCGGGGAAGCGTACCGAACGGGTGTCGACTCCGTAGCGGTAGAAGTAGTAGTCGCTCAGCAGCTCGCACGATACCTTGCTCACGCCGTAGATAGTGCGGGGGCGTTGGATGGTCTCTTGCGGGGTTTTCATCTTGGGCGACGAGTCGCCGAATGCCCCGATGGAGCTGGGCGTGAAGAGCGAGCATCCTTTTTCGCGCGAGATTTCGAGCAGGTTGAGCACACCGCCTATCTGGATGTTCCAGGCCAGCAGAGGCTTCTTCTCGGCCTGGGCCGAAAGGATGGCTGCCAGGTTGTAGATGGAGTCGATTTTGTATTTGTCGACGATGGCGGCTATCTGGACGGCGTTGGTTACATCGGCGACTTCGAGGGGGCCGCCGTTTTTCAGTTCATCGCTCAGAGGTACACCCTCGATATATCCGGCTACGACGTTGTCGCTGCCATACTCGCTGCGGAGTTTTGTCATTAGCGCCGACCCTATTTGTCCGGTCGATCCGATTACAAGAATTCTTTTCATGTCTATGCTACCTTTTTGATCGGGTTGATGTGCTTTGATAGATTTATTAAGGTTCCTTGGGGCAAATATACACAAATTTTGTCGCCGTTGTTATTTCGAGTGAGATTATTCTTTCGTGTCGGTTGCGTTATTTTTTCACGGTGTATATGGTTCCTTTGAGCACGCCGTGCGACTCGATGAGGTTTTTCTGGCGCAGGTAGAGCAGGTCTTTCTTGAGGGTATTGATGGATATGGTTTTGAGTGCGTGGGCAATGTCGCCTACTTTGGCCGGCTCTTCCCGTTTGAGAAAGGCGAGTATCTGCTTTTGCCGGGCGTTGAGGTAGACGGGCGTGCCGGACTCTGCGACCGGCGATACCGGGGGCGCTGTGGGCTGGGCGGGTACGTCTGTTTCGGCTTGTCGGGGCAATGCGGTGGTCGCTTCGGCTTGTTCGGGTATGAGGCTGTGCAGCGATTGCAGCCAGGTGTCGCACAGGAACAGTACCCACGGTGTGATGTTCTCTTGGGTCGAATACCGGTTCTGTTGCCCTCGTTTCAAGGTTTGGTAGTAGGTGGTGCGCCGTTGTTCGATGAAGCTGTCGATCGAGATTTCCCGGGCCCACTCGTAGCGGTTTTGCAGCATCAGCAGGGTGGAGAGGATGCGCGAGAGTTCACCCTTCCCTTCGCGGAACGGGTGTATGGAGATGAACTCGTAGGCAAAGGCGGCAATGACGACGAGCGGGTGGTGGCTGTGATGCGTGAGTTCACGGTTGGTCCACTTGACCAGGTCGCCTATTTCGCTGTTGACCGACCCCGTGCGGCTGCGGTTGAAAAGTGTGGGTGCCTTGTAGTCGAGGAAGTTTACCGCAGCCGGGCGGACTGTGCTCGCTTTTCCCGGACTGTTGTTCTTTCCGTGGGGAAAGAGGGCCGTGTGCATGGCTACGATGGTATCTTCGCACAGCGGATATTTGCGGGCATCGGTGTAGAGTGCATTGAGTATGGTGTTGTAGCCGGTAACCAGACAGGCCCGTTTGTCGGGCGTATCGGATGGTTGGGCAAGTATCTTGTGAATCAGGGACGGAGAGCAGGGCATATTTTCGAGAGCCAGCGAGGCTGCAATGGTGGCCTCGATGGTTGGTTGCAGGGTTTCGTGCCGGGGTATCGTCTCTTTTCGACGGGTATGCCAGGCCGCCGTGAGGCTATCGATTGCCTGTAATTGGTTTTGTAACTCTTTAAATTCTGGTTCAGAGGGGTTTATTTTGAGGAATATATCCATAATATATCTATATTTTATACAAATATAGGGTGCTTTAATCGACTCTCCAAGCGGGAAAATCTTTTTTAGTATTTATTGGGTGACAGGCAGGGGGTGACGGGAATGGAATAGAGATGTGCAGGAGGGAGGAGGGTAGTTGCGGTTTCGTCGAGGGCGGGGAGTGGACGGTAATCGTGGGGACAGCGGCGCGGATATGCGGATAAGAGAACACCCCGACTCTTCATGCGGATGCAGAGGGTCGGGGTGATTGATGGGTTGTGCGGTCCCGACATTCGTCGGGACCGTATGGGTTTACTTGCGGCGCTCCTTGCGGGGGGTCGAGCTGCGGCGTTCGTGTTTGTAGCGGCTGTCGGCACTGCCTTTGCGCGGTGAGCCGTAGCGCTTCTCGCCCTTGCGGCGGCCGTCGCCTTCGCGCTCTTTGCCTCCTTTTTTACGGCCCTTGGCGGCGTAGTCCTTGTCGGTGGCAATTTCGGCATAGATGCGGTGTCCGTAAAATTCGTTCCCCTTCAGGGCTCCCACTACTTTCTTGGCGGCACCCTTTTCGACATCGAAAAGCGAGTAGGCGGGCAGCAGGTCGATGCGGCCGATATTCACACGTCCGGGCACGAGCGAGTTGATCATCTCGATGAGGTTGGGCGGGAAGAATCCGTGAGCCTTGCCCAGGTTGATGTAGATGCGTTCGAAGCCCTCCTCGGCCGTGCGGCTGTCTTTGTTGCGACCTTTCCGCCCCTCTTGGGCCCCTCCGTTTTCGGCTTTGGGTTTACGGGTATTCTCGTCGGGCAGGTCGAGGTCGGGGGTGTCGCGGTAGTAGTCGATGAGTCGGTTGAACTCGAGCGACACGATGCGCTTGATGAGGTCCTGTTCGTTGAGCCACCCCAGTTTACGCGAGATGTTGGGCAGGTATTTGGCAATCGCCTCTTCGTTGACCTTCACCTTTTCGATGCGGTCGGCCAGATTGAAGAGCTGTTTCTCGCAAATCTGTTCGCCGGTAGGCACCAGACCACGTTCGAATTTCTTGCCGATAATCTTCTCGATGGCCCGCATCTTTCCCTTTTCGCGGCTGTGGATGATGGCGACCGATACGCCCGATTTACCGGCCCGGCCGGTGCGGCCGCTACGGTGGGTATAGGTTTCGATGTCGTCGGGCAGACCGTAGTTGATGACGTGGGTCAGGTCGGTCACGTCGAGTCCCCGGGCGGCCACGTCGGTGGCCACGAGCAGCTGCAGATTGCGCAGGCGGAACTTCTGCATGACGGCGTCGCGCTGAGCCTGCGATAGTTCGCCATGCAGCGAGTCGGCGTTGTAGCCGTCGGCGATGAGCTGGTCGGCAATCTCCTGAGTCTCGCGGCGTGTGCGGCAGAAGATGATGCCGTAGATATTGGGGTAATAGTCGGCAATGCGTTTGAGAGCCTGGTATTTGTCTTTGGCATGCACCATGTAGTAGACGTGGCGCACGTTCTCGGCCCCCTCGTTGCGGCTGCCCACCACAATCTCCTGCGGGTTGTGCATGTAGGTGCGGGCAATCTGCTCGATTTCGCGCGGCATGGTGGCCGAGAAGAGCAGCATTTTGCGCTCCTGGGGCACCTGGGCGAGGATGGCGTTGATGCTGTCGAGGAATCCCATGTTGAGCATCTCGTCGGCCTCGTCCATGATGACGGTCGAAACGTGGTCGAGGCGTACGGTTTTCCGCTCGAGCAGGTCGAGCAGGCGGCCCGGCGTGGCCACGATGATGTGTACCCCCTTCTTCAGGGTGCGTATCTGGCTCTCGATGCTCGAGCCGCCGTAAACGGGCAGGATGGTGAGTCCGTCGATGTATTGCGAGTAGTCGGTGAGGTCGCCGGCAATCTGCAGGCAGAGTTCGCGGGTGGGCGAGAGAATCAATGCCTGAGGCTGGCACAGCGAGCGGTCGATGCGTTGTATCACGGGCAGGCCGAAGGCAGCCGTCTTACCCGTACCGGTTTGGGCCAGAGCCACCAGGTCGGTCTCTCCGTTCAGGAGGTGGGGGATTACCTGCTCCTGTACGGGCATGGGGTTTTCGTATCCCAGTTCGGTAATCGCTTTCAGTATCTCGTCGCAGATACCCAGTTCTTGAAATGTTTTCATCTATACAGTTGTCAGTTTTTTTGCTTTATCGCAGGAGCACAAGGGCTTTCTTCGTCCTCAAACGGGGCTAAGGGGAGAGGGTGTGCAGAAATTTTTCGTACGCCACGAGTTTGGTTTTCGCCGGCAAAGGTACGAAAAAAACGCAATATACCGCGAAGGGGATACACTCACTTCGATGTGGTTTTGTGTCGGGGGGGATATTGGGCCGCTTGTAGGGCGGACCTTTGCGGCAAGGACCGGCGGTCCCGGACGGAAATCAGTGCAACAGATATTGTTTCAGCTGTTTCCGCTTTTCGGGAGTGACGCCCAGCTCCTCTTCGAGGTAGTTGTTGATAGAGCCGTATTGCTGGCGTATATAGTCGCGGGCATAGGAGAGGAAGCGGCTGTCGGCGGTCTGGATGAGCGAGAGGGCCTCCTGGGTGCCGTCGCAGCAATCTTTCGGGTCGAAGGCCGTGCGGCGTTTGTCGAAGTAGCGGTTGGAGAGCAGGTAGTCGTTCATGATTACCTCCTCGGGCATGTCGAGGGCACTGAGCAGCAGCGATACGGCAAAGCCCGTGTAGTCCTTGCCGTTGACACAACTGAGCACGATGGGATAGTTGTCCTCGACCAGCAACTGGTTGAACATCGACTTGAAGGCCCGTTTCGAGCCCGATACCATGGCTACATAGAGGTCTTGCATGAAGAGGTTGGCATCGCCGCGCCGCAACTCTTCTTTCTGCAGACGGGGGAGCAGGTTCTGCCGATAGTGGAGAGCCCCCGGCAGGTTGATGACGTTGTCGAGCCCGAGCTCGGGGCTGGGCTTGATGACATCTTCGCTGTCTCTGAAGTCGATAAGCGTTTTTATGCCCATGTTTTTGAGCCGGTTGATGCTGCTTGCCGTGAGGGTATTGAATTCACCCGAACGGAATATTTTGCCCCAACGCAATTGCTTGCCGTTTTTCGAGGTGTATCCGCCCAGATCTCTGAAGTTTTCGATATATTTCAGCCGTTCGGCCCGGGCTCCCACGATGTGGTCGTCGTGCCCGTTGAACCGTAGCAGGAAGTAGGAACGCTGCGAGGGGATACTGTCGGGGATAAGAGTATAGCCGGTTTGAATGCTGGCTACTTTTATCGGGGTCTTTTCGGTATCGAACCGCTCGGGGTCGGTCGATTGGTATATCTGCACTTCGCCTTCGATTCTCGGAGTCGTCTCCCACTTCAACAAATAGTTGTTTTGCGGGTCGATTTCGCAAGCCACGTCGATGTCGGCGCTATGCGTAGCGCAGGCACTCAATGCGAGGAGCAAAGAACAAAGTTGTAGATAGCGCATATCTGTATCCGTGATGAAGATTTAGTGCAAAGATAAGACTATGCGATAGTTAGCTGTTCGTGGGTTTGTTTTATTTTAGAATATTTATAGGGAATTTGTACTATCTTTGCTTGTGTAGCCCGATGCAAAATCGGGATCGATGTAGTTGTCCATGCTCTGGCATACGGCCGAGGCGAAATCCATGCCGTATCGGATAATGGGGGTCCACTCATCGGGGGTAAGGGTGTAGAGGCGTTCGAGAGTAATCTCGTGTCGGATAAGCCCGAAGAGGATACCGGCATTGAACGAGTCGCCGGCACCGATGGTACTCACGGGTGTAACGGGTGTGGCCTCGAAGTGGCGGGTCCCCTGATTGCAGAAGAGTTCGGCCCCGGCACTGCCCCGGGTACAGATGAAGTTGGGGCAGTAGAACTGGATATGGTCGGTATAGATTTTCTGCGGTTCGGTCAGGTGAAACAAGTTGTTGAAGTCTTCGACCGAACCTTTTACCAGGTCGGCATATTCGAGATTCTCGAGAACCGAGGGCATCAGCTTCACCGCTTCATGGGCGTGGGCGTTGCGGAAGTTGGGATCGTAGTAAATGATGGCTTTACGCTCTTTGGCAAACTCGATGAGCTCGCTCACCTTGTCGCGCAAGGCTACGTTGAGGGCGAAGTATGAGCCGAAGACAACGATGTCGTCCTGCTCGATGCGGGGCCACACAAAGTTGAGTCTCTCTTGCGGGAACTGGTTGTAAAACATGTAACGGGCCTCGTTCTTTTCGTCGAGGAAGGCGAGCGAGATGGGGGTCTTCCCGTCACAGAAGATGTCGAGGTTTTCGGTGGCTACATGGTTTTTCTGCATAAAATCGAGAATCATGTCGCCCACTGTGTCGTGCCCGATTTCGCTGATGAAGGTGGCTGGAATGCCGAGCCGACCCAGCGAGATGAGGGTGTTGAACGTAGAGCCTCCCGGCACCGCATGCGAGGGTTGCTGGTTGCGGAAGATAATGTCGAGAATGGATTCGCCTATTCCTATGATTTTACGCATGGTATTGTGGGTGTTAACCTTTTTTCTGACTTTGTTCGCGGGAGCGGGTACCCAGATAGCCGCCGTGGTGGCGCAGGGCATACTGATGCACGTCGAAGTGGGTAGCCTCCATGGCACCTACTACCAGTATATCGCCGATGACGGTCATAAGTGTGGTCGATGTGGTGGGGGTGAGCCCGAGGGGGCATACCTCGCCGGGAGCTCCGGTGAAGAGGCAGACATCGGCCCGCTGGGCGAGTTCGCTCTGGTTGTTGCCGGTGATGACGATGAATTTCAGTTCGGGCATCAGGTTGGAAGCCAGTTGGAGCAACTCGAGTATTTCGCGCGTCTTGCCCGAGTTCGAGATGACCAGCATCAGGTCGTTCTTCTGCAAGATGCCCAAGTCGCCGTGTTGGGCCTCGCTGGGGTGGAGGAATACGGCCGGGATACCGGTTGAGCAGAAGGTTGTGGCGATGTTCATGGCAATCTGTCCGGCTTTGCCCATACCGCTGGTTACGAGCTTGCCGCCCTTCTGGTGCACTTGCTCGACGATGAGGTTGACTGCTTTTTCAAACTGGTCCGAGACGGGGATATCGAGAATGGCTTGTGCCTCTTTGTGCAGGATATCCTGTATTTTTTCGTTGAAATTCATGTTTATAGTAGATAGGGTTAAGACATCATCTATAAAATTGTTACAAAAATAGTGAAAGGCGAGAGCAGAGGCAAGTGAAAATGAAATTTTCAAACTTGACTATGCCGAGCCGCATCCTATTTTCTGCAAAAATAGTGAAAGGCAGGGAGCAGAGACCGATGAAAATGAAATTTTCGAACTTGACTGTGCCGAGCCGCATCCTATTTTCTGCAAAAATAGTGAAAGGCGACGGATTTGCGGGGTGTAGCGGCTATTTTTTTCGCAGCTCTTTCCCCTCGAATCGGCAGATGGCCTCTTTCCATTCGTCGCTGATGGCAGCTGCTGTACCGGCTTTGACATCGAATCCCACCATGACGGTGCGGCATACCCCTTTTACCTGTCCGGTTTCGGTGTTGACAATCTGTTGTAACAATTTGAAACTGCGGTTACCTATTTCGGTGGTGCAGGTTTGCACGGCAATAGGTTCGCTGGGGTAGGTGGGCGATACGAAATCGGCGTTGACGTTGGCGATGACGACGTCGGCCTTCTTCCAGTCGATGTTCTGGGCCTTGACCGCTTCGAAGTAGCGCGATTTACCCAGATCGTAGAATGCGAAGTAGACCGAGTTGTTGACATGTCCCAGCAGGTCTACGTCGTTGAAGCGCAGTTGCAGGGGCAGCGTGTGGTGGAATATCGGGGTTTCGGTAGGTTCCATAAATCGTATTTTATCTGAAAACAATATTGTCGATGACCGGGTGGCCAAACTCTTCGGTATAGCGGCGCAGCAGTTCGTTGCGCAGCATCATCAGCTCGTTGCGCAGCACAGCCGAGGACAGGTGTACGTAGAGGGTGCGGTTGCGCACCTGCAGCGATTGGGTGTAGGCGTTTACCGTTTCGCCGGCAATCTTGGGCCACAGGCGTATGAGCTGGGTCTCGTCGAGCTTTTGCCCCATGTCGTTTACGTCAATAAACTGGGCGATAATCTCTTTGATGGATAGCGGTTCCTGCTTCTTCATAACATGTTTCCCTCCAAAAGGTTGAACTCTCCGTCGGTGACGGAGAAGATGCTGTATGGCGACCCGATCGACTGCACGATTTCATCGAGATACTGGCGGTTGGTGTCGGTGATGAATATCTGCCCGAAGTGGTCGGACGATACGAGCCGGACAATCTGCTTCACCCGCTCGGCATCGAGCTTGTCGAAGATGTCGTCGAGCAGCAGCAGGGGGACAGTCTCGCCCTGCTCACGCAAAAAGTCGTATTGGGCCAGCCGCAAGGCTATCAGGTAGGTCTTGCACTGCCCTTGCGAGCCTATGCGCTTCATGGGATAGTCGCCCAGCATCATCTCCATGTCGTCGCGGTGTATGCCTCGGGTGGTGTAGCCGATGGCCAGGTCGCGCTGGCGGGTAGCCTTCAGTTGGGGCAACAGCGGTCCGTCGGCCAGATGCGAGGTGTAGATGAGGTCGGCCACCTCGTTTTGCGAGGCAATCTCGCCATAGAAGCGGCGAAACACGGGAATGAAGGCTTGCAGAAACCGACGGCGGCTTTCGTAGATTTCGGCGGCGGCACTGTCCATCTGCACCTCCCAGATGTCGTAGAGCATCTCGTCGGTGCACTCCTGCCGCAACAGCGCGTTGCGTTGTTCCAGCGCCTTGTTGTAGCGGATGAGGATGCCCAGGTAGGGCTTGTCGAACTGGCTGATGACCTGGTCGATAAATTTGCGCCGCTCTTCGCTGCCGCTCAAAATCAGTTCGTTGTCCGAGGGGGTCGAGAGCACCAGCGGGGCAAACCCGATGTGGTCCGACAGCCGGTCATACTCCTTCTTGTTGCGCTTGAAACTCTTCTTTTGCCGGCGCTTGATGCCGCAATACAGCTCCTCGTCGTTGCCGTTGCGCTCGTAGTATCCCTGTATGACAAAAAACTCCTCGCCGTGGCGGATGTTTTGCGAGTCGGGGTTGCGGGTGTAGCTTTTGCAAAACGAGAGGTAATAGATGGCATCCAGCAGATTGCTTTTCCCCATGCCGTTGTTTCCCAACAAGCAGTTGATGTTGGGCGAGAATTGCAAATCTGCCTGGGCGATATTTTTGAAATTGACTATCGATAGCCGGGAGAGAATCATGTCGGGTTTGTCGTTTTGTTTCCACAAACATACGCAAATTTTTTCGGTTTCGAACATAAATGCCTTGCCGAAATAGCCCGGCCCTCCTCCCGCCGCGGGGCAAAAAAATAGTTTCTCTCGCGCTATTAGTGCTTCAACTACAAAAAAATGAAGATGAAATTTTATTTATATAAAGAAATAAGTTACTTTTGTCACTCAATTCCCCGCGTAGGGATTGAACATTAGGATAAAAATAATTAAAAGACAAGAAAAATATGGCAGAAAAAGAAAAAGACGAGCTTGAGAAAATGAACGAAGCTCTCTCGATGTCGGAACAGTTTGTTGAAAAGTATCAGAAACCTCTCTTGTGGGGTCTGCTTATCGTGGTGGTAGTTATCGGTGCCATCCTGGGTGTGCGTCACTTCTACCTGTTGCCCCGCGAAGACAAGGCACAAGCTGCTATGTATCAGGCTGTAATGGCTTTTGAAAACGACTCTATCGACTTGGCAATCAACGGTAATGAAAAATTCGACGGCCTCTTGGCTATCGTCGATCAATATGGCTCGACGGCTGCCGGCAATCTGGCAAACGCCTATCTGGGTCTGGCCTACTACGAAAAAGGCGAATATGAGAACGCCCAGAAATACCTCTCGAAATTCAGCGCCGACGAATCGGTTCTGGCTCCTGCCGTGATGGCTGCTATCGGCAACTGCTTGGTCGATATGGAGAAATACGACGAGAGCGTGAAATATTTCGAGAAAGCTGCCAAGGCTTCGGACAACGCCGTATTCAGCCCCGTCTATTTGAAAAAGGCTGCCGCCGTATATGAGAAGCTGGGTAACAAAGAGGCTGCCGTGAAACTCTATCAGGAGATTAAGGACAAATATCCTACCTCGAACGACGCCCGCGGCATCGAACGCTACATCGAGCGTGCTCAAAGCAAGTAATCAAGTTTATCTAATCACATAACGATAAGGCCGTCTCTCGCAAGAAAGGCGGCCTTATTTCGAAAAAAAGGAAGGAATAGTTATGGCTACTGCCTATCACAATCTATCGGACTACGATGCCAACAGCATGCCCGATGCGTCGGAGATGCGGGTGGCTATTGCCGCTGCCGAGTGGAATGCCGAGATTACCGATGCCCTGCTGAAAGGGGCTGTCGATACCCTCGTACGCAACGGTGTGAAACAAGAAAACATCTTTGTGGCCCGCGTGCCGGGTACCATCGAGCTGACGTTTGCCTCGCAACAGATGGCCGAGTTTTATCAGCCCGATGCCGTTATCGCCATCGGCTGTGTGGTGCGCGGCGATACTCCGCACTTCGACTATGTGTGCCAGAGTGTGACGCAGGGCATTACTCATCTCAATACCCTCTTCGGTATCCCCTTTATTTTCGGGGTTCTCACTACCGATAACATGGAGCAGGCGCGCGACCGTGCCGGAGGCCGATTGGGAAATAAAGGTGACGAAGCTGCCGTTACGGCGATAAAAATGCACGATTTCGTTTGCAAATTAAAATAAAGCGTATTATCTTTGCACACGCTTTCAGGGCAAATACCAGAGTGGCCAAATGGGGCAGACTGTAAATCTGCTGGCTTACGCCTTCGGTGGTTCGAATCCATCTTTGCCCACACCAAATTGCGGAAGTAGCTCAGTTGATAGAGCATCAGCCTTCCAAGCTGAGGGTCGCGAGTTTGAGCCTCGTCTTCCGCTCTACAAGAAACACCCGGTAGATAATCTTCTGCCGGGTGTTTTTGTTTTTTTTCTCTCGTTCTGTGGGGGTCGGGGGTAGTAGAAAATCGTGGAGGGGAATAATCTGGACATGTCAGCCTGCACCCTGTCATTCCCGCTTGATGCGGGAGCTGCGAGCGTGTCGTTTGCAGATGCTCCCCTTTGCCGGGATTTCTGGATTCCGCGTCGTGGCACGGAATGACTCCGGGGGCGATTACTCCCAGTCACCCTGCACGCGATATGAGCTCCAAATGGATACAAGGGGGGAAATGTTTTATTCCCAGGATTCCGTGTCGCGATATATCTCTACTATTTCAGCTGTTCGATAGCTATATCGGGGATGTTCAAGACCGTTCTGAAGAAAGTTTTTACGTCGTCGGCTTTCTTTACCTGACCCAGTTGCCGGTTGATAATCCACGAGGCGTAGGCCTGTACGATTTTCTCCGATTGGGGGATGAACAAGACCAGGCAGTTGATGCCCTTGTTGAAGCTGTAGAGGTATATGCAAGGAGCTTCGGGTTGGTTGCTGTGGAATACATCCTCGCCGGTGAGCAATGAGGTTGCGGCTATGGCCGTGGAGCCCGACTGGGCATTGATGAGTGCGGGAATGCTCCGGTACAACCGCTCGTAGAGTTTGGAATCGAGACCGGGAGCCATCCGGGTGAGGTAGTCTGTGAAGGGTTTCAGGTTGTCGATGGCAAATACTTTGTAGTCCGACTGGTAGTTGCCGGAGGCGAACTCCCGTACCCGTTGAGTAATCTCGGTATGGGTCGTAACATATTTGATGTAGTTGGAGTCGTTGGCCAAATCGTGCATCTCGTGAATGAGGTCGAGTCCTTTGCGCAAAAGGAAATCGGGCTGTTCGTCGATATAGATGGCGGTAGGGCCGTCGCCTTGTCCGATGATCGAGGTGGTGGAGCCTTGCTGTTTGCAACTTATGCCGTTCAGGGCAATGAGGATAGCTGTTGCTATGAGCAGTCGGTTTTTCATGGATGTGTGTTTTAGATGTTTGTGATTGGTTCTATTCCCTGCTTATGCAACGAAGTGGAAATAGATGACCAATATGATAAACAGATACACCGCCCAGGCGACGACGGTATAGAGCATCTCCCAGTTGGCATAGGGTTCGTTGTGCTTCCGGCACCAGCGTCGGTGGGTGATTAGCCCCCACAGCGGTATCAGAAACAGGACTATCGACAGGGCTATGAGCCATGTGTGCCCCACGATGAGGCAGAGGGCGGCAAACCCGGTTTCGACGAAGGCTATCAGCTCGATATATTTCAGGCGGATAACCGACTTGCTTTTCTTTTTCATAACGTAGCGATTAAATCATGACCGGTCCAATAAGTAAATACACACCAGTAAAGCAAATAGAGAATCCACCAGGGGACAAACAGGGATTCGTCGTTTCGCTTGCACCAGAAGGGATAATAGACCAGCAGGCCGAGCAGCACGGTGCAGGCTGCCAGCCCTATCCAGGCTATGGCGGTGGCCAGGGTGCTCATGGCCGACAAAATGAAGCATACCGTGATGAGGGTATCTACCTGGTTTTCATATTTGTTTAATTCGAATAGATTGGACATAAGTTTTTGGAGGGTTTGAAAGGTTGTTTCTGTTGTATCTTACGAAAGGCGTTTGCGCCGTTTGATTTCGGCCTTCAGCTTGTTGAGCCACTTGTCGTAGGTCGACTCGGTGAGCAGCATGGTGCGGGAGTCCTGTTTCTGGTTGTGCCCGTCTTTGCGGGTAACAATCAGCGCGTTGCGGTAGAGCGATAGCTTCACCTCGGTCTGTTTCGAGGGGAGGGGCAGCACCAGGAATACCGCCTCGGTCGATTCTCGTTCGGTGGCTTCGCCAAAGGCTTTCAGATTCCATTCCACGTCGTCGCGTTCGAAATATTGCATGCCTCGTATGATGCCGCTCTCCTTGTTGGCTTCGACGATGGTGAACTGTTCGGCCTGGAGCAACGACAGGGTCGAGTAGTAGACCAGGTCGTAGTCTTCGTCGAGACATTCGGAGGTGATGCGGGTCACGTCGTCGGAGGTGAGGTTGAGACTTTTGAACAGGCTGCACGAGGTGAGGAGCAGAAGCGAGAGCGCGAAGAGCAGATGGGTAAATCGGTACATAATGGTTTGTTGTTTTTTTTGATGTTCACGCCCGGACTATGACCCGGGCGTGAACGGTATTCTTCAGTATTGTTTGATGGCCGGCTCTATCGAGGCGCTTTTGCCGAGCGGAACGAAGGTAAAGCCATAGGTAATCTTGCGGATGGCCGGGTCTATCTGATAGACCTTGTGCGGCTTGGCCCCCCAGGAGTCGTCGCCGCCCAGACCCATCATGCGGCAGTCGACAAAGAGGTCGACGAGCGCTTCGGGTTTGGGGTCGCAGTTGTGGCGTTGACGGGGATTCTCGGGACGTTGGCGACCGTCGTCGCGGGTCTCACCGCTGTCGAGCGACTCGAGCGTATGGTTCGAGGCATTGAATTCGACAAGCGAGTCGGCTACGATGAGCAGTTTACCCCGGTTTCCCGAGAGGGCCAGCCAGCTCACATCGGTGCGGTGGTTGTTCTCCTGCGGCCGTACATAGGGCTCGTAGAGGTCGGCAATATCGGCTCGATAGCGGTCCACGAAGCAGCTGGAGCGGCGGTCGATGTAGTTCTCCCACGGGCCACGGCCGTAGTATTCGAGGCGGGTGAATGAGGCGGGCATCTGCATGCGCAGCCCCACGCGGGGAATCATGGGCGCCCGCGAGTCGGTCAGGCGCAGGGTGTTGTCGACCTTCACCACACCGTTACCCAATAGGGTGTAGGTGATGGTCCACTCGGCCTCGGTTTGCGGATAGGTGTAGAGGCAGGTCACGCGCAGGGTGCTGCCATCGCCCGGCTCGACGGTGAACGAGCGGGCCTCGGGGGCCTGTTGCGAGGCCTCTTTCCAGGCACCCAGCAGGCGGGGCGAGTTGTAGCCGTAGTCGTTGTCGGTGGGGGCTCGCCAGAAGCTGGGGCGGGGACCGAAACCGTCGAGCAGATATTCACAACCCTTGTAGCGGTAGGAGGTCATCAGACCGGTAGTCTTGTCGAAGGTGATATCGAAATCCCGGCCCGAGAAGCAGACCGAGTTGCCCTTTTCGGTCTGGGCAATCGATTCGCCCGAGGGCTGGGCCACGGGTCTTACGGCCGGCTTCACGGCTATCTGTTCGCGGGCTATGGCATAGCCTTTGGGCAGGAAGGGTTCGGCCTCTTTCTGCCGGGCCTCGAATTCGATGCGGTAGTCGACCGCCTCGTCGTTCATGGCAGGCAGCCCTTTCAGGGCGACGGTCGTTTGCTGGCGGGGTGGCAGCGACAGGTCGAACCGGCCGGTCTTCAGACTCTTGCCGTTGCCTTTGACCGTATAGACAAAGTCATATTTGTCGAGCGGGGTGAAGAAAAATTCGTTCTTCACGTCGATGGTGCCGGCCGTTTTGTCGAAGTTGAGAAACTTGATATTCTGGTACACCTTGCCCATCTCGATGGTCTGGGGCTTGATGCGGCGGTCGGGGTAGACGATGCCGTTGATGCAGAAGTTGCCGTCGGAGGGGGTGCCGGTGGGTCCGTAGTCGCCGCCGTAGGCCCAGAACTTTTCGCCTTGGGCATTGGTCATCTCGAGGCCTTGGTCCACCCAGTCCCAGATGCAACCGCCCTGCAGCAGGTCGTGGGCTTCGATGACATCCCAGTAGTCCTGGAAGTTGCCCAGACTGTTACCCATGGCGTGAGCATACTCGCAGAGGATGAGCGGACGGTCGGACGCCGGGTCGAGGGCATAGCGCTCGATGCCCTCGGGCGAGGTGTACATGGGGCAATAGATATCGGTATTCCACTCCAGTTCGGCCCGCTCGTACTGGATGGGGCGCGAGGCATCGCGCTGCTTCAGCCAGCGGTAGGCCTCGTAGAAGCAGTAGCCGTTGCCCGCCTCGTTGCCGAGCGACCAGATGATGACCGAGGGGTGATTCTTGTCGCGCTCGACCATGTCGTGCAGGCGGTCGAGGTGTACCGGCAGGTAGAGCGGATTGTTGCCCAGCGTGCCTCCCTTGCGTCGGTCGTAGCCCATGCCGTGTGTCTCGATATTGGCCTCGTCGATGACGTAGAAGCCGTATTCGTCGCACAGTTCGTAGAAGCGCTTTTGCTGCGGATAGTGGCAGGTGCGCAGGGTATTGACGTTGTATCGTTTCCACAATTCAAAATCCTTGAGCATGGTCTCTTCGGTCACGTAGTGGCCGGTGAGCGGGTCGTGTTCGTGCACGTTCACCCCCTTGAGCAGGACAGGCTTGCCGTTGACGAGCAGTTGCCTGTTTTTGATTTCGACTGTACGGAACCCGACCCGTGCGGGAATGTATTCGCAGTTTTCTCCGTGGCTGTTGCGGGTCGAGATGAGCAGGTCGTAGAGGTGAGGCGTCTCGGCGGTCCAGGCCTTGACGCGGTCGATGGTGGCGTCGAACTTGACGCAGTTCGAGTTGCAGGCGTCGAGGGTAATGGTCTGTTCGCCCTGGGCCACGATTTGCGGCTTGCCGGTCGAGCGGTCGGTCAGCTGGTAGGCGACGGTCATCGGTTGCGCGCTCGTCTGGTCGTTTTGCAGCACGATGCCAAGGTGGAACACTCCGTCGGTGTACGACTCGTCGAGAGACGACTGTACCTCGAAGTCGGCCACCCGGGTTTGCGGTTGGGCATAGAGGTAGACGTCGCGCTCGAAACCGGTGAGGCGCCAGAAGTCCTGCCCCTCGAAGTAGTTGGCATCGGAGAAGCGGTGCATCTGTACGGCCAGCGTGTTCGTACCGGGGCGAACCTGAGCGGTAATATCGAACTCTGCCGGTACCTTGCCCGTTTTCGACAGGCCTATGAACTCGCCGTTGAGGTAGAAGTAGGCGGCCCCTTTCACCGCCTCGGCACAGAGGACGATGCGTTTTCCCTGCCATGAGGCGGGGAGGTCGAAGGAGCGCAGATAGCTCCCCGTCGGGTTCCAGGCCTCGGGCACCATAGGCGGATTGGGAGCTTGCAGATATTGCGGGAAGCCCGGCGAAATGAACTCGTAGCCGATGTTGACATAGATGGGGTCGCCGAATCCCTGCAACTCCCAGTTGCCCGGCACTTCGATGGTGTTCCACCCGGTTGTGTCGTAGCCGGGTTGCATGAAGTCGGTGGGGCGTTCACGGAACTGTTCGGTATAGTGGAATTTCCAAGTGCCGTTCAGCGACAGGTAGTCGCTGCCCCGTTCCCGTTCGCCGGCCAGAGCCGAGGCTGCGCTGTGATATGTCGTAAACGCAGCGTGCGGCGGCAGCTTGTTGATGTCGATCAGCCGGGGGTTGGTAAGTTCGGCAAACCGATTCTGCTGCTCTTGAGCCCGGGTCGAGCCTGAGAGCAGGAAGATAGCCGATAGAAATAATGCCATGTTCTTCATGTGGATAGTTATCTGTTTTCTTGTGAATGATGATCGATGGTTGTGCCGTTATTTGCGGCGGTATGCCGAGGGCGATTGGCCTGTATTCTGTTTGAAAAACTTGCCGAAAAACGACTGGTTGGCAAAGTTCAGTTCGTCGGAAATCTCCTGAATGCTCATCGTCGTGGTCTTCAGCAGCCGTTTGGCGGTCATGGTCACAAAGTCGGCAATGATTTCGTGAGCCGTCTTGTGGCTCATCTGCTTGATGACCGACGAAAGGTGTTTGGGCGATATGCACATCTTGTTGGCGTAGAAGTTGACCGTGCGCTCCTCCTTGTGATACTGCTTGAGGAGCGTGAGAAATTTCCACAAAATATCTTCCTGTCGCGATATTTTGGAGCGGTCGCTCTTCTCCCGGGCGGTGAATATTCGGTTCAGCTCCAGCGTAAAGGCCGAGAGAATGAAGCGTATGATGATGGCTTGTGCATTCGCTTCGTAGCGACTTTTCAACAGGTTCAAGTACTGCGTCATCACCTGAGTCTCGTCGAGCGAAAGCTGGGTGTGGGGATGCTTGGCGATGTAGGAGCTGAGCGAGAATACCGTATCGAGGTCGATAAAGGCGTTCCACTCCTTGGCCGAAGTCCCCTGGATAGAAAAATAATGAGCCTCGAAATCGCTGCTCGTTGCAAGCGGCCGCCACATCGAGTTGGGATAGATGAACGTGAGGCTGCCCGGTGTGAGCGTATAGTCGGCAAAATTGATTTGCAGCTCTTTGCGCCCCCCGGTACACAAGATAATGGTAAGTTGGTCGGGTGCTATGCAGAGGTTGGCATCGTCGTTGGCGACAAGCTCATCGAACGAGATGGGAATGAGGTCGGACTGCCGGTGCGGCGTGGCGTTCAATTCGTTTGTTTTCTGTGGCGTTTGCATATATAAACCTCTATTCTTCTGTTGTAAAGATAGAGACCAAAGATAACAGTTCTTGTCCAGTCGTGCAACCCATTTGTCCCGGTACCTGGATTGAATAGTGATAAAAGTTCTGAAAAAGTGGAGCCCAACAAAAAAAGTCGCCCCCGGTAAGAGGCGACTTTTGTGGTGTATGAACTTGTCTGAAAGTTATTCTGTCGATTGTTCTTGCAATTCTTTGATAAGAGATTCAATGGCTTCTATATACTCTTGTTCTACATCGGTATATTGGGCCATGCGATTGTAAATAGTCAAAGCCTCTTGCAGTTCTTTTATGGCTAAATCGAATCGTTGGGTATCGGCATGCAAAAGAGCCAAACCGATTAGCGTCCTGGCCACCTTGCTTTCGAAGGCTTCTGGATTTTTCTGGGCCAGACGACGTCGAATCTCCAGAGCCTCGTTATGCTCCTTTTCCGCCAAGTCGCGTCGTTGGATATCGTCATGCAAGAGAGCCAGATTGTTCAGCGTACTGGCCACATCGCTCTCGAAAGCCTCGGGATTTTTCTGGGCCAGACGACGTCGAATCTCCAGAGCCTCGATATACTCCTTTTCCGCCCAATCGAGCCGTCGGGTATTCTTATGCAAGAGAGCCAGATTGTTCAGCGTCAAGGCCACATCGCTCTCGAAGGCCTCGGGATTTTTCTGGGCCAGACGGTGGTAAATTTCGAGAGCCTCGATATACTCCTTTTCCGCCAAGTCGAGCCGTTGGGTATTCTGATGCAAGACAGCCAGATTGTTCAGCGTACTGGCCACATCGCTCTCGAATGTCTCGGGATTTTTCTGGGCCAGACGACGTCGAATCTCCAGAGCTTCGGTATACTCCTTTTCCGCCAAATCGAGCTGTTGGGTATCAGAATGCAAGTTCGCCAGATTGTTCAGCGTCCTGGCCACATCGCTCTCGAAAGCCTCGGGATTTTTCTGGGCCAGTCGTCGCTGAATCTCCAGGGCTTCGTTATACTCCTTTTCCGCCAAGTCGAGCCGTCGGGTATTTTTATGCAAGACAGCCAGATTGTTCAGCGTCCTGGCTACATCGCTCTCGAAAGCCTCGGGATTTTTCTGGGCCAGACGGTGGTAAATTTCGAGAGCCTCGATATACTCCTTTTCCGCCCAGTCGAGCTGTTGGGTATCAGAATGCAAGAGAGCCAGATTGTTCAGCGTACTGGCCACATCGCTCTCGAAAGCCTCGGGATTTTGTGCAGCCAGCGTTCGATAAATAGTCAACGCTTCTTCGTACAGGGTACCCACCAAATGGTATTGTTTGTTGTTTTGTAGGAAATCGGCATAATCCAGGAGCAATTCGGCCACTTTCTCCGGGGCGATACGGTTATGGGCTACGGCAATGGCCTTGTCATAAACGGTTATTACCTCGGCAACCCAGCCTCTCTCCATTTCATTTTGCAATGTCTTGATTTTTAAACGATACTCCTCGATATTCGATTCAAGGGCCTTGAGGGTTTCCGATTCAATTTCGCGCACGGCGTCCAAGCGAGCTGCATTGGCTTCGGCATCCCGGGTAATCTCGTCCAAGTTGAGTATGGCATTGGCCCCCTTGTTGTCGCCGGCCTCGAAAAGCCGCATCGCTTCGGTGAGGCGGGCCGAGGTGGTTGTCGACGAGAGTCGTGTGATGAGTTTGGCCGTATCGAGCAGGCTGCTCTCCATCGCCTTGCGTCGTTCTTGTAAATCGTGCAACTCTTGCCGGAAATCCAAGTCACCGGGATATTTCAAGACACGGGCCTGTGTGGCTTCAATCTGCTTCAGCAGTTGCAGATACTCGGGGTTGTTCCCGGCAAAGGGTATGTTTTTAAGTTCGACAAAGGGTTGCCCGTCGATTTCGACCTGCGAATCGCGTACTTGGAGCATGGCCTCCGAACCTTTGTTTTGATATGCCTCGAACTGGAGCAGGAAGTTGAGTTTCAGGGTATCGACATTCTCGAACCGACAGAAGAAGTGTCCGTATTGGGTGTCGAAACTCTCCTTGAAAGCCCTTAATTCGGGTGTTATCTCGTCGGCATCTTTGAAATAGACATACAGTTTCTGCGGGTTGCGTCCGGCGCATAGCTCCGAATAAGCCGTATCGAACTCGCTTTTGGTGTAGTCGCCGAATCGGGTCCAATAGAGTACCAGGCACAATTCGCAGTTTTTCAATTCGCGATTGTATTCTTCGTGATTATCTATCGGTTCGATTTCTATTCCCCGAGGTTTAAGAATACGGTTAAGGTGCTGTATCATATCGGCAAATTCCAGTCGTTCGAGCCGGAGCTCCTCCGATGAAGCGATAAATACTTTGAGTGTTCTCATGAGTGGGTGTGATTAGTAAATCATATTATACGAAAGGGAAATACATTGCTAAGAATGATTTCTCTCTCGGTTTATTATAAATATTATCAGTCCCTTTATTCTTGTTTCAATCGGTTCTCTTGAAGAAATTCAGTATAATTTCGAAGCAGTTCGGCGAATTTTTCGGGAGTAATACGACCGCGAGCTATTGTTATAGCTTTGTCGTAGACCGCAATTACATCATCAATCCAACCTTTGGGCTTGTTGCTTTGCAAGGTTTTGATTTGAAGCCGATACTCTTCAATATTCGATTCAATAGCCTTTTGAGTTTCCTCCAATATTTCTGCAATTGCATTTAAACGAGTTGCTGTTTCCTCTGCATCGCGAAGTGTTTCATCAAGATTGAGTATGATACTGGCCCCTTTGTTGTCACCTGCTTCGAAAAGCCGCATCGCCTCGGTGAGATGGGCCGATGGTATTGTCGATGAAAGCCTCGTGATGTGTTTGGCCATATCGAGCAGACTGCTCTCCATCGCTTTGCGCTGTTCCTGTAAATCGTGTAGTTCCTGCCGGAAATCCAAGTCATCGGGATATTTCAAGACACGGGCTTGAGTGGCTTCAATTTGCTTCAGCAGTTGCAGATATTCGGGGTTGTTACCGGCAAAGGGTATGTTTTTAAGTTCGACAAACGGATGCCCGTCGATTTCAACTTGTGAATCGCGTACTTGAGGCTGGATTTCGGGTGCCAAATCCAAATAATTTTCGAGTTGAAGTAGGAAAGAAAGAATTAGGTCATCAACAGTATCGAATTGACATGGGACGTGGCCATAGGTTGTAGCGAAATTCTCCTTAAAGGCTTTTAGCTCGGGGGAAATCTCTTCGGCTTTTTTGAAGTAGACATACAGTTTCTGCGGGTTGCGTCCGGCGCATAGTTCCGAATAAGCAGTATCAAGTTCACTCTTGGTATAGTCGCCAAAGCGGGTCCAAAAGAGAACCAGGCACAGTTCGCATTTTTTTAGCTCTTGATTATACTCTTCTTGTTTGTGCAGCGGGCCCATGGATGCATCGAGATATTCCCACTTGACGGGTTCAATCTCTACATCTTTCGGCTTGAGAATGCGGTTGAGGTGCTGAATCATATAGGTGAGCTCCAATCGCTCGGGCTTCAGTTCCTCTGATGAGGCTATAAATACTTTGATGGTTTTCATGGTATGATGTGAATAGTATGATACAAAATTAGTGAAATAATATGTAAAAGCAAAAAAAGTCGCCCCGGGTGAGAGGTGACTTTTGTGGTGTATGGAGGTCGGTTTTTATCGGGTTCGTCGTACCGAGCGGACAGGAGCCGATGAGGTCTTTTGCTGCTTGGGTTGCTTTTGCTTTTTGGCTTTGGCCTCTTTCTGTTTCTTGGCTCGGGAGGAGCGCGAGGTACTTTTTGCCTTCTCCTGTTTGTCGGTGGTTACCTCCTCGCCGTTGGCCTGAGCCTCTTTGGCCTCCTGAGCTTCGCGGGCTTTGGCCAGCTCCTCGGGGGTAGGTACCCACAGGTTTTTGTTGAAATTCTTCAGCTGGGTCTCGATGCTGTCTTGAGCCTGTTTGAGCGTCGAGTCGTTGGGGTACATCTGCATGAGCGACTGGTTGCGGAGGTTCTGGGTCTTGTAGATTTCGCCGTCGTACATGCGCATCTGGAAGTAGTCGTCGTAGTTATACTGCGCGATGTTGTTCTCGTTGCTGGCCAGGATATACTGACGGGCGATGTAGGGGCGGATGTCGTTGTACTTGACCCAGAACATGGGGTATTTCACCGGCTCGCCGCCGAAGTCGCCGGTGCGGTGCAGCACGGGGCAGAGGGCCTCGATCGAGGGTTTCAGCTGCGAGGTGCGGCGGTCGAATTTCCACTTCTCCAGAATGTAGTACGAGAGTACCTCGTTGGCGGGGATGTCGCTCTCTTCGAGGGTGAACCGGGGGTTCTTCTCGGAGTAGCCCTTGGCCTCGGCATAGAGTATGTGGAAGCGGTCGAACATCTCGCGCACCTTGATGCGGTATTCGTCGGTGAAGATTTCGCGCCCGTCGAGGTATTCGTATGCGGCTATCTGGTTGTTGGCCAGCAGCTTCATGATGATTCGGAAGAGGTTCTCCTGATCGGCGGTCGACTCTTCGGGGTAGTAGAGCGGCAGATTCTTCTCTTTGGTGAGGTCGATTTGCCGATAGATGACCCGCATCCAGGGGATGTCGGCGTCCGAGGCATCCTGGGTGTCGTAGAGCGACTGGGCCCGCACGCTCAACTGGGTGTCGGGCTTTTTGCTGTCGTTGGAGTCGCTTTTCTTGATTACTTGCGCTTGACCTCCCACCACCGAGAGCAGCAGGCCGAGGGTGAGGCAGCTTTTTATCAGGATATTCATGTTTATCGAATTGTATGTCATGTTATTAGCCTTAGTTTACAATTACTTCGATAGGCGAGAGGTCGCGCTCTATGCCGTCGGGACCCACGGCCCGAACTCTCGAGATGTAGAACCGCTTGCCCCGCGAGAGCCGGCGGAAGGAGTCTTTCTGCCGTTGCGAGAAGTTGGCTCCGTCGGAGACTTCGGGAATAGCATTACCCATGGAGTCGAAGAAGACCGTTTCGAATCGCAATACGCGGTACGACACGTTCAGTAGGTCGTCGTCGATGGCTGCCTGTATGCCGGGGGCTGCGAGCAGCCGGGTCTTGGGGAAGGGTTTCCCGCCTTTGTATTTCTGTTCATAGCCGTTTTCGTCCTTGTAGGCGATGTAGGGCATGGGGTCGGGCAGTTGCCGCACGCGGAACTGGGTGTTGGCTACCGTCTGCGAACGGCCGTCCATGGTGGCCGTTACGGTGATGACGGCATTTTGTCCCACCTTGGAGGGTTTGGCAATCCAGTTGTCGCCTTGCCGGGTGAGGGTTCCGTTGGTCATCGTGGCCTGGATGGCGTGGTTGGGGATGCCGGGAACCGATATGCTGATGGGGTTGCCGATACCGGCGTAGAGTACGTTCATCAAGGTGGCCGAGATGGTGGCGCTGGGTTCTACTACGGTGTAGGACGAGGAGAACTCGTGGCGCGTCATGGAGCCGTCGCCCCGCGGTACCTCGAGGTATCCCTTGAAGTCGAATATGCCGGTGCTGCCGCAATAGGTCTCGTAGAGGCCGCGGTTCTCGTCGGGCAGACGCTTGCCGTTGATGTAGATGGCCGGCCGCTGGGTGGTATCGATGGCGGCCAGCACGATGTTGGCGCTGTATTTGCCGCCCCGCATGATGTTTTTGGAGTTGGGGATGACAAAGGCGTTGAGCTGGTTCACGCGCACGTCGCCCTCGTCGATGTTGTTGATGAGGGTGTGCAGGGCCTCACTCTCGGCGTAGCGCACGTCGCTCTGTATTTTGGTGAGGATGGTGACGGCGGCGATGACGGGCATGTTTTCAAACATGGTCGTCTCCCACAGAGAGGGGTTGTTCACCACCCGTCTGCTGCCCGAGTGAATCGAGGTCGAGAGGTAGTTTTCGATGGTGGCCCGTTTCACCGAGTCGGTCATGAAGCCGCTGATGAGGGTACGGTAGTCGTCGATCTTTTTTCTCAGTTTCGCACCTTGCCGTTGGGCGGGCGAGAGCATGATGTATGAGGCGGCCTCGAGGTCGTCCTGGCGTTCGATATTGTTCACGTCGCCGTCTTTACCGTCGGCTTTCTTGACGATGAGGGTCTTGAGCGAGTCGATGTAGTTGTACAGCTCTGAGGTTTGTCTTTTGACATCCAGCGATTTTTTGTACCACTGGCCGCCCTTTTCGGGGTTCTGGCTGTTGAAGGCAGCCAGTTTCTGGTAGAGGGCGTCGTTTTGGAGCGAAGCATTCGAGGTAGATCTTTCCAATCCGTCTTCAACCTGCTTGAATCCGTTGAGCACATCGGACGACACGTTGAGGGCCAGCATGGCAGTGAGGACGATATACATGAGGTTTATCATCTTCTGCCGGGGTGAAAGTCTGTTGTTATTCGATGCCATGTCGTTACTTTTGTTCGGGGTCGTCTTTGGGTTTCTCGGTCGGGTCGGGGGTGGGTGCGGGTGCAGGTGCGCCTCCCATGGGCCGGTACATGTTGATGGTCATGGCGGTGATCATCTTCTCGTAGACCGAGTTGAGTTGTTGTATGTATTGGGTCATCTTTTCGGCCTCCTGGCAGTAGCGGGTACTGTCCGATGCCGAGCGTTCGTACATGTCGCGTATGTTGCGCAGGCCGGTGTTCACGCGGTCGATGTTGTCGATTTGCGAACTGATGCTCTTCAGCTGTATCTCGTAGATGGTGTTCAAGCCGTTGATGTTGCGGTTGAGGGTCTCCATGCCGGTGACGTAGCCTTGCGAGGTGTCCGAGATGCCCTCGGAGTTCTCGGTGATGTTGCGGTACGACTGCAACAGCGTGTTCGATACGGCCGTGAGGCTTTCGGTGGTCTGGCGCAACCGGTCCATCTGCTCGGCGATACCCGAGAGTTGGGTAAGGTATTGCTGGGTAGCGTCGGTGAGTTCGGCCATGCGCGAGAGCTGGTCGGCTGCGGCCGACATCTTCTGGATGCTGTCGGTGAGGCTTTGGGTATCGGCTTCGCTCAGGTTGAGACCTTCGGGGATACCTACGGCCCGACGGGCGTCTGCGGCCGATACTTCGAGTTGGCCGCCTCCGGCATATCCACCGCCGTTACCGCCGTTACCACCATTGCCGCCTTTGCCGTTACCGCCGATGATGACGGTTCCGCCACCACCGCCCGAGAAATCGGGACGGTCTTCGGGGTTCTTGCTGTTCAGCACGGGGAATACCTCTTCCCAGTGATAGGTCTTGGGCGGGGTATCGAAGGCCGAGAGGATGAACATGAGCACCTCGGTACCCATACCGATCGACAGCAGCAAGCTGCCGCCGGGGAGGTGCAGAATCTTGAACAGGGCACCCCAGATAACGACGGCGGCGCCTAAACTGTATGCAAAATTGAAAAAGCGTTGTCCCTTGTCGCTCGAAAGGAACTTTTCAATGCGGTTTTTATATCTTTTGTATTTTCCCATGATTCCTGAACTGTTTTATATAGGTGGGGTTGAATTATCTACGTACTTTGGCGAACCCGATCTGGGAGCGTACGCAGCGGAAGCCGATGTAGGAGCGTTGCTCGTTCTGGTATTCCCACATGCGTATGTCGGAACGGATAAAGTTCGACACATCTTTCCACGAACCGCCCCGTACCACCTTGCGCTTCATGCGGTAGGGGTCCTCTTTGGCGGCGTTGTACTTGTACTCGGGGTTGAGGTCGCTGGTGTTTTGCGAGATGGCCTCGGTGTAGGCCGTCGAGGTCCACTCCGATACGTTACCGGCCATGTCGTAGAGACCGAACTCGTTGGGCGAATAGGAGCCCACGGGCGAGGTGATGAGGTTGCCGTCCTTCACGTAGTTACCGTCGTCGGGTTTGAAGTTGGCATAGAAGCACCCCTTTTCGGCCATCGGCAGGTTGCCGGCCCAGGGGTATTTGTTCTCGTTCTTTCCGGCACGGGCGGCATATTCCCACTCGGCCTCGGTGGGGAGGCGGTAGGGCTCTATCACGACGGAGTTGCGGCCGAGCGAGCCCTTGAGCAGGGCGGTGCGCCAGGCGCAGAAGGCGTTGGCCTGTTCCCACGACACACCCACCACGGGATAGTCGTTGTAGCCGGCGTGCGAGAAGTAGAGCCGCACGTAGGGTTCGTTGTAGGCATTCTCGAAATCGTTGACCCATACCGTGGTGTCGGGGTAGATGTTGATGATATAGGTGTTGAGGAAATCGAACTCGCTGCCCAGGGGACGGGTGATGGTCTCGCGGATGATGCGGCCGTCGTCGTCGATATAGGCGGTGTCTTTCGAAATCATCACCACTTCGTCGTAGTTGGGGGTGTGGTCGGTGTTGAGGTCGCGCAAGGCGGGGTCGAGGCGGTTTTTCCGCTTCGAAGCCTCGGTATAGTCATACACCTCGTACCGATAGTTCATTTGCGAGGCGTCGAGCTGTTTCTGACCCGTAATGGGGTTGATGCGGTAGACGCTCTCGATGGCGCGGGCCTCGTCTTCGGTGGGGTTGCGCCAGGGGATAGCCTTGTCCCAGTTGAGGCGGGGCTTGATGGGGTTTCCTTCGCGGTCCTCTTCGATTTTGAAGACCTCGTTACCGCCGTAGGCAGGGTCGGCCAGACGCTCGCGGATGATGGAGTCGCGCACCCAGAATACAAACTGTTTGTATTTCGAGTTGGTGATTTCGGTCTCGTCCATCCAGAAGGCGTCGATCGAGACCGATCGGGGTTCCTGCTGGGTGCCCCAAACCGTGTCCTTCTCGGCGGGTCCCATCTTATACGAACCGCGGGAGATGAGTACCATGCCGTAGGGGGTGGGCTCATTCCATGCCGTACCTCCGACTCCTGTCACTTCACCGCTGTGGCGCGACGAGGGGGAGCACGATGCGAGGAGAATGGCGAGTGTGATATACACGATTATCTTTTTCATAGGCTACAGCTACATTATGCGTATGCTTTTATGTTTGTTCTTGTTCTTGTCCGACAGGTCGAGTTTCAAACGGTATCCGAGAAAGACCTCGTGGCTCCCGCTGCTGGCTTTGACGATAGCCGATGCCGGGTAGTCGTAGGCATATCCCGCGATGAAGTTCTTATATTCGGCACCTATCATGAATATGTAGGCATCTTTCCAGCGGTAGGAGAGGCCACCCCAAAACAACTTGTTGTATTTCAAGCGGCACGACAATTCGTATTGTGTCACGTTGAGGTTGCTTTTCACCATCATGGAAGGCTGCACTTCATATAACGTGTTTTTAATGGGAATATTGCTTCCGGCGATAAAATAATAGGATCGGCCGATATAGGTTTCGTATTTGTCCTCAAAAGTGAGATGGGGCTCGTTGAGGTGCGACACCGACAAGCCGGCATAGAACCAGGGGTGCGAGTACCACACGCCGAACGACATGTCGAAGGTCATGCCTTGCAGCTCGGTGGTGGGTATTCCGTCGTCGGTCGCCTGGTGATAGTCGCTCGTGGGGATGCTCACCTGGGTTCCGTCGAACCGTTCGTCGAGCATGCCCAACTGCACGCCCAGGCTGAGGACGCCCGTCCACAACTTCAGTTTGAAGGCGTATTGCGCCCCTACAATCAGGTGGGAGTAGAGACCCTCGGTCTCGGAGGTGACGACCAGACCCACGCCGTGGTTCTGTTTCAGAAACTTGAAGGGCATGTCGCCGGTGACGAAGTAGGTCTGCGGTGCTCCCGGCATGCCTATCCACTGTTGCCGGGTCGAAGTGAGTATGTTCAGTTTGTCGGTGCTGCCGGCGGCTGCCGGGTTGTAATAGCCGGGGAGCGCCCAGTATTGGCTGAACTGCGTGTCGATCTGGGCCTTTGCAGGGGCAAAGACCAGACAGCACAAGGCAACGACAACGATTTTCGCAATCTTCATACTCTCTTTCCCGGACGCTTTTCGGTGGCGTTCGTCAAAATCCCGGTATTTATAATAACTGAAAACAGCCTTTAAAATTGTTTGACACAACCGATTTCGGGCGCGAAATTACGAAAAGTGAAAGTATATGCGTGCTTTTTCGTCTCGAAAAATGTGCTTACAACCGCTCTCGGGGCGTTGTCGTCGGTTGTCTGTGGAGCTCGTGACGGACTTGGCTGATAAAAATCTGGAGCCGGCTTGTTTTTCTACTTTCGACTTTCTCATCTTTGCAGAAGACAAGATGCGGTTCGGCATAGCCAAAAATGAAAACTTGGCTTTCTTTTTGCCTCTGCTCTCACCTTTCATTATCTTTGTTACACGAAGATAAGATGCGTCTCAGTATAAAAATCAAGCGAGCTTGTTTTTCTACTTTCGACTTTCATTATCTTTGTAGGGCAGAAGGTTATCGACTGCCATTGGGTATATGGAAGAGAATTTGAAGAAAAAGACGACAAAGGCGCTCGTGTGGAGTTCGGCCGACAAGTTGGGGCAACAGCTGTTCTATCTGGTGGCCGGCATCATCTTGGCGCGGCAGCTTTCGCCTACCGACTACGGAAAGGTGGGGGTGCTTACCATCTTTATCGCGCTCTCGGGCATCTTGATCGATAGCGGTTTCTCTTCGGCACTTATCCGCAAGAAGGAGGCGACGCAGGCCGATTACAGCACGGTGTTCTATCTCAATATCGCCATCAGTTGCCTGCTCTACGGGTTGCTCTACGCGGCCGCTCCATGGATTGCCGACTTCTTCAACGAGCCCGACCTTACAGCCATCTGCCGGGTGCTCTTTCTGGTTATCCCCATGAATGCGCTCTCGCTCATTCAGCAGACGCTGCTTTTCAAGCACTTCAAGCTCTCGGTGAATGCGCGGGTCAACCTGTGGGCACTGGGGCTGGCCTCGATTGCGGCGGTAGTGATGGCCTACTGCGGCATGGGAGTATGGGCACTGGTTACCCAGACGCTGGGGTTGGCTGCACTGCGGGCCCTCTTTTTCTGGCTCTTTAACGACTGGCGGCCGCAGTGGGTCTTCCGCATGGAGTCGTTGCGCGAGTTTTTCGGCTACAGTTCCAACCTGGTGGTCTCGGGCATCATCAACAACGTATTCAACAAAATCTATCCCATCATCATCGGTAAGTTCTACGGCATGACACAGACGGGCTATTATACCCAGGCCGACAAATATCAGGATATAGCCTCGTCGCTCATCAGCAACATATTCCGCTCGGTAGCCTTTCCGGTATTCTCGACCGTGCAGGACGACCTGCCGCGGCTCAACCGCATCTGCCGGAAGAATGTGCGGGCCATCGCCTTCTTCATTTTCCCCATCATGCTGCTCATGATTGTGGTATCCTACCCGTTTATCCTCCTGGTGCTCAAGGCTCAGTGGCTCCCTTCGGTGCCCTACTTCCGATTGTTGTGCCTCTCGGGTATCTGCTCGCCCTTTATCATTCTCTTTTACGATTTGTTCAATAGCTTGGGCTATTCGCGACTCAATCTCTTTATCGAGATTGGCAAGAAGTCTTATCTCTTTCTGGGTATCGCCCTGTTCTATTCGTCGGGTATTATGAGCCTTATCGTGTGGTGGGTCTCGTATTCGTTGCTGTCGCTGGTCACGGGCATATTTTTTGCCCGCAGGTTCATCGGCTATGGCTTTGGCGGATACCTCAAGGATATATCTCCTTATTTCCTGCTGGCATTAGGTTCGGCCATCGTTTCGGCTGGAGTCTACCTGTTGTTGCCGGGCGACGTGTGGAGGTTGTGCATTGTGCCGTTGGTCTACGCTGTCGCCTACCTGGGCGGAGCCTATCTGCTGAAGCTGGAGATGTGGCAAGAGAGCATGTCGATGTTGAAAGCCCGCTTGCAGAAAGGAGGTGAGGCATGACGTTACAGAATGGAGCTCAGTGCCCCCGGGTGCTCACGATTATCGTCTCGTACAACTTCGAGCCGTGGATAGAGCGTTGTCTGGGTAGCCTCGAGCAGTCGCACTATCCGACCGATGTAGTGGTGGTCGACAATGCTTCGACCGACCGCACGGTAGAGATTCTCGCTGAGAAATATCGATGGGTTCGTCTGTTGAGGAGTCAAAGAAACTTGGGCTTCGGACAGGCCAACAACTTGGGCATGAAGATAGCTATTGACGAAAATTACGACTATGTATTTCTGCTCAATCAGGATGCCTGGATTGAGCCCGACACCATAGGTTCATGGGTGGAGTTGTCGCAGCAGAATCCCGAGTATGGCGTGATTTCGCCGGTTCATTTCAACGGACAGGGCAGTCGTCTCGACAGTTCATTTGCCCGATATATAGGAGGTAAATTACCCATTTCATCGAAAAAATCGGCTCTCGTCGAGGTGACGTTCATCAATGCGGCATTTTGGTTTATACCCGTAACGGTATTGCGGAAAGTGGGTGGCTTCTCGCCCCTCTTCTTCCATTATGGCGAGGATGTCGACTATATCCACCGAGTCCGTTACTACGGCTATCGGGTGGGGTATGCTCCGCAGACAAAAGGGTATCACGACCGGCAGGATCGGCCTACACCTCGTGCCATGCAGATGCGCCTTGACCGCATCTATTACCTCACAGTGGTTGCCGATGTAAACGGCTCTCTTTTCAGCCGTCTGTGGGGAGGTATCCTGGCTCCGTGGAAACCGGCCTTGCGGGCTCTCTTGCGAGGGCGCTGGAGCGAGGTCCTTTTCTATGTTGCGGCAAGCGGTCGACTATTGTGGCAGTACAGCTACATTACCGCCGTGAGGGAGAGCTGCAAGCGAGGTCTCCCGGTATTCCTGGAATCTATTCATTCGAAAATACGACCGATATGGAATTAGCTCCTGTCATATTGTTTGTCTACAACCGGCCCGAGCACACCCGTATCTGCCTGGAGCATCTGGAGCAGAACAAGCTGGCTGCCGAGAGCGAGCTTTACATCTTTGCCGACGGGGCCAAACCGGGCGGCGAGGAGGCCGTGGCAGCCGTGCGCCGGGTGGTGTCCCGGCCCTGGAAATTCCGCCGGGTGACGGTGGTGGAGCGTCCCGAAAATAGGGGGTTGGCCGCCAATGTCATCGACGGAGTCACGACTGTGCTGAAGCAGTACGACCGGGTGATTGTGCTGGAAGACGACCTGGTGGTGTCGCCCTGGTTCCTGCGCTTTATGAACGAAGCCCTTGAGACCTATAAAGAGGAGGAGCAGGTGTGCCATGTGACTTGCCACATGCTCGACCACAAGGGCCGCTTGCCCGAGACCTTCCTCATCAAGTGGTGCAACAGTTGGGGGTGGGGTACCTGGCGTCGGGCCTGGCAATACTTCGAGCCCGACGGGGCCAAGCTGTTGCACGAAATCGAGTCGCGCGGGCTCTGCTGGCAGTTCGACCTCGACGGCGGCTTTCACTTCACCCAGATGTTGCGCGACCAGATTGCCGGGCGCAACAACTCGTGGTTCGTGCGGTGGTATGCCTCGCTCTTCCTGCGTGACAAACTCATGCTGGGCACCGAGCGGTCGTTGGTCGACAACGTGGGTTTCGACGGCAGCGGCACCCACTGCAACACCATGCAGCTCTGCACGCAGACCCTCGACCCCAATCCCATCGAGGTGGTGCCCATTTCACCGATCAAGGAGTGCCAGCTTGCCCGCAAGGTCTACTCGCGTACCTATCGTTACAACTATTCCTACCGGCACAAACTGCTGGTATTTATCGGCAACCTGTGGATTCGATTATTTAAAAAGAGGAGATGAACCGATGAGAGACTTAACCCGCCTGGCCAGCCGCATCGTCATGTTTTTCATGCAGTTTTACTACCGCCTGGCCCACCATTCGCGTGTATCGTACAAGGCTTATATCAACGGCCGTACCCGCCTCGAGGGCTACAACACCATACAGGACAACGTGCTGCTGGCCGGGGCCCACATAGGCCGGGGTACCTACATTTGCCGCGGCAGCAACTTCACCGATGCCGAGGTGGGGCCCTTCTGCTCCATCGGGCGCAACGTGCGCATTGTCAACGGGCAGCACCCCACCCACACCTTTGTCTCTACTCACCCCGCCTTCTTCTCGCCCCACGGTCAGCCGGGATTCTCGTTTGTGCGGGAGCAACGGTTCGAGGAGAGCCGCTACTGCGACCCCGAGCGGGGCATCAGCATCGAGGTGGGGGCCGATGTGTGGATGGGCAACAACGTGACGCTTATGTCGGGCATACGCATCGGTACGGGGGCTGTCATTGCCACGGGAGCCGTGGTGGTGAACGATGTGCCGCCCTATACGATTGTAGGCGGGGTACCGGCCCGCGAGATACGCAAGCGGTTTGACGACCGGCAGATTGCCTATCTGCTCGCCTCGCGCTGGTGGGAGCGCCCCTTCGACCAGCTCCGCCAACAGGCCGACAGCTTTACTGATATAGAGTTATTTATGAAAAACAAGTTATGATGGAGAGTCCGCTTTTCTCGATTATCACGATTACCTTCCAGGCGGAGGCTACATTGCCCGCCACGTTGCAGAGTGTCGAGTGCCAAACCTTTACCGATTATGAATATCTGGTGGTCGACGGAGCCTCGACCGACGGCACGGTAGCCCTGGCCCGGGCCTCGCGGGCCGTCACCTCGGTGACGAGCGAACCCGACCGGGGGCTTTACGACGCCATGAACAAGGGACTGCGCCGGGCTAAGGGCCGATACCTCATCTTCCTGAATGCTGGCGATGCCCTGCATGCCCCCGATACGTTGCAGAAAATAGCCCGTTCCATCGAAAAAAACGATCCCGACATCGTCTATGGCGAGACGGCTCTCGTCGATGCCCAACGCCGTTTCGTGGCCATGCGTCGGTTGCAGGCCCCCGAGGTGTTGACGGTGAAGAGTTTCCGCATGGGTATGCTGGTGTGCCACCAGGCTTTCGTGGTGCGGCGGACGATAGCTCCCGAGTATGATTTGCAATATCGCTATTCGGCCGATTACGACTGGTGTATCCGCTGCATGCTGGCGGCCCGCACGATTACCAACACGCACGAGACCCTCGTCGACTACCTCAACGAGGGGGTTACCACCGCCAACCGCAAGGCCTCGCTGCGTGAGCGATATGCGATTATGTGCCGTTACTACGGCACGCTGCCCACCTTCGTGCGTCACCTGTGGTTTGCCGTGCGTTTTGCCGTGGCCCGATTGACCGGCCGCGAATAATAATATACAGCTTATGGAACAGGCACCGGCCGCACCGCTCCCGACCGCTCCATGCGGTTACAGATTCATCACCTCCTGTTCGAATCGCTCCTTGTCGCCGGCCGCCTTGTTGCGTATCTTACTGCGGTAGTTGTATACCGTGGCCAGCGAGTAGCTCAGGAAGTGGGCGATGCGGTTGGCATCGGTTACCCCCAGACGGATGAGGGCAAAGATGCGCAACTCGGTGTTGAGCAGTTCGCCCGGTTTGGGATAGATGCGCCCCTCCTCGACCAGCAGCTTGTTGAAGTCTTCGATGAAGTTGGGGAAGAGGTCGAGAAACGACTTGTCGAACTCGCGGTAGAAGGCCTCGCGCTCGCTGCGCAGGAACTGGTCGGAGCGTATGGTCTTGAAGAGTTCGTCGATTTTGGAGGTCATGGCCAGCTTCTCCAGCGAACGGCGGTATTGCTCCAGTTTCTCGAGGTAGCCCACGCAGCGGTCCAGATAGCGGGCTATGTACACCTCTTTGATTTTGCCGATTTGTGCCAGCGTGGCGTTCGAGTTTTTCAGTTCGCAGTTGGCCTCGTACAGGCTCTTCCGCATGGCCGAGAGCTTCTTCATCCAGTGGTACAGGTAGAAGACCGCCACAATCAGCAGCAGCGACAATACGCTTATGCCCATCAACATGCCGCGCACGACCGACTGCTCATGCTCGTCTTTCTCGCGATAGGCCCGGTCGATGATGGGGTAGAACTCGGTCACCTCCAGGAACCGCAGGCGGGCGTTGCAGCTCACGGCATCCTCCATCGAGCAGTTCAGGTAGCAGTAGGCCCGGTCTATGTCGCCCTGTTCATACATCAGCCAGGCCAGTTTCTGCAGCGAGGCATACTCGCGTACCACCCGCTCCAGGTCGCAAATGGCGGTCTGTGCCAGGTAGTAGATCTGTTTCTCCACGTCGCCCTTGGCCCGATAGGCATCGTACATGGTGTAGTTGAGATACGACAGGTACTGCATGTCGCGGACCGTGGCCAGTTGCTTGTCGAGCATCGGGATAGCCTCGTCGGGGTTGCCGTTCAGAGTCAGCCGCTCGGCCATCAGGATGGTGCGGTCGGTCTCGTTCAGGGGAAATTGGGCGATGGAGTCGCGATAGAGGTCGGTCTTCTCCAGATACTTCTGCTTCACCTGCGGGTCTACGATGTTGTCGGCCAGCCAGCCATAGCACGAGCGGCAGGCATAGTAGTATTTGAGGCGGGTCTCCTCGCCCAGGCGACCGGGATTTATGGTCTCCAATTCGAGCAAGGCATCGTTGTACATGCCCATGACGCTCATCACCTCGGCCCGGCATATCGTGTGTTCGGCCTTGCTGTCGGGGAATATGGGGTCTGGGTTTATCTCCTCCTTCAGATTGAGGTAGCGGGTAGCCGAATCGGCTTGATAGTGAAGGTATTCATAGAAAAGCGAGTTGCAGAACCTGTACTTCTCCGATGCCGATGAGGCTTGGCGTAACTTTTGTTTCAACTCTCCGATTTTGGCCTCCTTGCGAGACCGGTAGCTCTCCTTCTGTGCAATCACGGCATCCAATCGTTCCAGTACCTGTTGTGTCTCTGTATTCTCTGCACCGGCCACGGGGCAAAGAATCAGCATCCATAGAGCAAATACAACCTTACGCATAAACAGTTTTTAATCCTTAATACAAATATATAATAAATTTTCCATTAAAAAATGAAAACGAGAGGGATTATTCTCGCCTTGCTCGAAGTTCTGGGAGCGGGTAGAAATCGAGTGGGGGAGTACCCCGGGGGCTTTGTGGCCATACACCCCCTTTATGGGGAGACGAAATGGTTTGAAAAAGCGGGAACAGGCGTTGAAACGGTTTATATTTTCTGATTTGTAGAAAAATCTAATCAATTGTATTACAGGTGTATGAACCGTTGCATCATTTATAAAAATATTCTAATTCCATGGCTACGTTCACATTTTTTTTATATTTGTATACACCAATATTCTAATAGTATGAAAAGGACCTGCACATTGTTTATCATCATGTTTAGCTTCTTGATTTGGCCGGCTCATCTCTTTGCCTCTGCACCGATTGTAAAGAAAGTTGCTCCTACCTTCTGGTGGGCGGGTATGAAGAATCCGGAGTTACAGATTTTATTGTATGGCGACCGCATTGCCGCCTGCGACGTGACCCTCTCGAGTCGCGACGTAGAGCTGAAAGAGGTCGTGAAACAGACCAATCCCAACTACCTGTTGTTGTATGTCGACCTCTCCGAGGCGGCTCCGCAGACCTTCGACATTGTGCTGAAGAAGGGAAAAAAGGTCGTTACGGTCCCCTATGAGCTGAAAGCCCGCAGCCGGAACGGCAACGACATCGAGGGCTTTACCGCCTCGGATGTACTCTATCTGATTATGCCCGACCGATTTGCCAACGGTAACCCCGACAACGACGTGGTGCCCGGCATGTTGGAGAATAAGGTCGACCGCAACGGACAGTATGCCCGCCACGGCGGCGACCTGAAGGGGGTGGCCGACCACCTCGACTATCTGGCCGATTTGGGCGTGACTACCATCTGGCTCAACCCCATTCAGGAAAACGACATGCCCGACGGTTCGTATCACGGCTATGCCATCACCGACTACTATCAGGTAGACCGCCGCCTGGGCAGCAACGAGGAGTTCAAGGCGTTGGCCGAGCAGGCTCACCAGAAGGGGCTGAAGGTGGTGATGGATATGATTTTCAACCACTGCGGCAGCGAGAACTACCTGTTCAAGGATAAGCCTTCGACCGACTGGTTCAACTTCAAGTCGCACTATACCCAGACCTCATTCAAGACGGCCAGCGTGCAGGACATCCATGCCAGCGAGTATGAGCGTCGGCTGGCTACCGACGGCTGGTTTACCCAGGTGATGCCCGACTTGAACCACCGCAACCGCCACGTGGCCCGCTACCTGATTCAGAGCAGCATCTGGTGGATCGAGTATGCCGGTATCAACGGCATCCGCCAGGATACGCACCCCTATGCCGATTTCGACTTCATGTCGCAGTGGTGTCGCGAGGTACTCGACGAGTATCCCCGCTTCAACATCGTGGGCGAGACGTGGCTCAACAGCAATGTGCTGGTGTCGTTCTGGCAGAAGGACAGCCGGCTGGCTGCACCCCGCAACTCCAACCTGCCCACCGTCATGGACTTCCCCCTCACCGACCTGATGAACAAAGCCTTTGACGAGGAGACGACCGACTGGGGCGGCGGCCTCTACCGGTTGTACGACTACCTCACGCAAGACCTGGTCTATCCCAATCCCATGAGTCTGCTCATCTTCCTCGACAACCACGACACCTCGCGTTTCTACAAGAAAGCGGAGGATACCGCCAACCTCACCCGCTACAAACAGGCGCTGCTCTTCCTGCTCACCACACGCGGCATCCCGCAACTCTACTACGGCACCGAGATTGTGATGGCGGCCGACAAGAGCGAAGGCGACGGTATGCTGCGTCGCGACTTCCCCGGCGGCTGGTCGGGCGACAAGAGCGACTGCTTCACGGCCGAGGGGCGCTCCGACCTGCAAAACGAAGCCTTCGACTACACCCGCAAGCTGTTGAACTGGCGTAAGGGCAACGACGTAATCGGGAAAGGGAGTCTGACCCACTTCTCGATAATGAGTAACGTATATGTGTATGAGCGGAAGTATGGCGAGCATTCGGCCGTTGTGATTATGAACGGGTCGGACGAGCCGCAAGAGATCAACCTCACTCCCTATCGCGAGGTGTTGCCCGCAGCTTCGGCTACCGACTTCTTGAGCGGCCGCACGGTCGAACTGGGGGAGAAACTCTCGCTCGAGCCTCGCGAATCGCTGCTGCTCTGCTTCTAAACCGTTTATAATATTTCGGTGGAGCGAAAGATTCAATTGTTTGTAAATAAGAAGTTTGAGAAGATAAAGCGTTTATAAATTTATTCTATCCGAATAGAAAGGGCTCTTTATCCTCTAATTTTGAAACCAAACTCAAACACGTAACAAGTTAACCAAAAAAACGCACCATGAATAGCATCAAACATCTCATCCTGGCCGGGGCCATGGTATGTATACCCATCCTGTCGAATGGCCAGCAGTTGGTTTCGCCAGACGGCAATCTGGTGATGAACTTCAGCCTCACTGCCAACGGGGCACCTGCCTACGATTTATCTTATAAAGGAAAGCCGGTCATCAAGACCAGCACCCTGGGTCTGGAACTCAAGCAGGAGGACCCCAACGCACAAACCGACTTTCAACTCTCCGGTCCGAAAAAAATCGAAGGGCTGGAAGCCAAGGCCAATCTGATGAACGGATTCACGGTGGCCCAGACTCAGACATCGAGTTTCGACGAGACCTGGACTCCGGTTTGGGGCGAAGAGAGCCAGATACGCAACCACTACAACGAGCTGGCCGTGACCCTCGACCAGCCTCAGAACAAACGTCAGATTGTCATTCGCTTCCGGCTGTTCAACGATGGTCTGGGCTTCCGCTACGAGTTCCCGCAGCAGAAAGAGCTCAACTATTTCGTTATCAAGGAGGAGCACTCTCAGTTTGCCATGGCCGGCGACCATACCGCCTTCTGGATTCCGGGCGACTACGATACCCAGGAGTACGACTACACCACTTCGCGCCTCTCCGAGATTCGGGGGCTGATGAAGCAAGCCATTACGCCCAACTCGTCGCAAACTCCCTTCTCGCCCACCGGCGTGCAGACGGCCCTGATGATGAAGACCGACGACGGCCTCTACATCAACCTGCACGAAGCCGCTCTGGTCGATTACTCGTGCATGCACCTGAACCTCGATGACAAGAACCTGGTGTTCGAGTCGTGGCTCACCCCCGATGCCAAAGGCGACAAGGGCTACATGCAGACCCCCTGCCGTTCGCCCTGGCGCACGATTATCGTGAGCGACGATGCCCGCGACATCCTCGCCTCGCGCATCACCCTCAACCTGAACGAACCTTGCAAACTCACCGATACCTCCTGGATAAAACCGACGAAATACATCGGCATCTGGTGGGATATGATTACCGGCAAAGGCACCTGGGCCTATACCAACGACCTGTATAGCGTGCATCTGGACGAGACCGACTACTCCAAGACCAAGCCCAATGGCACCCACTCGGCCAACACCGAGAACGTGAAGCGCTACATCGACTTTGCGGCGGCCAACGGTTTCGACGCCGTGCTGGTCGAAGGCTGGAACATCGGTTGGGAAGACTGGTTCGGGAACAGCAAGGATTATGTATTCGATTTCGTAACACCCTATCCCGACTTCGACGTGCAGGAGATTCACCGCTATGCGGCCGAGAAAGGGGTGGAGATGATCATGCACCACGAGACCTCCTCGTCGGTACGCAACTACGAACGTCACATGGACAACGCCTACCGCTTTATGGTCGACAACGGTTACCATGCCGTCAAGAGCGGATACGTGGGCGACATCATTCCCCGTGGCGAACACCACTACGGGCAATGGATGGTCAACCACTACCTCTATGCCGTAGACAAGGCTGCCGACTATAAGATCATGGTCAATGCCCACGAGGCTGTGCGTCCCACCGGATTGTGCCGTACCTATCCCAACCTCATCGCCAACGAGTCGGCCCGGGGTACCGAGTACGAGGCATTCGGCGGCAACCACGTGAACCACACCACCATTCTGCCCTTTACCCGCCTCATTGGCGGCCCGATGGACTACACCCCGGGTATCTTCGAGACCGATTGCAGCAAGATGACCCCCTCGAACACCTCGCGTGCCCGCACCACGCTGGCCCGTCAGCTGGCCCTCTATGTGACTATGTACAGCCCGCTGCAGATGGCTGCCGACATTCCCGAGAACTACCAGCGCTTCCCCGATGCCTTCCAGTTCATCAAGGATGTGGCCATCGACTGGGACGAGAGCAAATACCTGGAGGCCGAGCCGGGCGAATACATCACCATAGCCCGCCGGGCCAAGGGGACCGACGACTGGTACATAGGCTGTACGGCCGGTTATAACGGACATAAGTCGGAGCTCGTGCTCGACTTCCTCACCCCGGGCAAGAAGTACGAGGCCACCATCTATGCCGACGCCAAGGATGCCCACTGGGAGACCAATCCGCAGGCCTATACCATTACTCACAAGAAAGTAACCAACAAGAGCAAACTCAAACTTACCGCAGCCGTGGGTGGCGGATACGCCATCTCGATTAAAGAGATTAAGTAAATTTCTCCCCTCGTGAAAGAAGTCGAGGCTCCCGTCGGGGAGCCCAGCCTCTTTCTCTATCGCGGAGGCACACGGTATTTTCACTGAAGTCATTGATTCGTAGCTGCAAAGGCGTTATGTCTGGAGGGGCCCGCATTCGATGATTCCAATAATATTAAGAAAACTTTTTACTTTAAGCTAATAACATGAAAAGAAAAATTCTGAAAATTGCGAGCAAAATCCTATTATGGTGTATAGTAGGTTTCTTGCTACCTGCACATGCTTTCGCACAGAGCATGACAGTGAAGGGTGTTGTATTGGACAACACGGGTATGGCTATTATCGGAGCCAACGTCCTGGTGAAGGGAACTGGCAACGGAACGAGTACCAATATCGACGGAAACTTTACCATCAAGGCCAACAAGGGCGACATCATCGCCGTTTCGTACATTGGCTATCAACCTCAGGAACAACCCGCCAGCGAGTTGATGAAATTTGTTTTGCACGAAAACGAAGAGCTGCTTGACGAGGTGGTTGTGATTGGTTACGGTACGGTGAAAAAGACCGACCTCACCGGTTCGATTACCGCCATCAAGGCCGAGGACATCAACCGTGGTGCCGTCACTTCGCCCGACCAGATGCTGCAGGGCAAGGTACCGGGCCTGTTGGTTACTCCCGCAGCGGGCGACCCCACCGGTAGTGCAACGATTCGTATTCGTGGCGCCGCTTCGTTGAAGGCCAAGAACGACCCCTTGATCGTAATCGACGGGGTACCTGTTACGGCCGAGGGTGGTGCCGGCATGGCCAACCCGCTGGCATCGGTCAACCCCAACGACATCGACACCTATACGGTATTGAAGGATGCTTCGGCCACCGCCATCTACGGTTCGCGTGCTTCGAATGGTGTGATTATCATCACCACCAAGAAGGGCACCGGCAAGAATGTGCAGGTGAGCTACAACTCCAGCTACAGTTTGAAACAGAACAGCTCGACACTCGACGTGATGACGGGCGACCAATATCGCGACTACATGCGCAGCACCTATGCCGGCACCAGCCGTCTGGAGACCGTAGAGTCGCTCATGGGTACGGCCAATACCAACTGGCAGGACCTCATCTACCGCACGGCCTTCACGACCGACCAGAACCTGAGTGTCTATGGCAATGTGAAAGGCAAGTTCCCCTACCGGGTGAGCATGGGCTACACCTACGACGAGGCTACGTTGAAGGTGGGCGACAACCAGCGTGCCAACCTCTCGATAAGCATGACTCCCAAATTCTTCGATGACCACCTGAGCGTGAACATCAACGCCAAGGGTATCTACAACAAGGCCAACTATCCCAACTCGGGAGCCGTGGGCAGCGCCATCTCCTTCACCCCGACGCAGGAACCCTACTTCCGCAATGCCGACGGCAGCATCAACAAAGAGCTCTTCAACGGCTACTGGAACTGGAACGTGGGCGGTCAGGTAAGTACCAACTACGGCATCAACCCCCTGTCGCAACTCTACGACTATACCAACCGCAACGACTCGTGGCGTTCGTTGGGTAACGTGCAGTTGGACTATAAGATTCACGGCCTCGAAGACCTGCGCCTGAACCTGAACCTGGGTTACGACGTGGCCCGTACCGACGGCTACAAATATGCCGCTCTCGGGTCGGTAACCTCGGCTCGCAACAACATGTCGGGTCGCGACCTCTACGAAGAGTATGCCAACATCAACTCCAACACGCTGCTCGAGCTGTATGCCAACTACAACAAGCAGTTCGGTATCCACCACCTCGATGTGATGGCCGGTTACTCCTGGCAACACAACTATGTGAAGTACGACAACATCTCGTTCTATAACGCCAACCGCGACGAGGTTTACCTCGACAGCCCCTCGGACCGTCGTGAGTATTATCTGCTCTCGTTCTTCGGCCGTGTAAACTACTCGATCGACTCGAAATACCTGTTCACCTTCTCGTTGCGCGACGATGCCTCTTCGCGTTTCTCCAAGGAGAACCGCTGGGGTCTCTTCCCCTCGGCCGCCTTTGCCTGGAATATCGTGGAAGAAGACTTTATCAAGGACCACCAGACACCGCTCTCCAACTTGAAAATTCGGTTGGGTTGGGGTCGCACCGGTCAGCAGGACATCGGTATGGACAACTGCTACGCCTATCAGCCGCGGTATGTCATCTCGACCAGCCCCAACATGATGATTCCCGGATTCCCCGGTTTGGGCGACGGCGTTGACGGCTATGCCTATACCATCTCGCCCATGGCCTACAACAAGAATATCAAGTGGGAGACCACCGAAACCTACAACGTGGGTGTCGACTTCGGCTTCCTGAACGGCCGCATCAGCGGTAGCGTGGATGCTTATCTGCGTCACACCTACGACCTGCTCAACGACATCACCACGCCGCTCGGCTCCAACTTCTCCAACACGGTGATTACCAACGTGGGCGACATGGAAAACAAGGGCGTGGAGGTGAACTTGAGCTTCGTACCCATCGAGACCAAAGACCTGCACTGGGACATCAACCTGAACGGTACCTGGCAAGACACCAAAATTACCAAGCTGAGTAATGTGCCTACCGAGGACTATCTGGGCGTACGCGTCGGTTCCAACCTGAGCGGTACCAGCGGATACTCGTCGCTCTACCGGGTAGGCTATGCTCCCTACACCTATCACCTCTTCCAACAGGTATACGACTCCAACGGCAACCCCATAGAGAATGCGTTGGTCGACCGCAACGGCGACGGCCAAATCACGCAGGACGACCGCTATGTGACCGGCAAGAGCATCATGCCCTATTTCTATTTCGGTATCAGCACGCAAATCGTGTACAAGAACTGGGACTTCGGTTTCAATGCCCACGGTTCACTGGGCGGCTATGCCCTCAACAAGGTGGCCAAGGATAACTCCAGCGGTTACAAGGACGACTACACCAAGGGCTACATCGACAACCTCATGCCCATTTGCCAGAAGACCGGTTGGACTGAGAGCCTCACCGAGTTCCAGCACTTCTCCGACATGTTCCTCGAGGATGCCTCGTTCTTCCGCATGGACGACATCAACGTAGGCTACACCTTCGACAAAATCAAGAACTGGAAGGGCAAAATCCGCATCGGTGCTTCGGTACAGAATGTATTTGTCATCACCAAGTACAGCGGCCTCGACCCCGAACTCACGGTCAACAGCAGCGGCGAACTCGACGGTGTGGACCAGAACCTCATTCCCCGTCCCCGTCTCTACACCTTGCGACTCAACATTAACTTCTAATCACCCTAAGATACAGCATTATGAAAAAACTGATATATTATACACTGGCCATCGCAGCGACGGCGCTCTCGATGACCTCCTGTCTCGGCGACCTGGATACCGTACCTCTGAACGAGACAGACAAGACCGGCGAAACGGCCTACCAGAACATACAGGACTTTCAACGGGGACTGGCTTACATCTACGGCTCCTTCTCGCTGTCGAGCCAGAACGACCCGGGAAAGGCCGACATCAATGTCGACGATGCCGGACAGAGCGAGTTTATCCGCCAGATTGTGGTGCTGAACGAGATGAGTACCGACGCCATGAAATGTATCTGGGGCGACAGCTACATTACCGAGACCCAAACGGCTTCGTGGACAGCCGGCGGTAATGCCGCCCTGGTGGCCACCTACACCCGTGGTCTCATCACGGTTACCCGTGCCAACGAGTTCCTCACCCGTGCCACGGGCCGCGAGATGGACGGTCTGCCCGGACTGATTGCCGAGGCCCGTTTCCTGCGCGCCTATGCCTATTTCGTGTTGATGGATCTGTATGGCAATCCGCCCTTTGCTACCGAAGAGAACATCGGTGGCGGTTCGCTGCCGACGCAGATAGGACGTCCGGCGCTGTTTGCCTGGATCGAGAGTGAGCTGAAAGCGCTGGCCGACCCCAACAGCGCCATGCCCAACGTAGGCGAGGTTCCCTATCCGCGTGCCACGAAAGGCAGTGCACAGGCTCTGCTGGCCCGCCTCTATCTCAATGCCGAGGTCTATACCGGCACTCCCCGTTGGGAAGATGCCCGCACGGCAGCCGAGAAGGTGATTGGCATGGGTTACGGCTTGTGCTCGAACTATGCCCACCTCTTCCTGCAGGATAACGGCGAGAATCCCGACGCTCAGAAAGAGATGATTTTTGCCATCGGTTACGACAGCAACCAGATGCAGAGCTGGGGTGGAACCACCCACCTGGTGAGCGGTAACGTGCACGATGCAGCCAGTCAGGCCATTGCCAAGGAGCTGGGCTTCGGCGACAACACCTTCATGTCGCCCGAGCGTTGGAACGGATACCACATCCCCAACGAATACGTAGAGGCCAACTTCGAGATGAAGAATGTCTCGTGGGGCGGTACCGGCATCGGTTACGACCGCGAGGGCAGCGACAAGCGCGCCTTCTTCTGCAACACGGGTTGCGAGAAAGAGTTCGACCTGAAGGTGGCCGAGACCGGCTGGCGCTGCTGGAAGTTCAACAGCATGGATTCTCAAAATCAGCTCCACCTCGACAACAACTTCTCGTCGGCCGACTTCCCCGTGATTCGTCTGGCCGAGATGTACCTCATCTACGCCGAGGCACAAGCCCGCCTGGACAACGGCATTACCACCGACGCCAAGGCCCTCGGTTATATCAAGCAGTTGCGCGACCGTGCCGGGCTCGATACTCCCGCATCGATCGACCTCGACTTCATCCTGAAAGAGCGTGCCTGCGAGTTGATGATGGAGGGTCACCGTCGTACCGACCTCATTCGTTACGGCTACTTCACCTCCATGAGTTTCCCCTGGCCCTACAAGGGCGGTGTGCCCACCGGAGCCGTAGAGATTCCGGCCTATCGCACCATATTCCCGCTGCTCGACAACGACGTGGCCGAGAACTCCAACCTCACGCAGAATCCGGGTTACTAATCATCACCACAATATCATCAATCCTCAATAAGAAACGATTATGAAACTATTCAAAAATATAGCATTATTCGCAGCGGTAGCCCTGCTGGCCGGCTGCGAAACGGAGATAGATACTCCGCAACTCAATGCGCCTGCCGACTTTGTGGCTCCCGTCATGAGCGATTGCGGCAACGTGGTTGTCAATGCCGACAACTCCGACGACGAGAATGTCATCTTCTCGTGGACTCCGGCCGACTTCGGGCAGCCGGTGCAGATACTCTATTCGGTCTATCTCACCCTGGGCGAGAAAGAGGGCTTGTTGGGAACGACCAACGGCACCTCGCTGGCCGTGAAGAAGGGCGACCTGAATGGCGTGGTGATCAATAGCCTGGGTGTGACCAAAAACGACAAGGCCGAGGGCGTGACCGCCTATGTATCGGCCCAGATTGCCAGTGCCGCCTATGCCGAGGTGGTGAAATCGCCCCTCTCCAATCCCTTCTCGGTACAGACCTATGCCGCCCCGCTTAAGTGGCTGTTCCTGTGCGGCGAGTTCAACAAGTGGACCATCGACCAGGCATCCCAGTTCTGGGAGACCGGTGGCGGAACCAATACCTACGAGTGCATGGTCGACCTCTCCATCCCCTCGGATTGCACGCCTACCGATGGCGAAAACTCCTACTTCAAGGTGACGGTGGCCCGGTCGTGGTCCGATGCCAACTGGGGTTACAGTGCGTTGCAGTCGAACTGGACCAACGTGGAGAACAACGACAACAACCTCAACCTGCCCATTACCGAGACCAACATCTATGCCTTGTCGGTCAATACTGTGGCCATGTCTATCACGCAGACACCCATAGGTAAGACCCTGGGTCTGGCCGGCGACTTCTCGGGTTGGGCCGACGGTGCCGATGCACCTCTGGTTTATGACTGGACCGACAATACCTGGAAGACCGCACCCCTCGAACTGGAGGGTGGCAAGGAGTTGAAGGTGCGTGCCGATGGTGCCTGGACTACCAACTGGGGCGGTGACGGCTCGACCAGTACCGATGTGCCCGGCGGTTTCGTGCTGGCAGCCGGTGGCGATAACCTCAAGGTGCCCGAGAGCGGAACCTTCGTGGTCGTGCTCCATGCCAACCGCACCCCCTATGTACTGGAATTTCAAAAACAATAAAACCGATAACCTTTAATCGATACAATCATGATAAAATATCTCAAATACATAGCCATAGCAGCCATCACCCTGATGGCCGCCACGGGGTGTCAGGACGACCCGGAAGATACCTTCTCGACCGCGCCTGTGGCTCCTTCGTTGCAAAACAACGGGAGCATCCTGATGACCCAGAACACCATGGACGAACCTATCCGGTGGGCCTGGACCGCCGCCCGTTTCCTGAAGGGTGATGTCACCTATTCGCTCTTCGTGAAGTATGGGCAGGAAGAGCCCGTGCAGGTAGGCGGGAGCACCACGGCTCTGACCCTCACGATGAGCAAGACCGCATTCCGCACCTTGCTGGAGGGCATTACCGCCATTCCCGAAAACTCGACCTTCGACCTCAACTTCTATGTCGAGGCTGCCGATGCCGAGGCGGTCTACAAGTCGGCCGAGCTGATGATGACCGTCTACTCCTACGGCAACTTTATTTCGGCCGTAGCCACACCGGCCGAGAGCGAGTTCACGCTCGACATCAACAACCTCACCGAGGAGCTCACGTTGCTCACCTGGGAGCCGGCCCGGCTGAACTACAACGAGGCCATCACCTACGACGTGCTGGTTAGCTGCGGGGGAGGCGAGCCCGTTACCGCCGCTACCGGTCTGACCGAAACCTCCTGCACCCTTACGGTCGACGCGTGGAACGAACTCTTTGTGAGTGCCGGGGCTGTCGAGGGGGCTGCCAGCGAAGTCTCCTTCACCGTAAAGGCCTATTCGCCTTCGTGTGAAGAGGGGTTGCCCTCGGCTCCTGCCACCATGACGGTGACTACCTACAAAGCCAACTTCCCCGCCTTCGTCACGTTGAAAGGTACCGACAAGCAGATACCTCAGAGCTCGGCTCAGAAGGGGTTGTTCGAGTGCTTCGTCAACTTCACCGAGGCAGCCAGCTTCACCTTCGAAGATGGTGATGCTCAGGTAGAGTATGGCGCTGATGCCCAGTTTGCCAACGATGCCAACGGTAACCTGGTGGCCAGCGGTGCCCTGACCGAGGGCGGAAGCGCCATCGGCGTAGAGGCCGGTTTGTATCGCGTATGTGCCAACATCAAGTTCAAGAACTTCATTTTGGTGAAGATCGAGAGCATGGGTATGATTGGCAACGCTACCCCCGGCGGGTGGGATGCCGAGACGCCCATGACCTACGATGCCGCCTCCAACACCTTCACCCTGAAGACCACCTTGACCGAGAGCGGCGAGTATAAATACCGCGCCAACAACAACTGGGGCTATGCCATCGACGGTGAGGGCAGCTTCTCCGACGGAACTCCCAACATCGTATTCGACAAGGCTACCGGCGAGTACAACGTGACTCTCGACGTCAGCAAGCATCCCTATGTGGCCAAGATTGTGAGCACGGCCTTCCCCACCGAAGAGTATATCTACGTGCCCGGTAACCACCAGACCCCCACAACGTGGGATCCCGCTACGGCTCCGGCCCTGCGTTCGCTCGAGATGAACGGCATCTATACCGGTTTCAGCCGCTTGGACGGTGAGTTCAAGTTCACCCTGGCCCGCAACTGGGAAGGCGGCGAGTACAACAGCACCCACTTCACCGATTATAGCGAGGGCCTCGCACCGGCCAGCGGCAGCACCAACATCAACATGGCCAATCCGGGCTTCTACTACATCGAGGCCGACGTGATGACACAGAGCCTTAAGGCTACCCTCATCGAGAGCTGGGGCCTTATCGGTGCCGCTACTCCCGGCGGATGGGATAGCGAAACGGCCATGACCTACGACGCCGAGAAAGGTTGCTGGAGCTGTACGGTTGCCCTCACGGCCGGTGAGATGAAGTTCCGGGCCAATGGCACCTGGGATTCGGGTGTCGACCTGGGCGGCTCTTTGGACGATCTCGTATTCAAAGGGAGTAACATTGCGGTGGCCGAGGCCGGTACCTATCTCGTAGAGATGTACCTGCAACGCACCAGCAGCACACAGATGTACTGCACACTTACCGCTCAATAGCAGAAATCCGATAGCACAGAGAGACCGGCCGGACCCCGGGTTCTCGGGTAGAGACCGGTCTCTCTCTTTTTATTTCAATAGCCGCAGTCCTTTGCGGAAAGCGGGTATCGCAATTCACGATTATGGATAAGACAGTATGAAAAAATTTCTATTCTCATTGCTGGTAGGGTGTAGCCTGTTGTTCGCCGGTACGGCGTGCACCGAAGAGCACTTTGTCGGCGACGATAACGGGGCCGGCGGTTCGGGCCAATGGACCGATGTGGTTCCCTCGCCCGACGAGTGGGACGGTACTCCGCGGACCGACATCACCTATCAGTTGCTCGTCTACTCGTTTGCCGACAGCGATGGCGACGGTACGGGCGACTTCAACGGCATCACCGCCAAACTCGATTACTTGCAACAGTTGGGCATCACGGCCATCTGGTTGTCGCCCATACACCCCGCCATGTCGTACCACGGTTACGACGTGACCGACTATACAGCGGTGAATCCGCAATACGGCACCCTCGACGACTTCGACCGGCTGGTGAGCGAGGCCCGGGCGCGGGGCATAACCATCTATCTCGATTACGTGATGAACCACACGGGTCGCAATCACCCCTGGTTTACCCAGGCCACCTCGTCGCTCGACAATCCCTATCGCGACTATTACACCTTTTCGCAAGATCCGGCGGCCGATATTCAGGCTGGTCGGGTGCCCATGATTGCCAGCGAGGGGGCAGCCGGCTATAAGTCGGGCGAATGGTTTGCCGTGCCTACCGAGGCCGGCGGCTACTACACCTTTACCCTCGACTGGAGCTCGCCGTCGCAACCCACGGTCACGGTGACCCAGGCCTCCCGGGCCGATGTCGACGCCGACAACACGAGCCCTTCGACCAGTAGCGACAAGTATCTGTACTACGGCGATGCCGTCTGCAAAAAGTTCTACGACAAGGGAAACGGCATCTACGAGCTGACGGTCGACTTTGCCTCGTCGTGGGGATTCCTCATTCGCACCAGCAACACCCAGTGGGGCAACTACAAATATGGTGCGGCCCGGCAGGGCGACCAGGCCCGATTGGGAGAGCCCTTTGCCCTGAAGCAGGGCGAGAATGCCCAGAATATTTTGCTCGAGGGGATGGAGATGTGGTATTTCCACTCGGCTTTCGGTACCGACTGGTTTGCCGATTTGAACTACGGTCCCGTAGACCAGGCGGCCGAGTCGCCCGCCTATCAGGCCATCAGCCGTGCGGCCAAGGGTTGGATAGACCGTGGGGTAGGGGGCTTCCGCCTCGATGCCGTGAAGCACATCTACCACAATGCCACCTCCGACGAGAACCCCCGTTTCCTGCGCCTCTTCTACGGCGACATGAACAGCTATTACAAGCAGCAGGGCCACACCGACGACTTCTACATGGTGGGCGAGGTGCTTTCGGAGCACAACGAGGTGGCTCCCTATTACCAGGGGTTGCCGGCTCTGTTCGAGTTCTCGTTCTGGTATCGGGTAGAGTGGGCCATCAACAACAACCAGGGCTGCTATCTGGTCAAAGACCTGCTTTCGTATCAGGAGGAGTATGCCGCTTATCGACCCGACTATATCCGGGCTACCAAACTGAGCAACCACGACGAGGACCGGGCGGCCTCGAAGCTGAACCGCTCGGCCAACAAGTGCCGCCTGGCTGCGGCCGTTTTGCTCACGGCACCGGGTTCGCCCTATATCTATTATGGCGAAGAGCTGGGCATCTATGGCACCAAGGCGAATGGCGACGAGTATGTGCGCAGTCCCATGCTCTGGGGCGACAGCTACACCACGAGCTACACCTCCAAGGTAGACCCCTCGGTGGCTTCGCAGGTGAAGCCGGTGAGCGAGCAGCAAACCGATGCGACTTCGCTCCTGAACACCTATCTCGCTTTCACCCATGTGCGTCAGACCTATCCGGCTTTGGCTTCGGGTACGATGTCGCGGCACGAGGTCTATAACGAGGAGAATACGCAATATTCCACGGTTGCCGCCTGGTATATGACGGCGGGCGACCAGCGGGTACTGGTCGTGCACAATTTCGGGAGTGCTATTATCAGTCTGCCGCTTCTCGACCCGATAGAGAAGGCTGTAGCCACATCGGGTTCGGTGGCCTCGAAGGTAGAGGGCGAGACGACTACCCTCAGGCTGGGGGCCTATTCGTCGGTAGTCTATCTGTTGAAGAACAACTGACCGGGTGTCGGGCGCTTGAGAGCCCCGACCGACGGTGGAAACGTGATAGTGTAATTGGTAAGCGACGGCCTCTTTGCGGGGCCGTCGCTTGGTTTATAGCGGGTTGCCCGAAGGTCCTGGAGTCCCGTTTCTCTCTTGGACTTTGAATAAGTCAGGATGCGGTTTGGCAAAAAAACTCAAACAAGTTTGGCTTTTTTGCGCTCACCTTTCGCTATCTTTGGATAAGCCAGGAGTCGGTTCGGCAAAGTCAAATGTTGAAAACTTCGTTTTCCATTTGCCTCTGCGCTCACCTTTCTGCTTATCTTTGAATAAGTCAGGATGCGGTTCGGCAAAAAAACTCAAACAAGTTTGGTCTTTTTGCGCTCACCTTTCACTATCTTTGGATAAGATAGGAGTCGGTTCGGCATAGACAAATGTTGAAAACTTCGTTTTCCATTTGCCTCTGCGCTCACCTTTCTGCTTATCTTTGGATAAGATAGGATACGGTTCGGCAAAAAAACTCAAACAAGTTTGGCTTTTTTGCGCTCACCTTTCACTATCTTTGTACAAAATGCCGAAAACCGTGCGGGAACCGGGATACCGACCGTGCGGAAATCGGTGGGGAAAATACCCCTAAGGTTGTATTTAACTGGATAGAAATTAAGGAAATATGGAGAAGAAATTCAAACGTACGCTGGTTACGACCGCATTGCCCTATGCCAACGGTCCTGTGCATATAGGTCACTTGGCAGGTGTGTATGTACCGGCAGATATCTACACACGGTATCTGCGCTTGAAGGGCGAAGATGTGATTATGATAGGCGGTAGCGATGAGCACGGTGTGCCCATCACCATCAAGGCCAAAGCCGAGGGGGTGACCCCGCAGGATATTGTGGACCGCTACCACAACATTATTAAGAAATCGTTCGAGGAGTTTGGCATATCGTTCGATATTTACTCGCGCACGACTTCGGCCATCCACACGCAAATGGCTTCCGATTTCTTCCGCAAACTGTACGACAAGGGCGAGTTTATCGAGAAGACCTCGATGCAGTATTACGACGAGGAGGCCAACCAGTTCCTCGCCGACCGCTATATCACGGGTACCTGTCCGCACTGCGGCAACGAGCACGCCTATGGCGACCAGTGCGAGGCTTGTGGTACTTCGCTGAATGCGACCGACCTCATCAATCCCAAGTCGGCCATCACGGGCAACAAACCGGTGTTGCGCGAGACGAAACACTGGTATCTGCCGCTCGACAAGTGGGAGCCCTTCCTGCGTCACTGGATTCTCGATGAGCACAAGGAGTGGAAACCCAATGTTTACGGCCAGTGCAAGTCGTGGCTCGATATGGGGCTGCAACCTCGCGCCGTGAGCCGCGACCTCGACTGGGGTGTGCCGGTGCCGGTCGAAGGGGCCGAGGGCAAGGTGCTCTATGTGTGGTTCGATGCTCCCATCGGTTACATCTCGAATACCAAGGAGCTGCTGCCCGATACGTGGGAGCTCTACTGGAAAGACTCCGAGACGAAGATGGTGCACTTCATCGGTAAGGACAATATCGTGTTCCACTGTATCGTATTCCCGGCCATGCTGAAGGCTGAGGGCAGCTACATCTTGCCCGACAATGTGCCGGCCAACGAGTTCCTCAACCTCGAGGGCGACAAGATTTCGACCTCGCGCAACTGGGCCGTATGGCTGCACGAGTATCTCGAGGACTTCCCCGGCAAGCAGGACGTGCTGCGCTATGTGCTCACGGCCAATGCGCCCGAGACGAAAGACAACGACTTTACCTGGAAGGACTTCCAGGCCCGCAACAACAACGAGCTGGTGGCTATTCTGGGCAACTTTGTGAACCGTGCCCTGGTGCTTACCCACAAATATTTCGACGGCAAGGTGCCCGAGGCCGGCGAGTTGACCGACTACGACCGCGAAACCTTGAAGGAGTTTGCCGACGTGAAGGCTTCGGTAGAGAATTATCTCGACCACTACCGCTTCCGCGATGCCCTCAAGGAGGCCATGAACCTGGCCCGTATCGGCAACAAGTATCTGGCCGATACCGAGCCCTGGAAGTTGGCCAAGACCGACATGCCGCGGGTGGCTACCATCTTGAATCTGGCTTTGCAGATCACGGCCAATCTGGCGATTGCCTTCGAGCCCTTCCTCCCCTTCTCGGCCGAGAAGTTGCGCGGCATGCTTCACATGGGTCACTGCGACTGGAACATGCTGGGTCGTACCGACATTCTGCCGGCCGGGGCCGAACTGGGCAAACCCGAACTGCTCTTCGAAAAAATCGACGATAGCGTAATCGAGGCTCAGGTGAACAAACTGCTGGAGACCAAGAAGGCCAACGAGCTGAAGAATCACAAGGCTGCACCGGTGCGCGAGAATGTGGCCTTCGACGACTTTGCCAAACTCGACATCCGCGTAGGCAAAGTGCTCGAGTGCCAGAAGGTGCCCAAGGCCGACAAGCTGTTGCAGTTCCGCATCGACGACGGTCTGGGCGGCCGCACCATCGTGTCGGGTATTGCCAAGCACTACAAGCCCGAGGATCTGGTGGGCAAGAATGTCTGCTTCGTGGCCAATCTCGAACCCCGTAAACTGAAGGGCATCGAGTCGCAGGGCATGATACTCTCGGCTGAGGATGCCGATGGCCGACTGATTGTCATCTCGCCGGCTACCGACGAGATTGCTCCGGGTTCGGAGGTGAAATAGAGAGACGTACGATAAAATCGTGATACAGAGAGGGTGACCCAAAAGTCAAAGACTTTAAAGGGTCATCCTTTTTTGTTTGGATTACGCCAGATGGTCACAATGAGAGAATGAATGCGTGAGAGTGAGTGTGGAGGGG
>NZ_NFJR01000019.1 GCF_002159975.1 Barnesiella sp. An22 | reverse complement strand
CGAATTGCATAGAAAAATAGAAGATACCGCCTATATTGTTATCCTAATTGAGTTAATAATCAATAAAAGCGTTAAATCTTCACCCTTTAGAATGTACAATTAAAGACAATGACCATATTTCTGACTTATTACCTATAAAATATTGAGTAATAATCGGTTGTAAATACCTGCGTTGTTGTAATTATATTAGTTAAACGTAATTCGTAGAATAACGAACAATAGGTTCGAAAAAAAAACGGGGGGGGCTGTTACGGGCAGCACTTCCCCGACGGGCAGACGCACTGCTCGAAAAACTCGCCGAACAGTCGGCGGGCCTTCTCCCAGTTTTGCCGGTTGATGCAATACCGCACCTTGGGTGTCTCGACCTCGCCCTGGATGAGGCCGGCCTCCTTGAGTTCCTTCAGGTGTTGCGATACGGTGGCTTTGGCGATGGGCAGCTCTTCGTGGATGTCGCCGAAGTAGCAGGTCTCCTGCTGGGCCAGAAAGTGCAGGATGGCCACCCGGGCCGGATGTCCCAGGGCTTTGGCATACCGGGCCAACTGTTCCTGAGTGAGGGTATAGTCTCGTTTTTCGTCCATAGTCAGAATTGTTGTTCGCAAATATACGAACAATATGTTTGCCGGACAACAGGTCGCGCTCATTTTTTTCCCGATTGTATTACAAGACAAGGGCCGAGGCGTGCAGCCTGAACACGAGCCTGCGGTCGGTTGTTGTATTGTAGAGTGAATGTCCGGAGATGGTATAAAACTGTATTGCATTGAGAACAAAAAGATTATGAAATGTTTTGACGAAGGAAACACACCCCTTCGGCAAACTTGAAAAGAAACAATAAAAAGTTCTAAAAATAGATAGACCGGCAACTGCCGTTTTGGAGAGAGTGGTGAAATGGCCTATTTTTGCCACCCAATTCGGGGATTATTTAGAACCAATATAAATTGGCCGGTAGATTGCTGTGGCGTATTGACCCTTAAAACGATTGATTATGAAACTGATTATGAGTGACCGACCTATTCGATTGAACATTCGAGACCATTCGGAAATAAAGTATATCGACCTCTCGTCGCTGAAGATAGCCAACTGTACAGGCTGCTTCGGATGCTGGACCCGTACGCCGGGCAAGTGTGTGATGCGCGACGATGCGACCCGGGTCTATCCCTATATTGCCGCCAGCGACCGGGTGCTCTATGTGAGCCGGGTGATTTACGGCGGATACGATACGGTGATGAAGCGCATGCTCGAGCGGGCTATCCCGGTGCAGCAGGCCTTTATCCGCATCGTCAAGGGCGAGACGCACCATGTGCAGCGGGCCGTGGTGCCCAAGCGGGCTACGATTGTGGCCTATGGCGACATCGATGCCGAGGAGCAGGCTCTCTTCCGTCGGCTGGTAGCCCGCAATGCGAGTAATATGAGCTTCGAGAGTCACGAGGTGATATTCACCTCCGAAGCCGAGTTGGAAAACTGTGTAAAAAAGATTGTGGAACTATGGGACGAGTAATGATTATCAACGGCAGCCCCCGGGCTCCGAAGTCGAATTCGAAGCGATATGCCGAACTTTTTATGAAATACTGCTCGGCCGAGACGGTCTATTTCAACCTGACCAGACGCAATCATCGCGAGTTGTGCGAGCAGATGGCGGGGTATACCGATGTGCTCTTTGTCTTCCCCCTCTATGCCGATGCCCTGCCGGTGGGGTTCCTCGAGTTTCTGAAGGTGTTGGAGAGCTGTCCGCCCGCACGCAAGCCGGTGGTCTCCATCCTGATTAACTGTGGTTTTCTGGAGTATACCCAGAACGAGATTGCCATAGAGATGATGCGCCTCTACTGCCGGAAGAACGGCTATCGGCTGGGTTCTATTCTGGAGTTGGGCAGCGGCGAGGCCATTCTGGGTACACCCTTCAAGTATGTAGCCGTGCGGGCCATCAAGCGGCTGGCACGGTCGGTAGCCCGGGGGGAATACCGCACGATACAGGCCACCATGCCGCTGAGCAAGCGGTTGTTTATATGGGCCTCGACGTACTATTGGACCGCGTTCGGCCGCAAGTTCGGCGTGTCGAAGAGCCAGATGCAGACGATGCAAATCGAGGACGGGCGGTTGCCCCACACGCCTCCGACGGGAGAGTGAGGCGCTGGCCCGGCTGCCGGCCCGGCCGATATGCAAGGGGCGGGGTGGTGATTTTTATTCCCGCTCTCTTGTATCACCTGTGGGGGAAATTGCTATCTTTGCACCCCGAAACAGAAAGGAATAGATTATGAATACCTTACCCGAAGATCCGATGATCTTGTTTTCGTTTATCAACACCAAGTTGCGCGACAACTATGCCTCGCTCGATGCGCTGTGCGACGACATGCACATCAGCAAGGCCGACCTGGTGGCCAAGTTGGGCAGTGCGGGTTTTGAATACAACCCCAGCCAGAACAAGTTTTGGTAACCGGTCGCACCGGCTCTTGCCCTCCCCGCAGGGAGAGTTTTGTGCCGTGACCGGTTTGTGACTCTCTTTTGATTTCAGCCCGAGACCCGGAGCTGAATTTTTTTTTTTGCCTGTTCAGAACTTGAAGCTGATGCTCCCGTAAGGCATGCAGTTGTAGGGCCAGTGCACGGAGTAGAAGTCGAGCAACTCCTCTTCGGGCGGGTTGCCTACGATGTTGTAGAGTCCTACGCGAAGCAGCAGCAATTTGTCGTCCCCGAAATTTTTCTTGAACGAATAGCCGGCGTCTACCCGGTAGTTGAGCGGAGCCCGTCGGGTGTGGAACTGCTCGATGGGGAAGGGGTCGAATGTCGTCTCGTCGATTTCGAGTATCTTGCCCGACCTCAACAGTCCGCCCAACGAGAAGGAGGAGCTGCTGTTGAGGTTGTAGGTGACGGCTCCGCTCAATTGGTGGGGGATGTCGTAGAGCGAGGGTATTTTCCCGTTGGCCTTCAGTTCGTCGAACCACTCGCGGCTGCGGGCATAGGTGTAGGAGAGTTGCAGCAACCAGTGCCGCCAGTAGTTGTAGAAATAACATTTGATGCCGTAGCTGTCGCCGTTGCCGGTCATGATGTAGTTGCCCCACTCGGTATCTTCGACAAAGGTCTCGGGGCGCAGGGCCACGATGTTGCGGCGGGTCTTGTAGTAGGCCGACAGCTCAAGGGCGCCGTTGCGCAGGTTGTGTTTCCACCCCGCCTCGTAGTGTTCCGACGAGCGTGGTTTGTACGACTCGATGCTGGGCATCCGGAAGTCGGTGGGCATGTAGAAGGTGTTGAACCGCAGGTAGTGGTAAAACTGCTCCATGCGCGAGAAGTTGAGATAGAACAGGTCGTTGGTCCACGGCGAGTATTTGAGCGAGAAGCGGGGCTGGATGCTGTAATAGTCGCGGTGCTTCTCGGGCAGATAGCCAATGAAATGGACTCCCACCTGGGTGAATAGTTGCGAAGTGATGCGGATGAGGTTGTCGTAGAAAATCGAGAATTGGTCGATGGGCTCGTGGCGCACACGTACCGTGTCGCCCAGGATGGCCAGGTCGTAGACCTCGTGGGCATATTTGGCTCCCCAGCGGGTGGTGTAGATGTTGTCGTAGCTGTATGTGAACTCGGTTGATACGTTCATCGACTTGATGCCGCTGTGAATGTAGCTGCGTGTCGCGGTTTCGAAACCCAGTATTCCGGCATGCGCCACATTTTCGTGTGAGGTGTAGAAGAGCGAGGTGGTGTTGCTCAATTTCCCTTTCGAAAAGTTGTAGGCGAGCTGGTAGATTTGGTTGTTCCAGCGCATGGCCGTAATCTTCTCTTTGGGGCCGACGGGCATGCGGTAGATGTCTTGCGCATGGTAAGCCAGAGCCTTGAGCGAGCTCGACGGCGAGATGTCGTACGACAACTTGGCGTTGAAGTCGAGCGTCGAGTGGTTGAGGCGGTCCTCTTCGGAGAAAAACTCGTCGAGCAGGTCGAGCCAACTGCGCCGGGCACTCACCAGGTAGGAGAGTTTGTTTTTGAGTATGGGGCCTTCGAGCATGATCGAGGCGGCCGGCATGTCGAGCGAGAGGGTGCGCATGTGCTCCTGTTTGTTGCCGTCCTTGAGGTTTATTTCGGTAATCGACGAGAGCTTCCCCTCGAGTTTGGTGGGGAAGAACCCTTTGTGAAAGACGATATTCTTCACGGCGTCGCCGTTGAATACGGGCAGCATCAGGTTGAGGTGCCCCGGGTGGTATACGGGCACGCCGTCGAGCAGAAGCTGGTTCTCGTCGTATCCGCCTCCGTCGACCAGAAAGTTGTTGCCGGTGGGTATGCCGGTCACGCCCGGCAGAATCCAGATTTGCGAAAAGAGGTCGTTGCTGTTGAACGAGAGCATGCTCGAAGGAGCCAGTTCGTCGAGCGAGTTGCTCAGTTTGCGCGAATTCACGGTGACCTCTTCGATTTCGAAGAGCTGGGCATTGAGTTGGGGTTGCAAGGTCAGGTCGCGGTCGACGACAATCGTCTGTTCATAAGGCTCGTATCCCATGCAGGTGATGCAGAGTCGGTAACTCCCTTCGGGCAACGGCAGTCTGAATCGGCCGTTTTCGTCGGAGAGGGTGTACTGTTTCCGTTCGTTTTCGTCGTAAAGCGAGACGATGGCTCCGTAGAGCTTTTCGCTGCTTCCCTCTTCGCTGATGGTACCCGAGAGGGTGAAGAACTTCTCTTCGCCTATTTGTATGACCAGTTTGCGGGGTGAAATCTCGATGGTCTTGAAGCGGTAGTCCCGCAGGAGCTCTTTCAGCAGTTTCCCCACGGTGGTGACACCTGCCGTTTTGAAGGTGCACACCCGGTCGAGGTCGATCGACGAGGGGTTGTACGAGAGGGTGATGTCGCACTGCTGCTCGATTTGCTCGAACCATTGTAACACAGAAGCAGAAGAGGCGGAGACTGATATCCGCTCTTCTGCTATCGCAACGGGTCTTTTTGTAATTTCACCTAACGATGAATGAACCCAAAGTAGTGCTATTATAGAGAATAAGAATTGTAACTTACTCATAATAAAGTTTGTAGTGTCGCCCCTTTTCCAGGGTGTCGCATTGGCAGCCGCACACGAAAGCCAGTTCGGCCGCGATGCTCTCACGCTCGCTCACATTGATTTTGGTGGTGACCGTGTTTCGGTCGAGCCCTTTACCCAGCTCGATTTTTACACCGGTCTGCTTTTCCACCTCCTGGACCACCGTGGCGATGGGACTGTTTTTGAAAACCAGTACCGAGTCGCCCTTCCCGAAGAAGGAAGCGGGGTCTTCGATCAGGCCCAGTGTCATCTGGTCGTCGGCGATTTCGACCTTTTCGTTGGCTTCCAGGATGACGTTGTTGTATGAGGTAGAGACCTTCACCCGTCCGCTCTCGACAAACACGCCCGACTTGTTGTCGTGAGCGGCATCGACGAGAAACGAAGTCCCCAGGACTTCGACCGTCATCTGTCCGGTAGAGATTTTGAAGGGGGCGTTGTCACGGTTTTTTACATGAAAGAACGCTTTTCCCTTGAGTTCTACCTGACGGGCGGTCCCGTCGTCGGCATATCGGAATGCCAGGGTTGCATGGGGATAGAGGATAACCTCCGACCCATCGGGCAAAAGAACGTTTTCGGTTTGGGTTATATCGGCGTAGCGTACAAATTGAGTGTCGGTCTCGTGAGAGAGTATCATCCAGGTGGTTACCAGTATCAAGGCGATGGCGGCAGCGGCAGAGTAGAACCAGGATTTGTGCGAGAAGCTTCCGATTTTCAGGGAGTGCTCCTTGAGTTGGGGTTCGACTTTGGCCCAGGCTTTTTCGGTGTCGACCTTGAACGAGGTGTCGCTGAAGATAGGCATCTCGATAAGCCGTTGCAATCGTTGGCTCTCTTCGGGATATGCAGCTTTCCATTGATCCAGTTTGGCCTGCTGGGCGGCGGTGAGCCGTTCGTGAGCGAAGTGTTTGGCCAACAGTTCGTCTATGTCGTCGTGATTTCCCATTTTACATGCAGTTTAAGAAGATTGATAAAATGATTGAGATAAGGGCCATGCGCAAGGCGTTGTTTTCGGCCACATAGGTGCGCAAGAGTCGGATAGCCCGGGTCATCTGATTCTCTATGGTTTTCTCCGAAAGGTTCAGTTTCTCGGCAATCTCGCGGTATTTCATACCTTTGAGTTTGGCCAGTAAAAAGACCTCTTTGCATTTAGGAGGTAACGATGCGAGTGCTACTTGCAGGAGATTGTCGGGCGATTTCGCTTCGTCGGCTTCATCATAGATTTCATCAGGCGTGTCGATGGCGGCAGTGGGATAGTCGTCGATCGAAACGAAGGCGCCCTGTTTCTTGCGCAGGAAAGAGATGCAGCTGTTTCGAATAGCAGTGGTCATGTAGGCGGCAAACTCTTTCTCGGGCAAGGTATCTTTCCCTTTGTCCCAGACATTGATGAAGAGTTCTTGCACAATGTCTTCCGAGTCGTCTCGGTCCAGCACATATCCGTAGGCTATATGGCATAGCCGGGGATAGTGTTTCTGGAACAGGGACTTGAAGGTTTCTTTTCTGGTCTCTCGCATAAGTAGCACTCGCAGGTTATGGGGTGATTAGAATCTCAAGCTTACACCGGCGGTAACAAAGCCTTTGTATCCGAGTCCGGCTTCGAGGAATCCACCGATGCGTTGGTTGCCAACTCGCAGGGCGATGGGGTTTACCTGGTAGGCAAAGTTGGTAGAGAGGTCGCTCTTCTTGGCGTTGCTGGTAGCCGTCTGGTTCAGGCTCTTTTCGGTGTGGTTCACCAGATTTACACCGGCCGAAGCACCACCGTAGAGTTCAACGACACCGCGTTTGAAGTATACAAATTCGACCGTGGGCAACAGCATGAAGTTCAGGTCTTTCTCTTTCAGTGAGGGAGCCGTTTCGCCAATCAGGGTCAGCTTGCCGGTCGATTGAACGAATCCCAGGTCGGCACCTACTCTGAAGCGGGCAATCGAGTATCTGTAACCCAGACTGTATACCAGGCTCGATTTTTCGTCGCTGCGCTTGCTGCCTGTTACGGCGTCGCTCAAGCCCATGCCAAAGACGTTTGCAAGTCCGAGTATGAGTCCGTCGCTGGCCGAGAGGCGTATTTCGTGGCGGGGCATAGACTGGGTGTTATTAGCGGTGGTTTCTTGTCCTTTTACAACATGGCTGCTTACGGCTGCGCACAAAAGTAATGCAATAAATTTGATTTTCATAATTTGTTAATTTTTTTCGTTGTGTAAATAGTGAGCCGTTTTTTCTCTCCGCGTTCATGCGTGGTGGGAAGCCGGCAGCTTTGCTTTCCCTTGTGGGTCACTTAGCTATGTGATTTTGACCTTATAACGCCGGAGTTTGAAAATCCCCCTACCTGTGCTGAAAAAAATTTTCATAATTTTTCGTATCTATCTTATTATCAGCAAAATAAAATTTTCGGAATTATCGTTCCGGTTTTATCGCCTTTCGTAATATTCGAGGCGATTGTCCGGGGCATTGGGTTGCTTTGTCTGTTGACAGGGAGATTACAGAGATATTAAATTTTCGTTTCCTTTCGATTTCTGATTTTTTAATTTGCTTTTTGTTTCGAAATTTTTCCCTTTGAAAACCGTGGAGAAGAATAAAATTTGTATATTTGTCGATGTTGTAAACCATACCGATGATAATTATATGAAGAGGATAGATTTTCCCCGATTGAGTCGGCTGCGTGAAACCTGGGTAATACTCGCCGTGAGTGTAGTCTCAGTGTTGTCGGCTCAAACCTATCGGCCCATTTCGACCTGGCCCGCCGAGACGAATGAACGCATAGAGGAGTTTCTGCAAACGACTCTCTCGATTACCGACCGCAAGGTTGCCGTCTTCGATTGCGATGGTACCGTATTCGGGCAAGCCCCCTACTATCTGGCCGACGAGGCTCTCTATGCCTATGCCCAGACGCATTACCGGGAGCGCACCGACCGGTTGGCCCGGCAGAAGATGGCGATTATCGACCGCATGGTGAAGGATGGCAACAACGTGGGCAAACCCTATGTCGAGGATCGGGTCCATTTCTTCGCCGGCATGACTCCCGAGGAGATTGCGACAATCGGTTACGACTGCTACATGCGCTCTTATAAGGGGAAAATGTATCCCGAGATGAAGGCCTTGATTGCCAATCTGAAGGAGTTTGGCTTTGAAGTATGGATTCTTACCGCCTCGCCCGAGTTCCTCTATCAGCGCTTTGTGGCCGACGAGTTGGGTATCCCCGTGACGCATGTACTGGGCGTGAAGGGGGTGGTGAAGAACGGTGTGATGAGCGACGAGATTATCATGCCCATACCTCAGGACGACGGTAAGGCACAGGTGATACCTACCTACATCAAGGCGGTGCCCCTCATTGTGGGGGGGAACAGTCGGGGCGATATGGACATGCTCAACGAATCGCGGGGATTGAAGATTGTCGTCAACCCCGACGATGTAACCGTGCGGGGCGAAGCCGACGGTCCCATGAACGGCCACACCGTGAAGTCGTATTGGGAGAAGGAGGGGGCCCTTATCGTCCGTTGCAACGATGTGCGCGATACGCAGGTCGATTTCAAGACGGCTCTCTTCGAGATAAGGACCAATGCCGAGAATATGAAACCTTGAACAAGTTATAAACCCAATAAAAACGTGAGATAACTATGAAATCGAAACTCTTTATGGCGGCTGCTCTATTGCTGGCCCTGTCGCAGAGTGCTTATGCTCAGTACACCACTCATGCTGTGGCACATCGCGGTTATTGGAAGTGTGAAGGTTCGGCCGAAAACTCGATTGCTTCATTGCAAAAAGCTCATGAGGCCGGTTGCTGGGGTTCGGAACTGGACATTTGGCTCACGGCCGATGGTCGGCTGGTGGTCAATCACGATGCCCATACACTCGACGGGCTGGAGATCGAGAAGAGCAATTTCGACCGGCTCACCCGGTCGAAACTGAAAAACGGCGAGAATCTGCCTTCGCTCGAGGCTTACCTCGATGCCGGCAAGAAACTGGCTCCCATGATTCTGGTGCTGGAGCTGAAAACCCAGTCGACTCCCGAGCGCAATATCGAACTGGCCCGGAAGGTGGTCGATATGGTGAAGGCCAAGAAGATGGAGGCGCAGGTGGAGTATATTGCCTTCAGCAACCTGGTGGGGACCGAACTGATAAAGCTGGCGCCCGAGGCCAAGGTGGCCTATCTCAACGGCGACAAGACCCCGGCCGAACTCAAGGAGTTGGGCTATACCGGCCTCGACTATGCCTATAAGGTTTTGAAAGCCAATCCGCAATGGATCGACGAGGCACACCTCCTGGGCCTCACCGTGAATGTGTGGACGGTCAACAAGGCCGAAGACCTGCAATACTTCATCGACCACAAGGCCGACTATATCACCACCAACGAGCCGGTGCTGCTGTTGGAGATGCTGAAGAAATAAGATACGACTGAACTTTAAATAGGCGATTAGACTATTTCTCACAAGGGGCTGTATCCGTGACATCCGGGTACAGCCCCCTTTTTATTCGGGGGCCGGTAGCTGTTTGTAGCGGAAGGCGCACTCTACCCGGGGCGACAGCTTGCGCAACTTGAGAAAGGTGTCGGTCGATACACCGTATCCCCGGCATATCGAGCGAATCGACTCGCCTCGGGCCAGCCGCTCGATAATATCGGGCTCGTGGTCGATGAGGAGACGCAATTTGGTGATGCTCCCCTTGCGGCGGCCCAAGATTACCCCTTCGGCCTTGCGCAGGGCCAGCGCCTCTTTGGTTCGCATCGAGATGAGGTTACGTTCGATTTCGGCCACAAGGCCAAAGGCAAAGCAGAGCACCTTGCTGTTGATGGTGTTGTCGAAGGCATAGCCGTCTTTGGTCGAGTAGATGGTGATTTGCTTCTCGAGGCATCGGCCCATGATGGCCATGATTTCGGTGAGGGTACGGCTCAATCGCGAGATTTCGGTTACGATAAGGGTGTCGCCCGGTTTCAACTGTCTGATTACCCTTCCGAGTTTTCGCTCTCGTTGGTCTTTCTTTCCACTTACAATCTCGGTTACCCACCGGTCGATGTTCATGTCGCGAGAGCGGGCAAAACGTCTGATTTCGTCGGCCTGGTTGTCGAGGTGCTGTCTGCTGGTGCTGATTCTTAAATATGCAATTACCATACTGTATTGTTTTTTGTCGGAGGGTAAAGGTATGGTATTTCCGCGAGGGTGAGAAAATGAGGCAGTCCCGGGGATGGTCGGCTCGATGAGGTCGGCGGGCGGGCATAAAAAAGGAGACGGGCGCGCGCCCGTCTCCTCTGTATGATGAATGGTTGAGTGCGATTAGAATACAACCACTTTCTGGCGACCGATTACGTAGATGCCGGCAGGCAGCTCTACGATGTTGGTACCTTCGGTGAGGTTGAGTTGACGTACTTGTGCACCGGTGAGGGCATAGATGGCAACGTGGGCAGCCTCGGCCGTTTCGATGGTTACCTGACCCTTACCATTGATAATCTTCATGCCGTTGGCTTCTACATCCTCAATACCCGAAGCTACACCCTCTTTGATGCTGAGGTCGGTGATGGTCCAGCGGGCAGCACCTTCGGCCTCGGAGCAGGTGTATTTGAAGGCGAAGCGGATAGGAGCGGTGAGGTTCTTCAACTCGATGTCGCCCGAGGGGGTAGTCTCTTGCGACGAAGCCCAAGTGGCCATGTCGGTGATTTCGGTCCAGGTAGCCTCGGCGGGTTGCGTCATGGTGCTGGGGTCGAAATTGCTCGAATAGAAGAGTTGAGCGTCAGGACCATTGAAAGCCACTTCGCTACCGAAGGAGAGCACGATGCTGGAGGCACTTACGGCCGGAGAAACGAGGTAAGTCTCGCCATCGCCCTTGTTAAAGCCGTTGGCTTGTGCACCGTAAGAGGTCGAACCCCATTCGGTCGTACCGTAGGTAACATAGGTGAGCCATTCGCCCAGACCCGATTTGAAGTCTGTCGAGTAGGGCAGCGAAACCGATGCAGCCCGTACCGTCAAGGTGTATTGAGCGGCACCCTCTTCGTAGGTGTCATTGCCCTCGGTGGTAGCTTTGATAATCGTGGTACCCGGGCCAACTACCGTTACGATACCTTCGGTGCTGATGGTGGCCACCTCCTGGTTGCTGCTGCTGTAGGTGATGGGGCGCTCGGGAGTAGCCGTGGCGGCACTGTTGTAGGTAAAGCTCTCGGTGAAGAATACCTCTTTGTCGCCGCTAACTTCGTTGAAAGCTACAGTTACAGACTGTTTGCCTTCATCGAGTTTGTAGAGGGTGAGGTTTTTCTGGCTGCCGGTGTAGCAGGCAAAACGGGGAGAATTGGTATTGTATTGGAGCAGACGGTTCGTTACGGAACCGTTTGCGCAAGTGAAGAGGCCATCGGCAAACGTGAATGTCCAATCGCAGTTCTCTTCGGTGTATGCTTCGTAGATGTATGCGTTGTTGCCGCTACCTCTGTAACCTACGAAAATATTGTCGCCATTGCTGATCGACATGCTACCGTTGGCTTGTGTGGTGATGTCCCAGATAATCGATTGGTCGTCGGTTACGATTTTACCGTCGGTAAGGTCAACGTCGGTATACATGAAGTAGCTCTTCTCGTTGGTGGTGTTCATGGCTTTTACCGAGGTAGCATCGTCACTATCCTGGTATACGATGATGTACTTGCCATCGGTTACGGCACCGCTGGTCACTTTGGCAAAGGTCTTGATCATAGCCGGGTCAACAACGGTCAAGGTATATTCTACGAAAGAGGCTTCGTAGGTAGCCGTTTCGGCTACTTCGGCCTTGATGGTAGTCGTACCGCCGGCCACCAGTGTAACGAGACCGTTTTGAGCAATCGTGGCCACTTCCTGGTTGCTGCTGCTATACACGATGGTAGCGTCGGAAGCCGAGGTGGCTGCACTGCTGTAACTGCCCTCGGAGAGCTGTTTGGTTACATCGCCCGTGATGCCGGAAAAGGCCAGGTTGGGATTCGATTTACCCGATTCTTCCAGCTTGTAGAGAGTCAGGTCTTGTTGTCCCGATTTGTAAGTCGTAAAGCGAGGACTTGAAGGGTTGTACTTCAAATACAATGCAGTTGATGACCCTACGCTTTTTGCTATAAATTCGCCATCCGATTCTGTGAAGGTCCAGTAAAACTTATTGTCTCCGTCGGCCCAAGCTTTGGCAGGAACATTTTTTTCGCCCGAGCAGTAAACAAAAATATCACCGTTACTTATGGTGCTGCCGGTCTCGGTCGTTTTTATTTCCCAAACAATCGAGGCGTCGGGGTTGAGAATAGAACCGTCAACAGGCGTTATATCGGTCGGATTGAAATATTTACCTGCATTCGTGTTGTTCATTGCACAAGTCGTTCCATAGGCAATCACATATTTGCCGTCGGTCAGTTCGTCGAGGGTGGAGATTTTGGTATAGGTGTCGGCCCAACCTGCATTAACTCCACACAACATAGCTATTAACAAGATAGCTGTGCGTAAAAAGTAGTTTTTCTTCATAGATATAATATTTAGAGTTCTTGTATTCTATATGTTTTGTTTTAGAGCTTTTTATTAAGGGCTAAACAAAAATATAAAATCGCATCCGAAAGTAAAAGGTTTTTTGTGAGAATCTTTCCTTTTTTAATGAAAATGTCATATTGCCCTTCGGGTTCGCCCACTTTTTATTTATTTTGCAGCATCTATTGACTCCAATACATAGCATAATGAAAAAAGAGACGATAAAGAAACCGGTGAAGATTTTGTTTGTATGCCTGGGTAATATCTGCCGGTCGCCGGCGGCCGAGGGGGTGTTTCTGCACCTGGCGCGCGAGCGTGGGGTGACCGATTGTTTCGAGGTCGATTCGGCCGGGACTTACGGTGGTCATGCGGGCGATTTGCCCGACCCTCGCATGCGGGCACATGCCGCCCGTCGCGGGTATCTGCTGGAGCATCGCAGCCGTCCGGTGCAGCCCGACGATTTTGACCGCTTCGACCTGATTCTGGGCATGGACGACTACAACATCGACACCCTCCGCTCGATGGCCGACACGCCCGAGCAGACGGCCAAGGTGCAACGCGTGACCGACTATTGCCGGCACTATCCGGTCGATTGCATTCCCGACCCCTATTACGGTGGGGCCGATGGCTTTGAAAATGTGCTGAATATCCTCGAGGATGCCTGCGAGGGGCTTATCGACTCGCTCACCGAGGCGTAACGAGTCGGGCATGGTCTGTGCGTCCTCTCCTCTTGGCAGGCGGGGCGATGGCTTTTGCCGGTAGCGTCAGGCTTCGATACCGAAAAGGTCTTTCAGGATGAGGCGGGTAGCGCCCGTGTGCGACGAGATGTAGTGGCCGGCGTTGTGGCTGGCTGTGGCCAGGGCTTCGGGGTTGTCGAGCAGACGGTCGGCCGTGGTGTCGAACTCCTCGCTCGAGGCGATGGCAAATCCGCCGCCGCAGGCTATCAGTTCGTGAGCCTCCTTGAACCGCTGGTGATTGGGCCCGAAGATGACGGGCAGGTCGTAGACGGCCGCCTCGGCAATGTTGTGGATGCCGGCACCGAACCCGCCGCCCACGTAGGCCAGCGTGCCGTAGCGGTAGATCGACGAGAGCAGCCCGAAGCAGTCGACAATGAGGCAGTCGCACGCGGTCACCTCGGCCTCGGTTGCCCGAGTGTAGCGCAGGGCGGGGCGTTTCAGCAGGCTCTCGATAAAGAGCAGGTGCGACTCGTGAATCTCGTGCGGAGCCAGTATGAGCTTGATGTCGTCGCGACGGTTGAAGTAGTCGATGAGGAACTCCTCGTCCTTGGGCCACGAACTGCCGGCGATGAGTACCTTTTTGCCCTGGGCGAAGCGCTCGATGAGGGGCAGCTCCTTGGCCGAGCGCCGTATGTCGCTCACGCGGTCGAAACGGGTGTCGCCCACCACCGATACGTTGGTGATGCCGATGCCGGCCAGCAGTTGGCGCGACTGTTCATTCTGGATATAGAGGTGGGTAAAGTTGCGCAGGATACGGCGGAAATAGCCTCCGTAGAAACGGAAGAATATCTGGTTGGGGCGGAAGATGGCCGAGATGATGTAGGTGGGGATGTTCCGCCGTTTCAGTTCGTTGAGGTAGTTGGCCCAAAATTCGTATTTGATGAATATGGCTTCGGTGGGGCGGGTGAGGTCGAGAAAACGCTTCACGTTGCTCGGCAGGTCGAAGGGGAGGTAGCACACCAGGTCGGCCCCCTCGTAGTTCTTGCGCACCTCGTATCCCGAGGGGGAGAAGAAGGTGAGCAGGATGCGGGTCTCGGGGCGCGCCTTGCGGATGGCCTCGATGAGCGGGCGGCCTTGCTCAAACTCGCCCAGCGACGAGGCGTGTATCCACAGGTATCCGCCCTGCGGGTCGGCCTTGCGGGAGAGGTAGTCGAAGATACCCTTCTGCCCCTGCGTCAGTTTGCGGGCCTTGGCGTTGCGCATGCCGGCCAGAGCGACCAGTTGTTTGTAGCAATATATTCCAAAATTATAGATACATTTCATAGCCAACCAAAAATTCTCTTGTCGGGTTTACAAGATGTTTTTCAGATATTCTCGTTTCTTTGTCTGCCCCCGGTCTTTCCAGGCCTGGTCGTCGAGATAGAACCGCACGATGAGCTGTTGTTGCAGGTCGCAGTGCCCCGGTGTGTAGTGCACGTTGATCGAGGCCATGCAGTTGAGGTAGCTCTTGCGGAAGATATAGGCATATACGTCGGTGCGGTTGTAGGTCGGTGACTGGTAGAAGGGGTCGCCCTGGTTGAGCTGTGCGCCCAACTGGGGATAGAACGGCATTTGCGCGCCCCCCTTGTAGAAGGTGTTGCGCAGCCCCAGGAACCGCCACTCGGCCAACAGGTCGATGAGGATGCCTTGCGGGTGGTGCCAGGTGCCCACGTTGCGCAGCCGCTCGAGGCTGACGTGGTAGCCCACCTTGAGGGTGAGCGTGTCGAGCGGGGTGCAGGGGGTGAGGTCCAGACCCACGTAGGGGCTGGCGATGAGGTCGTCGGTCACGGTGTAGCGGTCGTCCGAGTTTCGGGGGCGTGCCAGGTGGTTCATCACCAGATGCCCGCCTGCGAAGAGGTAGGGCAGGGGTTGCCACCGTCCGTTGAAGACCACCATGAAGGCCTCGCGTTTCACCTCGGTCTGTACCTGCCGCCAGTCGGCATAGAGCTCGGCAAAGCCCTTGGGGTGCACATACTGGAACAGGGCACCCGCGATGTTGGGGCGGAAGTAGGTGAGTGAATCGTATTGCAGGATGGCCGGTACGTTCTCGAGCAGTTGGGTGCGGGGAAACATACCCATCGACATGCGGAACCTCGACGACTGGTACCGGTAGTAGGCCGTGGGGTGTATGCGGGCATGGTCGGTAGAGCCGTCGATGGGCTGTACCCACGAGGCGCCGGCCATGATGGAGCTGTTGCCCATACGCAAGCCTATCTCGGGCGAGAGCCGCGTGCCGAAGAAGGTTTGCGACTCGACCTTGGAGTAGCTGTACTCCCGGTTGTCGAAGAAGGCGGTCATGTCGACACTCCACGCCACCTCCTGCGCCCGGGCGGGGAGCAGGGCGGCCACGAGGGCGACGAGCAGTAGCGTATGTGTGCAGCGACGATTCATCAACCCAGGTATTCGATGGCTCTCTCGATGCGTTTGATGGTCTCTTCCTTGCCCATGATTTCGGTGATGTCGAACATGTGGGGGCCTTTGCATTCACCTACTACGGCCAACCGGAAGGCGTTCATTACGTTGCCCAGGTGGTAGCCGTTGCGCTCGATCCAGTCGAGGACCACTTTCTCGGCATGAGCCGACGAGAGGTCGTCGAGGTTGCGCAGTATCTCGATGAGCTCGCGCATGATGGCGGGAGTATCCTCTTTCCAGCGTTTCTTCACCGATTTCTCTTCGTAGCTGGTGGGAGCGACAAAGAAGAAGGCGGCCTGGTCCCACAGCTCCTTGACGAAACTTACACGGCCCTTGACCAGTCCGATGATGCGGGCCACGGTAGCGGGGTCGGCTTCGATGCCTTTCTCTTTGAGGATGGGCATGAAGAGGGTCGTGAGCTCTTCGTTGCTCTTCTCCTGGATGTATTTGTGGTTGAACCATTTGCCTTTTTCGTAGTCGAATTTGGCGCCGCTCTTGCTGCACTTCTCGAGCGAGAAGAGTTGGATGAGCTCGTCCATCGACAGGATTTCCTGGTCGTTGCCGGGGTTCCAGCCCAGCAGGGCGAGGAAGTTTACGACAGCCTCGGGCAGGTATCCGGCCTCGCGGTAGCCCGACGAAACCTCGCCCGTCTTGGGATCGTGCCACTCGAGCGGGAATACGGGGAATCCCAGGCGGTCGCCGTCGCGTTTGCTCAGTTTGCCCTTACCGTCGGGTTTCAGCAACAGCGGCAGGTGGGCAAAGCGGGGCATGGTATCTTCCCAGCCGAAGGCGCGGTAGAGCAGTACATGCAGCGGGGCCGAGGGCAACCACTCTTCGCCGCGGATGACGTGCGAGACGAGCATCAGGTGGTCGTCGACGATGTTGGCCAGGTGGTAGGTGGGCAGGTTGTCGGCCGACTTGTAGAGCACCTTGTCGTCGAGAATCGACGAGTTGATGGTCACCTTGCCGCGGATGAGGTCATCGACTACCACGTCTTCGCCTGGTTCAATCTTGAACCGCACCACGTACTGGGTGCCGTCGGCAATGAGCCGGTCGACCTCCTCTTTGCTCATCGTGAGCGAGTTGCGCATCTGCATGCGGGTCGAGGCGTCGTATTGGAAGTTGGGTATTTCGTGACGTTTGGCATCGAGCTCGGCCGGAGTGTCGAAAGCGATGTAGGCTTTGCCGGCTTCGAGCAGCTGGTCTACGTATTTGCGATAGATCTCTTTGCGTTCCGATTGGCGATAAGGGCCGTAGTTGCCGCCGTAGCTCACCCCTTCGTCGAAGTGGATGCCCAGCCATTCGAGGGCTTCGATGATGTAGGCCTCGGCTCCCGGTACGAACCGTTGGGAGTCGGTATCTTCGATGCGAAAAATCATGTCGCCGTGGTGTTGCTTGGCAAACAGATAGTTATAGAGAGCGGTACGGACTCCGCCAATGTGCAGGGGGCCCGTGGGACTTGGTGCGAAACGCACCCGTACTTTTCTTTCGGTCATATTCATATCGTTGAAAAACGCGACAAAATTAAACATTTTTTTTGATTTAGCCTATATCCCCGCATATATTCTATGTGGGGCGCTGGGCCGGGCGGCCGACGGGTCGGCTACTCGTTCAGCTCGTTCAGGATTTTCTGCAGGGCCTCGTCGGTCTCGAAGAGTTTCGACTTGCAGAACTTGAGCAGTTCGAGCGACCGGGCGGTGCACTTTTGCAGCTCGTCGATTTCGTATTCGTTGTTTTGCAGTTTGGTGACGATTTTCTCCAGCTCGGCTATCGCCTGGGCATAGGAGAGTTCGGTATTCTGGGCCATATCGGTATCTATTTTGTTTTCGAAGGTTGGATGTTTTCGACCCGGCTGGTGACGGAGCCGTCGGCCAGCAAGGTTTCGAGGGTTGCGCCCGGGGCGACGTCGGCAATGCTCTTGACTACCCGGCCGTGGTGCAGGGTGAGGCTGTAGCCCCGTTGCAGCAGCGATTGGGGCGATACCAGCGTGACGGTGGTCTCCATCGTGTCGAGGCGGTTGCGCTCGGCGTCGAGGCGGTTGCGCAGGGCGTGGCGTATCTGCTCGAGCCACATTGCCGTCTTGTGCCGTTCGCCCGCGATGCGTCGCTCGATGAGCAGGGGCAGCGACGAGGTGGTGCGTTGCAGGGTCTGCTTCTCGCGCAGGATGCGGTTGCGCACTTCGTCGCTCACGGCCAGGGAGAGGCCGGCCACGTGCAGGTCGGCTTCGTGCAGGCGGGCTATAATCCACTCGGCCGCGGCGGTTGGGGTCTTGACCCGTGTATTGGCTACCAGGTCGATGACGGTATCGTCGCGCTCGTGGCCGATGCCGGTGATGACGGGCAGGGGGAACTGGGCGATGTTGGCGGCCAGCGGGTAGCTGTCGAAGCTGTTGAGGTCGGAGGTGGCACCGCCGCCCCGGATGATGACCACCCCGTCGAAGAGCTCTTCGTGGCAGGCAATGCGGTCGAGGGCTTCGATGATGGAGCTCTCGGTCTGCTCGCCCTGCATCGAAGCGGGGAAGAGCGCCGTGTATACTTTATACCCGTAGGGGTTGTTCTGAATCTGGTTCATAAAGTCGCCATACCCGGCGGCCGATGGCGAGGAGATGATGGCAAAGCGCTGCGGCAGTGCCGGCCAGACGAGCTCCTTGTTCATGTCGGCCACCCCCTCGTCGCGCAGTTGCTGCAGGATGGCGGCCCGCCGGCGGGCTGCATCGCCCAGCGTGTAGGCCGGGTCTATGTCGTGGATGGTGAGGCTGTAGCCGTAGAGCTCGTGAAAGACGGGGCTCACCGAGATGAGTATCTTGATGCCCGCCGTGAAGATTTGCCCGGTCGATTGCTCGAACCAGGGGCGCAGCAGGCGGAAGGTCGAGGCCCATATCGTGGCCCGGGCCTTGGCGATGGTTCGTCCCGTGGCCTCCTCTTTCTCGATAAGCTCGAGGTAACAGTGGCCCGAGGGGTGTACGCGGGCTTCGCTCACCTCGGCCCGCACCCAGTAGCGTTCGGGCAACGCCTCTTGCAGGGCGTCGCGCACACGGGCATTCAGCTCGAACAGCGATAACTCTTTTCGTGCTTCGGTCATAACCGTTGTATCTTTTGTGTCCAACTGTGTTGCCGACCGCGGGCCGACAGCAGGTATATTCCCTTCTTCAAATCGTGCAGGTCCAGTTCGGCCCCTTCGGGCAGGCGGTATTCCTGCAGCAACGCCCCCTCCAGATCGTAGATGCCGAGGGCGATTTCGCTCTCGTCGGGCGGCAGCGGGCCAATGGTGACGACGGGGCTGCCTTCCCGGTAGGTGAGTTGCAGCGGAGTCTGGCCGGTGCGGATGGTCTCGGTGCCCGAGCCTTGGCGGTAGGCGGCATAGAAGTCGGGGATACCGTATCCCAGCAGGCTGTCGGGGGTGAGGTATTGCGAACTGTTTTGCCGGATGAGATCGATAATCTCCCGGGCCGAGAGGTGGGGCAACGCTTGCCGCAGGCAGGCGGTGAGCCCTGCGATGATGGGGGTCGAGAACGAGGTGCCGTCTTTCTGCAGCAGGTTCCCGTCGGGGTCGATGGTAGCGGCTCCGGCACCCAATGCCGCGACGTCGGGCTTGATGCGTCCGTCGGCGGTGGGGCCCACACTCGAGAAGTAGGCGCGTTGCCGCTCCCGGGTGACGGCCCCCACGGTGAGGAGCCCGTCGACATCGCCGGGCACGGTCAGTCTCTTCCAGTCGCCACCCCCTTCGTTTCCGGCACTCACGACGATGAGCAGTCCTTTCCGTACCCCCCGGGCGGCAGCCTGTGAGATGTAGGCGGTGCGGCCGTCGAGTTGCTCCCAAGTGTGGCTGAAGCGCGGGTCGTCGAAACCGGTGTAGCCCAGCGACGAGGTGACGACATCGACGCCCAGGCTGTCGGCATATTCGAGTGCCGTGGCCCAGTAGTCCTCTTCGGTGGGGTATTCGGTGTCGGTGTCTTCCGACCGCAGCAGCCAGTACGAGGCTTGCGGAGCGGTGCCGACGAAGTAGTTGCTGTCGTTGGTGAGCAGGGTCGAGAGTACCGACGAGCCGTGGGCGTTGCCGTTGCGGAAGTCCATTTCGTCGTCGATGAAGTCGTGGTAGCCGACGATGCGGTCGGGGTCGAAGCGCGGGTTTCGGTCGGCATTGAGGAAACCGCCGTCGATGACGGCGATGGTCATCCCCTCGCCCCGGAATCCGTCCCGGTGCAGCCGGTCGCCGTTGTGCAGGGCGATTTGCCAGGCGGCATCGCCGTAGGTGGTGTCGTCCGTCTCTTCTACCTGCTTTTGTCGGGGCCTCACGGTATTGCTGCTCTGCACGGGCGAACCCAGGTAGTCGTACCGGGCGACGAACGGCAGCCGCTCGATGTTGCCGAACAGGGCGGTATCGGTCAGGGCTATGGTGGCGGTGTTGAGCCATTTCGACACGGCCAGGATGCGACCGCCCAGTTGCGACAGCTGTTGCAGCCGGGTGGCCGGTATGGGCAGATCGGTCGAGTCGATGGCGATGCCCCACCTCTCGCGTTGGGCTACAGTCCGGGCCGACAGAAACTCATCGGGTCTGTCGAGAGAGTAGCCCGACTCTCCCTTGTTGCTGAACCACAGACGGTAATGCCACTCCTGAGCCTCGCTGCCGAGGAGCGTGGCCAGCACGACGAGCAGGGTGAGTAGACGTAGTTTCATTCCTTATATTTTTTCAACAATCGTTGGTCGGCAATGATGCCGCCGCCGATGACGGTGTTGTCGCTGTAAATGACGGCCGACTGTCCCGGCGTGACGGCCGAGGCGTCGCTCTCGAAGCAGACGAGCCATTCGCCCGGAGTGTCGCCCTTTTGCAGGGTGGCCGGTATGGCACTGCTGCGGTAGCGTATCTGCACGTCGACGGGGCCGGCCGATTCGAGTATGCCGGGTGTTGCCTCGAGTACATCGGTGATGACCATGCGGCGGGTGAGCAGCTCGTCGCGGTCGCCCAGCCGGATGGTATTCTTGATCGGGTTGATGCGGGTGACGAACATGGGTTTGCCCAGAGCAATCTCGAGCCCTTTGCGCTGCCCGATGGTATAGAAGGGGAAGCCCTTGTGCTGTCCCAGCTTGCGGCCGGTCGAGTCGACAAAGTATCCGCCTCCCACCTGTTGGGCCAGATCGGGCAACTGCTCCCGCAGGAAGTCGCGGTAGTCGCCCGGGATGAAGCAGACCTCCATGCTCTCCTTTTTTTCGACTTTTTCGTGGAATCCTTTGCCCTCGACATAGCGCTTGATCTCCTCTTTGGTGACTCCACCCAGCGGGAAGATGGTGCGCGAGAGCTCCTCCTGCCCCAGCCGCCACAAGAAGTACGACTGGTCTTTCTTCGGGTCTACGCCCCGGGCCAGCACCCGGTAGCCGTCGCGGTCGAGTATGCGGGCGTAGTGGCCGGTCGCCACCCACGAGCAGCCCAGCCGGTCGGCCTCCTGCAACAGGTAGTGCCACTTGAACAGGTGGTTGCACATGACGCACGGGTTGGGGGTGTTGCCCTTGAGGTATTCGTCGATAAAGCCTTTGATGATGGAGCTCTTGAACTCGTCGCGCACATCGAGGATGTGGTGCTCGATGCCGATTTTCTCGGCCAGCTCCCGGGCCTCGAGGGCAAACTGCGGGATGGTCTGTCCTTCGCGGGGAAAGTGGCGGGGCAGGTCCCACATGCGCATCGTGAGCCCTACGACCTCGTAGCCCTGTTCCTGTAAAATCATGCAGGCCGCAGAGCTGTCTATGCCTCCGCTCATGCCTATCAATACTCGTTTGTTCGGTTCCATACGTTTCATAAGGGTACAAAAATAATTAACTTTTATGAGGCGGGGAGCAATTATATTCTAAAAAAACATATAAACCTGAAATGTTAAAGTGTGGGGAGCTCTTGGACTATTTAACAGAAAAAGAATATCTTTGACGAAAATATTGAAAATATAAGCGTTTAGAAAATTACCTCTATTCGGAATCAGCAAAATTCTCTTAGGTGGGGTAATTGACAACTAAATGCCTGCGCTTGTTACATAAAGCAAGCGTGGGCCGGTTGTTTTATCCACCTACGGTTTTTGCTGGACCTCGAATAGGATAAACCATCGGGCTCACGCTTTTTATTTTTTATCAGGCTCTGTATTTCATGAGCCGCGACGAGATGGGGCTATAACAAAGAAGGGGAATTTTCGGTTTACTTTTTTCTGCAAAAGGCATAAACGAATACGGTATATGAACTACTTATTGGGTCATAGCTCGTATGCCGGTAAAATTGTTTGGTTAGGCTTTACGCAGAATGTCGAAGAGAGAGCTGTTGGGTGACAGCTTTCTCTTCGTTTATTTTTCGAGGAGTACGACGGCATAGGCCGAGATTCCCTCTTCACGGCCCGTGAAGCCCAGACGTTCGGTGGTAGTGGCCTTGATCGAGATGTCGTCGGGGTCGACGCCCATGCAGGCGGCCAGTGTCTGTTGCATGGCCGGGATGTGAGGGTTGAGTTTGGGGCGTTCGGCGCAGACGGTGATGTCGGCATTGCCGATGGAATAGCCTTTGCCGTGGATGAGTTCCACGGTTTTTTTCAAGAGAATCTTGCTGTCGATACCGGCATATTCGCCAGCCGTATCGGGGAAGTGATAACCAATGTCGCGCATGTTGGCGGCCCCCAGCAGGGCATCGCACAGCGCGTGGATGAGCACGTCGGCATCGGAGTGGCCCAGCAATCCCAACGAGTGGTCTATGCGGATACCGCCCAACCACAGCTCCCGGCCTTCGACCAGCCGGTGCACATCGAAACCAAAACCTACACGTGTCTTCATCGGCGATGTCCTACCAGTTCTTTAAGTCCGTCCATGTCGAACGAGAGGGTGAAACGAAGCGTCTGGTCCAGCGGGCTCGTCTGTGCGGTAGCCACCATGTAGGCGGCATCGATTTTCAGCACGTTGAGCGAGAAGCCGGCACCGAAGGAGAAGTATTTGCGGTTACCCTTGTATTTGTTTTCGTTGAAGTATCCGGCCCGCAGGAAGAACTGCTGGTTGTAGGAGTATTCGGCACCAATCGAAAAGTTGATTTCGCGCAACTCCTCCTTGAATCCGCCGGGGGCATCGCTGAACGACTGGAAGATACCCGAGATGGGCGAGGTGTTTTGCCACTTCTCTTTGGCCTCTTCATACTCGGCATCGGTCTCGTAGTTGGCTACCTGAGGTGTCGAGGGTACCAGCAGTTTGTTGAAGTCGAGGTTGAGCGAGAGCGTGTTGTAGTCGGCCAGCGGGAAGAGGAACGAGGTTCCTATCTTCAGGTTGGTGGGCAGGAAGGCACTTTCGTTACCCCCGTCATACGATACTTTGGTACCGATGTTCGAGATGTTGAAACCCAGTGACCACTGGCACTCGTTGCGGCCGATGATGGGGTAGGTGGTGTAGTAACCCGATATGTCGGCGGCAAAGGCCGAAGCACCCGAGGCGTCGGATACGCTCGACTCGTCGTAGTGGAAACCCAGGTCGGAGTAGATGTAGCGGAATACGACACCCATCGAGAACTTCTCGGAGAGCTTGCGCGAGTAACCTACATCGAAGGCCATTTCGTAGGGGGTGATGCTGTTCTGGGCATTACCCTGGTTGTCGGTGAGTGTGATTTCGCCCAGCGAGAAGTAGCGCAGCGAGGCGCTGATAGCCTGCATGTCGTTACTGCCCAGCTTCCAGTAGCCGGCCAGATAGGCCAGGTAGATGTCGTTGACCAACTTGCGCAACCACGGGGTGTACGAGAGCGACACACCGGCCTGGCTGTAGGCAAAGGCATATTTCGAGGGGTTCCAGAATTGCGAGTTGACATCGGGGTCGGTAGCCGCACCCAGGTCGCCCAACGAGGCACCGCGCGAGTCGGGCGTGATGCTCAACGAGGTGACACCGGTGTTGATGGGGTTGAATTCGTTTTTGGTCGTATTACCGCCGGCGGCAAGGGCACCCGTAGGGAAGACGAGCGACACGAGCGTAAGGAGTATGATATGCAAAAAGCCTCTTTTCATTGTACAGGGTATTACAAATTACATGTATATAATAAACAGAGATTCCCCCCGATTATTGCGTGATGACCACGATTTTTTTGGACGGCGTGGCGAGGGTTCCGGATTCGGTTTCGAGGTAGGCCCGGCATTCGTATCGGCCGGCCGGTACCCGTTGACCGTTGAGGTCGAGCAGGTTCCAGGTAATCGGGAAGGGGTTGCTGCCGGTTGTCTCGCGATACCACACCTCTTCGCCCAGGCTGTTGACGATGGCGATGCGAGCCTGTTTCACCTCTCCGATTTCACGGCCCTCTGTGTCGAGGCACGACAGGGTAGCCAGTTCGGTGACCGGGTTCTCGTCGAGCGAGAGGATATAGGAAGAGGTTTCGGGGGTAATCTCGAAGGTGGTGTTGACCTCCGACGAGTTGCCTGCGTTGTCGAATACCCGGAGGGTAATCGTGTAGTTACCGCTCTGCAGGGTGGGCAAGGGGAATGCGAGTTCGCCGGTCGAGCCGTCGGTCGAGGGGCGGAAGTAACGCACAGGGTTGTCGTCGAGGGTCGAACCGTTGAGCAACAGCATCATTTGCCGGCCCAGCGTGTTGCCGGTGTAGATACCCGAGGGGTCGGACATCTGGCAATAGAAGGTGGCCGGGTTGGCTACCGAGGCGCCATCGGCATAGGAGCGGGTATTGACTCCGGCATACTGGATGGCAGGGCCTTGACTGTCGAGGGTTGAATTGCCGGCAATGCTGTCGACAAACAGCTCCTCGGTATATCCGTTGGCCTCTTGTCCCGACGTGGGGTCGCAGGCATAGAGGATGAGCAGGGTCGATTTGCCCGAATGGGAGTTCTCGACCGGCAGGGTGACATCGACGTGGAACCGGCCGTTCTCTACCGAGCCTTTTCCCGTGGAAAGGAGGTCGGGCCGATAGTTGTAGGTATAGGTCTTTTTATCCTGATGCGCCAGGGTGGTGAAGCTTTTCTTCTCGTCGTAGAGCGAGTAGTATACCTCGCCGTTGAAGTCGTCGAGGAGTTGGCCTCCGTAGTCGTATACCTCGCCTTCGACCGTGTAGCTTTTGCCGGGTTTCATGTAGACGGCCAACCGTTTGCCCGTGCTGCCGGCTCGGGTGATTTTCAGCTTGTTCTGCGGGTAGAATAGTCGCAAGGCCGGGTCGCCCAGAAGCACGAAATTGAGTTTGTTTTTATCGATTTCGGTATTGAAGTCGCGTTTGGCCAGTTTCAAAACGTCGCCTATGCGCAGGGAGTTGCCGTTCTCGTCGCGCGACAGCAGCCGGTTCATCAGTCGCCGGTTTATCTTGTCGTTGCCGTCGGTATAGACCACGCGGGTGGTGGTGATGAGGGCGATGGCTCCGGCCGTGGGGTTGAGCAGCACGTTTTCTCCCGCTGTCAGGTCCTCTTCGTCGAACCGGGTATAGCTGCAGGTGATGGTGATGAAGAGGGGCCAGCGGCTGTTGGTGAGGTTGTCCATCTCGTATCGCGAGAAGAGGCCTTCGCCCGTGAACCCTACTTCGGCATCGTTGTGGCCGATGTAGTTGAACACGAGTACCCCTTCGTCGAGATTCTTCATCAACTCCCGGTTGGCATCGGGGCATTTTTTCGAAACGGGGTCCAGGTAGTAAGAGTCGACATACACCTTGTTGACGCGGAACTCCAGCCGGGGGGTATCGGTGTTTTCGAGTAGCAGGGTGTCGCATCCCTGGTCGGCCTGTTTGGTATGTACGGCTTCGTCACCGTCGTCGGCTGCTATGCAGAAGGTATTCTTCCACGGGCCGAGGTCGGTGTTCTGTGCATACTGGTAGAGTTTGTCTACGGCCAGTCTGGCGGTCTGGAGCGAGGTTACGGGGTAGCGGCCTATGCCCAGACACACGCGGTCGGTCTTGATTTCCGTGCCCGAACCGTCCTCGAGAAATCCGAAATAGTCTTCTACCACGAACGATTCCCGCTCGTCGATGCTGGTCTTCGACTGGTAGGTGAGCAGGCTGTTGCATTGCGGGGTATGCAGCGAGGCCATGGCCTGGCGGTTGTTGTAGGAGCCGTCGCCGAAGAGCAGCAGGTAACGGGGGCGTTCGCTCTCGTTGGCAGCCCGGTCGTAAAACATCTTCATCAATCGGCGATAGGCTGTGGCGTCGGGGGTTCCCGACGAAAATTCGTTGAAAATCTGCTCCTGGTCCACGACCAGAGTCGTCAGTCCTTCGGCTTGATGCAGGCGGGCTACTCGCTCGGCTTCGCTTCGCAAGACGGTGGGGGTGATGATGGTGAGGTCGGGTATGGGTGATGCGTGCAGATTCTGGTTCTCGACCTGCTTGACGAAGGTCGGTGAAGGGAACGTGTAGCCGGGGTCGAAGGCGATGAACTCGCGCAGTTGGATGTCGCCCGGGACGAAGCGGGTAGTTTGCCCGTCAAAGGCGGTCGCGACTTGTTGCGGTGCATGAGGCGTGGTGATGTCCCACACCTGCGTCGAGTCGGTGGTGTTGCCTATCTGATAGCAATCGTTGTCCCGGCGGTTGATGAAGCGGAAGGCAACCTGTCCGTCGTAGAGTTGCAGAGCCCTCCGGTAGTTGAGGCGAATGTAGTCGAGGTAGGCATACTCCGATGGACCGCTGTGTTCGTAACGCAGCCCGATGGTCGACTCTTCGGTAGCCTGGCCTACGGTGTGCAGCGGAGTGGCCTGCCGCAGAAATTCGTGTGAGTCGTAGTATTTCGAGATGCGGTTGGCGGTGCCTGCCGGCAGTTCGGTGCCGTTGTATGATATGTGTATATAGCCCTCGCCGCTGCTGATTTTGGCCCCGAAGTTCACCCGTATCTTCAGGGTGGCCGATTGGGCTCCCGTCAGGTGAAAGGTGAAATCCTGCTCGGCGGTCTGCGTGAAGCTCTCGCCGAAGAAGTTCTGCCCGGTTTTCCCTACCGAAACGAGCTCCTGCTCGTGTACCGTGTAGGCGTCGTAAGTCGAGACGGCGCTCTCGTTGCCGGTGGGTATGCCGTTGCGGAGGGGCATCTCGGCAGCCGGTACCTCCCGGTCGGTGAGGAAGTAGTAGGCGTGGGTCGAATAGGGGTGCAGCCGGTGGGCAAACTCGAGGTTGACGTTGTCGAGCGTCCAGCGGGTAGTCCCGGTGGAGTAGAAATAGAGTTTGCCGTTGTGCCGCCAGAGGGGAATCTGAGGCAGGTCGTCGATGTAGTTGTCGTCGTTGGTAAAGAGCTCGTCGATGACGAGACCCCCGTAGCCGAAGAGCTTGACCTTCGATGGGTCGGAGAATCCCCACGCTGCGAGCTGCTCGTCGGTAATCTGGTAGATGCCGGCCTCGTCGGTCGATATTTTCACCCAGCTCCCTTCGGCCAATACCGAGGTTGCCGCATAGTCGCTGCCGGGCCGGCCGAAGGCCTCCGGGGCCATGAGCAGGCAGAGTGCGGTGAGTATCGGTACGATGATGTTTCGGGCAAAAGGACGCATGGGTGTGACGGACGGGCTATTTGACAAAGAAATCGAGCACTCGGGTATCGCCGATGAACCCCTCGATGTGGTCGCCTATCTTCACCGGGCCTACTCCGGCGGGAGTGCCCGTAAAGATGATGTCGCCGATTTTGAGGGTATAGAACTGGCTCACGTAGGCGATGATGCGGTCGATCGAGAAAATCATGTCGCGGCTGTTGCCCTGTTGCGCCGGGACGCCGTTCAACCGCATGGAAAACTCTATGTTGTCGGCCTTGGGCGGCATCTCGGGCAGCGGCACGAACCGGCCGATGGGAGCCGAGTAGTCGAACCCCTTGGAGATGTCCCACGGGTTGCCCGTGCGCCGGGCCTCGGCCTGTATGTCGCGGGCCGTGAAGTCGATGCCTACGGTCACGGAGTCGTAGTAGCGGTGGGCAAACTTGGGGGCGATGTTTTTTCCCAGGCGGGAGATGTGAAACACCAGTTCGGTTTCGTATTCGATGCGGTTGGAAAACTGGGGCAGGAAGAAGGGCTTCCCCTCTTTGAGCAGCGAGGTCTCGGGCATGGTAAATACGACGGGCGCCTGCGGCAGCTCCTGTTGGGCCATTTCGGCATTGTGCGATTGATAGTTCCAGCCAACGGCAATAATTTTCATAGGCAGCTACTTGATGTTGTTCAGCCGGTTGAACATGACGGCCAAATGGGCATAAATCGATGTATTCTGGATGACGATGTGCTTGGGCACGCGTATACGATAGGGGGTGAAGTTCCATATCGCCTTGATGCCTCCGGCAATCATCTCTTCGGTAGCACTTTGGGCTTTGTCGATGGGGACGGTGAGAATCCCGATCTGCACGCCCATCTCCTTTTGCTTCTGGGCAAACTGGGAGAGGTGGTAGATGGGTATGTGGTTGACATAGGTGCCGGCCAGCTCGGGCTTGATGTCGAAGCCGGCCACCACCTCGAGCCCGTATTGCGACAGACCCGAGTCTTGCATGAGGGCGGCTCCCAGGCTGCCCACCCCGAAGATGAAGGCCTTGTGCATGGAGGTGAATCCGAGAAACTCTTCCAGCACGGCGACCAGCGAATTGATTTCGTATCCCACCCGGGTTTTCCCCGAGATGTTGATAAATGAGAGATCCTTGGCTATTTTCGACGAATCTACGCCAATCTCTTTTGCTATCTGTGTGGAGGAGACATACTCCTCGCCTTTGGTTTGCAGCAATTTGATGTAAGCCAAATACCAGGGGAGCCGGCGAAGCGAGGGCTCCGGTAACTTAACGGTAGATTTCGAATCAGAACTGTACATCTTCTTTCATCTGTTTTATCCCTACAACGAAACGACGAACCGCCGGCAGAAACGGGTGCACGCCCGATTATGCCGGAGAGAGTCTGTTTCATTTGATTTACAAAGGTATAATAAAATACCGAATTCTGGGACAAATAAGATTTTTTAGCCATTCTTTTTTGTCGCGGAGCGGGTGCCGCCCGGCTCGTGCGAGGCGGTTCTGCTGTTTGTGGCCCGGAGGGTCGGGCTCCGGGGCTATCCGTTCTGGCAGAGACGTTTGAGCAGATTGCGGTCTTCGGCCAGCAGCTTGCTTATCTCGAGGTGTATGCAGGCCTCGTCCTTGAGCAGGCCCGAGGTGCTCGAGTTCTCCTCGACATCCCAAGTGAGCAGGATGGTCTCTATCTTAAGCGCCTTGAGTTTCTTGATGAGCATCTCGTGGTCGGCATCGCCCGTAATCAGCACCACATAGTCGAACTTGCGGAAGAGGGCCAGCTCGTAGGCTTCGAGGGCAAACCACACGTCGATGCCCTTCTCGATGACGGTTGTCTCGCCCTCTTTGCGAATCTCGCGCAGGTGTTTGTAGTGGAAGATGACGTCGTTTTCGATGAGCGTGTCCTCAAACTTGCGTTCGCTGTACAGCAGCCGTTTGTCGTGGGCGTTGTTCACCCGATAGCGGCCGCGGAAGTAGTGGCTCTCGGTGATGTGGCACGAGGCGGGCGCCACCCCGCTCATCCGGGCTATCTGTTCCCGGATGAGTGTCATCAGGGCACGCAGGTTTATGTTCAGGTCGAAGTGGTCGCTCAAGGCTTCGTTCACCTTGGCGTAGTAACCTCCGTCGATAAAGAGTCCAATCGATTGATAGGTGTTGTTCATGGTGCGTAATGGTTAAGTTCGAATCTTTTTTCAGACCGTGCTATTGCCCGGTGACGCAGAGCTTCTTCGAGCGGGTGGTCTCGTGCTCGTTGTCGGTCGAGATGACGGCCTTGTAGAGGTAGATACCGCCGGGTACCCGTCGGCCGCTGCTGTCGGTCAAGTCCCAGTTGACGGGGTATGAGCGGTACATGTCGGAGAGTCCCTTGCCGGTGTATCGCCATACCTCCACGCCCATGAGGTTGTAGACCGAGATGGTCACGTTGATGAGGGCGTCGGGGCGGTTGTGCTGCAGGTAGAAGTTGGTCGATGTGCTGGCCGGGTTCTGGTCGGCATAGAGGTCGTAGATGACGGGCTTCAGACCGGCCTGTACGGTAAAGGCGATTTCGATTTCCGACGAGTTGTTCTCGGTATCCCATACCTTCAGCCGCAGGGTGTGGTTGCCCTCGCTCAGGTCGCTCAGCGGGTAGTTGATGTAGCCGCGGCCGAAGTCGCCGATGGCGGGGTCGAAGTACGATGCCACGTCGGTATAGATGGTGTGGTTGTCGAGCGTGACGGTCATCTGGTGGCCTATGCCTGCATCGGAGATGTTGATACCCGAGGGGTCATACACCTCGGCTACCAGCAGGGGCGACTCGTTCACGACATCGCCATTCTGGAAGTCCTGCGAGTTGAGGAAGGCGTAGTAAATCTCGGGCCCGTCGAAGTCTTCGTTCGAGTCGTCGTTGAAGCCGCCCACGACGAAGTTCGATTCGTTGCCGCTCCCCTCCTGGCCGGCGTCGTTGTAGCTGTAGAGGTTTATCAGCCCCTTGTCGTCGGCGAAGTTGATTTCGCGCGGCACCTTGAAGGCGATTTCAAACTCGCCCCCCACAATCGAGTCTTTGCCCACATAGAGGCGGTTGCTGCGCTCCGAGAACTCGAAGGCTTTGCCCTCCTCTCCATACCCGTGGGTCACCACCGATACCTCCGAGTCGTAGACCGTGGGGCAGATGATGCCGTTGTAGTCGGTGGCCTTTTGCCCTTGCGGGGTGTAGATTTCGCCCTTGATGAATACCGAGTCGCGGGCCTGGATGGTGGGCGTCGTCTGGGTGATGTCGTAGCCGTTGATTTCGGTTACCTTGATCTGATAGTCGGGATAGAGCAGCCGCAGGGCCGGGTCGCCCAACAGGGTATAGTTCAGTTTGTTGCTGTCGGTCTGTTGTATGCTGCACTTGGCCTCGCGCAGGATGTCGCCTAGGCGGGGATACTCGTGGTTTTCGTTTCGCGTGAATATCTGGTTGGCCACTCCCGTGTTGAGGTAGTGGTTGTCGCTGATGTATACCACGCGGGTGGTGGTGATGAGGGCGATGCCTCCGCCGCTGGGGTTGAGGCAGAGAATCTCGCCGCCCGAGGTATCCTCGTGGTCGTAGCGGCCGAAGTCGCAGGTGGCGGTGATGAAGAGAGGCAGCCGTTTCAGATACATCGACTGTATGTCGGTGATGTTGAGCAGGTCTTCGTGGGTCCAGGCCACGGTGCTGCCGTGGCCGATGTAGTCGACTACGAGCACTCCGTCGTCGAGTACCTGGAAGAGTTTCTTCTTGGCCGAGGGATAGGTGCGGCCGGTCGAGGTGATTTCGGCCGTATAGGCATCGGTGTAGATTTTGTTGATGAAGCAGTGGGCGTCGCTGTTCTCGAAGATGGAGCAGATGTCTTCGGCCTGTTGCATGTGGATGGCGTAGTTCTCGTCGTCGGCTACAACACACACCTGGTTTTTCCATGACCCTTTGTCGGTGTTGGCCACGTAGGCGGTCAGCTTGTTTACCATATCTTGAGCCTCCTGCTCGCTCTTCACGGGCAGACGGCCCACGCTCACACGCAGCTTGTCGGCAGCGATGCGGGTACCCGAGTCGTCGTCGAGAAAGCCGAAGTAGTCGTCGGTCGTGTAGGAGGCCCGCTCGTCGTTACCGCTCCCGTGCTGGTAGGTGAGCAGGGTGGGGTATTTGATGTACTTGCCGGTCTCGCCTATCTTGCGGTTGTCGTAGAGTCCCTTGCCGAACAGCAGCAGGTAGAGCTGTTTGCCGTTGACGCCTCCCTCACGGTCGAAAAACATCTTCATCAGCCGGCGGTAGGCCGTGGCGTCGGGGGTACCCGACGAAAATTCGTTGAACACCTTCTCGTGGTCGATGACGGCCACCTCCATGCCGTCGAGCTGGCTATGCAGCTGGGCGATGCTTTGGGCGTAGGAGAGGTACTCCTTGGGGGTGAGTATCACCATGTCGGGGGTGGCCATGCCGTGCAGGTCCTGGTTGGCAACGGCCTCGACAAACGACACCGAGCCTACGGTGGCCTGGGTATCGAAGGCCACATACTCTTCGTGAGCCTGCAAGGGCACGAACCGGGCATTGCTGCCGCTCACCGCGGGGGTGACGGCGACCGGGCGCTGCGGGTCGGTGATGTCCCAGATTTGCGTGGTCGAGGTGTAGCCCTGCAGGTTGTAGCAGCTGTTTTGCGGCACCTGTTTCAGACGGAACTGGATGCTGCCGTTATAGAGCTGCAGCTTGCGTTTGTAGTTGAAGCGGAAGTAGTTGAGCCGGGCCAGGGAGAGGCTTCCCCCGTTCTGGCGGAACAGAAGCGAGAAGGCCAGCTCTTCGCTGTCGAGGTTAATCTCCTTGAGGGTCGAGGTGGCTTTGAAAAATTCGTAAGAGCTCTCCGAGCCCGAGGCGAGGTTGTCGGTCGAGCTTTCGGGCAGAGTCTGCCCCTGATAGGTGAAGACCAGTTTGCCGGTGCCGCCTATGATTTTGGCGGCAAACGAGGTGCGCAGTTTCACCGCCTCCGAGTTGTCGACGCCGGGAAGTTCGAAGGTGAAGTTGCGCGAAGTCGTGTAGCGGAAGTCTTCGCCCAGGAATACACGGCCCGTAGCGCCGGGCGAATAGCTCTCTTGTTCGTAGACGGCATGCTCGTCGAACGAGGTGATGTCGGTCATACCCGTCGTGGCTCCGCCGTCGCGTTGGCCCAGGGTGGCGGTGGCGCTTTTGCTGTCGGTCAGGAAGTAGTACCCGGCCGTAGAGTAGGTGTTGGTCTCGTGGTCATACTCCTGAGTCTTGGCGTTGTAGCTCCAGGTCACGGGCCCTTGTGCATAGAAAAGAATCTTGGAGCCTGTATTCAGAGAGGGTATCTGTTCGAGGTCGTCGGGGTCGTCGTCCGAGAAGGTTTCGGGCAACATGGCACCGCCATACCCGTATATGGTCACGGCCGCCGGGTTGGAGAATCCCCATCGGCTCAACTCCCGGTAGGTGATTTGGTGGATACCCGATTCGGAAACGGCAATCTTCACCCACCGTCCGTCGGCCAGCTGCGACCGCGAGGCGTAGCGGCTGGCATTCAGTGCCTGCAACGGGCCGGTTGCCAGTACGATAAGGCTCAGGCACAGCCATAGCTGTAGCCGGGTGAGCAGGTGAGGTATATATAGTGTGTGTCGTATAATTGCTTTCATCGTATCTTATACAACGGAGAAGTCGTGCGATTATTGCAGTCGCGTGAAAATATAGTCGATTGATTTGGAATATTCAGATGTAGTTTAAATATTTGGTTTATAGATTGATATGGTGGTTTTTGACAGCGGGCTCGATCTTTGTTGCCCGGGTAGATTGTTGGTTCAATTGATAAAAAATGTTTTTTGAGCGATTATCGGGCCGATAATTTTGTTATAAATTTGAGGAATTGCATAAAAAATGTTACATTTGCTTGTCATTAAAAATACAGTTTTCTAATACAATATTCTTATGAAAAAAATTACTTTTTTTAATTTTAAGAAGTTGGTAATGACGGTTGTAGCCTTTATGGGTTGCGCGTCGTTATCGTATGGTCAAGGGGATTGGTCGTTGGTCAGTGAAGAAGATTTGACCTCTGAAGTTGAAAAAGAGACGAGCGAATTGCTGTCGTCGCTGCCCGAAAATTATTATGCCAATATCCCGGGAAGCGGTTCTTATGGTGAGTTGAAATACACTACCAATTGCTATGAAAACGGCGTTTATCCGCTCTATCTTATTAGTAATGGAAGCCGTGGCGACTTTTTCTGCATAAAGAGTACACTCGAGCCGGGTGAGTATCGGTTTACGTTCCGGGCAAAATATCCCAGCTCGAAGAATGTGGGAAACCTGGGCTTCTTCTATTCCAAGGGCGATCCTGCCAGTGCCGAGAAGGTATTTGTGGGTGAGAACGTGGAATTAACAAACAGTTATGCCGATTATACCTATGTGTTTACGGCCGACGAGAGTGCCAACTACAACATGGGGTTTGCCGCCAATGTCCCCGTTTCGGGTTGGGGCAACTACGCTTTCACTTCGTTTAAGCTGGAGAAAAACAATGCGGTTGTAGAACCGGAACCGGTTGTAGAGGCCAGCTACGACGACTTTGGCAAGCCCACAGCCGGTACTACCGGTAACAAGCGGGCCCAAACTAAAGGCGAAGTGCTGAACGGTGTAGGCCTGTTGGCCGAATCGCCGCTGACTTTCACTCCCACCGGAACGAATGCTAATCAGGCTTGGGATAACAGCGACAATCCTATCCTGGCCAATCCCGGTGCCACCTTCGATCTGAAGGTTACTTATTCCGATGCCTGGGGTAGTTTGACGGTATTCCTGTTGAGAAGCGATGTAACACCGAGTGTTAGCGACAAGATCTTCGGTACTTACGAAGGTAGCTGGTATGGCGGTGTTCCGGGTACGGGCGAACTCTATACCAATATCAATAACGACACTCAATCGGGTGCTACGGCTTCGGTCAGCGACAAGACGATGACCTTCCCCATCACTATCCCGTCCGATCTCTCGGTAGGTGAAATGGTGGTTATCCGTTTTATCATCTGCAAAACCACCGAAGGAAAGACTTTCGATGGCGATCCTTGCACGACATCGGCTTATGAGTTGAACTACTGCGACTATGTAGTCAAGATTGCCGAAGAGGGTGCTGCCACGCAATATGGTGCTGTGACGGTAGATGTTCCGGCCGACAAGGGCTCGGTTGAAATCCAGGCTCTCAACGAGGCCGACAACACGTGGAGCGAAGTAGCCGATCTTACTCAGGTTGCATACGGTACTCAACTGCGTGCCGTTGTTACGGCTGCCGAAGGTTATGCCGTAAGCACCGTAACGAAAAACGGTGAGGCTCTCACGGCCAACGAAGACGACAGCTATTACTACTTTACGGTCGAAGAGGAGAGCGTAGCGATTGCCGTTACCTTCCAGGTTGTATCGGGTATCGACGAGGTTGAAGCCACGGCTGTTTACTACGCTGCCGGCGTGCTCTATGCCGAAGGCGCACACAGCGTGAAGGTTTACGACCTGAGCGGCCGTGTAGTGATGAGCGCTGCCGATGTCGATGCCGTTTCGGTATCGTCTTTGGCTGGTGGTGTTTACATCGCCGTAGTAGACGGAAAGGTTGTTAAATTCGTGAAATAATCGATTTTAGTCACATCATACCGAGGGAGCTCCTGCAGACGGGGGCTCCCTCTTTTTGTATTTTCACTCGCCTTTCACTATCTTTGTTCAAGAGTATGAATCCAAGAAACAACAGCAATGAAAAAGAATAACGACTGGAAAGATAGATTGAATGTGGTCTATTCGACCAATCCCGATTTTAAGTTCGAAACCGACGAAGAGGTCGAACCCGATACGCTGGAACCGGCCAAGCAGAAGTTGCGCATCTCGCTCGACAAGCGCAACCGCAACGGTAAGTCGGTCACCCTCGTGACTGGGTTTGTGGGTACGGCCGACGACCTGCACACGCTGGCCAAGAAGCTGAAGACCAAGTGCGGTGTGGGCGGCTCGGACAAGGACGGCGAGATTTTGATACAGGGCGATTTCCGCCAGAAGGTACTGGAACTGTTGCTGGCCGATGGGTATCGGGCCCGCATAATCTGAGAGGAGTATCGCTATGCTGCACATCTACAAGGCATCGGCCGGGTCGGGAAAGACCTATACCCTCACGCTCGAATACATAAAACTGCTGTTGGGCTATCGCGACGAAGAGGGGCACTACCGCATCTACCGCAAGAGCGATTCGGCGCATCGGCGCATCCTGGCGGTGACTTTCACCAACAAGGCGACCGAGGAGATGAAGCACCGCATCGTGGCGCAGCTCGACCTGCTGGCTCACCACACCGAGCGGTCGCCCTACCTGGGTGAACTGACGCGGCTGTTTGGCTGCGGCCCCGAGCAGGTGCAGGCGACGGCAGCCGATACGTTGTATGTGCTGCTGCACGACTTTTCCTACTTCAACATCAGTACCATCGACCGCTTCTTTCAGCAGGTGTTGCGCAACTTCACCCGCGAGGTGGGGTTGCAGGGGAGTTTCGAGGTGGAGATGGACAACGACTTCGTCACAGCGTCGGCTATCGACCGCATGTATTCCGACCTCTCCGACGACGACCAGAAGGGGCTGCTCAACTGGTTGGTGCACTATGCCGAGGAGCGTATCGAGTCGGGCAACTGGTGGAGCCTGGGCAACCGGGCCGACCGCAAAGACGACCTGCGCGAGTTGGCCGGCGAGTTGTCGAAGGAGAATTACAAACTTTTCCGCGAGTCGATTCTCGCCCAGATCAAGGACAAAACGGTGCTCGACCGCTATTTGCGCGAGATGCGCCGGGTGAAGAGCGAGTATGAGTCGCTCTTGCGTGAGTTGGGCGAGACGGGCCGCGAGGTGCTCGACCGGCACGGTGTGGCAGCCGAGAGTTTCAAGGGTAAGAGTAATTCGTGGGCTTTCTATTTCGACAAGTTGGCCGGCGGAAAATTCGACCCGCCTACCGCAACTTTCAGGGGAAATGTCGACAACGGCGACAACTGGTTCGTCAAAAGCAGCCGGCCCGGGTGCTTCGATGCCCTGTATGCCGAGCTCAACCCGGTGATGCAGACGATTGTCGATGCCTTCGGCGAGCCCTATGTGCGCTACAATACGGCGGTACAGAGCTCGAAATATATCTATGCCCTGGGCATTCTGGTCGATATAGACCGCCGCATCGAGGAGTATGAACGGGAGCACAACGTGCTGCTGCTCTCCGATACGGCCGGTATTCTCAACGAGGTAATCAACGAGAACGATGCCCCCTTTATCTACGAAAAGATAGGGACCCGGGTCAACCACTTTATGATTGACGAGTTTCAGGATACCTCGAATCTGCAGTGGGGCAATTTTGCGCCGCTTATCGGCGAGAGTCTCAGCCACGACTATACCGACCTGATTGTGGGCGACGTGAAGCAGAGCATCTACCGGTGGAGAAACTCCGATTGGTCGCTGCTGAACGAGGGGGTTCAATCGCGTTTTCGCCCGTCGCAGTACGAGGAGCGGACGATGGATACCAACTACCGCAGTTGTGCCCGCATAGTCGAGTTCAACAACCGGATATTCGGTCAGGCGGCCGAGCGGTTGCAACAGGGGCTGGAGAGCGAGGTGGCCGAGTCGGCTCTGGTCGATGGCGGTTTCGAGGTGAAGGTGCGCAAGGCCTATGCCGATATAGCGCAACGGGTGTGCGGTTCGAACCTTGCACGGGGTGGACGGGTGTCGGTGACGATGTGGGAGGCCGATACCCGCGACGACTTTTGTGAAGAGGCTCTGGCTCGTATCCCCGAGCTGTTGCGCGAGTTGCAGGACCGGGGCTATTCGCCCGGCGATATAACCTTCCTCACCCGTACGGCCCGCGAGGGTACGCTGCTGGTCGACCTGCTGTTGCGCCTCAACGAAGAGAACAGCGACCCGCGCTACCGGTTCGAGGTCATCTCGAGCGAGTCGCTGCTCATCAAGAACTCGCCGGTCATCGGGCTGCTGGTGGGTATTCTGCGCTATATCCAGAACCCCTCGGACGAGTTGAACCGGGTGATGGCAGTCTATGAGTACAACCGGCAGCAGGCTGCCGGCAGCGACGAGACGGCCGCGATACTCACCTACTTCGAGCGCCGCGGCGATGTGGGGCAACACCTCGACGACGACTTCATGCGCTTTGTCGAGAGTGTGCGCAAGGAGCCGCTCTACGAGATGTGCGAGCGCATTATCGCCCGCTTTGCCCAGGTCGACGACGAGCGGGGCGAGCGGGTCTATATACAGGCATTCCAGGATTATGTGCTGGAGTATTGCCGCACGCATACGGCCGATTTGGCTTCGTTCCTGGCCTGGTGGGACGACAACGAAGACAAGCTCTCGGTCACGACCCCGCAAGAGCAGGATGCCATGCGGGTGATGACCATACACAAGTCGAAGGGGCTGGAGTTCAAAGTGGTGATTATCCCGTTCTGCAACTGGAAACTCGACCACCGTACCGACAAGACCAATTTCATCTGGTGCCGCACACAGGGCGAGCCCTTCTCGCAGATTCCCGTGTTGCCCCTGCGGTATGGCAGCCGGCTGGCCCAGACCTACTACGCTACCGAATATTTCGACGAGAAGATGCACGCCTATATCGACAACCTCAACGTGGCCTATGTGGCCTTTACCCGCGCCGGTGAAGAGCTGCATATCTTCGCTCCGGCCCAGAAGAACCGGGGCAAACGGGAGAGTGTGGGCAGCATATCGGCGTTGTTGAACGAGATACTTTTCCCCGACGGAGGCGATGGGGGAGACCTGCACTACGAGGAGGGGTGCGACTGGCGGGCCGAGGTGCGGCCGACGGCGGAATCGACGGCCTTGACGCTACTCTCGGGGCCCTATCGCTCGATTGAGCCGGGCAACCGGCTGCACTTGCGGTTGCAGGGCAAGGGTGTCTTTGGCGAGGGTAACGACCGCGCCTATGGTACCCTGATGCACCGTATCTTGAGCGAGGTCGAAACCCTCGATCGTCTGGACGAGACGGTCGAGGCCTTTGTACAGACCGGCGAACTCTCGGCAGCCGAGGCAGCCGAAACCCTCGAGAAACTCGAGGCGTGGCTGGGCGACGAGCGGGTAAGGTCGTGGTTTCTGCCCGGGGCCAAGGTGTGGAGCGAGCGGGAAATCCTGCAGGCCGACGGCTCGTTCTATCGGCCCGACCGCGTGGTCGAGACCCCCGACGAGGTGGTGGTAATCGACTATAAGTTCGGTGCGGTAGAGCGTTCGTCCTACAAGAAGCAGGTGCGCACCTACATGCAGCTGATTGGCGAGATGGGGTATGCCCGCGTGTCGGGCTTCATCTGGTATCTTTCGTTGGGAAAGATAGAGGCGGTCGAGTAAATACAAGGCTCTGTTTTTTGGATATACCGCATAATTGCCCTTACCTTTGTGCGGTAATACCGTTATGCTAAAAGCTTTTTAAACAAGATGAAACACATGACAAGATTGTGGATTGCCGTTGTTGTGGTCCTGTCCATGCTACCGGCACGTGCCGAAATCACGCTCCAGTCCGTAGCCCGCGATACGACAATCGATGTACGGCCGCTCAACTCGTGGCAGCGGTTCAACCAGAAGGTCGACCGGTTTACCTCGACCAAGGGCTTCCAGATGACTTACGTAGGGGTGCCCCTGGTGGTTGCCGGTGTGGCTACCATACCGGGGCGCGAGCGTTTCCGCCAGTTGCGTAACGACTATGTACCCAAGTTCAAATACGAGTATGACAATTACCTGCAGTATGCTCCGGCTGTGGTGATGCTGGGGCTGAAAGGTTTCGGCGTAGAGAGCCGCAGTTCGTGGGGGCGCATGCTGGTATCCGATGCCTTTTCGGCCGCCATCATGGCTACGGTTGTCAACACCGTCAAATATACGGCGCATGTGCAGCGCCCCGATGGCAGCAACTACAAGTCGTTCCCCTCGGGCCATACGGCTACGGCCTTTATGACGGCCATGATGCTGCACAAGGAGTATGGCGACCGCAGTCCCTGGTACAGCATCTCGGCTTTTACGGTAGCAGCGGTAACCGGCGTAAGCCGGCAGTTGAACAATCGTCACTGGGTTTCCGATGTACTGGCCGGTGCCGGCATCGGTATCCTGTCGACCGAACTGGGCTATTACCTGGCCGATCTGATATTCAAAGACAAGGGTTTGAATCTCGATCCTACCTACTACCCTTTGCTCGAGAAGCCCTCGTTTGTGGGCCTCTACATGGGTTTCTCGTCGGGGCTGGGACGTATAGGTCTCGGTAACGGCATGAAACTCAATACCGGCATTGGCAGCCGGATAGGTGTGGAGGGAGCCTATTTCTTCAACAAATACATCGGGTGCGGTGGTTTGGCTACGGTGTCGAATATTCCGGTTTCGCTCAATACCCGGCCCGATGCAGCACTGGAACCTATCGACGAGGGGCGGGCCATGGCCGGTGTTTACTTGCAATATCCCTGTTCGAGTCGCTGGTCGTTGGGCGGAAAGGTATTGGCCGGGTACAACTATATCCCGTCGAATGCCCTGAACTGTGAGTCTATCGAATTTGGTCGCAACAGCTTCGTATGGAGTACCGGTGTGTCGATTGGTTACATGATGAAGCGCAACTTCGGGGCCCGTTTCTTTTGTGACTACACCTCGGCCTCGGCGTCGTACAGCTTGCAGCCCTCGCAGGAGTTGGGCATAGCGGTAGCCCGCTCGGGGCACAGTGCCATTCACGCCCTCACGTGGGGAGCTTCGGCCAATATCCTGTTCTGATAGTATGGGCCGGAGGAGCCGATATAATATGAAACGGGGCTGTATCGTCGGATACAGCCCCGTTTCATATGTCGGATAAATTTTTTTAGAAAGGATGTCTTTCGTCCGAAACCGTCAATTTAGCACGACCTTTTGCACGACGGCTGGCCAGTACGCGACGACCGTTTGCAGTAGACATTCTCAAACGGAATCCGTGTTTGTTAATTCTTTTTCTGTTCGAAGGTTGAAATGTTCTTTTCATTGCCGTTATATTTTTATCGTTATTATTCCTTTTTTCGGACTGCAAAAATAGATACTTTTTTTTAATAAACCAAGAGATTACCCATTTTTGGGGATTTTCTTTTTGAGATTTTATTGATTTAGTTTACTTTTGTACCTCGAAAGTTCAGAAACAAAGAATAATATAAATACAAAACAGTATACAAAGTATGATTAACTCGCAAGACATTAAAAACGGAACCTGTATCCGTTTGGACGGAAAGCTCTATTTCTGTGTAGAATTTTTACATGTAAAACCGGGTAAGGGAAACACGATTATGCGTACCAAACTCAAAGATGTGGTATCGGGTCGTGTGCTTGAACGCCGCTTCAATATCGGTGAAAAACTGGAAGATGTACGGGTAGAACGTCGTCCGTATCAGTTCTCGTACAACGAGGGTGAACACTATCACTTCCTCAATCAGGAGACTTGGGACGACCTGATTATCAACAAAGACCTTATCACGGGTGTAGACTTCCTGAAAGAGGGTATGGTTGTCGAGGTGGTTTCCGATGCTTCGACCGAGACGGTGCTCTTTGCCGAATTGCCGGTAAAGGTACAGCTCGAGGTGACCTACACCGAGCCGGGTCTCAAAGGCGATACCGCTACCAATACCACCAAACCGGCTACGGTCGAGACGGGTGCTACGGTACGTGTACCTCTCTTTATCGAAACGGGCGAGATGATTGTAGTCGATACTCGCGACGGTTCGTATATCGAGCGTGCCAAATAAAGAATCGATTCCGCATTCATGCCATAAAAACGGGTCTCGTGCAAACGGGTCCCGTTTTTTTTGTGCCCGATATGTTTCGGCCCAGCTCTTGGATGGGTGTTTGGGATGAAAGATGTATATCTGTTTCACGGATATAGGAGCCGGTTCGGCATAGTCGAATTTGAAAACTTGTTTTCTCATTTGTTTCTGCACTTACCTTTTTATATATTTGTACGAAACAGAATATTACCGTTATGCCCTATTTCTCGATTATTGTACCGGTATACAACCGGCCCGACGAAGTGAGCGACCTGCTCGCGAGCCTGTCGCAACAAACCTGTAAGGATTTTGAAATCGTCTTGGTCGAAGATGGTTCGACCGTGCGGTGTGCCGATGCCGTGGCGCGTTACGAGTCGTCGGTCGACATACACTACTATTATAAGGAGAACGAGGGGCGTAGCATTGCTCGCAACTACGGTATGGAGCGGGCATCGGGTCGCTATTTTATCTTTTTCGATTCCGATTGCGTGATACCGGCCCGTTACTTCGAGGTGCTGAGTGCGGCCTTGCAACGACACTATACCGACTGTTTCGGAGGTCCCGATGCTGCTCACGATTCGTTCAGCGACGTGCAGAAGGCTATCAACTATTCGATGACCTCGTTTCTCACTACGGGCGGTATCCGGGGCGGGAAGATCCAGCTCGAGAAGTTTACCCCGCGTACCTTCAACATGGGCTTTTCGCGTGAGGTCTACGAGCGGGTGGGCGGATTCCGCGAGATGTTCAGCGAGGACATCGACATGAGTACCCGCATCCGTCAGGCCGGATTCTCCATTACCCTCATACGCGATGCCTTTGTCTACCACAAGCGCAGGGTGAACCTGCGGCTGTTTTTCAGGCAGGTGTATATATTCGGGATGTCGCGCATTTCGCTCTACCTGCTTTACCCCGATACGCTGAAGCTCGTTCACTGGCTTCCGGCCTGTTTTGTCGTAGGGGCGTTGGTCATGATTATAGGGTCGCTCTTCTGGTGGCCGGCCATTCTGCCGTTGGTTGCCTATCTGTTGGCGGTCTTTATCGTGTCGTGGTGCGTGAACAAGCGGCTCAAAATAGCCGCGTTGTCGGTGGTAGCCAGTCTCATACAATTGTGCGGATATGGTGTGGGTTTTTTGAAAGCCTACTTCTTGAAGGTGGTTCTTGGTCGTGGTCGGGACGAAGCCGAAGAGGTGCGTCTGCGTAAAGGAAAGTAGCCATGGACCGCAAGCGCGACAAGTTGAAGATAACCGAGTGGGCGGCCGAAGACCGTCCGCGCGAAAAGATGATGCTGCACGGTATCCGCTCCTTGAGCAATGCCGAGTTGATAGCCATTCTCATCGGGTCGGGCAATGTGGACGAGACGGCAGTGGAGCTCTCGCAACGCATTCTCAATGCGGCGGGCAACAGCCTGAACCGGCTGGGCAAATATGGGATAGACGATTTCGTGAAACCGTTCAAGGGGATAGGCGAGGCCAAGGCCATTACCATTATGGCGGCTCTCGAGATAGGGCGCCGCAGGCGCGACGAGGAGTTGCCCAAGCGTCCAGCCATTACCCACAGTGCCGATGTGTACAGCCTCATGCGGGGGCAAATGATTGACTTGCCGCACGAGGAGTTCTGGGTGCTCCTGCTCAACCGGGCCAACCGGGTGATTGATACCTTGCGGGTAAGTCAGGGCGGTACTGCGGCGACGGTGGTCGACGTGAAGCTGATCATGCGGTCGGCCTTGCAGCAGTTGGCCTCGGCCCTGATCCTGTGTCACAACCACCCCTCGAACAATCTCACACCCAGTGCGGCCGACGACAAGGTGACGGCCAAGATAAAGGCAGCCGCCGCGCTTTTCGACATGGCGGTGCTCGACCACATCATCGTGGGTGAAGAGGGGTACTTCAGCTATGCCGACGAGGGGCGGATGTAGTGTCTTTTTCTCACTTTCAATGGTATCATAGGTTTAAAATATGAGGGGCTGTGCCTGAATTTGTATCGACACAGCCCCTTGTCTTATGGAAAATGTTTTGTAATCTTATTTTTTAGCGGCGGCGTAGCGCTTGTTCAGCAACTCGACAACCTCGTTGGTGATGTCGTAGGCGGGATTGATGTAGAGTGTGCTGGCGTTGTTGAAGATAGCCTCGTATTTTTTGTCTTGGTTATACTCTTTGATGAAGGTGTTGATCGAGTCGTTCATCTGCATGAGCATCTTTTGTTGCTCGAGCATGTTCTCGTTGTCGAGGCGTTGAGCGTACTCTTGCAGGTCGGCAGCTTTCTTTTCGAGGCGTTGGTACTCCTGTTGAGCTCTTTCGGGCGAGAGGAAAGCGTTGTTCTGGTATTTGCGTTGGAAGTCGTCCTGCTCTTTCTTCAACTGCCGGGCCTTTTCGTTGATTGAGGCGCGGGCGTTCTCCTGTTTGTTGATCATCTTTTCGTTGAGATTTTTTGCATAGTTGTATTTGGAGAGCAAAGAATCGACATTGATGTAAGCAATGGGTAATTTCCCCTCGAAGGAGGCCGATGTGGCGGAGTTGCCGGAGGTTTGGTTCGAGTCGTTTTGTTTATTGCCGCATTGTACCATCAAGAAAGAGATGGCAATCACAGTAAGAGTCCGGATTGCAAGGGTAAAAGTTTTCATGTTAGTTATCAGTCTAAAATTTATATCGTTATACTGTTTTCTTTTCTCGCTCTCGGGCGTCGGTAGAGACGGCGCAGGTGATGCCTTTTTTACGCAGGTACTTGTTGTCGCTGATGTGCGGGCTGGGGAAACGTCCTCCTTTTACGAAGAAAACCTTTACTCCCAGGAGTACCACTGCCAGGGCAAGAAACCCTGCGGTAAAAAGTAAAATAATCCACATTCCTTCTTTCATTAAAAATACAGAGATCGGTTCGGCTCTGTCCATTTGAAAACTCGTCTTTTCATTTGTCTTTGCACTTCCCTTTCACTATATTTGTATAGTAAAACAAAGACCCCCGAGCGGGCAGAAACAAACGTGTTGGTTGTGTATGCCTTACGGCCGTCTTTGCTGTGCAAATATAGGAAAGGAAAATGTGAATTTGGTCGAAGAATGGAAATATTTTGACGATAGAATCGGTAAAAACGGGAAATTTAACATAAATTTCTTCGAGTACAGAAAGTTTAGCAATGAACAAATTGTAACTAAAATAGAAAAAAATGGAGATTAAAGAACTGAAACCCTCATCAATTTGGCACTATTTCGATGCCATTACTCAGGTTCCCCGTCCTTCGAAAAAGGAAGAGCGCATTCGTGAGTTCCTGTTGGCTTTTGCCCGGGAACAAAATCTGGCAGCCCAGGTCGACAAGACGGGCAACGTAGTGATTACCAAAGAGGCTACCCCGGGTTGCGAAGGGGCTGCTACCGTTATCTTGCAGGCTCACATGGATATGGTGTGCGAGAAGAACGGCGATGTGAAACACGACTTCGAGAATGACCCCATCGAGACGTATGTCGATGGCGAGTGGGTGAAGGCTCGGGGCACGACGTTGGGTGCCGACAATGGTATCGGTATTGCTGCCGCTCTGGCGGTGCTGGCCGACAAGGAGTTGAAGCATGGTCGCATACAGGCGCTGTTTACCGTCGATGAAGAGACGGGATTGACGGGTGCTTTCGGTCTCGAAGCCGGTATGATCGACGGCAAATATCTGTTGAACCTCGATTCGGAAGATGAGGCCGAAATCTTTATCGGTTGCGCCGGTGGTATCGACACCACGTCGACCTTTACCTACAAGCAGGAGCCTCTACCGGCCGGTAAGTTCTACTTGCGGGTCGAGGTGAAGAACCTGCTGGGCGGCCACTCGGGTGGCGATATTCACCTGGGCCGCGGCAATGCCAACAAACTGCTGGCCCGCTTCCTGTGGCTGTGCATGCAACGTCACGAGATTCACCTGTGTGCCATCGACGGCGGTAACCTGCGCAACGCCATACCGCGCGAGGCCATGGCGGTGATTGCCGTGAATCCCGAGGATAAGGAGGCTATCCGGGCCGAGGTCAACCACTTTGCTGCCGATGTGGCTGCCGAGTTGAGTGGCGTGGACCCGAATGTGACGGTAGATGTTGCTACGGCCGATGCACCCGAGTTCATGATTGAAGATGGAGTGGCCCGTTCGCTCGTCAGTGCCCTCTATGCGGCACCTCACGGGGTGATAGCCATGAGCCACGATATTGAGGGGTTGGTAGAGACCTCGACCAACCTGGCCTCGGTGAAGATGACCGAGCCGGGTAAGATTGTGGTGGCTACGAGCCAGCGCAGTTCGGTCGAGTCGGAGAAGTACGACATCGCCTATCAGGTAGAGTGTCTTTTCCGGATGGCCGGTGCCGAGCCTACGCATGGCGACGGTTACCCCGGATGGAAACCCAACATGCACTCGCACATCAAGGATATTGCCGTGGCTGCCTATGAGGAGCTTTACCAGCAGACCCCGGCCATCAAGGCTATCCACGCCGGTCTCGAGTGCGGCCTGTTCCTGACGAAGTATCCGCAACTCGACATGATTTCGTTCGGTCCCACGTTGCGGGGCGTACACTCTCCCGACGAGATGATGCACATCCCGGCCGTAGAGAAGTTCTGGAACCACCTGGTTCTCATCCTGGAGAAGGTGGCTGCCGAGCATTGATACATTCCGCTCGGGGAGGGGATTCCCTCCCCGGCATAGTCTCGCCGTTGGCGGGGATAGATACAAAAAAAGAGGCCGACCCAAAAGAGATTTTGGGCGGTCTCTTTGTTTTATTATAGAAAAAGATGACCACATTACTTTTTACCGGAGCAGGAAGTCTCCGGGAAGGGCTGGTTTA
>NZ_NFJR01000018.1 GCF_002159975.1 Barnesiella sp. An22 | reverse complement strand
AGGACTGGCCAAGGTCATGGAGTTCATGCGTGCCATTTCCATCGTGTTTATTGTCATCCACGTCTATTGGTTCTGCTACGGGACATTCGTGGACATGGGTATCAACATCAGAGTCGTGGACAGAATCCTGCTGAACTTCCAGAGGACGGCAGGACTGTTCAGCAACCTGCTTGTGACGAAAGTGTTCGCCTTCATATTCCTGGGCCTTTCGTGCCTGGGTACGAAAGGGGTCAAGAACCAGAAAATGACGTGGCGGAAGATATACGCCGCCTTCCTCGGCGGCATCGTCCTGTTCTTCATGAACTGGTGGATGCTTGACCTGCCGTTCAATACGACAGTGAACGCTACCGTATATACGCTGACGCTCACCACAGGCTACATTCTCCTGCTCATGTCGGGAATATGGATCAGCCGTATGCTGAAACACAACCTCATGGAAGACGTGTTCAACACCGCCAACGAAAGTTTCATGCAGGAAACAAGGCTTATGGAAAACGAGTATTCCGTCAACCTGCCCACGAAATTTGTCTATCAGGGCAAGGAATGGGACGGCTGGATCAATATCGTAAACCCGTTCAGAGCCTCTATCGTGCTGGGAACACCGGGCTCCGGAAAGAGCTATGCCGTGGTGAACAACTACATCAAACAGCAAATCGAGAAATCCTTTGCCATGTATATCTATGACTACAAGTTTCCGGACCTCTCGGAGATAGCCTACAACCATCTGCTCAAGCACAGACAACATTACAAAGTCAAGCCGGAATTCTATGTCATCAATTTCGATGACCCCAGACGCAGCCACCGATGCAATCCAATCAATCCTAGATTCATGGCAGACATCAGCGATGCCTACGAAAGTGCCTATACCATAATGCTCAATTTGAACAAGACCTGGATACAGAAACAGGGTGACTTTTTCGTGGAATCCCCGATTATTCTGCTCGCTGCAATTATCTGGTATTTACGGATTTACAAGGACGGAAAATATTGCACGTTCCCTCATGCAATCGAATTCCTGAACAAGCCGTACGCGGATATTTTCACGATTCTTACCTCGTATCCGTCCCTCGAAAACTATCTTTCCCCCTTTATGGATGCCTGGCAAGGCGGAGCTCAAGACCAGCTCCAGGGCCAGATAGCAAGTGCGAAAATCCCGCTTTCACGCATGATCTCACCACAGCTTTACTGGGTGATGACGGGAGACGATTTCACCCTTGACCTGAACAATCCCGAACACCCCAAAATCCTCTGCGTGGGCAATAATCCGGACAGGCAGAATATCTATTCGGCGGCTCTCGGCCTGTATAATTCACGCATCGTTAAACTGGTGAACAAGAAAGGGCAGCTCAAGAGTTCCATCATCATCGACGAGCTTCCGACCATCTATTTCCGGGGTATCGACAACCTGATTGCGACCGCCCGAAGCAACAAGGTGGCCCTCTGTCTCGGCTTCCAGGACTTCTCGCAGCTTGCACGTGACTACGGCGACAAGGAGGCGAAGGTTATCCAGAACACGGTGGGCAATATCTTCAGCGGACAAGTGGTCGGAGAAACGGCAAAATCACTGTCGGAACGGTTCGGCAAGATTCTCCAGCAGCGGCAGTCCATATCCATCAACCGTCAGGACACTTCGACTTCCATCAACACGCAGCTCGATTCCCTGATACCCGCCTCCAAGATAGCCAACCTCTCGCAGGGCACGTTCGTGGGCAGCGTGGCCGACAATTTCGGGGAGGAGATAGACCAGAAGATTTTCCACGCCCGCATCATCGTGGACAGCGCAAAGGTATCGGAAGAGATGAAAACCTACAAGAAAATCCCTGTCATTAACGAGTTCAGGGACGTGGACGGAAACGACATCATGCAACAGCAGATTGACCGCAACTACTCGCAGATAAAGGCGGACGTGTTGCAGATAATAGAAGAAGAAATGGAAAGAATAAAAAATGATCCGGAACTGAAACACCTCATCCCGCAGCAAGAGGAAGAGGAGAACAAGGATGGAGAATAGAGGAAAAAGGAGACCGCTGTTTTATTTCCGCCTGCAAAGGTCTTCCCGTGCCCGCTGGAGTGGGGTGGGGATGGACGCCTTTGTTTCATAGAGCCCGATGGTTTGATAACGCGGATATTCCTTTTAGGACAAGTATATACGATAGGGGACATATATATTGAAGAATATTTTTAATTTGTTTTTTGCCGGGTATTTACTCTATATCCTTTATCTACTGAGGTATATGAAGATATATAACCATATCGTAAAAGAGTTTCTAATAGTAGTTTGTTTATATCTGTACTATCTATTATAGGGCGTTTGCCATTTTCTGTAATTTTGTGGTAGGATTCTGGCAATGAGTCTAATAGTTCTGTTATTGTAGTGTGATTATTATGGTTTTGTTGTATTGTTAATATGATAACATGGATAGCTTTATCCAAATTTGAAGCCATCGAAATTGCCTGTTTTAGCAAAGAAAAATCCCACTCAACGCACTCAGTTTCCAGCAAAGTGCATATAGAATCTGCCAGACTCTGAGTCATAGTCACGTTTGATGTATTAAGATTGGTCAAAACGAGAGCTTTTTCTTCTGTAGTGAATGCCTGTGAAGTCAATATCAGATTTGCAATATCTTCATTAAAAGGATAGCTACTGATATCACTTGTAAAATGAGATTTATAATGTATAAGATATTCTACAAATGCTTTATTTGATAGATCGGATATCAGAACCGTATTATTTTCAGAATACTCAATAAACCCCTTTTGAGCCAGCCATATTATTCTATTTTCTTCCAATTGAGCTGCATTGTCTTGTAGTTCAAAGCTGCAATTATCAAATAAAAGGCTTATCTCTTTATATAACTGAATATTTAAATGATTGCTGCTCATCAACGATTGGAATAATGGTTGCTTAATCTCTCGTATTCCGTCATATTGATATTTGCATTGAGAAGTTACGAAAAGAGTGTAATTTATTGGAAATGAGCGTAGGTTAATTGCTCTTGATAGTAATAGGTTACGATTTAGTTAGTTATCTACTGCATTATCCTTCTGCGCGTTGCGTAACCTTCAAAGAACTCTTCGTATGCAAAAGTAGCTATTTAATTCGAGATTTTGATATAAACTCCCGTTTTTTATCCCCTCATTCATAAGAATTTTCCGTAAAAGCGGTATTGTCCGTCGGCACACCATTGCCCAAAACGAGTTTGGAACAAACGTGTGCCGACTACCGCATAGCTGGAGAAAAGGGCATTGCCTCACGCCTAAACGATGTTTAGACAGATGAAGCAATGCCCCTTTCTTTTGCGCCTATGCCAAGAGGTGCTTTTACGGGTTTTCAAATGATTTTTCTTTTTTCGCTGTCTCTTTTGCCGGAAGCGGAAAGTGAATGCAGAGTGTGTCAGCCTGCCCCATGAATGAAACAGGCGCCCACACACAGCCGGACAAACCGGGAAGAATGATTGTTGCCACCCGGCTGAACAAGTTCCGTCGGATCGGAAACAATCATACTTCCTTTGTTGTGGTTTGCCCTTTTCACGCTTCCGGTGATGTCTTTTTCCTTTTGGTGATTCTTTTTTTTACGGATTTTCCCCTGAAGTTTTTTTCTACACAATCTGCCTCTGTTTTCGTTTACCTCCATTTTGCGCCTTTCAGTAAGCCGCATCAGTCAGTCATTTTCGTTCTGGGCGCAAAGGTAATTCCGGGATTGGACGGGAAAGCAAGGTCAAGCCTCCTGTTTTCGGTAAAAATCTCCAGCCCTGCGGGTAGTATTTTGACCGAAAAACCTTGCATTCCCTAATCCCTACCTTTTCAAGCACCCGAAACGAAAACGACCGATGCGACAGAAAGACGCATAAAAAAAATGTCGGATAAACGAGAGGCAGATAAGATAGTTTGAAACTCAACTCCCTCAGCTCTTGAATCCGCATTAAAAACAAAAAAATCAAAAACAGCGAAGATATGACGGCAACGGCAAATTTCAGACAAATGGCGCAACACATCGGGTTGGCGATATGCGGCTTGATGATGCGCACCGCCTTCGGGGTGTTCGGCATCCTTTGGGGCATCATCAGAGAGATTGTAAACGGAGTGTTCCGAGTGGCGATAGGTGTAATCGTGGCTATCCTTTCCACCATTGCCTTCTTTGGCTTCATCCTTTGGTTATTCACCCTTTAACCCTTACCGACATGGCAAAAAGAAACAGCAAGACGGCAGCGCAGCAGTGCAGATATTACGAGGTGGACAACATCTTCGTGTATATGGTGGAAACGTACATCAACGGCAATTTTGAAACTTTCCGAAGATTGTACCACGAACTGAACAAGGACGCACGGAGGGATTTCATGGACTTCCTTCTCAGCGAGGTAGAGCCGACCTATTGGAGAGAGATACTGAAACAGATAATCTAAAAATGACAGCGATATGAAAGGAACAGACCATTTCAAGAGAACGATATATATGTACTTGGAACAGCGTGCGGAGGAAGATGCGCTATTTGCAAAGAAGTACCGCAACCCTGCCAAGAACATGGACGAGTGCGTGACCCACATTCTGAACTATGTGCAGAAAAGCGGTTGCAACGGTTTCACGGACGGAGAGATATTCGGGCAAGCCATCCACTACTATGAGGAAAACGAGATAGAGGTGGGCAAACCGATGGACTGCCAAGTGGTTGTGAACCACGTTGTGAAACTCACGGCAGAGGAAAAGGCGGAGGCACGTCAGAACGCTGTCCGCAAATACCAAGAGGAGGAACTCCGCAAGTTGCAGAACCGCCACAGACCGTCAGCGAGAAAAGAAAACCAACCCCAACCCTCATTATTTGATTTAGGCTTATGAAACCGAAGACCAAGATACAGAAAGAGGTGGCAAGACTTTCCGCCAACCTTCGCCCCATATCAGCGACACAAATAGATTGGGCATACCGCCACTGCGTTGAGCATATCGGCTACCGCACCAAGAAAGGGAACATCACCTGTTCCGACTGCGGTCACGAGTGGCACAGCGACAGCGGACTATGCGACACCCTTGAAGGCTGCACCTGCCCCAAATGCCATGCCGAACTCAAAGTGCAGGACACACGCAGACGCATCTACAAGGAAACGCAGAATTTCAGCGTGATAACCACCTGCAAAGGGTATCAGGTAATCCGCGTGGCGCAGGTCAGATGCGAGAGCAGGAAAGGCGAACCGATGCGTTTCTACTGCCACGAGGTCGTGCAGCGTTGGATTTCACCCGACGGCAAGGTTACGGACATGGCGTTGCTCCGTGGCTTCCTTTTCTGCTATTGCGATGTGTGGGCATTAGGCAGCGATATGGAGGTAAGACCGCACAACAGCCTATACGATGATGTGGTGGCAAGAAGCTGTGCATATCCAAAGATGAGGATATTGCCCCAACTCAGACGTAACGGCTTCAAGGGCGATTTCCACGGCATCTCCCCCGTGCGTCTTTTCAAAGCCTTGCTTTCAGACCCAAGAATTGAAACCCTTATGAAAGGCGGTGAGATTGAGGTCATGAAACACTTTCTTTTCAATACCCGTACTGCCGATGAATGTTGGGCATCATATCTGATTGCCAAGCGTCACAAGTATCAGATAGACAACCTCTCAATGTGGTGCGACTATCTGCGTATGCTCAAAAAACTCGGTCAAGACCTCCGTAACCCGAAGAACATCTGTCCCGAAGATTTCATGGCGGCACACGACAACGCAACCCGAAAAATTGAAGCCATACACGAGAAGGAAAGAGCCGCAGAGCAACGCCGTTGGGAGATTGAAAGGCGTGAGCGTGAGCAACAGCGACAACTCCAACGAAAGAAAGATGCGGAGGATTTCATCGCCAACAAATCCAAATTCTTCGGCTTGGTAATCACGGACGAGGAAATAATCGTCAAGGTGCTTGAAAGCATAGACGAGTATTACAACGAGGGCAAGACGCAGGGCATCTGCGTGTTTGGCAGTGGATACTACAAGAAAGCCGACACCCTCATACTATCGGCAAGGATTGGCGATGAGATTATTGAAACCGTAGAGGTGGACTTGCGAACCCTCGAAGTGGTGCAGTGCCACGGCAAGCACAACCAGGACACCGAATATCACGAGCGCATCATAGACCTTGTGAACAAGAACGCCAACCTTATCCGTGAGCGGATGAAAGCGGCATAGCATAACCCCTAAAACAACATTGATATGGAAGTAAGAATTGAAAGTATGATTTGTGTGTGGGATGATGCAATCCCCACGATGTTCCTTGAATTTGTGAACCTCCTCACTCTCACAACGAGTGAGGGGGAATTGAGAAAGAGCGTAAAGGAGTTTGCCGAGAAGCACGAACTTGACAAGTTTTTCCTTTACGGCTTCGGCTCACACCATTTCTACCTGCACCAACGCTACACAAGCAACCCCGAAATGGTGATGAAGAACAGAGTTCTGTCAGTACATTTTTAACCATCTAAAAAGCAACATTATGACAACACGAATGACCATCAACGGAGTAAGCACCTGCGCGGAAGCAGGTACGGAGAAATACGAGCGTTTCCAATCGGGTATCGGAAGACGCAGGCGGACACTTGTGCAGTACGACTACCGCCACCCCATAGACAGAGAATTGTTCTCTTGTGTCAAACCCACGTTGGACGAGTGCCGAGCCGCACGGGACAAGTGGCTGAACGCAAAGAAGGGAAAGGAGGACAGACTATGAACACGACCTATCAAACGCTGATAGTCAAGTTCAGCGAACCTATCACGGCATTGGACGGTATCTTTGACGATACCGGAGCGTGGGGAACGGACACCCTCAAGGGGTGGATAGATGATTACGAAAGCACACGTTTCACCGCCACCGACAGCCATACGGCAGTCATCACGAGCGAGTACAATATGGAATGTGTGAAAGAGTGGCTACAACGGCAGACCCCCATTTCCGAAATGCGAGAATTTTGAACGGGATGGCGGTGTCCGCACCGCCAATACTTAAAACCCTAAAAACAAAAGATATGATAGCCAAGACGATATTACAGCAGATAGGCGGAAAACGCTTCACCGCCATGACAGGTAGCCGTGATTTCATAGATATGGGCAACGGCTTACGGATGAGCCTTGCAAGGAACAAAACAAGTGCCAACCGCCTTGACATCATCTATGACGAAGGGGCAGACCTCTACAATATGCGCTTCTACCGCAGGACGTTCAGCAAAAAGACCTTTGAGTGCAAGACAAAGGACATTGCCGTACACGAGGGTATCTATTTTGATATGCTGGAGGAAATGTTCACGATGGTGACGGGACTTTACACACGCTTTTGAGTGGCGGGGCGGCGAGAGCCGCCCTACTTTCTTTCAGTGAGCATGATGGCGGACAAAGAAAGTAGCAAAGAAACCTTTGTCCAATCTGCGATAACTAAAAAATCCGCAAGTAAAACTTGCGGAGGCTATATATTGGGTCGTTATTTTTTGGTGGAGGGGAATGATAATCTCGAACCGTTGAACTACACATTTCTGCTTCGTCTCCATTTCCCCCAACGATTTGATACGTTCAATCATTTTTGTTGTTCCTTTCTGAATTTTCCTAAATACTTTCTTCATAATTTCGCTATACTTTTTATGGTTAATAACTATGTTTTGTATTGCTCTCACAACACTTACAACTTGAAGTGTTATTTGGAAACCGATAGGCAAAAATGGCTCAACGATGTCAATTAACGAGAAAATCCTACGATAATCTATCAAGTGATAGAGCAAAAGACGTGCCAAGTTAAATATGGCACGTCTTTTGCCAGTTTTGTCAGTCCTTTTATGGGATATACAACAGCGCAAACTCCGCCTTTCTCCGTTTGAGCAGCATGGCGTGGCGTTTTCCTTTGTAGTTGCAGAAGGCTATATACTCACGGTAGATGTTCCTGTCACCAGCTTCCAGCTTCTTGATTAAGGTGCTTTTGGGGATTGTTTTGCTGCCTAACAGCTTCGCCGGTCCCACATTGTAAGCTAACGTGCCAAGCAAAATCGAATCAACCCCGAATTTACGGAACATGGCGACAAATTTGCGCAGGTCTTTCCGCAAAAGTTCATCCGCATCCCGTTTTGTCATGGTTCGTGCCGAATACTTCTCGTTTGGCAAAAGTTTGTGACCCCAACCGACGTATGGGTAGTGTTTTTCTGAGTGCCAGCCTTCAAAGTAGCGGCAGCATAAAAAAGCACGTTCCATAAGCGGCAGTCGGTAGATTGCCGCCTGCCCGTCCGTTCCCTCTTGGCGGCTGATCTGCGCGGACACAGAACAGACCGTCAGAAGTGAACAGAGCATTGTCATGAATACACGCATCATTTCAACAAGGGGCTGAAGTTGCCGATGGGAACGATGGTAAGATCGTCGTCCTTTACATTCCTGTTGTTGAAGTCAAATTCCAGTTCGTAGGAGTTGCTAAAGTTATCCTCCACCACCACGATGAAATTATGCGCCTCATCACCCGCCGCCGTGTAGTACAGGCGGAATTTTTCGTTCTCCAGCAGGTAGCGGTCGTTAGGCAGGAAGGTGATGCCGTTATCCATTTTGAGCGAGCCTTCCCCCTCGAACTGGAAATAGCGGATGGTATAGAGCGTACCCGAAAAGTCGCCCTCCTTTTTCAGTTCACAGCGGATTTCCACTGTCTGCCCCTTTACTACCTTGTTCGGCACGGGCATGACCTCCACCGTGAAGGGATAGGACTGCTGGATGTCCATGTCATCGTCACATGACACGAGGGTGAATGACATGGCGGCTATCAGGCATAACGCCACTGCCTTGAATATTGATGTTCTCTTGTTTCTGTTGTTCAGTATGTTCATTGTTCTTCGATTTTTAGATGGTTGTTTTTCTGTTTTTTCGTTGTCAGTTGCAGGTACTCGTTCAAGTCCTTGCAACCGTCATAGAGGGAGGAACGGTCGGTGACACGTTCCCCGTATCGCATGGTAAGTGCGGCAAGCGTCCGCCGTCCGGCTTCGTCACGGTCGAGGAAGCAGCCGATGCGCCCGTATCCGTCCAGCAATCCCGCCGCCTTCTCCACGTTGGCGACTGAGTTCAGCACAAGACAGTCAGCGTTACCGGTTACACCAAGCGTCACGGCAGAGAGAAAGTCCATGAAGCCCTCGAACACGAGGCACTCGTCAGCCGGGATGTCATTCGCCTTTACCAGTGATACAGACTTCGGAGGTATGCAACCCTTGAAATATCGGCTTCTGACTTCATAGCCACCTGCCATGTTCGGAAAGCCAACGGCAAAATACCGTTTCCCACGCACACCGTAGTTCAAGCGGCAGCAGTGACGGGATGCGATGGCGTAAGGGATGCCCCGTTCCTCTAAATACTCCGTCAGCAGTGAGCGGAGCAGCGGAGCGACCTCCACATCCTCAAAAACGGATTCGGTCGGCTTCGAGAGATAGACGGGCTTTTCCCATCCGGCAACCGTCATATTGGCGGCTTCCGCTATGAACTTCGCTTGCTTCATGAAGTCATCGCTTTGCAGAAACTCCCCGGCAAGCGTGAAGATGTCGCCGCCCTTGCCCAAACCGAAGTCGTACCAGAGCTGTTTCGCCACGTTCACACGGAAAGAGGATGTGCGCTCGCCCCTGTACGGGGCAAGATACCACAGCTCGTTACCGCTCCTTCTGACAGGCTCATGCCCCAGCCGTGCGAGAAAATCCGCAAGCGGCATCCTTCTGACAGCATCTATTTCCGTCCTTTCCATGCCCGTGTCAGTTGATGATGAACTTGATACCGACCCCGAACTGCGTGTGGAACTTCCGTGTGTCGCCACCCCAAAGGCAACGCTCCCGCAGGTTGGCAAGCAGGGCGATACGGTCTGCCACGTAACACTCCACATCGAGCGTCAGCGCACCGCCGTAGATGAAGGCGTCCCGGTCGTGCAGCGTGGAGCCGTCATGCAGCACCTTCTTCCCCCAATTTACCGCCTCATATCCGGCGAGAGCCGAAGCCCCGGCATAGACGAAAACAATCTTTCGGGCGTCCGACAGTATCTTGAAGTAATAGCCGCCCTCCGCCGTGAACTGCGCCACGGGTATCTTGGTGTCCTTGTAGGGATTGTTCTTCAACAGGTATTCGCCACCGAACACCCACTTGTTCCCCTTCTTCGTGTAGGTGGAGAGAGCCGCCCCGAAGCTGTACCCGCCGTCCTTGCCGCCGAGATTGAAGCCGTCCGCCATGTCCGCCCTCACCTCGATGCCCTGCATCTTCGGCAGACACCGCTGGGCGTGCGCCTGCCCTGTAAAAAGGGCAAGCGACGCGATGATTATTGCGATGTACTTTCTCATGGTCAGCGTACTTGAAGTTCGTTGATGGTACCCGCGCGTACCAAATCCTCGTTCTCAATCACGAAGGACTGGTGACGGCCGCCGTTCTTCTCGTTCAATTCCACCACGAGGCACTTGTCATCGGGGATGGTGAACTTCGCCATCGTGAAGACCGTGCGCTCGCTCTTTTTGCCCGGCACGAGGGTGGCGTAGTTCTGCGCGCGGAGCGGCAGAATAATCTGCTCCTGCACGGCAGTACGCTTCGCAACCTTCTTGTCCACGATTTTCCAAGTGATGTAGTCCACATCGAAAGGCACGTTGCTCTGGTTCTTTATCTCCGTGTGGAAATAAAGCAAGCCGTTGTGCGTGTAGATGCCTTTCAACAGGTATTGGATGCCGAAACGCTTGCAGCCGATATGCTTCACCTCGCGCTTGTTCTGTTTGTGGATGGACTTCATGATAAGGCGCACCAGCATCGGGCTTTCGCTGCCCAGCTCTTTCAGATAGATTTCCTGCGCGTTGTTCGGGCGGTTCACCGTGCTGCCGTCATGGATGAAGTCGCACATCTCCACGTTGAGCAACAGCGGTTCGGCGGCGTACTTCACGTTGAAGGTGTAGAAACTGCCGTCCTCCGTGATGACGGACATATTCGTTTCGTTGGGAAAATTCCTTACGGTAGCCTTCACACGGATGATGTTCTCCGCTCCGTCGGCTTTCCCGGCAATCAGGTCGGGCGAGCCTAAATCGACATAGCGCACCTCCGCCGGAAAAATGACGTGGACGGTCTTGTCGTAGGTCACTTCCAGACCGTGCGGCGGTATCATGCGGTCGAAGGTCAGCTTGCGTGACAGCCCGTGATATAGGTCGCCGTCCGCCTCCTTCTGCGGATAGACCTCCTTCGTCAAGGTCGGTTGTTCACTTCCGTTGGTCGTTTCAACGGTTACATTCTCCTGCGCGTTGGCAGTTATGATGCCCATAGCGAGGGCAAACATGATGATTACTTTTCTCATTACTTTTGGATTTTAGTGGTAATTTTTATTGTTTTCAATATTTTTCTTGGTAAAGCATGACCCTGTACCCGGCTTTCAGATGCACCTTGACGGTTCGCATCTTTTTGGCGATGTACTGGCTCGTGCCTTGTATCAGCCCCTTGCCCAAGTCGGAGGCGAGCTGCGCCCCGGCATTGGTGGAGATGTTGATGCTGCTTCCCAGCGAGCCGCCCATGTTGGCGGCGACCTCCCGGACGGCGTTCATCTCCATCGAGTTCGGGATGAAGATGCCGGGCTGTCCGTCCGTGTCATAGACCGCAAGCTCCACGGGGATAATCGTGCCGTCGTATTCCAGCGAGGTAATCTCGATGTCGAGCCGCTCACCCTGTATCTTGCCCGTGCCGACCACCACCGCACCCCGGGGTATTGTCCTGCCTGCCACCGCCATAGGCTCCAGCAGGCGCAGCCTTACCGTCTGCCCGTCCGTCACGCTCTGCGCCCCATGCACGCACGCCGGTATGGTGTTCCTGTCCAATACCTCCGCCGTGCCGACAGCCGTGTTGAAACCCCGGTTGCGTTCCTGCGATAAGGCGGCGACAAACTCCGCGTTACTCATAGGCTGTGAGAGTGAAGAAACTACTTGATGCTCCACCTGTCTGATAGGCATTGCCTTGTTCTTCTTCCCTTTCTGCACGGTAGTTGGCTCTGCCCTCTGTTCCGCCGATGGCTGTCCTCCGTTCTGACCGCCCATGTACTTTGCCGCCAGCTCGTAGGACTTCTCCATAAGAGCCACCTGCTCGTCCATAGAGGAAGCCTTGCCCCTCTCGCTTTCCAGTTCCGACTCCAGCGATGCGATGCGCTCCAACAATTCGTCCATCTCCGCATTGTCGTTTTTCGGCTGGTCGTAGAAGTTTCCGAGCGTGGCGTTCAGGTCACGGTAGGCGGCTGCGGAGGACTGGATGGTCTGCGGCGTGGCTGGCTTTGCCCTTTCTTCCTTGCCGCCCGGATTGGCGAGGTCGAAGTCCACTCCGTTCTCCGTTCCCGCTATCTCGCGGTCGAACATGTCGCCCAGCTGCCCGATGGCACGGTTGCGGCTCTCCTGACGCTCTTCCATCTCCCCATGCTCGTAGGCTTTCAGCTTGTCGCCGATAATCTGCCGGTTCGCCTTGTCAGCGTCGGGCATCTCGGTGTTGTATCCGTCCGTTCCCGGCGGTTGCTCCTTGCCGGAGGACGGGGCGAATATCAGCCACATCGCCCCGATGAACACCAACACCATAGCGGGCAGCACGATCATCTTCTGCCGTTTCAGCCGTTGCGCCTCTGTCAGCGGTTCGCGCTCCTTTTTCGGTTTCCCCGTTTCGGGAGCAGCTTTGTTCTCTTTCGTCGGTTCATTCTTTGTCTGTTCCATATAAATAAGGTGTTAAGTGATTGCCTGTTTCCGCCGGGGTCGGCAGTTCCACCCGTCCGGCGTGTCCCGTTTCCATATGTGAGCCGTCGTTCCTGCCGATGTCATAGACGGCTCTGCCGAAGGTGTAAAGGGCAAGCACCGCGAAGGCGGCGAACATCCCCAGCACGATGCGGCGGCGTGTTTCCGGCGGCAAGCCGTCCAGATACCCTTTGAGACTTGCCGCCAAGCGTTTCCGTTTGTCGTGGAGTTTCCAATACATGCCCCACATTGATTTTCTGATACTTTTCATGTCCTGTTACCGTTTGATAGTCTGTAAATCCTTGTTCTCAATGATGGTGAAACCCTCGATGGTAAAACCGTTCGGGTTGTCATCCGACCGCGATGCGTTCAGCAGGCGGCAGGTGGTCACGAGGCTGCGCTCGGTGACGTTGCTCTGCCGGATGATTTTCTGTGTGGCGTAGGTCACGGCACGGTAGGGATAGGCGTTGAAGTCGCACACCACGCTGTCCACCTTCAGCACTTGGTTGATGTTCCCGGCGATGATGCGGTTGTAGTACCCCTTCTCCGCGAAGTCCGAATAATAGTGGTACACGCTCTTGTCCGCCAGCAGCAAGGCACGTTTCACGTTGTGTTCAATCGCGCTTTTTTCAGGTGATAGCGTGAAGAACATCTCGTGGAAACGGCGCACATGTTCCCGTGCCTCCGCCGGGCGGTTCTGCGACAAATCCTGAGACAAGGCGAGCATCAGGCTCTTGCCGTTGTCCAGCACATAGATTTTCTCCCGTTGCTTCTCTGCGAAACGGTAGGAGTTCCACACGCTCCACACCGTCACCACGGCGCACAGCGAGAGGAAGACGATACCGAACAGGCGTATCTGCCTGAACGACGATTCGATGTTTCTAAGTGATTTGAATTCCATTTATATTTTCCAATTTATGATTGCACATTGATTATTTCAGCAATTTGCCGACACGTCCGACTGCGTTTCCTGCGGCTGCACCCGCCACGCTGCCCGCCATGCTTCCGGCTCGTCCCGCCATCTGGTTCACGTTGCGACCGTAACCGCCCATGCCTCCGGCTTGGATAATCCAGCCCGCAACGGTGGGAATGGTAAAGTAGCCGATGATGCCGATGCAGAGGAATACGATATACACCCCGTCGCTCGAATCCAGCGAGAAGTTCGGGTCTGCCTGCATCCGCTCGATGTCGTTTTGCAGCATCAGAACCTGTATCTTCGCCAGTATGGTGCTGAACATGTCCGATACCGGTAGCCACAGATAGACCTGTATATAGCGGCATATCCACTGCGTGAGCGTGTTTTGGAAACCGTCCCATACCGACAGGGCGAAGGCTATCGGACCGAGAATCGCCAGCACCACGAGAAAGAAGGTGCGGACGGTGTCTATCACGAGGGCGGCGGCTTGGAACAGCAGTTCGAGTATCTCGCGGAAGAAGTCGCGGATGCTCTTCTTCATGTTGTACATTCCCCGGTCGATATACATTCCCGCCATCGTCACCATGTCGGAGGGCGACCAGCCGAGTTCCTCCAGTTGCTTGTCAAATTCCTCGTTGGACACGAGGTAGGCGGTTTCGGGGTTGCGTACCATCGCCTCGTATTCCAGTTTGTCCTTCTGCTCCCGGTATCGGTTCATGTCCAGCGTTTCCGCCTCCAGCATCTTTGCCGTGCCCTGTACGACGGGTGAGAGGATGCTGTTTATCGTGCCCAGCACCACAGTCGGGAAGAACATGATGCACAGACCGATGGCAAAAGGACGGAGCATCGGGAATACGTCTATCGGTTCAGCTCTCGCCAGCGACTGCCATACCCGGTAGGCGACGTAGAACAGCGCACCCAGCCCGGCGATGCCTTTCGCCACACCAGCCATGTCCCCACACAGCGGCATCATCTGCTCATAAAGTGAACGTAAAATCTGATGAAGGTTGTCGAACTTCATAGGCTACCAGTATCTTTCGTTCATGTTCCCGTACAGCCCCATGATGCGGTCGAGGTCGTTCTTCTTTTTCGCACGCAGGTAACTCACGGAGATGTTCTTGTTCGTGTAGTAGCTCACGAGGTTGCGGTAACGCTTCATCTTCGAGTGGCAGCGTTCCACCACGTCCATGCGCTCCTTGTCGGTCATGGAGAGCGTGGTGATGTTCACCACGTTCCTGAGTTCCGTCAACACTTCGTTGCTTTCCTCCAGCAGTTTCGTGTAGCCGAAAGCGATTGCGGAAAGCTCTTCGGGTCTGAAATTCCCGTCACGGAGCATCCGTTGGAAACTGTTCACATAGATGTCTGTGATGTCGCCCACCATCAGGATGGTCTGCTGCACCTTGCGGGCGTCCTTGACCAGATTGTTCACCGATTTGAGGGCATCGTAATACTTCTTGCCCTGCTGATAGATTTTCACCGTCTCCTGAAAGTTGCTCACCATGTTCGTGGCGGTCTTGGAGGTATGGATGATGTTTTTGGAGGCATTGATGATGCCCTGCGCTAGATTGCCCGGATCGCTTACGACCCACTGTGCGCTTGCCCTGCCCGCGAAAAGCAGGCACAGGCAGATAATCATTGTTATTCTTGTTCTCATGTTACTTTGGATTTTAGTGGTTGTTATTCTTCGGTCGGATGTCCCGGCTGCGGCTTCACCCGCACATAGTCCCCGTTTGGCGAGAAAGTCAGCACATCCGTGGCCTCGTTGTAGGACACGTCGATGCGGAAGCCGGTGTTCATGAACAGGTTGCCGTTCTCCTCCTGCAAGAGATAGGTTTCCGGCTTGAGCTTGCGGCGCAGACCGCTACGACGGAACACCGTCACTTTGTAGGCTTCGCCCTCCTTGTAGATAAGCACGTCAGGTTTTCCCTCCACGCTCTCCCAGTTCCCGCACAGCATGTCGCGGCGGTTGTCGGCCACGTCGCAGGATTGCAGCATCATGACCGCCAATCCGATAAGGCACTTGCTGACTTGCAGCATTTTCACTTTTGGTAAATTCATACGCGTTTTTCTTTTTTGGTTGATACATTCTGTTTTTTAGTTATTCCTTGTTTCTCCGCCTTTCGGCAAGCTGCCGGATGGCGGCTTCGATGTCGTCGCCCAGCTTCTCCGCCAGACGGTAAACCTCCACTTTTTCCGTTTCCTCGGTGGTGTACGCCAGATACTCTTCCGCGCTGACCTCCGTGGCATAGACCGCCGACTGCGTGCCGCCCAAGCCTATCCACACCTCCTTGTAGAGCCGTGAAGGGTTGTTCGCCATGTTGATGGAGAGTATCTGCGACTTCTCCTTTTCCGTCAGTCCGAGCAACGCCTGTATCTGGTCGAACTTGTTCATATATTTCCTTTGGTCAAGCAGGATTTTACAATCCGAGTTGTTGATAATGCTCTCTTTGACCACCGGAGAACTGATAATGTCGTCCACCTCCTGCGTCACCACGATTGCCTCGCCGTAATATTTTCTGACCGTCTTATACATATAGCGCAGATATTCAGCCATGTTCGCCGATGAGAGGGCCTTCCAAGCCTCTTCCACGATAAGCTGTTTCCGCACGCCTTTCAGCCGCCGCATCTTGTTGATGAAGGCTTCCATGATGATGATGGTCACGACGGGGAACAGTTCGCGGTTTTCTTTAATCGAATCTATCTCGAAGACGATGAACCGCTTGCCGAGCAGGTCGATGTTCTCCGTGGAGTTGAGCAGGAAATCGTAACGCCCGCCCCGGTAATACTGCCGCATGGTGGTGAGCATGTTGTCGATGTTGAAGTCGGACTTCTCCACCTTGATGTCACGCTGTGCCAGTTCCTTGCGGTAGTCGTCACGCATATACTCGTAGAAGGTGTTGAACGACGGCACGATGCTACGGTCGGATTGGATGCGCTCAATATAGGCACTCACGGCACTGCCCAGCTCGCCGCTCTCCGTCTTTGTCACCTTGTCGTCCTCCGACTTCCAGAGCGTCAGCAACAGGGTCTTGATGCTGTCCTTCTTCTCCACGTCGAAGATGTAATCGTCGGTGTAGAACGGGTTGAAGCTGATGGGCTTATCTTCCGTGTAGGTGAAATACACACCGTCCGCTCCGCCTGTCTTGCGTCGGATCATGCCGCACAAGCCCTGATAGGAGTTTCCCGTGTCCACCAATACCACATGTGCGCCTTGCTCATAATATTGGCGCACGAGGTGGTTCATGAAGAAAGACTTGCCGCTGCCCGAAGGACCCAGCACGAACTTGTTGCGGTTGGTCGTGATACCTCGCTTCATGGGCAGGTCGGAGATGTCAAGGTGCAGCGGTTTTCCCGTGAGCCTGTCCACCATCTTGATGCCGAAGGGCGAGAGCGAGCTGCGGTAGTTGGTTTCCTCTGTGAACAGGCACACCGCCTGTTCGATGAAGGTGTGGAAACTCTCTTCCGCCGGGAAGTCCGCCGCATTGCCGGGTATCGCCGCCCAGTAGAGTGTCGGGCAGTCGATGGTGTTGTGGCGCGGCACGCATTCCATGCTTGCCAACTGGCTGCCCACGTCGTTCTTGATATGCTTCAGTTCCTCCGCATCGTCGCTCCACGCCATGACGTTGAAGTGTGCCCGTACCGAGGTCAGTCCGTAGGAATGGGCTTCGTTCAGGTATTGGTCTATCCACTCGCGGTTGATGCTGTTGCTCCTTGAATAGCGAGATAGCGACTGCATGTTACGGGCGGACTTCTCGAACTTCTGCAAGGTTTCCTCACTGTTGTCTATCAGCACATACTGGTTGTAGATATGGTTGCAGGAGAGCAGAAGCCCCACCGGGGAGGCGAATGACAGTCGGCAGTCACTCCGGTCGGTGGAGAGCTTCTCGTAACGGGTGTCGGTAGCCACCTTGCCCGGCAGGTCTTCCGCGTCGGAGAGGGTGTGCAGACACAGGCGGTTGTCGCCGATGCGCATCTCCCTTGCCGAAAGCTCGATGTCCTGCAAGGTGGTGTCACCTTCCGGCATGAGCGAGAAGTAGCGTTCAATAAGTCCCGTCTTTCCCTCAGTACCCACAATCTCATCGGTGGAGAGGCGGCGCAGCCTGACAAGCCCGCTGTCGTTCATGATGCGCTCGAACTGTTCGCAGGCTTCCAAGAACTTGGTCGTGGTTTCCCTGTCCAGCTCCTTCGGGATGATATGTCCCCGGCACAGCGTGCTGAAATTGCTCTGCATCCGGTTACGCTCCTTTGTTGTCTTGGTCAGGTAGAGGTAGCAGGTGTGTTTCAGGTACGGACGCTCGTTGAAGTGACGCTCGAAAGAGCGGCTTAAAAAGCTCATGTCGTCCTTCTGAAGCTCCGGTTTGTAGCGTTCCTTGATGAACCAGTCCTGTTTGTGGACGACGGAGTAGTCCGGCAGCACCTTGATAGCCTTGCACCAGCAACTGTGTATCGCCTCGTACTCCGCACCCGTCACGGTGTAAAGTTCCGGTAGTTCCACCTCGAAAGCCACCGTGATGTCGGCGTCCTTTGAGATGATGCAGCCATGCTCCACCGCTAAAAGTGGGAACCTGTTTTCCAGTGTTGTCATTTTCGATGTATTCCTCATTGTCTTTCTTCCTTTCGTTGTCGTTTGAACAGACGGGTTATCCGCCGCCGGTTGATAAGGTATCGGGGATGGCTCCGTGCCGCTCCTAATTTCATCAGCCCGTGTTCACCGTACCGGGCGTTCAGCGCGAAGGTCTGCCATACAAGGAGGGAGGACGATGCCGCGCCGAAGCCGATACATATCCACTGGTCGATACCGACCATGTAGAGGATGACGAACAGGACGAAGAGAGCCAGCAGACCTCCGCAGAAGATGAAGAGGTACTGTGCCTTCAAGCCCTTGAACTCTACCGGACGGCCGATACCCTTGTTGATTGGGTATTCAGCCATACATTATTTATTAAAGGAAGAATGAGCGCAGGATGGTGGCGGCAACAATCAGGAAGATGCACGCGCCGAACCACGAGGCGGCTGTCTTGCTGGTGTCGGGGTCGCCCGATGAAAACTTGCCGTACACTTTTACGCCCCCGATAAGCCCGACGACTGCACCGATGGCGTATATCAGTTTAGTTCCGGGGTCGAAATAAGAACTCACCATAGAGGTGGCTTCGTTGATGCCCGCGATGCCGTTTCCCTGCGCGAAAGCGGAGGCGGTTGCGGCGATGACAAGTGCCGCGGAGAGGATTGCTTTTCTGTTTTTCAAGATGTTCTTGTTCATAAACTGTTCTTGTTTTTTGCCGTCAAAAGGGTGGATGGTCCTTTGTCGGGCGGTTGATACTTTGTTTCTTTACTTTGGTTTTAGTGGATGCCCGTTTGTTTCCACGGACGTGGGCGTGTCCGTTGCGGATGGGGATGCGCCTTGCGTTTCCTCGCCGCGTGGGTTGATGTCATTCTTTCATGTTCATTTCTTTTATTGTTGTCATACATAGTTGCGAATGTCGAACTCCTCGATGTTGTCCGGCACGACGAACTCCTTTTCAGATTTCTTCAGCCGAATCTCGATAAGCCCCTTGATGCGGATGCCTATCTCCGAAGAGCCTTCCATCATTTTCTCGTACAACTCCGTGCCCTCCATGTCGGTGAACACCTTAGCCGCCTTTTCACGTTCCGCCTGTGTCGCGTCCGGGTTTTTGGCGGTCTTGCAGGCGTCGTCAATCTCGTCAAAGCTGCTGCCCGAAGCCCGTGGCGTGTCCGAGGCGTCCTCTTCCGGTTCGTCGTCCCCGTATCCCAGTTCCTCCGGCGGTATGCTCGTGAAGGTCTCATCGAGTTTTTCCTCCGGGACTTGTGCCGGGCGGGATGCGTTTCCCGTTTTTCCGTCGTCAAAAGTAGCCTCTTCCTCCGACAGCTCAATGCCTTTTTCAATAGTGGCGGCTTCTTGCGTCGGTATGGCAGCGGTTGTCCGGGTGGATGCCATCCTGAAACGGCTCTTGCCGATGATGTCCGCCTTTTCCGCAGGGACTTCCTCGTGTGCCGCTATGCGTTTAGCCTCATTCCCGTCCAGTGACCGCCATAATCCGACAATGCCCTTGAAGAAGCGGACAATCCGCGTGTCCATGATGCGCTCGTAAAGGAGCAGGAACAGGAACCAGAGGTTGCAGCCGACCGATACCGCCAGCAGAATGTCTGTCATGCTGATTGTGTAATTCATATCCTTCCGTTTTTGGTTAGAATACTGAATTGTAATTTCGGGCATAAAGGCTCTTTATCGCATCTTCGCACTGGTTGAAGTGGTGCGTCAGCACATGGTCGATGTAAGCGGACAGCGTAAGCCGGTCATGCCCGATTACACGGGTGATACGCATGATACGCTCGTGGTACTCCGGGCGCACATACGCCATCTTCCCCTCACGTGCCTTTACTTCCGGGTCGCGGATGAACAGGCGTTCATAGTCCTTCTCACTGCATTTGCCGCTTACCGGGACAGGCGACAGTATTTCCACACTCGCCTGCACTTGGGTAAACATACCTCCGCAGTCTTGCTGTGGTCTTTTTTCATTCGGTGTCATTTCTTTTTCCATTTTCAAATCAGATCTTCACGTTGTTTCTTGTACAGTTCGTTGATTCTCTCCTTGTGCTGTTCCAGATGCTGGCGCAGCACGGTATCCACATATCCGCCTACTGAGATTTCCCCTCCGGCGATGTCGTTCACGATTCTGAGGATCTTGCCGTGGACGTCACGGCTGATATAGACACATTGGCGGGTCTTTATCTCGTTGCGGCGCAGGAATAGCTCGTTGTAGTCCTCGTCCTGCCTTTTCCGGCGTCCACTTTCCCTCTGCGCTTTTTCCCGTGTTACGGGTTGCACAGGAGATGGTTCCGGTGCGGCGGTGTCCTCTTCGGTCGGTGCAGCTGCGGGTACTTCCTGTGCGGGGCGCAGTGTCCCGTCCTGTGTGCGCCGCCCGATGGAGGCTAACAGCAGTTCCTCGTCGATGCCTTCCGTGTTCACTTTCCTGCTGCCCATGCTCACTGCGGTCTGATGATGTCGCTTATCTCTTCGGAAAACTCCCGGATGCCACTCCCTTTCAGCAGTGCCGTGTCCATCGGGAAGATGGTGGAGCGGAAAACGCTCTTGCGCTCTTCCGAAAGGTCACGGCGGAACTTCTTGCTGTCGGGCAAGCGGGTGGAAAGTACCGGAAAGCCCATTTCGGCTATCACTTCCTCGTAGATGCCGTACAAGTCGTTCCTCTCCCTGCCGTCCACCATCGTCCAGAACAGATGCAGCCCCTTTGTTTTCGCCTGTCCGGTAGTCATCAGCCTGTCGCGGAACATCGTGACGAATTTCAGGGTACTCTCCACGACAAAGCGGTCGGCACTCAGCGGAGTGAAAATGTAGTCCATCTGCGAGAGCGTCTTTATCACGCCGTTGCTTCGGAGTGTGCCGGGCATGTCGAAGAACACCACGTCGGGTTTCACGTCCTCAGTGGCAATCATCCTCTCGGCATCGTCGAGGGCGTTCACCGCATTGCTTTTGACGATGGTGTAGGCGTTCTTTTTGATCCGGCGGAAATGGTCGCAAGCGAGAGCCTTGAAGTAGGTGCTGCTGTCGATAAGCCCCATTTCGTGTTCGCGCAGCCCGTGGATGCTGTGCTGCGGGTCGTCGCAGTCCACGACGGCGACATTGTAGCCTTTCACGTTGTGCAGGTAGCTGGCGGCAAGTGCCGTGACAGTGGATTTGCCGATGCCACCTTTCTGTGTTGCGAATGCAACGAAGATTTCCTTACTCATAGTTCCATTTATTTTAATTGTTGATGATTTGTTTTTCTGTTTCCATACGGATTTGGCTGTCGCACCATCCGCTTCCGTGACTACACACGCAGGCGGGTCGTCGCGTATCCGGTTCTGTGGTGAAGCGGTGCGTCGGACAAATGGTGATTGACGACATTGCGTCATGAAGTCATTGAATCCATACGTCACCGAATTGTCGGAGAACCGGGTTTCCGACGGTTCGGGTATCCGTTTCGGCAAGTATCCGAAGAAGCGGATTTCCGGGTATTTGAATGTTCCGTTTATCATATCTTCAAATCGTTCGTTTCTTGAATCATGCTGCAAATAAACAAGTATATTTTGGAACCTGTATCACTTCTCCGGCAAGTGGCGGCACGTTGCGCCGGTTGGCAGTCATTGACCGGGTCAAGCATCTGTCCGATACCGCTTTAAGGGCGTAACTTTGCACCCGGACAGCAGGGTTCGCCGATGACGCGCGGCCCGGAGTCCTGAAAGGTATTTTCCCAATCCGTCCCCTGACGGATTTTTATGTTCACCTGAACATAGCAAGATGTCTTTTCAGCCGCTCAAAATATTTTGAGCAGCCACGAAAAGCACTTGCCCTTGCAGGGGGCGGGCTTTCCCTCCGAAGTCGGGAAGCCTTTCAGAACTGCGGTGCTGTAATCCGAAGCGGCGGCTTATGCCGTCAATCCGCTAAATCCAAAGTAATATGAAAGAGAAAAGGAAAAGCAAATCAGGGAGAAATCCCAAACTTGATCCGGCGGTGTACCGGTACACCGTCCGTTTCAACGAGGAGGAACACAACCGTTTCCTCGCCATGTTCGGAAAATCGGGTGTCTATGCACGGTCTGTTTTCCTCAAAGCGCACTTCTTCGGGCAACCGTTCAAGGTGCTGAAGGTGGACAAGACGTTGGTGGACTATTACACCAAACTGTCGGATTTTCATGCACAATTCCGTGCCGTGGGTACGAATTACAACCAAGTCGTGAAGGAACTGAGGCTGCATTTTTCAGAGAAAAAGGCGATGGCGTTGCTCTACAAATTAGAGCAACACACCGTCGAACTCGTGAAACTGAGCCGCCGGATTGTGGAACTTTCAAGGGAAATGGAGGCAAAATGGTCGCAAAAATCAGTGTAGGAAGTTCGTTGTACGGCGCGATTGCCTACAACGGGGAGAAGATTAACGAGGCGCAGGGGCGGCTTCTCACCACCAACCGCATCTACAATGACGGTTCGGGAACGGTGGACATAGGCAAGGCGATGGAGGGTTTTCTCACCTTCCTGCCACCGCAGATGAAGATCGAGAAGCCGGTGGTGCATATCTCTCTCAACCCGCACCCGGAGGATGTGCTGACCGATATTGAGTTGCAGAATATCGCCCGCGAGTATCTGGAAAAACTCGGTTTCGGAAACCAGCCTTATCTTGTATTCAAGCACGAGGACATCGACCGCCACCACCTGCACATCGTGACGGTCAACGTGGACGAGAACGGGAAAAGGCTCAACCGGGATTTTCTCTACCGCCGCAGCGACCGTATCCGCAGGGAACTGGAACAGAAGTACGGATTGCATCCGGCAGAACGTAAAAATCAGAGATTGGATAATCCGTTGCGCAAGGTGGCCGCATCGGCAGGTGATGTGAAGAAGCAGGTAGGCAACACCGTGAAGGCTCTGAATGGGCAGTACCGTTTCCAGACGATGGGCGAATACCGTGCGCTCCTTTCCTTATATAATATGACGGTGGAGGAAGCGAGGGGCAACGTGCGCGGACGGGAGTATCACGGGCTGGTCTATTCCGTCACGGACGACAAGGGTAACAAGGTGGGCAACCCGTTCAAATCCTCGCTTTTCGGGAAGTCCGCAGGCTATGAAGCCGTACAGAAGAAGTTTGTCCGTTCCAAATCGGAAATCAAGGATAGGAAACTGGCAGACATGACGAAACGCACCGTCCTTTCCGTGCTGCAAGGCACTTATGACAAGGACAAATTTGTATCCCAACTCAAAGAGAAGGGCATCGACACCGTACTGCGCTACACAGAGGAAGGGCGCATCTATGGGGCTACCTTCATCGACCACCGCACGGGATGCGTGCTGAACGGTTCGCGCATGGGTAAGGAGCTTTCGGCGAATGCCTTGCAGGAACACTTCACCCTGCCATACGCCGGACAACCGCCGATACCGCTATCCATCCCTGTGGATGCTGCGGACAAGGCACACGGGCAGACCGCCTACGACAGTGAAGATATATCGGGCGGTATGGGCTTGCTCACTCCCGAAGGTCCGGCGGTAGATGCCGAGGAAGAGGCTTTCATCCGGGCGATGAAGCGCAAAAAGAAGAAAAAACGCAAGGGCTTGGGTATGTAATCAGAGTATCAACAATTAAAAAATCAATGTATGTCACAACAAGAAGACGATTTGAGGGCATTGGCGAAAATCATGGATTTTCTGCGTGCCGTGAGTATCATTTTAGTGGTCATGAACGTGTACTGGTTCTGCTACGAAGCCATCCGGCTGTGGGGCGTGAACATCGGCGTGGTGGACAAAATCCTTCTGAACTTCGACCGCACGGCGGGGCTGTTCCATTCCATTCTCTACACGAAGCTGTTTTCCGTCCTTTTGCTTGCCTTGTCCTGTCTGGGTACGAAGGGTGTCAAGGGTGAGAAAATCACTTGGGGGAGAATCTGGACAGCATTTGCCGTCGGGTTCGTGCTGTTTTTCCTGAACTGGTGGTTGCTGCCCCTGCCGCTGCCGCTTGAAGCGGTGACGGGACTGTATGTCCTTACCATTGGAACGGGCTATGTCTGCCTGTTGATGGGTGGTCTGTGGATGAGCCGCCTGTTGAAACACAATTTGATGGAGGATGTTTTCAACAACGAGAACGAGAGTTTCATGCAGGAAACGAGGCTTATCGAAAGCGAGTATTCGGTCAATCTGCCGACACGTTTCTATTACAGGAAACGCTGGAACAACGGTTGGATCAATGTAGTTAATCCCTTCCGTGCGTCCATCGTGTTGGGTACGCCGGGCAGCGGCAAGTCCTATGCCGTGGTAAACAATTTTATCAAGCAACAGATTGAAAAGGGCTTTAGTCAATACATCTACGATTTCAAGTATCCCGACCTATCTACTATTGCCTACAACCATTTGCTGAACCACCCGGACGGCTACAAGGTAAAGCCGAAGTTCTATGTGATCAACTTCGACGACCCGCGACGCTCTCATCGGTGCAATCCCATTCACCCGGATTTTATGGAAGATATTACGGATGCCTATGAGAGTGCCTACACAATAATGCTCAACCTCAATAAAACGTGGGTGCAAAAGCAGGGCGACTTCTTCGTGGAGTCACCTATCATTCTGTTTGCCAGTATTATCTGGTATCTCAAAATCTATCAGAACGGGAAGTTTTGCACGTTTCCCCATGCTATCGAGTTTCTGAACCGCCGTTACGAGGATATATTTCCGATACTGACCTCTTATCCGGAGCTGGAGAACTACCTTTCGCCGTTCATGGATGCGTGGCTTGGAGGGGCTGCGGAGCAGCTCATGGGTCAGATAGCGTCGGCAAAAATCCCGCTTTCGAGGATGATTTCACCGCAGCTCTACTGGGTGATGTCAGACAGCGAGTTTACGCTGGACATCAACAATCCCGAAGAGCCGAAAATCCTCTGCGTGGGTAACAATCCCGACCGTCAGAATATCTACGGTGCGGCACTCGGTCTGTATAATTCCCGTATCGTGAAGCTCATCAACAAGAAGGGGATGCTGAAGTCATCGGTCATCATCGACGAGTTGCCCACAATATACTTCAAAGGGTTGGACAATCTTATAGCTACCGCCCGAAGCAACAAGGTTGCCGTGTGTCTGGGCTTTCAGGATTTCAGCCAGTTAGTGCGTGACTACGGGGACAAAGAGGCGAAAGTGGTGATGAACACTGTCGGCAATATTTTCTCCGGTCAGGTGGTGGGGGAAACAGCCAAGACGCTCTCCGAGCGGTTCGGTAAGGTGTTGCAGAAACGGCAGTCCATCTCCATCAACCGGCAGGATGTTTCCACCTCCATCAACACGCAGATGGACGCGCTCATTCCACCGAGTAAGATTTCCGGGCTTACGCAGGGAATGTTTGTCGGTTCTGTATCCGACAACTTCAACGAGCGTATCGAGCAGAAGATTTTTCATTGCGAGATTGTGGTGGATGCCGAAAAGGTGAAACGGGAAGAAAGTGCCTACAAGAAAATTCCCGTCATTACAAACTTCACGGACGAGGACGGCAACGACCGCATGAAGGAAACGGTGCAGGCGAACTACCGGCGCATCAAGGAAGAGGTGAAGCAGATTGTGCAGGAGGAACTGGAGCGTATCAAAAACGATCCGGTGCTGTGTAAACTGCTACCAGATAATGAGACTGTCTAACAAGTCCCCAAAATTGAAAATTATCCCTATCGAAGTTTGAAGTGACCCCCAAAAGTTGGATACAATTTTTTTGGGGGGCACTTCAGTTCTGACGGGTAAAATCGTAAAATTCGGACTTGTTAGACAAATACTTACGCGGTTTCAACCTCAGGTACTGAATCTATCGAATTGACAAATTTAACCAATTGCGGATCTGAATCTTTTTGTATGAGGTTTCGGAGACTCTTTTTCAATTCATAAGCATCATCCCCTGCTGTATTTATTAAATCCATATAAAAATCTTTGTTTTGCAGAATCAATGAACGGCATGCCCCATCGGAAATTACAGGTTTCACTATTTTATCAATAACGTCTCCAGCTTGACTTTTCAAATTACCATGCGATCTAAGCCATGTTTCGAAAAATTGAAACTTTATTGCATTGATAGTCTTTTTACCGATGCAGAAATCATTTCTTATATCGGTAACTGTCGATTTAATTTTTCGTTTATCCAATCTTTCAACTATATTCTTGAAACAATTAGGGAAAGGATTCAAACTTTGAGTTCCAGAAGCAATATCCATCAGAATCTTTTTGCCAAATTCAGTCAAGTTATCTGGCAAGGATTTGATTTTAGCCAGTAAATGTTTTATTGCGACAAACCAATAATATGATGTATGTGCTGTTCTTTGGGCGTATAATGTATCAACACTTATTTCAGACAACGCTTCGAACGCTATTTTATTGATATGATCGGTCAGGACATTGCTTATTTTAGTGGTCAAATCGTAAAAAGATGCGTCAGGAATTACATCTTTAATATTGTTCTTAGTGATATACTTATCCAAATCGGTATTCCACTCTGCTAAATGCTCGATAAATACCTCATCCGTTACACCTATTCTGTTCTTAATATCTTCAAATTGGGGCAATATGTCTGAGAGCAATAATTTATAGCCAAGTTTATGATTTACCATGTATTGTAGTGTTTCATTTAATAGCGGTATATTCCATCCCACACTATTTACTAATAAGTCTCCATGATCCACATAATAGTCCATGAGTTCTGCAACATATTTTATATCTCCACCCTCTATTAAGGAAACGGAATGACCATGTGCCAATTGCATGGCGACTAAATCGTAATATCCAGACTCTTTAATGTTTCGGCCATCAGTTTCTAATTCAGAATGCAACTGATTTATGTAGGTTGAATCTAACGTTACAGGTAAAGGTCTTTCTTCGTCAGATGCCAATAAACGATAGGTTGTAAATATAGCCCCTATATTATCTTTATTTACATTCTGTTCATCAATGCAATTCGTGATCGCTTGCAAAAGCGTTGGAAACGTATAGGTAGAATTATCTTTTAACGTTTTTACAATATCTGCATGGTCGAAATTATCGGGTAGTAAGTTTGCCAAATAATTATCGAGCGCCTCCGAATTTGTTGCTACTTGATAATATTTATATGCTTTAGTTGTCGCGTTATCCCGATAGGCAGCATCTGTTGCATTTGCAGCTTGAATATAATCGATAAATGTATTTGGCTTGACTGTTTTTGCTTCAATCAATGACGTAAAATCGCACGCCAACTTATTTTGCGCAATAAACCTGTCTATTGCATCTAACGTTTTGAAATAGTCGCCGCCATTGAAGTCATTGAACCGAACTATCTTCTTATATAATTGAGCAATCACATGGTTTTGGCTTTCCGTGTCTAAATGCAACAGCAGTTCTTGGTATTCGACAGGGAACACCTGCTTCTCTATGAATTCTTTTAATTTCAATTGTGCTATTCTTTGCCATACACGCAGAATAACATCGCTCTTTCGAGTTAATTTATGCAAACAATGTATAATCTTATCGATAAGCGCATTGTCCATACATTGTATAACTTCTTCTAATACAGTGTCAAATTGTTTATTAGTCTCTGCATATTGATTTATGTTGTGGTCTTCTTCTCCGTTGATGCAGCCTTCAATATATTTTTTCAATGGAATTTGTCGAGCATCTTCAACATCGACACCATATACCAAAGCTGCAATTTCGCGTTGTGTTTGCAGATCATTGTTAATTATTGTTTGAATGCCATTCAGATAGTCGCCGGACAATATTTGTTCTACTGGATTTGCCAGAATATCCGTCTTCTTCAAACAGAACAATGCTATGTTTATCATCAAAATTTCGTTACACCACTCTTGTTTAAGAGCGACCATCTCATTGATATATGATATAATTTCCCTAACATTGGCATTAGGATTTACCAATCTGAATATCCGATTTATAGTTTCTTTCGCTTCATTTTCTGTTTCTCCAAATGCTTCAACAAACAGTTTGTTGAATATACTTCGATAGTCGGTAATAACAGGAGGAGCAACACGATAAACAATAGGGAAAGTTTTATTGATAAAATACTTGGTCAGTTGTTTCGTTTGTTCGTCGGTCTCATCTCCGAATGCACAAGCTAAATGTGTTTCATCGAAAGGAATAACAGCCCAAACATTTTCAAAACCGCTATCGGCGAAGAACGTATGGATAGAAGACCATAATTCTTTTACTTTTTCAGCGGGGAGACGATCCATGTTGTCAAAAACAAGGACTAATTTACGTTGTCCTTTTTCCTTGATAAAATCAGAAATGTCTTGCATCCATGTTTTGAACTCGTAAACCGTTGGTTCGTCTTCGCTCAAAGTCTCATAGCAAACGTCCTTTTCGACTTTATCTTGATAAATAGCTAACATATAACTCCATCCATATTTATGATCTTTGCTATATGCCCATTTCCAAACGCACAATGCAATAAGAACTGGCAGTGCAGCTATGATAATAGACAATAAAGAAAACCACCATGTTGTGGGTGTAGGTTTTACTGCATACGCAATAAATGTAAATATCGGAGTTAAAACTGCAACCAAAAATGCCGCAACCATACCATTACTGATAAGGGGATATTTTTCGGTTACGGTCTCCGTTTTACGGGCTAATAAATATTTCAGCTTTTCAGACCATGATACGGTTTTCGTACCTCCACCTTTGACTTTTATTGTTGCATTTCCAGATAGGATACCATCATCAATAAGTTTGCTTGTAAGCAATTCCAATATAGAGCGGCGTTGCAAGTCCTCTTGATGTCCCCATGCGTCATACTCAAAAAAGTAATAGTCGTCTGATAATTCACGTTCCAACATTTTAACCACGTTGGATTTTCCAGATCCCCAAATACCTTCGATGCCGATAATTCGAGGTAAAGTACATTCCTCATCCAATGAATCATTCTGACAAAAATGGCGAGCAATAGTTTTTGCCAACCTTTCTTGCGAACCTCCATCGAATTTGTCAATACCACACGGTTTATTTTGGATAAACCGCGGATATTGCTGTTTGGATTGTAGTTTTGTTTCCATATACGTAATTTATTGATTATACGAACTCCAAATAATTCTCCCGATTTACCACATGAAACTCGGCATAGGGATAGGCTTCTTGGAAGGCTTTCGGTGCGGCCGGCATTTTATTTCCCCACTTGAACTCCAAGGCGGTAAGACTGTCGGCACTCTCCTCAATCAGGTCGATTTCCTGTTTGTCGTAGGTGCGCCAGAAATAGAACTCCCTGTGCAGTCCCTCATTGAAGTTCGCTTTGCGCCGCTCTCCGATGATGTAGTTCTCCCACAGCGCACCGACATCCTGCCGAATGGCCAGCGGTGAGAAAGCCCCGATAATGGCATTGCGAATGCCGTTGTCGTAGAAGTACCACTTGCCAGCTTTTGTAACCTCCTTGCGTAGGTTACGCGAATAAGCCCCCAGACGATAGATAACGAAGACCTTTTCCAATAGGTCGAGGTATTTTTCAACGGTCGTCTTGCTCATGCCGAGTTGTTTACCTAACTCTTCGTAAGAAACTTCGCTGCCCAACTGAAAAGCTATCAATCGCAGTAGATCGCGCATCTTGCTCGAATTTTTTAAGCCGTCAATTGCTAAGATATCTTTAAGCAGGTATGCACCGACAATATCACGTAGGTAGTCTGTTTTACGTTCATAGTTCTCCATCATTACTACTTCGGGATAGGAACCGTAAATCAAGCGCGCTTCGAGGTTCTGGCGGGTTTCAAGTGCCGTTTCCGTCTGTGCGATTTCCCGTTGCGAGAATGGTGTAAGGAGAAATTGCGTACTGCGGCCGACCAACGGTTCACCAGTCTTATTCAGCAAATCGAATGACGAAGAACCACTTGCCAAGACACTTATTCCCGGTATTTCATCAACTATCAACTTCAGAATACTACCGATTTGTGGTATGTTCTGTGCCTCATCAATAGCCAGCAAATCAATACCATCCAATAAATGCCGATAATTGGCTATTGAGCGATTCTCCAATAGTGCTAATGTGTCGTAGTCTTCGCCGTTGAGCATCATCGTCCTACCTGAATAGTTGTCCACAATTTTACGCATCATTACCGTTTTACCAACACGGCGAGCACCAAAAATCAGTACTGCTTTATTGGGCGCGATTCGTGCTGTAATCTTCTCTTGAAGTATTCTATTTACTGTTTCCATACCTTATAAAATATAATGCAAAGATAATCATATTTTTTTAATTGGCGAATTTTACAAAAAAAACGGGCTATTAAATGGCGATTTTTACAACCACAATCTTATGGAAGTTGTTTCATTGTTTTTAGTAATGATATATGTTCATACTATGATGACTCAATAATTTACCAGACATACGTTTCTGAAATTTGTCCTTATAGGAATGAAAAACTCACATATATTGTGCTAATTAATATATAATTAAATGAAAATAAAAAGACAGGATACGAGTATTCCTGTCTTCTCATATGTAATGGATATTTTTTTATTTTCTCATCCGCTCCAACTCCTCATCACGCAACATTCTCTCGTTCAGTTTTTCCTGCATCCTGTCAATGAAATAGGTGCGGCTTTCGTTCTTCCGGCGTTTGATATCAGTGTAGAAGCGGTAGCAGTCTTTAGAATCAACCCCGAATATCTTATAGAGAAGTGGGGCGAGCTGTTTGAGCGGCATATTGCCGTTGTTGATGCAGCCCATCACGTCTATGCCGTAGATAAGTTCCACGAGGTCGATGGCATTGCCCGTCCATTGAAGAAGGCTGGCGGTGGTTTCTGTTGCGTTGTTGGCGGATATTAGTGGTGGCACTTGGGGCGTGGCAAGGAATTTCTGCATCTTTCTTACGAAAGACAGAGCCTTGCTGACGTAGGCGGCAATCTCTCTTTTTTCTTCTGACAGATTACGTACGGGATGGTGCTGCAACTCGATTTCGATGTAGGCAAGCGCGATGACGGTAAGGTTCATGTCCATGCCGCCGTTGCACAGTTCGATCACTTGGGTGGCGAAAGCCGTGTATGCCGTTTCCATATTGCAGTCGCCGGCTTCGTTTATCAGGCGGAAAAAGTCGGTTTCCGCCAGCAAGAAATAATTCATGGTTCTGTCAATTTTGAAAATTACACTTTGTTTTCTGCGTGCGCACATGAATATAATTGGCAAAAAACGCGGCAGAAAATAAAAAATCCAACACTCAATTTTACAAAGTGCTGGATTTCAGAGGTATAAAATTCAGTATTTTTCACAAGGACAAATTATCTCCGACTTAAATTGTTTGTAATCGGAACATTTATTCTATTCCTGAAAATAGAAATGTATGCTTGCCGCACATTTTGGCTATCTTGCTTTTTTATCAAGGATATAGATAATGCGACATACACCGTTGGGATAGCTTTTCAAAGAGGAAAGCGTCCAGTGTTGCTCTGGCAGAGCCGACTTAAAAAAATGTCGTCCGCTTCCGGATATGAAAGGAACGGTGTATAGTATGATTTCATCCACAGCGTGCATCCGCAGCAGTCCGTTTATATAGTCTGCCGTGTCCGGTGTGGCTTCCGCGAGGTAACGGATGTTTGTGCAGTCTTTTCTCCATTCGTGCAGCATTGAAATGGAATAGTCCGGTGTCACACGGTAAAAGGCTTTCTTCCTGATTTCATCAAGACCGCAACGGTCAAGGCACAAATCCTGATGTGCTTTATCATATAACTCTGAAGAAAGACATCCGTCCATCGTCAGTACGGCGAGAATCTGAACTTTACCCATAATCGTTTCCTTTCGTTAGGCAAGGGTAAAAAAGTAGCGTGCAATTCACACTACCTTCAAGCGATGGCTCTGGTAAAGCCTTTACGGAGAGTACGTGAATGCACGCTATGCGTAAGCATAGCATAAGCATCACGCAATCGTCTCCGTAGTTCCAATTTACCAGATTTTCGCTTGAAACGCCTTGCGGTCTTATCCTATATGTTGGCGGCGAAAAGCTCCTGCCAATCGCCGTTTTTCTCAAATGTTATGCAAAGATAGCCAAATTCAGTGAATTACGGGCTATGATTGCTTGAATTTATATTTAAGTCCATACTCTTCAAGTTTGCTGTATAGTGTTGTCCTGCCTATGCCGAGCAGTTCTGCGGCGACACTCCGGTTGCCGTTTGCCTGTTTCAACGCACGCAATATCCGCTCCTTATCCTCCGCGTCATTGCGCAAGGCGAAGCTGACAGTAGAGGTCGGTTTCGTCACGGCAAGTTCCAGATGCTCTTTCATGACAACACCTTCCTGCGCCTGCAATACAGCACCCATAACTTTCTGCCGAAGTTCCCGCACGTTGCCCGGCCATGCGTGTGTCAGCAACGCTTTACGTGCTTCGGAACTGAACCCGCTCACGCTACACTCCAGCTCTCTGTTTGCCATATCACGGAAGAACTCTGCCAGCGGCATAATGTCTTCTTGACAGTCACGCAACGGAGGAACGGTTATCCCGAAGTCGTGCAGGCGGTACAGAAGATCCTGCCGAAAACGCTTTTCATTCACCGATACCTCCAAATCTTCATTGGTAGCAGCGATGATGCGGACATTGAAATTCCGGTCTGCCTTGTCTCCGACCGGGCGATACCGCCTCTCCTGTATGGCACGGAGCAACATCTGTTGGGTTTCCAACGCGAGGTTTCCTACCTCGTCCAGAAACAACGTGCCGCCTTCCGCCTCATGGAAATATCCTTTCTTGGCATTGTCCGCACCTGTAAATGCACCTTTGACGTGTCCGAAGAAAGCCGACGGTGCAAGCTCTTTGGAGAGTGAACCGCAGTCCACCGCCACAAATGGCTTGCCTGCACGTTTGCTCTTGTCATGCAACAGGTGGGCAATATGCTCCTTGCCCGTGCCGTTCTCACCAAATATCATCACGCTCATATCGGTGGCGGCTACCAGCCTTATGCGGTGCATGATTTTCTGAAAGGCGGAACCTTCACGGGCGAATATAGGCATACGGCGTTGTCCTGCCTGACGTTCTTTCAGTATGGAACGGATCAGGGGGACAAGTTTATCCTCCACAAGCTGTTTGGGAATATAGTCTATCGAGCCGAGTTTCATGCTTTCCACGGCGGTATTAACTTCGGCGTAGTCGGTCATAATGATGAAGGGCTGCATCTTTCCCTCCTTTCGCATCCAGCACAAAAGGTCTATGCCACTGCCGTCAGGCAGACGCAGGTCGGCAACCACGATATCATTATCTGTTGCCTGTTGCAGATGTTTCTTCGCGGTTGAGAGGTGGTAAGCCTTCATATTGCGGTAGCCCTCCCGTGACAGCATATTGCAGACATATTCGCAATACACGATGTTGTCTTCCACCACAATTATTTTTGTCTTATTCATCTTCGTATTTTCTCCTTTCCTCTTCTGCCAACCGTATTATTTCCACTCCCTTATCCAGCACGGCAGTCACGGCATGGCTTAACGCTTCACCATCCGGGAGAGCATCGCCACGAAGCAATCCGTAAAGTACATTCAGCGGTTGGTCGGCACGGAGCACCTCCCACGAACTGCGCAGGTGGTGGATCAGGGAATCCAGCTTTTGCAGGTCTTTTTCTTTTGCTGCATCCCGTACCGCCTGCATTTCCTTTTCTGTTTCAGTTATCAACTTTTCCAGCATGACGGCTTCATTGCCATAGGACAATAAGGCGGAAAAGTCCGGTTTCCCGTCCGGTGTCGCTTTTATGGCACACCTGTCGGAAACCTCCATCAGTTCCGATATGGAGAACGGTTTGAACAGGCATCCGGCAAAGCCTTTTGCCAATAGTTCCCCTTTGTTACAACTGCCCGAAGCGGTTGCCACAACCACCGGGATTGTTGGTGAATTGCCCACGTTGGACGAACGCAACAGTTCCAGCAATTCGAAACCGTTTATATCGGGCATATTCAAGTCTGTCAGCAACAGGCTGTATTCTTTCTGGCGTATCATTTCCATCAGTGCCGCAGCATCGGTGCAAGTGTCGCAGTGTATTCCTTCTTGGGAATACATCTCTTTCAGCATCAGAAGTAATACCTCATCATTGTCAATGGCGACAACATCATGGAATTTATTGTTATGATAAACAGGTGTATTGCTTGTATATCCAAGCTGTTCTTCAGCTTCCTGCATAGAAATTTCAACTGTGAAACGACTGCCTTTCCCTTTCTTGCTGTCTAAACGGATTGTTCCGCCAAGCATCGACACAATATTACGCATTATGGCAAGCCCAAGCCCGAAACCCTCCTTTGCGGCGGCATTTGATAGACGTTCAAACGCACCGAACGCTTGTTTCTGTTCCTCTTCTGTCATGCCTGTACCTGTATCTTCAACGACCAGTGTCAGAACTCCATTATCATATTCAGTAATCAAAGAAACACCGCCTTCTTCTGTGAACTTGACAGCGTTTGACAGCAGGTTATTCCCGATTTGTATTATTCGCTCTTTGTCGGTCAATACAATGGCATCGTGTCCAGTCTTCACGGACAAGGACAGCCCTTTGTTCACGGCAACAGGCATGAACTCCGTTTCAAGTGTGTGCGTGATTGCTGAAATCCGGCAGGGTGACAGACGGGGCTGTTCCTTGCCGTTGTCCAGGCGGAAGAAGTCAAGCAAAGTGTTAAGCATATCCCGCATACGGTCGGAGGATTGCAGTATGTTTTGGATATACTGCCCGGACTTATCCTCACACTGTTCTTTCCGTATCAGTCCGGCATAGCCTGTTATTGCTGTCAGCGGTGTGCGCAGTTCATGGGTGATAGTATGTACCGCCTTCTTCCTTGACGTTATCAGTGCCTCGTTCCGTTGTACGGATTGTTCCAGTTGCCTTATCAAATCAGTTGTCTTGTGCTTGTATTGTTTAATGCTTTTTGCATCACGATGTATGATGATGTAGGAAATTAACAACAATAGAAGAACGAATCCCATTAAACCGCCTACTTGCATAAATGACTTTTCACGCATGGCAACTATTTCGTTTTCCCGGCTTTGCAGTTCGGTTTGTACCTTTTCTTCTATTTGGCAAATCAATTCTTGCAGTTGTCTGTTAAGTTCTGCATTACGAGCTGCAAGGCTGTCGGCTTGTTCCGACAATTGGCGATCCTGCACTTTCTGTTCGCTGATTACGTTTCTATTGACCGAATGAAGGATAGTGGTTGATACTGCTGGAGTTACTTCCTTTTTTTTGCCGAATATGCCTAAGAAACCTTTTCGTTTTGGCTTTTTGGACTGTTCCTGCACACTTTTCTGTACAATAACCGGAATTTGATTGGCTATCTTCTTGTTAATAGATTGTTGTTCATCCATTAACCGGACTATCTGGAACATCTGTCGTTCCTTATCCTCTAAAAGACTGCGCACACTATCGATGCGCTCTGCTGGATAGGTGGCCTTGAAACGGCAGAGCATACTGTCCATTGCCATACGCCGTGCATGGTAATGCTCGATATCTTTATCGTTCCATTCCAGTATTGTTTCACCCAATAGAGAAAATTTTATCATTTGAATATTGATATTGTTTATTTCTTTTCGGAGCTCGTCTATTTTTTTATTGCCAAGTTCTAATGCTTCTATCTCCTGCCATTCATAGAGGCTATTATATGCCATACATCCGATAAGAATGGAGATAAGTATATATCCCAACCGTATTGCCTTATAGAAATTTCCTGACCGCTCCATTATTTTAATGACATTGATTTTTGGAACATGAATAAAAGTTTATCTTTTTCGTTCATGCGGATATTATCAGAATAACCGTCTTTTGTTATTTGATACCCACATGGCTTAACCATAAAAATGCCTAAGCCCTTAGTGTACGAACTTACTTCTGAGGCATAGTCTTTACTTGTATTTAATGGAACTTTCCCTTTAATATGACACCACTCATTATTACAACTGATGTCTTCAATCTCAGACATCAGTTTTTGCAAATCTGTAATAGCTTTGGAACTCGCTACTTGGGGTATCTGCAACTCAAAACAGAGCATCGGTTCGAGAATGTCCACACCTGACTGTTGCAAAGCCAGCCTGAAGACATAAGGGGTCAGCTGTCTGAAATCAGCAGGTGTACTTACCGGGCTATAATACTCGGCTTGAGTAAAAGTTACTTTCAGATCTGTCACTTCCCATCCATGTAAACCAGATTGGCAAGACATACGAATCCCTTCAAAAACGGCATTTTGAAAAGAATGGTTCAGATAACCATAGGAGATGTCACTTTCGATTTGCAACCCTGCCCCTAACGGTAAGGGTTCAAGAGTCAGCCCTATTGTGGCCCAGTAAGGGTTGGGTGGTACTTCGATCTGAATAATCTTATTGACCTTTTTTATAGGTCGTTCTTTGTAGATAGTCTTGATCTCATCAAAATGGACCTTTACGGAAAATCGTTCTTCCAGCAATGTCTGTATGATTTCCTTTTGGGTCAAACCATATAACGAGATTTCCAATTCATCACTATATGAGTTTATGGAAAAGGACAAAGACGGGTCTTCAATCCACAATGTATTCAGAGCGGATATCACCTTGCTTCTCTCTTCGGGCTTATTTGGCCGGACGGAGGATTTGAGAGCGGGATGCTGATGAGATAATCCTTGAATCAAACAAGGTTTAGCACCTAAATAATCTCCGATTCGAAAATCTTCTATATCTTCTACAATCGCGATATCATTGGCACCCACTTCATCAACATTTATCTCTCTGCCCTGATAAATAGTCTTTAGATTTTTAATCTTGATGAATTTTTCCGAATCGTTGATTCTTACAACGTCTCGAAGTCTCAGACTTCCGTCAATTATTTTAAGAAAACTTCTTTTATGCCCTTTGGGGTCATGCTCTATCTTATAGAGATAAGCTGAAAGTCTGTTTGAGACTGATGCCGGAGGAAGTATAAAAGAAGAAATGGCGTCCAACAACTCATTGATACCGATATTGAACATTGCTGATCCATGTAGCACCGGATAGACTTTGGCTTTTGCCACAAGAGCGATTATCGTATTCCAATAATCAGCCGGTGAAATTTCGCTATCCGCCAAATATCGTTCTAATATATCGTCGTCATGGTTGCATACAAATTCTTTGTATTCTTCCTTTATATATGTTTGGGAGCAAACCGGATAAACCGATCCATCGACAACAGTTTGCATAAACAGGACATCTTGCGACAGATTTGTTTTTATATCCATATACAAACGCTCCAAATTCACACCGGCACGGTCAATCTTATTGATAAATATAATTGTCGGGATTTGCAGCTTTTGTAAAGTACTGAACAGCAACTTTGTCTGCGCTTGTATGCCTTCCTTTGCGGATAAGATGAGGACTGCTCCATCAAGCATTTTGAATGTCCGCTCCACTTCCGCAATAAAATCCATGTGTCCCGGAGTGTCAATGATATTGCATTTCACTCCATTCCAGATAATAGATGTCGTAGAAGCCCGGACAGTAATTCCTCTACGTTTCTCTATATCCATAGAGTCCGTTATGGTGTCACCATTATCCACACGGCCGCACTTTTCCGTTGCTCCACTGGCAAACAGCAGATTCTCGGTTACGGAAGTTTTTCCTGCATCAATGTGAGCAAGAATTCCTAAATTTATAATATTCATTTGGATTAAGCAATAATATACTACAGTAGATGCATTGTCGAAACGCACCTTTTAATACCTCCTCGTAGCATATGAGAACTACAGGATTACTAACTCGTATTAATATGTATATTATTACTGCCGCATAACGATTACAAAATTACACAAAAAAATATATCTAACAAAAGTGGGAGGATTTTTTAACTTTTTACCATAGACATTTTATTAGGGAAGCGTAGGTTCAACTGGCAAGTACAAATAAGTAGAAATGTTTGAACAACACCGTTTTAGGAAGTTGAAAAATCAAGTTTCTCTCTCGGTATAGCGTTTATTTTGGCCAATATCTTCTTTAGTTTAGCATTTGTGTATTTCCCATTCGTGTTCTATTTAGCTCCTTATTATGAGTATGTAGCAAGTTACTTATCAAATTCAGCCTCTTTGAGGGTCAAATATGGTTTTGCAAATGGTGACTGACAAGACATAAACAAGGTCAGCAGGAATTTTTTACATAAATGGACATGAATGTATATAACCTAAAATAAGAATAAATTTTAATAAGGGCTGCCCAAAAAGAAAAAAATGCAGTTGCCATCCTATAGATACTTGCAGAAAGGATAAAATTTACTTTTAGACCTTTTGGGATAGCCCTTATTAATACTTCAGATAAAATTCCTTAGGTTATATTTTCAATCCTTTGGACCGGGTTTCCTCCTTGGCATACAGTCCCGGACGCCCGATTATGACATGGTTGGCAACGATACTATCCGCCGGACTGCGTATCTGCGGCGGTGCATTTTCGGGATATTGCGCCTGCCTGTTCCTCACATCTTCCGCTTCCGGCTTGAGCTGTTGCCCTTCATTCTCCTTTTCTGCGACTTCGGGCGTGGGTGGCGCAAGCTCCAGCTGAATTTTTCGGTCAAGGGCGGCAAGTTCGGACTTCAACTGCTTCAGCTCGTCCTCCTTCTTCCACACCTTACCCGCTATCTCCTGTAACTGCGGTATCTCCATCTCCAGCACCTCGTTCTTCGCCTTGTACTGGTCGATGATGGAGGGTATCCTCTCCATCGCGTTGAGGAAGTTGCGGGCGGCGGCCAACGGGTCAGCCATCGCCAGATGCCCGTTGTTGTAGGTGTACTTGTAGTTCCCCTCGACCACGAAGCGGTTGTCGGTGAACTCCAATCCCTCTTTGAGTATCCTTTCGCTCACCACCTTTATCGGAAAACCGTAAAGTTCACCGACCTGCGTGTACAACCCTCCGGTCGTGGCATTCTTGGCTATCTCCTGCAAACGCTTTCCGATGACCTTCTCATCGGCGGAATCCACTCCGTCCACCTTTATTATATTAAGGCGGTTGCCCTCCTTGTCGGTCTGCACCACCGACAGGAAGCGGTTCCAGTCCTCCGTCATGGCATCTATGAAAGCCGTGTTGTTGCGCAACTCGCCGGTCTTTGACTCCAGCTTGAACTCCGAATCACGCTTGCCCTTGTTGAACGACTTGCGTTCCCCTTCGAGCGATGCGATCCGCTTTTCCAGTTTCGCCTTGTCCAACAGGTCGGTATTGCCGGAGAGCAACGCCATGTATTCCGAGAAATTCATGCCCGATTTTTCGTCCATTGCCCCCTCGTCGATGGTACGCGCACCCATCGCACCGCTTTTGAGCTGGCTTATGAAAGTCTGCTTGCAGTGCAGGAGGTTGAACTTGTAGCTGTCCAGTGACTTCTCCACCGCGTAGATGATTACATCCACGTTGTTCCCGGCGAAATGTTTGGCAATCTCATTACCTGCCCTAACTCCGCGTCCGTCACGCTGTTGCAAGTCGGACGGTCGCCACGGCGTATCGAGATGATGGATAGCCACACACCGTTTCTGGGCGTTCACACCCGTTCCGAGCATAGAGGTAGAGCCGAACAGCACACGCACCGTCCCGGCGTTCATGGCGTCTATCACCGCCTTCCGCGCCTTGTCGGTCTTGCACTCCTGAATGAAGCGCACCTCGCTTGGCGGTATACCGTAGTCCTCCGTCAGTTTGCGCTTGATTTCCGAATAGACGTTCCACCCGTCGCCCGGCTGGTATGTCCCCAAATCAGAGAAAACGAACTGCGTGCCTTTCTGGGCGTCGTATTTTTGATAATACTCCGCGATCATCTTGGCACAGTGACTCGCTTTGTTGTCGGGATGATCTTCGTAATTCGGGTCTATCATGCGCATGTCGAGTGCCATTTTCCGGGCATAGTCCGTGGCGATGAGCATCTTCGCCTTTTCTTCCGTTTCCGAAAGCGGCAGCCTGCCCAACAAGGTGGCATCGCCCGTCTTGGCGAACTGCATCAGTTTCTGTATGAAGTCCTCCTGTTCCGGCGTGGGCGGTATATGGTGCAGTATCTCGTTCTTGGCAGGACGGTCAACGCCCACATCCTCCGCCGTGCGGTAGTCCGTGATTTCATTATAGAAGGCGGCAAGCTCCGGCACTTTGATGAAGTAGCGGAAACGCTCCTTCTGGACCACATTGTTCGTCACGTTAAATTCAAAATCCGTCGTCTTCTTGGCAAATATCGCCGCCCAAGCGTCGAAACACCTTATGTCCTGCCGTTCCAGCTCCTTCGGGCGCAGGTACTTGAACAGCAGGTACAATTCAGTCAGTGAGTTGCTGATAGTCGTGCCGGAGAGGAAGGTCGCACCCAAGTCTTTTCCTGTGCGCTCCTGTATGGTGCGTATGGCAAAGAGCATGTTAAGTGCCTTCTGGCTTCCCTCGCTGTTTCCCAATCCCGCCACACGGTCGTGGCGCGTGTTGAAAGTCAGATTCTTGAACTGGTGGCTCTCATCTATGAAGATGTGGTCGATGCCCATCTGCTTGAAATCCACCACGTCGTCCGTGCGTGACTTTATGGCGTGTTCCACCTTCTCCAGCTTCGCTTCAAGGTTGTGCTTGCGCTTCTCCAATCCTTTCAGCATCGCCCGCGACACGTTCTTTCCCTGCTGCCGTAGCACTTCGAGGTTTTCCTCCACCGTGTCAAGCTCTGCTTGCAGGATGCGCTGCTGCAATTCCGGCGACTGCGGTATCTTGCCGAACTGGTCGTGCGACATGATGACGCAATCGTAGTCGTTGTTCTTTATATTATTGAAGAAGCGCACACGGTTGGCGGTCGAAAAGTCCTTCTCCGAAGCGTACAGAATACGTGCGTTGGGATATGCCGCCTGATAGGTGGCTGCAATCTCCGCAACGTTGGCTTTCAGCCCGATAATCATCGGCTTGTGTGCCAAATTCAGACGCTTCATCTCATGCGCGGCGATGCACATTATCAGCGTCTTACCGGTTCCCACCTCGTGGTCGCAAATTCCGCCGCCGTTCTGTTTCAACATCCAGACGCAATCCATCTGTGAGGGATAGACGCTCTTGATACCCCGGCTTGCCAGCCCTTTCAGGTTGAGGTCGGGAAAGGTCTGATGGGAGCCGTCGTAGCGCGGGCGCACGAAACAGTTGAACTTGCGGTTATACATCGTCACAAGCCGCTCCTTGAACTGCGGCGACTGCTCTTCGAGCCATTCGGAGAAGCCGTTTCGTATCTCGTCAATCTTGGCGTTGGCGAGTTGTATTCCCTCGCTGTCGCGCATCTTGATGTCGTTGCCATGCTCGTCCTTGCCGATGGACTTCATCATGTCAGGGCAGGTGTTGTGCAGGGCGTGTTTTAGGAGGTGCATACCGTCATAGTTCCGGTAATACCCCTTCACCAGAAACTCGTCCGTGATTTTCATGGTGCGGTAGCCGCACACCACCGAAAACTCGTCCATGCTTGCGGAATAGGCGATTTTCACCTCCGTGTCGAACAGCCGGCTCATGTAGGCGGCATAGACACCCGTCGGAATCCAGCGTTCCCCGAAATTGAAGTCCAGATCCTCGAAGGCGATGCGCTGCGGCTCGGCATCTTTCAGAGCCTCCAACGCCTGCTTCACCTCCGGCATACGCTCATTTTCGGGATTGTCACCCATCCATGCCTCTATGCGTTCCGCTTTCTCTATGACATTTCCGGCGATGAAACGGTCTTTGATTTCGTAACCGGTCACGAGCGGATTGTAGTAGATGCGCCCTTGCAGGGCAGTGAGCAAATCCTCCGCCGTGCTGTCGGTTATCTCCCGCATATAGTCGAGATTGACCGTACCATATTTGTTGAGCGACGCAGACAGGGCTTCTTCGGGAGAGCCTACGTTGGCATGGCTCTCCACCGCGAAGGAAACAGGATGCTCGAAGATGTCCGCCTTGACGAACTTTCCGTTTTCCATCCGTTCCAGCGAAAGGATGTCGCGCCCGCCCGCATCCATCATCACTAACTTCACGTTCTGCTTGGCGTTGAGGTTGCCGTAGCGCATGACAAACTCATCGTAACAGGTATTCAGATGCTCTCGCCACGGAACATTTGCCTCGCGCCGGAGCGATTCATAACGGTACAGACGCTCGTAGGCGTCACGCAGCGACACATACAACAACGCCTTTTCCTTCTGGTATCCTTTCAGGTCGAGCGGCTGGAATGTCGCCCCGTATGGCGTGATGTCTTTCAGGTAGCCGATGTTATGACGCCCCCGGTCAGCCACCAGCGACCCTTCGCGCAGGTGCATCTCCGGCGTGCGGTGGTAGGCACGCGGAGAAAGGTCCACGACTTCCTCCTTCGGCTTTTCCGCTTCGATGTCGGGGAAAAGGAAAGTCCCCACCGCTTCCGATGGGGTATCTGTAACGGCAGGTGCGGCGACTGCCTCCGGCTGTGTTTCCTCCTGTCGTGGCTGCTCACGGGAAGTTTCCGGCACGGCTTTCACTTCCGTCTTTTCCGCCACTTGTTTCTCGTTATGCTGCCTTGCCAGTTCCCGAAGTTCTTTCCTACGCTCCGGCGTCAAACCCATCATCATTTCATAGAAACCGTTGATGGGAGGATTGGTATCCCAGTCCAGTGTGGCATAGATGTCGTCCGGGTCGGCAGGCTTGGCGGTGTTCTCCGCTTTCACCTCCTTATTCTCCATTGCGGGTTTTGCAGTTGGAGCTGTCGGTGTAACCGTGACTTTCGGTTTGGGCGGAGTGGACTTTGCCGTAACTGCCTTTTTCACCGTCTTTTTCTTTTTGGAGGTTTTCGGTTGGCTGACCTCTTCCGTCATCCCCCAGAGGTCAAGCAGGGTGAGCTGCACGCCTGCGGAATATTGCGGGCGCGGTTCTATCTCCGGCTTTTCATCTGCGGGTTGCGGCTTTTCTGTCGGAGTTTCCACCGTCTGCGCCGAGGATACTGTTTCCAATTTTATGGCAGGACGCTCTACTTTATTTTGAACGGCAACTTTTTCTTCCGTTCCTGCCTGCCGGATTGAACCCGAATACAAGCGCATGGCAAGCCTGTAATGGAAATCCTCGTCGAGCATACGGCGCAAATCCCCGGCGATGCCTGCTGCCTTGCCCTCGTGCAGATAAACCATAGCGGGCTTCCCGTAGGGGTCTGTGTCAAGTTTCGCCATCGTATGCACGATGCGTTCCGGGTGGTGGATGAAATAGGCGTTGTCGGTCAGGGCGGTTTTCGTGTCCGTCTGTATCACGGTCATCAGCCGCTCGTCCTGCGACATTTCCTTCTTGCTGAGGTTCTTTTGCAGGACAATCAGGTCACTGCCCACCTCCGTGCCCGCGTTGTCCGTGAACAGGTTGTTGGGCAGGCGTATCGCGGATACCAGATTGGCCTGACTGAACAGCTCGTTACGCACGGAGGTCTTGGTGCTATTCAATACCCCTTGCGAGGTGATGAACGCCACGATACCGCCGTCACGCACGGCATCCAGTCCTTTGAGAAAGAAATAGTTGTGGATGGTTTTCTGGGCGGAGCGTCTGCCGAAAGAGTCGCTCCGCTGAAACTCCGCGTCGAACACGGCAATGTCACCGAACGGAATGTTGGACACCGCCAAGTCGAAATAATTGTTGAACGGTCTTTCGATTTTCTCAAAACCGCAGGTGCGCATTTTCTGGTCGGGATAGAGATGCCTCAAGATTGTACCCGTGAGCAGATCCTTCTCGAAAGCCATCACATCCGCATTGGGGCTGTGCCGCAGCATGGAATCCACGAACACGCCGACACCTGCCGACGGTTCGAGCATACGGGCGGGGCGGACGCTGTAATCTGCCAGCACGTCCGCGATGGTGTCGGTTATCTCTTTGGGGGTGTAGAAAGCGGTCAGCACGGACGCTTTCAGCGAATCCACAAACCGCTTGTACTCTGTTTCGTCCTTGCTGTTCTCACGGATAAGCCTGTGCAGCTCCACCGTCGGGGCGAACAGTTCGAGGTCGGATTTCGCCCACCGGACGGCATCCGTCAGTTCCTTTGCAGGGTTGAGGATACATTTCAGACCGCCGAAACCGCAGTACCTTTGAAGTATGGCACGCTCTTCGGTTGTCGCTGTCCTATTTTCCCTGTCAAGGATGAATGCCGTCCGTATCGCCTCGATGTTGTCCCGCAGTTTCTGTTTGCGGTTAAACGCCATATTCGTCTAAGTAAAGGACGGTTGCTCCCGTCAGCTCCGTGTAGAGCAGGTCGTAATCGGAAGACAGGGCGAAATTGTCATCCGAGAGGTCATAGACGGAGAACACGTTGCCGACAAGCGGCAGCAGTTTCAGGACAAAGGCTTCACGCTTCTCTTCCGGCACTTCATCGGCAAACTCGTTTTCCACGACTTCGCGGAGGATGGCGTAACGGGAATAATGCAGCCCGCGCAGCAGCGTGTCCATCGCCAGTTCCTGCGCACCATCGGCGGGATAGCCTTCAAGCCGTGCCCTCTCATACGTTTCGGCGGCACGGTCGGCCCGTTCCCGTATGAAAGCGGTGTCGTCAGCCTGTTCAAACTTGTTCGTGCGGAGATAGTCCAGCAGGTACAGACCGTAATAGGAAAAGTCGGTCTGACCCTCGTTTTTCTTCTTGTTGTTCATTACTTTGGATTTAGCGGATTGATAATTAACGGGATAATCGGTTGGAAAAAGGAAGAAAAAGGCACTCGGTATCCCTCCGAGTGCCACCACTAAATCCAAAGTATGAGTGTAATCCGGTATCGAAGAACAATTCATTACTCTGAACAAGTGGCAAAGTTAATACTATTTCTTCCGTCCTGAAAATTTCTTGTCCTTTTTAGCCTCCGGGAACACAAAAGTCGTGTTATATTCCCCGTCAAAGGCGACAACAGCATCGAAACTCTTGCCCTGTTTGCTCTTGAACCCTTTGAGCAGCTTGGTATGCCCTTCGGTGAGCAGGTCTTTGATTTCATCGTCGGACAGGGTGCGTCCCGCTTTCAGCCGGAACACGGGCAGTCCGCACTCCGTGTTGTCGCAGCGTACCACCTTGCCGTAGAACCGCATCCTGCCCGTGCCACACTTGGGACACGCGCAGCCGGAGTCACGGCTGCCGAAGAGCTTGTCGCACGAGATCAGTTCGGAGGTTATCTCACGTGTGTACGCCTCTATCTCCTTGCGGAAGGTGTCGTCGGACAGTTCCCCGCGCTCGATACGCGCCAGCTCCTTTTCCCATTCGCCCGTCATGGCAACATCGGCGATGCGCATCGTCTTGACGACGGAATTGAGGGCAAGTCCTTTTTCGGTGGGAACAAGCGACTTCTTGCAGCGTTCCATGTAACCGCGCTTGAAAAGCGTTTCGATGATGGAGGCGCGTGTGGCGGGAGTACCGATGCCACAGTCCTTCATCGCCTGCCGCAGTGCGTCGTCCTCAATTTCCTTGCCCGCCGTTTCCATTGCCGAGAGCAGGGTGGCTTCGGTATGCAGCGGCTTGGGTTTGGTCTTTCCTTCGGTAATGGACGAGCCTTTCGGTGTCAGCGTGTCGCCTTCCTGCCAGCCGGGGATGGTAATTTCCTCTTTTTCCTCGCCATAGACGGCACGCCATCCGGTTTGCTTCACGACGCTGCCTTTTACGGTAAACTCCACTCCGGCACATTCCGCCGTGACAGTGGTCACATCCTTGACGCATTTCTCAGAGAATGCCTCGACCATGCGCCCGGCAATCATCTGATAGATGGTATTGTCCTCTTTGGAGAGGAAGAGCGGTTTCTCACCCGTGACGAGCAGGGCATGGTGGTCTGTCACCTTGCCGTCGTCCACGCTGCGGCGTGTCGGGGCGGCTTTTGCCCGCACCTTGTCTTTCCATTCGGGCTGTGTGCCGATGAAAGCGAGCAGTTTGGGAATTTCGGCAAACACGTCTTCGGGGATGTAGCGGCTTCCCGTTCTCGGATAGGTTATCAACTTCTTTTCGTAGAGTTTCTGCGCGATTTCAAGCGTCTGTTCCGCCGTGAAGCCGTGCTTGGCGTTGGCTTCTTTCTGGAGCGTGGTCAGGTCGTAGAGCAAGGGAGTTTCCTCCGTCTTCTCCTTGCGCTCGGCTTTCGTGACAGTGGCGCAACCTGCCGCCTTTACCTTATTATATAGTTCCATCGCCGGTTCTTTCTCTTTCCATTTCTCGGAGGATGAGAATTTCACGACTTCGCCGTCGCAACCGTCCGTTGCGATATGGAGCTGCCAGAATGCTTCGGACGTAAAGCGGCGGTTCTCCCAGTAGCGTTCACATACCATAGCCAACGTTGGTGTCTGCACCCGCCCCACGGAATACGTGCCGTGTCCGGCGGCGATGGATAACGCCTGTGTGCCGTTGATGCCCACGAGCCAGTCGGATTCGCTCCGCGCTTTGGCGGCGAGGTAGAGGTTGTCGTATTTGCTGCCGTCTTCGAGTTTCCGCAGTCCCTCGCGGATAGCTTTGTCGGTGAGAGAGCTGATCCACAGGCGCACGAAAGGAGTGGTGCAACCCGTATAGTGGTAGAGGTAGCGGAAGATAAGCTCTCCCTCGCGATTATCTAAAGTTGTGATAATCGCGATTATCCAAAGTAAAAGATTATCCAAAGCAATAACAACTATAAGTTTCCAATAAATTGATTTTCAATATTACTTTTGATAATGTTGTTTGGATAATATAATGGTA
>NZ_NFJR01000017.1 GCF_002159975.1 Barnesiella sp. An22 | reverse complement strand
CGGGTGAAGAGCGAACTCATCACTCGCGAGGGGCTCTCCGAAGCCTGCTTCACCACAAGCAACCACACCTCCGGCGGCGACTATGTAACGGTGCGAATCGCCATCCCCGCCCAGACATCCGAGGCCGGGCCGGAGCAACAGGCCGAGGCCGAGAAGCGTGCCGAACAGGCCCGGCTGGAGGCTGAACAACAACGGCTGGAGGCCGAGCAACAACGGGCCGAAGCTGAAGCACAGCGAGCCGAAGCCGAGCAGGCCCGACAAGCCGCCGAGCAGGCCCGCCAAGAAGCCGAACGGCAACGGGCCGAAGCCGAAGCACAGCGGGCCGAGGCCGGGCACCCGGAGCACGACCCCTACCACCTCGCCCTGCGGGCCAACCTGCTGCGCTGGGCTACCCTCACCCCCGACCTGGGTATCGAATGGCGCATCGCTCCCGCCTGGGGCCTGATGGTCAACGGCTCGTGGACCTCGTGGACCTGGGACAACAACGCCCGCCGCTATGCCCTCTGGGAGGTCTCGCCCGAGCTCCGCTGGTATCTGGGCAAGCAGAAGCGCGGCTACCTGGGCCTCCTCTACAAAGTCGGGCAGTTCAACTACAAGCTCTGCGGCACCGGCCGCCAGGGCGACCTCATGGGTGGCGGCATCACCGGCGGCTACCAGCTGCGGCTCAACCGGGCCCTGTCGCTCGACTTCAACCTCGGCTTGGGCTACCTCAATGCCGACTATGAGAAATACATCACCATCGACGGCGTACGGGTGCGTCGCGGCAACGAGACAAAGGAGTGGTGGGGCCCCATCAATGCCGGTGTCACGCTGGTTTGGAAAATCTTTTAACCGTGGAGGAATCGAATATGAAAGCAAGACACTATATAAATATGATGGGAATGGCAGCCGCCGTGCTGCTCTCTTCCTGCGTGAAGGACACGCTTTATGACACGCCGCATCCCGACTACGGGAAGATTGCGGTGACAGCCGACTGGTCGGCCCGCGGTGAGGGCATCGACATACCTGCCACATGGACGGTCAACATGGGCGACTATACGGGTACGGAGACTTCCGCCACCCATGCCCCCGACCATCTGTTTGCTCCGGGCAGCTACACCCTTGCGGTGTGGAACCCGGCTGAAGGAATCACGGTAAGCGGCACCACCGCCACCGTTGCCGCAGCCACGGGAAACCGGGCAGGCACGGATGCCTTTGTGAACAATGCTCCGGGATGGTTCTTCACCTATACGGAACAGGTGAGCATCGAGAAAGACAAGGACTATCCGCTGACCGCCGCGATGAAGCAGCAGGTGCGCGAGCTGACGCTTGTCGTCGAGCCGACGGGTGATGCCGCCGGACGCATCACGGAGATTATTGCCCATCTGACGGGTGCAGCCGGAACACTCGACTTCGCAACCGATACCTACGGAGCCGCTTCGAGCGTCGTACTGCCCTTCACCAAGATAACCGAAGGTGATGATGCCGGCAAGTGGAAAGCCACGGTGCGGCTGCTGGGTGTGACCGGCACGGAACAGTTGCTGACGGGCGAAATCCGCTATGCTGACGGCAACCCGACCCCCACCACGTTGAAAAGCGACCTTACGGAAGCTCTCAAGGAGTTCAACACCGGAAAGGGCGAATCGCTGACCCTCGGCGGAACGCTGGTTGAGACTCCCGAAGGCATGGAAGTGGACGGAGCCGGAATTACCGGCTGGGAAGAAGTGAAAGGTGATGATGTAAATGCCGATTTGTAACTAATAAAATGACAGATATAATGAAGACAAGATTTTTTGCACTTGCGGCGCTCGCCCTCGCACTGGCAGCCTGCAATAACGACAACGAGATTCTGAACAATGACGGTCCCGTGGCCGCCCGGTTTATCGCCGACATCGCCCCTGCCACCCGTGCCAGCGGAACCACATGGACTGGCGGAGACCGCATCGGCGTCACCGACATCGGTAACGATACCCGGTACGGCAACGTGCCTTTCATCCTGAAGAACGGGAAATTTGAGGCAGAAGAAAAGGTCATCTATATCGAAGATGTAAAGACCCATACTTTCCGCGCCTACTATCCGTACAACGCAGCGGGAGGCACCCTCGCAGCCACGACCGATGCCACGGCGCAGCAGAACCAGCCTGCCATCGACTTCCTCTTTGCCTCGGGAGCCACGGGAGACAAAAACAGCCCGGTGGTGAGCTTCACCGACAAAACCGACAAAGGCGGTGCAGACAACTCCTTCCACCACCGCATGAGCCGGATAACCCTTACCTTCGAGGCGGGCGACGGCGTGGATTTCAGTATGATCAAGCCTGAACGTTACACGCTGGACGGATTGATACTCACCGGTACGTTCAACACAGCCGACGGTATTGCCACCGCAGACGACGGGGCACAGACCGGAGAACTGACCATGAATCTGGCCGACGGCAACCTCACGTCATCGGTCATCCTCTTCCCGCAGACAGCTGCATCCCTGCCGTTGACTGTGAATTACAGAAGTCAGAATTATCATGCCACGCTCACCGTGCCCGAAGGCGCACTGCAGGCGGGAAACAACTATACCTATACCGTCAAGGTACGCAACAAAGGCCTTGAAGTCAGCGAAGCCACCATTGCAAAGTGGAACGATGTAGATGGCGGAGAAGTGGGTGCTGACCTGTAAGACATTACTAATTAAGAATGAAGAATTATGAGACATAGATTATTTATCCCCGCAGCCACCGCGCTGCTGCTCGGCCTTGCCGCCTGCACACAGGACGAACTGGCGGAAGGCATGCTGCCCGAAGGCGAATATCCCGTAGTCATCCGTGCCACCGGATTGTCCGTAGAGGCAACGCCGCAGGCAGCCCCATCCACCCGTGCCACCGTGGACGGCGACTGGCAGGGCGTACAGACCGTAGCCCTCAGCGTGGGCGGCACGGTGAAGGAATACGATGTGACGGCATCCGATGCAGACGACTACCGCTCCGCCACCCTGAGCAGCGACACCGACCCCTTCTGGTGGACAAGCCGTGAGGACATCACCGTATCGGCATGGTGGCCTATCGACAAGGCTGACATCACACGGATGCCTGCCGTGAAGGTGGCCGAAGACCAAAGCAAGTTGGCAGACTTCCAGAACAGCGACTTCATCTCTGCTGAAAACCAGACGGTAAAATTTGACGACCCGAAACTCACCTTTACCCACCGCACGGCACGCGTGGCAATCGAACTGAAGCCCGGCACAGGATTCACGAGCGTGGACGGTGCCACAGTGAGCCTCGTGAGCCTGTCCACCGATAACGGCAACCCGACCGCCATCCAGACCTACCACGCAAGCGGCAACAGCTACGAGGCACTGACCGCCCCGCAGACCGTTGCGAAAGGCGAGCCGTTCATCCGCGTGGAACTTGGCGGCGGCAACTTCTACTTCCGCCCGCAGAACGACGTCGTGCTGGAGGCGGGCAACCGCTATACCTACACCGTCAAGGTGAACGCCACCGGCCTGACGCTGGAGGGCTGCACCATCGGCGGCTGGGAACCCGGCCAAGGCGAGAGCGGCGCAGCCGAGGATTTGGGCTACATCTACGACAACACCACCAAGACCTACACGGTCTATAACGCAGACGGCCTGCTGGCATGGAACGAAGCCGCGCAGAGCGACCTCAGCATCAACTGCACCCTCACAGCCGACATCGACCTGACTGACGAGACATGGACACCGATAGGCAGTGGGTTCGGTCCTGATAACGGTTATCAAGGCACCTTCGACGGGCAGGGACACAGCATCACAGGACTGACCATCACCACAAACACAACAGACGGCGAGCATGCCGCATTGTTTGACGGTATCGGGAGTGACGGAACGGTGAAGAACCTGCAAGTAGAGGTGAACTACACTGTGCAGCAAAACGGTGCGGCCGGCGGCATAGCATATGCCAACTACGGTACCATTACCGCCTGCTCCGTAAAGGGAGATATTACTGCAAATAGCGGTGCTGTCGGTGGCATTGCTGTTAGTAACCTCGACACCGGCATCATCACTGCCTGTTGGTATAACGGACAGTTGAAGGAGCGCAATATAGGAGGCATAGTCAGTAACAATAATAACACCGTCACCGCTTGCTACTGGGGCGGCAATGCCGGACAAGGAGTAAATAATAATATGGGAGGAACGGTAGATGCCACGAAGGTGGAGGGTACGACCACTTGGCAGGAAGCTGTCGAGGGCATGAACCCCGCCCTCACCGGCAACGACTACCAGTGGGTACTCGGTACCGACGACCTGCCCGTACTGCAAAAGAAACAATAACGAACCCTAAACAACACGCATCATGAAACGAACAACCATCCATATATCCGCAGCCCTCGCCCTGCTGCTCGGCCTTGCCGCCTGCACGCAGGACGAAGCGGGCTTCCTGCCGGAAGGGGCGGAAGGCACACCCATCGTCTTCACCGCCACGGGGCTGAACCCCGCGGCGACAGCCACCGCCGGTACCCGTGCCCCGGTGGACGGCGACTGGGAGGGCGTGCAGAGCGTGGCAGTCAGGATGGACGGCACGGTGAAGGCGTACGACGTGACGCCCACCACCGCCGACAACACCGGCGCCACGCTGACCTCCACCGACCCGCACTACTGGACTAACCACGATGACATCACCGTCACGGCGTGGTGGCCCTACACCGAGGGCGAGACCACCCCGCCTGCCGTGGTGGTAAGAGCCGACCAAAGTTCGCCGACTGACTTCGAGGGAAGCGACTTTATTTCCGCCGAGAACCAGCCGGTGAGCTACGGCAACCCCACGCTCCGCTTCACCCACCGCACGGCGCGGGTGACCGTCGTCCTGACGGACTACACCGAGGGGCTGGCGTCCGTCAAGCTGACCGGCCTCTCCACCGAGAACGGCAACCCGGCCGTAATCGCCCCATATGACAAGGGCGGCGACACCTACACCGCCCTCGTCGCCCCGCAAAGTGTGGCAACGGGCACGGCCTTCATCACCTGCGCCTTCACCAACGGCAAGGTCTTCGTCTATAAGATGAAGGAGGCTACCGACTGGCAGGCGGGCGAGGAATATACCTACACCGTCTCCCTCGCTGCGGCAAAAGACCCGGGATACACCGTATCTGAGGACGGTAAGACCTACGAGGTCTACAACGCCGAGGGACTGAAGAACATCGCCAAGCTGGTGAACGACGGAAATACCGGCATCGACATCACCCTGACCGGCAACATCGACCTGAAGGGCATCGACTGGACACCGATAGGCAAAGATGATAACAAAGCATACACCGGCACTTTCGACGGCAATGGCAAGACCATCACGGGGCTGACCGTTACGGGAAGTTATAAATATGCAGGCCTGTTCGGAGATATCGACGAGAACGGCACGGTGAAGAACGTGGTGCTGGAGGGCGTACAGATAACAAGCGACAACAGTTCGGGCTATGCCGGCGGCGTGGCAGGAGATAGCTGGGGTACCATTGAAAACTGCTCGGTGTCGGGCAGCGTCAGCGGCACAACGTTCGCAGGTGGCGTGGTGGGCTCTCAATGGGGCGGTTCCATCACCGGGTGCAACTCCTCGGCCACAGTGAAGGGCGTGATCTTTGCCGGCGGCATAGCGGGAGAAACGAATAGTGGGGCCTCCCTGACCGGCTGCTACGCCACGGATGACGTGACCGTTGAAAACGACGGTACGAACAACTCCCATGCCGGCGGCGTGGTGGGATACAACGGAGGTGGCACCCTGACCGCCTGCTATGCCACGGGCAACGTGATCGGCACAGGCACCGGAACCGACCCTATCTATGTAGGCGGCGTAACGGGAACCAACGTTTTTGGCACCCTGACCGCCTGCTACCATGCCAAAAGGAATATCAACGGTCCGAACGGAACCACAGGCGGCGTAACTGGACGGAACTACAAGGACTCCATGCTTGGTGGCGGTATCATCTCCGCCTGCTACTGGGGAAGCAATCCCGACACAGGCATCGGCTACAATGAGGGAGGCAGCACCACCATCGAAACCACCAAAGTGACGGACGATGACTGGTCAGACGCCGTTGCACAGATGAACACCGCCTTGCAGAGTGCAGGTTCAGAGTGGCGTTACGAACTCACCGGAGCATTGCCTACCTTAAAGAAACAGTGAACCGTCGGGCGTCGTGTCACCCCGCACCCGATGCGGGGTCCAGTGGCGTGAGTCACCCCGCACCACGATGCGGGGTCCAGTGGCGTGAGTCACCCCGCACAGCGATGCGGGGTCCAGAGAGGAAAGGCGAGGCATTCATTTGCCGGTATTCCTGGATTCCGCATCAAGTGCGGAATGACCGAGAGGGTATTTCTGGATTCCGCGTCACACCGGGTCACCCCGCACTCGATGCGGGGTCCAGTGGCGTGAGTCACCCCGCACAGCGATGCGGGGTCCAGAGAGGAAAGGCGAGGCATTCATTTGCCGGTATTCCTGGATACCGCATCAAGTGCGGTATGACGAGGTGACGGGGTCCAGTGTGTGAGTCACCCCGCACCCGATGCGGGGTCCAGTGGCGGGTATTTCCTGGATACCGCGTCGTAGCGCGGTATGACGTGAAGCACCGCGTCGTAGCGCGGTATGACGTGAAGCACCGCGTCGTAGCACGGTATGACGTGGAGCACCGCATCAAGTGCGGTATGACGTGAAGCACCGCAGTATGACGAGGGAGTGCGGAATGACGGGACGGCGGTATTCAACCGATAAAAAAAGGTATCCCCTCACGACAGAGAGAATACCTTATATCTATCTTAGAAAAAACTCTATTTTACTTGAACCGCAGTTCGCCGAAGTATTCGGGGCGATGGAAATCGGGTTTCTCGACCGGAATGGGCGACCAACTGAGGTAGTGCGGCAGCGACGAGCCGTCGGCACATTTGTAGAAGTTGGCAGCCACGGCCTCGGGCAGATGTTCGCCGTCGAGACCCACGAGGTCGAAAGGAATAGCCACGAGCAGCTCCCACGAGAAGAGCCCCTCCATCTCGCGGAAAGGCTTGTTACCTGCCGACGCGTAGCGTTTGATACGGGCCATCTTCTCGGGCGAGAAGTGCTCGGCGTCGGAGCGGCTGGTGCGACGGGCGGCCAGAGCCGTGCCGATGCAGTTGAATTCGAAGTTGTAATAGTATTTTTCGCCGGGAATCTGCACGAAAAACTCTACGCAGCTATCTTGCCACACCGGCGAGTTGTCGGTGCTGTTGACAGCCAGCAGGTAGTTGCCCCGCACGAAATAGTCGATATAGAGATACTCCTTGTCGCGGGCAATCGTAAACGATACAATAGGTTTATAGGGAAATTCATTGGGCCAATCGACACAGTCGATAGCCTGCCGCACACCCTGAGTCTCGAGCACCTCGGAGACTTGTGCCAACGGTTTGTCGCTCAACCCGGCGACAAAAGGTACTTCAATAACTTTTTTCATGATGTTTATCTTAATGCAATATATAATCTTTTATCCCCCACACAAATCCGAAAACAGACATGACGATGATGATGATACCGATAGCGCGGTTGATAAACCAGATGCTGCGCACATTGAACCGCGAACGCACTTTGTTGATGATATACGTGATGAAAAACCACCAGCCCACCGCCCCGACGAGTATCGAAAGATACCCTACAACGTGATGCCACAGTTGCGACTCGGGCAGGAAAAAGTTGAAACGGGCAAACAGACCTATATACAGGAACAGAATAAGCGGATTGGAGAAGGTGAGCAGGAAGGCGGTAATGAAATCTTGCGTATAGGAATTGATCGACGAGTTGGCTTTGCGGATATTCTTCGCCGGGTTCTGCCGGTAGAGATAGAGGCCGAAGCCCACCAGCACCAGGCTGCCCAGAATCTGCAATACATTCTGATTGGCTTCGATAAAATCGATAACAATCGACATACCCAACCCTGTGAGCAGGGCATATATCAGGTCGGACAACGCGGCTCCCAGCCCCGTAACGAATCCCGACCAACGCCCCTTGTTGAGCGTGCGCTGGATACACAATATCCCTATCGGCCCCATAGGTGCCGATACCAATATGCCGATGGCCAATCCTCGAATAATCGTATAGAGCGCTAAATTCATACAGTCTAAAAAAACTATCCTATCCCGCCGGGAAAAATCCGGCAAGGGAATGCAAAGATAGTACAAGCCGGGGGGAGAAACAAATTTATTTTACCCTTACACAACAGGAACTACCGTTGCTTCTCGGACAAATATACAAGATTATGTTAGAAAATTACCATTTGTTTTATCGATTTTTATCTGAGAAGTGCAGGATTTCCTCTACCTTTGACTTTCGAAAGCAACATTATCATTTTTTAATGGCTTCGCAGCATGAACAACCTGCTTGTGATACTCGAAAACCTGCTTACCGATTAGAGCTTATGAACGACAAAAAAGAGAAACGTCCACGCCTCGCCCGCTACATCGCCATAGGTATGCTGCTGGGCCTTTCCCTCGGGGCGGTCATGAAGAATATCCCGGCCGGCATGGGCATAGGCCTTGCCCTGGGCATGATGTTTTACCAACTCTCCTCCAAGCCCGACCAGGGGAAGGAGGACAAAAGGAAAAATAACGACTTGACCGATTAAAGTCATTCCCCTCTTTTTGCGAGGATATTCCAGAGATTTTATGTAAATCTGTATAAAGGAATATACCTCTTTGAAATCAAGAGAGTTAGAAGAATTACCTCGTTTTCGGGTAATGAGTTGGCAACCGTCCTAATTGCCGTGGTCTGCATCGCTTTGCTTGTTTGGGAAACTCTTACGGTACAAAGGTATGAAAAATATTCAGACTGAAAGGATCATTCCAAAAATTATTTTAGTCAGAATATTGAGCATTCATCCTTATGCAGTCTTGGTTGGAAGCAATTAACGAACAAGGAAGCCACGGTAAAGGCAACTCCTACTCCTACCACGCCTGCCCATCCGTAATGTTGCCAAAACAGACCTGAAACGAACGTACCAGCAGAACCGCCCAGAAAGTAGATGGTCATATAAACGGTATTGACACGGTTGATGGCGGATGCGTCAAGGGAGACCACGCTGGTCTGATTGGACAGATGGATGCATTGCATTCCTGCATCAATCAACAGGATAGCGACTATCATCCACACATAGCTGGCATTCCCCCAAAATGCCAAGAACCATGCAGCCAATACCACACATCCTCCGACAATAGAGAAGAACCTTGCGCCATACTTTTGGATATAGCCGCTGATGAAAACCACCGTGGATGCACCTGCCAATCCGCACAAACCGAGCGCGCCGATAATATCGTCACTCGCAAAGAAAGGCTCTTGCTTCATCCGGAAAGCAAGGCAACTCCACAACGCAAAGAACGAGCCATAAGCCAATGCCGCCCTCAACGAAGCGATACGCAAGTACGGGTATTTGGCAAGCAGACGCAACAAGGATTTCATCAGACCCGCATAATTTTCACGTGAACGAGCAGGCAGAACGGGAAGCATCTTGTAAATCATAAGAAAGCATCCGAGCATAAACACACAAGCCACAAAATAGACGGAACGCCATCCCCACATATCAGCCAGGAAACCACTTAACACCCGTGAGCCAAGAATGCCTATGAGCAGACAGGACTGTATAATCCCCACGTTGCGTACCTTGTGTGCTGGTGCTGAATGGAAAGACACCAACGGGATGAAGAACTGCGGCATAACCGAAGATGCTCCGGCAAGCAAGGATGCGCCCCACACCCAATAGATGTTAGGGGCAAGTGCTATGGCAAGCAATGCGCACGATGAAATGATATAATTGGTCAATATCAGCTGCTTTCGTGAAACCAGATCGCCAAGCGGAATGACAAACACAAGTCCGACTACATAACCTATCTGGGTCAATGTCGCAACCATGCTGGCAGAAAAGTCGCTTACCCCAAAATCCTTTGCCATGCTGCCCAACAAAGGCTGGTTGTAGTAGCAGTTGGCAACGGAAAGCCCGGTAGCGACTGCCATCAGAGCCAGCAGAGGTGCCGGAATGCCGTGGTTTTCTCTCAATTCATATTTCATCATTTATTCCTCCTTTCAGTATGACACAACTTTCAATCCAATCAAGGAGGCAATGAGCGTGAACAGGAAGAAAAGCCGTATGGGAGTGGCCGGCTCTTTGAAAACGAATATCCCAATCAAGACCGTGCCGACCGCTCCGATACCCGTCCAAATGGCGTATGCCGTGCCCAAAGGCAAAGTCTGCACAGCTTTGGCAAGCAAAGCCATACTCAACACGGTAGATGCCAAGAAACCGCTCCCCCACAAATAAAATTCAAGTCCTGATGCCGCTTTCGTTTTTCCCAAGCAGAATGTAAGGCTTACCTCAAACAATCCTGCCAAAAATAAAATTATCCAATTCATACCTATGATTTATTAAATTCGGGTGCAAAAGTAAGCAAGTAATTTCTAACCGTTTTTTACATTTGGTAAAAACGGATTTTGCATTTGACAAAAAACAGCCGTTAGCAGCTGTTTCTGTGCGCTATTTTATAATTTTGCACCATAACAAAATGACTTATGGATATAAAGGAAATCATCAACCTGAGATATGCCATGCCGGATGTGTCTTTGGACAAGTTACGGCAATGCCTGACGGAAGTCTCATACCCCAAAGGATTCCAAGTGTTGGAATATGGCAAGGTGGAAAAGGACATCTTTTTCATCAAAAAAGGCATTGTCCGCGCTTATACTCTGGTGGAGGGGAAAGAAATTACTTTTTGGGTCGGCAGGGAAGGGGCGACCATTGTTTCCATGAAAGGATATGTGAATGACGAGCCGGGGTATGAAACAATGGAGCTGATGGAAGATTCTGTCTTATATGTATTGGAAAGGAAAAAACTGAAAGAGTTATTCTTGGAGGATTTGCACATAGCCAATTGGGGGCGGCGTTATGCGGAAATGGAACTGCTTGCCGCCGAGGAACGGCTGATTTCCATGCTGTCTGCCGTCGCCTCGGAACGGTATCACGAGTTGTTGGAGAAAGATCCTGATTTGTTACAGCGGTTGCCGTTGGGAAGTATCGCCACTTATTTAGGCATCACGCAGGCAAGTTTGAGTAGGATTCGGGCACAAATAAAGTGACATTTCAATTAGCGGTTAGCAAGCGGTTTTGGTCTGCCCGAAACACAAACTTGCTACCCTCCCGTTGGTATTGTTTATAATCCCATGCCCTTGCCTCTCCTAAGCGGTTCAACCGTCCTTTTAACGGATGAGAACAGCCTGCCAAACTGCTCCTTGAACCACTCTCCAATCACTTGCCCGTTGATGGCAAGTGCAAGCTTGGACTTGTCTTTCGGGTCTTTCACCACTTGGAAGCCTGCTTCCTCGGTCGTGAACTTCCGCCTGTGCTCTTCCGAATAGAGCTCGCCCTCGTAGAACAGCGGTTTGCCGCTGATGAGCGTGGCAGTCTGCCTTTCGTTGAAGCCGACTTTAAGGCAGAGCTTCTCCATATACACCAACTCTTGGAACAGCGGAAACCACTTCTTGGCTTTTTGGATAATGGATTTCAGGAATGACACTTCCCTTTGGTGTGCCGCTTCCTTGTCCGCCATTTCCCTGCGGTACTTGGCTTGCAGTTCCACCAATTGGCGGCTGTGTTCCTCCTGCTGCCGCTCCATCTGCTTTTGCAATAATTCGATACTCTCGTCACGGGCGGCAACCTCGCCTTGCAAGGTTCGGTTGTCGGCTTCCAACTCTTTCAGTCTGCCGCTACCCAAAAGAGAACCTACTTTTGCCACGAGTGCCGCTTTCGCCTCGGTCTTGGCGGCTTCCAGCTTCTCCGACTTGATTTCTTTTTTGACTTCGTCAAGTTCCTGCTTTGCCTGTTGGCGTTCGCATAGAACAGCACGCGAAATGTGCTCCTTGTCATACTCGTTCTTTTTTTGGTTGCAAAACTATAAATCAACGAGTTAAACCTTGACAAGCAAACCTACGCAGAGCGGCGCAAACGGAACGGTGACTGTTAAATCTGCATTTCTGACGGGTAACGATTAGGAAACCGTTCTCTTTCTCCAATCCGCTTTGAAACGCTATTCAGCCCTCTATCCAACTTCCGCGATTTTCCCCTAACTACTTAATTCACAGATTACATTGCGTTAATCTGCCGAATTTTGGAGGTTTTTCCATAGATTTTTGATAATTTTGCTGCCGAAACCCATAGATCTTTTTCCCTGCCTCCTTTCAAGAGAGGAGCGGGAATACAACCATACCACTAAAAAACAAGACATAATGGTCATTCTTTTCAAAACCCCCGTTCAAAACATTATCGCGGTCGAGGCCGACCATGCCTTTTCGGCCGAAGAGACCCAAAAGTTATCCTGGCTTTTCGGAGAGGCCGAGCAACTCGCACAGCCCACGCTGTCGGGTTGGTTCGTAGGACCGCGCAAAGAGATGATTACCCCGTGGAGTACCAATGCGGTAGAGATTACGCAAAACATGGGACTCACCGGCATTACCCGCATCGAGGAGTTCTTCCCGGTCGAGAACGACCAGGCCGAGTTTGACAAGATGCTGCAACGACTCTACCACGGCATCGACGGCCAGATTTTCGAAATCGACAAACGTCCCGACCCCATCGTCTACATTGACGACCTGGCTGCCTACAACGAGCAGGAGGGGCTGGCCTTGAGCTCCGACGAAATCAACTACCTCAACGAGCTGAGCCGTAAAATCGGCCGCAAGCTCACCGACAGCGAGGTGTTCGGTTTCTCGCAGGTAAACTCGGAGCACTGCCGCCACAAAATCTTCAACGGAGTGTTTATCATCGACGGAGAGGAGAAAGAGAGCTCGCTCTTCAAGCTCATCAAGAAGACATCGGAGTACAACCCCAACCGCCTGGTATCGGCCTACAAGGACAATGTGGCTTTCAATGCCGGCCCGGTGGTCGAGCAGTTTGCCCCGGTGAATCCGCAACAACCCGACTTTTTTGAAATCAAAGATATAAAGACCGTCATCTCGCTCAAAGCCGAGACGCACAACTTCCCCACCACGGTCGAGCCCTTCAACGGTGCCGCTACCGGTACGGGTGGTGAGATTCGCGACCGTCTGGGCGGTGGCCGTGCCAGCTTGCCTATTGCCGGTACTGCCGTATATATGACGGCCTATCCCCGCACCGAAGAGGGTCGCGAGTGGGAAGAGGGGGCCATGGCTCCCCGTCCCTGGCTCTACCAGACGCCCGAGCAGATATTGATCAAGGCGTCGAACGGTGCTTCGGACTTCGGTAACAAATTCGGACAGCCCCTCATCTGCGGCTCGCTGCTCACCTTCGAGCATGCCGAGAACGGCAAGAAGTTCGCCTTCGACAAGGTAATCATGCTGGCCGGCGGTGTGGGTTTCGCCAACATGCGCGACGCCCTGAAAGGTACCCCCGTTCCCGGCGAGAAGGTGGTGGTGATGGGTGGCGACAACTACCGCATCGGTATGGGAGGCGGCGCCGTTTCGTCGGTAGAGACGGGACAGTATGCCAATGCCATCGAGCTGAATGCCGTACAACGGGCCAACCCCGAAATGCAGAAACGTGTATCGAACGTGATACGTGCCATGTCGGAAGCCGACGAGAACCCCATCGTCTCCATCCACGACCACGGTGCCGGCGGTCACCTCAACGCCCTCTCGGAACTTGTGGAGGAGACGGGTGGTGTCATCGACATGGACAAGCTCCCGGTGGGCGACCCCACCCTCTCGGCCAAGGAAATCGTAGGTAACGAGAGTCAGGAGCGCATGGGTATCGTCATCCACGAAGAAGATATTGACCGCATCCGCCAGATAGCCGACCGCGAGCGCGCCCCCTTCTACGTAGTGGGCGAGACGACCGGTGACCACCGCTTCGTATTCCGTCAGGCCGACGGGGTGAAACCCATCGACCTGGCCATGGACGACATGTTCGGCAAGGCACCCCGCACGGTGATGACCGACCACACGGTTACCGAGACGTACGAAGATGTAACTTACAACCAGGCTCAGCTCGACGAGTATGTAGAGCGTGTGCTCCAGCTCGAGGCCGTAGCCTGCAAAGACTGGCTCACCAACAAGGTAGACCGCTCGGTAACGGGTAAGATTGCCCGCCAGCAATGCCAGGGCGAGATTCAGCTGCCGTTGAGCGACTGCGGTGTGGTTGCACTCGACTACCGCGGCCGCGCCGGTATCGCCACCTCGATAGGCCATGCCCCGCAAGCTGCCCTGGTAGACCCGGCCGCCGGTTCGGTACTCTCGATTGCCGAAGCGCTCACCAACATCGTGTGGGCTCCGCTGGCCGAGGGTCTCGACAGCGTATCGCTGAGCGCCAACTGGATGTGGCCCTGCAAAAACGAGGGCGAAGATGCCCGCCTCTACCGCGCCGTCGAGGCTTGCAGCGACTTTGCCTGCTCACTGGGCATCAACATCCCCACCGGCAAGGACAGCCTCTCGATGACTCAGAAATATGGCAACGACAAGGTATATTCGCCGGGCACGGTCATCATCTCGGCCGGGGCCGAAGTGTCGGACATCCGCAAAGTGGTTTCGCCCGTGCTGCGTACCGGCATCGAAAGCACCGTTTACTATATCGACTTCTCGTTCGACCGGCTGAAGCTGGGCGGTTCGGCCTTTGCCCAATCGCTCAACAAGGTAGGTAAAGAGGTTCCCACTGTACAAGACAGCGAGTATTTTGCCGCCGCCTTCAACGCCGTACAGGAGCTGGTGAAGAAAGAGCTGATTCTGGCCGGTCACGACATCTCGGCCGGCGGTATGATTACCACACTGCTCGAAATGAACTTTGCCAATACCGAGGGCGGTCTGGAAGTATCGCTCGACGAAATACCCGAAAAGGATCTGGTGAAGATTCTCTTCAGCGAAAACCCGGGCATCCTCATCCAGGTAGAGAAGTGCGAAGAGGTAGAGAAGATTCTCAAACACGCCGGTGTCGCCTTCATCAAGCTGGCCCGTCCCTGCGAAGAGCGTCACCTGCTCATCCATAAGGATGGTGCCGACTACCAGTTCTTCATCGACCACCTGCGCGACGTATGGTTCGAATCGTCTTACCTGCTCGACCGCAAACAGAGCGGCGAAGAGGCTGCCAAGGCCCGTTTCCTCAACTACAAGGAGCAACCCCTGCAATACAGTTTCGCCCCGTCGTTCACCGGCACGCTGGCCCAGTATGGCATCTCGGCCGACCGCCGCACCCGCAGTGGCGTGAAAGCCGCCATCATCCGCGAGAAGGGTGTGAACGGCGACCGCGAAATGGCCTACTCGCTCTACCTGGCCGGCTTCGACGTGAAAGACGTGCACATGACCGACCTCATCAGCGGCCGCGAAACCCTCGACGACGTGAACATGATTGTATACTGCGGCGGTTTCTCGAACAGCGACGTGCTGGGCTCGGCCAAAGGTTGGGCCGGCGGTTTTCTCTGGAACGAGAAGGCCAAGGCTGCACTCGACCGCTTCTACAGCCGCCCCGACACGTTGAGTCTGGGTATCTGCAACGGCTGCCAGCTCATGGTCGAACTGGGCCTGCTCACCCCCGACCACGCCGAGAAACCCAAGATGCGCCACAACGATTCGCACAAGTTCGAATCGGAGTTCATCGGACTCACCATCCCGCAGAACAACTCGGTGATGTTCGGCTCGCTCTCGGGCTCGAAGCTGGGCATCTGGGTAGCTCACGGCGAAGGCAAATTCGAATTGCCGTACGACAAAGAGCGCTACCACATTGTGGCACAGTATACCTACGACGCTTACCCGGCCAACCCCAACGGTTCGCCCTACGCTATTGCCGGTATCGCTTCGGCCGACGGCCGTCACCTGGCCATGATGCCCCACCTCGAACGGGCTATCTTCCCCTGGCAGTGCGGCTACTATCCCGCCGACCGCCGGAACGACGAAGTAACCCCGTGGATCGAGGCCTTTGTCAACGCCCGCAAATGGGTTGAACAACACACCAAATAACACCGTATATTCCGCAGAGCGGGAGGGCATCGTCGCCCTCTCGCTCTGTTCATTTCAACACTACAAATAACCATTACCAACAACACTATGGGAGGATTTTTTGGTACTATAAAGAGAGAATCGTGCGTAACCGACCTCTTCTACGGGGTAGATTACAATTCGCACCTGGGCACCAAACGCGCCGGTATCGTGACCTACGGCAACGGCGTATTCAAACGGGCGATACACAATATCGAGAACTCGTATTTCCGCTCGAAGTTCGAGGCCGAGCTGCCCGAATTTTCAGGCAACTCGGGTATCGGCGTCATCAGCGACACCGACGCTCAACCCATCATCATCAGTTGTCACCTGGGCAAATTTGCCATCGTCACCGTGGCCAAAATCAACAACGTCGAAGAGCTCGAAAAAGAGCTGTTGGCCAGCGGCAACCACTTCAGCGAACACAGCAACAACATCATCAACCAGTCGGAACTGGTGTCGATGATTATCAGCCAGGGCAAAGACTACGTCGAGGGCATCCGCCTGGTACAGGAGAAAATCAAAGGCTCCTGCTCCATGCTGCTGCTCACCGAACAGGGCATCATCGCCGCCCGCGACAAGTACGGCCGTACCCCCATCCTGATAGGCCGCGGAGAGAACGGATACGCCGTGTCGTCGGAGACCTGCAGTTTCCCCAACCTGGGGTATGAACTCTGCTACAACATAGGCCCCGGCGAAATCGTGCGCCTCACGGCCGACGGTTACGAAACCCTGGCCCAGCCCGGCAAGAAGATGCAGATATGCTCGTTCCTGTGGGTATACTACGGCTATCCGGCCTGTGAATACGAGGGGAAGAACGTCGAGGAGATGCGCTTCCACACCGGTTTCGAGATGGGCAAAAGCGACGATATCGAAGCCGACTTCGTGTCGGGTATCCCCGACTCGGGTGTAGGCATGGCCCTGGGCTATGCCGTAGGCAAACAGATTCCCTACCAACGGGGCATTGTCAAGTACACCCCCACCTGGCCTCGCAGCTTCACCCCCTCGAACCAAGCCATGCGCGAACTCGTGGCCAAGATGAAACTGATTCCCAACAAGACCATGCTCAACGGTAAAAAGGTAGTATTCTGCGACGACTCGATCGTGCGGGGCACCCAGTTGCGCGACAACGTATCGGACCTCTACCGCTACGGCGCCCGGGAGGTGCACATGCGCATCAGTTGCCCGCCCCTGCTCTACCCCTGCAAGTTCCTCAACTTCACCGCCTCGAAGAGCGAAATGGAGCTCATCACCCGGCGTACCATCGCCGAGCTCGAAGGCGACCCCGACAAGAACATCGAGGCATACGCCCGCACCCATTCGCCCCAATACAACTGCATGGTCAACTGCATCTGCAAGAAGTTGAAGATTACATCGCTCAAATTCAACCCGCTGGAGACCCTGGTCGAATCGATAGGTCTGCCCAAGGAGTGCATCTGCACACACTGTTTCGACGGCAGCAGCTACGAATAGGCACCGTCCCCCCTACGGGAATAAAGGCCTAAACCTCTATACCACCGCCCGATACAGCCCTGTCGCGTGGAGGTATGGAGGTTTTTTCCGCTAAAAGATTGATAATAACAATCATTTTTGTAATTTTGCAAGTCAGCAATAATACGACACAAAACATAAGAATATTTATAAATCATAAATCTCACATTAAATTATGAGTCTTAAAATCGTAGTATTGGCCAAACAAGTGCCCGATACCAGAAATGTGGGGAAAGATGCCATGAAAGAGGACGGAACCATCAACCGTGCCGCCCTGCCCGCTATCTTCAACCCCGAAGATTTGAATGCCTTGGAACAGGCTCTGCAACTGAAAGAACAGAATCCGGGTTCAACGATTACCCTGCTCACGATGGGTCCTCCCCGTGCGGCCGAGATTATCCGCGAAGGTCTCTTCCGCGGTGCCGACGGTGGTATCGTGCTTACCGACCGCGCTTTTGCCGGTGCCGATACGCTGGCTACCTCATACGCCCTCTCATGTGCCGTACGTAAAATCAAAGACTACGACATCATTCTGGGCGGTCGTCAGGCTATCGACGGCGACACGGCTCAAGTAGGTCCTCAGGTGGCCGAGAAGCTGGGTATCCCCCAAGTGACTTATGCCGAGCAAATACTCAAAATCGAGAACGGCAAAGCAACCGTTAAACGTCGTCTCGAGCGTGGTGTCGAGACCGTAACGGTACCCCTGCCCGCCGTCATCACCGTAAACGGTTCGGCCGACGAATGCCGTCCCCGCAACGCCAAACTCGTGCAACGCTACAAATATGCCAAGACGCCCAGCGAAAAACAGGGCCTCAGCGAAGAGTGCCTCAAGCTTTACGAGGAGCGTCCGGCCCTGAACCTCTACGAATGGAGTGTAAACGATGTCGATGCCGACCTCACGCAGGTAGGTCTCGCCGGTTCGCCCACCAAGGTGAAAGCCGTACAAAACGTAGTATTCCAAGCCAAAGAAAGCAAGCAGCTCACGGCAGCCGACAACGAAATCGAAGACCTCGTAAAAGAGTTGATCGCCAATCACACCATTGGTTAATGCCCGTGTACTATGAACTAAAAAACTAACGATTATGAACAATCTGATTGTATATTGCGAAATAGAAGACGGCATTATCGCCGATGTGAGCCTCGAACTGCTCACCAAAGGTCGTTCGTTGGCCAATCAACTCAACTGTAAACTCGAAGCCCTCGTCATCGGCAGCAACCTCGACGGCGTAGAGAAACAGATATTCCCCTACGGGGCCGACACGGTTTATACCGTAGACGATCCCCGCCTCTATCCCTACACCTCGATTCCCCACACTTCGGTACTGGTTCACCTCTTCAAGGAACAGAAACCCCAAGTGTGCCTGATGGGTGCCACCAGCATCGGCCGCGACCTGGGTCCGCGCGTATCGTCGTCGCTCCATAGCGGTCTGACGGCCGACTGTACGGCTCTCGAAATCGGCCCGCACGAGGACAAGAAAAACAACAAGACCTACGAAAACCTGTTGTACCAGATTCGTCCCGCCTTCGGTGGTAACATCGTGGCCACCATCGTCAACCCCGAGTGCCGCCCGCAAATGGCAACCGTGCGCGAGGGTGTGATGAAGAAAGAGATTTACGACCCCAACTACAAAGGCGAGGTAGTGAAACTCGACCCGAAAAAATATGTATCCGATACCGACTTCGTAGTCGAGGTTATCGACCGCCAGATGGAGAAATCGAAAGCCAACATCAAGGGCGCTTCGATTATCGTAGCCGGTGGTTACGGCATGGGCTCGAAAGAGAACTTCGACATGCTCTTCGACCTGGCTGCTACGCTGGGTGCCGAGGTAGGTGCTTCGCGTGCCGCCGTCGACGCCGGCTTCGTAGAACACGACCGTCAAATCGGCCAAACGGGTGTAACGGTACGTCCCAAACTCTATATCGCTTGCGGTATCTCGGGACAAATCCAGCACATCGCCGGTATGCAGGACAGCTCGATCATTATCTCGATCAACAGCGACCCCAACGCTCCTATCAACACGATTGCCGACTATGTAATCACCGGTACGGTCGAAGAGGTAGTTCCCAAACTGATCAAATACTACAAGAAGAACTCCAAATAATCGCACACGCTGCCACCATAGCCGTGCTGCGAGAAGACCTCCGGCCGAAGAAAGCCGCGTGAAAAGGAGTTTTCATTCATATATGAAAAAGTAAAAACAAAATATGGCTAATTTCTTTTTAGACAACAGTGATCTGAAACATCACTTGCACCACCCGCTCATGGAGAAGCTGGTGGCCTTACGGGAACGGAACTACTCCGATGCCGAAAAATACGACTATGCGCCCTTCAACTTCGAAGACGCCATGGACAGTTATGAAAAGGTGCTCGAAATCGCCGGTGAAATCAGCGGCGAAATCGTAGCTGCCAACGCCGAAGACGTAGACCACGAGGGTCCCCACGTAGTCGACGGCCACGTAGTATATGCCAAAGGTACGCAGAAGAACCTCGACGCCCTGGTAAAAGCCGGCCTGATGGGTATCTCGATGCCCCGCCGCTACAACGGCCTCAACTTCTCGCTCGTGCCCTACATCATGGCAGCCGATATGGTGAGCCGCGCCGATGCCGGTTTCGTAAACATCTGGGGTCTGCAAGACTGCGCCGAGACCATCTACGAATTTGCCAGCGAAGAGCAGAAACAGAAATACCTGCCCCGCGTATGCGCCGGTGAAACCATGGCCATGGACCTGACCGAGCCCGATGCCGGTTCGGACCTCCAGGCCGTGATGCTCAAAGCCACTTACAGCGAAGCCGACGGCTGCTGGTATCTGAACGGAGTGAAACGATTCATCACCAACGGCGACGGCCACATTGCCCTCGTGTTGGCCCGTTCGGAAGAAGGCACCAAAGACGGCCGCGGATTGTCGATGTTCATCTACGACCGTAACGATGGCGGCGTAACGGTTCGCCGCATCGAAAACAAGATGGGTATCAAAGGCTCTCCTACCTGCGAACTCGTGTTCAAGAACGCCAAAGCCGAACTCTGCGGTAGCCGCAAGCTGGGTCTTATCAAATACGTAATGGCCCTGATGAACGGAGCCCGTCTGGGTATCGTCGCCCAATCGGTAGGCGTATCCGAAGCCGCCTATCGCGAAGCCATCGCCTACGCCCGCGACCGCAAACAATTCGGCAAACCCATCATCGAGTTCCCCGCCGTATACGAAATGATTTCGTTGATGAAAGCCAAACTCGACGCATCGCGTTCGCTCCTCTACGAAACGACCCGCTTCGTCGACATGTACAAAACCTACGATGATATTTCCAAAGAGCGCTCGCTCGAGCCCGAAGAACGTGCCGAGATGAAAGCCTACCAGAAACTGGCCGACGCCTTCACCCCGCTGGCCAAAGGCATGTCGAGCGAATTCTGCAACCAGAACGCCTACGACTGCGTGCAGGTACACGGCGGTTCGGGCTTCATGAAAGACTACGCCTGCGAGCGTATCTACCGCGATGCCCGCATCACCTCGATCTACGAAGGTACTACCCAGTTGCAAGTAGTAGCCGCAATCCGCCACGTGACCACCGGCACCTACCTCCACCAGATCGAAGCCTACGAGGCTGCCACCATCGCTCCCGAACTGGAGCCCCTGCGCGACCGCCTCAAAGCCATGAAAGAGGCCTATGTAAAAGCTGTCGAGTCGGTTACCGAAACCAAAGACAACGAATACATCGACTTCCAGGCTCGCCGCATGGTCGAAATGGCCGGACACATCATCATGGGTCACCTGCTGCTCGCCGATACCACACGCAACGAATCGTTCCGCCACTCGGCCGAGGTATACATCAACTTCGGTGAGGCCGAGGTAACCAAACACGCTGCCTTCATCGCCCACTCCAAACCCGAAATGATGGCCGACTACCGCAAGTAACGAGAACGATATACCCCCTATCAGAGAAAGAGTTCGATACAATATCGAGCTCTTTCTTTTTTATCTATGTGACTGAAAATAGAAATGGGGCTTAAGAGTCTGAATCGACTCTCAAGCCCCACTCCAATAAACTGTTCTAACAGCTTCAGCGTCAAAGCCGGGACATCAGTACAGCGAACAATATTGCTGAGAAATAGTTTTCCAGGTATATACCGACTCGGCCAGCTGTTTCATCTTATCGCCACACAAGTCCTGCCGTGCGATAAGAGTCTTCAGACTCTCTACATCAGTAAAATAATATGCTTCATTTCGTGTCGTTTCGCGATTATAAACCACATCATAGGCTATGATGGGACGACCGAAAAACATGGCCTCGACCAACGACGGATTGGTACCTCCGGCACTATGACCATGAATATACATCTCGGCATTGGCCCGCAAAGCATACAATATATCAAGATTATAGATGCCGTTAAGCAGAACGATATTCGGATATTTGCAATACGTATCACGCAGATTCCGGGCATACTCGCTATGCTTCCAGTTACCGATGAACACCAGCTTTTTACCACTCTGTGCAAAAGCTTCCAACGTGACATGGCAGTTATTCTCCGGCTCTATCCGACAAACGGTAATCGCATATTTTCCACGCTGCAAGCCATACCCGGTGAGGCACTTGTCTTGAAACTCCTCACTGACCTCTCGTCGCACATGATCGCCTCCATAAGCAATAAGGACCGATTCTCGATGGTAGGTTTCGGTCACATAATCCTGTATCCCTTTATTATCCGAGATAATCACATCGGCCCAACGAATTGCCATAGTCGTCGAGAAACGAAGAATCCACCGGGCTACTCGTCCCCACTTGGCACGACGGAACTCCAACCCATCGATATTAACTACCAAACGCTTATGACAAAACAACCGGAAGACTGGCAGAAAACTACAACCCGAGGTGCCCAATACCAATACACAGTCATAGCCCCTCATCGACTTGCACAACGACCAAATATCGTACGGGATACTCTGCATACCATTGGCATGCAAGGGTATGTATTTCAAGATGCAACCCTTATAGAACGCCCCCGGCTCCCGAGGAATATCCTTACTGCTGCAAAAAATCGTATATTGAATATCCGATGGACAGTTATCGCCAATGATATTCTCTACCAGCGTTTCAAAACCGCCATAACTCGCGGGAACACCTTGCGTGCCCACGATTGCTACTTTTTTCATAAAATCAGAGTAAAAAAAGAATCGCTACTAACCTGGCCCGGTAGTAGTTTTCAAATATGGTTAAAATAGTGTTCTTCGATTATTTCTCTATACACGCGACGATATGCTCTATCATCGAACGGACATCATAGCGTTTCGAACAGTTCAACGCATTGCCCGACAAACATACATACAGCGCTTTGTCGCTGAGTATTTTCCTTATGCAATCGGCTATACGATCCAACTCTTGGACATCGATCTTATAACCATTATACCCATCATCCACCAACTCGGCAATGCCGCCTACCGTAGGAACAATGACTGGCAACCCGGCCGACAGGGCCTCCAACGCCGTCAGACCAAAAGTCTCGATAGCCTGGGTCTTGTCGGTCAAATTCAGCACGACAGAAGCCCGATTGTAAAACGGCACCACATCGTTTCGGCGAGGATACACCTCCAGATTTTTCAAATTCTCAATCTTGTTATCCTGCCAAAATGCGGCAATATTTTCGGGAGTCTCATTCAACACCAATTCAAACGAAAAGTCGTTCAGTCGTCGAGCCAACTCGATAAACTCCAATGTACCTTTGTATCGTTTCAACGAACCGAGCATCAGTACACGCTTCCGCTCAAATGCGGCCTCCGGATTGGGACATAACCGCTCGACAAAGCCACGAGGAACTGCATTCGGAACCACAAACACATTCTTCTCCCGCTTCAAAAACGAACGCTGATAAGCCGACACACAAACAATCTCCGAAGCCAAAGCCTGCATGGCTCGAGCCAGTAGCTTATAAAAAGCCCCTTTCACAAAGGCATTTTCGTGATAGTGATATACCACTCGCTTCCCCATCAACCGACCGGCAAGCGCAGGCCCGACCGGTAAGATTGTATTTATATAGAATACAGTATCTCTACCGAACAAATAGCGCCAAGCAAGACAAAAGGTATAGACCTGCACCCACAAATAACGTCCCATCGTAATCAACGGATTATCAGAGAAACGATAGGCATAGCTGCTTATCTGCACATTCGGCCATTGCGACAGGTCACTCAGTGCCCCGTCACCGCGCGAAGTAACCAAATCGATATTTACTCCTCTTTCAGCCAACTCACCCAACACCAGTCTCAACACCTTTGGGCTACCGCTGTAATCGTTAAAGAGATGGAAACAGACAAGTTTGTTCATCGGTTATGAAAGTTCTTTATGGCTTCATCATAGCAGCTCAACAAAATTTTTTCACGAGTATTCCAAGTGAATTTTTGAGCACATTCTATTACACCATTTGCAAGTTGCTCAAATCGGTCTGGATGCTCCAAGAGACCATCTATTTTATCGGCTAAATCATTGACACATTGCTCATAGCTATGAATTGGGATAAGAATGCCGCATCGATCACATATTGTATCGTGCATGCCACAATGATCAAAACTCATAGTCGGCACACCATAGCTCATTGCCTCCCATATAGTAGTAGGATTACCTTCACTTGTACTAGTTATAACATGCATATGAGTATTTTCAAAAAGTTCAACCGCCTTATCACGAGACAATTGCCCATGCCATTTAATTATTGATTGAAGCTGATGCTTTTGGGCAAAAACTTCCAAGGTATGACGCTCCGGCCCATCGCCTACAATATCCACAACTATTTTTTCTTTATTTTTTATTAAAGTTAAAGCTTCCAACAAAATATTAACCGCCTTACGAGGAATTAAACTTCCAACAAAAATGAAATGGTACTCTCCTTTTCTAATAAACTTTTGCCTATTCAATTTGATTTCTGAAGTAATGGCATTTTCAGGCAAATAATAACTATCCTTATGTAATACGGACTTAAAAATCTGCTGATTCTCACTAGTAGATGTCAATAATAAATCTGTCTTTTTTAGTGCTCGTCGAAGACGTTTTTGATACTTCAATTGAAAATCATTTACCCAATTACGAAATACAAATTTCAATTGGCTCATTTTTGAAATATGTTTCGCTAATATTATACTACTACTATTGGTTCCACCAATGGGTCCCCACATATACGGTAAATCTATTCTCCACAAATACCCTGGTTCTCGATATCCTATGGGCCCTACAAAATGTATTAGATCAAACTTCTCGATTTGAATCAAGCTTTTTGCTGCTTTATACACCTGTTTTTGCCATGCTCTATAAGCAATATAAAATGTATAATTAAGAAAATTACGACGATTACACCAATTTAATGCGTTAGTCCATTTATTAGGCTTTATACAAACAAATGTAACGTTGGGCAAAACATTTGTTTGAGCAAATTCTTCCATTTCACTGCAATCTCCTAAATGCTCACCTGATACACCGTAAATAACTGTTAAACGATTATATCTCGACATATGTGTCACATAGTTCCATGCTACTGAATATTCAGATCCCTTGGTCGGAGATAGTTGATATGCTAAAACTAAAATATTTTTCATATATAACATTATACTTTCAAGGCATTAAATGAATTTATTCTTACTATTTCTTTATTACAGAATAAAAGAATTATTGTACTCCAAGCAAGCTGAGTGTTAATTCCGTTTAATAACACAGAAAAAGCCCAAAATAATACAGATACTATCTTATGCTCTTTATTGAAGCAAGCATAAAAAGAGAAGCAACTATATATACAGAAATTAAGAAATCCATAGTCTAGAGCATATTGAAATGCCCCCCCACCTACATAACCTTTATTCACACCAGGCAAATATTGATATATAAAACTTTGTACATAATCTATACCATGCCCAAACCATCCATCAACAGTAGACAGATCAATACGCTCAATACAAATCATTGATGGAATAAAGCGCAAAGCACCACTTTGGTCTGTTCTATAAATTTCATTTATATCAAACGAAAATATAGAAACTACCAAATTATAAGTTCTCATGAATGGTTGAATCTCAAGTAATGTCGCTATATAGACTAGGCTTATTAGTATACACACAAGTGGAACCAACTTTCGCCTATTCAAAAATTTGAGTATAACTAAAACTAGAAACAAATATGCTCCAGCACTAAACATCGTCAACATTGACCACAGAAATGCAATCCAGACCAATTTATCATATTTCCACGATTCCAAAAATGTCAGTCTCCTCCCATAGATATTATCTTGCATTATTAAATAAGAAAACATTAACAGTCCTACCATTCGACCACTGTGCTCTGGTTCGGACATCAATGAATTCAATTTCCAAGGTTCTAAGTGATTATAATTACTTACATTAAAAATTGGGAGTCCAGTTAACACACAAAATTGCTGAATCAACAGCACTAAAGAATAAGACAAGATTAAGATTTTTAATAATTTAGCATACTTATCAATAGAAATATCTGAGAAATGTAATAAACGAAATACAACCATAAAATATAGAAAGAACATACATGTATATAATACAGTAGAATAACGCATTGTTTCAGGATGGTTCAATAGAGGAACAACAATCGTGGCCATCAATAGCATTATAACTATATTGTCGAGTTTTCCCCAAACTGGATATATTACAAAAATTATAGGAGATATACCCATCAAGGCTATTAACAACAAATTACGAGCCCCTTCTCCCAATGCAAATGCAGGAGAAATACACAATGATGTTAAACAAATATATAACAATATTGTACCTAGTGCTGGCGAGAGATTATTGATTCTCATTTACTGTTTCTTCAATTGTTTGAACAAGAATTTGAGAAACTTTGCTCAAAGAATATTTGTAAAGAATATATTGACTAAGTTCTGGTTGATAAGTTTTCCCTTCGAGCATTACTTTAATAGCTCTACCTATTTCATCGGTATCATAAGGGTCTACTTCAATTGCTTGACCTTGATAATATTCTTTGGGCCCTCCTAATTTTGTAATAACAATATCACACCCCATTGCCGCTGCATCCAATGCCACAATTCCCACTCCTTCATAAATACTGGGTAATGCAAAAACTTTTGCACTCCTATACAATTCTATCATCTCATCTTTTGAAACATATCCTTTATATATAACATTTTTTTTCCCATCCATCCACGATGCTAAAAGTTTTTCTTCAGTATCACTCCGAAGCATTCCACATAAGACTAATTTAAAATCATACTTTTCCGATGCTTCAATTAATCTTTTTACATTCTTTCTTTCATCACAGAGTAGACTAATGTGCAAACAAAAAGGGTCTCTTGTCTCATTTAATTTATTTTGGGGATTATAATAATTATACGAAAGAGGGACTATCGCACACTTCTCTTGAGAAATACCAAAAGCACCAGAAACAAACCGTCGTTCAAACTCAGAACGCACCAAGAACAATTTAATTTTATTTTTAATAGCACGTAAAGAGTGATAAGAATTTGATAGACGAAGTTTATTACTTCCCCATAAAGAATAGAGTTTCAATATCTGTAAACTATGATTAGGATCTAATATCGGAGCAACAATAAGATTCGAATTTATTGGATACAACCAAGTAACAATATCTTTCAAATAGTCATTGAATCCAAACAAAACTATTGCCGTAAATTCTTTCCAATCATTTTTTTCCCACATATTTACCAAAGTAACAGAGTGACCAAGACTCTCAATACCCGATTTCCAAGTTTTTGCCTGACTCACAACACCGTCAGTAGGAACGATACAAGGAGCCGTCAATATAAAAGCAATCTTCATGGTTTTATCTCAATTTTATCGTCATTCAAATCTCTCCAAATTCCATTCTTTATAAAATGCGCAGGAGTTCCTGCAATAAAACTATAGGCAGGAATATTATAACGCTTATTCGTAATGCTTCTAGCTCCTACAATGGTATAATCAGGTAAGTCGGTATTTTGCATGATGAAACATTGAGATGCAATCCAACTATTTTTACCAATCAATATTTCTCCATAGCCCAAACTTGTAAAATTACCCTCTAAATCCTTTGTCCTATGCATAGCACTGTCTGCAACAGATACATCCCACCCCATAAGTACATTCTCTCTAAAAACAATTCTATAATCACAATTAATTCGAAGAGTCGTAACATTTCCAAAATTTTCCCCAAATTCAAGATAACTCGATGGGCGCAAAACTGTAATTGCCGAATTAGCCCCAATACAAGCTTTGCCTTTAAAAACTATTGTTCCCTTATTATACCATCGTATTCCCGCATTCGGATATTGGTTGGTTATAAATAATCCAAGACGAATCATTCCAAAATAAATCTTATCAGAATCAATGATAACTCTTCCTCCAAACTTAAAGATACGAGGGCAATATACAATTATAGGAATCTTTATAGCTTGTTTAAACGGTAAATACCAAAAACAAAATATAACAGAAGGTATAAGAGCAAAAAGGGTTCTTAATTTCATAATTAAATATTATACTTTACACATAATTTTATTTATTTGCAATAGATAGTTAGAAATAAATTGAAGTATACATGCTATAACTATCGAAACCACAACAAAGATAATCCACGGTATTTCCCATTCAAATTGTTTAATCATACACAAGAATGTCCAATGTACCAAATAAATTTCTAAACTGTATTTTCCAAGTTTATTACAAATTCTATTTACCAATATTCCCCATTTATATTTATCAATAAACTCAAATAAATTTGCTAAGAATAGAACGATTCCAGGAGCAATAGCAATAAAAAGAATAAAATGCAATCCGACTTCTGATAACAACAACCCTCCATATCGCCAGGCTACTAACGCCATTAAACAATAACTAAGCAATCCTATAAATATAAACGGAAATGATTTGAAAGAAACATTTACCCATCGACTAGCATACATTCCTATAAAATATATAGGTACTCTACCTAGAAAGAAATCAATCTTTCCAAAGAATAACTTATATAAAACTAACCCTAGAATAGAAATTAAAATAGTTGATAATAATGGCCTTCTACAAAATAATGCATGATATGGATAAGATATCAAATAGAATGCAAATGCAGCACTTATATACCAAAATGTATTTTTTGAATGTTCTCCCAATAATGGCAACCAATAACTTAATGTCGACACATCTAACAAATAAGATATCGTTTTTGTATTATTCATCACATGCTCAATTGTTACTATTAAAAAAAATGGGAACCATATGCGATTGAATCTTTTAGATAGATATGTTGAGAATTTCGGTTGTTTAGATAATGATAATCCTATTCCTAATCCTGATAAAAAAAAGAAAATATCAACTCCACCCCATCCAAAAGCAATTAATGGTTTCAGTTTTAATAAAAAGCTCCATTGTTCTGCTCCGACTATACTAATACTATGGCTACATAATATCCACAATGCCGCAAAAAACATAATATGTGATCGATAGTACAAAACACTTTTGATTGGATATTTCATATTTAATATATTTACTATTATTTTTTCATAGATTATACGCTTTATTTACTAACCTTTTTATGGTTTGATATCTTTCTTCATCGATCTTCCTACCCAACAAATGATAAAAGAAAATTCTAAGATTCACGCCAATCAAAAGCAAATTATTAGCAAATAAGTAATATCGCATTCCCCGAGTTTTTATATAATACTTTTTTCGACCATCCAATTCCATTAACTTTCTTTTCTCAATAATTTGAGAACTTTTCCCTTCCAAGTGAACAATCTTTGCCTGAGGGACATTCACATTATAATAACCAGCCTTTCGGATACGCCAAGAGAGTTCTGCCTCTTCACAATACATAAAAAAAATCGGATCAAAAAGGCCAACTTCTTTAAGGATATCATGTCGAATCATCATATTAGCTCCAGAAACATTTCCAACTCGAATAGGCTTTTCCGTAGTATTGTAAAACGGATGCTTCACCAATAAACGACTTAATCCTAAGGTTACTACCGAAATTTCATATGACCAAATTCCATAAGGAATTCGGTGGTATGAATATGTAGGAGCTAAATCGGCAGAAAAGAGAGAACCACCACAAGAACCAACTTTAGGGTGAGCATCAATATAATCGGCTAATATTTTGATAGCATTATTCAACAAATATGTATCGGTATTCAACAGAAATATATTCCTCCCTCTCGAAATCTTTATGCCTTCATTATTCGCTCTGCCAAAACCAATATTCTCCGATAATGGTAAAAAGATAATTTTATCATTAAAATTATCTTTTAAGGCTTTTTGAGGATTTTCCCTTGAATTATTATCAACAACAATAATCTCAAAAGAAAATCCCAAGCTGTATTGATACACAGATTTTATAGCTTGAACTAACAAATCTGTAGTATTATAATTGACTAAAATTATTGAAACGTCAATACCATATTGATTATCCATCTTCTCATTCATTATATTCTTTTTATCTTATTCCGTAAAATACTTTTCCATAAAGCCCTATGTATTGCCTTATCCCATCCGTAGAGTTTATAATCTTTCAAAAACTTGTCTCTTTTTACATTTTTTACTGCTGGTCTTTGAAAACTTTGTCCTCCAGTAACAGCTTCTGAAAACAATCGTTCTTCTTGCATTATCGAAGGATCTGAATTTTGCACTTGCTCCCAAAGGGAACAAGCCCTTTTCGTATTAATAGTTACAACTGATACATTTTTAGGTTGTAGTCCCATAATATTAAGGTTCCCTAAGCCTATAAAATCCCCTATAGAAATATCACCAACACGTTTATCTGTAGCGAACTTACAAGAATAGCACCCTTCACTTAACGTAATAGATGTCAAAAAACCATAGAGAAAATATGATTGACTTCCCCTCCTATCATATACCAATTTTTCTCCATCCCATAATGTCAAATGATAATTATATTCATCATTTCCCCTAAAGCGACACCCAGTAACTTGAATTCTCTTATGTCTCTTAATTCTATCAATCTCTCTATGAAAATATTCATATGGAGGGACCCCATGACAAACTAAATCACAAGTAAACAATCGGTCGTAATCCTGTTTTAGATAGTTTTTCAGTCCCGCAACTTGACATGGTGTTCCAATAAATAAAACAAATCGATTACTTCTCAGATCTCTCTTAACTTGCCTATATATATCCTCAACAAAGGCTTGTACATACTTAGATCCCTTAAATTGCACTGCCACATTTAAGTTCTCAGTTCTACAAAAGATTGGACGAAGATGACTATCCCAAGTCACTCCATAAACCACTCCTTTCAATTTTTGAATAAAAAATAAATATAGAGAAGCTGCAACTCCTCCTGAAGCACATTTCTTTCTGAAGCCATAATCTCTATGCCACACAGCATAACACTTATGTGGATCAAACAACTCTACGGGAACATTTATAGGGCAGGTTTTACTACATAATCCACAATCGACACAAAGATGCTCATTGATTGTTGGATGTAATACTCCAAAACTATCGGGTTCCATTGTGATGCAATCATGAGGGCATATATTTTGGCATGCAGAACAACCCGTACATAATTCGTATTGACAAATGTCTTTCATCTAAATTTTCTTCAAAATATTCTCTATATAGCTAATCGATTTTTCTCTATCATTATCTAGAACTCTCATCGGCTCAGAGTAATCAATTTTTTTTAAGGGAGAAGTTAACGGACCTTTCAACAAACGATCTTCTAATTTATAACGTTGTAATAAATCATAAATTCGTGAATTTTGAGATGCATACTCTAAATATTTAAACCGCAATAGAGTTATGAACTCTTTTCTCAAATTAATACTAATAGCTGTTGCATGAAAAGAGTCAGTACAAACTAATGAAGAATCAGCAATAAGTCGAACAAAGTCATGTATTCCTGCAGTCTCAAGAATCTCATATTGATATTTAAAATGACTTGGTTTCATCGGCAAGACAATAACACGATTAATCCCGGTATTCTTTCTCAAATCTGCTACACACTCCCAATAAAAATCATTTTCTGCGATAAAGTAACACAGAACATATGGCTGATTGGTTATGCTCTGTTGTAGTGTGCTATGAGAAGCAAACTGAATCCAATCTTCTGTTTTTAATAAAAATGTAGGATCAACAACTTTTATAATAGGCTTATTTGTTAGCTGTTTCAATGGTTCGATAGCAGTTGTCTCTCGCACAGAAATAGCCTCAAAATCTGATAAAGCATCTCTATACATAGGGCGTACAACTTCTGGGATTTCAGAGACCCCTATACTAGAAGCATACGAATACTTTTTTTTCACTTTCAAATTTTTAAGTAATAAAAAGGGTTCTGTATAAAAAGGATTCCATAACTGATCGCTTCCTGAAATAATACAATCCAAATTATTTATCTGTAACGTATATATCATTCGCCCAATGTATCCAAAACATACAGGAAACTGATTGAATTCTTTTCTTTTAAAATCCCTTATTTTTCTTCGTTTAATAGCTGAAAAACCCTCTTGAGAATTTGGGCGATTAACACCTTTAATATATCGCACAAAAATACCTGCAACATTTCTCCAACTTAAACATTTCTGTAATAAATATGGCTTTACACCGTACTGTTCTAATTTATAACATAAAGCATATGCCTGTAAGGATGTGCCATAATTACTTCCACCAAACCAAGTTACAATTCCTACTTTTTTCATACTATCGTATTAAATAATGCTATAAACTGGCCCGCCTGATTTTTTGTCGAATACGAGTTAATATATTCAAGTGAAATGGATGAAAGCACAGCCTTATCTATAGGGTTATTAATCAATTGCAGAATTGTTTCGGCCAACTTCTTTTCATCTGTTGCAGGCTCATAATAATTTAATAAACCTTTTGTCGTTTCGACTAATGCTGATTCTTTGCTACAAATGACAGGAATCTCATAAAGAGCCGCTTCTATAGGTGTGAAACCGAAACCTTCCATCAACGAAGGAGATACAAACAAATCTGCATTACTATAAAGTGAAGCCATTTCTTCTTCACTAAATTTCATTTCTATTAGTTTAATCCGATTTTCAAGACCATACTTAATCATGTATGGAAAAATTATGTTGTCCCAATATGGGAGTCGCTGTGCTTTTACAAAAAGCATATGAGGTATCTTATCTTTCAAAAGATTGAATGCTTTGACAAGAGTTATTAAATTTTTATATGGCTCTAAAGTATTGACATTCAATATATATGGATCCGATTTAGGGAGAGAATTAAAAGGCCTTGATACAGGTAATATGCTATTATATATAACTTCAATTCGCTCCTTTAATTGAGGCTCCCTATTCACAATATCATTTTTAGAGAAATTCGAAATTGTTACTATTTTGGTTGTCTTGCTTAAAATACGTTTTGTGAATATATTATATAACAATTGCTTTATGGGAGACTCCATCAATTTAAATCCTTGAGCGTCATGAAAAACACCAACAAAGGGAATCTTACTCGTATACAGTCCATGATATACAATATAAGGAGAAAAAAATAAATCAATCTTATTATTTTCTATAATTTTATCTAGCTGTCTTTTATTTAATAAGCCATTAAAATATGGTACTCTTCTTATCGTTTTTAATTCAATAACAATTTGTTCGTAATCTCCTGTATTTTGTTCGACTATAACTGCATTCTCCGAAGTAACTAATAAGACTACATTTTTATTAAAATTACATTTTATAAAGCCATCTAATAATCTATAAGCATAATTTGTAACTCCAGTAATACTATATGAATCTATGTATGTCAAATCCAAAAGAATCTTCATCATTATCTTTTTATTTTTGATCTAATAAATTTTTGCTCTTGTTTATCCAAGCCTAAAAAATAAATTATCAGACAAGAATAAGGTATTGTAAATAAGAATGTACCCATCAATCGAAGTATGCTATATATAAATTCAGAATGAATATAATAAGAAGATATATATATAATTATAAATATTATAATGCACCGAAATATCATACAGACATAAGACCTTGCATTAATCGGAACTAATCTTTTTACAATTAATAGTCTACAAAATAATGCAGCGACCTCTGCTATAATAGCTGTATAATAGACAACTTCGGGAGAATATCCAGCCCGTAAAAAGAAATAAGAAATTGGAATATTTGAAATAAATATGATACTTGTTACTAATTGAAAGATTTTAATTTTTCCAGAAGCTGAAGCCGAAGTAATTAATGGAGCAGAAAATGTATTTAATAAAGTATTTATAATGACAAGACTGCAAAAAGAAGAAGTATGTGCTGGAACTTCCTTTAACCACAAATACAATATCGGATCGATCTCTAGCAAAATAGGAATTGCGATAATAGAAAATAAGAAAAAAGAGCCTTTCGCCGAAGTTTTAACTAATTTTTGAAAATAAGTAATATTATCTGCCGCATAAGATTTCACTATTTGAGGATTTATTGAAGTTTGAAAACCATTAATCAAAGAATACATTGCTTGTATTACTTGTACTGAAATTCCACGAGCCGCGTTTATTATAGGCCCCGTAAATATGTTTAAGAGAATATTTTGACCTTGAGTATTCAATACATTAGCAACACCTCCAAAAACAGTCCAACTTGTAAATCCAAGTATTTTCTTATATGCTTGTTTATTCTTTTCTACTTTAACTTTTCCTAATATAATATTTTTCTTTACATATGTAATATACAATAAGAACGAAACAGAGTAAGTAAAAAACACAAGAATTCCATATACAACCAATTTTGACGTAAAATATAGAGAAAGAATAATTGCACATACCAATTTCAGAGAAGCTTCAACAATACCTATATAAGCATATACATTCATCTTCTCATACGCTATAATGGCCGCAAGAAATGGGGCTTGTATAAGAGATAGTAAAGCTGTCAATATTGAAAATTGATAAACAATATTTGCTCCAAATATTTTTGTCTGAGGAATATTTATTTGAGTATTCAAGAACCAAAGTCCTACTGTTTCAGCAAGGAAAAGAATAAATACAGCAATACTAATATGAATAATTATTGATGTATTAAATATCTCACTAAGTTTATCTATATCATTCTGTCCTAAATAAAAATTAATAAATCTCTGAGTACTAGACGCCATTGCTGTATTCAAAAAACTAAACAAAGCAACAACACCTCCTACAACATTATAAATACCATAATCCTCAGCACCGAGTGCATTTAGAATTAGTCTTGAGGTATACAAAGCGACTAACATAGTAAAAAACAATCTAACATATAGGATTAGAGTGTTCTTTGCAATCTTAGCACTTCTATTTTCTTCCCCCATCTCACCTATTCTTATACATCTCCTCGTAATACTTTTCGTATTCGCCAGAGGTGATGTGGTCCATCCATTCCTGGTTGTCGAGATACCAGCGTACAGTCTTCTCGATACCCTCTTCGAACTGGAGAGAGGGTTCCCAGCCTAGTTCTTTCTGAAGCTTGGTAGAGTCGATGGCGTAGCGTTTGTCGTGTCCGGCACGGTCGGTTACGTAGGTGATGAGGTTCATATCCTCCCCTTCGGGGCGGCCTAGCAGGCGATCGACGGTCTTGATGACGACTTTGATGATGTCGATGTTTTTCCATTCGTTGAAGCCTCCGATATTATAGGTTTCGGCTATCTTGCCCTGGTGGAAAATAAGGTCGATGGCTCGGGCGTGATCCTCCACATAGAGCCAGTCGCGCACATTCTCGCCCTTGCCATAGACGGGCAACGGCTTGCGATGGCGGATGTTGTTGATGAAAAGCGGTATCAGCTTCTCGGGGAACTGATACGGGCCGTAATTGTTCGAACAGTTGGTCACGATAGTAGGCATCCCGTAGGTGTCGTGAAAGGCTCGCACAAAGTGGTCGCTCGAGGCTTTCGAAGCCGAATAGGGACTATGGGGATTGTATTTGGTATCTTCGTAGAAGAAATCTGTACCGTAGGCCAGATGGTGCTCGCTGGACGAGGCGGTAGTGGTAAATGGCGGTTTGATACCCTCGGGATGGGTCATCTCCAGCGCACCGTAGACTTCGTCGGTCGAGATGTGGTAGAAACGCTTGCCTTCGTATTTCTCGGGAAGCGATTCCCAATAGAGTTTGGCCGCCTGAAGCATGCTCAACGTACCCATCACATTGGTGCGGGCAAAAGTGAAGGGGTCTTTGATAGATCGGTCGACGTGACTCTCGGCGGCCAGATGGATAATGCCGTCGACCTGGTATTGCTGCATCAGCGACAAGATGGTATCGAAATCGCAAATATCGGCTTTGACAAACGTATAGTTGGGTTTGTCTTCGATGTCTTTCAGGTTGGCCAGGTTGCCGGCATAGGTCAACTTATCGAGATTTATAATGTGATAATCGGGATACTTGTTGACAAAAAGGCGCACTACATGCGAGCCAATGAAACCGGCACCGCCGGTAATGATGATATTTCTTTTAAAGGCATTCATTTACTGATAGTTTTTAAGTTGGTCATACACACTCTCAGCGAATCGGTCCAATAGGGAACCGCCACGCCAAAAGTCTTTTTTATTTTGGTTTTATCGAGAACCGAATAGCTGGGACGTACGACCTTCGAAGGGAACTCGTCGCTGTGACAGGGTTGAATGTCGCAACCGGTGTGGCCGGCATATTCGGCTATCATTTTTGTGAAATCGAACCACGAGCATACCCCCTCGTTTGAATAGTGATAGATACCGTCGTTATCGACATATTTGCGATTCTCGACAATGTCGAAAATGGCAAGCGCCAAATCATAGGCGTAAGTGGGCGAACCAACCTGGTCGAAGACGACCTTCAGTTGAGGTTTGGTTGTCGTGAGATCGAGCATCGTTTTCAAAAAGTTCTTGCCAAACTCGCTATACAACCAAGCTGTGCGAATAATGATATGGTGACAGCCCGAGGCGATAATAGCCTGCTCGCCATGTAGTTTGGTTACGCCATAAACGCCTGTCGGGTTGGCCGGTTCGTCTTCTCTACAAGGAGTATTGTTTTTGGTACCTCCAAATACATAGTCGGTCGAGACATGCACAAGCAGTCCGTCGTTCCGGCGTATAGCCTGTGCCAGATTTTCAACGGCCCGAGCATTGAGCAACTCGGCAAACTCACGGTCGTCTTCCGCTTTATCTACATTGGTATAGGCAGCACAGTTGACGATTACTTTCACATCGTTGTCGGTGACCATCTTTTCTACGGCTGCGGCATCGGTAATATCGAGCTCGGCCACATCGGTAAAGATGTAGTTGTCTGCACTGTTCCGGGCCACCACGCGCATCTCGTTGCCAAGTTGTCCGTTGGCCCCGGTTACAAGTATATTCATCTTACTCATACAAATTTTCGTTTATATCAAACGGACTGTCGAAATCGCGCAACAAGGGGTGCTTCGTGTCCTTCTCACTTAAAATTGCTTTATCTGGAGCTATTTGCCAGTCGATTCCCAACGAGGTATCCAGAATACTGATTCCGCCATCGGCCTGCGGAGCATAAAAATTGTCACACTTATACTGGAACACAGCCGTTTCGCTCAATACGGCAAAACCATGAGCAAAGCCTCGCGGGATAAAAAACTGCCGATGATTCTCTTCGGTCAGCTCTACGGCCACATGCTTGCCGTATGTAGGAGAACCTTTGCGAATATCCACGGCAACATCGAGCACACGACCTTTGACACAACGCACCAACTTGCTTTGCGTGTAGGGAGGACTCTGAAAATGCAATCCTCGCATCACGCCATAAGACGACATGCTTTCGTTGTCTTGTACAAAAGAGATTGGACGCACCTTTTCATCGAACTCCTTTTGCGAGAACGATTCGAAGAAATAGCCTCTCGCATCCCTGAAAATCCGAGGCTCTATAATGACAACTCCCTCAATTTCGGTTTTGATTACATTCATAAGTCAATCCAAATTTTCTTTTCCGGTTTGTTCTATCTCGGCAATCACTTTCAGTAAATATTGTCCATATTGATTTTTCAACATCGGTCGGGCTACCTCTTCCATTTTCTCGCGTCCAATCCAGCCCTTCCGATAGGCGATACCTTCCAGACAGGCTACCTTCAACCCTTGTCGTTTCTCTATCACTTCGACAAAAATAGAGGCTTCGGCCAATGAATCGTGGGTACCGGTATCGAGCCAGGCAAAGCCTCGGCCCAAGGTCTGAACTTTCAATTTCTGTTCTTGCAAAAACACTTGATTGACTGTGGTGATTTCCAATTCGCCACGAGCCGACGGCTTTATATTCTTTGCCACATCGACCACCTGGTTGGGATAGAAATAGAGCCCCACAACGGCATAGTTCGATTTCGGATGCTCGGGTTTCTCCTCAATCGACAAGCAGTTGCCATTGGCATCAAACTCAGCTACGCCATAGCGCTCTGAATCGTCGACCCAATACCCGAAGACTGTGGCTTTACCTGCTTGTTCGGCATTCTCGACAGCCTCTTTCAGCAACTTGGAAAAACCGGTTCCATGAAAGATATTATCGCCCAAAACCAAGCATACCGAGTCGTCGCCAATAAACTGCTCACCGATAATAAATGCCTGTGCCAGTCCATCGGGCGACGGCTGCTCGGCATATTCAAACCGTACACCATAATCCGATCCATCACCCAACAATCGCTTGAAGCCTGGGAGATCGTAAGGCGTAGAGATAATGAGTATTTCTCTGATTCCCGCCAACATCAACACCGATATGGGATAATAAATCATCGGTTTGTCGTAGATAGGCAACAACTGTTTGCTAACCCCTTTCGTAATGGGATAAAGTCGCGTGCCGCTTCCACCGGCCAATACAATTCCTTTCATAGTTTTCTTATATATTCATTATTTAATATGCAACAACCATTTTATGGTATGAATATCAGTTCCCTTATAATTATAAAATCCCCTCTTTTCGAGCTGTTCGGCTGTTGCTTGAACCTGTTTTCCATACAATCCCGTCAAAGATGGCAAATTGAGTTGAAACTCCACCCCCATCTCTTTCAGCCGTCGATAATCTCGATTGCCCATATACACATATCGCTCGGGATGTGCCAATACCGGATAATACCCCTTGGACTTGATACGCTCCAAGGTCTCATACAGATTCATCGGCGGATTGAAATATGAGGTCTCTACCAGTAACCTGTTACCGGCATCTCCAATGGGCAGCAAATCATTGCTTTCCAATCGTTCTTCAAAAAGATGGTCGAGCATGTTCTCGGCAGCCAGATGAAGAGCAACCGGTCCTGGATAGGCCTGCTGCAATTCGGCAAAGCGCTCCTTCAAACGCATGGTTGTGTTGGGTATGTCCTCCATGATATGTGGGGTAAGCCATACGGCTTTCACTCCCAGCACTTCGTACTGCTGCAATATTGCCAACGACTCTTCCATGGTCTGTACACCATCGTCCACCCCCGGCAGAATATGACTATGCCAATCGGTAAGTCCGGCAAATATGCCACTTGCCTTTAATGAAATCCGTTTCTTAAAGGGCCACATTGTTCGTTCTATTCATCCACTCCTTCCGAATGGAATCTAACCATACAGTCTTCCCCAGACTTCGTGTTATTCTTCGTCCGATCCATAGTGGTAACCATAGCCATAACCGTAGTGATAGCCATATCGATAACCATATCGATAACCATACTTATTGGTATTCGACTCGGTACCATTGAGAATCAAAGCCATGTTTTTGAGCTTCTGTTCGTCATAGAGGGTCTCCAACTCGGCAAGCATACTGCGCTCGAGCAGTCCGGCCCGTACGACAAAAATGGTTCTATCGGCCAGTTTCTCTATAATCTGCGTATCGGCTACCAGCTCGATAGGCGGGCAGTCGATAAATACATAATCATACTGAGACCGCACGCTATCGATTACTTGTTTAAGTCTTTCGTTAAACAACAGCTCGGTCGGGTTGGGAGGAATCGTACCCACCGGCAGAATATCCAGATTCTTATACTTTGTATCGTTCACGATGATAGCGGACAACTGTGATACCCGACCACCCAGATAGTCACTTAATCCCAGTTTAGGAGAATTGACATAAGCCGAAGTAGACCCATGGCGCAAGTCTCCGTCAATAACCAGTACACGCTTGTCCTTGATAGCCAGACTCACCGCGATATTCATCGTCAGGAACGATTTGCCACTACCGGGATTGAACGAGGTCAGGATAATCACATTTCGATTCTTATCGCTACCGGTCATAAACTCGAGGTTGGTACGCAACACCCGAAATGCCTCGTTGATAATATCGCGGCTCCCCTCTTTGACAACAACCGATTTCGGTCTGGACACAGTCCTTTTGAACCAGCCTTTTTTCTTGTGCACACACAATGGTATCTCCCCAATAAACGGGATGCTCAACGACTCCAAATCTTTTCTTCCTCGTACCCGCGTGTTCATCGTTTCCCGCATGAAGACAATAATAATCGGTATCAGCAACCCCACGGCAAAAGCGACCAACAGAATATTCTTTTTTATTGGCGCCGTCGGATTCAGACTACCATGAGGGGGTGTAACGATACGGGTATTGTATGCCGTAAAGGCCTGAGACAATTCATTCTCCTCTCGCTTTTGCAACAAGAAGAGATACAAGGCCTCTTTCACTTTCTGCTGACGCTCTACCGAGAGCAGATATTTGGCCTGAGTCGGGTTAGCTGCAATACGTGAGGTGGTTTGCTGCTCGGAATATTGCAGACTCTTTATCTGTGCATTCAAGGTCTCAATCTGGTTGTCTATCGATCCTATTATAGCTTTGCGCATGGATTTCAGAGCCTGGTCCATGTCTACGACCAACGGGTTATCGGTGCTACTGTTGGCGACCAGATTGTTGCGTTGCAGCAACTGCCGGTTATACTCCGATATTTGAGACTCGATATTGCCATTATCTATTCCCGAATTGGCCGGCAACAACTGGCTTTTGTTCGCGTCGTTGGCCAGATAGTTCCGTATATAACGGGCCATATATAATTGATTGTTCAAAGCAAGAATCTGAGAGTTGGTCTCACTGCTTTGCATCATATACATGTTCGATGCAGCCTGAACATCGGGCAACAGATGCTCCGACTTGTACGACGATATGTCCTCATCGACATTCCCCAATTCCTGTTCGATTACCCCCAATCGCTCATTGATAAACATAGAGGTACTGACAGCAACCTGATTCTTGTCCTTGACCCAATTCTCGTTATATACCGAGATTAACGTATTCAGTACATCCTCGGCACGTTGTGTCGACAAGTCCTTAAACGACAAGTCTATGACCGATGCCTTTTCATTATTCAACGATACCGACAAATTGGCCGAATAGGCATTCACGGCACTGTATAAGGTCGATCTATCTACATAGAGGGTGCACGGGGCATCGACATAATTTGCCGTAGCATTCACCACCATACGCCCCAGCGGAGTGGCAATGGTATCGGCCAAGGTTCCCGTAATCTTATCGCTCTTCATATCGTCGCCGTTTCGAGTGAAATCGGACAGACCAAACGATCTTCCCGGACGTATCTCCACCGTAAAGCTACCCGTCTCGTCCTCGGGGAGGTCGCAAAGCGTAACCGTCACTGGCAGATTTTTTCCATAAGCGACCACCCGATGAAATTTACCCGGCAAATAATAGGTCGTCCCCAACTGCAGGCGCTTGACCACCTCGGTCATTACTGCCGGAGACTGGAATGCCAGCAACTCGTTGTTTACATTCGTACTCGACTGAAAAAGGCCAAACTCCGAAAAGGTCTCCATACCCGACGAGATGGAATTGCCTTTGGAATCCTCCTTAATCAATACCGATGCCGTGCGCGTATAAACCGAAGGGGTACGCAACAGATACAACACCGCTATACCACAGGTCACCACGAGCGATATAACGAACCATTTCCATTTGGCCAGACACAGGTAAAACAGGTCTTGAATGCGCAAAAAATCATCTGTCTGCTTATTCTTGGTAGTATCTTTATTGATTGCCATATCAAAATTTTATTTTACGATTAACACGGTAATAGTAGTCAACAGCGAAGCCAACGATATCCAGAAAGAGGTAGAACGAACATTATTACCGTTGACTGTCGATTGTCTCGCTCTCACCGAATTAGGCTCAACATATACGACATCGTTTTGCTGCAAATAGTATACGGGCGATGTGTAGAGGTCCTCTCCCGTATTTATATTCACTCTATAAAATACCTTCGTACCATTCTCTTCACGCTGAACCAAAATGTTGTCGCGCTTCCCATAAATAGTCAAGTCTCCGGCCAAGCTTAGGGCCTCCAACAGCGTCAATCGGTCTTTGTCGATGCTGAAACGTCCCGGATGGGCCACTTCACCCAATACCGATACCGTCAGGTTCATAAACTCGACCGTCACAACAGGATCTTTCACCAGATTCTTCTCCATCAACTCTTTCTTTATGTATGCAGCAATCTCGGCTCGGGTCATCCCCTCTACGTGTACATTGCCCAATACCGGGAAGTCGATATTTCCCTCGTCATTGACAGTATAGCCCGAAATGCCTTGACTTGTATTGTTGTTACTCGTCATCCCAATCTGACGGGTAATGACCGGGAGATTGAACAGATTGACCAGTAACTGATCTTTGCTATTCACCAGAATGGAAATCTTGTCACCTGGTCGGATTCGAATCTCCATCGGTTCCGATACCGTCTCCGCAGCCCCGGGTTGCACGTTTTGAAAATAGGCGACCTTAGGCGTTGCGCAAGAGATCAACATCAATGCGGTCACAATCGAAAAGACGACGTTTTTCTTTTTCATACTATTATGCGTTTGATTGTAGCTTTTTGATTCGACGAGACAATCCGATATTTACCAAAGTCCATATTGCAATATCTATGACCAGTAAAAGATTGATTTCTATATACTTCGACAACAAAATATTACCTAAGGTAAAAAGAAGAGAGACCGCAATAATCAATATCATCACGGTTCGTTGCTTCATACCGATAGCTATCAGTTTGTGATGAATGTGGTTTTTGTCGGGAAGGAAAGGATTTTTCCCATTTCTCACCCGATGCAGATATACCCGCACCACATCGAAACAAGGAATTATCAACGGCGAAAATGCCAATATCATTGGATTCAATATCTTTCCACCCTCATCGGCTCCACACTGAACCAACCGGATACTCAGGAAACAGAGCATCATCCCAATAGTCAGACTACCGGTATCGCCCATAAATATCTTTTTATGATGTTCTACCTTGCCGAATACGTTATAGTAAAAGAAAGGCATCAACACTCCCAATGTAGCGAAAGCCAACATCGAGTAGATATATTTTTCAAACAAGAAAAAGATAACGCCATAGAAGAGACAAGCTATGCTACACAGACCCGAAGCCAATCCATCGATACCATCAATCAAGTTGATTGCATTGATAATAAAAACAGTAGCCAGTACCGTCAACAGATACCCGATCCATGTCGGGAGTTCATGTACCCCCAATACACCGGTCAAATCGTCGAGATAGACCCCGCCGGCAATGAGCATGACTCCACACAAAACTTGTACAAAAAATTTAGCTCGATACTTCACCCCGATAAGATCGTCGGCAATGCCAACCAAATAAAGTACGATAATCGAGCAAAATCCAAAGAAAAGAGGTTGAGCATCTTTACCAATCTCCGATAAGACTTCGGTATGCCCCACCATCATGTCTATTCCCAACAGAAGAAAGACCGAGAAAAAGATCACCGGTTTAAATGCAATCCCTCCTAAACGGGGTACAGCTCCCTGATGTATCTTTCGTTCATCAGGAACATCGAACAACTTTCGGCGAAAAGCAATTAACAAAATTTGCGGAATAACAATCCCTGCCAGAAAAACGCACAGCACAAAAACCAAGCTCACGTTTATAATCCATAAATCTGTGTTTTGTGTAAAATCGGCCATAACCAACTTATAAAGTTTTTGATAATCCCCTATGAAAATTTATGTCCCAATTAACTATCCTCTATCTCCATGCGATACCATGTCCAGTATTGCTCGGCAACAATCTTCGTCCCCACTATGACTTTATGGTCCTGATAATCGCGACAAAATATATGTTTCTCTCCATATTTTTGCAATTCATCGTCCGATATGCAAACCATGATTACCGGGAAAGGATATTCTGCAACTCGCAATATGGAGGTCTGGGTATTCTTAAATAACCGGCAAAGCAGAAACGCCGATTCGTCGAATGCCCCCCAATAGTCGCGCATTTTATACAAATAGATGTATTGCCGGTTGTTTCGTTCCCGATGTATAATTCCAGGGATATAACCGGCCAACTGCTGCATAAATTCGAGATTGGAAATATTGTCAGTTGCAGAACCATTCATAGCCATAACCCGGACCTTTCTGAAAAATACTTATTGAATCGCAACTTATTCACACAGCTCAATATACTCCGAACTAATTTCAACCCCCACCGAAAAGAAATTAGGCAATTCGACCAACAGACGTTTGGTTTTAGAGCCTCGTACGGTCAGCAAGGTGCCTTTATAGCCATCCAAACCTCCTCCTATAATCTGTATCGTGTGCCCATACATAGCCGGTGTAATCTCCTCGGGTAAGTAATACTTGGGATTATCCGAAGACTTCACAGCATATATGAATCGCTCCATATCCCTGTCGCGTACAACCATGGGACGACGGAATCCCCCTTTTTGATAGCGGAATTGCAGGGTAGGAATCTTTTGGACGATTGCCTCTATCTCACACGCTTTACCGTGGACAAAAAGAAGATCCTGTATAAAAGGGACCTCTTCCCGCACTCGACGACCATGCGAAATTTTCAAAATCCGCTTCAGTGGCGTAAAGACTTCACACGGTTCATCGGCAAGTTGTTTATAGGCCGGTATCTTGGCATTAGGACGTTTAAGGTCACGCATAACAAACCAATACTTCTGCTCATTATTCTCAGATAAAGAGCGTCCCTCCTCTGGCCTCTTCGACCCATTTAACGACTCGGTCAATTCTTTTCCCATATTGAGTTCAGAGCAAATCTTCTAATCCTGCATGATACATTTTATCGTTGTATTTCATGCAGTTACAGACACATAGACCATAAGTTCGGGGTGAATCCCCTTTTTTGCCCAATCTTTCCATCTACTGTTCAAAAGATGTTGTACACCTTTATTGTAGATTATTACAAATTAACATATCACCCACTCTATATTTCTCTGTTCAAGAGAATGATAGAGATAAGTAAGGTGCTAAGGAATAGTTATATAGAAAAAAGGGAGTGACTTTTTATATAACATCTTAATGCAAGAGTCTGGTAAATATACTTTCGGAAATATAATTTTATATGCTTCTTTTTGTGTATTTATCAAAGTTTTTTGTAATTTTGTGCCAAATATCATTCTCTTGAACAGAGAAGTTTTTTCTATTTAACACGTCCCCTTTTACCTATACAATCTCTGGTTTTTATAATATTACTGATACTCAGACAGAACTTTCAAATAACGAGTACCTTTTTCACAAGTTTTTTTATAGAGATTTAAGGATTATATTGTTTGCCTTATCTACAACAGAGGTATCTAACGAAGCCAAATAAATACGAGTCGTGCTCTCTGAGTCGTGCCCCATAGCCTCACTGATAACCGATATGGAAATATTTTTACTTCGTGCAATACTGGCCCATGCGTGGCGAGCCACATAGCTGGTCAAGGGTATGGACAAACCTATCTGCCGGCCCAACTGCTTCAATTTGTTATTCACCAGATGTGCGGCATTCCTATACTGTTTTCGCTCATCTATATATACACTGCGAATGATAGGCAATAAATAAGGGGAGTCCAATGTATCATATTTTTCTATAATCTCTTGCATAGGTTTCTCCCATTTGATAAAAAGCCGCTGGTTTGTTTTTTGCCGACGATACGACAATATTCCATTCTGTATATCCTTCTTTCTCAAAAAGGCCATATCTACAAACGACATTCCTCGGGTATAAAACGAAAACATAAATATGTCGCGAGCATAATCCAACGACGGATTCATCCGTAAATCCAAATCTCGTATCTGGCGAATTATCTTCAACGGCACTGCTCGTTTCACCGTTTTGTCAATGCCTGTATATACATGCCTAAACGGATACCTCTGCATTGTAAATCCCTGCTCTACGGCTCTGTTGTATATGGCTCGGAGATTACGCATATAAAAAGAGGTGGTATTCGGGCAAAGACCGGAAGCCTTCAAATAGATTTCATACGCGACCATTACGTTTGAGTCTATCTGGTCGATACCAATCTCCTGCCCGTCTCTAAATCGTACAAAACTATTCAGAGTTGTAGCGTACGTCTCGGCCGTACGTCTCTTCCCGATTTGGTTTAATTGCTCGATAAGCCTCCTTGTAAATTCCAAAAACTCCCTATTTTCTATCGGGGTAGAAAAAGCTTGGACAATCTGGTCTGCAGTATAAACCACCCCCGATTGCTCAAAGGTGTCGACAATATCCTCCAGCCGGGCTAAATCGGCACTCACCTTTTCTTTCAACGAAATCAGATAATGTTGCCGATTATTATTCCTACTGTTAGAAAAATCAAATGCCATATCTTCTTCATTCCACTCATCGGGATGCAACTTGAATCTTGTACGAATCTGTCGCGTTACTCGATTATGAATGATCTGATAATACAAAACGCCCTCTTTCGAAGGGATGGAAGAGGGGCGGAATTTTACTTTTATTGTTGCCATATTACTTATATAAGTTAAACTACTCTCTATTCTCTCTCAACAAAAACAATAAATCGTCCAACGACAAAACCCGTTTGTCAAAGGTGATAAAAAGTAATACATTCTCGATTCTGACCATAACCGGCGCCCTCTTTTTATTATATTTTCACCCTACTTATGGCCTTTTCAAAAGTTCGATTTCTTTGCCATGTAAATTCTCTATAATGCTTTCATAACGGCTCAAACAAGAATTTAGAATAATTTTAAACTGTATCTGCCGGCGAATTGTTATCTTTATCACCCAATTACAAACGACGACGATATGACAACGCACGACTATCATCACTTGGTCAATTTGCAAAAAGCATTCTTCAACGAACATATTACCCGCGAGATCCCCTACCGTTTGTGTGCCCTCGACCGCCTGGCCGAAGGAATTGCCGACCGGGAAAAACAACTGGCCGAGGCTTTGCGGGCCGACTTGGGCAAGTCGCCTTTCGAAAGTTATGTAACCGAAATCGGTATCCTGCTGCACGAGATACGCATCGTCAAAAACAACCTGCAGAGTTGGGCTCGCGACCGCCGGCGCCCCACGCCTCTCTTCCTCTTCGGCTCTCACAGCCGCATTCATTACGAGCCTTACGGGTGTGTGCTCATCGTTGCCCCGTGGAACTACCCGCTGCAACTGGCGCTGTCGCCTCTGGTAGGTGCCATCGCGGCCGGCAACTGTGCCATCATCAAGCCCTCGGGCGAAGCGCCCCACACGACTCGGGCCCTGCAAGAACTCATTGGCGAATGTTTCGAAGAGGAGTATATCGCCGTGGCCGACGGTAGGCGTGAAACGACCGAGGAGCTGCTGCAAGAACGGTTCGACTACATCTTCTACACCGGCGGTGTAGAGTATGGCCGCCACATCATGCAGGCGGCTGCCCGATACCTCACGCCGGTCACGCTCGAGCTGGGTGGCAAGAGCCCCTGTATTGTCGACGACGACGCTCACTTGCCTACGGCTGCCCGCCGCATCGTGTGGGGCAAATTCATCAACTGCGGGCAGACCTGCGTAGCTCCCGATTATCTGCTGGTGCACAGCCGGGTAGAGTCGCACCTCGTCGAGCTGATGCGCCGGGAAATCGTGCGGCAGTTCGGCGAGGACCCGCAACACAACCCCGACTATTCGCGCATTGTCAACGCGCGGCATTTCGAACGTCTGGCGGCTCTGCTCTCGCACGGCACTCCCCTCTGCGGCGGCACCTGCGACCCTACCGACCGCTACATAGCCCCTACGCTACTTACCGACATCGACCCGCAATCGCCCCTGCTCACCGACGAGATTTTCGGTCCCATACTCCCCGTGATACCGTTCGACGACATCGACGACTGTGTCGAATACATCAACCAGCGCGAGAAACCGCTGGCCCTCTACTACTTTACCCGCAGCCGCAAGCGGGCCCGCTACATGATACAGCACACCTCGTCGGGAGGTGCCTGCATCAACGATACCGTCATGCAGATTGCCAACGGCCACCTTCCCTTCGGAGGTATCGGCAACAGCGGCATGGGGGCCTATCACGGCCGCACCAGTTTCGAGACCTTCAGCCACCAGCGCAGCGTCGTCACCTCGAACCAGCGGCTCTACTCCGAATTCCGGTTCCCGCCCTATGGCAACAAACTGAAGTGGCTTAAACGGGTTTTGAAATAAAAAATGTTACTCTTGTTATCTAAGAATTTGGATACCACATTGCAGCGCGATATGATACGCCTCGTCACCCCGCAGTCCCATGCGGAGCCCAAGGGGCCTATTTTCTCTCTAATATCTCATCCCAACATTTCATAGACAAAAGACAATCATTTTGAACTGCACCCCAAAAGTTTCGTATCTAACTTTTGGGATGCAGTTCATTTTAAGACAGTCTTTCTTGTGTATGACAAGGATAAGTAAACACTTATCTCACAACGACTTTAAACGAAGACTCTTTTGTACAAATCACATAGACGCCAGAATCGGACAACCGTACAACCCGATCACTCCCCGTATAAACGATCTGCCCTATAAGATTATACACCCGATAAATATCTTCTCTATTCTCCACATGCAGAGTATGACCAACAACATAGATGCGATGTTTTTCATTAACAATCGCTTCAATGGCACTTTCATCAGCAGACTCTACAATATATTCAAAGTTCTTCCAATACTCGGAAACCCGATAAGCATCACTGCAGTTAATTGGCACATACAGTGTTTTATTATAGTCGCTAAATGTCTCAGCATCAATTATCGGGGGTATACTAGCTTGAACATGTACTTCCTTCAATTCATTACAATATGTTGTATTTACAACCGATTATTACTCAATATTTTATAGGTAATAAGTCAGAAATATGGTCGTTGTCTTTAATTGTACATTCTAAAGGGTGAAGATTTAACGCTTTTATTGATTATTAACTCAATTAGGATAACAATATAGGCGGTATCTTCTATTTTTCTATGCAATTCG
>NZ_NFJR01000016.1 GCF_002159975.1 Barnesiella sp. An22 | reverse complement strand
TCTAGGGCAATTGGAGGTATTCTTTTTATCTTTAGCTAAGATACAAATTTTATATTACATTGGCAATCAATTTATTATAAAGTTTTATTCTTTTTACGACAGTCCCTAAAGTATATTCAGTCCGAAATATCATAGCTGCCTGACCTTTTCGCTTTCAATAGAGTCTGTACTAACTTCTATGGACGGCAGAGGGAACGGGCGACTGTCTGGGATTGTCCTTTTGCTTTTGTCTTCGTTTCATCAGCTTGTCCATGTCCTCGGATATTTTATCATCGGTTACTTTGGCATATCCTTGTGTCGTTTTAATACTCGTGTGTCCCATCATTTTACTTATACTTTCTATCGGGACACCTGCAGAAAGCATCAAAGTACCGAACGAATGCCTGCTGGCGTGATAACTCAAATTCTCCTTTATACCAACCACGATACCTATCTCATGTATGCAGTACCATAACATGTCACGTTTGGGCAATGGGAATATGGGGTTGCTTTCATCCGTTGTGTTATACATAGCCAATATCTGTTCAGCTATGGGATGAAGGGGTATGAATGACTCCACATCCGTTTTTTTACGGTTGATACGGATGTACTTTCTTCCGTCTAAAGTCGTTTCAATATGTGAAGGATAGAGCCGTTTAACATCAACGTAAGACAATCCGGTGAAGCAGGAAAATATGAAAGCCCTGCGTGTAAGTTCCTGTAATCTTTCTGGCATAGGCTGTTCCATAATCCTTTGCAACTCAGCCCTGCTTATATGTTTCAATTTGCCTGTAGGCTTTTTCTCGTAAGGAACATCCGCAAGCGGGTTGAAACGGAGAATCTCCCTGTCAACGGCAATATATATCAGTCTGTTCAGCCATGTAAAACAATGGTTGATGTGACTCGCACCGCAACCTTTGCCTTTCAGATATCGTTTGTATTCCCAACCGAAATCTTCTGTAATGTCTTCAAAGGCTATGTCATTCTTCCCCATAGAAAGGAGGAATTCGTGCAGGTATGCCTGAGTAGACTTGGACTGACGGTAAGATGAGGTAGAATTTATCGCTACGGAACGGATTCTCAACCTTTCACGTTCTTCTTCTCCGGCTTTCAAGAGAGTTACAGGAACAGTCCCTATACATGTTATTTCGTTTTTCAGCATTTCAGCAGTTATCATACCCATTTCCTTTAACAGGTTCGTGTAAGAAGTTTCAAGCCTTGCCCGTAGGTCTGCAAGAAGACCGTTTGTCCTGCCATCTTTTACCGTTCCGTTTTTGGTATTCCAGCATTCAGGATTGCAATAATATCCGGTAGTAAATACACTGCTCTTGCCGTCAATCGTGATACGGCACATGATGGCTGTTGTCCCGTCGGCTTTAACCTTGCCTCGGTTAATATAGTAGAGAATAGAAAATGTACTTCGCATTGTTTAAATATTTTAAGAGTTATAGAATCAGTTTCAGGTCTTTTGTCGCCTCGATATATTTGTCCATGTCCTCAAAAAGTTTTTTGGGAGTCACACGGGCATATACTTGGGTTGTACCTATATCCGCGTGTCCCAGCATCCTGCTGACAGTTTCAATCGGCACACCGTTTTCCAATGTCATAAGGGTCGAGAACGAATGTCTCCCCATGTGGTATGACAAACGGCCTTTTATCCCGACTTTCATTTTGATGCTTGTAAGACACCATTTCAAAGCCTGGTAGGGGATGACAGGAAACAAGGTAGCCCTTGTCTCATCCTTGTACTTTTCAATAAGAGCCACGGCTTCCGGCAACAGCTTGACACGGCACAGTTGTCCGTTTTTGCCTCTTCGGTATTTCAACCATGGCGCTCCCTGATCATCCTTGGATAGGTTATCAGGAGTAATTGCAACTACGTCAACATACGAAGTCCCGGTGTAGCAGGCGAAAAGAAACATATCCCTGACTATAGAGTGTTCGGGGCGGCAGCCGGTAAGCTCTACATCTCTTATTTTTTCGAAATCATCCTTGCTCAATGCTCTCGGGGGTGTCTCTTTCTGTTTTGGCAGCTGGTAGTGTTCAAAATAGGACTTGTCCGAATGCCCTTCCTTGAATGCGATACGGCAAATCTTTTTCAGTATGGCCAGATAGTGACGTACAGTCTGGACTCCCAGTCGTTTCTCAATTACAACATATTCCTGAAATTCACGTATAAACAGCTCATTAAGCTGGCAAAAGGCAAGGTCTGACACCTTGAATCTGCAATTTATGAATTCTGCAAGACGGTTACGGGTATAAATATAGTTTGGAAGTGTACGGTGGGATATGTCTATCCCCACACGGGACTTCACTTCCTCGATATGCCTGTCGAACAGCTTGAGCAATGTCATTTGGGTATCTTTGCTACCTTGAAGCATTTCTTTTACATCCGTTGCATTAAAATCATGTTTCCGTTCCACGAGAGAATCAAAGGCAGCGTTTACAGCCAATAGCAACCTGTCGATTTTTGCATTGGTTTCCACCGCTTCTTTACTTTTTCCATTCAACCGACTCTCACGTGGATTCCATAACTCTGGAGTACATGACAGCTTGCAACTGAATTGCGCCATCGTGTTGTTCACCGTTATTCGTCCCATAATTGGAGCCTTTCCGAACTTGTCAAGACCGCTCTTTTTCAGGTAGAGCAACACCTTGAATTTTTCTATTTTCATACGCTTATTCTTTAATGGCAAAATTACCTAATTTATAAGCGTTCTTTGATATGCAAAATATTGACAACCAGTGAATAATAGCCCATCGTGATAACTTCTGTACTCCTCATTGCGTTACCTGTATGCTTCGGTAACTGGACAGCTAACGCTTTGGTAACTGAACAAATACTACAAATCACCTTTTTTGCGTTTTACTCATTTGGCAGAATCCAGCAAATATACTAAATACCAACCATTTAAGTTTTATCTACTCATTTCTGTTATCGCTTGCTTTCCTGTTACTTATGCACACGGCCCGGCACTCATTTGCGGTTTTTGCGCTTAACAAGGGGCTTTCCATGTCGGTTGTCAGTCGTCTGCTCGGACATAGCAGCACGGATATTACAGAGAAGGTTTATGCCCGTTTCCTGCCGGAAACACTATCGGCAGAGGTGGCAAAACTAAGCGGAGAATTAATCAACTTGACTATATAATCACTGTGAAAAGATAAAGAAACATGATATCATTGCCATTTCGAGTTGCATGTATCCTGATAGCAGGATTCCTTATTGTACTGGCTGTAACCTATATATACAAGTTAAACAGCCGTAAGGTATTCTGGGGAGTAGGACTCACTACCATTATCGGTATCCTCATTCTTCTTGGCTTAGGGGTGCTTCGTCCATCTTGGGGAACAGAAACCGGCACGGCTGTCATTGTCGGAATCAGTACTGCTATCGGATGTGCAATAACGTTGATCTATGCAGCAGAGGACTTGTATCAAAAGAAGCGAATTAAGGGAAAGAAAATCGCAGAAACTGAATCTGTGCAAAAAGATATGGTTCCAGACCACCATAAAGTGACTTTACCGCCTCGGCTTGATACTGAATTGGCAAGAAAGATCTTTGATAAAGCCATTGAAGAAGGATATATCATTATCGACGATGATCATTATGAGTGGACTTTGAACAAAGTTCTTCTTGCATATATGTGTGGACGTATCTATTGCGAAGATTATCCTGAGAAAACAATATATGATGAGAAGATGTACTGGATGCCTGGCAGGGTGGAATTATTTCCGGGTACTGAATTAGATAAGTTATTTAACATGAAAGATCTGACTCAATCAAGGCATACCCGAAAAAACAAAGCTGCGCCCACAGGATCCGAGAAAATTGACAAGTTATTTGAGTAGCCAATGTGCTACTCTTTTTTTTGTTTGATAAGCAGCAGATTATAAATTCATCACCTCCGTGTTATATACAACTCTAACACGACCTCTAACATAGTATCTAATTCATTCTAACACCAAGATTCCTAAGGAGTTTGAACCTTTGCACCGAGCTTTTGGTACGATGTGCACAGTCGTATCATAGCACGTAAACCCGGCTTACAGTCCGAGTGTGCATAAGGAAGGTTAAGCCATAATACTATAAACTATGGCTCAAAAATTAAATGGAGAAAAGAAACTATGCGACCGGGAACTGCTTGAAAAGATTCTCAGCATAGTAGAGAAACAGGAGAAACTGCCGCCTCTCGCTCATGAAAGTGGGCATCGTCTTTATGACAACAAGTCTTTGATGGAGATGTTGAACATTAAAGATAAGTATCTGAAAAAGTTGCGAGACAACGGTTATCTCGGCTACTCGCGTGAAGGTGATAAATACTGGTACACGCAGGAAGACGTGGACCGCTTTCTGCGTCGTTTCCATTATGAAGCTTTCGCTATTGGTGATGAACTTCCCAAACAGGAAGGAGGTGGCTATGTTTGACACCATTCATTTGACCAACATGCTTCGTTCGGAAGTGGAAGGCATTCCGGAAACAGGTCTTCCGTTGGATGCCTTTCCGGACAGGATACAGGAGATTATCCTCAATCTTGCCAGATACGAAAATTTCAATGTGGAATATACTGCGTCTATTATTCTTTCCGCTGTTGCTACTGCAATAGGCAACTCTTGTCATATCCGTATAAAGGGCGAGTGGAAAACTTGTCCATCCATTTATATGATGTTGGTCGGTCGTCCAGGGCTTGGGAAAACACCTCCTCTCGGTTTTATTTATAAGCCGATTAATGAGTATGATGACCGGCTGCATGAGAAATATAACGAGGAATATGACGAATATGAAAGAGCCATGTCAGCAGGCAAGCACGGAAGTGACGGGGAAGAACAACTGCTCAAGAAACCGAATTTTGTAACGACGGTCATTTATGATTCCACCCCGGAGGCGATGATGAATATTCATCAGCATAATCAGCGTGGGATAACATTGGTCGTCGATGAAATCCTGGCTTTGTTCAATTCCGTCAAAAGGTACAACAGCAAGAACAACCTCATTGAAGATCTGCTGACAGCTTATAGCGGACAGCCGTTAAAGATTATCCGCAAATCAGAATCACGTCCTGTTCTAATCAAGAATCCATGTATAAATGTCATCGGTTCAGTACAGACGAATATGCTGCAGGAAGTCTTCCGTGCAGAGTTCCTTGCCAACGGATTGCTTGACCGTTTTCTGTTTGTCTATCCTAAAAACAGGAAGATATCCGGATGGAGACGGGAAGATACAGCCCGTCCTGATATCATGAATCAATGGAGGACAATAATCAACAGAATCCTAAGCATCCCCTGTATCCTTGATGATAAGGGTACAACGGTCAATCCCCGTATCATTACAATGTCTGACGATGCGGAAGAATATTTTTATGAATGGTACAATGGAATTATAGATGCTGTAAATGCCATTGAGGATGATGCGGATGTTGAAAGCCGGAAGATGAAACTCAACGGCCATGTAGCACGTCTTGCCCTGTTGTTTCAGGTAATGAAATGGGCTACTGATAGTGGAGATATGCAATATATTGAGCGGGATTCCGTAGAATCGGCGATCCGTATGATTGATTATTATGAGGAAACATACAGGAGGATTCAGGAAACCATTGTCATAAACAGTATCGGCGAAACGAAAGAAGCCTGGCTTTCTCTGTTGGAAGATCGGTTCACTTCCGGGGATGCTGTTATTGCCGGTAGAAAAGTTGATATGTCCCGACGTACCGTCTATTATGCGCTTGACCAATTATGCCGGCTTAAGCACCCTCTTATAGAAAAGCTTCAGCATGGAGTCTATCGCAAACTTATGACAGAAAATACTGATGCACCTTGCACTATTGCACTTTCATCTTGTCAAGATACCGTGCAATCTTCTCAAAGTGCAAAAGTGCAGAGTGCAACCACACTAAAATCAGAAGACCATGAGTGAATACAGATTCCATTTGCAGAAATACCGCCCTGGAAGCAAGACTACTTGTCCGAACTGTGGTAAAAGCCGATGTTTTGTCAGGTATATTGATGAACAAGGCAGCATTAGCTTTCCCGGTAATGTCGGCAAGTGTGATCACGAGAACAGTTGCGGCTACCACTATACACCTAAGGAATACTTCAAGGATAATCCTGATGTGTTGGAAATGAATAAAGAATCTAACAAGTCACTCCTTTCTGCCCCTTATAAGACGGTAGATAAAACATCCGTATGTATTGCCCCTTCGTATATTCCTTTATCTTATGTGTTAAAAAGTCAGTCGCATTATTCTATTAACCCTTTGTATCAATATTTCTGCCATGTATTTGGTGAAGATGAGACAGACAGGTTGTTTGGAATGTATCGTATAGGGACATCCGCAAAATGGGGAGGTTCAGCGGTTTTCTGGCAGATAGATATAAATGGACAGGTAAGAACTGGTAAGGTAATGTGCTATAATGCGGAGACAGGACACCGGGTTAAAGTGCCTCAGGCTTTTGTCAGTTGGGCGCACTCCGAGTTGAAATTGCAGGATTTCCATTTGAAGCAATGTCTGTACGGGGAACATCTTCTGAAAAGCTCATCGTCTCCGGTAATGCTGGTGGAAAGTGAAAAGACCGCTGTCGTAATGAGCCATTTTATTCCCGATTATATATGGTTGGCAACAGGCGGAAAGAACGGTTGTTTCAATAGTGAAGCCATGCAGGTCCTCAAAGGCAGGGAGGTTACTCTCATCCCTGATTTAGGAGCAACAGAACAATGGCAAGAAAAGTCTGCTTTGTTGTCTGGAATATGCAAACGGGTTGTTGTGTCCAATGTTTTGGAATGTACATCCGATGAAGAGCAACGCAGCCAAGGATTGGATATTGCAGACTTCTTCCTGTATTCACCATCAAAGAGACAGATACTCCATCAGATGATACAACGTAATCCAACATTGCAGTTGCTCATTGATGAACTGGATTTGGAACTTATTGAATAGTAAAGGAACTTGTTCCGAGGATTTATAGAAAGTCCTTAACACAATAAGGACTTTTTGCCTGACGGCAATAAAATCCGGTCATTGTCCCGCAGAGCGGACTGGCACAAGAGCAAGCTCAAATATTAATCATTTATCAAAAGAATACCCTATATGAATACAGATATTAAACAGGCCATGCATGTTGAAGCCGGGAAGTCATTCGGCACATCAGAGGCGAATGAAAACGAAAGGCATTGGAATGACGACAAGATTGACAGAAAGAATCAGGATCCGACCAATCACTATGACAAGACCCGAATGAAACTGAATTTCGAGATTGGGCCCGATGGGAAAGTTCATCCGTTAGGCTATCAAGAGAAATCGCTTGAAGTACGTTTGCAGGAACGGTTGACTGAACTGGGCTGGAAACCCTTCAAGCCGGACAGCAAAATTCAACCAAACTGTTGTGCGAAATTTATCTTTGGAGGCAATCATGACCGTACACTTGAGATGGCATTTGGGACCCAAACCGTAAATCTGGAAAAGGGTGCAGATAACAGTCATATCCAGCGATGTCCGGAAATCGAACAATGGGCAAAAGATGTCTATGACTGGTGCGCCCGACGATACGGGCAGGAGAACATCATCGGCTTCCAGGTTCATCTCGATGAGAGCAGCCCGCATATCCATGCCTTGATTGTTCCGGTCGGACAACGAGCCAAAAGCGGACGCGAATGCGTCATGTGGTCGGCTAAGTTTGGGAAGAGCCGTTATGAGTATGGCCATATTCTTCGGGAAATGCACACCTCGCTATATGAAGAGGTTGGGAGCAAGTACGGGCTGGAACGTGGTGACAGTATTGAAGGCCGGAACGTCAACCATCTTAGTAAACGCGATTATATCCGGAAACTGTCCAAAGATGCGAAACAGGCGGAGAAAGCAGTCAAGGGGCTGCAGACTATGATACGGAGGTTGGAAGCACAGATATTCAGGTCTCAATCCCAACTTGAAGAAATTGAGAAGTCTCTGACTTCCGGCAAAATCGCTCTTCAGGAATATGAAATTCAAAAGACCAGGATACAAAAACAGATTTCCGAATACCAGTCCAAGCTTGAAGACAAGGCAGGTAAGCTTCAAGAAAAGGAGCAGGAACTGGAGAAGATGACAAAGAATATAGACCGTGTCGGTAGAGTGGCGCAACCTTTCCGCAATCACAAGATAGATTTTGAGCCGCCACGAATCACTGGTAAACCTCCGATATTCGGGGTTGACAAATGGATTGAGGAGCAGAACAGGTCTATCGCCAGCCGATTCGTGAAGATTGTCCGTCAGATTGAAGAACTGTATCGGAAGGATGCCGAACAGCAAATACAAGCGGTGCAGAGTAATACGTTGCTGGACTATCGGGAGCTTAAATGGCTGCAACAGGAGTATGCACGACTGACGGATCTCAACAATAATCAGACTGAACAGATGCAGACATTTCTTGACCAGCTGGCTGAGCCTTCTGTGCGGGAACGAATCTTCACCATCGCTGATGCTTTGATTGGCGGACAACCTGTTGCTGTTTCATCTGGCGGTGGCAACTCCGATTCAGACCTTCGCTGGGACGGAAGAAGGCCGGATGAGGAGAAAGAGGTGTATAGGAGAAGGTGTCTATTATATGTGGCACGAATCGTCCATAATTCTCAAAAGAGAATTATGTGTAAGAAAACGCGTTAAATTCTAAGAATCCTCCGATAAACATGTTGATTGTGTTTCATCGGAGGATTTTGATGGAAATTATTAGTATTGTTGATACAGAACTATTTATATGGCCTATATAATTATTTTAAAATGAATGTCGGTTCATTTACTGTGAAAAACAATCTGCTTGTTAAATCCTCAGACCAGTTTTTTTCTTCTATTCTCATTTTCTGCATAAAGCATTTTTGTTGTTCTCGTTCCAATCGTCCTCGTTTCTGTAATTGTGTGCGACTAATCGCTTTAGGTTCATACAGATGTTGAATAATAGCTATATTCGTTCTGTTAATGAGGTTATTCCCTATTATCTTCCACCACCGAGCATCAGTATCTCCAAGTGAGACTCCAAACAATATAATTACATTCGCATTATTAATTAAAGTCTCGCATTGTATATGCCTTGTCTCTTTCATCACCAGATTCGATTGTTCTTTTATCATCAAATCTTTAATATCGTCATTTTTTTTGAACTCTTCATTTTTAATTTGAGTTTCATTATCGACACCTACGATGATCGATTGGCCCAATAGGCCATGAACGTGAATAAGATTACGTAGTGTATTAATACTATTAAATACTTTGGTTGTTGCGCCGCCACTAAGGTCTAATATTTTTTCGAGAGTATTTGTATAATTTAGTGTAATAACAGAGATATCTTTGGAAGAAAAGTTGTGTTTCTTCATAAATCTATTAAAACGCTCTTTATCTGATGCCCCTAGATATTTGCTGATGTTAATAAAATCGTCCTGAAATTTTGTCTTAAGTTTATGCGTTGGTAAAAACTTCTCATTCTCTTTTGTTAGATATCTTTGAAGATGTTCGTTCAATTCAAAATAGAAATCGTAAAACTCATCAGCGTTGTTAGATACATCTGTAAAAGCACCCAAACGTTCTTCCATATCGGACCACAGCTTTTGATCTTCAGTTATTTCAACTTTCATCTGATTTAATAAATTGCTGCCACTTGTTACATGATCCTGCAAATATTTATAAAACTCAGGATAACTGGTTGCCATCCCTTGTGCTTTATCAAAGCCATTACCAAAGATGTAAAGTATATTCATTCTAAAGTAGTTAGTTCCTATTCATATTTCTTGTAATTCTCCACCTGCTCCAGTACTTTCTGGAAGACTTCTTCATCCCACTGGGGCGGATAACCCTCTTTATACAGAAGGAAAGTAAGCTGGCTGGCAAGTTTGCTTTTGAGGTTGTCATTGTTCAGCCAGTCTGCATAGATGGCAGTGTCGTCTATCAGTGCTTTGATTTTCTTGGCCAACTCAATACAACGATCATCTGCATACTCAAAGCCATGTTTACCACGGACTTCAACAAGTACATCAAAGAATGCCTTTTCCTCGAATGTGATGCCCAATACCTTGAACTTTTCACTGTCTGTTTTAAGTTCTTTCAGGATACCCATCAGTTTGTTAGAAAGTCCGTTAATTTTGTATGAAACAATGTCATAAACATCATTTACAACATTCTGGGTCACATCATTGGTGAATGTCAGCTTATCACGGGTATTATATGCGTCAATCGTTTCCTCGAGCATCTTCTGAAAATGTTCGGCCTGTATCTTGTTTGTCCGACTGTATGCTCTGATCGCTTTGGCTACAAGTTTACAAAGAATCTGGAACTTGGTGAACGGCATCTTTATCTCTTCCACTTCTTTGGAAAACGAGTCGCTAAAAATGTTTTCTTCAACACCTTCGTTCATAACCCGTTCCACACCACTGGCGAGGATAGCCTCCTGAACCATCTGTTCCACATGTCGGTTCATACTTTCCGTATCGTGCTCGGTGGCGGTCATTTTGTTGACGTATGAACAGATTCCCATAAAACATTGGCTCCATGTCACCTCTTCATCAGTCAGGATTCCGGCCGGATTGCAGATGTTGTATGCCGAGCGCAGTCGTTTGACGTGTTCTTTGAAAAGTTTGAGGAATGACACTTCTCCTTTCCGTTCCACGCTGTTGGCAAGGATATATTCGGCCGCCTCCTGAATGAACTGAAGCCGCGCAAGGTCATTGTCTCCGAAAAAGCGTTTGAATGAAAGGCCAGACAATCTCTCCTGTAAAAGCTGCAATTCGTTTTTCAGTATATCATGGGCTGTATCCAAATCCTCTTGTGGTCCTACCTCACCTCCGTATTTCTTCATGGCCTTCTTCATCTCCTCGCGGATACCGATGTAGTCGATGATGAAGCCAAATTCCTTAGTGCCGTATCGACGGTTCACTCGCGATATGGTCTGTATCAATGTGTGTTTCGACAGAGGCTTATCGTTGTAAAGCATGGTCAGGCACGGCACATCGAATCCAGTAATCCACATATCAACATTGATGGAGATATGAAAATTGGATTTCTCTGATTTGAACTCGGCATCAAGAAATTTGCGATATTCCTTGTCTCCAAGCAAATTGTATAACTCCTTTTCATCGTCCTTGTCGCGGGTCATGACCATATTGACAAAAGCGATGTCATTGAGTTTGTCCTTTTCATCTGCCGTTAATACAAGTTCATTCAAAGCCTTTTTCTTCTCGAACCAATCGGGTTGCAGCTCCCGCATGATTTTATACAATCGGAACGCGATTGTGCGGTCGGCGCAGGTAATCATCGCTTTTTGCAGACGGTCGGTTGTTTCTGTTCGGCGTTTGTAGTCATCGATAATGTCCTTAGCAACCCGGCGCAACACATCTTCATCGCCGATAATTACCTCCATGCTCGACATGGCGGCTTTGCTCTTGGCAATATCTTCAGGCGTAGCCCCTTCGTCCGCACAGATCCGGTAGTATTCCTCAACCTTCTCGGCTTGCTCCTTGTTCAAGAAAACACGCGCCAGTCGGGGATCGTATTTGATAGGTACGGTGATGCCGTCATCTTCCGACTCCTTCATCGTGTATTGATCTACGACATCTCCAAATACATGTATGGTCTCGTCGATGGGTGTTCCGGTAAAGCCCACATATGTGGCGTTAGGCAAGGCATCACGCAGGTATTTGGCAAATCCGTATGTAATTTTTGCCCCTATTTTCCCGGTGTCGCCTTCTGTCTGTATCGACAGTTTCGACCCGAGGTTGTTTTGAGAACGGTGCGCCTCGTCGCTCAGACAAATCACATTGGAACGCTCCGTAAGCAATCCAGTGGACTCTGCAAATTTCTGGATCGTGGTAATATAGACCCCGCCGGTCTTGCGCATACTCATCTCTTCGGCAAGTTCCTTGCGGGTCTCAAATACCTTTACGGCCTCGTCTTCAAGGTAGCGTTTCGAGCGGCAGAACAGTTTTCCGCTCTGAGTCTCCAAATCTTCCCGATCAACGATAATAAGGATTGTTGGACTACCCAGTTGCTCTCGGCAACGCAGTGCCAACTGGCGAGCAAGGAACAGCATGGTATAGGTCTTTCCACACCCGGTGGCGCCGAAATAGGTGCCCCCCTTACCATCGCCGCCAACAGAGCGCAAATGGGAGAGGATATGGTCTCGTAACTTACGAGTGGCAAAGAATTGTGGATAGCGGCACACAACTTCGGTCGTGTCATCCTCTTTCGTCGGATCGGGGAAATAGACATAGTCGCGCAGGATCTCCAAGATACGTTCCGGCGAAAGCGCTCCGCGAACAAGGGTCCGAAGCGTATCAAGCCCCTTGCCGGCTTTGTCTTCATTGTCGATTTTCTTCCATTCGTAGAAAAATTCGAATGGCGTGTAGGGCGTTCCCAATTCGTTCTTTGCTCCGTCGCTGATAACTGCCAGTGCACAATATTTCAGCAAGGCTGGTATATCCCGCATATAACGGGTACAAATCTGCGTGTGGGCATCGCGTATGGTGGCATTCTGCTTGGTCGGGTTTTTGAGTTCGACGATGCAGACCGGTATGCCGTTTACAAAAAGCAGGATGTCGGGCCGGCGGTTCTCACGGCCTTGTTCCATGATAAATTGGTTGACGCAACGGAAAATATTATGGTCGGGATGCTCGAAGTCGATGTATTGCAGGCGGAACGGATTGTCCCTGCCATCGCTGTATGTAAAATCGTATCCGTCCCGATAGAGCAGGAAGGTGTTTTGCAGGGCATAATAATCGTTCTGGCCGCCCGTGTTCCGCAGATTGGCAACAATGCCGTCCACTTCGGTTACGGTCAGTTTTTTGTCCTTGTATTGAGCGGCAAGAAATGTCCGCAGGTCTTCTTCAATAAGCGGGTCGGTATATTTCCGGTGGATTTCATCACCAAATGTATATTGCCAATGCGACTCGCGGAGGAGTTCGATAGTCGCCTCCTCAAACTGGCTTTCATAATATTTCCCTTTGCCTACCATAATCGCTGCGATTTAAGAATGTATAACGTGTTGAAGCAATGCCGGACACACTTCACGAGAAAGCCGGTCGGCTTCTTCGGCTATCTGCCTTGCCTCGTTGGCGCATTTGTAGATATTAACAATAGCCTGTTGAACTTCAATGAGGGGAAGAGGTATTTCTATGTCAATAAATCTATTCCAATCCAAATTTGCTCTCACACTTGAGTCACTATAAAACCAGCCTAATCTATCCATTTCTGAATTTTTGAATATCATCATAAAATATTCTGGAAGAATAGGCTCTTTCTTATCAAAGATGAAAGTTGTATAAGCAGGCGAAATTAAAGCTGGAATATCTTTGTCGTACAAAGCGATACGAATACACTTATCTCGGCCTGTCTGCATGCCACTAAATGCAAATTCTCCTTTTCTAATAATTTTATATTTGCTTGTGTTTATTGTGTCCATAGAAGCAACAGTCGGCATAAACATTTTATTATTGTTTAATCCTAATACTTCATAGGGAGAACCATCTTTATTGGTCTTATCTATGACTTCTATAGCATTACCAATACGATAATTTCGTACATTCTTCTTCTTTCTTATTTCTTGGATATAGCTTTGGCAGAGTTGCATAAGCGGGGCTGCCTTAGCTTCGTTTTGCTCTTTAATTTCCCGGAATGCTCTCCATGCGTTCACCACTTTCTGCTGTTCGGCAACAGATGGAAGAGGAATCTCAATATCAAGGAAACGAGGCCAGTCCAAATTGGCTCGGACGCTAGAATCACTAATAAACCAGCCATAACGGTCGCTTTCCTCTCGATTGAAATACATAAAAAAGTATTCCGGTAAAACGTCGTTCTCTTTATTGATGAAAAAAGTCGTATATGCAGGCGAAATCAAAGCGGGTTGTGCTTTGTCGTATAATCCAATTCGAATGCATATATCACGACCTGTTTGCATACCACTAAATACAAACATCCCTTTGGAAACAATTTTGTATTTAGTAATATCAACACCATCCAGATTGGCAACCGTTGGCATAAATGTTTTATCTCTATTTATGCCGATAACAGGATAGTTACGACCGGCCGTATTCCTTTCGTCACACCACTCGATATAATCCCCGATCCGGCCCCATTTTACACCGCCACTTTCCATATCACACCTCTTCTTTTCCACGCTGTTCCATAAAGAAGCGTTTCTGCTGTTCGATTTCTCGGCGCAGTTCCTCTTCGGTAGGCATATATGTCATATACTTAGCGGCAAAAATCTGGTCGCTGTCATGTAACACTGAATATTTTGCTATGGTGTTGTCCGTATCCGTGCAGAGTAACACACCGATGGTCGGATTGTCATCATCTCCTTTAACCAAATCATCGTACATACGGATGTACATATCCAACTGTCCGATGTCCTGATGAGTCAGCTTATGGGTTTTCAGTTCAAAGATAACGAACCGCTTCATCTTGTAATTATAGAATACAAGGTCGATATAGAAATCAGCCGTATCGGTCACAATGTGTTGCTGCCTTTCTACGAAAGCAAATCCACGACCGAGTTCCATGATGAACTTCTCAAGGTTGTCAATTAGTGCCTGCTCCAATTCTGATTCTGAATAATTAGTATCCCGATGGAATCCCATAAATTCGGCCACCATTGGATTCTTTATATATTCCAACGGATCTGTTTGACCGACATAAGGTACGGGCAGAGTTGAACTTTCCCTTTGAGCCGCAAGCCGTCGTTCATAATATTGGGTGGAGATATTTCTGTCAAGGTCGTCCACACTCCACATATCCTCGGCGGCTGTCTTCAAATACCATTCCCTTGCTTGCACATTGCTGACGGAAAGAAGTCTGCGAACATGTGACCAAGTAAGATTTTGCACACGCGTGTGCAAAATTTCTACATCCTTGAATTCCAAATAGAACTTTCGGTAATATGCCAAGTTACGCTTACCATAGCCGGTTCCGTATTCAGCAGCAAGTCTGACAGCAAGAGCCGGAATAAGCTTTTGTCCGTATGCCGCCCTGCTTGCCCCCTGCTGTTCTTCTTCCACGATACGCCGTCCAATGTTCCAATAAGTCATAATGGCTATTTGACCAGTTGCGGCATAAGCTTGTTTCCGTCCTTGCTCTATGATGGTTCTAATATCGGAAACAAAATTCTCGGTTATTATATCAGTTTGTTGCTTATTCTTTTCCATATCCCAAAATTTTGAAGGCATTCACGAGTTCGGCTTCATTTGCATCCCATCTTTTCTTCAGTTCGTCAAATTTACGGCTCATCTCGGTGAGGGCTGATTTATAATCAATTTCCGTATCGCGGTCGATAAACTCGATATATCTGGAGGGTACAAGCGAATATCCTTTCTGTTGGATTTCGTCAAGATGAGCGGCATAGTATAACTCAGGCTCGGCATACTCGGCGAAATTTTTAGTCTGCCAATTGAAATAGATTTGGCAAACCCGGCTAATTTCCGTTTCAGACAGGCGAACATATTTCTTTTCGTATATGTTACTGTTCCATGTGCGCAGGTCAATAAACAAGATCTCGCCCGTTCGGTTACGCAGTTGTCTGCCATGCCAGGGACCACCTTTCTTATTATTGTTCAGAATCCATAACGTAACGGATATATCGGTAGAATAGAACATGTTGCGCGGCAGAACGATGATAGCCTCGATTTTGTCGTTTTCGATCAATTGTTTGCGTATTTCAAGCGTGTCGCTGTCGTCCAATGCCCCATTGGCAAGCAGAAATCCTGCAATTCCGTGATTGACATCCAGTTTGTTCAGGATATGGAGAATCCATGCGTAGTTGGCATTGCTGGTCGGTGGAACTCCATAACCTTTCCAGCGGGGGTCCGTCTCAAATTCTCCATACTCGGCATATTTCTTCAAATTGAATGGCGGATTTGCCATGATATAGTCGAACTTGAGGTCTTTATGCTGGTCGTCGGAGAAAGTGGATACAGCTTTGTCTCCCAAATGGTAGGATATACCGCGGATAGCAAGATTCATCTTTGCCAGACGATAGGTCGCCGGTTCGGATTCCTGTCCATACACGTTGACCGCTTTGGTGTTGCCGCCATGTGCTTCAATAAACTTGGTTGCCTGCACGAACATACCGCCTGACCCGCAGCACGGGTCATAGACCGTACCGTCGAACGGCTCGATGAGTGAGGCAATAAGCTCCACGATAGAATGCGGCGTGTAGAACTCACCTTCCTCCTTGTCGGCATTGATTGAGAAAGCCTGCAAGAAATATTCATATACACGCCCTATGAGGTCGTGATCGGTGAACTTTTTGGGATCTATCTTGTTAATCTCGTCCACCACACTTTTCAAGACACCCGGTTCAAGAGCCGTTTTCGTGAAAATCTGCTGTGGAAGGGCGTTCTTCAGCTTAGGTTCATTGTCGTCCAACGTCTTTATGGCTGTATCGAAAGCGATGGCCATACCGGTAGGTGCCGTAAGAATCAGCTTGTCCCAAAATGTTTCGTCAGTCAGGAAAAACACTCCGTCCTGCATATACTGATTGGGACGGGACAGCTGCATTTCAACAAAAGCCTCGTCGTGAATGCCTTGAACCTCTATAATCTCATGCCTGATTTTATCCTTTTGCTGCTTGAAGCGTTCCCCGATGAATTTCAAAAACACAAGAGTCAGCAACAAATCGCGCTTGTCGGTCATGGCCGCACGCCCTCTCAAACTGTTGCGACAGTTGAAAAGTATGGTTTCTAAGGTCTCCTCCTTTGTTATTTTTGTTTGTTTCTTGGCCATCGTATTTACTCTATTAGTTTGGTGTTTAACCTAAAAGCATTTGCATCAATCTCCATTTGGAAAATCTTAATGTCGGGATTCAGCTTTCGGGCAACACGGATTATTTTTGATTTTTCTTCGACATCCATATTGATTCCCAGATAAACGGATTCGAAACACTCTCCTCCAATTTCGGGGAATGCTCTTACTTCTTTCCAATCAATTGGACCTTTATCGTCATTTTGCCCTGGCAATAATGCCATATATGCGGGAGAAGGATTTAAAATAAACAATCTGACCTCTTGTTCATGTTCCCATGCCTTTGCTTTTGTAGATATTTGATAATGGAAAAAGTCTTTTGCATCCCTGAAATAATCGGGCTTCTCTACAATATCTTTATATTGTACCTCCACTTCCGAGCAGCCGATCATGACATTGCCATACATGCGAGAAAGATACTTTCTAACTTTCTCCATATCCAGACCGATGCAAATACCTTTATGCTTGCTGTAATAGCTCCACATCAAAATTGAATCATATATCTTAGAAAGACTACATATCCATGCCTCTTCTCTGGTTCTACGAAATGGATCTCTTCTCAATTCTTCAATTATTTCCGGAGTCCATCCTCCACATGCTTCTTTCGGAACATCGGAAAAATCAATTAACGAGGGATGGCAATCAAACGGGTCATTTAATTGCGTAGCGTTAGTGAATTGAAGATTGCCATAATGCAGCATCATCAGTCCACCGTTAAAATCCAGATATTTATATAATTTATCTGTCCCCATATATTCATTTATTCGGTTCTCAATAAATCGTCAACTCTAACTTCCAGTACTTTTGCAATCTGAATAAGAGTTTCGACACTGGGCTGAGTTTTATTCGTAACCCATTTGGATACCATTGCCGGATCCTTGTCCAATTGTTCAGCAAGCCATTTGTTAGTTTTATCTTTCTCGGCGAGAACAATCTTTATTCGATTTAGCATTTTACGCTCCATGTCGTTACAATTTTCGTTTTTACAAAGATAATGATTATTTGTATCTTATATGGTCATAATCAACAAAAATATGATTAAAATATCAATTTTGAATAGGTGATTGATATCGCTAAAAACAAGACAATTATTTCGATGCAATATTTTAAATCAATTGTGATTGATATATGTTACTTTTGTAGATATTAATATCTATAAAGCTAAGCATATGAGTGTTATAAATAATGATGAGAATAACATTTCTAGAATTAGAACTATACTTAATAATCATAAAGCAACAACAGCATTTTTAATTGGAAATGGTATTCATTATCAATATAAAGATTGCAATATACCTTGGAAAAAATTGCTGGAAGATTTGTGGTCAGAGTATACAGGAAAACAAGAAGAAATTCCAACTGGGATATCGTTCACAGAGTTTTATGATATAATAGAGTTGATTACACTCAGGCCGAATATATCGTATGAAGATCGGCTAAAAAGAATTGCAAATGAGATAAAAGATAAAAAGATAGATGTATCTGCACATAAAAAAATGCTTGATTTTGCCCTTAAATTACCTCCCGCAAAATTTGATATTGATAATATAGATAAAGAAAAAATTGATCAATTTAATAATGTCTATAAAGAATTTGTAGCTACCAGCAGAAACATTTGTATGCAGAACTATGAAAGTACAGATTCTTTGTCGGATCAAGACTGCGTGCAGATTGTAATGGGACTATTTACTAATAGTGCCAAACAGCAGATCCTGAAAAATTCAATAAAAAAGAATGTTGCCAGTAAATTTCCTGATAAGCAAGAATATAATGTGAGTGACTTGATTACAAAAATTAAGGAATTTGAGTCACCTATTCTCACAACAAACTTTGATGTTTATATTGGAAAATCTATAAAGGCTAAACGCCGCATACTGTCTCCAAACGGAAATCAATATAAGTTCACTGATTTTTATCCATGGAATGTATATTACGGTATAAATGAGATAGAAAATCCTTTAGATGGGTTCGGTATATGGCATATTAATGGGTTGACAGACTATCCAAGAAGTATAAGATTAGGATTAAGCGACTATATGGGATGCGTAGAACGAGCTCGTAAAATGATACAAAGTGATGGATTCAATGAATTGTTCGATGGAAAGAATCGGAATAATTGGATTGGGTACAATACTTGGCTGCATGTGATATTTAATAAGGATTTTTTCATTTTTGGACTTGCTCTTGAAGAAAATGAGGTTTTTTTAAGATGGTTGCTTATCCAACGTGCTAAGTATAGTCAGATGTATGATAAAAGATTAAAAGGATGGTATATTGACAATAATATATCTCCGGGTAAGAAGTTTTTCCTTGAACAATTAGGCTTTGAAGTTATTGAAATTAGAGATTTCAATAACTTATATCAATGTTTTACTGGGATATAAACAAGATATTATTATGTGCTCTCTTTGATAATAAGTTTGTCTCGTCTTTCCTCCCATCGCCTCAGACCGTCTCAGACGGTGCTGTTTGTTTGCGCAAATTTCATTGATTGCTGCATAATATATTGATAATCAATATGTATAAATTTCTTCAACGAGGAAGAATATTGATGCGTTCTTAAGCGCAAGATAACAAATAAATCCCTGTTAATCGAACAGATTAGCAGGGATTTATTTGTTTATCCAAACGTGTTTGATAGCCTCAAACGACGAAAATATAACCGATGATTTATAGTTTTTCAAATACTCTGTTGTCTAATATAGTAGAAATCTGAAATCATGATGGAACAGAAGGAACAGCAATTCACCCAATTGGTAGAGCAGCACAAGACCGTTATCTATACCGTCTGCTATATGTTTTCCGGAAGCAGAGAGGAGGCGGAAGACCTTTTTCAAGATGTGCTGATCAGGCTCTGGAAAGGATATGACGCATTCCGCGGAGAGTCAGATGCCAGAACCTGGATCTACCGTGTAAGCCTCAACACCTGCATTAACGGACAGAAAAGGAAAAGAAAGGGAATCAAACATATCCCGTTAAGCATCGATGTCGATTTCTTTGAAGAAATAAGCGACAGGACCCTGCAAGTAAGACGTCTGTATGACAGGATAAACCGCCTCGGACTGGTTGACCGTGCTCTGATTCTCCTGTGGCTTGAAGGATTGTCTTATGAAGAAATCGGGGCGGTCATAGGCATTTCCGTAAAGAATGTCTCCTTCCAACTCTACAGGATTAAAGAGGAACTTAAGAAAATGAACAATTAAGTAAAAGGCTATGCAGAACGACAATTTATCCATGTATGATGAACTCCGGCAAATGAAGTCGGACTATGACTATCTCAAGGCAGATATGGACAAACAGTTGATTATCAACCGGCAACTTATGGAACTGGTTTTGCGGAACCATGTCGATGTGCTGGATTCAAACAGGAGAACCACCCTGGCCGGTGTAGGTGCAGCGATACTGATTATATTGGCAGCCTCCTATATCAAGGGACTTGACATGTGCCTTGCCGGCATGCTTGCAGCGTTCTATGTACTGCTGCTGATGGGTTATGTATTCATATACCACAAACTCGGGAAAATAGAATACGGCGCAGACGACCTGCTCTCGACGGTAACCCGATTACGGAAATTCAAACGGAACTACATGATTGTCAATACAGTCTCGTGGGTTCTGGCGATAGGTCTCATGTGCTTCATATTTCCGGCAATCTACAACACATTCCGCGTCCCGGAGCGGGGCATCGCTGCCATCACCTTCATGTGCGTGGCTATCTTTGCCGGTATCTGTATCCAGTATTTCATTGACCGAAAAGTGCTTAGGGCCTGCGACGACATCATCAAACAGTTGAAGGTCAAGCCATAAAAGAGCACATCTTTCGATAGACAATAATCGAGTAGAGGGCAAACAACTTAGTTTGCCTTCTACTCTCCCAGAATAGCATGGTATCTGTTTGCTTCCTCATCCCTACTCCCTCTCAGACTGTGCGGTTTGTTTGTCGCGCCGGTGGTTTTAAAGCGATGGCTTATTGCAAAAGATATTGCCTATCATATCGCTTATAAACATGAGAAGAAATAGATAAAACTATATCCAACTAATCGGGTCGGCTACACATACGGGTGATGCCGCGAGTCGTCTACCTCGTGATAGTCGCGCAACCAGGCCAAGGCCTCGGCCGAGCCCAGGTCGGCGGCATGCTCCATATAGCGGGCCACAATCTCGAGCATCTCGGGCTGCTGCTCTTCGATAGAGTCGGCCACCCGGAGTGCGGCCTCGGCATCGTCGGCACTGGCAGTCAGGTCCTGGGTATCGACCACGAACTTCACGGGTTTGTTCTCCAGGTCGTCCCATTCGTAGACGATGGTCGAGAAGGAGCACAATTCATACGTCTCCTCACCCGATACGACAGGCTCTCCCCCCAAGACAACCATAATTCGCTCGGAGGCGCTGAGCATAACCCTGTCGTCGCCGGCAAATTCAACCCGCGTATCCAACCAAGGAATCTGGCTGCCGTCTACACGAGGACGGACAGTCCCGAGATGAGCTCCGGCCACAATGTCTTCGCGTTGGAACACCATGGTAGCCCCCTCGTGCTTGACGGTCAAGATGTCCCAGGTGGGCATATACTTGGGGACCAAACTTATGAACACCTTGCACGAAGCATAGCTCAACCCGATTGAGCCCGATTCCCATTGGGCGTGTTCATATGCCGAATATTTGCACGAGCCATACTCGCTCGTAATCTGCACCGCCGCCCCCTCGTCTACGGTCTGTACACGGATAGCCTTGACAAAATCGCCATAACTCTCCGGAAAAAGAGCATTCACATAGATGCCCCGGTCTACGGCGTCGGGCGAAACACTGTAATGGTCGCGCGAAACAGTGCCCAACGCATCGGTCTCAAGAGTAACAAACAGTATCATGTGGATAAAATTATGGTTTTAACATTGGAAAAATCTTTACGTTCGAGGGCCTCACACTCAATCAGGAAACACAAGACACCCCAGTCGATGAAATTATAAGAATAGTCTGCTCCCGACATCGAGTCCATCATCAAGAGCAGTTGCCACCCTTCGCAAGGGCTCGGCCAGTCTTCCCACTCCAGGTGATCGGTTCGCCCGAACAGCTGCAGCTCGGGCTCGGCCAACGTCGGCTTCTCCCGGTTGAAAATCAGACCAATGGCCTTCGGCTCATCCTGTTCGAAAAAGTATTCGCGGCAACTCACCAGTGTGCCCATCTTCTCGGCCGGCACATAGACCACCCGGCAGACCCGATTGTCCGAAATATCCGAGCCAATCGACGGCTCGTCCCAATGACCGCCATAGTAGGCAATATCGGCAAAAAAGAGCAGAAGCCCCTTCTGTGCCGGCTGCAACGGGAGCTCCGACAGATTGATCTGGCAGACCAGAGTCAACGCATACGACTCTCCGCCCTCCTCGATTTGCGGAATCTCCACGTCGGGCGGCAGGTCGGGATAGCCAAACCAGTGGCTGCTGCCCACCGGCGGGTTTTCAACCGCCTCGCCCAAATGAATGTAGACAGGTGATTTTGTTTCCATACTATCCAATTTACGATGTTAAACACAAGTCTGCTACCGCCCCATATGGGTACTACGGTCTTGATTTTTTGTTAGCCAGCGGCTTCGATACTCTCCTTCAATATTTTCATCATCTTGCGTTCATGCAATCGCATGGTTTCCACGGTCCACTCCTGGTCGGAACATTTGGCTTCGAGATACATAAGATACAGTTTGATACTTTGCAGGTTACGGCTGTTGACCTGGACCTCCAGATTGGCAAACTTTACATGCACCGGCAGATTGCTTTGTGCAGAATTGAAACTCTGCGAAATCATAGCCAGGTTTCCCAATGAGTTAATGTCGTGCCAAGACCATTTGTCGTTATAATTTTCATTTTGTGGATGCAGATGTTCGATAGAGCGATTCTGACGAAACTCGTATTGCCGAACAGACTCTGCATCAAGATTTGAAAATCCCAACGCGTCTTTGCCCTCGAGCAGCACCTTCTCCCACAAAGCATAATCGAGCCGCCACAGCCAATACCGAGGCTTGGCCTCGTAACCCAATTTCGATACATCAGGGCATTGTCCTTGATGATTCAACTCTTTATCCAGGTTCATCAAAAAAGCAAGCAACTCTGCCTGTCCGGGTTCATGATCGAGCCCTGCAACATACTTCAACAAGGGTAATATCCAGCGATGAGGCTCGGTAGAGACATCGAACATCGATTCGAATTGTTTTAACCGTTCATGCTCATGACAGAGATTTTCTTCGTCTTTAACCATGAGTTTGTGATAGCCCGATGAGGAAGAGTATTTCATTCTCACCACATATAAATCCATCAAAAGCCGATAAAGAACAAGTTGCTGATAAAAGCGGGGAACACACGTCAAGGGATTATCTCTGAAAGTATCGAGCAACTTCGAGGGGTGAATCCGGGCTATGCGGTCTTCATTCAGGTGGATAGCCAAAATCATCAGCAAAAACTGAGGGAACGAGATAATCGCATCTTCCCTGTCGTCGTAGGAGGGTTTCCCGAAATCCCTTTTCTCTACTCTTATTTCGGCAATAGACTTGGATCCACGGGAATCCCGCTCATTTGTCTTGGAACATAAGTTGCGTATCAGACCGTCGAAATCGCCTTCACGGCACATGGATATAGCCTCTTTATATCTCCGGATTTGCTCTCCACGGTCGATTTTCTCCGATTCCTTAATCAATGGCAACTCGAAATTCGACACCGTGTTCCAAAGGCGGGTAAAGCGCAATTTATCATTATCATCTTGACCACGCAACAAATCGACTTTGAGAATCTCATGTTGCTCAAGCGACTTGCCGCTCGAGTTCATTGCCTCGAAATATTCGTTCAAAGAAGCCGGTGACGCAACATAGTGGCCTGGCAGTTCGGTAACAAACAGCGTCAGATTACGATATACCCGACTGGCAAACAAGTCGAGAGCGCCCTCCTCACTGAAATGTTTTCTCAGATATTCCTCGATACAAGAGAGCCCATTCTCCATATTGATATTCCGATAGGTCGAAGGCTTACGATCCGCGAGGTATTTTAAGAATTCACGGTCCTGGCTCCGGCCTTTGAAATACAACCGATTGGAATCATCAAAAAACGCAATCCACTCTTCAGTCGAATCGGTCCTGCCACTGAGCAAGAACCCGATGGAGAGCAACATCAGTACCGTTATACGCTGCTGCCCGTCAATAAGGTCCCATCGATCTTCCCGACCTTCCCGGTGCACAACCGTAATCATTCCCAAATAATAGGGCTTGTCCGGATTCTTGTCAAAATGAGACCGCAAATCATCCAACAACTGCTCTACCTGAGAAGTCGGCCACGTAAACAATCTTTGATATAGAGGGATACAGAACCGAATGTTTTTCCCGGCAATAAGTTCCGGTGTTATCTTATTGTATACCATACTCTTCTATAATTTTATTTCTTATCGTCGTATCCGAAACCAAGGGCAAAGCATAGTTCCAGATATTTCTAAGGGCCACATACATGCCCCACTTCACCCCTTTGGTTTCCGGCAGATATAGTCCACTGTTTATCTGGAACTTGTTTTCACTGGCGGCAAGAGCTTCGGCCAAAAAGAATGTGGGAGAAGAGGCTTGGTCGATCATAAGCAGAAATTCGCTATTCATGGCCCAATCTCTCACCCCAGACCCGTTAGTGGCAACCCGGTCCGAATTGTACCGATACAAAGCCATCATTTGAGAAAAACAAAAGAATGCTTCGACCAGATAGGAACGTCCAAACTTAAGATAATACCCGAATAGCAATGTTGCCAGGGTATCGGCAAATATCTCGTAAGGGCCGTAGGACAGCCTATCCCTCACTTCCTGAACAAACGGTTCCCGCACAAAATCTTCATAGCGTTGGATGAAGGTCTCTACATACATAAAAAAATGGGTGCCCCCTTGTATCTTTTCATAAAAATCGAGCCGCTCTCCAAACGGCGGAATATCGGGCATCGAGGGTGCAGCCTGGTATTCATGCTGTATATATCGGTAACTATTCTCGGCTGATCCCCTTTTGCGCATCCACCGTCTTAACCGGTATATATGTATTCCAATTGTACGGAACAAGGCGTTACTATCGTGATATACAGGGGGCAGCTGCAATATCTTGTTCCACTTGACAGCCACATGCTCGGCCTGCTTTTCGTCAGCAATAAATCGTAAATGATGAGCCTTCAGCAGGTCAAAATCGGTCAATGGCACGCCCTTTGAGTTTTGATTCGAAAAGAAGGTATATGCAAGATCCAGATTAGCCTCACTGACTACAAGCACGGCAAACGAAACCTGACGGGCTATCTTGTCGAGCAGAGCTTCACGATTCTTGCATGACTGTACCAGAATCTTCACTACATATTTACAGTTAGCTATGTGGTCTTGAGCCTCTGCCGACTCGTACGATTCGTTCAGCAGCGGCAAATAATCGTCATAGCCCAAAGCCAGAAGAATAAGGGTAAGCGTTATCAACCGTTGCTGGCCATCAATAATATCATAATGCTGCTGGTTATCGTGGAGAATAACAGTTCCCAAGTGAAATGGATTATCCGGTTCTATCTTCAGGAGACTGTTCCATAAATCGGTGATATTTCTATCTTCCCAACAATAGTCACGCTGATAGTCGGGAAGAGACAGGTCGAGTTTCATAACCTCGGCCAGATTCATGATCCTCACCGAAACGTCCTCCCCTCGTTCTATTAACGCTACATGTCCGGTCTCTTGTTTGGGATACGACAATAGCTCTAACTTGATTTCACGATTGGCCATAAGCGATTTCGCCAACAAAGGTTCCACCAGGCAACTCAATTCCTGGTAACTCTTCAGCAAAGAATCCAGGCTATCGATACGACAGTCTTTAAGCCAGAAAGATTCAAGTTGTGGATTCCACTCGACACCCTGGTCCAAAAGACCATGCATCAACGATATACCCATATCCCTATACAAACGGCACTGCTCATCATTGTTCGGGTCAGGCTCCAAATGAAATTCAAGTCTACCCACCCTATTCTGTACATAATATTCGAAATGAATACCCGGTAAAAAATTCGCAGGCGTAAATTGTATATAATAGTGATGATAATAACGAGCATTCCCCCAATACTGAATCTTCCCAACCACTACACCGGGAAATTCCTCATCGAACCTATTTCTCAAGTTCTCAAGAAAATTTGCTTCAGGATACTTCAGATTCAAAATCGACATGATTATAAAATTAAGGTTTTATCCATAGATGATTCAACAGTCAGACTTCCGCCGTTTTTTCCGGTCTTGTGCCCCCGCTATTCAAATAATTTTATGGTTGTTAAATATAAGTCTAATCGTCACCATTATCTCTCTTACAACAGTTAAATACGGTTAACAAAAGCCATATTGCCCACTTTTCCATCACCCCTTTCTCCAATTCATGCACTCCCAATACACCTCTACCACCCCTATCTACACCACATATATCAGAAAAGAAATGCCGCATCATAATATACCTGTTCCCATTTTTCCCCAACCGATGCGTGGGGAATAAAAATATTTACGTATCTTTACTTGCTCAGAAAGCCCCGCAAGAAAGAATACAAACGTAAATCCATAAGAAACAACAAGTTAATATCATCTGAAAAACATTCTACACGATACCGTTATCTCCCGATTTTTCAAATTTAAAAACCATAAAGTGCTTATGAAACATGACATCATTCTACGAGGGAAACGACTGGTAGCCCTGCTGGTAACCATTTGTTCCCTCTCAACGGCCTGGGCCGGCGAACTCAACCTGATACCCAAACCGCTCCGGGTCGAAGAGGGCGAAGGCCACTTCGTGCTCACCGCCAAAGCGACCATCGGCTACGATGCCGCGCTCGAGGAGCAGGCCGAATATCTGCAACAGCTGCTCGGTCAGTCGACCGGCTGGGACCTGACGCTGAAACCCGAGGCCCGCAAGGCGACCATCCGCCTCGAACTGAAACCGGGCGAGGTGGGCCACCCCGAAGGGTACCGCCTGACTGTGACCCCCAAGGGCATCACCGTGACGGGCGAAGACCGCGGGGGTGTCTTCTACGGCATACAGACGTTGCTGCAACTCTTCCCGACCGAGGTGTACAGCGACCGTCGCCAGCACGATGTCGTGTGGTCGGCTCCGGCCGTGACGGTATACGATGCCCCCAACCGGCCGTGGCGGGGCATGATGCTCGACGTGGCCCGCTACTTCTACCACAAGGATTTTGTAAAGAAGTATATCGACATGATGGCCATGTACAAACTCAACAAACTGCAGCTGCACCTCATCGACGACTCGGGTTGGCGCCTCGAAATCAAGAAGTATCCCCGCCTCACCGAGGTGGGAGCCTGGGCCGGTACCGATGCCAAGCGTCTGGGCGGATACTATACCCAGGAAGATATCAAGGAGCTGATTGCCTACGCCCAGGTGCGCAATGTCGAGATTATCCCCGAGATTGAGTTCCCGGCCCATATCCTGTCGGCCATCGTGGCCTACCCCTGGCTCAGTTGCACCGGCCTGCAACACGAGGTCCCCACGCAACACTTCATCAGCAAAGACCTGCTGTGTGTGGGCAAAGAGAGCTCTATCCAGTTCCTGCGCGATATTCTGGACGAGACGGTGGCTCTCTTCCCCAGCGCCTACATCAACATCGGCGGCGACGAGGCCAACTATGTGCGGTGGGAATCGTGTCCCCACTGCCAGGCAATCATCCAGCGAGAAGGATTGAAAAAGGCCTCGGACCTGCAAGGCTATCTGACCAATGTCGTGGCCGAGATGATGAAAGAGAAGAACCGCACCGTCGTAGGGTGGGAAGAGATTCTGCTCCGGGGCGAGGTAAAAACGCCTGTCGTAGGGGTGTTCTGGCACAATGTGGCCGACACCATCGAGGCGACCAAGACCGGACACAAGGCCATACTCTCACCGGCCACGCACATGTATTTCGACTTCCCCGAGAGCTCGACTCCCGGCGAGGTGAAAGCGGCCACCTGGATGCCCCCGATTTCGGTCGAGAAGTGCTACGGCATGGAGGTCAACGACTACTCCCCCGAGTCGACCGTACTCGGTGTGCAAGGCTGCTTCTGGAGCGACCAGTTCATCCACGGGACCGTGCTGCAAGAGATTGACTGCCTCGACGAGAACCGGTCTGAGAACTATGCCGAATACCTCACCTTCCCCCGTCTGCTCGCCCTCTCCGAGGTAGCCTGGACCCCGCAAGCCGCCCGCAACTACCCCGACTTCAGCTACCGCCTGGCCACTCACTTTGCCCGGCTCGATGCCAAGGGGTGCCACTACCGCGTACCCGAACCTCATATCGAGAAGATGGAGACGGTCGATAACGGAGCCCTGCGATTCACCCTGACTCCGGCCATCGACCAGGCTGTCATACGCTACACCACCGACGGTTCCTATCCCACGGTACACTCGCCCATCTACACCGGCCCGGTAACGGTAGCCGACAAGAGCGACTTCCACGCCATCACCGTAGTGACCGACACCCACTACTCGCTGCCCATCTACTTTGCCCCCGACTACTCAGCCTACAAGCCGTACGGCGAGTTCACCGCCGAATGGAAACCCCTCATCGTCCAGACCCAAAAGGCCCCGTGGAGATTCGAGTGCACGGGCAAGATTGCCGGGAACGGCGACTACGTCATCACCTTCATTCCTACCAAGGGCGAAAACTCGCTGCAACTGGGCGGACTGAAACTCTACAAACGTGACGAACTGCTGGCCGAGGTAGCCCAATCGTCGACCTCCGACTCGAACGATGGTACCACCGCATACCGTTTCTCGGTCGACGCGTTCGAGGCCGGTACCCCCTTCTTCATCGAAGTCGAAGCCTGGGGCGAAGGCGGCAACGACACCTCGGGACTGGTATTTATCCGCAAAGAGGCCCAATAAGCTCCTCCATAAATTCTACACAAAAGGCTGCCCGCAGGCAGCCTTTTGTGTTATAGAACATAATGCCATCCCGACGGTCTGGAGCCGAAAAGAATTATCTTTGTTACGATAGATATCATAATCACACACCCTCTCTATTTATAACAATCGAATAATACAACAACAGATAAATCTTACATGCCATGGCTAAAGCTCGCATTTTCATCAGTTATGCCCACGAAGACAAGGAGTGGGTTCTCGAAGGTCCCGGTAATATTCACCTCATTCCCCGCATCAGACGCCACACCAGCCCCGACGCCGAAATATGGTTCGACGAAGGTTTGGTCATCGGCGAAAAGTGGGACGAAGAGATTCACAGCCACATCGTCCAGGCGCACATCTCCATTCTGCTCATCAGCGAGAGCTTCGTCTCGTCGGACTATATCGTCAACAAGGAACTGGTATGGATACGGGAGCAGGTCGAGCAGAACGACATGAAAATCGTGCCTCTGCTCATCGGCAACATCACCGAGAAGTCAAAGCGCATCATCGACTGGATTTACCAGCGGCAGATTCACCCCTCGGAGACGCAGCCCCTGTGCAACTACCTCAACGACAAGGCCCAGTGGGACCACATGATTACGAGCATCCTCAACATCATTGACTCGAAGATAGACCAGGCACTCGAGGCACAACTGCTCAGCGAGCGTCAGCCCGAGCCCCAACCAGCTCCGCTCCGGACCGAGTTCCGCCCCACAAGCGCTGCGGCCGAAGGGGGTGAAGGAAAGAGCCCCAACAAGGTGGCAGCCACCGGCAGCGGAGTCAGCCCGGCCATCTACCAGGAGGCCGTGAAGCTCTACCGCAACCACAAATACAAAGAGGCCTCGGAGATGCTGTTGAAGCTGGCCGTCGCCAACAACATCGAGGCTCAGCATCTGCTCTGCGACATCCTCTGCAACAAGGTGCGGGGCTACCAGTTGTGGCCCGAAATTCTGGATACCTTCCTTCCCTATGCCGAAGAGGGCATGGACTTCGCCCAGGTCATCGTGGGGAGGGTCTACTATCGGGGCAGCCTGAAAGGGCGCGACTACGGGAAGGCCTACGAATGGTTCCAGAAAGCGGCCGAGAAAGGCAACTCCTACGCCCAATACCTGCTGGGCAACATGTACGAAAACGGCATCCATGTCGAGCAAAACTACGACACGGCCCTCTCCTACTACAAAAATGCCGCCGCCCAGAACAACATCATGGCCCTGGGCGAGATTGCCTACATGAAGGAAAACGGCTACGGCCTGCCCATAAACCGGGAAGAGGCCGAAAAGACATATCGCCAACTGGCCGAAGAGCGCGACGACGAGTGGTCGATGATCAAGCTCTCCTACCTCGAGATGGAACGGGGCAACTCGGACAAACGACTCGAGTGGATACAGCGCGCCCTCGACAAGGAGTATATCGACGCCTACTTCGAACTGGGCCTTCTCTATCAGTTCGACGAGAAATACCAGGACCTCGAGAAGGCACAACAAGCCTACTACCGTGCCGCGCAGATGGGGAACCCCGACGGCATGAACGGGTTGGCCCTCATCTACTACAACATGCCCGACAACAAAGGCAATTCCCAGGCATTCCGCTGGTTCACCAAGTCGGCCGACCTGGGCGACAGCCTCGGGCTCTACTACCTGGCCACCATGTACGAAGGGGGCTTCGGCACCCCGGTCAACAAGCCAAAGGCCTGGAGCCTCTATCTGGCCTCGGCCGAGCAGCGCTTCTCGCCCGCCTACCTCAAGATAGCCCAACTCATTGAGAGCGGAGAGGCCCCCGCCTCCTTCGCCGGCCGCGAGCTCGAGTTCTACATCAAAGCTGCCAAGCGCAACGACATCGATGCCATCCACGAGGTCATCCGCCACATCCAGGACGACCCCGACCGCCTGAGCGAACTCTTCGACTGGTGCAAGCGGGGCGCCCAACTCAACGACGGCATCTGCCTCTGCAAACTGGGCGAGCTCTACTTCTACGGCCGCGGCACCGAGATGGACGAATTCAAGGCGATGGACTACTTCCGCAAGGCCGAGGCCCTGCAAATCCCCGACGCCTACTACTTCCTGGGTTTGGCCTACTACGAGGCCAAGGGGGTAGTCAGCCCCAACCTGCAGAAGGCCGAGGAGTATTTCCAGAAAGCGGCCGAGGCTGGATATGTCGACGCCATCAAGGCCATTGCCGAACTCTACATGCAGTCGGGACAGGAAAACGGATACGAAAAGGCCATCGCCTATCTGACCCATATCGCCGAGGGCGAACATGCCGACATTGCCTACGAGGGACTCATGCGCATTGCCGTCGAAAAGATGACACCCCAGGACTATGCCGCCCCCCAGGCCAGCGAACTCTACCAGAAGGCCCTGAAGTTCGAGCAGGCCGGCCGACAGGCAGGCATGACCCAGAGCCTCAGCCACGAGTTTCTGCAACGTGGCATCGACCTGTGCGACATCGAACGGTACACCGAGGCCATCGCCCCGCTGCTGCAAGCGGCTCAGATGGGTGAAGCCGAGGCGGCCAACCGCTTGGGCGACATCTACTTCTACGGCACCGGGGTCGAGGTCGACTACGAACAGGCCTACTACTGGTTCTCCAATGCCGCCCAAAGCAACAACGCCTACGCCCAATACTCCCTCGCTTTCATGTACATGAAGGGGCTCTTTGTCGAGCAGGACCATGCTCAAGTCATCAAATACATGAAACTCGCCGCCGAAAACGGCTACACCGAGGCCCAGAAAAACATGGGCGAATACCATTACTACGGCTCTTTCGGCTGTCGTCGCGACATGAAGGAGGCCATCAAATGGTACGAGATGGGCGCCCGCAACAACGAGCCTACCTGCCTCTTCACCCTCGGCCTCATCTACGAAGAGGGCGACGGCGTGCAGAAAAACATACTCAAAGCCACCGAATGGTACCAGCGGGGAGCTAACGCCGGTATCCCCTCGTGCCTTTACCGGCTGGGCATGCTCATGATTGAGAAAGAGGTTGCCGGTGAGACCGAAAAGGGTTTCAGTCTCATACAACAGGCCGCCGAGGCCGGATACTCCTACGCCCAGAACTACATGGGCAAAGCCTACCGCTTCGGCTGGAATGTCAAGGTAAACCCCGTGAGGGCCACCAACTGGTTTACCAAGGCGGCCGAGCAGAATCTGCCCGACGCCATGTGCAACCTGGGCGACATGTACTCGGCCGAAGACGGGCTCACCGTCGACTACGAAAAGGCGCTCTACTGGTATGGAAAAGCGGCCGAGGCCAACCACTACCGGGCCCTGACCGAGCTGGGCGACCTCTACTATGCCGGCAAGGGGGTAGAACGAGACTTCGCCAAAGCGCTGGAATATTACCTGAAGGCCTGCGACGAGGGCTATCCCTACGCCTTCTACTCGGTAGGATTCATGTACCTGCGCGGCCAGGGGACCGCCCCCAACCGCGAAAAGGCGATGGAATACCTGAGCCAGGCGGCCGCCATGGGCAACGAGAGCGCCTTCCAGCTGCTCAACCAGATGGAGGCCGACCAAGCCTCGCCCGACGAAGAGCAAGGGGTAGACCCCTTTGCCAAACAGGCCTACCTCGACGCCCGTCAGGCGCTCGAGGCGAAAGAGACCGAACGATATGTCAATCTGCTCACCCAGGCGGCCAATCTGGGATACATCCAAGCCTTGAACGACCTGGGCGACCTCTACTTCAACGGCGAGTCGGTACCCGCCGACATGGCCAAGGCCTACGACTACTTTGCAAAAGCCTCGCAAAAGGGGTCGGGCTACGGTTCGTACAGTTGCGGGTTCATGCTCCTGCGCGGAGCCGACGAGGTGCCCCGCGACATCGACAAGGGGCTGGCCATGCTCCGTCTGGCCGTTGAGCAAGGCTACACGGCCGCCAACCGCGACCTGGCCCGATACTACGACATGCTCGATACCGAGGAGGGGGCCCGGCAGGCTCTCGACTACTACCAGCAATACATCGAAGAGTATCCCAAAGATGCCAGTGCTCTGATTCACATCGGGCTCATTTACGAGACCGGGCTGGGGGTTCCCTGCGACATCGAACTGGCCAAGAAGTACTACGAACGCGCCGCCGAATACGACGAAACGGGACAGGCCAACAACTTCCTGGGAGGTATCTACATGAATGCCGAGGAGAACGACGAAAACGAGCGGATGGCAGTCTACTACCTGCAAAAGGCTATCGAGCAGGGCGACTCCAACGCCATGCGACGCTTCTGTTACTACCTGCACAACGGACGCGGCGGCCTGCAGCCCGACAGCCAACGCGAGGTCGCACTCCTCACCGAAGCCTCCCGACGGGGCAACCACCAGGCCTCTTTCCAACTGGGTCTCCTCTTCGAAGGGGGTATCGAAGGGATAGAGCCCAACCCCGAAGCGGCTATCCGATACTACCAGCTGGCGGCCGACAACGGTGTAGAGGCGGCCATCAACAAGATAGGCGAGCTCTACCTCTTCGGCGAGATTGTCCCCGCCAACATCTCCAAAGCCATCGCCTGCTTCTCGACGGCCTCGGACAAGGGATACGGCAAGTCCTCCTACTGGCTGGGGCGCCTCCACACCGACGGCATCGGGCAACTCGAAAAGGATACCCGCAAGGCAATCGAATACTACCAGAAGGCAATCGCGCAAGGCTTCGAGAATGCCCGGGAGTGGCTCGAACAGCTGCAACAGAACCTGGTCGACGAGAACACCAGCGAGGTCGAGATTCCCGACAAGAGCGACGACGAACTGTTCAACGAGGCCAAGGAGGCTCTCGACAAGGCTCAGTTCAAGACGGCCTTCGCCTACTTCTCGCACCTGGCGGAAAAGGGTCACGCCGAGTCGTTCAACCAACTGGGCGACATGTATTTCTACGGCCGGGGCGTCGCTGCCGACGAGACGAAGGCGCTCGAACTGTACAAACAGGCAGCCGAGCGCGACAGCGTCTACGGCTACTTCAACCTGGGGTTCCTCTACTGGAACGGTCCCAACGAAATACATGACCCCCAACTGGCACTGCAATACCTGAAAAAAGCGGCCCAACGGGGATACACCTACGCCCTGGGCTTCATCGGCGACATCTACCGCAACGGCCCCGACGAGATTCGCGACTATGCCGAGGCCAAACGTTACTACCAGAAGGGTATCGATGCCGACGAGATAAACGCCATCAAAGGCATGGCCTCGCTCTACATGATGGGGCAAGGCGTTCCCCAGAACAACGCCATGGCCGCCTTCTACCTGCGAAAGGCTGCCGACAAGGGCAACGCCTGGGCCATGTACCATCTGGGACGCATCTACTACTTTGGCGAAGGCGTAGCCCGCAACATGAAGGTGGCCCTCGACTATCTGCAAAAGGCCTACGATGCCAACTACCCCGAGGCCTGCTGCCTGTTGGGGCTGCTCTACGAACAAGGTACCGCAACGGCCCAGAATATCGAGTTGGCCAACAAGATGTACCTCAGAGGGTGCGAACTGGGCGACTCGGGCTCGATGCGCTACCTGGCACTCAACTACCTCGAGGGCAAAGGTCTGCCCAAAGATTACAAACGGGCCTGCTCCTACCTGGCAAAGGCCGTCGAGCACGGAAACATGTCGGCCCGCATCGACCTGGCCCGAATGTTTTTCTACGGACAAGGCACGCAACAAGACCCGGAGAAAGCCTACGACCTGCTGGAACCCTGCCTGAACGAGAAGTATGGCCGGGCCTATCAGGTACTGGGCGAAGCTTTTGAATACGGACTGGGAGTCGAGCAGAATTACCCGCAGGCCAAAAAACTGTATCAACAGGCGCTCGAACTGGGATACGAAGATGCCCAACAGGCACTCGACCGCCTCGACAAATACTGTTGAGCACAATAATCCCATTCGGTGAAAGTGCACGGTTCCCTCTTGAAACAAAGACCTCGCTACTTTCAAATTGAAACCAAACTTCCTCGAATCGTCCAATAGAGAGTCGTAACAAGCCCGCAAATGCGGAACCTGTTACGGCTCTTTCGATTTATCACTTGCAAACTGTCAATCAACACTTTCCCCCTTTCCTACTCAAGGGCCATACCGGCTCTACCCGCCTGTATCAACAGGTATGCGAGAAATCCAATTTTATGTTAATAATCGCAAACCCAAATATTAACAGTAAATTTTTGTAAAATAGTTTTAACCTGTATAATTTTTTTGTCGAATTATACCTTACGAGAGTTATGTACCTATTCTAATTATTTGAAAAACAAGATATAAAGAGGAATCTAATCATATAAAAATCTAATAAGTGTTCTATGGTATTTAAACTGAAAATGACAGGAGCAAACTGTGTGTTGCTTTGTGCCGCTTTATTTTCTTCCAGCCTGACAGCTTATGCAACCGAAAAGAGCGCGGATTCCATGGCCGATTCATCGGCTTCGGGAGTCGTGCAAGGAAAGATTGCTGTCTCTGGAACCGTCAAGGATAAGAATGGCGAGCCGTTAATCGGCGTAAGTGTAGTGGAAAAGGGAACGACCAATGGCATGATTACCGACTTGGACGGAAACTTCGGTCTGTCGGTTTCGAGTCCCGAAGCCGTACTCGAATTCAGCTACGTCGGCTACAACCCCGTGAGTGTGAAGGTAGGCGACCGTACCTTCTTTGCCATCGAGATGGGCGAAAGCACCCAGAATCTCGACGAGGTCGTGGTAACGGCTCTCGGTATCAAACGTGAAAAGAAGATGTTGGGCTATGCCGTGCAAGACATCAAGGCCGACAAACTGAACACGACCGGCGACCCCTCGGTCATCGGAGCCTTGAGCGGCAAGGTGGCCGGTCTGCAAATGAACACGGCCGGCACCGGTTTGAGCGGTTCGACCAAGATTACCCTGCGCGGTAACTCGTCGTTGACCGACAACAACCAGCCGCTGTGGGTTGTCGACGGTGTACCCTTCAGCGACAACAGCAGCTCCGACGCTTCGCTCTTCGGCGGTGTCGACCGGGGAGGCTCGGCTGTCGACATCAACCCCGAAGACATCGAGTCGATCTCGGTACTGAAGGGCCCGAATGCAGCCGCCCTCTACGGTTCACGAGCCGGAAACGGTGTCATCCTCATCACCACGAAACGCGGTGTCAAGGAGAAAGGATTCGGCGTCACCTACTCGGGCAACTTCACCTGGACCAGCGTAGCCTCTTCGCTCGAGCAGCAGACCACCTACGGACAAGGTAAAGGCGGCGTATTCGACCCGAACGTATTCGAGAGTTTCGGCGCCCCGCTCGACGGCCACACCTATACCGGCTGGCTGGGTCAGGAGCTGCAGTACAAGGACTACGGCAACAAGTTCGACCAATATTTCAACACCGGCTTTACCCAGACCCACAACGTAGCCATCGGCAAGGCCGAAGAGAACTACAACTACCGGACCTCGTTCGGCAGCACCGAGAGCCAGGGCCTCTTCGACGGCGAGGGGTTGAGCAAAATCAACATCGACCTCAAGGCCGGCATGAAGATGAACAAATACCTGAGCATGGACTCGAAAATCTCGCTGAGCCGCACCAAGGCCACCGACCGTCCCCAATACGGTAAGGGCGGCGAGGTATACCAACTGCTCTACATTCCCCGCAACATCCCGTTGAACGACCTGAAGACCTTCCGCAGCGACACCCAGCGTCACATCTACTACGTGAACCCCACGTTGCAGGAGTTGAATCCCTACTACATCAACTACCAGTACAGCAACATGGACGAGCGTTGGCGCGCCTTCGGTTACTACACGATCAAGATCGACTTCACCCCCTGGCTCTATGCCACAGGTAAATACTCCTTCGACTACTACGATACCAGCATCGAAGAGCAGAACCGCACCAACGGTATCGACGACCAGAGCAAGGAGTCGTACAAGTCGATGGAACAACGCTACTACGAGCACAACATCGAGGGTATGATTTTGGGACACAACACCTTTGCCGAGCGCTTCCGCCTGGGATACTCGCTGGGTGGAAACATCATGTACCAGCGCACCAGCGGCCTGACGGGCTACTCCGAGAACATGGCCAAGGAGGGCATCTGGTACCACAACTCGGCCCTGGGTAAGGACATCGAGGACGTGAGCGGCGAAATAGCTGCCTCGGGCGAGGTGGCCACCAACCTGACCGACGGCAACCACTCGACGGCCTACCTGCCCGACTTCTACGCCGCAGCTGGTCAGTCGGTACGCTTTGTCTACACCTTCGACGCCCCGAAGAGTGTCAGCCGCTTCCAGGCCTACTTCCTGGAGCCCGACAATATCGAGTCCGCACTGCCTACCGAAGTGAAATTTGAAGTTTCGGAAAACGGTACCGACTTCGACGTTGTCAACACCGCAGCCGCGGGTACCGACGTGTCGTACAACCTGCCCGAAGCCCGCGACACCAAGGCTGTAGCCTTTACCATCGGCCTCGGATTATGGATGACTACCCCGATTGCCGAACTCGAAGTCTATGGCAAGGATGGAACGGCTATCGACGAGATTACGGTAAGCCGCGTACTGGTAGCTCCCAACCCCGTCAACCAGGGCCAAAAGATGGCCGTAGCTGCCGACCAGGCCGAAAGCATCGAAATCTATTCGATGCAGGGTGCTTTGGTGAAAGCCGAACGGGCCAAAGAGACCATCACCTTCGTCTCGACCGACGACCTGACGCCGGGCATCTACTTCATGGTTGTCAAGGGTGCCGACTACACCGAGACCGTGAAAGTGATCGTGAAGTAATCCCCAAACACACCGCGCAGCCCCTCGGGGTTGCACGGCCCATTACATAGAGAGAACCCTAAAAGTCCTGAGAGACTTTTAGGGTTCTCTGCTTTTATACAAGGGTTTGACAGGTACGAGAGGAAATAACTCGGGACCCAAGGTACAGGCGATTGCCAAGCCTCAACGATAGCCATGCGCTACGCGGCACGGCTATCCGGCTCAATGCTCCAGAACGAGCTGTACCTTTTTGGCTCCCAACCGGGCCTGCAACCACTCCTGAAACTGCTTCTGCTCGGTGGCCGAGAAGGCTCGCGAGTAGCGCACGACGGCCAGCGTGGTGGTATCGCGCACATCGGTCTCGATGCTGCTGAAGATGGTTTTCGAGATGGCAATATCGGTGACGTTGGGGAAAAGCACCTTAATCTCGGGAGCCACCGAAATACCCACCGAGTCGTATTGCTGGTAATGCGAGGTCACATTTTCCAGCGAGTCAATCACCTGCTGCTGGCGGGTTATCTGCTCCTGGTTGTGCAGATAAATATCCTTGAACATCGTACTGCTGAGCGTCGTCATGTCCATCGAGTTGGAGCCGTATCCCTGACGAACCTCCAGCACGGCGCCTCCCAGACCATACTGCGGCAACCGCGCCTGGGCCACGGCGATGGAATCCTGCGGTATCTCGGCCCCCACCAGCGACACCCGTATGATGCGCTTGCCATGCTCTATCTCGGCACTCTTGCTCAACACCTGGGTATCGGGGTAGTTGAAGTTCTGCGAGACAAACCGTGCGGCGGCGACCTCGAAAAAGTTCTCCTTCACCATGTTGTAGGTGAGGTAGATGCTGGGGGCCATCGTGAGGATAAGAATCGTATAGACAATGCGCTCGACCTTTTTGCGGCGCTCGTCATCGACAAACTCCTTCTTCGAATACTTCATCAGCTTCACCCCCAGCGTGGTGGCAAAGGCAATGAACACCGAGTTGATGAAAAAGAGGTAGAAGGCCCCGAAGAAATAGTAGAAGTTGCCCGTGGCCAACCCGAATCCGGCCGTACACAGGGGCGGCATCAATGCCGTGGCAATGGCCACACCGGGCAGCACGTTGCCCTTCTGCTTCGACGACATGGCCACGATGCCGGCCAACCCGCCGAAGAAGGCGATGAGCACGTCGTAGATGGTGGGCGAAGTACGGGCCAGCAGCTCGCTGCGGGCTTCGTTCAGGGGCGAAATCCAGAAGTAGACGGTCGAGGTAATCACACTGAAGAGTGTGGCCACCGCCAGGTTGCGGAACGACCGCTTGATGAGTTCGTAGTCGTTGATGCCCAACCCCAGACCTATACCCATAATGGGGCCCATGAGGGGCGAAATCAACATGGCGCCGATGATGACCGCCGCCGAGTTGGTGTTCAACCCCAGCGAGGCGATAAATATGGCAAAAACCAGAATGAGGATGGTCGAGCCCTTGAACTCTACCCCGGCCCGGATAGCCTCTACCGAGGCGGCTTCGTCCTCTCGATCTTGGCTCATGTCGAGGTAGTGGGTCAAAAATCGTTTGACCGAATCGATAAAATTGGAAAATGTCATAGTCTAAACTATTAGGATAGTCCTGCGTGCCTCCCGCACGGGTTTCACGACCTGGACACAAAACGATTCAATACCGGAATTTCGCGCAACGGCAAATCGTGGCGGAACAGATAGATCAGGAACAGGGCCAAGAGCACCGTGCGGAAGGCCAGGCGCAACGCCAGCGACTCGATGGGCACCAGAGTACCTACCGCATAGAGAACGGCCGTGAGCAGCGTGTAACGCAGCGCATTGCCCAGCTCGTACTTGATGGGATAGACCCGTTGCCCGATGAAAAACGAGGCCAGCATCATGCACAGGTAGCAGGCAAATGCCGCCCAGGCACACGCCATATAGCCGTAACGGGGCACACCCACGATATTGATTACCGCCGTAATGGCAAACCCGAACAGCGAGAACCAGGCCCCCCACTGCGTGCGGTCGGTGAGCTTGTACCACAACGACAGGTTGAAGAAGATGCCGAAGAAGAGTTCGGCCAGCATGACGATAGGCACCACCTTCAACCCCGTGCAGTAGGTCGCCGGCATGAAGAAGCGCACGATGTCGATATAAAACATCACCGCCAGGAAGATGAAGAGGCCGAAGATGATAAAATATTTCATCGCCTCGGAATAGGACTTCTTGTTCTCGTTGCCCGCCTCCTTGTTTCGCGCAAAGATGAAGGGCTCGTAGGCAAATCGAAAGGCTTGTGTAAACATCACCATCACTATCGCAATCTTGTAAACTGCCCCGTATATACCCAGTTCCGACATGGCGTCGGGGCGACTCCCTGCCAGCACAGGATAAAACATCTTATCGAAGGTTTGGTTCATGATGCCGGCAATTCCCAGAATAAGCAACGGGAAGGAGTATTTGAGCATGCACGACAGCAGACGGCCGTCGAACCGGTAGCGCACCCGGAATATCTCGGGAAAAAGCACCAGCAGCACCACGCCCGAACTGATGACGTTCGACACCAGGATATACCCCACCAGGAAGTCGGGGTCGAAGAACCACGAAATCCACTCGGGGTGAATGCCATAGAGCCACGGGCAGAGCAGGATAAAAAAGAGATTCAACGCAATGTTGAGAAAAATCGACAGCAACTTGACGGCGGCAAACCGGATGGGGCGGCGCTGGTAACGCAGGTAGGCAAAGGGCAACGCCGTGAAGGCATCGATGGCGATAATCAGGGCCATCATCAGCACATAATCTTCATGCCCGGGATAGCCCAGCAGCCTCGACAGCGGCGAGAGGAAGAGCCACACGAGCACGAAAAAGAGGGTCGAGGTGGTAGCCAGCGAGATGAGGCCGGTGGTGTAGACCTTCTGCGGGTCTTTCTCCTCCTTGTCGTTGGCAAAGCGGAAGAAGCCCGTCTCCATGCCGTAGGTGAGAATAATCAACAGCAAGGCCATGTAGGCGTAGAGGTTGGTCACGATACCATACTCGGCCGTGGTCTTCAACACGTTTACATAGAGGAATACAAAACACCAGTTGAGAAACCGCCCCAATATACTGCTCAAACCGTATATTGCGGTATCCTTTGCCAAACTCTTCATGCCGGCCATAAGCGTCTATATTTTTTCGATTAAAACAATGTACCCTGTTCCGAGAGGCGGTGACGATTCAAGTGGGTATAGGCCAAGTCGGTCACCTCGCGTCCCCGGGGCGTACGTTTGATAAATCCCTCTTTGATGAGATAGGGCTCATACACCTCCTCGAGCGTACCGGGGTCCTCGCCCAGTGCCGTAGCTATCGTGGTGAGCCCCACGGGGCCGCCCTTGAACTTGTCGATGATAATCGAGAGTATCTTGTTGTCGATTTCGTCGAGACCGTACTGGTCGATATTGAGCGACTCGAGCGCATAACGGGCTATCTCGAGGTCGATACTGCCCGACCCCTTCACCTGGGCAAAGTCGCGTACCCGCCGTAACAGGGCGTTGCCGATACGGGGTGTACCGCGGCTGCGCATGGCTATCTCGGTAGCCGCTTCGCGGGTGCAGGGTACCCCCAGCAGGCTCGACGATCGCTCGATGATGTGCGTCAGCACAGCGTGGTCGTAATACTCGAGGTGACAGTTAATCCCAAACCGGGCCCGCAACGGGCTGGTGAGCAAACCGCTGCGGGTGGTGGCACCCACCAGCGTGAAGGGATTCAGCTCGATCTGTATCGACCGGGCACTCGGCCCCTTGTCTATCATGATGTCGATGCGGAAATCTTCCATTGCCGAGTAAAGATACTCCTCCACCACGGGACTCAACCGGTGTATCTCGTCGATAAAGAGCACGTCGTTCTCCTCGAGCGAAGTCAACAGACCGGCCAGATCGCCAGGCTTGTCGAGCACCGGTCCCGATGTGATTTTGAACCCCACGCCCAACTCGTTGGCCACGATATTGGCCAGCGTCGTTTTACCCAACCCGGGAGGGCCGTGCAGCAACACATGGTCGAGGGGCTCCTGACGCATGCGGGCGGCCATCACGAATACCCGCAGGTTCTCGATTATCTTGTCTTGCCCGCTGAAGTCGTCGAACGACAGGGGACGCAACGCCTTCTCGAATTCCCGTTCGGTATCCGATATTCTCTGTTCTCGTATGTCGAAGCGATTATTTTCCACAGATGTTTTACGTTCACCGCATTTCGACAGCAAACTTAGCAATTTATTTTGTGATTCCCGCTATTTTACGAGGCTAAACTCTTGTGACGGCGCTTCAGCTCCTCTTTCCGCTCGATGCGCGACCAGAACTCGCGATAGGCCACCAGGGCCTCGTCGACCGAACGCTGCGGGTCCCAACCCCGCAACCGGGCATACTCGGCCACCACGTAGCGCACAATGACCTCGTCGTGGCAGAAGCGGCTGAAGTTGGCCAGACACATCTTCGGGGTCATGGCGTGAAATCGCATGCGGTTGAGGTCGAGAAGCGAGAATCGTATCTGCCCGTCTTGCTTGTCGAACAAGATATTCCCGGCCGAATAGTCGAGATGCTGCACCCCCTTCTCGTGCAACTCGACGGTAAAGGCGGCAAAAGCCTTGAGTATATCTTCGCGCCCTGCTACGCCACCGCCGTCGAACTCGCGCATCATGCGGGTATAGGGACAGGTCTCCGACACGAAATACGAATGCCACAACAGTCCGCCCCGCTTCACCTCGATATAAGCGATCGGAGCCGGAGTCTCTATGCCCATGGCCCGCAGCCTGAGGGCATACTTGTAGGCTCGCTCGGCCTTACTCGGGCGGAAAAACGTGTAGGCTATCCGATTGATGAAAATCGGTACCTTGTACCCCTTCACCACATAGTTCTGCCCCTCGTACGAAAATTGACGAAGCTCGTTACGAGCCTTGTAGATACACTCGCCCAACGTAGGGAATGCGAGCGGCAGTTGCTGCATAAACTTCTCGAGCCGGCGATATGCCGGATTCAATACCAGTTTCATCTTCTTCCCGAATAATTATTTATCAACTAAACGTACCGGGGAATTTCGGGTTTCGACCCGGCAGCCTATCTCTACTATTACGCTTGCGAGGCCCGAGCCCGCAGATTTTTCACCCGCTCGACAATGACAGCCGGTGCTATATCCAGGCAGGCATAGTCTTTCCGATAGCACGGTTTGTTGCCAAAGATGGAACAAGGACGGCAATCGAGCGACAACTGCACTACATTCGCCTCGCTCTGGTGCCACCCCAGGAATCCGCAACAGGGATGGGTGGCTCCCCACACCGAAACGACCGGCACCGCTACCAGCGAGGCCAAGTGCATGTTGGCCGAGTCCATCGAGACCATCACGTCGAGATGACTCATCAATGCCAGCTCGATGGCAAAACCGTGACGTTTGTCGGCCAGGGAAGTTACATGGGGATAGCGCTCCTGCCAGACGGAGAGGATGTCGCGCTCACGTTCGCCCGACCCGAACAAGAACAGCTTTACATGCGGTTCGGCAGCCAGCTTGGCCACCACATTTTCCATACGGTCGAGCGGATAAATCTTACCCTCATGCTTGGCAAAGGGGGCTATGCCTACCCAATACTCGCCCGGTTGCTTGGGCGGCGTCAAGTGAGAGTAGAGCCCCTCGTCGCCCTTTTCGGTGCCGAACAGCGAACCGAAATCGGGCGTGAACTTGAATCCCAACGCGGTGAATACCTCGCCATAGCGTTCGAACGAAGTGCGCAGCGGATGCAACGCCTCGCACTTGTGGCGGGCGGTAATCTGCTTTTTCTCCTGGCGGCCCTTGTCGATGACGGCTACCCGAATGCCCCACATCTTAAAAAAAATTCGCAGGAACTTCGTGCGCAACACATCGTGCAAATCGGCCACGGCGTCAATCGACAGTGCCCGCATCTCTTTGGCCAGTTCGTAGAGCCCGCCGATACCTTTGTGGCGACCCTTCACATCGGCCACCACTACTTGCAAATTGCGCGGAGCCTGCAGAAAAAGTTGCGAAGCCACCTTCTGGGTGAGCATGACGAAAGTCGTGTCGGGATTGGCCCTACACACCGAGTAAACAATAGGTATGGTCATGGCTACATCGCCCAGAGCCGACAGTCGAACAATTAAAACCTTGCTATACGACATACTCCCGACCCCTGCTACTTCTTATACAAAACCGGGTTCAGAGCCGGATCGTTGTACATCTTCATCTGTTTATATACCTTCATATATTTACGGCCGGCCTCGATCTCGTCGAGCAGTTGGTCAATGGCCGCAGAGAGGTCGGCTCGCTGTTCGATCAGCACGCGCAACTTGGCCCGGCACTTCTCCACATGCTCGGGCGACGCATCCTTGCGCTCTACCTCCTGCTGCATGTGATAGATTTTCACGGCCAGAATCGACAGCCGGTCTATGGCCCAAGCCGGGCTCTCGGTATTTATGGTAGCATCGCTCTTCACCTCGACGTCGGCATATTTCTTCAGAAAATAGTCGTCGATCATCTCGACCAAATCGGTACGTTCCTGATTCGACTTGTCGATACGCCGCTTGATAGCCAACGCCTCCTTGGGGTCGATGTCGGGGTTGCGGATAATATCTTCCAGGTGCCATTGAACCACATCGATCCAGTTTTTCAGACACAGATAATATTCAATACTTCCTTCGGCATACGGATTTTCCAACGAAGCATCCACATTATCGAACCGATGATAATATTGTGTGGTGTTCCAAAAAATGTGATTACAGGTTTCTGCAAAAGTCATAGTTCCCAATCGTTATGAGCACACCTGTTTTTCTGTAAGGCTCTTGTCGACAAGCCTGGTGTACCCGGGTTTCATTTTACAAACATAAGAATAGTTTTAGGAAAAACCATTATTTTCACAATATAAAAATAGTTCTTCGATACAATCCTGCAAAAATTTCGTACCTTTGGATAAAAAGCAGACAATTATGACTACGATTCCATACATTATAGCCGATAACAAGATACCCTATTTAAAGGGTGTACTCGAGCCCTATGCCCGTATCGACTACCTTTCGCCCGACCGGATAGACGCCGACGCCGTGCGCGACGCCGACATTCTTTTGATACGTACCCGCACGAAGTGCAACAGCCAACTGCTCGACCAGAGCCGTTGCCGATACATTGCCACGGCTACAATCGGATACGACCACATCGACGCCGCCTATTGCCGCGAACGGGGCATCGAGTGGGTGAACTGCCCCGGCTGCAACGCCGCATCGGTGGGCCAATACATACTCGCCTCGCTGCTGGCCTGGAGCAAGAGCCACCGCAAGCCGCTGCACGAATGCACACTGGGCGTGGTGGGTGTAGGCCATGTGGGCAGCATCGTGGCCCGGTATGCCCGGTTGCTGGGCATGCGGGTTCTCCTGAACGACCCTCCGCGCGAGGAGGCCGAGGGTACGGCCGGGTTTACCCCGCTCGAGACCGTCTGTCGCGAAGCCGACATCATCACCTTTCACACCCCGCTGACTCGAACCGGCAAATATCCCACCTACCACCTGGCCGATACCCGGTTCTTCGATGCGCTCTCCCGCTCGCCGCTCCTCATCAATACGGCCCGGGGCGAAATCGTGGAGACCGAGGCCCTGAAACAGGCCTTGAAGCAGAAGCAGGTGGCAGCCGTCGTGCTCGACTGCTGGGAAAACGAACCCCGCATCGACCGGGAACTGCTCGAACAGGCTTTCATCGCCACCCCCCACATCGCCGGATATTCGGCCGACGGCAAGTCGACCGCTACCCGCATGATTGTCGAGGCCGTGAGCCAGTGGATCGGGTGCAACATTCCCACACAACACATCGCTCCCCCTGCCCCGGCGCAACCGCATATCGACCTCGCCGGTATACCTACGCCTCTGCAAAAGGCGGTGTGGGACACCTACAACCCCTTCGACGACGACCTCAGGCTGCGCAAGTCGCCCGAGACCTTCGAGATGCAACGCGGACTCTATCCGTTGCGGCGGGAATTCGGAGCCTACCACGTAGCGGGAGCATCGACAACCGACCGTATCATTTTAGAAAAATTAGGCTTTCGCATTGAATAAATATACACATATTTATAGCCGGGACTTAAAGAAAAAGTATTGTCCCACACAACAAAAAGAGACTGTTTTAGAACATAGAAGAGGATAAAAGTGGCTTATTTTTGCACAAAAACCCGATAAATGTGCAAAAAATGAGTAATTTATAAGGGAAAATTTTTTTTGTTCGGAGAAAAATATATTCCTTTGCAGTTGCAAAAAATAAGAACGTTAATTTATTTATTAATTAAAATTTGAAAATTATGTCTGACGTAGCATCAACAGTAAAAGAAATTATCGTAGAAAAATTGGGTGTTAAAGAATCAGAGGTAACTCCCGAAGCCAACTTCACCAACGACCTCGGTGCCGATTCTTTGGACACTGTTGAAATGATCATGGAGTTCGAGACTAAGTTCGACATCAAGATCCCTGACGATCAAGCAGAAAAAATTACGACTGTAGGTGAGGCTATCGCTCACATCGAAAAAGCTATCGCAGAGAAAGAGAATAAATAATTTTATGGAGCTTAAAAGAGTTGTAGTAACAGGTCTTGGCGCAATCACTCCGCTGGGAAACGATGTCCCCACGACATGGGACAACCTGCTGAAAGGAGTAAGCGGAGCAGGACCTATTACGCTTTTCGACGCATCTGAATTCAAGACTCAATTCGCTTGCGAGGTAAAGGACTTCGACCCGCTGAAATACTTCAACGCCAAGGAGGTTCGTAAACTCGACCGCTATACCCAGTTTGCTCTGGCCGCTACGCAAGAGAGCATGGCCGACTCGGGTCTCGACCTCGAGAAAGTAAACAAAGACCGTGCCGGTGTTATCTTCTCGGCCGGTATCGGCGGTATCAGCACCTTTGAGCAAGAGGTAGGAAACTATGCCGTTGCCCCCGAAAAAGGGCCGCGCTTCAGCCCCTTCTTCATTCCCAAGATGATTGCCGACATTGCCGCAGGACAAATCTCCATGCAGTACGGTTTCCGGGGTCCCAACTTCGGTATCGTATCGGCCTGCGCATCGTCCACCCATGCCCTTATCGACGCTTATAACTATATCCGTCTGGGCAAAGCCGACTTGATCGTATCGGGTGGTGCCGAAGCTGCAATCACAGTATCGGGAGTAGGTGGATTCAATGCCATGCACGCACTCTCTACCCGCAACGATTCGCCCACGACGGCATCGCGTCCGTTCAGCGCTTCGCGCGACGGCTTCGTAATGGGTGAAGGTAGTGCCTGCCTTATTCTTGAAGAACTGGAACACGCATTGGCCCGTGGGGCTAAGATCTATGCCGAAGTCGTAGGTGGCGGTATGTCGGCCGACGCTTATCACCTGACGGCTACTCACCCCGAAGGCTTAGGTGCCAAACTCGTGATGCAAAACGCTCTCGACGATGCCCACATGGCTCCCGAAGAGATTGACTACATCAACGTGCACGGTACATCGACCCCCGTCGGTGACAAATCAGAAGCCAAAGCGATTTTGGAAGTATTCGGCGATCACGCCTATAACCTCAACATCAGCTCGACCAAGTCGATGACCGGTCACCTGCTGGGCGCTACCGGCGCACTCGAGGCTCTTATCTGCGTGAAGACTATCGACGAAAGCATCGTACCTCCCACCATCAATCATGCCGAGGGCGACGACGATCCCGAAATCGACAGCAAGTTGAATTTCACATTCAACCAGGCACAGAAACGCGAAGTAAACGCCGCTCTGTCCAACACCTTTGGTTTCGGCGGACACAATGCCAGCATAATCGTAAAGAAATTCACGAAATAAACGTGCTTAAAACGATTTATAACCGTATAAGGCTCCTTATGCTTCGTCATAAGGAGCCTTATGTTCTATACCACGACCTGTTGGGGTTCTGGCCCAACGACATACACCTGTACGAGGTGGCCTGCCTGCACAGCTCCTCGTCGATTTGCGAACAGGGGAAACGCATCAACAACGAGCGCCTCGAGTTCCTGGGCGACGCCATTCTCGATGCCATCGTGGCCGACATCCTCTTCCACCGGTTCGGCGACCGCAAGGAGGGGTTCCTCACCAACACGCGAGCCAAGATTGTCAAGCGCGAGTCGCTCAACGAGATTGCCCTGAAGATTGGGCTCGACCGCTTTATCACCTGCTCCATGCACATCAGCTCGCACAACAGCTACCTGTATGGCAATGCCTTCGAGGCCCTCATCGGCGCCATCTACCTCGACCAGGGATATGAGTTTTGCAAGCGGTTTGTCGAGACACGCATCATCGACTCGTTTATCGACCTCGACAAACTCTCGAAAGAGGAGAGCAACTTCAAATCACGACTTATCGAGTGGTGCCAGAAACACAAAATCGACATCCAGTTTGCCCTGGTCGAAACGCTGGTCGACCAGAACAACAACCCGGTATTCCAGTCGCAAGCCCTGCTGGGCGGCATCTCGGGCGGCATCGGTATCGGATACTCCAAAAAAGAGTCGCAACAGAATGCGGCCCACATTGCCATAGGCCGGCTCCACAAAGACAAAGAGTTTCGGCAAATGGTACTGGCAACCGTCCACAAAAACGACAATCCCGAGATTGTCATATAAAAATCACAAGCCTACGATAGGAATCACACGAGAATTTTTTATTTTTGCTCCGCATTGAAAACTTGCGACAAATGAATCTCACGAAGTGGTTACGCCCGGTATTTGACAAACGACTCGCCCAAATCGATCGCTATGCCGAATATGGCGACATCATACAACAAAAAACACTGATCGACCTGCTGCGAAAGGCCCGGAAAACACGACTGGGCACCACCTTCCGGTTCGACGAAATAAACTCCTACAAAAGTTTCACCGAGCGCGTACCCATCAGCGGCTACGAGGAGCTGAAGCCCTACATCGAACGCACGATGCAAGGCGAGCAGAATATCCTGTGGCCTACCCCCATACGGCACTTTGCCAAATCGTCGGGCACGACCAACGACAAGAGCAAGTTCATCCCCGTGAGCGCCGAGGCGCTGCGCTATTGCCACTATCAGGGAGGAGCCGATTGCGTGGCCCTCTATCTGCGAGCCAACCCCGAAAGCCGCTTCTTCTCGGGCAAAGGGCTCATACTGGGAGGCAGCCGGGCACAGAATCCTTTCGGGCAGGCCTATTGCGGCGACCTCTCGGCCATCCTCATCCAGAACATCAGCCCGCTGGTCAACCTCATCCGGGTGCCCTCGAAAAAGATTGCCCTCATGAGCGAGTGGGACACCAAACTCGAGGCCATCGCCAACAGCACCATCGGCCGGCGCGACATCACCAACCTCTCGGGGGTCCCCTCGTGGTTCCTGGTCCTCATCAAGCATATCCTGAACAAGAGCGGACGGCAGGACCTTTCGGAGGTGTGGCCCAACCTCGAGGTGTTTTTCCACGGAGGCATCAGCTTTGCCCCCTATCGCGAGCAATACCGCCAGCTTATCTCCAGCCCCCGGATGCACTATGTCGAGACCTACAACGCCTCGGAGGGCTTCTTTGCCGTGCAGAACGACCTGACCACACCCGGCATGCTACTGCTCATCGACCTGGGTATCTTCTTCGAATTTATCCCCCTGGGCGGAGCGCTCGAGCAGGCGGTTCCCCTGTGGGAGGTGGAGGCCGGGCACAACTACGAACTGGTCATCACCTCGAACGGCGGCTTGTGGCGGTACCGCATGGGCGACACCGTAAAGGTGCTCTCGACACACCCGCTGAAGATTTGCGTATCGGGCCGCACCAAGCACTACATCAACGCCTTCGGCGAGGAGCTGATGGTCGACAATGCCGAGCAGGCCATTGCCCGCACCTGCGAGCAGACGGGCGCCAGCGTGCTCAACTACACGGCAGCCCCGGTATACATGACCGACCACAGCAAGGGGCGGCACCAGTGGCTCATCGAGTTCAGCAAACTGCCCGTACCGGTCGAGGAGTTTGCCCAACGGCTCGACCAGAACCTGCAAAACCTCAACTCCGACTACGAAGCCAAGCGATTCAAGAGCATCGCCCTCGAGTGCCTCGAGGTAATCCCGGCCAAACCGGGCATATTCGACGACTGGCTGCGCGACCACAACAAACTGGGCGGCCAGCACAAGATTCCGCGTCTCTACAACCGTCGCGACATCATCGAGGAGATACTCCAGTACAACAACCGATAAGGCCACAGAAGAGCCGAAATAGGGCTCTACGAGTCTCTCGCTCTCTTCTTCAACCATACGAAGAGGCCGACCCAAAAGAGATTTTGGGCGGTCTCTTTGTTTTATTATAGAAAAAGATGACCACATTACTTTTTACCGGAGCAGGAAGTCTCCGGGAAGGGCTGGTTTA
>NZ_NFJR01000015.1 GCF_002159975.1 Barnesiella sp. An22 | reverse complement strand
TCTCCCCGTGCCGTGAGGAAAGGACACCTTCGTTCCATGTGAACACCCGTAAGGGCGTATGGCATGACTTCGGCACCGGGCATGGAGGCGACATCTTCACCCTTGCGGGGGAACTTTCAGGAAGCGACGGCTTCATGGCGCAGGCGAGGTTCATCGCCGGAGTATATGGAGGAACAGTCCCCGAATATGCCGGACAGAAAAGAGAAAAGGAAAGTGTCAGGACAGAAAAGCGCAAAGAGCCTTCCCGCTTCGAGGAGGTGGTTTGCGGTCCCTTGCGCTGTAATGCCCTGCTCGGCTATCTGAAGGGACGCGGCATACCTGCGGAAATTGCCCGTGCAGAGTGCGAGGAAGTACGGTTCCGGCTGTACGGCAAGCGGTATTTCGCCGTCGGCTTCAGGAACATGGGCGGAGGCTATGAGCTGCGGACCAGGTTCATGAAATGGTGCCTGCCGCCCAAGGACATCTCCGTCATCCGCAACGGATCGCTTACCTGCAACCTTTTTGAGGGCTTTATCGACTTTCTTTCATGGAAGGTACTCGGCATCAGCCGCGGTGAGGATTATCTGGTCCTCAATTCGGTGGCCCTGCTTGAACGTTCGTTCCCTTTTCTGGACAATTACGGGAGGATCCGGTGCTACCTGGACAATGACGATGCCGGAAAAAGGACACTGGCCGTCCTTCGGAAACGCTACGGTGACAGGATTGACGACTGTTCCGACCTGTATGCCGGATGCAAGGACCTGAACGAATATCTGGAAAGCAATTTTCCGCCTGAACAGTAATTATTTTATAAACCGTTAAAACAAGAAATGAATATGAAACCGATTATGAACAAGAAAGGGCTGTTTGCCCTTGTATGCGCCCTGATGGGCATGACCTTCAGTATATTGACCTCGTGCAGCGATGACCTTGACGTGCAGCAGTCCTATCCCTTTAAGGTGGAGACGATGCCTGTACCCAAGCGTATCGTGAAAGGCGAGACCGTGGAAATACGCTGTGAACTGAAACGGGAAGGACGGTTCTCCGACGCCCGCTATACCATCCGCTATTTCCAGCCGGACGGCGAAGGTAAACTGCGCATGGATGACGGGATGGTGCTGCTGCCCAACGACCGTTATCCTCTGGACAGGGAGGTGTTCCGTCTTTATTACACCTCAGAGTGTGAAGACCAGCAGAGTATCGACATCTATTTTGAGGATAACAGCGAGCCGGCACAGCTTTTCCAGCTGACCTTCGATTTCAACAACGAGACGGAGGACGAGGATACCGTGGTTACTTCCGGCGGCAAGGAATTACCTGTCGTTATCGTATCACAATGAACCTGACCTGCCTATGGGAATAAAAGCAAAATTGTTTGCGGCGTTTTTCGCCATAGCCTGCTTCGGGAGCATACCGTTGCGGGCGGAGAATCCGGTAAAGGAGAAACAGGACAGGTTCAGCCTTGCCGTAGAGTGTATCAAGCGCTATGAGGGCTGGCATGGAGAAAAAAGACACTGGCCTTATGTCGGGTACGGGCATAAGGTCCTTCCCGGGGAAAGGCTGACCAATGACATTTCAAAAGAACAGGGGGATTCAATCCTGAGAGCGGATTTACGCAAGCTGTGCCGTATGTTCAGTTACCTGGGACGTGATTCGCTGATTGCCGCTGTTTTGAGCTATAATGTCGGGGCATACCGTCTGAAAGGTTACGGCAAGATGCCCAAAAGTAAATTGTTGAAGAAACTGGAGGCAGGAGACCGGAATATCTATAAGGAGTATGTTTCTTTCCGGTGTTACAAAGGCAAGGTAGTGCCGAGCATTGAACGGAGAAGGAAGGTGGAATACATGCTGCTTTTTGAGGAATGAAAAATGAGGAAGAATCTTTCAGTCTTTTGACTGTCAGTTTCTTCCTCGTCTTTTGTTTTACTTTCCGGTTATCGTTTCCGCCATAGGGTTCTGCCGGTGCATTTCCCAGTTCATGATTGCCGATTTTTTACTTGAATTTGCATAGCAGTATTCGCAGAGATGGGGGCAGGTATTGTATTCCCCGATATCCTTGGCTGCCATACATCCGCATGAGGTGCGTTGTCCCGGATCCTTTTTGTGATTGCTGACGAAGTATTTGTTGCCAGGGAGAATCACGGCACCGTAAGGAAGGTCATTCATGTCGAAAAAGGCTGGAGACGGCATTTCCTGTATGATGACGCCCAATGCGGACATCAGCTCCTTGTCTTTCCATGCCAGACGTGCTATAAGGTCACCGTCGATGCAGCGGTTACGGGATATCCTGTATTTGCCAAGATCCAGATTTTCGCCGCAGGTAGCCAGCTCCAGATTCCATCCTCTGTTACGGTTCAGTACCGTCAGTTTTCCGGCAAGCTCCTCCATTTTTTCTTTATTCCACTCATGATATGGGATTCCGCTGTCTGTCATGTTGGCCTTGACCTTTCTGTACGAGTCTATGTCTGCAAAACTGAAAACCAGCTTTTCCGTACAATTGTGTATCTCCGTTCCTACACGTTCGATCTTTTCAATCAGAGTATCCACGGATATGTTGTCTGTGAGTATCAGCGGATCGAACCGCCATATTACGGCTTCTTTGCCCAATATATCGGAAAGAGTCCTGAATGTTTCAATACGTTCTGTCAGCGGAGGGACACCGGTTTCCAGTCCGTCTTCCTCATAATCATTCAAAGTGAACTGGATATAGCAACCGATACCTCTTTCTTTCAGGATCGGCAGATAAGGAAGAAGAGGTTTGGGATTTTTCGACCAGAACACTATGAATCTTGTATTCTGGTAAGAGATATAGCTCTTTTTTCCGTTGAACGGGTTGTTCCACACGGAATAGCCGGTTTCGAGCCGATGGAAGAACCAGTCCGCATAGAATGCCGGGATGTCCGTGCTGCGGCTTGCCGATATGATGTCGGGGGCCGGGATTTCCATCTTTCGGCCGTCTATGATGATATTTGCTTTTTTCCAAGTCATATTGTTAAGATTATATAGTAAAGACAGGCGTCGGTTATGAACGCCTGTCCGGGTTGTTGATATGTCATTGGTTTGTTTCTATGCAAAAATAATATGAATATTTCATTCTGTAGCTGTTCAGCCTACCAGAACGGCATCCTGTATTTCCACCTCTGAGGGCAGACGGGAAAGTAGGAGTTCCGCCATTGCTCCGTTCTGCGGAATCAGTGCCGGGAAATCCGTTCTGCCCGGCTTATATATCTCAGTCGCTACATTATACAAGTCCCAAGCGGTAACCTGTCCCTTTTCGCGGACCAGTTTCAGCACCTCTTCCGTGAAGATGGAAATCTGGCTCTGGTTCAGTGGGTAGGTTTCCACGGAGGATGACAGGTTCCTGTCCGAACTGTCATGGGAGACACGCAATGCTGTCAGCAGCCCGATATACATATACACTTCCTCCAGTGAGACGATTCTGCGTTTCAGTCGCTGAATCCTTGCGATGTCCTCGTTCATGTTCACCTCGAAGTTTGCCAGCCATCCGTCCACCGTCTCGAATACCCCTTCCGTTGTCACCTTGTTCTTTCCGTAATTGCAGATGCTCCTTTCCGGCGAGAGGATACACTGGTTATGGCATACTTTCACGCACGGGCCTATGGCAGCCTGTATGCCGTCCTGATGATAGGCGACAACCAGCGTAGTTGTCAGCTCGTCCGTTTCCCAGTCCTTGATCCGGATGGTAGCGAAGATGCGTCGGAGGATGTGGGCTTCCACTGCTTTTTCACCAAGTGTCTGTTCCACCTGCGGGAGAATGCTCACTCCCGGCTGTGTCTTGTTCCTGTTCTGTGCCGCAAAGATTTCTTCCACCTCGTAATCGAGGTTGTACTTCTCGCAAATGTCCATCATACGCTGCAGGACCTGGTAGTGATAAATGCCCTGGACTGGCTTGCCGTAGATATCATTCTCCTTGTAGGTACGCTGGAGAGTCTCGAAGTTCATTACTTCGATTCCGTTGTTCTGAAAATCAAACTGCTGTTGTTTTTCCAATACTGCCATTGCTTCCATAATCTTGAATTTTATAAAGTTAATACTATGATTGTCTATTTTTTTTAGGTATGTATCTGCCATCCGTGGAACGGTTCAAGTGTCACGGCAAAGGATTGGTCGGGTATTCCGTGATAGAGCAGACCGCCTACAATGCCGATGCTTCCGTCTGGATAGCGTTGCGTGAAGCCGAACGAGTACGGGGCATGATCATAATAGAGCGAGATTTCGCTTGGATGGTCTGGATTCTCCTCCCATTTTTTCAGTCTGTCCAGACAATTCTGGAGTGATGTGTCACCGATGGATTCGGCGTAACGCTTTACATTCTGGAAATGTTCTTCATTCAGGATTTTCATGACTCATTGTATTTTATCTGTTAAACACGTCCGGCTCCGGGAGCCGGTATTTTTTATTTTTCACCTGCCTGACTGTCCCGTGACCGTACCCGCAAGGTTTGGCGAAAGAAAATACCGCAGCCATCGGCGAGGATGATTTTCTTTCAGCCAACCCCATAGGGGCCTGACCTTGTCCGGGTACGTTGGACACGGGACTACCTTTGCAGGGAGGAAAATAAAAATTCAGGGTCATCAAACTTATATCTGTGTTATTAGGTTTATGGCTAAATTGTGCCGTTTTCATGTGAATCCGCTTTGTAGATTATTTCATCTATTATCTCTTTCTCTTTTCTCTCACCTTTGAGGAAGGCAAGCAGCCACCGGAAAAAGAACGGGGCTTGGTCTGTCCCCAGCTGTGAGCTTTCCCCGTTACGGGTGGCGCATATTGCAAACCGTCCCAGTCCGAGACTGTCCTGTGGCGGTACGATATGGAATGACAGATCTTCCGTACCGTTGATATGAAGCCCGCCACGGTAGGTGTAGAAAGTCTTTGCGGCTCTACTGTCCGTATCAATGTCCACCCGGCTGTAGCCGCAGCGTTTCAGTTCTCTGATAATTTCCCTGTTTGTCATAATTGTATCTGTCTGATTGGATTTGAAATGTTCTGGTGTACTGTTCCCGTATTTGGGGATATGCCGTGTTCTGACACCCACTTCCGGTATGCCGTGGCATATTCCTGCCTTTCCCGTTCCAGACTGCTTTCCGTCTCCGGAGTATATCCGAGCAGGCGTATGTATCCGCCGTTGCAGCCTGTCAGTTCGCAGTGCATTCCGGCTGCCTCCAGTTTTCCGATGCGTTTCTGTGCCGTCTTCGCGCTTGAATACTCCTTGGGCCAGAAATAATGTTCTCCCTGTGAGCCGTAAAAGTCTTCTCCGAGTATCATTTCCCCGATATGCTTCCGGCTCTCGATGAAGCCGAAACGCGCCTTGCCCAGTGCCTGTCGCATAGCCTTGTGTGCAGGTCCTTCAGGATACCTGAACACTTCAGGAGTGTCTTTTCCCGTAATCTTCGGCAGTTCCATCCGGTACGGCTGTCTGTAGCTGCCGATTCCGAGCGTGAGGTAGAAGTTGGTGTGGAAATAGTCGGTCATGGGGTCGCTTTCATCGAAATTGTATGACATCACAAAATCCCTGACGTTTGTCATCACCTCCTTGGCCCGGTCGGTCAGACTGTCCGATGCCTGGATGTTGTAGTGGTTGATGTCTCCCTGTACCTTGCCGGATTCTCTGGTGAAAGCCTCGAAGTCCGCTTTCATCAGCCGGATAAGGATTGAGTTGTATCCGTCCCTGCGGACCGAGAAGGTGTATCTCGGATAGGTCTCCTTGAGCCATGCCCTGACCAGTTCCGTGATTTCCGGCGCGGACTGCCCGTTGTAGTTGCGCCCTTTCCAGCGGTATTCATTGTACACGTATTCGGTGTATTCCTTTGCGGTGGCATCCTGAAAGTCGTGTTCGTAGCCTGTCGGGGTTGTGGAAACGCAAGGCTTGTCTTTCCAGACCTCGAACAGCTTTCCGAATTCGGTATTCACCTGCTGCATGAGGGCAGTGTCACCACCCTTGTCCGGGTGGTGAAGCATTGCCAGACGGCGGTATTCTTTTTTCAGCTCCGCCAGTGAGTGTATGTTCTGAAAATAAGTCATAGTGTAGATATTAAAGTCCCGCAAGACGGTTGATGAAATATATCTGCCAGTCCTGGTCGAGTCCGAGGTTGCTGCACGCGATTTCGAAGTCTTCGCTTCTCAGGTCGTTGTCTTTCTGAAGTTCCTGCAGGTTTCTTATCTCGTCGTCCAGGTATTCCTGTGCCTCTTCCTTGCCGCAACTGCATGAGTTGCAGATCAGGTCAATGATGTTCCGTGCCATAGCCGTTGTCTTTAATTGTTTGTCAGGTATATGTTCCTCTTCTCGTCATAGTTTTTGCCGTTCCACCATTCGTCGGCGGCCTCGGCGAATGTCTGTCCGGAATTGGCTGAAGGGAAATCGGATGTCTTGAATCCGGTCAGGTATTCAAGGTTATCGGTGCTGTTGGATTTCCACCATTCCTGCATCTTTTCCAGAAAGGATTGTTTGGAGCAGGTCTCCACATTGTCCTCACACCGGGAACACCAGATGTCATCGTCCACGTCACTGTGGTATTCATTCGTGTTTACATCCACCCATGCCTGGATTTCAATCTCCGTTGAACCGCAATCATTGCACACCTTGATTTCGGAATCGTCCGGGTGTTTGCGTCTGGCTTTGCCGTCATACAGGCTGACGGCCCGTTCCACCAGCTTTTCCCTGTAACGGTCCGTCAGTTCCGCATAGAACCGTTCAGCGGCTCCGAATATTCCCTTGTCCGTCATCAGAGACCATTTTTCCCAAAAGTGTGGGTGCATTTCCTTGAATACTGTCCTGCACTCTTCCTCGCACCAGGCATTCCACATATAGTAGAAGAAGCTGGAGACTGCATTTTCCGCTTGATATTTCATAATGTTGTTTTTATTTAAGGTTATACATCCTTGCAAAATGGCTGTTCACTTCAGGGATCCTTTTCTTGTAATAGGGTTGGTTGTCCCTGCACCAGTCCGCCAGTTCCTGTTTGTTCCTGAAAGGTTCCCTCCAGCTTTGCCCGCTCATGATCATTTCCACCTGCGGGGCCAGTTCCCTGATGAACGCTCCGACAGTCCATCCTTCCCAGACGTATCTGTCCATATTGATTTTTGTTGCCATATTGTCTTTCGTTTCAAGAGTTTCCTTTTGTATTTTCAAGTTGAAGCCTTACTGCTTCGTACATTTGATTAAGCCAATCAATGTTGCTGGCTCCGAGTTCGAAAGGACTCTGACAGAAAACCTCTTCCATACTGTCCTTTATTGTTGCCAACACGGTAATGTGCTTGTCAGTAACCTCAATTCCTGTAACATAACACTCGTATGGTTCTGCATTATCGTCAAACCAGATAATCCATACAGGGTCTTTTTCGTTGTCGGTAAACGTGATTTTTTTCAGGCCGTGCGCATCGAGCAGTTGCCTGATGGCTTCGATTATGTCCTTTCTCAGTTCTTCAATCCTGTCGCTGAAACACATGGACGTGTATCTGACCTTGCCTTTGCCAACCCGTTCCCTGAAAGAAAGGATCTGCATGTCAGGGTGACTGCCGAATCTCCAGTCTGTCACCTCGTCATCATCGCGGGTAGTGTGGATGTTTCCGCCCAATACCAGACCGCAGTCTTCTGTTACAATTCTTTCCGCCTCGTCGCGGTCTTCCGCAACGACCTTGTAGGTACCCTCGAAGGCGTACCTTACTCTTACTTCGTACTTTGCCATAATTCCTATGATTTGGTTAATGATTTCTATTGTTGATTCTTATTCTTGGTTCTCGAACGATTCCGGTGACAACCGGTACAGTTCAGCCAGGTTCAGTTTGGCCATCGGGTATTCCACCCATCCGCTTTTGCGTCTGTATCCCGTATCTTCGGCAAGGCTGTTCCTTATGAGGAATTCCATCGCTTCCGGATTGTTGTTTATGTCAATGAATGCCTGGTCGGGAATCCCGAATGCCGGGGAGTCTTCCAGATTGACGGTAAGTACCGTGTATAGTTCCCCGTTGTCCGGTGATTCCAGACTCAGAACCGGCCATCCGTTCGGGTAGAAGCCGGTGACAAGCCTGAATTCCTTTCCATGATATCGGAATGTCTTTTCTGAACGGTCTTTTCCGGATTCCTGAATTTTGAAGTCGTCTTCTCCTTCAGTGAATGTCCTCACCGGGCAGGACACATCGTAATGGCAGCCGTCTTCGTGTCCGCACAGGTATTCTTTTCCCTTGAATAGGATGATTGCATATTTCTTTTCCATGATTTGATATCTTTAAGTGACCATACTTGATTTATGAAGCGACAAGACCTATCTTTTCTCCGAAGAAGGAATCGCATACCCCGTACACATGCTTGATGGAGCATTCATATTTTGAGTTCTCGCTGTCAAGACGGAAGCGGAATCCGTGATAGTCCCTGACTTCCAGCTTCAGCCTGATATCCTTTTTGAGCTCCATCTCCAGGAGACTTCCCCCACCGTACATGGAGCTGAATATGCCGCAGCAGTTGCCTTTGGGAATAATGACTTCCCCGAGCGAGAATCCAGCGTCATAGAGTTCCGTCAGGCTTACCTTGCCGATATAGGTCAGCAGGTTGGCACCACAACAGGAGTTAATGAGTTCCTGGTAGAATTGTTCGTAGGATATCTGTTCCTTGCCGTCCCTGTATTTTTTGTCGGGGAAACGACCGTACACCGTGTAACCATTCTCCACCAAAACTTTCTTCACCTTGGCAGGATTGAGATTCAGGGCATCGACCATGTCCCCGAAATAGGACTCCTTGTACCGGTAACCTTCCTGCGATTCCAGCCAGTTGGAATTGATGCAGTCGTAGTTGGAGAGCATCTCGACACGCACGGGAATGTCATCCGTGTTCTTAATCAGTTCTTTCAAGATGTCTGAATCGTTTCGGTTGTAGATTTCCTCCCTGATTTCTTCCTCATGTTCCTCGAAGAACTCTTCCACCTCCTCTTCTTCAAAGCCGTGGGAGCCGGAGCATTCATTCTTCAGCTTTGAGACGATTTCATGGACTGCTTCCCATTCCGCGTCATCGTACCACTCGTCCACTTTCTCCCATAGACTTTCACAACTCCTTTCTTCCAGACACTTCTGAATGGTGTCATGGCAGTTGTCGAAGTTGTCGTTGTAGCCCACCCACACCAGCGTGTAGGACTTGTCCATAAGCGATTTCACGAATTCCATGGTCAGTCTTTTTTGTTCTCCCATATTCCGTTACCTGTGTACGGCAGGATTCCGTTTCCCGTACATGTGTTTATTTTTCTGTTGTCTCTCTTTCAGTTTGTTTTTGTCTCTTTCCCGTTGCCGTTCGCTGCCAGGACACCGAAAGGCAGGTCGAGTATCCTGTGGTTGAAACACAGCGTTGAATTGTAGTCCGTGCGTTGCCAGAGCGTGAAGCGGTCTCCGGCGAACGACCATCTGAAATAGCCTGACAGCGAACCGAACTGCGGATTGACGTTCCTGCTTATGAGGGAGCGGTTCACGTCCACGATGTGTCCTGCCGTCAAAATGATGTTCAGTATCTCCACGAATGCCAGCTGCGAATACGGGTCGATGGGCATTACAGGTCCTTTGAAGTTGATTTCCATATCTTTTGTCTTTTAGTCATAATTGTCATCAAATATTTCGTACCGGAAGGGAAGCGTGTCGCAGTAGCAGCTCGATACCCCCGTGTATATCAGGGCGTCTTCTCCTGTGTCCGCGTCTTCTTCAGCTTCCGTGACGGTGTCCCCGTACAGGTCGTGGTAATGTGATACCATCATGTGCGGGTCATCCGTGGTGATGTCATAGCCGTAATGCCTGCTCCAGTTTATGAAAAACTCCGTTTCTTCCTCTTCGAGCCTTTCAAGGGCGTCCCTGATCTCGAAGAAGTTGGGACAGAGCCATTCACGGCTGATCAGCGTGTCCGGGATGTTCTCCCATCTGGGATACCGGTATTCCGGTTCCTTTTCCCCGGGGAACAGGTCGGAACAGGCACACAGGAACTCGCTCATGCCGCTGTAGTCGGACAGGTGCAGCCAGTAGTCCCTGTAATCCTTTATGTCCATGAGATGCTGTGTGGTCACGGCAACCTCTGCATTGTTCAGATCCATATTCTTTTCCTGTTATGTATATGGAGCCCGGGGGTTCCATTCCTCCGACTCCCCAAAGGTGCCGTATCCCGGCTGTGCTGGGTTTTTCGGGGAAATACCGCAGCCACCGGCAAGGATGATTTTCCCGAAAACCGCCTGCGGCATGACCTTGCTCAGCCGAGCTGGACGCGGACTACCTTTGTCGGTGGGAATGGGACTTCCGGGCATCTCCATACGGTTCATGTTCATTCTGTTATTCGCTGGCTTCCCCAGCTGATGTGTATCTTGCCTTCGCTGTCCTGCGTGCGGACAAGCAGGCTGTCTATGACGGACATCGTGATGTCGAACTCCTCGAAGATCTCGGACTGCTCCTTTACCTCACCCGTCTTGATGAACTCGTTCAGACGCTCCTTGGTCAGCACCAAGGCCATCAGGTTCTGTTCGACCGAGTCTTCATAGGTGACGTAATGGACGTTCTTCATCTCTCTGGAGTCCAGACGGATGAAACGGAAATAGAACTGCTCCATACGTGGGATGTTCCATTGCAGGGATTCCAGTATCACGTCATTGCAGGTAGGTATGTTCACCGAGCTGCTCAGGCTCTGCTGCGTGCATATCAGGATACCGTTGATGGTGGAGTCGAACTCCGTCACGATTTTCTGACGTTTCCTGAAGGCCACGTCTCCCTTGACCACGAATACCGGCCTGTCGGGGAAATGTGCCCGGATATAGCTCTCGTAGAGGTCGAAGGCCGCCAGCGTGGTGCACCCGATGGCCACTTTGCCCGGTATTGTCCTCACGAGCCTTTCGATATAGCGGGTCTTGGAGGGATATTCGTCGCCGTAATATCCCTCTATCAGGTGCGGGACCGAACAGGCCTTGATAAGCAGCTTGATCTGCCTCATGAGTCTCAGCCCCGCATCCTTTTTCGTGTCTCCCGTGCTGTTGTAGTACAGTTCGCAGATGCGGCAGAACTCCTCGATGATGACACGGTACACCTCGTGTTCTCCTTCCGAGGGGCGGACGGTATGCGTACGTACCCGGTATTTCTCTCCTGCGAAGTCCCTGAATTTACGCGTGATGACCGTCTTGCCGATAAGTTCGGAGAGTTCGTCCTTGTTGTACACGTCCTGGTTCTGTTTCTCGATGCCGAATACAGTGGCTTTCCCCGGACAGTGGCAGGCACGGAAAAGGACATGCCCCCTGAAGGCGGGGAACGGTGTTCCGTAATCCGGGTTGTTCTCTTCCTCTATCTCGTGGTCCCTGTTTTCGTGGTAGACCTGCGGGCTCCAGCATATCATGTTTACGGAGTTGTTGTAGAGTAGTTCGAACTGGCTGTACAGTTCCGCGATGTTGTTGCGGGTGGTTGTTCCCGTGTCGAGGATCTTGTACCTGAGCCTCCTGAATATGCACAGGATGTTTCTTGTACGCTGCGATGTGGGATTGGTGATTTCGTCCGACTCGTCGAAGACAAGGCACAGCTTGCCGGAAGTGCGTTTCACGAAACGCATCAGTCCTCTTTTCAGTTTCCGGAGCATGGAGGTGGAGACGACAAGGAATGTCCCTTCCGGTATGTTGTTGAGGTCGCCGGCGGTCTGTATTGTACGGAAGCGTTCCTTGTTTATGGTAAGGAACGGTATCCAGGTCATGTTGGTGGCGATGGCTGGGGCAAGTATGATGACGTTCTTTGCCTTTCTGAACTTGAGCAGGTATTTCGCCCTGTGATAGACGGCGGCAGTCTTGCCTGAACCCTGCTGCCAGTTCAGCAGGGCGTAGCGTTTCTGCAACACGAGGTTCAGGTCGTGTTTCTGCAAGTCCGTGAATTCGCAGACTTCACCGTCCTTGTTGATGAATGTGGTGCGGTCCAGGTATTCCTTCAGGCCGGCATCTTCCCGCATATCCGCAAACTGGAGATTCTGGGTCTCGTATTGCCTCTGTTTGCGCCGTATCAGTTTACTGGCGGCACGGATCTGCCGCATGTTCTTTTCTGTGACGTTTTCCGGCATCGGGAGTTCGGCCCTTCCGAGTATGAGGTCGTTGATGCCTGCGGCCTTGTGCGTGACCTTGTCAAGCAGACGCGGGGCATATTGCTTCAGCTTGAAGCCGTAGGATGTCTTCACTAATGCCACTTCCTTGCGCGGCACCACGTTCTGCGAGGTGATGTACCTGCGGATGATGCCGAGAACCTTGCCGGTGGTCAGTTTCTTGCGTTCCCATTCCTTTATCTGTTCCCGGGTGGCATTTTCCGGCGGTTTCTGGTTGCGGAATTTGGACACCAGCGCCTCCGCCTTTTCGACATGCCTGTTCAGCACGGCATGGGCCTTCAGCTCGTACATGTACTTGGCAAGTCTGTACTCGAACGCTTCCAGCTCCTCACGGTCTATCCGGTTGGTTTCCCGCATCAGCTGGAGGCGCAGCCGGTGTTTCATTTTCCGCACTTCGGCTATGCGTTTCTTCAGCTCATCCATGCTGACAAACTCTTCCGCGTTGTAGGGCTGCATTTCAATATGGAGGGAACGGCGGAGGAATACCATGATTTTTGTTGCGAAATTCTGCACGCCCACCGTAGAGAAGGCTGAATGTTCCAGCCTGGTCTGGCCGATGAAGGAGAAATTCGAGTTGATTTTCGCCACGCGTGTCTTTTCCCAGAACTCGTTCTGCATGAAGGAGAGAGGGACGATGACCATCAGGATTCCGGCAGGGTTGAGCACGTCATAGGCCTTGTCCATGTAGAATTCCTGCGACAGCCTGTAATCAAATTTCAGGTTAAAGGGCGGATTTCCGACAATGATGTCGAAACGCTGTTCGGGATTGTACAGCTGTATGTCGCATTTCTCGATATGAGCTTCCGGGTAGAGGTATCTGGCAACGGCCACCGCCTTGCCGTCAATGTCGAATCCGTAGGCATTGTGCAGGTTGGGCAGATGGTTGAAGAAGTTGCCCATGCCGCAGCACATGTCAAGTACCATTTCCGCCGATGTCGGAGAAAGGGTCTCCACCATGCTCCGGCATATGTCGTGCGGGGTGAAGAACTGTCCCATCTCGAATTCCTTCTTGGCCTCGGCGTATTCATGGTAGCTGGTGAAATCCGACTGTCTGAGGTTGTGCAGTCCTCCGATTCCCGTGTAGCAGTTGTAGATGCTTTCCTTCGGAACGAGGTCCTTGCCCGAGTCTATGGCGAAAAGGATTTTCTCGTTGATCTCGGCACGCCTGTCCTGGGGAATCTGTTGGGGTATGATGGCATACATGTCTTTTCTTTTTTAATGGTTGGAAACGGAGACACCCCGCAAGGATGTCTTACGGGGTGTCTGAATAAGTATTTCATGAATCACTCTTCTCTGAGTGTGATTTCATCCAGCCGCAGCCTTCTGTAGCAGTACTCTGCGGCCTGGCTGTCCTTGAAGCGTACGTCGATGCGTCCGTTCTTATAGAACTTGATCTGTTCTGCGTTGCTCAGGGTGAGGTTGTACCATTCGGTTATATCCACATCGCGTCTGTCAAGGCCGATGACCATACCGCTTGAACCGTTTATCACGTCATCTGCCCCGTATGCGATACCTTCGCAGAAAATGTCCACTTTCCTTCCGCAGTCATACGAGAACTCATATTCCTTGTGGTATTCCAGATGGATGCTGTCCCAGGATACGATGTCAGGGAAAGTTATCTTGTCCTTTTTCAGTTCGGGCTTCACCTTGCTCCAGCGGGAAGGCTGTACCGTTTTCAGGAAACGGGCCAGCAGTTCTTCCTCTGCGGTCTCACGGAAACTTTTTCCGCCGAGGTGTTCGATGACCATGTCCACGTAAGTCTGGTAGACCGGACGGAATCCCATGCGCATGGCCTTCTCGTCGATTACAGGAATGGGTACATCTACATTGTAGGTCCTGTTGAAATAGGAAATGATGCGACTCGCGAAATTCGCGTTGGCATTGCAGTTGTTGTCCGCAAGCTCGTTGATGAGGTCAAACGGTTTGAATTCGTTGTGGGTATAGTCATCCTCCCCGCTGTTGTTGAAATAGAAATTCCGTATGGAGACCTTACCGTTATCCTCATACTTGAAGCTCTTGATTTCCCGATACCGTTCCGCTTCTTCCTTGAAGATGTCATACCATCGGTCGATACGGTCAAGTGTCCTGTAGAGCTGGTCCTGCTGTAGCTGGCAATACTGCCGGTCCTGTTCTGTAATCTTGTCCTCGTTCCTTACTTGCACGTTCAGGATACCTGTAAGCAGGTCAGTGTGGCTGCCTGCTGTTCTTGTTGCTGTTGTCTGCATAACTGTATTGTTTTAGAGATTGTCAATTTCGGGTTTGATACGGTAACAGTAGGTGATGTGGCTGTCCATGTCCTTGACCAGCTTGACCTGTTCGGGATGGAAGTTGAGACGCCGTTCCATGGCCGGGGCATCTATCTTGTCCCATTCGTGCTGCGGCAGGAACCGGTTTTCATGTCGGAAACACCAGAGTACGATCTGGTTTTCCCAGTTGCCCTTGAACACAGTCCCTTCATAGTCCTTCAGGAACTGCCGGAAGTTCTCTTCGGTCCTGAAAGCTATGTCGTAGCCCTGGTACAGGTTGCGTGCGTCCGGACCCGTGTCCTTGGTCAAATAATATTGTCTCCATGTTTCCGTGGTGAAATCACCGTAGAGCGGATCAGGTTCGGAATAGGACCATAACGGTACTTTTGCCGTGAATGTGACGGCACCGTTGGCACACGCTCCGCAGTTTCCCCAGTCCTTGAATGCACCTTCCGTCCATCTGACGAATTTCAATTGCTTGGGGTCAATATGGTGGAAGGCCCCTCCGCTGACGCTCAGCCGGATATTGGCGTCCTGCTCCCATACAAAGGGAATATAAGGTTCTTCACAGATGGAAATCCGACCGCTCTCTTCATCATTGTTTTCAATAAGGGCATTGCCGTAATATTTCCCGTATCTGTCCACATAGATGAGTCTGTCACCTATCTGTGGAGTCTTTTCCGAGCGTGTCCTTTCTATCAGTTCCACATAGCCGTTGGCCATATCCACGTCCTGCTGTGTCAGCCAGTGTTCATGATCGTACAGAATGTTCAGTGGTTTGAGTGTTTCCACCGTGTACTTGTTCTTTGTTGCCTGTAACATAACATTTGATTTTTTGTTAGTCCGGCTTCTGGGGCCGGAGTTCCCATAACTACAGGCCTAAAAAGGTCGTGTTCCGTACATGCAAGGCTTCGGGAAAAAATACCGCAAGCCCTCCGGGGCGAGGATGATTTTTTCCACGAACCCGAAGGGCTTGGCCTTGCTTGTACGGGAAGAACACGAATTACCTTTGCCTGTGGTTATGGGGACTCGGCTACGGTATGCTCGTTTTTCCCGATATGTTTTTATTCCGTAAGATTGCAGCCGTTTATATGGCCTTTTCAGAAAGAAATGTTATCTTTGCAAGTGAGATAAAGAGTTATTTGAAAGCATGAGAAATATGGCGGTTCGGAACAGTCCGGCTTTTTCTTATCCATTGCCCGTTCTCGTGCGAGTTTTATCCAATCTGTTGATAGTCAAATAAAACCTACCTGATTACAACAAATATAACGATAATATTCGAAAAATGAACGGTCGAGGGGGTGAAAAGCATTTCGGGCAGGGCGGGTATAACGGTGTTGATAACTTATTCATTTATTCTTGCGAATTAGTCGGTCGAGCCAAAAATTTTCATTACATTTGTTCGTTAAAGAGATGGGGAACCGTTCGGCCTGACGGCGGTTCGCCTGCTCGGGCCTGCAGGGCGCTGTCCTTTTGCAGGGAAAACAGGCTAAGAAACAAATAAACAAAAAGATATATCTATGAAATTTATCGTATCCAGCACCTTGTTGCTATCACATTTGCAGACTATCAGCCGGGTAATTAACTCGAAAAACTCGATGGCTATCCTCGACAACTTCCTGTTCCGCCTCGAGGGCACGCGCCTCTCGATGACCGCATCGGACCAGGAGACCACCATGACTACGGCTATCGACGTGATGGAGGCCGAGGGCGAAGGCGTCTTTGCCGTGAATGCCAAAATCTTGCTCGAACCCCTCAAAGAGTTGCCCGACCAACCGCTGACTTTCGAAATCGACGACAATAATCTGGAAATTTTCCTCTATTTCCAGAATGGCCGTTACAACTTTATCGGCGTGAATGGCGACGAATATCCCACCAAGATGCCGATGGATACCTCGGCCGTAACCCTCTCGCTCGATGCGCAACAGCTGCTCGGCGGCATAGGCTGCACGCTGTTTGCCACGGCCGAAGACGAGTTGCGCCCCATTATGAACGGTATCTATCTCGACATCTTCGAAGACAGTATTTCGTTCGTGGCTTCCGATACTCACAAGCTGGTACGCTTCAAAAATCAGGCCGTGGCTCCCGGGGTGCGTGCCTCGTTTATCCTGCCCAAGAAACCGGCCAATCTGTTGAAGTCGATTCTGCCCAAGGAGAACGGCAACGTAGAGCTCTCGTTCGATTCGAAGAATGCCTGCTTCAAGCTCTCCGATTTCGTACTCAACTGCCGCCTTATCGAGGGGCACTATCCCAACTACAACTCGGTAATCCCTACCAACAATACCAACCGACTCATCATCGACCGCTCCCTGTTTGTGAATGTGCTGCGTCGTGTGTCGGTATTTGCCGATGCCGCTTTGGGTCTGGCCAAGCTGCAGCTGAAGAACGGCGAGCTGCTCGTGTCGACCGAAAACAAAGACTACTCCATCTCGGCCGAGGAGAAGGTGGCCTGCAACTACACAGGCGACGACCTCACCATCGGCTTCAAGGCGTCGTTCCTCATCGAGATACTCAACAATATCCCCTCTACCGAGGTGCTGGTCGAGCTCTCCGATCCCACCCGTGCCGGTATCATCGTACCGCTGGAGAACAAGGAGAACGAAGACCTGCTCATGCTGTTGATGCCCATGATGCTCAGCGATTTTTAATCAACCCAAGCTATTGAACAGTAAATCATGCAACTGAACTTGAAGAACCCGCTCGTCTTCTTCGACCTGGAGACGACGGGTACCAATATTACCACCGACCGCATTATTGAACTGGCCTATGTCAAGGTGTTCCCTAATGGCGAGGTGGAAGAGAAAGACATATTTGTCAACCCCGGCATGCCCATTCCGCCCGCTTCGACGGCGGTGCATCACATTACCGACGAGATGGTGGCCGACAAGCCTCTTTTCAAGGAGGTAGCCCGCAACATCGCCAAGGTGTTCGAGGGGGCCGATATTGCCGGGTTCAATTCCAACCGCTTCGATGTGCCTTTCCTTATCGAAGAGCTGCTGCGGGCCGGCGTCAATCTCGACATCTCGAAACGCAAGTTCGTCGACGTGCAGACCATCTACCACATCATGGAACCCCGCACCCTCAAGGCCGCCTACAAGTTCTATTGTGGCGCGCCGCTGGTCGATGCCCATTCGGCTCTGGCCGATACCCGGGCCACCTACGAGGTCTTCAAGGCGCAGCTCGACCGCTATACCGAGGCGGTGAAAGACGAGTATGAGGGAAAATACCTCACTAACGACATCGACTCGTGGGTATCGTTCTCGACCCAAAACCGCAACGTCGATTTCTCGGGCCGCATCATTCTCAACGAGCACGATGTGCCGGTATTCAATTTCGGCAAGTACAAGGGGCGTTCGGTCGAGGAGGTGTTCCAGCTCGAGCCCAGCTATTACAGTTGGATGATGCAGGGCGATTTCCCCCTGAATACCAAGAATGTGATTACCGAGATATACACCCGCGCACGCCGTCGCTTCTGAGGTGCCCGGGTCTCTCTCCAAAGATTCGAAACTATGTTGAAAGGCAAACATATCATACTGGGTATTACGGGCAGCATCGCTGCCTACAAAGCCGCCTATCTGCTGCGGTTGTTCATCAAGCAGGGCGCCGAGGTGCAGGTGGTGATGACCCCTGCGGGCAAAGAGTTTATCACACCCGTCACCCTCTCGTCGTTGAGCGGGAAGCCTGTGGTGAGCGAATTTTTTACCGCCAATACCGGCGAGTGGCACAGCCACGTAGACCTGGGCCTGTGGGCCGATGCCATGATTGTAGCCCCCGCTACGGCCTCGACCATCGGCAAGATGGCCCACGGCATAGCCGACAACATGCTCGTGACCACCTACCTGTCGTGCAAGGCGCCGGTGTTTGTGGCTCCGGCCATGGACCTCGATATGTATGCCCATCCGTCGACCCGGCACAACCTCGAGCTGTTGCGCTCCTATGGCAACCACATCATCGAGCCGGCAACCGGCGAGCTGGCCAGCCACCTCACCGGCAAGGGCCGCATGGAAGAGCCCGAGCAGATTGTGGCCGTGCTCGACCGGTTCTTTGACCGCCCGCAGCCGCTGGCCGGAAAGCGGGTACTTGTGACGGCCGGGCCCACCTACGAAAAGATAGACCCGGTGCGATTCATCGGCAACTACTCGTCGGGCAAGATGGGTTTTGCCCTGGCCGAGGCCTGTGCCGAAGCCGGAGCCGAAGTGACTCTCGTGGCCGGGCCGGTGAGCCTGACGACCTCGCATGCGTCGATACATCGGGTCGATGTGGAGTCGGCTGCCGAGATGTACCGGGCCGCCGTCGATGCCTACGACCGGGCCGATGCCGCCATCATGTGTGCCGCTGTGGCCGACTACGCTCCCGAAACGGTGAGCGACGTGAAGCTGAAACGGAGCGGCGACGAGCGTGTGTTGCGCCTCAAACCCAACCCCGACATCGCTGCCGAGTTGGGTCGCCGCAAGCGCCCCGGGCAGTGCCTGGTAGGTTTTGCCCTCGAGACCAACGACGAGGAGAGCAACGCCCGCCTGAAGATGGAAAAGAAAAATCTCGACTTCATCGTGCTCAATTCGCTGCGCGACGCAGGCGCCGGATTCCGTTGCGACACCAACAAGGTGACCGTCATCGGGCGCGAGGGCGAGCCGGTCGAGATTCCCTGCAAGCTCAAGACCGAGGTGGCCGCCGATATTGTGGACATCCTGGCCCGCTATCTGACCGACAGCCATTGACGGGCTGCGGGTCGGAAACCATTTGCGTAACCCTGTTTCAAACGATGAGAATATGAAAAGAAATCTCTTGTATGTGCTGCTCCTCCTTTGTCCCTTCCTGTCGGTAGCCCAGGAACTGAACTGCCGTGTCGAGGTGAACAGCGACCAGATACAGGGCACGAACAAGGAGGTGTTTACCACCCTCAAGGAGGCCATTACCGAGTACATCAATGACCGTAAATGGTCTACGGCACAAATTTCGCCCGTCGAACGGATAGACTGCTCGATGCTCTTTACCGTCAAGGAGTATGCCGACAACCGCTTTGTGTGCGAGTTGCAGGTGCAGTCGCGCCGTCCGGTCTACAACAGCTCCTACACCACGACGCTGATCAACTTCAAGGATACGCAGGTCGAGTTCAATTATCAGGAGTACGAGCCGCTGGTCTTCTCCGAAACCAGTATCGAGAGCAACCTCACGGCCGTCATCAACTTCTATGTCTATATGATTCTCGGGGTCGACTTCGACAGCTTCTCGCCCATGGGCGGGACCCCCTTCTACGAGTTGGCTCGCCAGGTGGTCAACCTGGGGCAATCGTCGATGGAGACCGGTTGGAAAGCCTTTGAGGACAACCGCAACCGACACGCACTGCTGTCGGCCTTTGTCGAGCAGAGCACGGCCGGGTTCCGCCAGTTGTGGTACGACTATCACCGTGGCGGCCTCGACGAGATGGCTCTGAGTGTAGACAAGGGACGGGCCAAGATTACCGAGTCGCTGCAACAGTTGCAGAAGGTCTACGAGGCTTCGCCCATGTCGGTGGTGATTACCCTCTTCCGCGATGCCAAACTCGACGAACTGGTGAATGTCTATTCCAAAGCTCCCACTTCGGAGAAGGAGACCGTCTACGATATACTCACCGGTATGTATCCCACCGATAGAACCATTCTCGACAAGATTAAACAGACTGAATAAAGAGAGAAACGCAATTATGATAAAGAAACTGAGTGTCTCCAACTATACGCTCATCGACGAGCTCCACATCGACTTCTCGGCCGGTTTCTCGGTCATTACGGGTGAGACGGGAGCCGGCAAGTCGATTATTCTGGGGGCTCTGTCGCTGATACTCGGCCAGCGGGCCGACCTCAAGTCGTTGCGTCGCAGCGACGAGAAGGCTGTGATCGAGGGGGTGTTCGACATCGCATCGTATCACCTGCGCGATTTCTTCGACGAGAACGAGCTCGACTACGACGAGGGCGAGTGCATCTTGCGCCGCGAGATTCTGCCCTCGGGCAAATCGCGAGCCTTCATCAACGATACGCCCGTGTCGTTGGCTCAACTGAAAACCTTGGGCGAACAGCTCATCGACATACATTCGCAGCACCAGAACATGCTGCTGGCCGACTCGCGGTTTCAACTGCGGGTGGTCGATACCATGGCCGGCGATGCCGCTCTGCTGGCCGACTACCGCGAGCACTACCGCCGGTGGCGCGAGCGGTTGCAGGCCTATACCCGCCTGCAGGAGGAGAATCGCTCGGGACGCGAAGAGGAGGACTACCTGCGCTATCAGTTGGCCCAACTCGATGAGGCCCATCTGCAGGAGGGTGAGCAGGAGGAGCTCGAGGTCGAGTTGCAGACGCTGCAGCATGCCGAGGAGATCAAGAACGAGCTGGCCGTGCTGCAGGAATTTCTGCACGCCGAGGAGACCGGCGTCGTGTCGTTGCTCAATGCCACCCTCTCGCGCATGCGGGCCCTCTCGCGCCTCTATCCCGAGGTGGACGAGTGGGCGGGGCGCCTCGAGTCGGACTACATCGACCTCAAGGATATTGCCTCGACTGTAGACCGTTCGCAAGAGAACCTCAACATGGACCCCGAGCGGCTGGCCTGGGTCGAGAACCGGCTCGACACCTACTATTCGCTGCAACAGAAGCATCGCCTCGCCAGTGCCGCCGAGCTGCTGGCCCTGCGCGACTCGTTTGCCGAGCGGCTCACCCGCATCGAAAACTACGACGAAGAGCTGGCTGCCCTCAAGCACGAGGTCGACGAGGCCGAGAGCCAGGTGCGCAACCTGGCCGAGCAGCTCACCCGGGTGCGCCGGCAGTCGGCCGCCAACATCTCGAGCACTCTCACCGAGCGGGTCAAACCGTTGGGTATGCCTCACCTGCAATTCGAGATAGAGGTTTCGACCCGACCGCAGTTCGACGAGACGGGCGGCGACGCCATCCGGTTCCTCTTCTCGGCCAACAAGAACCAGCCCCTGCAACCCGTGTCGGAGGTTGCCTCGGGCGGTGAAATTTCGCGACTGATGCTCTCGCTCAAGGCGTTGGTAGCACACGCCATGGCCCTGCCTACCATCGTGTTCGACGAGGTAGATACCGGGGTCTCGGGCGAGATTGCCGACAAGATGGCCCGCATCATGCGCGAGATGTCCCGCTGCATGCAGGTCATCAGCATCACCCACCTGCCCCAGGTGGCTGCGTGGGGACAGACGCACTACCGCGTCTACAAGAGCGACACCGCCACCGCTACGGCCACCCATCTGGTGCGCCTTACCGATAGCGAGCGGGTCGAGGAGATTGCCCGCATGCTGAGCGGCTCGTCGCTCACGGCTGCGGCCCTCGACAACGCCCGCGAATTGTTGAACCGTAACGAACAGAACAATGGAAAAGAATGAAATGATATTTGGCATTCGGGCCGTTATCGAGGCCATCGAAGCCGGTAAGGAGATAGACAAGATTCTGATACGCAAAGAGCTGCAGGGCGACCTGGCCAAGGAGCTTTTCGACCTGATTAAGGGGCGTGGCTTCCTGGTACAGCGGGTGCCGGTCGAGCGGCTCAACCGCATCACCCGCAAGAACCATCAGGGGGTGGTCGCCTTCATCTCGTCGATTGCCTACCAGCGGCTGGGCGACATCGTGCCCACCCTCTTCGAGGAGGGTAAGGTGCCCTTCATCGTGCTGCTCGACGGGGTGACCGACGTGCGCAACTTCGGCGCCATAGCCCGCACCTGCGAGTGCACCGGCGTCGATGCCATTGTGGTGCCCGAGCGGGGCAGCGTCAGTGTCAACGCCGATGCCGTGAAGACCTCGGCTGGTGCCCTGCTGCACATTCCCGTATGCCGCGAGCGGTCGATACACAGTGCCATCCGTTACCTCAAGGATAGCGGCATACAGGTCGTAGCCGCGTCGGAGAAGGCCGCCCTCAACTACACCCGGGCCGACTACACGCTGCCCGTGGCACTGGTCATGGGGGCCGAGGATACCGGTGTCGACCCCGACAACCTGCGCCTGTGCGACGAGATGGTAGCCATTCCCCAGGTGGGAAATATCGGGTCGCTCAACGTCTCGGTAGCAGCCGGGGTGATGATGTACGAAGTGGTGCGGCAGCGGATGTCCGAGGTTTAGGACCGATGCTCCCGGAATAAAAGACAGTATAGTAGATACCAGTAATTTTATACAAGATGCAACCGATTCGAGAAGAGATACGAGACTTGTTTTTGAAAAACTATTAGGTAGAGGAGAAGGATTTCGAACTGCTCTTTTCGAAATTCCGTCGGGTAGAGTATGCCAAGGGCGAAATCATTATCGGAGCCGACAGGTTGTCCGACGAGATTTTTCTGGTCGAGAGCGGTCTTACACGCGATTACTTCTGGGATACCAAAGGCAACGAGGTCACCGAGTGTTTCGGGGGTGAGCGGCGACCTGTTTGCCTCGATGTTCTGCTACTTCAAGGGCGAGCCGGCTTTTCTGCAATACGAGGCGGTGACCCAAATGGTGCTCTATTCTATCCGTAAAGACGATTTGGAGGAGCTCTGCCGGCAGAATCTGGCTATCTCGAACCTCTTCCGTACCATCTGCATCGAAGAACTTTATTGCCTGGAACGCAAATGCAAGATCTTCGGGAAAGACGACGCCCTCAGCCGGTACATCAGCCTGATAAAGGTGCGCCCGCAAATTGTCAAGGAGGTGCCTCTCAAGCATATAGCCTCTTATCTGGGCATCACCCAGCAATCGTTGAGCCGGTTGCGCGCTTCGATTAAGAACCAGTAAACAATACACTTACACGAGTCTCGAGCCTCTATATTGCCCCCGACCGAGGGGGAATATGGCTGTCGGGGACAAATAGTATTTCCTGTTATTTTATATGGTGTGATAAATATCTTTTTATCATATGTTAATTGTTTTGTCGACAATTTTCTTTTATTTTGTAAGAAATTATCGACATTTTATTAAAATATATAGGATTGAACTAAATTTTTGTGATTATGAGAAAGTTTTACTTGTTTGCTGTGTTTTCCTTGATGGCAGGGCTGGCATTTGCCGCCGATGCTGATTCGGGGAAAAGGCTCGACCATGTATTTGTGTATGCGGGCAGCGAGGTGAGTTCGAAGATTATTTACATCTACAACAGCGACGGCTCTTTGCAGTCTATGGAGACCATGATGCTCAACAACGACGGTGTGCTGACCAACAACTCGCGCGAGGTGTATGGCTATGATGCCGAGGGCCGCATGAACGACTATGAGAGCTATGTGTGGCACGCCTCGTCGATGTCGTGGCTGGGCAGTCCCAAAGAGGATGCCAAGAAGCACATGACCTTCGACGACCAGAACCGTATTGCCGAGGTCGACTATTACAAATGGGACAGTTCCATCGAGAAGTGGGGCGAGCACGTATACCTGCACGGGGTCTATACCTACGACGGCAACGTCGCTATCGAGGACCGGGAACGGTGGCTCAACGACAAGTTCTCTACCGCCGACCGCCGTCGCTACGAATACGACGACGCAGGCCGCCTCGTCACCTATGTGCGGTACAGCAACGGGGCCTTCAGTTTCGAGGTGGGCGACTATGTCTATACCCCTACCGACAGTGTGGTGTACAGCTACGACGACCACGGCAACATTACCGAGCAGTCCTCCTTCATGTACATCGATTCGTGGGTAGACGGCGAACGCCTGAAGTATGAATATACTTACGACGAGTATGGCAATATCGCCACCAAGACTTCGTATCGTTGGGACGACTGGACCGACGACTGGATGTCGGGGTCGACGCTCACCTACGAGAACCACTACCTGGCCGACACCGATACCTACGACCTGCCCTATACACGCGACTATGCACAGTCGGGGGCCCTCGAGGCTACCGATGCGGTCGACGGCAATGCCGACGGGTCGACCTGGCGTATCGAAAACGGGGCTTTGGTCTGCTCCTCGAGCACGGCCTCCGAAGCTCCCGATATTCTCTATCTGCCGCCGTTGAACATGGCTTCGGATACCGAGGTAAAGATTGTCTTCAACGCCCGCCTGGCCAACGACTGCGATTCGGCACAGATACAGATGATTCTGTGCAGCAACGACGAGGAGCTCACCCCGCTGGGTGCTGTCGGCAACATTCACACCATCGAGCCGGGCGAAGGCAGTGAAATCGAGGGATATATCATTGCCCCCCAAAACGGAGCCTTCCGCATAGGTATCTGCTTCAACAACAGCCTCGTGGGCTCGCAGGTGGCCATCGACACGCTCACGGTCTACAACTACCGGCCTTCCAATACCCCCATGGAGCCTTACGGCTTGAGTGCCATTGCCGCCAACGACCAGTCGCTGCAGGTACAAATCGACTTCTACGCTCCGGTCTATACCATCGGAGGCGATGTACTGGGTAGTGTCGACAAGATGGAGGTCTACCGTAACGGTTCGGCCGAACCGGTCTACACCACCGAAGAGGTGGGTGCCTCGCTGGTAACCCGCTGGGTCGATACCCATGCGGTGAAGGGTGAGAATACCTACGAGATATATGCCTATGCCAACGGGCAGAAGAGCGACCCGGCTACCATCCTGGTAGTGGCCGGTTACGCCCGTCCGGCCGAGGTGCGTAACCTCTCGATTGTCGAGCAGGCCGACTACTCGTGTGTCATCTCCTGGGACAAACCCGAGGGTATCGATGGCGGCGAGATGTACGACTGCCCCATCTACTACACCGTTATCCGCAACAACGAAACCATTGTGGCCAATGCCGTCACCGGGACTTCGGTAGTCGACAATACCATACCGTGTGAGTACGGACAAACACCGGTATTCTATACGATTCTGTCGAGCAACCTCTCGGGCGAAGGTCGCCGCACCTACTCCGAACTCTACTTTATCGGAGCTCCCTATTCGGCACCCTATGCCGAATCGTTTGCCGGCGGTGCCATGAACACCATGTGGCTCTCCGATAAACTCGAAGGACTCGACAGCGGTTGGGGTATAGGCGAGCAGGCCTATTCGCCCGACGCCCAGCCGCAGGATGGCGATGGCGGTCTCGCTTCGTTCATGGCTACCAACGTGAACGTGGGTACCAAGACCCGCCTGACCAGTGCCAAGATCAACATCGGCAACCTGTCCGAGCCGGCTCTGGGATTCTATATCTATCAGACCACGGGCGAGAAGAGCAACGACAACCTCACCGTAGAGGTTTCGCGCAACAACGGTGAATTTGTGGCCGTAGCCGGGCCCCTCTACGCATCGGGCAACGAAACCGAAGGTTGGGTGAAGAAGGTGATTCCGCTCGACGCCTATCAGGGCGAGACGGCTTTGCGCCTCTCGTTCGTGGGCGAGGCTGTAGACGGTACGACCAACATCAATATCGACAATATCCAGGTACAGGAGCGCTCGGTGGTAGGTATTGCCGACAACAGAGTAGACAAGTATCGGGTATATGCCACAACCGAGGGTCAGATTGTCGTGAAGGCACAACCCGGTAGCGAATGCTCGATTGATGTCTATGGTATCGGTGGACAGAAAGTATATGCTACACAAGGGGACGAGGCTATTGTCGACGCAGCCCCCGGCATCTATGTAGTCGATGTGGAGGGTACACGTTACAAAGTGGTTGTGAAGTAACCGCGACAACGACGGGGAGGCAACCGCCTCTCCCGCCGGTTATGATGAAAGCCTGAAAAAAAAAGACGGGAGATTCGGTTTTTGACAACCGGGTCTCCCGTCTTCCTCTCTATAAACCTAAAACAATATTGCAAGATTACAGGTGGTGCTTGTGATGTTTTACCGCTTTGAGCCGATGCTTGTCGGGTTTGGCCGGGGCCTTCATCTGGTCGTCGAGCAATACGACCGTCGTATCGGTCTCGACCCACAGGTTTACCGTCTGGTTCGAACCGCTGTCGGGAACCAGTTTATACACCTTGGCCGTTTTGTTCTGCGGGGTGCCTCGCTGGAACAGCTTCTTACCCTTGCTCTTCATCTGCTGGCCGGCTTTGCCGTCGGCCGTCACATAGGTTTGGGTCATCTGGTACACCCCGTTTACCGTGTCGATTTGCTGGGTGATAATCACCATGTAGTCGATGCTGTCGCCTTGGCCCGACTCCGACGGTACCACGCCTTCGTAGGCAAAGATGTCCACCATACCGGTCGAGTCGGTACCCATCATCTCTACGGCTTCGCCTTCGTCGATCATTTGATTTTTGTTATTGTTCGATTGGCAGGCTATGAGTGCCGCCGCAGCAAGAACTGTAAAAACAATTTTTTTCATATCGTTGTATAATTGGTTTTCTCCTATAACATGCGTGGCGGCGAAAAGTTTACCGATTGGGAAAAAATTGTTGCAGAATGCGTCGTATCGATTCGACATGCCAGCGGGCTATCCGGTCGCGCCCCTCGGGCGAGAGCAGTATCCGGCAGTCGTGCTCGTTGTCCATGAATAGGCTTTCGGTGAGCAGGGCGGGGCAGAGGCTCTCGCGCAAGATGGCGAAGTTGGCCTCCTTGCACCCTCTGAAACGCAGGTCGGGGAAGACGAGGGGCCACACCTCGTCGAAGAGGTGGGCATACTGCCGGCTCTTGTCGGCACCCGGGTAGCTGTATACCTCGCCGCCGCTCCCGCCGCCGGCGTTGGCGTGGACCGAGACCAGCAGGCAGTCGCCCTGGCGGGCCCACTGGTTGGCACGTCGGCACCGCTCGGACAGGGCGATGTCGGTATCTTCGGGAACCAGGCGACGGCAGGCGATGCCCGCCTGGTCGAGCTGTTGAGCCATGCGCGAAACGATGTCGCGGTTGAACTCCCATTCGAGCAGTTGGCGCCCGTCGGGCCACACGGGCGATCGTTTGCCCGGCGTGTCGCAGCCGTGGCCGTTGTCGAGTAGTATCGTTATCATCTTTTCCGTTCTTTTTACGGCGTAAAATTAGGTCGGTTGTCAGCTCCGTTTGTGGCATGACGATACAGACTCCCAACAATTAGGTAGGGATGTGCGTTGGTTTCATCTAAAAAGGGGATTGTGCAGGTGGTACGAATGCTGTTTCTTTGTAGTGTCGAAACCGGCAACGATTTTGTGACTGTGAGAATATGACTATCTTTGTGTATTCATGAACGAAAAAAGAGAATAGAATGTATAAACTGGGAGCCTATAATCGAGACAATCGCATGAGCGATTTGGTGTGCGACAACTATCCCGTGCTGCTGGTGATGAGCCGCTTCGGCATCGCCCTGGGTTTCGGCGACAAAAGCATAGGGCAGGTGTGCGACGAGAACGGCGTGCATACCGATACCTTCCTGGCTGTGGTCAATCTGTTGCTCGACGAGGGCGACCCCGAGGAGTACAAGAGCGACATATCGGTGGGGGCCCTGCTGGGCTATCTGCACAACTCGCACGACTATTTCCTCAACTTCAGGCTGCCGGCCATCCGGCGCAATCTGCTGGGGGCCATCGACTGCGGGGCCAAGGATATAGCCATTGCCATACTCCGCTTTTTCGACGAGTATGTGGCCGAGGTGCAGAAGCACATGCGCTACGAAGAGCGCACGGTCTTTCCCTACGTGACGGCCCTGCTCAACGGCGTGCATCCCGGCGAGTACAGCATTGCCGTCTTTCGCAAGCGGCACGACCAGGTCGAGGCCAAGCTCACCGAGCTGAAAAATATACTCATCAAGTATTACCCGGCCACGAGCAGCAACGAGTTGAACAGTGTCTTGTTCGACATCTTTACCTGCGAGCAGGACCTGGCCTCGCACAACTATATAGAAGATTACCTGTTTGTCCCGGCCATTCAGGAGCTGGAAAACCAAATAGACGAAACGAGATGAAGCCTGTCGTAAAAGTGATTGTAGCCGAGCCCTCGTTGATTATCCGCAAGGGGTTGCTCTCGGTGCTGAAGAAGTTGACCACCATCAATATCGAGACGACCGAGGTGGCCGACGTGCAGCAGCTCACCGCCTCGCTGGCGTGGCGCAAGCCCGATGTGTTCATCGTCAATCCCGGGCTGGCGGGAGTGGTCTCGGTAGCGCAGATCAAGAAGGGTGCCGACGGACCGGCCCCGAAGTGTATCGCCCTGCAAAACTCGTTGGTCGATGCCTCGGTCCTGAAACTGTACGACGAGGTCATCTCGATTTACGACACGGCCGAGCAGATACGCGAGAAGTTCGACCGCCTGGTACACGCCGCTCCCGAGGAGACGGTGCGCCAGGAGCCCCTCACCGAGCGTGAGAAAGAGATTATCATCGGCGTAGTCAAGGGCATGACCAACAAGCAGATTGCCGAGCAGCTGTGCCTGTCGGCCCATACGGTCATCACCCACCGGCGCAACATTGCCGGCAAGTTGCAGATACACAGTCCGGCCGGGCTCACCATCTACGCCATAGTCAACAAGTTTGTCGATATCAACGACATAAAGGATTCCATTTATAACCGTGAGGAGTGATTACTTCGTTATATAAGTTATTTGATGTTGTTTTTGGGAAAATCCGTCTGCTCGTTCAGGCGGATTTTTTCATGCCCGGCAGAGTCGGGAGCCTCGTGAAAAAAGGTTATATCCGGCTCGAGTCTGCGCGCTTTGATGTATCTTTGCCGTATGGAAAAGGAAAGAGAAATTAAAGCCCTGTTTTTCGATATAGACGGCACGCTCGTCAGTTTCAATACCCACCGTATTCCCCGCTCGACCATCGAGGCCATCGAGGCGGCCAAGCAGAAGGGAATCAAGATTTTTATCGCCACGGGCCGCCCCTTGGTCTACATTAACAACCTGGCCGACATAGCCCATCTCGTCGATGGCTATGTGACCACCAACGGTGCCTGCATCGTCATCGACGGGCAGGTGGTGGCCTGCCATGCGATACCCGAAGCCGATGTGCGCACGATGATGCGCTTCTCCGACGAGCGTCATTTCCCCTGCATTCTAGTGGGCGAGACCGATGCCTTGCTCTACAACGCTACGCACGAGGTCGAGGAGTTTTTCCACCGTCTGCTCGACCTGCAACAGATTTCGAGCCCCGTATCGCTCGACACCCTGTTGCAGCAGCGCATCACCCAGATGACCCCTATCATTACGGCCGATGTCGAGGCCGAGATTATGCCGCTGCTCCCCTCGTGCGAGTCGAGCCGGTGGTATCCCGCCTTTGCCGATGTGACCGCTCGCGGGGTCGATAAGGGCGAGGGGGTGAAGACCGTAGCCCGTCACTTCGGTTTCCCCGTCGAGGCCACCATGGCTTTCGGCGACGGGGGCAATGATACCCGCATGCTGCAGGTAGCCGGCATCGGGGTGGCCATGGGCAACGCCAACGAACCGCTGAAGGCTGTGGCCGACTATGTGACGACCTCGGTCGACGACGACGGGGTGAAGCGTGCTCTCGAGCATTGGCACGTGCTGTAACCGGCGCAGGCCGCTGTCTGGCATGTCTGTGAGGATACCGGGAAAAATAGAGATAGATTAGAGGCGAGGGCGGAGTCAGCTTTCGCCTTTTTTCCGTTTGAGAAATTCGGTAGGAATCTCGCCGAAATACTCCTTGTAACATTTCGTGAAGTACGAGGGCGAACTGAAGCCCACCTCGTAGGTAATCTCGGCCACCGTCTTCTCGGTCGAGGCCAGCAGCGAGGCCGCCCGTTTGAGGCGTGCGATGCGCATCAGTTCGTTGGGCGAGTAGCCATACAGCGCCTTGGTCTTGCGGTAGAGCTGCACGCGGCTCAGCCCAATCTGTTCGCCCAGCTCCTCGACGCTGAAGTTGGCATTCGACAGATTCTCGTCGATGATGCGGCGCAGCTTTTCGGCAAAGCCCTTGTCTACGTCGCTTACCGGAGTCTTTGCCGGGGAGAGAGGCGTATTGCCGTTCTCGGTAAAGATGTTTTGCAGGCGGTGCCGGTTCTCGATGAGGTTGTGCAGGCGCACGGTGAGCAGCCGGGCACTGAAGGGCTTGGCAATGTACGAGTCGGCTCCGCACTCATAACCCTTGATTTTCTGCTCGTCCATGGCATAGGCGGTGAGCATCATCACGGGGATGTGCGAGGTTTGCAGCTCCGACTTCAGCCGGCGGCAACACTCCAGCCCATCCATCACGGGCATCATCACGTCGCAGATGATGGCGTCGGGCACGTACTTCATGGCCAGGCGTATGCCCTCTTGGCCGTTGGCCGCCTCGATAACCTGATATTGGTCTTGCAGTATGGTCCGCACATAGTCGCGTATGTCCTGATTGTCGTCGATAACGAGCACACTCGGTTTGTCGTCGGGCGTCGTCTCGCGCGGCTGGGCCTGCAACGTCTCCTGGTCGGCAGCCAGTACGGCCCCCTCTTTCAGGTTGGTAAGCACGGCACTGCGGGTAGTGTCGGGGTCGAGAGCTCCCGACTGCCGGGCCGGCATCTCTATGGTGAAGCAGGTACCTTGCCCCTCGGTCGTCTCCACGCGTATGGTGCCGTGGTGCATTTCGACAAAGGCCTTGACCAGAGCCAGCCCGATACCCGAGCCGGCATGGTGGACGTCTATCTGGTAGAAGCTGTCGAAGATGTGCTGCACATGCTCGGCCGGCATGCCCACGCCGGTATCGGCGACTTGCAGCCGCAGGTAGGGCTCGCCCTCGTGGTCGTATCGGGCGAGGGTGATGCGAATCGAGCCATTGTCGGGTGTGAACTTGAAGGCGTTGGAGAGCAGGTTGTAGACGATGCGCTCCAGTTTCTCGGCATCGGCCGTGACGGTAAAGTCGGTATCTTCTTCGGCCTGGATGTCGAAGTGGATGTGCTTGCGGTAGGAGAGGGTGCGGAAGGCGTCGCTCCACTCGGCAAGCGAGTTGCGCAGGTCGAACTGGCTCAGGCGCAATTGCAGTTTGCCATCCTCGAATTTACGGAAGTCGAGCACCTGGTTGACGAGCCGCAACAGCACCGTTACGTTTTTGTGGATGATGTTGAGCAGAAAGCGCTCGTGCTTGTCGAGGTGCTGGCTCTGGCCGAGCTGGTCTACCGGGTCGGCAATGAGTGTGAGCGGTGTGCGGAAGTCGTGCGACACGTTGGTGAAGAAAGCCAGTTTGGCATGGGTGGCATCTTCGAGCTGGCGCGAGAGGGTGATGAGCTGGTCGCGCTGTTCCTCGAGTTGCCGTTTCTGGTCCGACAGTTCGGTATTGAGCCGGTTTTTGGTCCAGAAGGCCCGCACGACAATCACGAGCAGGATACCCACCAGCACCAGAATCACGATACAGGCATAGAGGAACATGCGTTGGGCCGAGTAGCGCATCAGGAAGGCGTCGAGCTGACTGTTGAGCCGCTCGATTTTCTCGTCGAGGGTGCTGATGTGTGCATTCTGCATCTGCATGATGCGGGCATTCTGATGGTTGACCAGTGCCGTCGAGAGCAGCGTTTCGCGCGGGAAGTCGCGCCCTTCGAGTATATCCATGGCTACCTGCACCACCCGGTCGCCCCCCGTGGGGTAGATAAAGGTGGCATCGAGTATGCTGTCGGCAACCAGTCCCACGCCCATCTCTTTACCCGACAGGGCATCGACTCCCACAAAGAGCATGTGGCCGGCACGGCCCTCGCGCACGGCTGCCTCGTGAGCTCCGGCGGCCATGCGGTCGTTGTGGGCAAAGACGAGATCGATGCGGGGTTGCCGGGCCAGAATGGAGTCGAAAGCCTCTTCGGCCGACTGTTGGAACCAACCGGCATCGGCCGTGGCTACGATGCGGATACCGGGATGATGCGAGAGGGCGTCGACCAATCCCTGGTGGCGGTCACGGGCCGGGGTAGAGCCCTTCAATCCTGTGAGTTCTACCATGTTGCCCTGTCCGTGCAAGCGGCTGGCAATGTAGGTACCTATCTGGTAGCCCATGTCGTAGTTGTCGGCTCCGATATAGGCGGTATAGTGGTCCGAGTCGGTTTTGCGGTCGACCAGTACGACGGGTATTCCCTGGCTGTAAGCCTTCTCCACGATGGGGGCAATGGCTTCGGCCTCGTTGGGAGCCACCACGATGAGGTCGGCCCCCTCGTCGATAAAGTATTCGATGTCGGCAATCTGGCGTTGGTTATCGTCGTTAGCCGACCGAATCTCCACATCCAATCCGGGATAGAAGAGCGCTTCGCGGCGGATTTCCTTGTTCATCTGGGTGCGCCACTCGTCGTCGCTGCATTGCGATACCCCTATGAGAAAACGGTTTTTCTCCTGGGTACAGGCGGTAAGCAACAGCACGAGAGTGCACGAGGCGAGGAGCAAAAGAAAAGGTAGGCGTCTCATAGCTTCTCATTTTGAGGATTAAGATAGGCAAAGATAAAAAATTTAATGAGAAGAGCACGCCTGCCAAGTGAAAGAATTGCGGTACAGCCCCTTTGTCGAGCTGCCTTCGGGGTTGCCCCGGCCGGGTTTCGGCTGTTGCGCGAGTGGCGTAGGGTAGCCTGTTAAATGCTGGATATGAGAAAAAAACGGTTATACGACGAGGACGACCGCCCCGGTTCGTATCGGGAGGATCGCCCTCGTCAAAATAAAAGAAAAAGTAGTATTAAGCCAACCGACTGGTGAGGCTCTCGGGCAGCACGGGCATGGCTCCTTGCTGCGTGCACACGTAGGCCGAGGTGTCGACGGCCAGCTGGTGGGCCTCACGTACCGAACGGCCGCGGATGATGGCGGCGGTAAAGGCGGCGGTGAACGAGTCGCCCGCACCTACGGTGTCGGCCACCTGTACGGTGGGAGTCTCTACAAACGACACATGACCCGGGGTAAAGACATAGCTGCCGTTTACGCCGCAGGTGAGGATGAGCATCTTCAGGTTATACTTGGCCAGCAGAATCCAGCACTTGTCTTGCAGGTCGATGCCGGGGTAGCCAAACAGACGGCTTACCGTTACCAGCTCCTCGTCGTTTATCTTCAGCACGTTGCAGCGGCTGAACGAGTCGCACAGAATCTCTTTGGTGTAGAAGCTCTGGCGCAGGTTGATGTCGAAGATTTTCAACGTCTCGGGTGTATCGGGCATGGTGGCGAGGAATCGGGCTATGGTCTCGCGCGAAACGATGCTGCGCTGTGCCAGCGACCCGAAGCAGATGGCCTGTGTCTGGCGAGCCAGTTGGTCCAGTTCTTCGGTATAGGGTATGTTGTCCCAGGCTACTCCCTCTTTGATGTCGTAGCAGGGCACACCCTCGTTGTCGAGCGTAACCTGCACGGTGCCGGTGGGGTAGGGTACCGTTTCGATAATCCCTTGCAGCCGTTTCTCGCGGAAGTTGTCGAGTATTTCGGTGCCCAGCTTGTCCTGGCCTACGGCACTTACTACCCGGCTGTTCAAGCCGAATTGCGATACGTGATAGGCAAAGTTTGCAGGAGCTCCACCCAGTTTCTTTCCTTCGGGCAGCACGTCCCACAGTGCTTCGCCCATTCCTACGATGATATGGTCGTTATTGTTCATGGCGTTATAATTAGTGTTTGAATTTAATAAGTCGATAAGTTATTTTTTCAGTTTGATGGTGTATACAATCAGGTAGAGAACCCCTACGGTCATCACGGCTATGGCACCGGCCTGACCCACGGCGTCGCTGGCCACACCCATCAGCAGCGGGAATATGGTGCCGCCGAAGAGGCCCATGATCATCAGTCCCGAAGCCTCGTTCTTTTTGTCGGGAACGGCGGTAAGAGCCTGGGCAAAGATGATGGAGAAGACGTTGGAGTTGCCGAAGCCGATGAGGGCGATGCAGGCGTAGATGACGGGGAGCGACTCGGTAGAGAGCAGCCCGATCATGGCTACCAGCATGCAGGCCACACTGATGGCCAGGAATTTACGGCCCGAAAGGTGACGCAGGATAAAGGTTCCCAGCAGACACCCGGCCGTACGGAAGATAAAGTAGAGGCTGGTGGCAAAGCCGGCCTCCTCGAGGGTGATGCCCACCCGCTCGATCAGCAGCTTGGGAGCCGTGGTGTTGGTACCTACGTCGATGCCTACGTGGCACATGATACCCAGAAAACAGAGCAGGATGAAGGGCTTGCCCAGCAGGCGCAGGCATTCGCGGAATCCCGAAGCCTTGTCGGGTTTCTCTTCATCGATGGGGGTCGACGAGAGCCACAGGATGGCGATGATGGCAATGACCATGTAGATGGGGAAGAGCACGCGCCACCCCAACCCGAAGGTAGGCATGGCCTGCGTGGCACCCCACATGGCGATATAGGGGGCCAGGAACGAGGCGATGGCCTTGACAAACTGCCCGAAGGTGAGCGAACTGGCCAGACGGTCGCCCGAGATGATGTTGCTCAGCAGTGGGTTGAGCGAGGTCTGCATCAAGGCATTGCCGATGCCCAGCAGCGAGAAGGAGCAGAGCATGAGTCCGTAGCCGTCGCCAAAGAGGGGCAACAGCAGCGAGACGGCGGTCACCACGAGGCTCAGCAACACGGTGCGTTTCCGCCCGATGCGGTTCATCAATACGCCCGTGGGTACCGAGAAGATGAGGAACCAGAAGAAGACGAGCGACGGGAAGATATTGGCCTGCGAATCGGTGAGGCCCAGGTCGGCCTTCACATAGTTCGAGGCGATACCTACCAGGTCGACGAAACCCATGGCAAAGAAGCAGAGCATGACGGGGATAAGTCGGCCGTATTTTATTTGTTGTTTAGCTGTCATAATCGTTATATAGAGTAATTGTTGTTTCGTTTTCTGAAGAGAGGGAGAGAGAAGGGCCGCCACACAGAGCGGTCACCTCTCTCGTCCCCTCTTGCTTCTATCAATCTATCGCGGTAATTTCTATTACATGGCTTCGCATGGGGGTGAAACCCAGCACGTCGAGGCCTACCTTCATCAGATAGTCGCCCGAGAGCTCTTTGCCGTTGGCCGGCAGGGTAGACTCTACACCGGGCATGAGGTTTATCTCTTCGACCTTGTAGCGCTTGTGCGGGTCGAGGCCCTGCAGCTTCACGGGGAGCAGTTTCTCCTGGTAGCGCGGGTAGAGGTCATAGGCAAAGAGCACCGCCTTGCGGCTGTCGGCCCCGACATAGTTCACGGCCATGTGGTTGCTCTCGTAGGGCGAAACCAGGCGATACTGACTGCCGTCGAGAATAACCGGTTGCAATCGTTTCCAGTTGGCCACAGCCTCCTGGCAGTAGAGCAGTTCGTCGGCACTCAACTCCTTCAACCCCAGGTCGAAACCCAACTTGCACATCGACGCCACATCGGTGCGGAACTTGATCGACGCCTCTTTGTTCCAGCTCGTCACGTGGGCACACATGGCCTTGGCCGGGAAGAAGTGCGAGAAGCCCCACTGTATATAAACACGTTCCACGGGGTCGGTGTTGTCGCTGCACCAAAATTCGGTAAAGTATTTCAACGCCTCGTAGTCGCAGCGGGCACCGCCGCCCGAGCAGAGCATCATGGCCACCTGCGGGTAGTTGTCGTGCACCCGTTGCATCACCCGGTATATGCCCCGCACATGGTCGATGTAGAGTTGTCCCTGGTCGGCCTTGAGGTAGGGCGAGTAGATGTTGGTGATGGGGCTGTTGCAGTCCCACTTGAAGTAGGCGATGTCGGGGTTCTCCTTCAGCAGGTTGTCGACGATGCCATATACATACTCCTGCACGGCGGGGTTGCTCATGTCGAGCACCAGCTGGTTGCGGTAGTAGTAGGTTTCGCGGTTGGGGTAGTGGATGGCCCAATCGGGGTGACGCTCGAAGAGTTCGCTCTTGGGGTTCACCATCTCGGGCTCGATCCACAGGCCGAATTTCACACCCGCCTCGCGGGCTGCCTTTGTGAGGGCGGGGATACCGCCGGGCAGTTTGTCGTGAGTCACCTCCCAGTCGCCCAGTCCGGCGCGGTCGTTCTCGCGGGGATATTTGTTGCCGAACCACCCGTCGTCGAGCAGGAACATGTCCACGCCCAGCTCTTTGGCCTCGCGCATCAGCTCGGCCAGCATCTCCTGGTCGAAGTCGAAGGCCGTGTTTTCCCAGTTGTTGAGCAGCGTGAGGCGCGGCCCCTTGCCCTCTTTCAACTGGTAGTTGCGGGCCCAGGCCTGCAGGTCGCGGCTGCCTTGCCCCATGCCCTCGGTGCTGAGGGTGAAGATGAACTCGGGCGTCGTGAAGGTCTCGTTGCGCTTGAGCTTATAGGCCGAGGCGTAAGGGTTGATGCCGGGAATCACGCGCAGGTTGCCCACGTTGTCCACCTCGAAGGTGAAGCGGAAGTTTCCCGTCCAGGCCAGCGTACCCATGAGCACCTCGCCTTGACGCTCCTGTGCAGGCTGGTCAAGCCCGACGACAAAGAAGGGGTGGGTGTGCATGGCGGCCCGGCTGCCCAGCTTGGTGTCGAGCACCTTCTTGCCGAATTGCAGGGGCTGGCAGCTCATCTGCGCCTCTTTGGCCCAATCGCCGCTGAACTCGGTCAGGTAGTAGGCCGGTCGGCTGAAGTAGAGCATGGTCGAGGCATAGGTCGAGAGCACGATGGGATTCTTCTCCTCATGACGTATGTCGCTCCAGGTCTTGATGACATTCTCGCGGGGGTAAGCCACATAGTGCAGGGTCACTTCTACGGGATACTTGTCGTCGCGCAGCACGATGTCGGTCTGCACGCCCCCCTCGACCGCATGGGTCGAGGAAGAGACGTAGTAGAGCCACGTCGAGGGATTGCCGTCGTTGTGGGTGATGGCCAGGGCCGGTTCGAAGAAATCTTCGTTACCCGAGCCGCTGTACACTTCCCATCCGCGGCGGCATACACTGCCGTCCGATGCTGCGTGCACGCTCCACCCCAGCTCCTTCAGGTCGGCCTCGTTGAGCAGCTTTTCGCCGAAGTAGCTCTGGTAGAGGCGCCCGTTCTCGGCTACTTGCAGCACGAGGTCGGTGCGGTCGGTCGAGATGCGTATCTGTTTCATATCACTGGCATTCAGTGTCGTTATGGCAAGTAGCGAAACTGCTGCTAAAACCAGATTGTGTTTCATGGAATACGAGTGATAGGAATTACAGACTCAGTTGGTATATATTCAAATTTTTGATTTGGGCTTCACCATCCTTGGAATAGAAACGCAGTGCACTGTAAGGAGCCGTGGGGAACACGAGGTTGGTCATGGCAATGCGGCCACCGTCTACGAAAATCTCGATCGAGCATTTGTCTACGAATACATCGAGGTGGTAAGTCTTGCCGTTGCACAGCGAGAGGGGTGCCCAGGTACCCAGCGCAAAGTCGTTCACGTAGTTTACCGACAGTTTCTTGCGGTGGTCGTCGGTCTCCTTGGCGTGTACGGTCACTTCGCCGTAGCGGCTCAGGTCGGTGATACCGCTTTGTGTACGGTCCATGACGATGCGGCCGCCCTTCAGGTCGAGGTAGATGTCTACCTTTTCGCCCTTGTCGTTGAGGAGAGCGAAGCCTACGGTGTCGGCGTTATTCGGCGTGATGTCCATCTCCAGTTCGCAGGCACCTTCGGGTCCGGTCTTCATCGGGTTTACGGTATACTCGTCCTTCAGGTCGATGTCGGCGATGGTCGTGGTACCTTTGCGCAAGCCTTGGGTCTCTTTCACGGCATTGGCAGCCATGTAGATTTCGCCGTCCTTGGTGTAGAGCGAGAGCTCACGGGGCAGGGCGTTGGCGCTGCGGTACTGGAGGTTGGGGGTAGCGTTGGCATATTGCCAGTTGCTCATCCAGGGCACGGCAATGGTGCGGTCGCCCGTGTTGGAGAAACATACGGTAGCATAGTGGTCTTTACCGAAGTCGAGCCATTTGGTCACGCTCTTGTCGTTGTCGCATTTGAACTCTTTGCCGTCAAACTCGCCTACGAAATATTCGGTAGCGCTACCGCCGAAGGGGCAACCCGGGTTGATGTTGACAATCATCACCCATTTCATGTGGTTCTTGTCGCCGTCGACAGGCAGTTGGATGAAGTCGGGGCATTCGAACTGGTTGGGCTGTACGCCGTAGCCTTCGCCAAACTGGCTCAGGTATTCCCAGTGTTTCAGGTCGGTCGAGTTGTAGAAGCGCATGTTTTTGTCGGCCGATACAATCATGTACCATTTCTGAGCCGGTTCGTACCAGAATACTTTCGGGTCGCGGAAGTCTTTCAGTCCGTCGAACGGCGTGAGGATGGGGTTACCCTCGTATTTGGTGTAGGTGCGGCCGTTGTCGGTGCTGTAAGCCATGCACTGAATCTGACCGTACTTGTCGCTGGCCGAGGTATAGAAGGCAATCAGAGCATCTTTGCCATAGCCGGCGCTGTTGAAGTGGTCGACTACCGAGCTGCCCGAGAAGATGTGACCCAGCGTATCGCGGGCGATAGCCGGTGCCAGGTGTTCCCAGTGGATGAGGTCTTTGCTCACCGAGTGGCCCCAGTGCATGTTGCCCCATTTGGAACCGTAGGGGTTGTATTGGAAATAGAGGTGATACTCACCGTCTTTGTATACCAGACCGTTGGCATCGTTCATCCAGCCATAGAGCGGGGTGTGGTGATAGACGGGGCGGTAGTAGTCGGTGTTGGTCGTGTCGAACGTGTCGGCCAGACGCAGGCTGTCCCAGCACATGGCGTTGGCGGCAACCTGTCCTATAGTTACGGTAGCCTCTTTGGTACCCTCGGGCAAGGCGAAAGGCACATAGTAGTCTACGCTGTCTACGGCCAGACGGATGTCCATGGTTACATCGGCAGGACTGCCGGTGTCGAGTTTCACTTTACCTTCGGGACGAGACTCCTGGATGGGGAGAATCAGGTATTTCGAGGGATTGGTGATGTGAACGATGGTGAGCGTATCGCCCTGGTGTTCGAGACTGATACTGCCTTTTTGCGGTTGGCAAGCTGCGAGAGCGGCCACTGCGGCTGCTGTTGCCAGCACTTTTGTCGAATGTCTGAAATCTATTTTCATGGTCGTTTTTATTTATGAAATGTTTGAAAAATCGTACTTGTAAATAATAACCTAAAACAATTTTTTTACCTCTCCCTATTTTTTCAGAGCCCGAGCAGAGTGGGCTCGCCTTGTTCCGGGTTGGGGTCTCGGCGAGGCTTGTAACCTCTGGCCTCGCCGAAACGCCTCTTTGTCTCTACTGCTGTCCTTGGATTGAATCTTTCTGTCCCGGAAAATAAACACCTATGATTTTATCATGTATAGAAGAATCTGTATCAGAATTTGAGACTGGCGGTAAACTCTACGGTGAACGGCCGTATGTAGCTGCCGGCCATGACGTGTCCGGCATATTGCCCGGCATCCTCTTTCTCGATGAGCTCGGCACCGGCGATACTACCCTTGGCACCCGTTTGGTTGAGGAAGTTGACTACGGTGCAACCCAGAGCCAGCTTCTTGTTTACCTGCCAGTTTACTCCGCCGAAGGTCTCCCAGCGGCCGTTGAAGTAGTAGGCGTCGTTGATGTTGGCGTAGGTCTTGCTGAAGTAGCGGAAGCTGGTCCAGATCTTCAGGTAGTCGGTAATCATGTAGCTGGGGTCGATCTCGATGATGATTTGCGGAATCTCGGCTACGATGTTGCCCGTGGCGTTGATTTTACCCACGTAACCGTCGGAGAAGGTGACCGAAGTCTCGTACTTCTTGTAGGTAGGTTGCTGGTAGGTAAAGAGGAAGTGCAGGTCGAAGCCCTTGAACGGTGTGGTTACCACGTCGGTGGTCCAGCCCAGCGTCTGTATGTCGAAGTTGAGCGGTGCGGCCATAATCTCGGTTTGTCCGGCCGGGGTCTTGTGCTGCAGGTTCAGTGTCGAGTTGTTGTTGGTCTTCGAGATGTAGGAGAAGAGCGAAGTCAGGCTCAACCAGCTGTTGTTGTAGTAGATACCGGCGCGGCCCAGCGGTACCGAAATCTCACCCACGTTGGGGAGCGTGGCCGGAGCGAAGTTCTCGATTTTGGGGTGCTGGGTGATGTAGGTGAAGTCGCCCGTGAATCCGAACTGCTTGTTCAGTTTGTAGGTGACAGCGGCGGTGAGGGCATAGTTGAACCAGTCGTGGTCGATGTTGGTGGGGGCAATCAGCGTCACACCGTCGGGGGCCGTAGCACCCAGGTAGTAGTTGGCAAAACGTCCCACATAATTGCCGGAGGCATCCTTTACGGCAGCGTTCTCACCGCGCAGAGCCTGGTATTCGAGACGGGCACCGTAGTAGAGGTTCAACCGGTCGGTGATGTTCCAGTCGTGCGTGAAGTAGAGGGCTACCTTGTTTTCGAATCCCTTGTAATACTCCGAAGCGTTTTTGTTGAAGTCGTAGTAGTATCCGTTACCGGCATAGGCACGGTCGGCGTATGTGGCAAAGTCGGAGTTGAAGAGGCGCACGGGATAGCTGCCGTCCATGGGTACCGACTGGTCATACATGGTGGTCGACGAGGTATAGTCGATGTGGTAGTACCACTCGTTCACACCCAGCCTCCACGTGCTGTTGGCCGTTTGGCGAGAGAGTTCGCTGGTAAACATCAGCGAGTTGATGAAACCGCGGTTGAGGCACGACATACGGCTCTGCACATAGTCGCCGGTGTAGGGTTGCAGGCTGCCGTCGGCCGCTTCGTACTGGTAGTTGATGCCGGCTTCGTTCTGGTCGAGCGACATGGGCGTCTGGTACACGCACGAACCGGTCGAGTGGTCGTACTTGACGATGGCTTTCCAGTTGAGTCCGTTGTCCCACGTGTAGTTGTTCATCAGCGTAACCATGCTTCCCAGGTTTTGGGTGGCGTCGTAGAGGTTGGTCTTCTTAACCTCGCCGGTGCGCATGTCGCGATATACCATCTCGTTGTCGACAGGCAGGTAGGAGGTGGTACCCAGGGCAAAGTCGCCGAACTCGCGCACGCTACCGTCGCCTACATAGATGAAGGGGGCCGATTGCGTGGCATAGTTGTAAACCGGGTGGCTGTTGCTGTAGTGGTAGATGGCGGTCAGTTCGCCCCGGTTGTCATTGTACTTCTTGGTGAGGGCTACCTTGTAGATTTGGGTACGGTCCTGGAAAGGAGTCGATTTGATTTTGAAGGTTCCCGGGTCGAAATCCTGGTAGATGCTGCCGCTGTAGTACCAGTCTTTGCCAATGCCGCCGTTGACGTTGAGCGAGAACTCCTGCATGCCGAAGTGGTTGCTCTTGTAGTTGAGCGTGCCGTGGAATCCCTTTTCGCCCAGTTGCGTGAAGGAGTTGACGGCATAGCCGATGTTACCGGTCGTGATGGCCGTCTCCGAGATTTTGAGAAGTCCCACATGGCTGAGGCTGGCGTCGGCACGCCACAGCGAGTTGACGGAGTGGGGATTGGTGGCGTAGGTCACGAGCATGCCGTTTTCGAGCACGTTGACATCGGCCGAGGGTAAACCTATTTGTATTTCGCGGGGCCCGTTGGCGCTGGCTGCGTTGAGCATCACATTGCGGTTGCCCTCCTCTTTAGAGGTAGAAGCATTTTCGCTCTGGTTGGCATCTCCTTTTTCTTGTTCTTGTGCCATTGCGCTTCCACAAGTCAGGGTCACGAGCAACAGGGCTGTGCCTGCTTTTAGTAGAATTTGATTTACAATACCTTTTTTCATGGTAGCATAAAAATAAAATTTGTGTTAAGTTCTTGTTTTTGGCTTAGCGAGAGCAAAAATAGAAAATGGTTCACGCCGGTACATAGAACAAATGTTGCGAAAGCTCCTAAAAATGTTGCACGAAACCTCGTTGATAGTGAATGTAACATTTTTAATAGTCTTGGAGCGGGCCATTTAAAGCGGCAGCACCCGGTCTCACGGGGTGTGAGCGGGTGCTGCGGTATGCGTTGGATGTATGGATGGGTCGGGAGGTCAGGGAGCCACGACGCCCAGCTCGGCTACCGAGGTCTGGGCTCGGCCGTCGATCTCTTCGAGGGGCTCGAGTTTCAGGTATCGGGTTTGGGGGATATTCTCCAGCGCGACCACCTGGGGGATGGGGTTGTTCTTGATGTTGCTGAACTCGCCGTTTGTGACAATGCGCTCCCACGTCTGGCCGTCGTTACTGCGGTAGAGGTGGTAGCGGAACAGGGTTCCCTCGGTGTTGCCTTCGGCTACGGGGGTGTAGCAGAATCCTGTTATCGCCTTGGGTTCGCCCAGGTCGACGACGATGGGCACGAGGCCCTCGCCACGGGCGGCGGTAGTGCTGTTGCCGTCGATGGCCTGGGGGGCGGGCTGGTTGCCCAACCGGCAGCTCTTGGGGGTGATGAGGTTCAACCCCTCGGTGTCGGTGGTTTCGATGATGGGTTGTGCATAGTAGAGACCCACGCGGGCAATCGAGAAGTCGGCCCTCGAGCGGTCGATGGTTACCCGCAGTTTGTCGGCCACGAGGTTGTCGAACCGCACGAGTCGTTTGTAGCCCACGGTGGTACCTTGGGCAATCGGGAGCCAAGTGCCGTCGATCGAGGCCTCTACGGTGAAGGCTTCGATGCGTTGCCCCTGCTCGATGTCCTCTTGCAGCATCAGGGTATTGACGGGGACGTTGTCCTGTATCTCGATTTCGAACGAGTCGCCCTCCCGGCCGGTAAACGTGCGGTTGCCGGCGAGGCTGTAGTCGGTAGCGAAGGTGCGTTGGATGTACTGCCCCAGTTCATGCAGCCGCCGGGCATCGTTCTCGTGAATGAGGCCCCGGGTGTCGGGCGGGATGTTGAGCAACAGCACCGAGTTGTAGCCCACCGACTCGAAATAGATGTCGACGAGGCGGGCGAGCGATTTCACCTGATTGTCCTCGGCCGGGTGATAGAACCACCCCGGACGGATGGAGACGTCGACCTCCGACGGGTACCAGAATAGCTCGTTGGCCCGGGCCAGCAGCTCGCGGCTGCCCAGGTCTTCGCTCTTGTTGGCCAGTCCCAGAGCCTGGTTCACGCTGTCGGCCCGCTGATAGATGCCCGGCACGAGAGCCGTGGCGCTCCACTCGGTCTCCCGGCCGAATCCCTTCTCGTTGCCTACCCACCGCACGTCGTCGCCCATGATGGCCATCACGGCGTTGGGTTGCAACCGTTGTATGGTCTTGTAGAAGGCATCCCAGTCGTAGACCTGTTTCTTGCCGTTGGGGCCTTCGCCGCAAGCACCGTCGAACCACACTTCGTGAATCTCGCCGTAGTGGGTGAGCAGCTCGGTGAGCTGTTGGATGAACAGCTGGTTGTAGCGGGGCGAGTCGCCGTAGCACTCGGCATTGCGGTCCCAGGGCGAGAGGTATACACCGAACTTCAGACCGTATTTGTCGCAAGCCTCCTTCAGCTCTTTCACCACATCGCCTTTACCCTCTTTCCAGGGCGACGAGGCTACCGAGTGGCGCGTGGTTGCCGTGGGCCACAGGCAGAATCCGTCGTGATGCTTGGCCGTGAGGATGACCATCTTGAAGCCCGCCTCCTTGAGCGTGCGGGCCCATTGCTCGGCGTCGAGCTGGGTGGGGTTGAAGAGGCGGGGGTCTTCCTGGCCGTCGCCCCACTCCTTGTTGGTGAAGGTATTGATGCCGAAGTGCAGGAAGGCGGTCAGCTCCAGTTGCTGCCATTGCAACTGCTGGGGCGACGGGGTCAGGCGCGAGGCCATGTCGACTTTCTGTTCGAGGGTGGCTCCTTCGGGAAATACGAGATGCTTTTCGTAATACTGGGTTTTGCTCGACTGGCAGCCCATGAGCAGCAGCCCCAGTAAAGCAGCGGTGATGCAGGTGTGTTTCATTGCGGGTAATTCGTTGTTTATGGTCACAAAGATAATGTTTTTGTCCAAAGAAAACAGAGCGAGGGGAGACTTCGTCGGATAAAATCGAGTAGGGGGGACGAAGAGGCACCGGCGGTCGTTGGTGAACCCGGGCAGGGAACCGTCACAGATTGGTCCGGCTGCCCCCCGAGTTGCGGGCAATGAGTAGGTCGTAGATGTGGTTGGCAAACTGCCGGCCCACGGGCAGCAGTGTCTCTTGCCCGGCGAGTTTGATTTTCTTTTTGGAAAACATCTCCACGCGGTCTATCGGTACGATGTAAGAGCGGTGTATGCGCAGGAAACTCTCCTCGGGCAGAATCTCCTGAAGGGCCTTCATGTTGGTGCGCGACAGGATGTAGCCGCCGCTCTCGCGGAAAATCTTGGTGTAGTTTTCCATCGCTTCGATATAGAGAATATCGTTGGTGGGGATGGTCACGTTGTTGTATTCCTGCTTGACCACGATGCTGTCGGGGGTGCGGTCGCGCTCGGTCTCGATGCGGCGGATGGCCTTCTCGACCGCCTTCTCGAACCGCTCGTAGGCAAAGGGCTTGTGCAGGAAGTCGACGGCGTCGAGCTCGAAGCCGTTGAGGGCATACTGGGCGTGAGCCGTGGTGAAGATGAAACAGCACTCCTCGGGCAGGTCGCGGGCTATGTCGAGGCCGCTGATGCTGTTCATCTCGATGTCGAGAAACACCAGGTCGGGCTTGCGGCGGCGTATCTCCTCGAGCCCCACGAGGGGTTCGCTGAAGGTGGTCAGCTCCAGCCCGCCGAATCGTTCGCAGAACTGGGTGATGACGAGCAGAGCCAGAGGCTCGTCGTCGATGGCTATGCAGGTGGCTTTTTTCATTGTAGTTGAATAGTCAGTCGGGTTTTAAACTGGTTGCCTTCCCGGCCGGTCGTGAGCGAGAAGCGGCCGGGGTAGAGCAGCTCCAGCCGTTTGCGGCAGTTCTCGATGCCGATGGCCGGGGTCGGCTCCTTCTTCTCCTTCATAATGGTGTTTTCGGTCTCGAAGTGCAACACCCCCTCCTTCACGGCAATCTGGATATAGATGGTGCAGTCGACATCGGACGAGGTGCCGTACTTGAAGGCATTCTCGACAAAGGTGATGAGAATCATGGGCGGTATCTGGGCCTGCTCGTCGTCGGTCTCGGTGTGGAAGTCGATGTGGGTATGGCGGTTGAGGCGCAGCGACTGCAGGTCGACATACTGCCTGATGTATTCGATTTCGTTGCAGATGGGTATGGTGTCGAGTGTAGTCTGGGTGTACATGTACTTGAGGATGTCGGAGAACTGGATAAAGGCCGACTCCGTCTTGTCCGATTTGGTGAGCACCAGCCCGTAGAGGGCATTGAGCGTGTTGAAGAGGAAGTGCGGGTTGATCTGTGCCTTGTAGAGCGCCAGCTCGGCCTTGTTCTTCTCGGCTTCGATTTCCTGCTTCGAGAGTATCTGCTTGAAGAGCTCGAACATCAGCTCGATGGCCAGGCTGAACCCCGTGACTACGAAAAAGAAAAACCAAACGCTCAGGCTCCGGATGTGCTGGCGTATGCCCCAGTCGCGAGGCGACTCGATGAAGTCGTCTTTCGGGATAGGTATCTGGCTGATGGCCCAGGTGATAAAGATGAGGACCACCATGAGCAGCACGACGAGCCTGAACTGCCGCTGCATGATGAGCCCCGGTATATTCACCTTGCGGTAGGTGAAATAGAGCAGATAGACGTAGACAATGAGCAGGAGCATGAAGTAGGTGTGGTGAATAATCCACTTCTCTACCGGTACCAGCATGATGAGGAGTGGCAAGATGATAAAGCTGAAAATCAAGTCGATATAGATGCTGATGCGTGTGTAGTTGGTCATGGCTCTGGTATTTGCGTGGTGCGAAGGCGGCCCCTCGCATTATCACAAAGGTAGTTTATTTTTAAGAATCTGCCGTGCCGTTAGGCATCACTTTTTTGCCGTTTATCAATAAATGTTCCGATATTGTGAGATAGTTTATAAATTTGAGAATTGGTTTAAGATAGGTATTTTCTATTCCATACGCATTATTTAGTATTTATCACATAAAACAGCAACAATGAAAAAGATTATCATTCTGGCTATGGCAGTCTTGCCTTTGCTTGTGGCATGCAAGGAGCAGAAATCGAGCGAGGGTGCAAAGTACAAGCTACTGACCGTAGAGCCTAAGAATCAGACATTGACATCGGACTACACGGCAACCCTCCGCGGCCGTCAGTTCGTAGAGGTACGGCCGCAGGTGAGCGGCATCATTACCGAGATTCGCATCGACGAGGGCGATGTCGTGCGCAAGGGGCAGACCCTCTTTATCATCGACCAGGTGCCCTACAAGGCAGCCCTCGAGACAGCGGTAGCCAACGTGCGCAGCGCCGAAGCCCAACTGGCTACGGCCCAGCTCTCGGCCGAGAGCAAGGAGGCGCTTTACAAGGAGCGGGTAGTCTCGGAGTTCGATTTGCAAACAGCCCAAAACACGTTGGCCGAAGCCAAGGCCTCTTTGGCTCAAGCCAAGGCCCAGGAGGTGAATGCCCGCAACAACCTCTCCTATACCGAGGTGAAGAGCCCCGTCGACGGCGTGGCCAGCATGATTCCCTATCGGGTGGGGGCGTTGGTCAGCAGCTCCATTACCGAGCCGCTGGTTACCGTCTCGGACGATGCCGAGGTCTATGCCTACTTCTCCATGACCGAGAGTCAGATACTCGACCTCATTCAACAGTATGGTTCGCTGCAGAAGGCCAAGGAACAGATGCCCGAGGTGAAACTGCTCATGAGCAACGGCAGCACCTATGCCTTGCCGGGAAAAATCGACGCCATCAGCGGTACGGTCGATGAGGGTACGGGTGCCGTAAGCCTGCGGGCTGCCTTTGCCAACCCCGACGGGCTGTTGCGCAACGGCGGCAGCGGTTCGGTAGAGATTCCTACCGTCTACAAGAACAGCCTTGTGATACCCAAGACAGCCACCTACGAGTTGCAGAACCGCATCTTCGTGTGGAAGGTAGTCGACGGCAAAACCCAGTCGGCACCCATCACCGTCTATAAATACGACGACGGGCAGAACTACATCGTGCTCTCGGGCCTGACGGTAGGCGACGTAATCGTGGCCGAGGGTGCCGGTCTGCTGCACGAGGGTATCGCCATCGATATAGAACAGTCTACAACCCAGCCAAACGATAGTGCCTTATGAAGATAAGAACCTTTATCGACCGTCCCATCTTTGCCGGGGTTATCTCGGTATTGATTCTTATCCTGGGAATTATCGGTTTGACTCAATTGCCTATCGAGCAGTTTCCCGAGATTGCTCCGCCTACGGTGAGCGTATCGGCCTCCTATACCGGAGCCAATGCCGAGACGGTGCAGAAGAGTGTGGTGGTGCCTCTCGAGGAGGCCCTCAACGGTGTGGAGAACATGACCTACATGACCTCTACCTCGTCCAACAACGGCTCGGCCCGTATCACGGTCTACTTCCGTCAAGGTACCGACCCCGATATGGCTACCGTGAACGTGCAGAACCGGCTGGCTTCGGCACAGGGTTTGCTGCCGGCCGAGGTAACCCGCAGCGGTGTGAACGTGCGCAAGCGCCAGACGAGTAACATCAAGCAGCTGGCCGTCTACAGTCCCGACGATTCGTTCGACCAGGCTTTCCTGGCCAACTATATGAAAATCAACATCGAGCCTCGCCTGTCGCGTATTGCCGGCGTGGGCGAGGTGAATGTGTTCGGTTACGAGTATGCCATGCGCATCTGGCTCGACCCGAGCAAGATGAAGAAGTACGGACTCGTTCCCTCCGACATTACCGGCGTGCTCGACGAGCAGAACATCGAGGCCGCTACCGGTACGTTGGGAGCCGAGGCCGAGAACACTTTCCAATATGTGCTCAAATACCGGGGCCGTTACGAAAACGAGGTCGACTATGAGAACATGGTCATCAAGTCGCTTCCCGGTGGCGAGGTATTGCGCCTGAAAGATGTGGCCACCATCGAGCTGGGTACCCGTTCCTACGACTACATCGGCGAGGTGAACGGTCACCCGGGCTGTATCATCATGATTTCGCAAACCTCGGGCTCGAACGCCAACGAGATTATCGAGGAGATAGACCGCTCGTTGGCCGAGATTTCCAAGACCCTGCCCAAGGGTATCAAGATTGTCGACCTGATGAGTACCAAGGACTTCCTCGACGCCTCGATCAAGAGCGTGGTCAAGACCCTCATCGAGGCCATTCTGCTGGTGGTACTGGTGGTCTATATCTTCCTGCAGAGCTTCCGATCCACCTTTATACCGACCGTCTCCATTATCGTGTCGCTGGTGGGAACCTTTGCTTTCCTCTATCTGGTGGGCTTCAGCCTCAACATGCTTACGCTGTTTGCTCTCGTGCTGGTTATCGGTACGGTGGTCGACGATGCGATAGTGGTGGTCGAGGCGGTTCAGGCGAAGTTCGACGAGGGGTACAAGTCGGCCTACCTGGCCACCATCGATGCCATGGACGGCATCACCTCGGCTCTGGTTACGACTACCTTTGTATTCATGGCGGTGTTCATCCCCGTGAGCTTTATCGGCGGTACCACGGGTACCTTCTATACGCAGTTCGGTCTCACGATGGCGGCGGCCGTGGCCATCTCGCTGCTCAACGCCCTGACCTTGAGTCCGGCCCTGTGTGCCCTCATTATGACACCCCACCAGACCGGGGCCGACGGCAAGAAGCTCAGCTTCTCGTCGCGCTTTCACATGGCCTTCGATACGGCTTTCCACCGGCTGGTGATGAAGTATAAAGGGGGCGTATTCTTTATGATCAAGCGCAAATGGCTGGCCGGCGTGCTGCTGGTGATTGCCTGCGTGGGATTCTTCGTGCTGCTCAAGACCACCAAGACCGGTCTGGTGCCCAACGAAGATATGGGTACCGTCTTTGTCGACGTGCGTACCTCGCCGGGTAACAGCATATACGAGACCCGCAAGGTCATCGAGCAGGTCGATAGCTGTCTGCGCACGATTCCGCAAATCGAGGTGCTCTCGAGCATTACCGGTAACTCGATGCTGAGCGGGCAGGGTGCCTGCAACGGTATGTTCACCATCCGGTTGAAGGACTGGAGCGAACGTCCCAAGAAAGAGGATGCCGTCGATGCCATCATCGAGGAGATACAGCGCCGCACGGCCTTCATCTCGAGTGCCGACATCATGGCCTTCACCCGACCCATGATTCCGGGTTATGGCGTGAGCAGCGGTTTCGAGGTCTATGTGCAGGACCAGAAGGGCGGCACGATTGAGGACCTGCTGAAGTACACCCGCAACTTCCTTACCGAGCTCAACAAGCGGCCCGAAATCGGACGGGCCACCACCTCGTTCGATACCAAGTTCCCGCAATACCTCGTCGAGGTCGATGCCGCGTTGTGCAAGCGCAACGGCGTGTCGCCCACCGACGTGCTCAGCACCCTCTCGGGCTACATCGGCGGTAACTATGCGTCGAACATGAACCGATTCTCCAAGCTCTACCGCGTGATGGTGCAGGCTCCGCCCCAATACCGGCTCGACACCGAGGCGCTCAACAACATCTTCGTACGCAACGATGCGGGCGAGATGAGCCCCATCGCCCAATACCTGAAACTCACCCGCATCTACGGCTCCGAGGTGTTGACCCGTTTCAACCTCTTCTCGGCCATTCAGGTGAACGGTGCACCGGCCACGGGCTACAGCTCGGGCCAGGCCATCCAGGCGGTGAAGGAGGTAGCTGCCCAGACCTTGCCTACGGGCTACGGCTTCGAGTTCGGCGGCATGTCGCGCGAGGAGTCCAGCACGGGCAATACCACGACGCTGGTCTTTGTCATCTGCGTGGTCTTCATCTACCTCATTCTGTGTGCCCTCTACGAGAGCCTCTTCATCCCGCTGGCGGTGATTCTTTCGGTACCCTTCGGTTTGGCCGGCAGTTTCCTCTTTGCCAAGATGTTCGGGCTCGAAAACAACATCTATCTGCAGACGGGTCTGATCATGCTCATCGGTTTGTTGTCGAAGACGGCCATCCTCTTGACCGAGTATGCCTCGGAGCGTCGCCGTCACGGCATGACCATCTCGCAGGCAGTCATCTCGGCGGCTCAGGTGCGGTTGCGTCCTATCCTGATGACCTCGCTCACCATGATATTCGGTATGTTGCCCATGATGTTCGCTTCGGGCGTAGGGGCCAACGGCAACATCTCGATTGGCGTGGGTACCGTGGGCGGTATGCTCATCGGTACGATAGCCCTGCTCTTTATCGTGCCGGTGCTCTTCATCGTGTTCCAAACCCTGCAGGAGAAGCTCATGCCCGAGCGTAAGTTGCCCAAGATAGAAGAAAAGAAATGATACGACTTCCTGAATCACCATTCGATATGAAAAAGATATTTATAGGTTTGTTTCTGTTGACCGGCCTGGCCGGTTGTCAATATCGGACGTACGAACGTCCCGCGATTGCCGAGACCGACAGCCTCTACCTGCGCTCGACCGCCTCGGCCGATTCCGCCTCGATTGCCGACCTCTCGTGGAGGGAGCTCTTTACCGACCCTCTGTTGCAGAATCTCATCGACAGCGGCATCGCCAATAATACCGACCTGAACATCGCCCGCCTCAAGGTGGAAGAGGCGCAGGCGTTGCTCACCGCTTCGAAGTTGGCCTACCTGCCATCGGTATCGCTTACCCCGCAGGGGACCCTCCGCAGCGTCGAGGGCGGTAGCACTACCAAAAGCTACGACCTGGCCGCCTCGGCCGATTGGGAGATCGACCTCTTCGGCCGCATCACCAACGCCAAGCGCGAAGCCAGAGCGGTGCTCGAGCAGAGCGAGGCCTACCGGCAGGCCGTGCAGACCCAGTTGGTGGCTACCATTGCCAACAGCTATTACTCCCTGTTGATGCTCGACAAGCAATACGAGATAAGCCGCTCGACGGCCGAACTGTGGGCCGAGAACCTGCGGGTGATGCGTGCCTTGAAAGAGGCCGGACAGACGACCGAGATGGCCGTGGCCCAAATCGAGGCCAGCAAGCTGGCGGTCGATGCCTCGCTGCTGACGATGCAACAGCAGATTACCGAGATGGAAAACTCCATCTCGTCGCTGCTGGGCGATGTGCCTCGGCAGATTGAGCGCTCTACGCTCGATGCCCAGTCGTTCCCCGACACCCTGTCGGTGGGTGTGCCCCTGCAACTGCTGCAGCGGCGCCCCGATGTGCGTCAGAGCGAGGCTGCCCTGGCTGCCGCTTTCTATGTGACCAACCAGGCCTATGCCGCTTTCTACCCCTCGATTACCCTCAGCGGGTCGGCCGGCTGGACCAATGCGGCCGGTGCCGTCATCACCAATCCCGGACAATGGCTCTTCACGGCTGTGGGTTCGCTGGTGCAGCCGCTCTTCAACCGGGGGCAGAATGTGGCCAACCTGAAGGTGGCCAAGGCACAGCAGCAGGAGGCGTTGCTCACTTTCCGCCAGTCGTTGCTCGATGCCGGTACCGAAGTGAACAATGCCCTGTTGCAATGGCAGACGGCCCGGCAACGGCTCGTGATAGACCAGCAGCAGATAGCGTCGCTCCAGTCGGCCGTGCACAGTTCCGAGCTCTTGATGCTGCACAGTTCGCAGAACTACCTCGAGGTGCTCACCGCCCGGCAGACACTGCTCGAGGCCGAGCTCTCGGCCGTCTCCGACCGCTTCGACGAAATACAGGGGGTCATCAATCTCTATCATGCCCTGGGCGGCGGATATTGATACATCGAATCCTGCAATAAAAAAAGGCGAGGGCGTCCGGCTTCACAGTCGGGCGCCCTCTATGTGTAGGGTTACTTATGATGAAGAGTGGTTTTTCCGTTTTATTCGCCAGTGGTCTCGAGCTGTTTCGATTGACGGTGAACGACCCGCCAGATTTGGGCCAGCCGCCACATGCGTCGGGGGCGGATGAGCCACCGATAGTCCGAAGCCAGAATAGCCAGTAGAATGACGATGGCAACGATGACGGCATAGCCGTAGACCTCCTTCAGGCTCACCAGGAGTATCTGCCGTTGAAACTCGCTGTACAGCGTCATGAACGAGTGGGCCATGGGGTGCATGGCATCGATTTCGCCGCCCAGGGTGGCCGTGTTTTCCAGACTTGCGTATTTGAGCAGTCGGGCAAGAATGGCCGAGTTGAGCGGAGCCCCGAAGCTGGTGCGGATAAAGCCGATGACACACATGGCCTCGAAGTAGTGCACGAAGGTCACGCTTCCGGTCAGTGCATAGGTGAGCGAGGTGTATACCAGGCTCACTCCGGCCCCTTTGAATACCAGCGGCAGGTAGAGCATGTACTTCTCGGTCGAGGCGTCGATGAGGAAATAGAGCATCACCTGATAGAGCAGAAATGAGAAGAAGCCGGCAAGCACGATACTCTTTACCCGCCATTTCCAGCGGGTCAATGCCAGGTAGAAGATGCCGGTACCCACCGCTATTCCCGTGAGTACACCCCAGTTCAGGTCGGCATTGTGGCGGGCGTCGAACCCCAGTATCGAGTTGGTGAAGACATTCTGGGTCGAGGTGGCTGTGGCCGACATCAGGGTCATGCACCCGAACAGAATAAAGATGAACAGCATGTTGTGCTGCGAAAAGGCTCCCAGACTGATGTAGGGGTGACGTATGGTGGCGGCCCGCTGGATGCACAGTATCAGCAGCACCACGGCAAAAAGCAGGGCTACCCGTATGGGTTCGCCGTCGAGCCAGTCGTAGTGGTCGCCGTATACGCAGATGAAGACGATGCAGAGCAGCCACAGGCTCCACAGGATGCCGCCCAGATAGTCGATGCCCTTGAACGGGATATAGGGGCTCTGCCGGTAGTTGCGCCGCATGCCGAAGTAGACCAGGGCAAAGACCACGATGAAGGCGCCTATCGTGATGCGGTGCATGGCCCGCCAGTCGAAGGCATAGAGGCTGTACCCCGTGACGATGTTGGCCAGTTGTACGCTCCCCAGCACAAAGGTGAAGAGGAAGGGGAAGAAGACGGCAAAGTCGCGTTTGGGGGTAATCTTGAGCTGTACGTTGCTCCAGCAGACAAAGGTGCCTACAATCTTGAAGAAGCCGCTGACAAACGAGAGCAGCACCACCAGCGGCAGAAAGTCGCAGACCATGCACAGGTAGTCGCTCACGATGAAGACCCCGGCCGAGAAGAGCAGCAGGCTGCGCGGCTGGAAGCGGAACAGAATGCGGAACAGCAGCGGAAAGGCCATGGTCAGTCCCGTCATCGAGGCGTAGCCGGCCATCATGATGTCTTCGGTAATCCACGACAGGCTGCCCGACATCTCCGAGACGGCCGACATGTATACGCCTCCCGAAAACATGTAGACGATGATGATGAAGAGGATGAGTGGAAAGCGCAGCGGCAGGGGGATGAACTCCTTCCACACCTGGATGCGGCGGGCCGAGGCTACCTCTTCGGGCGATGGTATGGGTGCAGGCATGGCGTCAATAGTTTAGGGACTGTCGTTTAATTCCGTCATTATGAGTCAATCGGCAGACTGTCCCGGTAATTTTTCCGATCGAACTCATCTTTTTATATTTTCGGCTCCGTTTCGGAGCCCCTTTTTTCAT